>NZ_FNEJ01000041.1 GCF_900100085.1 Salipiger marinus
AAGGACAGCTGGCCCGGGCAGATGCGCACGGTCTGGGGCGATCACGAGCGGTTCGAGGCGACCTATTTCCAGCAATACAAGGGCACCTATTTCACCGGGGATGGCTGCCGCGCCGATGCTGACGGCGATTACTGGATCACCGGGCGCGTCGATGACGTGCTGAACGTGTCGGGCCACCGCATGGGCACGGCAGAGGTCGAATCGGCGCTGGTCGCCCATGCCAAGGTCGCCGAGGCGGCGGTGGTGGGCTATCCGCACCCGGTCAAGGGACAGGGCATCTACTGCTATGTCACGCTGATGAACGGCGAAACACCTTCGGAGGATCTGAAGAAGGAGCTGCGCGCCTGGGTCCGGACCGAAATCGGCCCCATCGCCTCCCCGGACCTGATCCAGTGGGCGCCCGGCCTGCCCAAGACCCGCTCCGGCAAGATCATGCGCCGCATCCTGCGCAAGATCGCCGAAAACGACTTCGGCGCGCTCGGCGACATCTCCACCCTCGCCGATCCCGCCGTCGTCGATGACCTCATCGAAAACCGCCAGAACAAGGGCTGACCGCATGGATGGACAGACCCTCACCAAGGCACCGGTGCTGATCCTGCTCGGCCCCCCCGGGGCTGGCAAGGGCACGCAGGCGCGGATTCTGGAGCAGAGCTTCGGGCTTGTGCAGCTGTCGACCGGCGATCTGCTGCGCGCTGCCGTGGCCCGGGGCACCCCTGCCGGACAGCAGGCCCGCGCGGTGATGGAGGCGGGCGGGCTCGTCTCGGACGACATCGTCATCGCCATCCTGCGCGACCGCATGACCGAGCCGGACTGCGCGCAGGGGGTCATCCTTGACGGCTTCCCGCGCACCACCGTGCAGGCCGAAGCGCTGGACGCGCTTCTGGCCGAAAGCGGCCAGCAGATCGACGCGGCCATCAGCCTTGAGGTGGATGATGCCGCCATGGTTGCGCGCATTTCCGGCCGCTACACCTGCGCGACCTGCGGCGAGGGCTGGCATGACCAGTTCAAGCAGCCGAAGCAGCCCGGCCTCTGCGACATCTGCGGCGGCACCGAAATGAAGCGGCGCGCCGATGACACCGCCGAAACCGTGGCCAGCCGCCTTGCGGCCTATCACGCCCAGACGGCGCCCCTGATCGGCTATTACGACCGGAAAGGCACGCTGAGCCGGGTCGATGCCATGGGCGCCATCGAGGACATCGCGGCCGGGCTGGGCGCCATCGTCGCCCGGGCCGTCGCCTGACCCGTCCCGGGTCGGGAGGAGAGAATTAACAGGAGAGGAGGGACCGCCATGGCGGGTTACACGACACCATCCGCGCAGGCCGCGGATAAATCGGGAGAGGCCTACTGGAAGGCCAATATCCGGATCATTCTGATCAGTCTGGTGATCTGGGCGCTATGCTCTTTCGGCTTCGGGATCATACTGCGCCCGGCCCTGTCGGGCATCGCGGTGGGCGGCACCGATCTGGGCTTCTGGTTCGCCCAGCAGGGCAGCATCCTGGTCTTTCTGGCGCTGATCTTCTTCTACGCGTGGAAGATGAACAAGCTGGATAAAGAATACGGCGTGGACGAGGAGTAAAGCGCCATGGATCAGTTTACCATCAACCTGCTCTTCGTGGGCACCAGCTTTGCCATCTATATCGGCATCGCGATCTGGGCCCGGGCGGGCACCACCAGCGAATTCTACGCCGCCGGGCGCGGCGTGCACCCCGTCACCAACGGCATGGCCACCGCGGCGGACTGGATGTCGGCGGCCTCGTTCCTGTCCATGGCGGGCCTCATCGCCTTCGTGGGTTATGACAATTCGGCCTATCTGATGGGCTGGACCGGCGGCTACGTGCTGCTGGCGCTGCTGCTGGCGCCCTATCTGCGCAAGTTCGGCAAGTTCACCGTGTCGGAATTCATCGGCGACCGCTTCTACAGCCCCACCGCGCGCATGGTGGCGGTGCTGTGCCTGATCATCGCCTCCATCACCTATGTGATCGGGCAGATGACCGGCGTGGGCGTGGCCTTTGGCCGCTTCCTCGAGGTGGACAGCACCACCGGCCTGCTGATCGGCGCGGTGATCGTGTTCGCCTATGCGGTGTTCGGCGGCATGAAGGGCGTGACCTATACGCAGGTGGCGCAGTATATCGTGCTGATCTTCGCCTATACCATCCCGGCGATCTTCATCTCGCTGCAGCTGACCGGCAACCCGCTGCCGCCGCTTGGTCTTTTCGGCACCGATACCGCCTCGGGCGAGCCGCTGCTGGCCAAGCTCGACCAGATCGTGCGCGATCTGGGCTTCAGCGAATACACCGCCCATAACGGCGACACGCTGAACATGGTGCTGTTCACCCTGTCGCTGATGATCGGCACCGCCGGTCTGCCGCATGTCATCATGCGCTTCTTCACCGTGCCCAAGGTGTCGGACGCACGCTGGTCGGCAGGCTGGGCGCTGGTCTTCATCGCGCTGCTGTACCTGACCGCCCCCGCCGTGGGCGCCATGGCCCGGCTCAACATCACGCAGCAGTTCTGGCCCGAAGGGGCCGCCGGTCAGGCGGTGACGCTGGAGCAGATCGAAAGCGATCCGGCCTATGACTGGATGGCGACGTGGCAGCAGACCGGCCTTCTGGGCTGGGAAGACAAGAACGGCGACGGCCGCATCCAGTATTACAACGACAAGAGCGCGGCCATGCAGGAGCGGGCCACCGCCGAAGGCTGGTCGGGCAACGAACTGACCAACTTCAACAACGACATCCTCGTGCTCGCCAACCCCGAAATCGCCAACCTGCCGGGCTGGGTCATCGGTCTGGTGGCGGCGGGCGGTCTCGCGGCGGCGCTGTCCACCGCGGCAGGCCTGCTGCTCGCCATCTCCTCGGCGGTCAGCCATGACCTGATCAAGGGCCAGCTGGCACCGCAGATCTCGGAAAAGGGCGAACTGCTCTGGGCCCGGATCGCCATGGCGGTGTCCATCGTGGTGGCGACATGGCTGGGGCTCAACCCTCCGGGCTTTGCCGCGCAGACCGTGGCACTCGCCTTCGGGCTTGCCGCTGCCTCGATCTTCCCGGCGCTGATGATGGGCATCTTCACCAAGGTGAACAGCAAGGGCGCCGTGGCGGGCATGCTGTCGGGCTTCGTCGTGACGCTGGTCTACATCTTCCTGCACAAGGGCTGGATGTTCATTCCTGACACCAACAGCTTCACCGACGCCGATCCGCTGTTCATCGGCATCAAGTCCACCTCCTTCGGGGCCGTGGGCGCGCTGGTGAACTTTGGCGTGGCCTTCCTCGTCTCCTCCATGACCCGTCCGATCCCGGCGGAGATCGCGGAACTGGTGGAAAGCGTGCGCGTCCCGCGCGGCGCGGGTGCGGCTCAGGATCACTGACCCCGGATGCGGGCACATCCCGTGCCCACATCCCCCTAGGCTTCTGCCCCGCCCCGCGCTATGCCGGGGCGGGCTTTTTGTTCAAGGGCCCAACACCGGAGCGTCTCATGCCGCAATCCCCCGACGAGCTTCGCCGCTTCCTCGGCTCGGTTCACCCCTATGACACGCTGGACAGCGACGCGCTGGACGTGCTGGTGCCGCAGATCCTGACCCAGCATGTCGCCGCCGGATCAGAGATTTATGCCCATGGCACCCCGCTGGAAGGGCTTTATCTGATCCAGAGCGGCACCGTGGAAATCCG
This sequence comes from Salipiger marinus, assembly GCF_900100085.1. Classification (GTDB taxonomy): domain Bacteria; phylum Pseudomonadota; class Alphaproteobacteria; order Rhodobacterales; family Rhodobacteraceae; genus Salipiger; species Salipiger marinus. Next base: position 3,666 of record NZ_FNEJ01000041.1, read on the forward strand.
CGATGAAAACGGCGTGGCGGTGTCGATCCTTGGCCCGCGCAATTCCTTTGGCGAACGCGGGCTCTTGCGCGACGGCATCGCCGCCACCTCGGCGCGCGCCACCGAAGCCAGCAGCCTGCTGCTGCTGCCCGCCTATGCCTTCCGCGACCTGATCCGCGACCATGCCGCAGCGCGGCGTTTCTTTGACCGCTCGCGCGCGGCGCGGGCGCGCAGGCCCGATCTCGCCGCGACGAGGGTCGAGGACCTGATGGCGCGCGCGCCCCTGACCGTGCCCCCCGACACCACCGCGCAGGAGGCGGCGGCGCGGATGCGGGCCGCGCGCATCTCCTCGCTCTGCGTGACCGATCAGGACCGTCTGGTGGGGATCCTGACCATCCGCGACATCTCGGGCAAGGTGGTGGCGGCAGCGCAGCCCTATACCACGCCGGTGTCGCGCATCATGACCCCCGATCCGGTGACGCTGCCACCCTCGGCCATCGGGGCGGATGTGCTGCACATGATGCTGGAACGCCGCATCAGCCATGTGCCGGTGACCGAGGGCGGCAGGCTGGTGGGCATCGTCAGCCAGACCGACCTGACCCGATTTCAGGCGATCAGTTCGGCCGAACTGGTCTCGGCCCTTGCCCGCGCCAAGACGCCCGCCCGCATGGCCGAGATCACCGCGCGCATCCCGCAGCTTCTGGCGCAGATGGTGGGCAGCGGCACCCGGCACGAGGTGGTGACGCGGCAGATCACCGATCTGGCCGACACCGCCACCCGCCGCCTGCTGGCACTGGCCGAGGAGCAGCTGGGCCCTGCCCCCGTGCCCTATCTGTGGCTCGCCTGCGGCAGTCAGGGGCGGCAGGAACAGACCGGCATTTCCGATCAGGACAACTGCCTGATCCTCGACGACCGCGCCACCGACGACGACCTGCGCTATTTCGAGGCGCTGGCGACCTTCGTCTGCGCCGGGCTGGATCAGGCGGGCTATGTCTACTGCCCCGGCGAGATGATGGCCACCAACCCGCGCTGGCGGCAGCGCGCCGCGGTCTGGCGGCAGTATTTCAGCGGCTGGATCACCCGGCCCTCGCCCGAGGCGCAGATGCTTGCCTCGGTCATGTTCGACCTGCGGCCCATCGGCGGCACCACCGCGCTGTTTGAGACCCTGCAGCAGGAAACGCTGGCGGCGGCCTCGAAAAACTCGATCTTCGTGGCGCATATGATCGCCAATTCGCTGAAGCACACGCCGCCCTTGGGGCTGCTGCGCGGGCTTGCCACGATCCGGTCGGGCGAACACAAGAACACCGTCGATCTGAAACATAACGGCGTGGTGCCGGTGGTGGATCTGGCCCGGGTCTATGCGCTGCAGGCGCAATTGCCCGAGGTCAACACCCGCGCCCGGCTGGAAGCGGCGCGCGCAGCAGGCGTGCTGTCGGTCAGCGGCGGGCAGGATCTGCTGGATGCCTATGACCTGATTGCGGAAACGCGGCTCGATCATCAGGCAGGGCGGGTCCGGCAGGGGGCGAAACCCGACAATTACCTTGCACCCGCCGACCTGTCGGATTTTGAACGCAGTCATCTGCGCGACGCTTTCGTGGTCATAAAGTCGCTGCAATCGGCGCTGGGGCACGGACGCGGCATGCTGGGCTGACCGGCCCGGCCAAGGAAGGACCAAAGGGGGGATGGCATGTTTTTTGAACTGATCGCGGTGCTGGTGGCGGGCGCGGGCGGCGCGGGGCTGCTTTTGCTGGTCAGCAGGCTGAGCGGGGGTCGGCTGCCGCGCTGGCTGATCCCGGTGGGCGCCGGGGCCGCGATGATCGCCACCTCGGTCTCTGCGGAATATTCGTGGTTTCCGCGCAGCCGCGACACGCTGCCGGACCGCTTCGCCGTGGCCGAGGTGCACCAGTCCCGCGCGCTCTGGCGACCATGGACGCATGTGGTGCCCATGGTGGACCGGTTCATCGCGGTGGATGGCGGCAACCTGCGCGCCAACGAGCAGACCGAGGGGCTGTATCTGGCCGATCTTTACTTCTTCGCGCGCTGGCAGCCGGTGCGCGTGGTGCAGATGATGGTGGACTGCCCCGGCGGGCGCCGCGCCGATCCCATGGGCGGCGATGGCGGCGCGCCGGTCTGGCGCGAGGTGGGGGCGCAGGATCCGGTCCTGCGGACGGTCTGCGAGGAGGCTGGCGCATGACCCGGCTGTCGCTGCGCCTGCGGGTGTTCCTGTTCTTCGCGGCCCTCGCCCTTGGCGGCAGCGCGCTGATCGGGGCCGCGCTGTGGCTGGGGCTGGCGCGGGCGCAGGCAAGCACGCCGGAAAACGGCTTTGCCTTTGCGGGCATCGTGGCGGTGCTGGGGCTGCTGGCGCTCTGTGCCGGGATCTGGCTGCTTTTCGACGAAAACGTCGCCCGCCCCATCGAACGGATCGCGGCGGAAATGCGCGCCCGCGCCCATGCCGGGGTCGACCGCCGGGTGGACACCCATGCCGCGCGCTATCTGGGCGATCTTGCCCCCGCCGCCGAGGCGGTCAGCGCGCAGCTTGGCGCCAGCACCCTTGCCACGGCGCAGCGGGTCGCTGTGGAAACCGAACGGCTCGCCGCCGAAACGGCGCGGCTGACCGCGCTGCTGACCGAGATTCCGGTGGCCATGATGATGGTCGGCCCCGGCGGGCAGATCGTGCTGTATGACGGGCAGGCCGCCGAGGTGCTGGCGCAGATCCATGTGCCCCGGCTCAACGCGCCGCTGTCGGATTATTTTGACCCCGAAGCGGTGGCGCAGGCGGTCCGCCGCATGCATCGCAGCGGGCGCGAGGTGGCGCTGGTGCTGGCCTCGGTCGACGGACGGCAGAGCTATGCCGCGCGGATGCGGCCTCTGGATGGCGGCGGCTACCTCTTGACCGTCGACGGGGCAGAGGCGCAGATCGCGCCCGAAGCCGAACGCCCCTTGGTCTATGATTTCGACCTGCTGACCGCCCCCGCCCCCGCCGCGCTGGAGGACACCCCGCTGTCGCGGCTGGTGCATGTGGTCTTTGACACCGAAACCACCGGGCTTCTGCCCCACAAGGACGAGGTGGTGCAGATCGCCGCCGTGCGCGTGGTCAATGGCCGCATCGTCCCCGGCGAGGTGCTGGATCTGCTGGTCGATCCGGGGATGCCCATTCCGCCCGCCGCAACCCGCGTGCACCGCGTCACCGATGCCATGGTGCGCGGCAGGCCCGACATCGCCGAGGCCGGGCGCCGGTTTCACGGCTTTGCCCGGGGCGCGGTCATCGTCGCCCATAATGCGCCCTTCGACATGGCCTTCCTGCGCCGCCATCAGGCGCGCATGGGGGTGGTCTGGGACAATCCGATCCTCGACACAGTGCTGCTGTCGGCGGTGCTGTTCGGCGCGGGCCAGCCGCATACGCTCGACGCGCTCTGCGACCGGCTGGGGGTCACTCTCCCGCCCGCGCTGCGCCACACCGCCCTTGGCGATGCCCGCGCCACGGCGGAAGTGCTGGTGCGCATGCTGCCCATGCTGGAGGCGCGCGGCATCACCACCTTCGGACAGGTGCTGGAGGAAACCCGCCGCCATGGCCGGATTCTGGCCGACCAGAACTGAGGGGGCGGGAAGAAGGGGACTCTGCTTCCCGTCCGCCACGGGCGGACAGAAAGGAAGATGGGGGCTCTGCCCCCGTCCGCCACAGGCGGACTCCCCCGAGATATTTGGGGCCGCTGGAAGCGCAGGCGCGGGGGCTGCCTGCAGAGGCTTGACCTTTTCGCGGCGCGGCCCTAGCGCAGGGCCATGGCACAGGCACCGCTTCTTCAGCTTTCCGACATCTCGCTGACCTTCGGGGGCGAGCCGGTCTTTTCAGGCCTTTCCCTCAACGTCCAGCCCGGCGACCGTGTGGCGCTGGTCGGGCGCAACGGGTCGGGCAAATCCACGCTCATGAAGGTCATGGCAGGCCTTGTGGAGGCCGATACCGGCAGCCGCGTCGTGCCGCCGGGGATCAGCGTGGGCTATATGGAGCAGGATCCCGATCTTGCGGGCTTCGAGACGCTGGGCGAGTTCGCCGCAGCCGGGCTTGGCCCCGCGGAGATGTATCTGGTGGAGCGCGCGGGCGAAGGACTGGGCTTTGACCCCGACCGGCCCGTGGCCACCGCCTCGGGCGGGGAACGGCGGCGCGCGGCGCTGGCCCGGCTCATGGCGCAGGATCCGGACGTGCTGCTGCTGGACGAGCCCACCAACCATCTTGACATCACCGCCATCGGCTGGCTGGAGCAGGAGCTGCGCAGCACCCGCAAGGCCTTTGTGCTGATCTCGCATGACCGGCGCTTTCTGGAGGTGCTGACGCGGGCCACGCTGTGGATCGACCGGGGCGCGGTGCGGCGGCAGGAAGAGGGCTTTGCCGGGTTCGAGGCGTGGCGCGACAAGCTCTGGGCCGACGAAGATGACGCGCGTCACAAGCTTGACCGCAAGATCAAGGCCGAGGCCCGCTGGGCCGTGGAAGGGATTTCGGCCCGGCGCACCCGCAATCAGGGACGTCTGCGCGCGCTGAAGGATCTGCGCGCCGAACGCGCGGGCCAGATCCGCCGTCAGGGCGTGGCGGCGATGGATCTGGCGGCGGGGCCGTCTTCGGGCAAGAAGGTGATCGAGGCCACAGGGCTGACCAAGGTCTTTGGCGAGAAGCCCATCGTCACCGACTTTTCGCTGACGGTGATGCGCGGCGACCGCATCGCCTTTGTCGGGCCGAACGGCGTGGGCAAGACCACGCTGATCCGCATACTGATGGGCGAGGAGGCCCCCGATGCGGGCCATGTCCGGCTGGGCACCAATCTGGTCCCTGCCCTTTTCGACCAGACCCGCGCCAAGCTCGACCCCGAGACGACGCTGTGGGAAAGCCTGACCGGGGATCCGGACATGCGGGTGTCGGGCAAGGCCGATCAGGTGCTGGTGCGCGGCGTGCCCAAGCATGTGGTGGGCTATCTGAAGGAATTCCTGTTCGACGAGCGGCAGGCGCGGGCTCCGGTCAAGGCGCTGTCGGGGGGCGAGAAGGCGCGGCTGCTGCTGGCGCGGATCATGGCGCGGGAAAGCAACCTGCTGGTCCTGGACGAACCGACCAACGATCTGGATGTGGAAACGCTGGATCTGCTGCAGGATCTGCTGGGCGAGTATGACGGCACCGTGCTGCTGATCAGCCACGACCGGGATTTTCTGGACCGCGTCGCCTCCACCACCGTGGCCATGGAGGGCGAGGGCCGCGCCGTGGTCTATGCCGGGGGCTGGAGCGACTATCAGGCCCAGAAGGCCGAGGGCATGGCGGAGGAGGACGCGCCCAAGGGCAAGTCCGGATCGCGGCAGGCGCGGGGCTCTGCCCCGGCGGCCAAGCCGAAAGCCGCCGCCAAGGGGCTGAGCTTCAAGGACAAGCACCGGCTGGAGGAGCTGCCCCGGCTGATCGACCGGCTGGGCGCCGAGATCGGCAAGCTTGAAGAGCTGATGTCCGATCCGCAGCTTTTCACCCGCGAGCCGGTGAAGTTCCGCAAGGCCACCGAGGCCCTGACTGAGCGCCAGCAGAAGCTGGCGGCGGCGGAAGAGGAGTGGCTGGATCTGGCCGCGCGCGCCGAGGAGCAGGGCTGAGTTACTCCGCCGGTTCCTCGGCCAGCGGCAGGCGCCGTTCGGCCAGCACCATGAAGCCCACGGTCAGCAGGATGCGCACCACATGGTGCAGGCTGACCAGCGCCGGATTGGCGGCGAGGCTGAGCGCGATGATCGACATTTCGGTGACGCCGCCGGGGGCATAGGCGATCATCAGATGCAGGAAGGGGATGCCGGTCAGCGCGGTGAGCCCCAGCGCGAAGGCGCCGCCAAGCGCCAGCATGAACAGCACCGAGACGGCGCTGAGCGCCAGCGAGCGGCGCAGCATCGCCGGGGTCATGCCGTTGAAGCGGATGCCCAGCGAGGCGCCCACCACCACCTGCGCCGTGGCGATCAGCCAGTAGGGCAGATGCAGATCCACCCCGCCGCCCAGCGTCAGCCCCGCCGACAGCAGCAGCGGGCCGGTGATCTGTCCGGCAGGCAGGCGGATGTAATGGGCGATGACCAGCCCTGCCACCGCCACCGCCGCGATCGGCCAGAGCGCCGCAAGCGGCACGGGCGCTGTGTCGATGACCGAAGGCCCGGCGGCGCTGCCCACCGGATGCCCGACCCAGAGCGACAGCGCGGCGGGCAGGAAGGTGATGACGAGGATGATGCGCAGGAACTGCTGCGCGGTCAGCAGGCGCAGGTCGGCCCCGGCCTTTTCCCCCAGCACGAGGCTTTCCATCAGCCCGCCGGGCGTGCCCGCGTAAAAGGCGGTGGCGCGGCCATAGCCGCCGAGATGGCGGAAGATCAGGAAATTGCCCGCATGGGCCAGCAGCACGAAGCCCACCAGCGCGCCCAAGGTCAGCGGCAGATCGGGCGCCAGCGCCAGAATCTCGGGCGTGACCTGCGTGCCGATCATCACCCCGATCAGCCCGATGAAGAAGGTGCGGAACCGCAGCGGATAGGCATAGCCCGCCAGCGCCGAGTTCTGGAACAGCAGCACCGCCAGCCCGGAGGTGAAGAGGCTGCCCAGCATGTAGGGCATCGGCAGATGCGCCAGCTGCGCGAGCCAGCCGCCGACCCCGCCCGCAGCCAGCAGGGCTGCGGTGGTGGCGATCAGGCGCGGCGGCGGGAGAGAGAAGACCATGGCGGGACATAAAGCCCAAGCGGCGGCCAAGTGCAACGGCAGGGTGAGGGGCGCATCGGCCCCAAGCGGAAAGCGGGGGCTGCGCGGCCCCTGCCCGCACGTGGCATCGGGAGGAGGGGGAGCCGGGGGCGCTGCCCCCGTCCCCCTGCGGGGGACTCCCCCGGGATATTTGCGGTCAGAAGAAGCCTGCCGCGGGCCGGAGGGCCCCGGGTCGCGGCGGCTGTGCCCCCTGCCCTAGCGCGCGAGATCCGCAGCGATCGTGTCGGCAAGCTGCGAGACGGCGGTGCCGGTGGCCGCCGCGATGCCTGCGGGGGAGGCCGCGCGCAGCGGCACCGTGATCGCGAAGCGCTGCACCCGTTCGCGGATCACCCGGTCGAAGGAGGAGAGCGCATATTGCCCGCCCAGTTCGAAGGTGCCGTTCGCGCGCGCCACCATTTCCGACACGCGCACATGCACCGCCGCCTGTGCGGGTTCTTCCAGCGGCCATGGTTCGGAGGCGACGGTGGCCCCGGTGATCCGGCCCAGCCGGTCGGCCAGCGCCAGCGACACGGCGCGGCGCGGATCATCGGCCCAGAGCGCGTTTTCGGCGGGGGTCAGCGCGCCATCGGCGCCTTCGATGAGGATTTCCGAAGCCTCGGCATAGGTCGGCAGCGACACGTCGCGCACCTCCAGCGTGCCGACCGCGATGCGGCGGGTCTGCTCCACCGGCGCGGGCTCGATGCGGAAGCGCTGTTCGGGGCTGGCGCAGGCCGCAGCCAGCAGCAGCGGCACCATGAAGGTCAGGGTCTTGGGGAACATGGGGGTCTCCTCTCAGCGTCCGAACAGAAGCGAGTTGGGGTTGCGTTCGATCTGGCGGGCAAGGCGGGTCAGCGCCTCGGCGGCGCTGCGCACCTCGCGCAGGGCGGCCACGGTTTCCCGGTTGAAGCTGGAATTGGCGCTGTAGCCGGTGATGACCGTTTCGGTTTCCCCGAGCAGCTGTTCGATCCGGGCCGACAGCTGCGGCAGGGTCACCGCCGCCTCTTCGACCGCGGCAGCGGCATCGCGGGCCGAGGCCAGCGTGGCATTGGCATTTTCCACCACGCCGCCTGCGCGCAGCTCCTCCAGCGCCTGCCGCGCCTCGTCCAGCAGGGCAGAGACATCGGCGGGCAGCGCCCGGGTGCTGGGCTGGTCGACCAGACGGTTGGCGCCGTCAAGGAAGCTGCCTGCCGAGGCCACGAAGCCTTCGAGATCCAGCGTGTTGGCCTTCTGGGTCAGCGCGCGCAGTTCTTCGATCAGGGCGGGCACGCCTTCGGTCACGCCCTCGAATTCGGTGGTCACCCCCGCCACGTCATCGGCGGCTTCCTCTGCCGCCTCCAGCGCCGCGACCAGCTGGCCCACCGCATCGGCGGCGCGCAGGTCTTCGACCACGCCGCGCAGTTCGGCAACGGTGGCGCGCAGCTCTTCTGGCAGGGCCTGCGCCGCCTCGCCGCCGATCAGGCCGCGCGCGTCATTGACCAGCCCCACCAGCGCATCGGGCGCGGTGCGCAGCCCGTCGCTGTCGGCAAGGTTTTCGACCGCCGCAAGGGTGTCGATGGCCTGATCCAGCAGTTCCTCGACCGGCAGGTCGTTGATGCGCTGGAACAGCCCTTCGGCGGTGGCGGTCACGTCGGGCAGATCCGACGGCACCGAGGGCAGCAGCGGCGCGTCCTGCGCGAAGATGCCGAAGGTTGCGGGTTCGGCATCGGGGATTTCCACCAGTTCCACCACCAGCGACTGGTTGAAGAGGCTCTGCGCCGCAAGCCGTGCGCGCAGGCCATCCTGCACCGCTTCGGAGAGGAAGGCGATGGTGTCGGCCTGCGGCGATTCCTCGTCAAGCCCCAGCGCGCGGGGATCGATGGACAGGGTGGCGCGCAGCCGCACCTCCTGCCCGTCGGCGGTGTCTTCGATGAAGGCGCCCAGATCGGTCACGCGGCCCACGCGCAGGCCCTGAAAGGTGACGGAGGATCCCACCTCCAGCCCGCGCACGCTTTCGTCGAATTCGGTGGTCAGCTCCACCGCATTGGCGATGGTTTCCGAAAACAGGCTGTCGCGGGCGGCTTCTTCGTTCTCGTAAAGATCAAAGGCATAGCCCTGCTGCACCGGCTGGCCGCCCGACACCACCGTGTCGAAGGCAAGCCCGCCCCGGATCAGCGAGGCGATGGAGTTGACCGACAGATCCAACCCGCCGGGGCCAAAATTGACCGAGAACCCGGAGATGTTCCAGAACCGCGTGGCGGTGGTGATGCGCCGGTCATAGGGCGCCTGAATGAAGGCGTCGACGATCACGCCATTGCCCCGCTCCAGCAGGCGCGGCGTTTCGATCTGCCCCACCTCGATGCCCTGCAGGAAGATCGGCGCCCCGGCGCTGAACTGCGTGCCCTCGTCGGCGCGGATGGTGATGCGGGTGCCGTCCATGCCGGGCCGCACCAGCGGGGTTTCGTCCAGCCCGCGGAAATTCTGCGCGCTGCCGCCCTGTTCGGGGCGGAACGCCGCCTCGATATAGACGCCGGACAGCACGGTCGACAGGCCGGTGATGCCGGAGGTCGACACTTCGGGGCGCACGACCCAGAACTGCGCATTCTCGGGCAGGGATTCCGCCACATTGGCATCCACCCGCGCCCCGATCACCACCGTGGCCAGATCCTCGGCAAAGGTCACGTCCTCGACCATGCCGACGATCACGTCCCGGAACCGGATGGTGGTTTCCTCGGGGGTGACGCCTGCGGCATTTTCAAAGGTGATCTCGATCCGGGTGCCACGCTCGGCCCAGGTCTGCCAGGCGATGCCCAGCGTCACCAGCAGCGCGGCCAGCGGCACCAGCCAGACCAGCGACAGGTTGCGCCAGATCGACCGGCGCGGGCCGCTTACCTCCGGCGTGGCCGGTCTTGGATCAGTCATGCGTCTTCTTCCTCACTCGCGTCCCAGATCAGCCGCGAGTCAAAGCTCAGGGCCGACAGCATGGTAAAGGCCACCGACAGGGCGAAGCTGACCGCCGCGATGCCGGGATTGATGGTGGCGGCAAAATCCAGCCGCACCAGAGATGACAGGATCGCCACGACAAACACGTCGATCATCGACCAGCGGCCGATAAATTCCACCACTTCATAAAGATGCTGGCGTTTGCCGGGCGACAGACGCACGCGATGCGTGACGCTGAGCGCCAGATAGGCGATGGCGATGAATTTCGCGACGGGAATGACGATGGAGGCGACAAAGACGATGATCGCGATGCCGATGCTGCCGTGATGGATCAGATCCACCACGCCGCCCAGAATGGTGCTGTCGGTGGTCTTGCCCAGCATCGAGGTGCGCAGCATCGGATAGACATTGGCGGGCACATAGACGACGAGCCCCGCGAACATCCAGCCCCAGACCCGCTGCAGCGAGGTATGGTCCCGGCTTTCCAGCACCGATCCGCAGCGCGCGCAGCGCTCCGGTCCGGGCAGATGCACCTTGCCGCATTGCGCGCAGCCCAGAACCCCGGCGCGGCGCGCCGTCAGGACCGGCGGCGCGCTTCCAGCGTTTTCCATACACTCACCCTGCACATGAAATTGTCCTTGAGGACGGTCACCAGCACCAGCGCCACAAAGGCCCAGAACGCGGGCCCGATCGACAGATGCGCAAGCCCCGCCACCTTGACCAGCGCCACCGCCACGCCGACGATGAACACCTCGGCCATGGCCCATGGCCGCAGCGCCTCGGCCACGCGGAAAGCCGGGCGGGCATAGCGCGCGGGCGCCCAGCCGATGGCCATGGGGCCCAGCACATAGACCAGCAGCACGAAACGCAGCACCGGCAGCACCACGATCAGCGCCGCCATGGCCAGCGTCAGCGGCGCGGTCATGCCGCTGGAAAAGGCCAGCACCGTATCCAGCAGCGAGCTGCGCTGCATCAGCCCCGCCGCACTCAGCTCCAGAAACGGAAAGAAGATCGCCGCCACCATCAGGATCAGCGCCGCCAGCGCCAGCATGATGATCCGCGTCATGGCCGAACGGCGCGGTGCCTCCAGCAGGCCATGACAGCGGACGCAGCGCGCCACCTCGCCATTGTTCAGAACCTGCTCCTCGTGCAGCGCGTCGCAGGACGGACAGGCGATCAGGCGCGCGACCTCCTCCGCCGTGAAGGCGGGGGCGGGCATCGCCTGCGGGCTTGCGGCCTCTGACGGCGCGGCAAGGGAGCTGGGAACAGCATGGTTCATGCCGCCTATCTAGGGCCCGGTCCAAGTCAAGGAAAGGGTGCCCGCAGATGCGGCGCCGGACTGTGTCCCTGCGCCCTCAGCTGTGGCGGCAGACCGCCCAAGGTCGACAAGGCCCCACGGGCGGGCTATGCCTTTGGGACATTTCTTGCCGGAGGTCTTTCCCCTATGCGATGCTTCTACGCGCCCGAAACCCGCGCGCATGACCCGCAGTTCCGCCTGACCCATGGCCGCGTCGTGACCAATGCCGAACGGGCTGAACGCGCCACGCTGCTGCAGGAGGGGCTGGGCCGTCTGGGCCTGACCACCGAAACCCCGCCCGAGGCGCCGCGTGCCGCGCTTGAAGCCGTGCACACCGCCCGCTTTCTCGACTTTCTGGAAACCGGCTGGCAGGCGTGGCAGAAGCTGCCCAATGCCGGGCCCGAAGTGGTGCCGAACGCCTTTCCGCGCGTCCCCTATGCCAGCTATCCCGAGGCGGTGACCGCGCGCGCGGGCTGGCACATGTCCGACACATCGGCCCCCATCGGCCCCGAAAGCTGGACCGCCACCCGCCGCGCCGCCGACTGTGCCGTCGCCGCCGCCCGCGCCGTGGCGGAGGGCGCACCCGCCGCCTATGCGCTCTGCCGTCCACCGGGCCATCACACCACCGCCGACGCGGCGGGCGGGCACTGCCTGCTCAATGTCTCGGCCATCGCCGCCGCCGAACTGCGCCAGCATCACGACCGCATCGCCATTCTGGACATCGACGTGCATCACGGCAACGGCACGCAGGACATCTTCTATGACCGCGCCGACGTGCTGACCGTGTCCATGCATGCGGAAACCCATGACTATTACCCGTTCTTCACCGGCTATGCCCATGAAACGGGCACAGGTGCCGGGACGGGATACAATCTGAACCTGCCGCTGCCGCGCAGCACCCGCGATGCGGGCTGGCTTCAGGCGCTCGACAGGGCGCTGGAACGCATCTCCGACTATGCTCCGGGGGCGCTTGTGCTCAGCCTCGGGCTCGACGCCCATGAAAACGACCCCCTTGACGGCATGAAGGTCTCCTTCGATGGTTTTGCCGAAGCGGGGCGCCGGATCGCCGCGGCGGGGTATCCCACCGTGATCGTGCAGGAGGGCGGCTATCTGTCGCCGGACCTTTCCACCTCGCTGGCCTCCTTTCTCGGGGGCTTTCTCGGCAAGGACACAGGCGCGGCGTGATCCCGCGGCCAACCCATTCGGAGTGACGTGATGAACAAGATTCCCAACTCGCTGCATGCCTCGGACATCGCCCACAGCATGCATCCCTACACCAACATGCGCGCGCATGAGAGCCAGGGACCGATGATCATCACCCGCGGCGACGGCGTGCATGTCTACGATTCCGAGGGCAAGGAATATATCGAAGGTCTGGCCGGGCTCTGGTCCGTGGCCGTGGGCTTTTCCGAACAGCGCCTCGTCGATGCCGCCACCAAGCAGATGATGGCCCTGCCCTATTACCACAGCTTCGCCCACAAGGCGCATGAGCCGTCGATCCGTCTGGCGGAAAAGCTGGTGGAGATGTCGCCCGAGGGCCTGAACCGCGTGTTCTTCACCAATTCGGGATCCGAGGCGAACGACACCGTGGTCAAGATGGTGTGGTTCCTGAACAACGCGCTGGGTCGGCCCGAGAAGAAGAAATTCCTCGCCCGGACCAAGGGCTATCACGGCATCACCATCGCCTCGGGCTCGCTGACCGGGCTGCCCGCCAACCATACCGATTTCGACCTGCCCGCCATCCCGGTGCGTCACCTGACCTGCCCGCATCACTGGAAATGGGCCCATGACGGCGAAACCGAGGCCGAGTTCACCGCGCGCCTGCTGAAAGAAGCCGAGGACGTGATCCTTGAAGAAGGCCCCGAAACCATCGCGGCCTTCATCGGCGAGCCGGTGATGGGCGCGGGCGGCGTGATGACCCCGCCCGAAGGCTACTGGGCCGGCATCACCGCGCTTTGCGAAAAATACGACATCCTGCTGGTCTCGGACGAGGTCATCAACGGCTTTGGCCGTCTTGGCACGCCCTTCGGCTGCCAGAAATACGGCTTCACGCCGGACATCATGGTGACCTCGAAACAGCTTACCTCGTCCTACATGCCGCTGGCGGCGATCCTCGTGAACGACAAGGTCTATAACGCCATCGCCGATCACACCGCCAAGCTTGGCACCTTCGGCCATGGCTTCACCGGCTCGGGCCATCCCGTCGCCTGCGCCGTGGGGCTCGAAAACCTCAAGATCATCGAGGAAAAGGATCTGATGGGCAATGCCGCCCGGCTTGCCCCGCAGTTTCAGGAAGGCCTGCGCAAATTCGCCGATCACCCGCTGGTGGGCGAAGTGCGCGGCGTCGGCCTCATCGCCGGGCTGGAACTGGCCAAGGACCGCGCCACCCGCACCAGCTTTACCCCCGCAGGCAAGGTGTCGGCGCAGGTGGCGAAATTCGCCGCCGAAGAGGGGCTGATCTGCCGCAACGTCTACGAGACCGTGGCGCTCTGCCCGCCGCTGATCGTGACCTCCGAGGACATCGACAAGATCCTCGCCCGCCTCGGCCGCGCCCTCGACCGCGGCTGGGACTGGGTGCAGGCCGAAGGTCTGGTCTGACCACTCCGCCACAGACCGAAGGGGCGGCCCACCCGGCCGCCCCTTTGCATGTCTGGGTGCGGGGATGGTCTTTAGTCGCTTTGGGCGCGAATTGGCGCAAGTGACCAGACAAACTCAAAGAGCAGCCTCGAATGTCCGCTAAGCGGACAAAGCGGCCGTTGCCAATGCTAGACCAATCGTCTGAATTCTGTTCAGTTCATATGAATGACAAGAAGGCTGAGATCATGTTTGAAGTCGAACCAACAGAAGAAAGTGGCGGTGTTTGTGACTGCTGTGGCAATCAAACTCGAACTGTTTGGGGCTATGTTCGTGAAGAAGGTGGAGGCACCGTCGCAAGTTACTTCGTTCATTGGACCGTTGGTAAATCGATTGAAGATCACCCTGCAAACTTCGATTTAATATATGGAGCTTGGGGTGAGGGAGCGACCAAAAATGACCGGCGCGCGATCTCCCTAGGCCGTGTTGACAAAAGGGATTCACATCGTGCTACAGGCATGATTCAAGCTGGTGTCTACGATGGAGACCAGCTTGGCACGAAATCTTATGTCGGACGAAGAATGGGCGTTCTTTGAACGGTTCATTCTGGCAGTCCGTGCGCCTAACGGGCGCAAACCGACCAATCACCGCCTTGTTCTTGATGGGATTTTCTGGATCGCCCGCACGGGAGCGCCGTGGCGCGATCTTCCCGAAGAGTTCGGTAAATGGTCCAGCGTCTACCGGCAGTTCCGGCGCTGGACACTGGCAGGGCTGTGGGAGGACATCATGGAAACCCTGAACCAGAGCGGGGCCGTGCCGGACGCCCTCCAG
>NZ_FNEJ01000078.1 GCF_900100085.1 Salipiger marinus
CCCGAGATCATCCAGGGGGTTGAGTTCCGCGACGGCCTCCGCCAACTTCAAGCTGCCGCCTGATCAGACGTCACCAACTTCTGCGCATATCTCGCGCAGGTGCGCCTCCGGGCCTATCGGCGACCAAGTGATCGGCGATGCCGATCTGAGGAACGCCGGTCTGCGGCCCTGAGCAGATCGTGGTGCGCAGGGTTGGCCGGGCAGCGGACATGCGCAGTTGCGTCGAAGCCCTCAAGGACTATCAGCAGGCCTTGCCAAAGCCGACCTTTGCAACACTCGTTCAATCTGACACCGTACGTGAACATCGACAGCAGTGTTAAAGGACTTGCTTTGAAGGAAATTTCCGAACTCCGCTTCAATGCAATCGCTGGCTATGCCCGGCACCCGAGGGCAGTTTTGACTGGTGAGGAACTGGCTTACTACGAGGCAGAGGATGGGAGCATTCTCGGCCTGCTCATCAGGGACCGAACAGACGGTGACTTCGCGGGAATGGCCTTTGGCCGGGACGCGAAATTGCGGTTCCGGTGGACTTCCATGACCAATTTCCTCGAGAGCCCGGAACTGGCGCACGACGCATTGGCGGAACTGATGACCAATTTGCTCGATGAGCCGGACGAATTTCATCACCAAGGTGATGAAAGGGGGGAGCCGGTCAATTTCTTCACTCCTATGCACCCACTGGATGTCTTGCACCCGGACTTCCAGCAGGTCGCATCCGAAATTGGGTTCTTTCCTGCCCGGGGCATAATCGAACCAATGATGCGGTGGCACGAGGATCTAGATGGAAACTTCGTGGAGCAGTTCCAGTCCACCGCTTTCGACCAGCGGATTTGGGAACTTTACCTTTTCGCGACGCTAATCGAACTTGGGTTTTCCCTGGATGTGACGCATGCTGTGCCCGACTTCATCGGCACAAGCTTGTTTGGGCCCATCGCCGTCGAAGCGGTGACGGTTGGACCGACTCGGCGAGGCGCTGAAATTGTTCCGCCACCGCCCGTTGAGACCCAGGAACAGATGGAAGCGTATCTGTGGGACTATATGCCGATAAAGTTCGGCAGCCCATTGTTCAGCAAGCTAAGGAAAAAATACTGGGAAAAGGAGCAGATCGCTGGTGTGCCGCTGGTGTTTGCAATCGCGGACTTCTCATCGCCCGGCTCCATGATCCACACCCGATCCGCACTCGAGCGGTATCTCTACGGGTACTCCTTTGACGCCGCACGCGACGAGCAAGGAAGAGCCGTAGCTCAGCCCATAAAGATCATTGAGCACCGTTGGGGGGACAAGGTGATACCCTCCGGCTTCTTTGACATTCCGGACTCAGAACATGTCAGCGCCGTTATCTCCACAACCGCTGGTACGATCTCAAAATTCAATCGAATGGGGATTCTGGCCGGGTTCGACGCGGGCAATGTTTTGATGACGCGTACTGGCACTGTCGTCGACCCCGATCCCGTAGCGAGGGACCCGCTGCTCTTTAAGGCGATCGTGAACGCCAAAGGATACCATGAGAGCTGGGTGGAAGGACTCAACGTCTATCATAACCCGCGCGCCATCATTCCGCTTGAGGAACACCTCGTACCTGGTGCCGCGCATCACCATTGCGACGCGGAGGGCAACTGGACAACAACCGCCCCCCGCTTCCATCCTCTGGCATCAAGTACTGAAATCCTAGGCGGCGTGAATGTCGCTAAAGCGCTCGCGAATTTCGAAGGTTCGGCGATACGGTTCTGGAAAAAACCTTAGTGGTGGGCCCTATCTTGACGGTGCGTTCGCCATACTACTTCCTTGGCGACCCCGGCTGCACCAGGCGAGCGACAGGTTAGGGTGCCGGTATTTCGGCTGCGCAGGCGCACGGGCGGTTTTCGTCTCGGTGCCGACAAGTTCGGCCAGGGAGTAACCCAGATCCTGGGCGAGAGCTTCCACCTTGGAGCGGGCTTCCGCCTTCTGTCGATCCTCATAGGTGGAGATCGCCTTGGCGACGTCCTTCCGCATTTTCTTCAGCTCGCCGAGCGACAGTGCCTCGAGATCGTAATCAGCCATTGGTGCGCTCCGTGTCCTGAATGATCCGGTATCGATAGCCTGTCGCGGCAGGGTGCCGCAACTCCCGGAAGGCGGGGAGGCAGGTGACGAGCATAATCTTGGCCGCTAGTGGGGTGCTGGGCTTGGGTTCAGGCAGTCCCGATTGGCAGGATGACAGGGTCTGGCATGGGCTCCCCGCGCATCTCTGTCTTCTGGGCCATCCCTTCGACTGACAATCCCCTAATCCCGTTCGCTTGCCTGCGCGCAACCCCGCGTCAGCCCGGGCCGTGTTGGCCGCCTATGGCGTCCTGCCCGCTCCACCCCGGTCCTTTGGGGGTTTCCGGTGTCCATGCTGTCCACCGTGCACGCATCACCCGACGGGCTTTTTCCGGGTCTTGTCGAAGGGACGGTCCCGAAGACAGGAAACACAGGAGCTAATCATGCAAAACATCGTCATCCTCGCCGGCAACATCGGTCAAAAACCCGAAACCCGCACCACCCAGGGCGGCACCAACATCACCAACTTCAGCCTTGCCACCTCACGCCCCCGCCTCTCGGAAGGTCGCGTGTTGGATGTCACTGAGAACTGACCCAGCATTGTCATCGAGATTTGACCCGCCTGTCAGTATGTCGGTCGGTTCATGATGGGGTCAACATTGGC
>NZ_FNEJ01000049.1 GCF_900100085.1 Salipiger marinus
TGCTCGAGCTGGTGGAAATGGAAGTCCGCGAGCTGCTGTCGGCCTATGACTTCCCGGGCGACGACATTCCGATCATCGCGGGCTCGGCTCTGGCCGCGATGGAAGGCCGCGATCCGGAAATCGGCGAGAACAAGATCCGCGAACTGATGGCCGCCGTGGACGAATACATCCCGCAGCCGCCGCGCGCCACCGACCAGCCGTTCCTGATGCCGATCGAAGACGTGTTCTCGATCTCGGGCCGTGGCACCGTGGTGACCGGCCGTATCGAGCGCGGCGTGATCAACGTCGGCGATTCGATCGAGATCGTGGGCATCCGCGACACCAAGACCACGACCTGCACCGGTGTGGAAATGTTCCGCAAGCTGCTGGACCGTGGGGAAGCGGGCGACAACATCGGCGCGCTGCTGCGCGGCATCGACCGTGAAGGCGTGGAGCGCGGGCAGGTCCTGTGCAAGCCCGGCTCGGTGAAGCCGCACACCAAGTTCGAGTGTGAGGTCTACATCCTGACCAAGGAAGAAGGCGGCCGTCACACGCCGTTCTTCGCGAACTACCGCCCGCAGTTCTACTTCCGGACCACGGACGTGACCGGCACCGTCGAGCTGCCCGAGGGCACCGAGATGGTGATGCCCGGCGACAACCTGAAGTTCGTCGTCGAGCTGATCGCGCCGATCGCCATGGAAGACGGCCTGCGCTTCGCCATCCGCGAAGGCGGCCGCACCGTCGGCTCCGGCGTCGTGTCGAAAATCCTCGTCTGAGCTTGACACTGCGGTCGGCGGGCTCTATGCGGCCCGCCAGACTGGACTACCAGATGGGTGCTGCGGCACCCATCTTCCTTTCCGGCGGGGGTCTTCCTCCGCCATGGGTTCGACGAGGGGGCTGGATGGTCCTGTCTCCTCCTCTCAACCCCAACGCCAAAGAAGGCATGTTCAATGAACCAGAACATCCGTATCCGGCTCAAGGCGTTCGATTACCGCGTGCTCGATGCCAGCACCCAGGAAATCGTCAACACCGCCAAGCGTACCGGCGCACAGGTTCGCGGCCCCATCCCGCTGCCGAACAAGATCGAGAAATTCACCGTTCTTCGTGGCCCGCACGTCAACAAGAAGTCGCGTGACCAGTTCGAGATCCGCACGCACAAGCGTATGCTCGACATCGTGGACCCGACCCCGCAGACGGTGGACGCGCTGATGAAGCTCGACCTCGCCGCCGGCGTGGATGTCGAGATCAAGGTGTAAGGGGGCATGTCGATGTTGCGCTCTGGAATCATCGCCAAGAAACTGGGCATGACCCGGCTGTTTCTTGAAGACGGGAAGCAAGTTCCCGTGACCGTCCTGCAGATGGACGCCTGTCAGGTCGTGGCCCAGCGGACCGCCGAAAAGGATGGCTATACCGCCGTTCAGCTTGGCGCCGGTACGGCCAAGGCCAAGAACACCTCCAAGGCCATGCGCGGCCATTTCGCCGTGGCCAAGGTTGAACCCAAGCGGAAGATCGCGGAATTCCGCGTCGACGCCGACAACCTGATCGCCATTGGCGAAGAGATCACCGCTGACCATTACTTCGCCGGTCAGTTCGTGGATGTCTCCGGCACCACGATCGGTAAGGGCTTTGCCGGTGCCATGAAGCGGCACAACTTCGGCGGTCTTCGCGCGTCGCATGGTGTGTCGATTTCGCACCGTTCGCACGGCTCGACCGGCCAATGTCAGGACCCGGGCAAGGTGTTCAAGGGCAAGAAGATGGCGGGCCACATGGGCGCCGTCCGTGTCACCACCCAGAACCTTCAGGTCGTGAAGACCGATGCCGACCGCGGCATCATCATGATCAAAGGCGCCGTTCCCGGTTCCAAGGGTGGCTGGGTGACCGTCAAGGACGCCGTCAAGAAGCCCACCCCCGAGAACGTGATCCTGCCGGCCGCGCTGCGGTCCGCCGCCGAGGAAGCGAAGCGTCTGGCCGAGGAAGCTGCCGCACAGGCCGCTGCCGAGGAAGCCGCCGCAGCCGAGGCCGCCGCAGCCGAGCAGGCAGCCGCCGAGGAAGCTGCCCTGAAAGCCGCTGAAGCGGACGTTCAGGCCGAGAAGAAGGAAGGCGACGAATGAAACTCGACGTGATCAAACTCGACGGCGGTGCCGCGGGCGAAGTCGAGCTGGACGAGGCCCTGTTCGGGCTGGATCCGCGCGCCGACATCCTGCATCGCGTCGTCCGCTGGCAGCGTGCCAAGGCGCAGCAGGGCACCCACAAGGTCAAGGGTCGTTCGGAAGTCAGCTACTCGACCAAGAAGATCTATCGCCAGAAGGGCACCGGCGGCGCACGCCACGGCTCCCGCAAGGCGCCGATCTTCCGCAAGGGTGGCATCTACAAGGGCCCGACGCCCCGCAGCCACGCGCATGACCTGCCCAAGAAGGTCCGCGCGCTGGGTCTGAAGCTGGCGCTTTCGGCCAAGGCCAAATCCGGCGCTCTGGTGATCATCGAGAACACCGAGACCGACGGCAAGACCAAGACGCTGGCGGCACAGGTCCGGAACCTGGGCTGGAAGCGCGCGCTGGTGATCGACGGTGCCGCTGTGAACGAGGGTTTTGCCCGCGCCGCAGCCAACATCGAAGGCCTGGACGTGCTTCCGACCATCGGCGCCAACGTGTATGACATCCTGAAGCGTGACACGCTTGTGCTCACGAAGGCGGGTGTCGAAGCTCTGGAGGCTCGACTGAAATGACCGCGAAGCCCGAACATTACGACGTGATCCGCAAGCCGATCATCACCGAGAAATCCACCATGGCCGGCGAGAACGGCTGCGTGGTTTTCGAAGTGGCGATCGACGCAACCAAGCCGCAGGTCAAGGAAGCCGTCGAGGCTCTGTTTGGCGTGAAGGTGAAGGCGGTGAACACCTCCATCACCAAAGGCAAGGTGAAGCGTTTCCGCGGCCAGCTTGGCAAGCGGCGTGACGTGAAGAAGGCCTATGTGACCCTCGAAGAGGGCAACACGATCGACGTGTCGACCGGCCTCTGATCCCAGTCCTTTGTCGGACAAAAGAAACCCGGCTCCGCAAGGAGCCGGGTTTTTTGCTGGTCAGCGGTGCTGCCGGTCAGGTGGCGGGGGTCAGGCGGCGCAGGCGCAGCGCGTTGGCGAGCACGAGCACGCTCGAGAGCGCCATTGCGCCTGCGGCAAAGACCGGCGACAGCAGCAGGCCGAAAGCGGGATAAAGCGCGCCTGCCGCCACGGGGATCAGTGCGGCGTTATAGGCGAAGGCCCAGAACAGGTTCTGGCGGATGTTGCGGATCGCGGCCTGCGACAGGGCGATGGCCGTCGGCACCCCCTGCAGATTGCCCGACATCAGCACCACATCCGCCGCTTCGATGGCGACATCGGTGCCGGTGCCGATGGCGATCCCGGTATCTGCCGTGGCAAGCGCGGGCGCGTCATTGATGCCGTCGCCGACAAAGGCCACCGGCCCGTGCTGGCGTTGCAGCAGGCGCAGCGCCTCGACCTTGCCTTCGGGCAGCAGCGCCGCCTGCACCTCGTCGATGCCCAGCCGGTCCGCCACGGCGCGGGCGGTGCGGGCGTTGTCGCCGGTCAGCAGCACGATCTTCAGTCCCAGATCATGCAGCGCGCGAATGGCCTGCGGGGTGCTGGGCTTGATCGGGTCCGACACCGCAAGAATCGCCGCGAGTTGCCCATCCAGCGCTGCGTAAAGCGGGGACTTGCCCTCTGCGGCCAGCGCCTCGGCGGTTTCGGCGAAGCTGTCCACCGAAAGGCCGAGCCGTTCCATGTAGCGGTCCGCGCCGATATCGACCCGGCGGCCCGCCACGCTGGCGCTGGCGCCATAGCCGGTGACGGACTGAAACCCGGTGACGGCGGACAGGGCCAGCTGGTCGGTTTGCGCGGCTTCGACCATGGCGCGGGCGACGGGATGTTCGGATTTCGATTCGACCGCCGCGACATGGGCCAGAACGGTGGCGCGGTCAAAGCCGGGGGCGGGGACAAGATCGGTCAGCGCGGGTCGGCCTTCGGTCAGGGTGCCGGTCTTGTCCAGCGCCACCACCGCCGTGTCGCGCAGATGCTGCAGCGCGTCGCCCTTGCGGAAGAGCACGCCCAGTTCGGCGCCGCGCCCGGTCGCCACCATGATCGAGGTGGGCGTGGCCAGCCCCATGGCGCAGGGGCAGGCGATGATCAGCACCGCCACGGCATTGACCAGCGCGAAGCTCAGCGCCGGATCCGGCCCGAACAGCAGCCAGACGCCAAAGGTCAGCACGGCAAGCGTCATGACGGCGGGCACGAACCACAGGGTGATCCGGTCCACCGCGCTTTGAATCGGCAGCTTGGCGCCCTGTGCCTGTTCCACCAGCCGGATGATCTGGGCCAGAACGGTGTCGCCGCCCACGGCGGTGGCGCGCAGGGCCAGCGCGCCGGTCTGGTTGACGGTGCCGCCGGTCAGCGGGCTGCCGGGGGCTTTTGCCACGGGAACCGGCTCGCCGGTGATCATCGATTCGTCGACATGGCTGTCGCCTTCGGTCACCACCCCGTCGACCGGAATGCGTTCGCCGGGCCGGATTTCGAGGATGTCACCGGTGCGCAGATCGGCCACGGGCACCTCCTGCACCTGCCCGTCGCGGCGCAGGCGGGCGGTCTTGGGGGCAAGTCCCACCAGCCGCCGGATCGCGTCAGAGGTGCGGCCCTTGGCCCGCGCCTCCAGCAGGCGGCCCAGCAGGATCAGCGTGACGATGACGGCGGCGGCCTCGTAATAGACGTTGACGGTGCCTGCGGGCAGGGCGCCGGGCAGGAAGGTCGCCACCAGCGAATAGCCATAAGCGGCGAGCGATCCCACGGCGACCAGTGCGTTCATGTCGGGCGCACCACGGGCCAGCGCGGGCAGGCCCTTGGTGTAGAATCGCAGGCCGGGGCCGAACAGCACCAGCGTGGTCAGCACGAATTGCAGCATCCAGCTGGCCTGCATCCCCACGGTGGCGTCGATCCAATGATGCAGCGCGGGCACCAGATGGCCGCCCATTTCCAGCACGAAGACCGGCGCCGTCAGCAGCGCCGCCCGCGTCATCTGCCGCGCAAGATCGCGGGCTTCGGCATCCTTGCGCGCCTCGGCCTCGGGGGAGGGGCCCTGCTGGGGGCTCTGCACCCGCGCCTCGTATCCGGCCTTGCGCAGGGCGGCGATCAGCAGATCCGGATCGGCGCTGCCGCGCACGGTGGCGCGTTCGGTGGCAAGGTTGACCGAGGCCGCGCTGACCCCCGGCACCGCTGCCAGCGCGCGTTCCACCCGTCCGACGCAGGAGGCGCAGGACATGCCCTCCACCGCCAGATCCTGCGTGCTGTCGGGCACCGCATAGCCCGCCTTTTCGATGGCCCGCACCAGCGCGGCGCGGTCAAGCGTGTCGCCGGACAGGCTGGCGCGTTCAGTGGCAAGGTTGACCACGGCGCTCTGCACCCCGGGCACGGCGCGCAGCGCCTTTTCCACGCGCCCGACGCAGGAGGCGCAGGACATCCCTTCGATGGGCAGGCTGAGCGTGCGGGACGGTGTGAGGTCGGCCATGGCTGCCTTCTTTCTGTCAGAACAAGGGTCAGCATGGCAGATAAGGGTTCCAGCAGGGGGAAGGTCAAGGTGCCGGAGGGATTTTGTCCTCTTGACCTTCGACGGGCAGAGGCGTGCACTGGTCGCGGCCCGATCCGGGCCACAGGAGATCCCGATGCAGCTTCAAATCGACTCGATGACCTGCGGCGGCTGCGCCCGTGCCGTGCGCGCCACGCTTCTTGATCTGGACGCCGAGGCCCGCGTTACGGCGGATCCGCCCGCCCGCCGCGTCGAGGTGGAGACGACCGCCTCGCTGCAGGCGGTTCAGGCGGCGCTGGCCGAGGCGGGATTCCCGGCGGTTCCGGTCACGGGCTGACCGGGGCAGGAGGAGGGGACGGCAAGCCCCCCGCCAAAGGATCAGAGCCCGCGCACCAGCCGCAGCGCGTCATAGATCGCGGCATGGGTGTTGCGCGCGGCGACCGCATCGCCGATGCGGAACAGCCGGAAGCCGCCTTCGGGATTGTCGAGCCGGGTCTGGGCCCCGCCGGTGGCCAGCGCGGTGTAATCCACGGCACCCAGATTGCGCGACAGCGGCTTCAGCTCGAAATACAGCTCGTCCAGTGGGCGCGTGCCGTGATTGATCACGACCTGATCGACGCGCCTTGTGCGCAGCGTGCTGCCGTAATCCGATCCCAGATGCGCCAGCAGCCCGTTGCCTTCGCGCGTGACCGCGCGCAGCCGCCATGTGACGGTGAAGGTCACGTCGCGCGCCTGCAGGCTGCGCATGTAGGGCACAAGGTTCATCGCCATCACCTCGGGGGCGAAGCTGCGGTCAGGGGTGACGATTTCCACCACGGATCCGCTTTCCGACAGCAGATCTGCCGCCATCAGCCCGGCATGGTCGCCCGCATCGTCATGGATCAGCACGGTCTGGCCGGGTTTGACGTCACCCGACAGGATGTCCCATGCCGACACCACCAGATCATTGCCCGTCTCCAGCACCTCGGTATGGGGCAGGCCGCCGGTGGCGATGATCACCTCTGACGGATCGGTGGCCAGCACGTCATTGCCATCGGCGAAGCTGTTGAAGCGGAACTGCACGCCCAGTTTTTCGCACTGTTCGAACCGCCACGCGATGATCGACGACATCTCCCGCCGCCGTTCCTGCCGGGCGGTCAGGCGAATCTGCCCGCCGGGCTGGTCCGCCGCCTCGAACACCGTCACGGCATGGCCGCGTTCCGCCGCCACCCGCGCCGCTTCCAGCCCGGCGGGACCGGCGCCGACGATGGTCACGCGCTTCGGCGCCTCGGCTCTGGCGATGACATGGGGCTGTTCGATCTCGCGCCCGGTAGAGGGGTTGTGCAGGCACAGCGCCATGCCGCCCTGATAGATGCGGTCCAGACAGTAATTGGCGCCGACGCAGGGCCGGATGTCCTCCTCGCGGCCTTCGATCACCTTGCGCACCAGATGCGGGTCGGCCATGTGCGCGCGGGTCATGCCGACCATGTCCAGCTTGCCGCTGGCGATGGCATGGCGCGCGGTGGCCACATCGGGGATCTTGGCGGCGTGAAAGGTGGGAAAGCCGGTGGCGGCGCGAATCTCTCCGGCAAAATCCAGATGCGGCGCGTTGCGCATGCCCTGAATCGGGATGAGGTCGGTCAGCCCGGCATCGGTGTCGATATGCCCCTTCACCACGTTCAGGAAATCCACCAGCCCGCTGTCCTTCAGCCGGTGCGAGATGGCCAGACCGTCTTGCTTGGTCAGCCCGCCCGGCAGATCCTCGTCGCCGGTATAGCGCACCCCGACAAGGAAGCCCGCGCCGCAGCGGCGCCGGATTTCTGACAGCACGTCGAAGGTGAAGCGCAGGCGGTTGTCCAGATCACCGCCATAGGGCGCGTCCAGCTCGTTGGTCAGCGGCGACCAGAACTGGTCCATCAGATGGCCGTAGGCCTGAATCTCGATCCCGTCGAGGCCGGCGGCCTGCATCCGTTCGGCGGCATCGGCATAGTCGCCGATGATCCGCGCGATGTCCCAGTCCTCCATCTTCTTGGGGAAGGCCTTGTGCGAGGCTTCGCGTTCATGCCCCGGAGAGACGACAGGCAGCCAGTCCGCCTTGTCCCAGCGGGTGCGGCGGCCCAGATGGGTGAGCTGGATCATCACCGCGCAGCCCTCGTCGTGACACTCCTGCGCCAGCTTCGCCATATGGCCCACCACCTCGTCCTTCCAGGCGAGGATGTTGTTGAACACCGGCGGGCTGTCGCGGGCGACGCTGGCCGATCCTGCGGTCATGGTCAGCGCCACGCCTGCCTTGGCCCGTTCTACATGATAGGCGCGGTAGCGCTCCTTGGGCATGCCATCCTCGGGGTAGGCGGGTTCATGGCTGGTGATCATGATCCGGTTTTTCAGGGTGAGGGGACCAAGCTGATAGGGCTGCAGCAGGGGATCGCTGGACATCGGGCTTACCTTTTCCGGTTGGGGGCCACGCAGGGGTTGCGGCAGGATTCCGACAATGTACACTCCTGTCAATCTAATGTTCAGGGGTGAACATGATGAATGATACAGATGATGACGGCAGACCTGCCCGGGGGGAGCGCGGTTCGCCCGACCTCTGGCTGGAGGCGGCCTATGCCGCGCTGGTCGAAGGGGGGGTGGATGCGGTGCGGATCGTGCCGCTGGCCCGGACACTGAACCTGTCCCGCACCAGCTTTTACTGGTTCTTCAAGGACCGGCAGCAACTGCTGGACGGGCTGCTGGACCGGTGGGAGCGGTGCACCACCGCCCCGCTGGTGGCCGCGACCGAAGGTTATGCCGCGACCCGGACCGAAGCGATGCTGGCGGTGATCGCCATCTTCCTGAGCGACCGCAGCTTCGACACCCGGCTGGAACTGGCGGTGCGGTCCTGGGCCCAGCAGGACACGGCGGTGCTGGCGCGGCTGCAGGCGGCTGATTCCCAACGGCTGGAGACGCTGCGCCAGCTGCTGCTGAAATGGGGCCATGACGAGGCCGATGCGGATGTGCGGGCGCGCACCATCTACCTTGTGCAGGTGGGCTATATCTCCATGCGGGTGCGCGAACCGCTGGAGGACCGCCTGCGCCGATTCCCGCATTACGTGGAAATCTATACCGGCCAGCGCCCGACCGAGGCGGAAATGGCCCGGCTTCGCGGCAATCTGGACTGACGGTCAGAGGCAATTGCCGGGTTATCCCGGAATAGTCTCCGGATTCTGTGGATATGTATGTGGGTATGTCGGTTTTGGGTGTGATCTGGGTGTGCTGTGCGGGGATTTTGGGGGTTAAGCTTTTGGATTTGCGTGATTTTTGAGGTTTTTGATGCTGCTCGTGAAGTTTTTGCGAAAAAGGGGTTGCGGGTGTTTGTTGTATTCCGTAGATAGCCCCTCACCGGCGGCGCTGAGGTGCTGACGGGACGCCAGACGGGGCGGCGGCGAGGCGGAGACGCGGAGCTGGTCGCAGACGAGGCGGAACGGAATTCGAGGGCATGACGGGCAGCGCGCCGCAAGTTAGGGCGCACTGTTCTGGTTTTTGTCTCTCACGCTCTTTGACATCGCAAGTATCTGAAGAGATATGCGGGCGGCACTGGTTCATACGATGGATCAAATGTCTGCATATCAACGCTTCTAGGGTTTCGGCCCGATGATGAAGTGTCAGCTTCACTGTTTGGCGGCTTTCGGTTTCTTTGGAAACCCGAAGCACGAC
>NZ_FNEJ01000051.1 GCF_900100085.1 Salipiger marinus
GCAGACATCCGATTACCTGGGGTTCGACCTGGTCATGGTCAACAACCTGCCAGAGCCGAGCGTCCTGCTGGCTGACAGAGGCTATGATGCTGACCGCATTCGGAAAAAGATGGAGGCGCGGGAGGTGCTCACCCAAATTCCCATGCGCAAATCACGCAGGATGCGCGTGGGTGTGGATCATTCTCTCTATTCCTTGCGCAACCTTGTCGAGCGGTGCTTCAACAAGTTGAAAAACGCACGCCGTGTCGCCACACGCTACGACAAAACCGCTGAGAGCTTCTTGGGCTTCATCGACATCACCTCCATCCGACTTTGGCTGCGCCTTTTGTCAACATGACCTAGGGCGGCGCGGGTTGCATGAGGCGGGACCGGGCGAGTGCCGTAAACAGGCCCTGCCCCGCCTCATGGCTTCAGGCAAGCTGCACTATGGCAATCCACATCGCGAACAGCACCACGGCCAGCCCCACCAGCCACCAGACCCAGACACGGTTATAGACTGGTGCTGGCTGATAGCAGGAGCCACAATGCGAAGCCCCAAATCGCATCATGTGATTGCAGAACCGGCATTGGAAATAGCGCCTTACTTGTGCGGCCATCATTTTTGTAACCCCGTTTTCTTCTGATAAGTCGATCACCGGTCAAACGGTTGTGCGGGCTGGTCTGCCCAGAACCTGATACAGAAAGCCCAACCCTAGATCTCAACCTCACCAGCAATTGCACAGTTTTTTACAAACTACGTGAATACTCGTATTCTTGTTTCGCAACAAAAGCATATCGTTCGCGCGCGAGCGGCGGACAGACATATCTTTTCCAGACCGCATGCGGATGCGATCTGACTGCGTCGGCCAGATTTAGGGATCATTGTCCCGCATTTTTCGGAATTTTGATAAGGCCGTGTGAGAACGCAGTAGGTGAAATGTCGATCTGCAAGCTTATTCCGCAGCGAGGAAATGCCACGCACACGGATCGCACACTCGTTTCAGCAACTGACCACCGAACTGGTGGGTGATGAGAGACTCGAACTCCCGACATCTTCGGTGTAAACGAAGCGCCCCTTCGCCAAGCTACTCACATCACGCCAGCAGTGCACTTTTTAAAGCTAGATTCTCGCCCACCTTTCAACCTCGCCCCGGTTCACGCAGGTTCAGTGAACCGGGGCACACTTCGTAACCGCTGAGGCCTTCGAGCGACTTGAGGCTACTTCAGGAAATCCTATGCTCTGAACCGCTATTTATCGTCCTTACTTTTGAAGTAGATGTGGAGGTACTGCACGACGCCACACAGCAGGACGAGTACGATCAGCTTCGCGGCGAAAGAGTTCATAGGAGTTCCCGTTTCGTGCTTGCGGTTAGCAATTATAGCGAGAGTTTTAGCGAAAAATTTCTGCCAGTGCGAGACCACGCAAGGATAGCCACATATCCCAATGGATAGGCGGCTATCTAAAATTGTTGCATTTTTGCCACGCCTCTTGCGAAAGCAGTGATGCAACCAGTCACTTATCCCGCGTGGGATTGGGTGAATGCGCCTGAAGGTTCTGAGCGACTTTTTCTAGAGCCGCCTCGAGAAGGCCAGCGTCAACCGGCTTTTCGAGAACTGCAATGGCTTCAGGAAGCTCGATATGATGCCGCAACTCGCCAGACACCACGATCGACGGCACTCCAATCTTATTGAGCTCGTGAACCACCAGCGCGCCTGTTCGTCCATCTGCCAAGTACAAATCGACCAAGGCAACATCCGGTCCGGTCGCTGCAACACCTTCCACCACCGACGAAGAGCGCGCATGCCTGCCCGCGAACACGTGCCCAAAGTCTTCAATCTGCAGCTGTAGATCTAAGGCGATGAGAGGATTATCCTCGATGATCATGACACGAAGATGCCCGGTCTTGGTGCTCGTAGTCATTTTCTCTCTCATACAGCTGGGCCGGCGCCCCTAGTACTGTCAAAGTTAGCCTATCTGGCGCTAATTCAAGCTGCGGGTTCGTCCCGAAGATGTCTTGAAAAGACATCTCCAAGAACTTGGTCCCAAAGCCAGTGCGCGAGGAAGGTAGTACCGGGGTGTCAAACTCTTCGTACCAGCTGAAGCTGACCCGACCTTCCGCGTCGAAGTCGGAGAGTGAGACCGTGATTTTACCGCCGACGGAGGAGAGAGCACCATACTTCACTGCATTTGTCGTCAGTTCGTGGAGGCACAGCGCAAGCAGCTTCGCTCTGTCGCGAAGGAGAAGGCGCGGACTGCCAGATATAGAGAACGATCGTTCGGCGTCTTCCTGTACATACGGTTTCAGAACAGCTCTGACGAGGGTTTCGAACGTCGTATGCCCTGACCTATCCGCAGAGCTTAAGACACGGTGTGCAGATGCAAGCGCCTCGAACCGGCCAAGAAAATTGTCGAGCGCCTGCTCCGGCGGAGAGTGATGCTTGGTCATCCGCGCCAGCGCGCGAACGGTGGAGAAGATGTTCTTGATCCTGTGATCAGAGTCTCGAAGCGCCAGTTCTAGACGCGCTTTTGTCTGCTCTCGCTCGGTGATGTCTGAACCCGATGCCAAAAGTTCGACAATACTGCCTTCGGCATCTTGAACGGGTACAATCTGAAAATCCACATGTAGACGCTCGTCGTTCGCAAGTCGAGCCGAGAAATCAAACCTCGTGGTTTCTCCAGCGGCGGCGGCAGCGATTGAGCGACGGATTCGCTCTTGCAGCTTACCGTCATGTGAGAACCAGTACCCTCGCCAAAAGGGGAGATGTTGGACATCCGAGAGCGAAACTCCTGCGGCCGTCAAGGCATTTTCGCTCACGTCTCGAACGGTTCCGTCGGGAGCAAGCAAGGCCGCGAACGCTATCGTTTTGTTCAGAAGTTCGTGCGCGCGCAGATCGAAACCACCTTGGTTCGTCATGTTTATTCCTCAAGGTGCTTGGGTCGCGGCGATTGCGCCACATTTTCTGCCATCTTTCAAGAGGAAGGTGAAGTGGGTGTTTCTTGACGACTTTGCCCAACGACAGCGCGCCCGTCTTGGCAAAGGGAACTGGAACACCGGTCGCACGTTCTCTCCCAGCTGTAGATGAAGGCATTGTCCGAAGGCGTAAAGATGGATTTTCTACCGAAGACGGTCCTGCTGAGCCAAAAATCGGCGCTGAGCTGGCAAGTATACTCTCATCTGATTTCCAGTTTGGGCGCCACAGCAGTGGCTCCCCCTCCCGGACCGTTCAACCTCCACGCCGCCCGCCCCCGCGCCGAAGCGGCAATACTCGACCCAGACATCGAAAACACTCCGGAAATCGCGAGACAGTTGCACGAACAACAGGTGTCAGTTGTATTCTGCCGTGGGACGGTTCACACTAGAATCTCGCTTCCTCCGACCCTCCGGCGAATTCCCATATTCATCGTTGCGCCGTATTTTGTGCCGGGAAGGGGAGTTCGTGCCGGCAACGATGACCATGAGTTTGACGTGGACGGGAGCCTCCCTTACCTACGCGCGGTCGCTCGGATTCTCTACACCGAACCCACCGTTGCTGACCGCTTTGTCGAGCGCGTGCTCCTCTGCGCCATCGCCAACGTTCGACACCACGACGGACAGCCTTTGCTGGACAGGCTTGTCTTTGCATTGCGAAAGACCTTGGACGACGAGGGTACGAGCGTCATGCAATGACAGCATCAAAGAGGGCGAAGCTCTGTCGAATTTTAGAATTGACACGATAGACTTCTCGAAAGGGGTAGAATGTGGCCGCGCCGATCTAGGAGCGAGTCTGTTGGGTGGATCAGTTGTGGTGGCAAGCTCACGTCTTCCCACCAAACGCCTTGGCTCACCGGAACCACTCGAAGATGCCGCCGCTCACGAGGAAATAAAGCACCACCGCCAACGAGATCAATGCCGCAGTTACGTCAATGGCGAGAAGGCCTGTCGCCTTGTCAAAAGTTACGAACGGCAGCGTGGCGCTCCGGCTTGCGCCGGCGGCAGAATCAGCCACACCCTGCCTCAAACCCCAGCACCACGTCCGTTCCGGGCTCTCCCACCTCTTCCGGCGTCTCGGAATGGCGCTCTAGCCCCGCGCGGAGTTCAGCCACGGGGCGGCGCAGGCCGGCACATAGGCCGGGCTCAATCGCAGGCTTGACGCAGCCGGTCAGACCAAACGCAGCCATCAGGACGAACCAGCGCATCGTCTACCCTCCCTCTTGTGTCGATATGGTCGCGTGCCTCGCTCAGCTCCGCCTTCTGGCGCGCATCCCGCGCCCCGAGCCAGTAGCCCGACCCGAAGGCCAGCACCGCCACAGCAGCCAGCGCGAGGGGCCAGCGCAGGAAGTCCGGCAGCGTCATGTCAGCCCCCGGCGGCACAGGTCGCGCTCTTCTGTGCGCCGCGCCACCAGACCGCGCAGCACGCGGCCACCGGCCTTGTTCCACCACGTCAGCGCCTCGCAGCCACCGGCGATATCACCCGCGTTCAGCCGCCGCACCGCCGTGCTGCCGCCTGCCCCAGGCACACCCACGTTATAAGCGAAGGAGGTATAGGCAGCGTCCCGCGGCGGCGGCAGGCGCCCGGCCAGCGTCTCCGATGTCAGGTGCCGATGCAGGCCCGCGCGAAACTCCAGCAGGCGCCACGACAGCATAGCCGCGCATTCCATCTCCGTCTTGACCATGCCTGCCGTCACGCCCTGTGTCTCCCCGTAGCAGATGGTCCAGATGCCCACCGGGTCACGATAGGCCACTGTCCGCAGCCCTTCCCATTTGGACACCAGCGGAACGGCATAGGCCAGCGTCTCCGCCCCATCCTGCGGCGCGGCAGCAACCGGCGGTGGCGGGGC
The DNA here is from genome assembly GCF_900100085.1 of Salipiger marinus. Taxonomy (GTDB): domain Bacteria; phylum Pseudomonadota; class Alphaproteobacteria; order Rhodobacterales; family Rhodobacteraceae; genus Salipiger; species Salipiger marinus. Next base: position 4,799 of record NZ_FNEJ01000051.1, read on the forward strand.
GGGCGCAGCCGGGCGCTGGCCGGTCCAGACCGCACCACCGGCCCCGATCAGCACCACCAGCAGCACGATCCACGCCGGGCTGTGCAGCCGATCCCGGTCGATGCCTTGATCCTTCACCCGCCCCACCGCGCCATAGATCAGCAGCCCGAGGCCGAGGACAAACCAAAGCCGCGGCGAGGTGTCGAGGCTGAACAGCAGATAGAGGATATCCGGCACCAGCAGCACGATGATGCCTAGGTAGATCGACCACATGCTGTGCGAGCGCGCGGCGATGGCCTTCCAGTTCTTCACAAGTTTCATAGGGTTCTCCAATGGAAAAAGCCCCGCACGATTACGGGGCGACATATTTCATTCTTCTCGGGCTTGTCCCGACCGAAGTGCACACCAGCTTTTGGTGTTGATGAAGGCACCTGGGGATCCGCTCACCCGTCTCGACCTTCAGGAGCCGCGATGTCACGAACGACAATCCTCACCGTCTGCCTGACGATGATCCTCGCCCTTGGGATCGCGGCGCTCGCGCTTGCTCCGACACCAATCCTGCTCGACGACCGCTGGATGGGCGGGCTGCTGGAGCACGTGCTGAGTTTCGCGCTATTAATGGTCCCGGCAGCGCTCCTTCGCCCCGCTTGGCTGATCTGGCTCTGGCCAACAGCAGCGGTCTATGCGGGCGGGCTCGAACTTCTGCAGCCTCAGTTCGGACGGAATGGCGCGCCCCTACACTGGGTATCGAGTTGCTTTGGTCTTACCCTTATCACTCTCAGCACTTGGCTCGTTCAAGGCGTGATGGAGCTATCACGCGCTATGCATGCGGACACGCCGGAGGATTCCCGCCCTGAAGATGGGATTTGACTCCCACTTGGCATCTTCCCCTCGCCACGCTTAGACTCGTTTTGTGGGCGCGACCGCGTAGGCCCCTTGACCGCACACAGCACCAGTGGCGCCTCAGGGCCGCGTCCACGCCTCCGGAAGCCACGCAGCGGCGACACGCCGTCCGGAGATTCCGGTTGCGTAGAATCAGGGCAAGCAGCTACATTCTTTGGCAGAGTGCGGTCCGGATAGGCCTGCTGACCGATGACACACCCTGACGCAGGATGCCGCTCTCACCCTCGTCCCGCTCAAAGCCTGGAGCTTTCGCGTGAGCGCAAGGAACTTTGAGCGGGACGAGGAGCCTTGTGTTTGCCCGCGCATCAGCACGGTCAGGCAAGCCCCCGCCTTCGGTTGTTCATGGCTACGGTCCTGCGGTCGATTTCCTGCAGCTCTAGATGCTGGCTGACCCGTTACCTGATGTGACCGAAAAACGAGGTTTATTTGGGCAAGGCTTGCTCATATATTCGATACGCGAATGTGGCCTGTAGCATGTTAACTCTGCGGATTCCCGTCCAAGGCTGCGTTCGCACTTCTGCAATCTCGACTACTCGAAAATGCATGTTGCCGCCGAAGTCTCCCGGGCCACGTCCGGGCTGTGAGCGCAGCGTGAGATGTTACCCAGTACGGTTGCCCCCTTTAGTTACTGAGTATCATTACAACCCTTTGCGAGCTGCGCTCACACAACCAGCCCCCGGGATTATCTGCTGAGAATGGCCCTGCCCAGCGGGGCCTTAACGGCGGTCGATCAGCACGCTTGTGTGCTGGTGAATGCCTTCTGTCCGGCGGTCGATTTCCTGCAGATCTTCGTGCAGATCATCGAGGCGACGACTGATGTCCCGCACCTCCAGCAGGACATAATCCGTCATGTCGGCCTCGGGCTTGGAGGTGCCGACTTCCGGGGGTGATTTCTTCAGGCCCTTTGAGACGACGACAACGGCTGTTGCCACGCCGCCCAGCAGACCGGCCAGCCCCGCCCATGCTTCCGGCTCAATGCCGTTGATAATTTCCAACATCTGCGGCGGACCTATAGGCTGCGAGAACATCGAAGGCGGCGAGGACGAAATATGTCCCGACGCCCGTGGTGACTGCGGCCTGCTGGCCCGACAATACGGGCACCGCGAACATCATGCCCAAGGATGCGAAGATCCCCGCGCCGGACACCGCACCGATGCACCGCAAGAGCGGCGACCGCTGCCAGTTGCCGTTGATCCAGAGCCCGCCCATGCGCATGACGGCGATCACCGTCAGCGGCATGGCGAGCGCCACCTCATCCGTGCCAATGACCTGAAAAGCCAGAAAGCTGGGCGAGGCGGCGAGCGTGTCGCCGGGCAACGCGAGGACGAACGCGAAGGACAGGATCACGGTGCTGGTGAGCCATTCCAGCGCCCGCCCATGCTGCAGGAGCGTGTCAGCGATGGTCATGGGGCCTCCGCAAGATGATGCCGGAAGATGGCGGTGAGGAGCGCGGGCAGCATCAGGAGGCGCGCCCCAGGCGTTCGGCGTCCAGCACGCGGAAGGCGGCGGCGGTGGCTGCGTTCTCGGCGGGTGAGCCGGGGGCCCAGGCATCGGTGGCGAAGGACCAGTGCCGTGGCATCGGGCTGTCGGCGCCGTCTGCCGCCTCGTAGCAGGCCGCCGCCCGGGTCAGCTCGCCATAAAGCTGCTGGTCATTGGCGGCGTCGGTATAGCCTTCGGCGCGTAGGCGGGTCAGCGCGGCATCGATATCGGCCTGATCTGGCATCCTTGTCTCCTTATGCGGCGTTCTGGGTGAGGATGTTGCCGGAGCCGCTGCCCGGCAGGACAAGCCCGGTCGCGCCCAGCTGGGTGGCGAGGCTGTTGTTGATCGCAAACGATTTGGTGACAAGCGCGGCAAACTGGATGTCGGCGCTGGCGCCAGCCCCCGCGCTGTGGAAGCTCACGCCCTCCACCCGCATGGCCGCCGACAGGGCGGCGCGGATCACCGCCTCCGCCGAGGTCAGATAGCCCATTCAGAAATCCGCCTCCCGTTCCTCCGGATCAAGCCCGGCCGATGCCGCCTGCTGCGCCAGCACCTCGGCGCGGGCCCGGCGATGCTCGCGCCAGGTGTCGATCAGGATCTTGCGCGCTTCCTTGAAATCCACGCCGAGCTGGTCGGCGATGGCCCGCGCCGCGCGGCGCATCACCCCCTCGAACTCCGCCACCTCCTGCGCCAGCGCCCGCGCCGTGGCCTGCGCGGCGCGATCGGCCAGCACCAGCGTGCCCTCGGCCTCGAGGTTCTGGCGCCGCAGCTTGCGCGCCTCCTCCTCGACCTTCTGGATCCGCGCCAGCTCATAGCGGTCCGGATCGCCGCGCCGCAGCTCGCCCTCGCGCGGGGTGGCAGGCTCGGGCTCCTGCAGGCGGCGTTTTGTCTCCGCGCCGTTGCCCAGCATCTGGCCGGGATCGAGCCGGTGCTGCAGCGCCGCGCGGACCTTTTCCAGATCGAACCGCCGCGCCCGGCCCTCGCCGGAAAAGCACCCGTCGAGCTTTCCTTGCGCCACATACTGGCTGACCCGGCCCTTCGAGATGCCCAGTTCCTGTGCCAGCTGCGTGCTGTTCATCTTC
>NZ_FNEJ01000063.1 GCF_900100085.1 Salipiger marinus
TTCACCTATATCTGGACCGCCGAGGGCTGGCTGTATGTCGCGGTCGTGCTGGACCTGTTTTCGCGGCGCGCCGTCGGCTGGTCCATGAAGGCCGACCGGGATGCGTCACTGGTCATGGATGCGCTGATGATGGCGGTCTGGCGACGTGGAAAGGCCGACGCGCTTCTCCATCATTCCGATCAGGGGTCGCAATACACCAGTGAGCAGTTTCAGAGGCTTCTTGCCGACAACAGCATCACCTGCTCGATGAGCCGGGCCGGAAACGTCTGGGACAATTCTGCGATGGAGAGCTTCTTCTCCTCGCTGAAGACCGAACGGATCGCCCGCAAGGTCTACCGCAACCTTCTGCTGGCTCGCAGATATACCGAGCGGCCGGAACTGACTCATGAGGGCAAGGTGGTGACGATGCGCTCGAACATCCGCTGGTGCTCGGATGGATTCGAGTTCACTTGCTGGAACGGCGAGATCGTCCGGGGCGCGTTCATCATCGACGCCCACGACCGGGAGATCATCTCCTGGCGAGCCGTGGTGAACGCAGGCATCAGTGGCTCGGACATCCGCGACATGATGCTGGAGGCAGTCGAGCGCCGGTTCGGAACCTACAGGGCGCATCATCCGGTCGAAATGCTGAGCGATAACGGCTCCCCTTACATCGCCAGGGAGACACGCATTTTTGCCCGTCAGCTCGGCCTGAAGCCCTGCTTCACGCCGGTGAAGAGCCCGCAGAGCAATGGCATCTCAGAGGCGTTCGTGAAGACGCTGAAGCGCGACTACGTTCACGTCACGCCGCTCCCGGATGCCGCCACAGTCCTCGAATTGATCGCCGGGTGGTTCGAGGACTACAATGACAACCACCCGCACTCAAGGCTGAAGATGCGCTCGCCTCGCGAGTTCATCGCAGCTCAAACCGCAACTGCCTGAGTGTCCGGCGAAACGGGGGCAAGACCACCCCAGCATGACACGAAATCCATAGTCAGAGGTGGCTCACTTCTCGATGGAAAACCCGGCTCAGTTCTGGCTGGAAATCAACACCGCGACATACAAGCCTTGCCCGGAGGCGCCGCTCGGGAATTTCCACACTCTTCACGACACCACCCGCGGCAACATCTCCCGGCTTTTCAGTGAAGTTGATCACCCTGATCGCGCCTGACAAGCGGATTGGGGCGGAAATTCCTCCCTCCAGCGCGAGACTGGGACCTGATACGGGGCTGCAGCGTGACAAAATGCCGTGCCGCGGCAAGGCGGCCGAGGCAATCATGGTCTACTACTATCAATTACTGCATCTTGGTGCTTGATCTGGTGCCCGGAGTACGCCACGACTCCGGGCACATCTTGGAGTCTTTCCGGAACCGGTGCACCGCCGCGTCGGAATTTCCTTTGAAATCAAAGGGGCTTGGCCGCGCGGAGGGCCCCCTACCGCCGGAGCCAAATTACCCTCTAAGCCCTTGATACTCAAGGCACAGGCTGAATTTGGCAAGTACAGTGTCACACAGCACTGTAGCCCAAGTTCCTGAAATGCGGGTCGCTCGTCTCCAATCCTGGAGGCCGCACCTTGGCGACCATCCCCTATCTCCTGCAGCGCGGCTTCACCTGGAGCTGGCGTCGGCGCGTGCCCGAGTTTTCCAAAAAAACCAGCCACTGGCAGCTGTCTCTGCGCACCACGGGCCACTCGCGCGCGTGGATCACCGCACGTAGACTGACCCACGCCTACGACCGTATGCCTGATGCGATCACAGATGGAAAACTGACTCCCGCCCAGGCCAAGGCCTGGCTGACCTCGGTTGTGCGCAGAGAGCTCGACCGTATCGAGCGTCAGCGTAGGGCCTGCCGGATGGATCCGGTCGGCTCGCGGGAAGAAGACCGCCGCCTCGACTGGGCGACGGCGCGTGCCTGGAGGCAATTGGCAGTGTCAGGCTTGCACCCGGACTTGTCAGAGCGGGCCCGTCGTGAGGTTCTAGAAAAAAACAGGACCGAAGCCGGTCCCAGCCTGACACAGGCACGACCCCTCGGATCCTAAATTCTCAGTGGAGCGCCCGCCAGAACAGAGGACGACCTCGTGCCGAGGATTGCCACGCAAACTGCGACACGGCTCGAGACTCCTGTTTCCGCCCAGGCAGCCATCGAAGCCACGTCACAGTTCACCTTCGCCCCCGACCTCATGGCGGTCGTCGGATGGATCAACTCCGAACGGGACCGCGATCACGTCAAGGAAGATCCCCGCAAGCAGCTCGCCTCAAAGGCGCGCCTGTTCGTGAACGCGACGGGCATCTGCCGATGTCACGTCGAGAACCCGGCGTCATCTCAAGCTCTGCAAGTCGGTGCCGCAACGCCTGCCGAAGAGCTACGGGAAAAGCGCGAAGGATGCAGACCGGAGCCTCGATGACCTCCTTGCCAAGTCAGAAGAGCTGCCCGCGAATAGGGTCGGATTGTCCCGACGCAAGGTCAACGGGCAGCCGGTTGCTGCCGGTCGTTCCTCGCGCAGCAAACTGCGGGCTGCCACTGGTCAGGAACCGTCCGGAGCCTTCCCTGACGCATCAGCGTCACATCCCCGGAACTTTGGAGGTGACTGGCGTTCGACCTCCCCACCCGCGCGGTAGACACCGGCGGACTGGGCTGAGAATCGTCGGCGCTCCGTTTTGCATGGCTGTCAGATAGCCACCTGGCACTTCGAATGTCGCCAAGATGGATTTCTGACATTAGCGCGGCGGATCGTCGGGCAGGTTCAACCAGAGTCGTCCCGCGCGATAGCCGCCCCTCACCAAGTAGCCGTTCTCGGCCACCTCTGGATGCTGGTCAGTCCAGTCTCGATAGCGATCATTGCTCACGACCCGGGCCTTATGATCCCGCGCAGCCGCAAGAATGACCCCGTCTGCAGGCGTGCCCCTAGCGACAACCGTCACCCGGTCGCGGCGCAGGCCCAGAAGCTTCGCCAGAGCCAAGCCATCCAGATAGCGATCGGACAGCTTGTATCCGACATTCGCATCAAACACGACGCCAGGTGCATAGCCCTGTGCGCTCAGGAACTGAATGGTGTCCTTGACTGCGGCGATGTCCGGGCCCGCGCCCTTCCAGTGCATGATGTTGGACCCGTCAAGGATGATCCAAGGCTTCGTCGCGCTCCGCGAGATCCCTCTGTTCCAGAGCGCCCTGAGAAGAAGGATCAAGCTGGCAATCACGCAGGGAACCGCCAGCAGCAGCAGGTCCAGAAGCCCCGGAACAAGCAGCCCCACAAGCAGCCCCGCGCAGGAGACGATAAATATGAATAGCAGTACGAACATCATCGTTCTCCTTTTCCGCGGAGAAGACTACGGCAGACGCGGCTGAGCAACAGGTAGTCTCACCAACCAGCAGCGGTCGCTCAAACCCGCTGCAGCGGCGGGCGCGACGCGGCCCGAAGCTGCCGGTCGACAAGAGCGCAGCGGCAGGCGTACCAAACCCAAAGCGATGACAGGACCATCTCCAGCCGTCTTCGATCCGGATCCACACCGCGTGCCAGTTGCGACGCAAATTCTGCGATCTCCTCGATTTCGATCCATGACGTGCAGTCATCGCCTTCGCTGCGGCGCAGCACTCGTGTCATAGGGTCTGTCACCAGCCCATGACGGGCGAAGACGGTGAACGCGACCGGCTGCTTGCTGGGGCCGCTGGATGCCGCGCCAGATCAAGGTCTGGCGCGCCGGGCTTGATCATATCGAAAGGCCGCGCGTCGCTGCCGAGCTCAACTCTTTCAGACAGACCCGGGGTGAGATCCGCCGCAATGGCCGTGGGACATGTCTGTCCGGCGAAAGACATACCTTGACGGAGCGAGAATTTCAGCACCAGAACCGCATTCCGAAAGCGCGGCGCCTGCTACGATCAATCCAGAGTGAATCCTGTTCCGGGACCATCAGGGCCGGGCTGCGGGATCCGTCACCAGCCTCACGGCCTCGATCTTGAACTCGCGGCTGAACTTCCGTCTCGTCATATCCACTCTCCAGTTCATGGGTCACGATCTTATCTTCGTGTCCACGAAACCGGCAGCAGCTCACATCGCCTCGGCATCGGCCTGGTCGGTCTTTCCTCGCCGGACGTAGGGTTTGACGTAGGACGGCGGCATTAGCCGGACGTCATGGCCGAACTTGCCCAACTCGCGTGCCCAGTGATGAGCCCCGGCACAGGCCTCCATTCCGATCAGGCAGGGCGCAAGCCGCTGGAAGAAGTCGAGCATCTGGCTGCGCCGCAGCTGCCGCCGCACAACAATCACGCCTTCGGCATCGACGCCGTGGATCTGAAAAACGGACTTGGCGAGATCAACGCCGACCGTGGTAATATCTGTCATGGATGGCTCCCTTCAGGGTTGGTTTTGACAGCACCCAATGTGGCACAATGCGATGCCGGGAGCGGGAGCCATCCACTCCATCAATGGCGCGACATGGCTCGATCCCAGCCGGCGGCGGGATTGCAGAACTCGGGCTCGAAGACATAGTGGTTCGCCATGGCAAGGAAGCGGATGTTGACCTGCCGCTC
>NZ_FNEJ01000014.1 GCF_900100085.1 Salipiger marinus
CTCCGCCCTGAGCCGGGCGACCTCTTTCTTCAAGGATGAAATCTCGGCCAGATCAGCGCGCAACTGCCCGTTCCCGGGAAAGGCAACAGCAGGGGTTGCGGTCAGCTCCCGCATCCAGCGGCGCAACACGCTCTCCGCCACATCGAGGTCACGGGCGGCCTGCGCCACGGCCACACCCCGATCCGTCACCAGCCTCACGGCCTCGATCTTGAACTCGCGGCTGAACTTCCGTCTCGTCATATCCACTCTCCAGTTCATGGGTCACGATCTTATCTTCGTGTCCACGAAACCGGCAGCAGCTCATGGTGCCATATTTGGATATCTTGCTTCGACCGCGAAACATGCCGGACTGGACGGTGGCCAGATCCATGCCGCAGAACTTCAGAAACTGCCGCTGATGATGGAACCGCCGCAGGTCCCCGGTCTCGGCCAGGATCGTCAGAGCGTTGATCGGCCCGATGCCGGGAATGGTGCGCAGCAGTTGATAGTCATGGCGCTCGGCCAGCAATTCGACCGCCCGATCTTCGATGACATTGCGTTGGCGGATCAGGCTTCGCCCTTCGGCCTGCATCATGCGGACCATTCGGATGGCGTCTGAATCTGGCGATACGGGCAGCCCGGTAGATACCTTTGCCGTCTCGTAAATATCTGACAACAGGAGAGACTTCTCGATCTTGCGCCCGACCACCTCCCAAGCAGCCTTGGTGGACTCCTCCTTGGTCATGGCGCTGATCCTGTGCGGAGAGGGGAACATCTCGAGGCACGCCAGAAACCAATCCGTCCGCGAACTGCGGTGGAAACGGTCGGCTTCCGGAACATAGAGCGGCAGGTAATGGGTCAGGATGCGATGCCACAGCTTGGTCTTGGACCGCGACACGGCATCATGGGTCTTGGACAATTCCTGAATGTCGTTCGTGCCGGCCACCATCGGGTCCTGGAATATCTGCACCGCGCCGATCTGCAGCATATGCAAGATGACTCGGGCATCTTTCGGATCGTTTTTGTCCCAGCTGTTGTGCAGCGCCTCCCGTGTCCGGGCCAAAGCGACCGAAGACACCAGCTTCAGGTCGAACCCGGCGACGACGAGGTGATAGTTGCCTGTGGCCCCAAAACCGATCCGGACGGCAAGCCATATTCCCGCAAGATTCCGATCAGCCGCATGAAGTCATCAGCGCTGTTGGTGATCGTCAGGCGCCGGCGACGCGTCTTGCCCGGGAGGGCCATCAGCACCTCGTGCCGGTGCTTGGAAATGTCGATGCCTACCAGAACACGGGCATCCGAAGTATGCTCAACCTTGGCCATGGCCGGTCTCCTCTGTGGTGTGGTTCGCAAAACCACCATAGAGAACCGAGGCCCGGTTACGGTCGCCTGCTGCGCAATTTTGGGAGCTGCGCAGGCGGCCTTATCCTTCAACAGCGCGTCATTCCCAACATGCTACGATCTGGTCTTCACCAGCCGCCACTTCACGGCGCTGGTCCGAAGTTACGGCTTGAAGCAGGAGTTCATCACGCCTCACTGTCCCCAGCAAAACGGCATGGTCGAGCGCGTTACCGGACGCTCAAGGAGCGATGCGTTCACCGTCACCGCTTCGAGAGCATCCAGCATGCTGCGCGGGTCATCGGAGACTGGATCGGCTTCTATAACAACCGCCGACCTCATCAGGCGCTTGCCATGCGCACGCCAGCCGAGGCATTCAGATTGGCAGCTTAACCTGAGCAGATTCCGCTGGGTCGATACACCAATTTGACCCAGTGTTTGGCGCTAACGGTTTCTTCGGTGCCAGCCCCGCAGCATGTGCAACAGTGGATTGTTGATGATGAAGTATGTAGCCAGTAAAATCGACACCTTCGTTCAAGGGAAGCTAAACGAATTTTTCCCGGCGGAAGTCGTACTCTGCAATATTGGCTGGGTCAGTCTAGAAAACCCGGGTATTAAAAGGCGCCCAAATTTTCTAAACGCATTTAATTTCGCAACCGAGGTCGATGAAATAGAATACATTAGACAGTTCACACGAGATGCAAATATCGACATTGTCAGAGAGTTTTACAGGCAAACAAACGGAATGAGGCTACTTGCAGACAAGTTCAGCGTTCCCGGTGTTCTGTTTCACCGAAACGGGTTTAGTGGGTACGACTTCAATTGTGTGGCTTTGGATTTTTCTAATCATGGTGGATTTGCACTTCCGGCGCACAGCCCAGAAAGCGGTCTGATAATTGGCGGGAGTCATAGAAGATTTGGAGGGAGAACAGATATTCTCCACGATATTTTGACAAAATCTGGTGAAGTCATTGGCGGGTATTTTGATGCTGAGCCCAAGGTAACAGATAGGTTCGAATGTATCGACAGTTGGTTATTGGACAGGATTACAGGAGCTGCCAAGGAATTGCGGGGAGAAATCTCGCAACTAAAAATTTAATATCCTACTTTACCATATACTTTTGTCGCATCAGGTTCATCAGGAAAAAATGACTGAAATGCAATATGCGTAAAGTCAAGAAGTCACAAAAGGGCTCGGTTATTGAGCAGCTAATGAGTCACGCGTCGGCTTTGTGTGTGGCATTGCGACTGGCTTTGCCCTTCGGGATGACGGCTCTCGCCGGCATGATATTCTTGGACGTTCCACAGCGGTGGGCGATTATTGCCATGCTTCCATTTATTATTTGGGCCGCCGCGTCAGGCCTGGTTCCACAGGAAATACCGGATGCGTGCGCTGATCTTCGGTGACGTGATGATCGAGCTCGCCGCCGAGACCCCGGCGGCGCGGATTGCCGAGATCGTGCATGCGCTCGGGCGTCCTAGTGATGATACCGTCCCACACGGTCCCTATCCTGGTGGCGACACAGCCGGTCGACTTCAGGAAGGGCCATGACGGGCTTGCCGCGCAGGTTGCATCGGTGCTGAAGGAAGACCCTTTCACCGGCACCGTGTTTTTGTTCCGGGCGAAGCGCGCTGACAGGCTGAAGATCCCGTTCTGGGACGGGAGCGGGTTGGTAATGGCCTACAAGCGGCTAGAGGAGACCACCTTCACCTGGCCGGTGGTTCGGGACGGCGTGATGACGTTGAACCGGCGCAGTCCGAGGCGCAGTTTGCCGGTCTCGACTGGCGCAAAGTCAAGGTGTGAACAGGCGTGAAATTTTGGATCTGAGGCGTATTTGGTTCAGCTGAATCCTTGAAACGCTACATTTCGGCAATCTTCGGGGGAGGTTGCGGATGGCATCTGGAACGGAGCTACGAGCGTTCCTGCCCGGAGGGTTGAAGGCGGAACGGGTCGAGCTGGTTGACGGCAGGGTACTGATCCATGCGCGTCCGGTCGGCAGCGCCGCCGCCTGCCCAAGCTGCGGCGAGATGTCTCGGCGCGTTCATAGCCACTACCGGCGTCGTCTTACGGATCTGCCGGCGCATGGGCGGCAAGTCAGTATTGTTCTGTATGCTCGGCGCTTTCGGTGCCGGTCGGTCTCATGCCGGGCACGGATCTTAGCGGAGCGGCTCACGCCTGCGATTGTCAGCCTTACGGACGGCGGACGGGGCGTCTGCAAGACTTGGCCCGTCATCTCGGTGTCGCCCTCGGTGGGCGGCCAGCTCAGGCCCTGGCTTCACGACTGCTCCTGCCAGTCACCAAAGACACCTTCCTGCGCAGTGTCCGCACCGCGATGAGACCGCTGGCCAGTGCGCCACGAGTGATCGGCATCAGCTCAGCGCCCCCGCCGAGCGCGCCGATGCGATGGACGCCGGAACCGAGATCACCTGCGCACAATGGCAGTCATCCCCGGTTGGCATTGGCGGACGATGTTTTTCTCCCGCGCGGTGGCAACTTTTGCCAGCCTGCCGGACGAGACGATCTATACACTCTGCTCCTGGAGAAATCCTTTCTGTCTTGTCAGTCCGAAGCTTTTATTCCGTCAGGTGGGAAGTACTTTCTTGTGTTGTCGGATATTACTGTCCCCGCTCTGATCAGCGGCTTGCACAACGTCGGCTCCGAGCAATACGGGAATACCGACCGAAACAAATTTTTTGCTGTCCTAAGGTCGACTTCCCGGTCAGTAGTCGGTATGTTTCATTGGATTTATTGGCCTTGGCGGACCAAAAGGTTGTCCGGAGAACCGCATTGAATCAGCCAACCTCTCTTACCTTCCTCGGGGTGAATTGCGGTTTTCTGCTGAGCGATTTGGACGGTTCGAGGCGTGGCAACGCCGTTTGGCGTTCGCGAGGTATCTGGCCAAAGAGAAAAGCTTTGAGAAAGGGATTGGATACACCTCAGAATGCGCACAAGCAGACTGAAGGCGCTCCTTGAACAGGAAAACTTTTTTTCATAAAGCCAGTTGCAAGGAACGGGCCGCTGAAGGTGTTACCCGCCGGCTTTTGCGCAGCGCCGCTATAGCATCCCGATTGCCCCGGCCCGGACCACGGAGCCTTCGAACCCCGCTGGCTCCACCGGCCGCTCGGCATCCTTTCAAGATCGGCGCGCCTGCCGGGCATCAAGAGCTTGCCACAGTTCACCCTAGAACATCCGCTGCGGAGCACATACCGGAATCAGGCGCCCCGGTTCCCCCGCATGCCGGTCGAATCCTTGGGGCAGGTCAGGCGGCGTCGTAGCGGGAGAAGACCTCTGTGCTGCCGTCTCTGCGGATCAGGAAGACATTGTACGCTTCGCGGGCGTCTTCTGGGCCCATGCCGGGGGAGCCGTAGGGCATTGCCGGCACCGCAAGACCGATCGCGTCGGGACGCTCGGCCAGCAGCCTGCGGATGTCCGCCGGAGGCACGTGCCCTTCGACCATATAGCCTGCGATCTTGCCCGTGTGGCAGGAGATCATGTCCGCCGGAATGCCGTTCTCGAGCTTGTACGTCATCAGGAGCGTGCCGAAGCTGGGCTCGGTCGTGACAGCGAAGCCGTCTCTCTGGAGGATGTCAATCCAGGCCGTGCAGCAGCCGCAGTTCGGGTCCTTGAAGACATGGATCGACGGCAGGTCCTGCGCAAGAACTGCAAAAGGGGAGGTGGCGGTGAAGCCTGCTGCGCAGGCCATCAGGGCGCGTCGGGTCATGGTCATCGGTGGTCTCCTGTCAGATCGTGGCAGATGGTCCGGTGCGGTTCTGGTCGGGCAGGCTGCGTCTCCCCTGCAGGACGGCTGGAAGAATGGCAGCCGCAGGGCGTTCAGCGCAAGACGCGCGGTGGCTCCGCTCTCTGCCAGAATCGCGGGTCAGAGAGCGGTAATGCCGAATACTGGTGTCGCAAGAAAAACACCCCTCAGCCGATGCGCAAGCACAATGTTCTGTCGGATGTTCGCCATCCTCGCCCACGAGGCGCGGATCCTGCCAGCCCCGTCCCTGACGGAGTCACGCAGGATCGCCGCATCGACCGTCTCCTGCGCCACATCGGTGCCCGGGCCCAGTGCGGGGCAAGAGCGGGCGTGCCGCTCATGGGCCATCAGCCGACAGATGTGCAGGCTACCCCCTGAGAGCGCAGGCTGCCTGATCCAGAGGGCGTGACGCCGCGCGGCAGTCGTCTTTCTGGGCGACAACGTGCATATGCGCACACAGGATGAGGACGACCGATTCCCCGGCCTTCAATCGCTTGGCGACAGATGGGGCGGATTTTCCCGTAAGCGACGACATGATTTCCTGCAAAGAACCGCTACTTCTTCGCTTTGTTCAGCACCGACACCCTGCAGCCACCAAGGAGATGACCATCCGGTTCCCTGTCCTCATTGCCCTCATCCTCGCCCTTTCGGCGGTGGGGCTGACCTACGAGATCGCGGCGGGCCGTGTGCTCGCCCCGTTTTTCGGCACCTCCCTGCTGACCTGGACCACCGTGATCGCGACGGTGCTGGGCGGCTTTTCCCTTGGCAGCGCGCTTGGCGGGATCGTGGCGGAGCGGCCTCGCGCCGTCGCCTTGCGCAATGTCCGCAGTGCGCTTGTCGCGACGGCGGTGCTTATGGCGGTGTCGCCCACGCTGCTCGGCCTGCTCCATTCCTGGGGGGTTCGCGGCACCGACGGGATGATGCTCAGCGTGATCCTCGTCTTCTTCCCGGCTTCGGTCTGTGTCACGCTGCCATCGCCCCTGCTCGCCAAGCTTGCGATCGAGGCGCGTCCGGGCCGGGAGGGATCCTCGCTGGGCTTCGTTCTGGCCGCTGGTTCGGTCGGGGCGATCTTCGGGGCCATCCTTGCCGGGTTCGTCACGCTGCCATTGATCGGGTCCACGGCGACGTTTGCGGCCTGCGGGGTGGCTGTGCTGCTATGCCTGCCTTTCGTGCGCGGCGGCCAGACGGGGACACCCGGAACGACCATCGCGGCTGCGGTCTTTGTCGTCTTTGCGGGCCTCGCCGGAACCCCGGCCTGCCAGTACGAATCGGGCCTGTCCTGCCTGCACGTCGACCGGCAGGGTCCGGAGGTGCGTCTTGTCTCGGACGGAACCATGCAGGCCGCCGAAAGCACCGCGCCCGGAGAGGCCAGCGATGATGGCACGGTCGGGCTGGCCCTCAGCTACACCGAATGGTTCTGGGCGCGGATGGATCGCGACCTTGGGCCAGACCCTTCGGTGCTGTTCGTCGGTGGGGGCGGCTACACGCTGCCAACGAAGCTGCTCGCGTCGCGCCCCTTAGCAGAGGCGGTGGCGGTCGAGATTGATCCGCTGGTGACGAAGGTGGTGCGTGCACATATGCCGCGCGCGGCAGAGATGATCGCGCGGACCGGCTTTGACGCGGCCGAGGGAGACGGAGCAGGCCGGCGTCTTGGCATCTTTCACGCCGACGGGCGGGTCTATCTGAACGAAACCGAGCAGCGCTTTGATGCCGCTGTGATGGATGCATTCTCCTCCGGCTCGGTTCCGGCGCATCTGGTCACGCGCGAGGCCTTCGCGCGCCTGCGGGAGATTGTCGAAGGTCCGGTCTACGTGAACCTTCTGGACAGGCCCGACGGCCCGCTTGCCCGGGGTGTCCATGCGATCCTGCGCGAGCTTTATCCGCATGTGGAGGTCGTTCACGGCGCCCGGACCTCGACCGGTCGCACCAATGTCCTGTTTGCGGCGTCGCGCCTCCCGCTTGCCCCGCTGGACAGTTTGCCTGACAGATACAGCCCCGCGCGGATCTCGGATGCGCGGGCCTTTACCGATGACCGCGGATGGGTCGGCCACCGGTGACGCCACAACTTCGGAAGGCGTGAAAAGGCCCACAGGGCCGACACACGCTGTCATCGGCCTTTCCATGGGTCAGGCCGCCTGTCCCTGCGATGTGGCGATCCAGCGGGCAAGATGCGCGGCATACTCCTGCGCGGCGGTCTCTGTCTCTGCGGGTGACAGCTTGTCGGCACGGTAAAGGACAAAGGGATCAGCCCAGACCAGCCCGCGGCGATGCGCCGTGGCGCGCAGCGGCGCCAGCAGGTCGGCAACCGGCATGAGGTTGCGCCCGCCGTGACGATAGGCGTCGGGCGTGTTGCCCGCCGTGGCCGCGATCATCAGTGGCATGCCTTCCACGCGGCGCCCTTCGGTCTCGTAACTCAGGTAGAACATGCGCGTCAGCACGGCATCCTGCCAAGCCTTCAGAAGCGGCGGGGTCGAATACCATTGCACCGGGAATTGCAGCACGATCCGGCGGGCCGACAGCAGCCGCGCGGCCTCGGCCTCGCCATCGCGGAAAAGATCAAGCCCGTTCGGGGCGGTGGCTGTCATGTCCACCACCTCCACATCGGGCAGGGCGGCAGCGGCGCGGGCCATCGCGGCATTGGCCTTGGACCGGGACAGGTCGGGATGGAACAGCAGGATCAGGGTCTTTGTCATCGTCATCTCCGGTGTTGGACTGACGCGACGATGCGGGCTCCTAAGAAATTACTCCAATCGATAAAAAATCTGATCTATTATCATTCCCATGAATTTGCGCTCGCTTGACCTGAACCTGCTGGTGATCCTTGATGCGCTGCTGGACGAGGCGCATGTCAGCCGGGCCGCCGATCGACTGGGCCTGTCGCAGCCCGCCGCATCTGCCGCGCTGCAACGCTGCCGCCATCTGTTTCACGATGAACTGCTGGAGCGCGGGCGCGGCACGATGCGGCTGACGGCCAAGGCGGAGTCCCTGCGCGCTCCGCTGAAATCGCTGCTGGCAGGCGTGACCGATCTGGTCGAACCGCCGGAGCTGCCGCTGGCCGGGATCCGCCAGACCCTGCGGATTGCCATGGCGGATTACCCGGCGCTGTTCGTGACGGGCCCGCTGCAGCGGGCGCTGGCCGACACCGCCCCCGGCCTTGATCTGGTGATCCAGCCCTGGCACGGCGCCCGGGCCGCAAAGGCCGCGCTGATGGACGGCAGCACCGACATTGCCATTTCGGTCTTCGCCGATGACGACGCAGACCTCCAGCGGGATGAAGTGCTGGCCGAGCGGTATGTCCTTGCGCTGCGCCCCGGACATCCGGCGATTCCGGACTTCGGTCTCGACCAATGGCTGGCCTGGCCGCATATCCTCGTTTCGGGCCGGGGCGAGGCGCGCAGCCCGCTGGATGCCGAGCTGGCCCGCCTTGGCCGGACGCGCCGCGTGGGGCTGGTGGTGCCGAGCTTTGGCATGGTGCCCGACTTGCTGCGCGGCTCGGACATGATCGCCATGCTGCCCTCGCGGGTGATGGCCACGGCCCGCGACCTTGTCACCTTGCCCACCCCCATTCCGGTCACCGGCTTTACCCTCCACCTTGCGTGGCATCAGCGCCGCGCAAAGGACAGGGCCCTACGGCATGTCGCGGATCTGCTGGCGGCGGCGCTAAGATAACGCGGCGCGGGCCCGGATCGGACAGGTTCACACGCAGCCGTCGCATTCTGGATAGTGGCGCGCCAAGCGAACACGTAAACTGCGCCATGATCCGCATTCCGAAAGGCGGTCTGCACCGGGCAGGCGATACAGCCGCCTGCCTGCGCCAGCCCCGCGATGGACAGGGGCGGCTGGTGGCCAGCCCCGCCCGATCTGAATGCTGCACAGAAGGCCGAGGTCAATGAAACCGGACTTTCCCTTTTATGCCGGTCTGCCGGTTCACCTGAACGGGCGGCACTGGCTGATGCTGATGGCCGCGCTTGTGCTGGCCTTTGGCATTCTGGCCCTGCTGCCACTGCAGGGCTTTCCGCAGAGCCTGATCCCGGCGCTTTTGTTCGTGATCCTCCCGCTCTTGGCGCTGCGCAGGGTCGCCGGGCCTCACTGGACCGCGCTTTTTGGACCTGTCGGCCTGCGGCAGCTGGGCCAGATGGTTGCCTTCGCCGCGCTGACGCTGGTCGGGTCGCTGGCCATGGGGCTGATCCTGTCGCAGTTTGTCACCTTCAGCCATAATCCCGTGGCCGTTTCTTTGGGCAGCATGACCGCCCCCGAGCTTGTCGCACGGCTTATCCCGACCCTCCCGCAGCTGGTCGGAGAGGAATTGCTGGGGATCCTGCCCTTCCTTGCCGTGCTGTGGGTCTGCGTCACGCGGATGCATCTGTCGCGGCGGGTCGGGATCATGCTTGCGCTTGTCATCTCCTCCCTTCTCTTCGGGGCGGCGCATCTGCCGACCTATGACTGGAACTGGGCGCAGGCGCTGATCGGGATCGGCACGGCGCGTGTCTTGCTGACGCTGGCCTACATCGTCACCCGCAATCTGTGGGTTTCGGCGGGGGCGCATGTCCTGAATGACTGGACCGGTTTCCTGTTTGCCTTTGCCGTGGGCCACGCCCCCATCGGCACCTCTGCGTGAGCAAACGCCATGGCCGTTGTCTCGCAGCAGTGCCATCCGCCTGAGCACGCGGGTCCGGCGCCGGGGCGGTTGATAGTGCTGCGGGCCCAGCCCCGGTCCCGTCAGCCGCCGACAGTCATCGGCCCGGTCAGAAGCGACAGCGCAAGGATGGCAAGAAAGCTGGCCCCGCCCAGCGAGATCGCCAGCATCGCCTGACCGATGGCTTTGGCACGGCTGGTGTTGCGATGGACCATGAACCCGCGCGTCAGCGCCACGGCATACCAGCAGAGCCCCAGCCCGAACACCGTCAGCGCGATTCCCGACCAGTCCGCCGAAACGCTGCCCAGCATGATGGCCAGATCCAGCGTCACCACAAAAGGCACCGTGACATAACATTGCGCATAGAACATCGGTCGCAGCGTCTTGCGGCTGAGATCCTGACCGGACAGCCGCACATGCTGGATGCCCAGAAGCAGCGGGAACAGGCTGAAGGCGACCGCCCGCAGGACCAGCAGATTGCGCTGGTCCGCCAGCACGCCTTCGAAAATCGCCTCTTTGTGGATGAAGCCGCTCTGGATCATGTGGGCGATCATCAGCGTCAGGAACAGGAAGATCGGCGGGCTTAGCGCGTCAGCGAACTGATCCTCGGGCGGGCGGTTCAGCTCCTGCTCGGCATAGGCGATCATCGACATTGGCCGGAGGACGCAGCGCAACAGGGTCAACGGGTAAAAAACCAGCCAGGACACCACCTCGTAAAGCAGCAGTTCCGCCGAGCGGAGGAGGTTCATGAAATCCATGGCGCGCCTGTATCCGGGATGGATGATCCTAACCCGACGCCGCAAGTGACGCCATGGTGCGGTCGGTTTCGGTGAAGGATCGCATCCGCGCCACCGTCTGTGTATGACAGCAGCAGCATTTTTTGCAGCCGGACATTGGCGCCACGACACCGAAACGCGGCTTGCTTGCCTGCTGCTCCCGCCGCGCAGGCGGGCAGCTGTCACCTGCTGGCTCCGGGTCGGACGGAGGGAGGGGCGGGGGGCAATGCAATTGGTAAAAAATTTCTGACAAAATATCCGGCTGATGCGGCGCTGCCCGCTATTGGCCGGGGCATTTGTCCTGTAGCGGGGCAGGGGCGCCTGCCCTTGGCGGACCGGACCGGCGGGCTGGTCCGACCTGCTTTCCCGGCGCCCCGCCTTGACACTCCTCCGCGCTTCGCCCCCAAATGGCCGGATGCAACCAGAACGACTGTGATGTTGGAAAATAAAGAAAAAAGCGTTTCGAAAGTCCTTGAGGCCGCCCGTCGCAAGCTGCTTGATACCGGAACCCGCAACCGGCTGGTTCATGTGAACCGCGCCAATTCCCGGGCGAACTGCCTGACCCTCATCAACGAGCGCGCTGACGAGGTTTTTGCGATTCTGCGCGGCAGCAGCAGGCGCATGCGCTTCAAGGCCATGGGCAAGGACCGGACCGGCGAGGGCGAGGGCGAAGACATGGCGCTGGCCCTGCCTGAACCCGATCTGCCGCCCGAATCTGACCGGCTGACCGACGGCTTTCTGGAAACGCCGCTGGGGCCGGAGGCGCTGGCCCGCCGCCTGCTGCGGCTGGCCTCCGATGCGCGCACGGCGGAGGAAGAGCAGGGGCTCAACATCCTTTACCTTGCCATGGGGTTCCTGCGCTGGCGTGAAAGCCCGTCCTCGGAGGTCGTGCGCGAATCGCCGCTGGTGCTGATGCCGGTGCAGCTGCTTCGCAACGACCGCACCTCCACCTTCGACATTGCCGGGCGCGAGGATGACATCTCGACCAACCTGCCGCTCTTGGAACGGCTGCGGCAGGATTTCGGCATCCTGCTGCCCGAGATCGACGAGACCGAAGGCTGGACGCCGTCGCAGTATCTGGCGCAGGTGCAGGAGGCGGTGGCGGCGCAGCCCGGCTGGTCCGTGGATGCCGACGGCATGCAGATCGGCTTTTTCTCTTTCGCCAAGCTGCTGATGCATCGCGATCTGGACCCCGCCACATGGCCCGCCGACGCTTTCGCCAAGAACGGCCTGCTGCGCGGGCTGCTGGCTGACGGGTTCGAGGAGGACAGGCCGGTCTTTGGCGCTGAGGACCGGCTGGACGATCTGCTTGATCCGGCGGAGATCATTCAGGTCATCGATGCCGACGCCTCCCAGACCAAGGTGATCGAGGAGGTGCGGCGCGGCGCCAGCCTTGTGGTGCAGGGCCCGCCCGGCACCGGCAAGTCGCAGACCATCACCAACCTGATCGCGGCGGCAGCCCATGACGGCAAGTCGGTGCTGTTCGTGGCCGAGAAGATGGCCGCACTCTCGGTGGTGCATGACCGGCTGGTGCGCGTGGGGCTGCGCGACATCTGTCTGGAACTGCATTCGCGCACCGCGAATAAAAAGGCGCTGGCACAGGAACTGGGCCGGACGCTGATGGCCAGCACCGACAAGCTGCCGGACGCGGCGGATCCCGCCCGCCTGCGCGCCACCCGGGACCAGCTGAACCGCATCACCGCGCTGCTGCACGAGCCGCTGCCGCCCACCGGCGACACGCCGTTTCAGGCAATTTCCGAGATCGTGGGCTGCATCGGCAAGGGCGCGCCGCCGCCCGTCATCCCGCTTGCCGGGCTGGGGCAGCTGGACCGGACCGCGCGCCGCCGCGCGCAGGAGGCCATCGCGGGCTTTGTCGTGGCGCTGGACCGGGTGGGGGCGCCGGAGCAGCACCCGTTCCGGGGCACCGCCGCCTTTGATCTGCAGCCCACCGACCTGTCGCGGCTGGAGGTGGATCTGCGCGCCGCGCTGGCAGAGATCGACGCGCTGCGGCCCGAGGCGGCGCGGATCGCGCAGGCTCTGGACCTGCCGGAGCCGCAGAGCCTGACCGGCCTGCAGGCGCTGGTGGCGGGGCTGCGGGCACTGGCCGCGCAGCCTGAGGGCGCAGGAGAGTGGAGCGCGGTGCTGTTTGACGCCGCCGACCAGCCGCGCCTGCACGAGGCACTGGCGGCGGGGGCGGACTGGGCTGCGGCCCATGCCGCGGCAGAAAAACGCTTTGCCGCCCCGGCATGGACGGCGGAGGTGGCGCCGCTGCGCATGGCGCTGGCGCGTGGACAGGCCTCCCTGCTGTCGCGGATCTTTGGCGGCTATCGCCGGGCCTCGACGGATCTGGCGGGGCTGCTGTCGGGGCCGCTGCCCAAACCGCCCGCCGAGCGGCTGGCGCTGGTCGATGAACTGGCGGAGGTGCAGACCCGTCGCCGCCGCCTTGCCGAAGAAGAAAGCTGGCTGCAGGCCACGCTGGCGGGCGCATGGCGGGGCGAGCGCACGCCCTTTGCCGAAGCGCAGGCCGTGGCGCGCTGGCTGGCCGATCTGCGCCGCGCCGGCATCTTCAGCACTGCGGCGCAGCTTCTGGCGGCGCTGGACGCGCTGCCCGACCCGCAGGCCGAGGCTGACGCGCTGGACAGCCGCATCGCCGCCTGCCGCGAGCGGATCGCCGCCCCGGTGGCACGGCTGCGGCTGGATCTGGCGCAGGCGGGGCTGGGGCGCGAGCTTGACGCGGCGGCGCTGGGCGATGTGCACGCGACCTTCGCGCAGATGGCCGCCGCACCCTCGCGCTATGGCGACTGGGGCGGGCTGGCGCAGGCCATCCGCCGCGTCGTCGCCGCCGAGGCGGGGGATGTGGTCGATGCGGTGTCCTCCGGTCAGGTGGAACCGTCGCGCGCCGCGCAGGAATTCATCTATGCCTGCGCCGAGGCGCGCTGGACCGCCGCCCGCGCCGCGCGTCCCGATCTGAACAGCCTGCCGCAGCTGGACCGGCACGATCTGGTCAGCCTGTTCCGTGATCTGGAAAAGGACCGCATCGAAACCGCCAAGACGCTGATCCTGTCGCGCCATTTCGACCAGATGCCGCGCGGCACCGTGGGCGAAATGGGTATCATCCGGGGCGAGGTCGGCCGCAAGAAGGGCCACAAGTCGGTCCGCTGGCTGATGCGCAAGGCAGGCGGCATGGTGCAGCGCATCAAGCCGGTGATGCTGATGAGCCCGCTGTCGGTGGCGCAGTTCCTGCCGCCGGGCAGCGTGACCTTCGACCTTCTGGTGATCGACGAAGCCTCGCAGATCCGCCCCGAGGATGCGCTGGGGGTGATCGCCCGCGCGCGGCAGATCGTGGTGGTGGGCGACCAGAAACAGCTGCCGCCCACATCGTTCTTCGACCGGCTGGTGGATGACGCCGAAGAGAGCGAGGAAGAAGACGAGGATCTGCCCGTGGGCGCCACCGCCGCCGACATGGAAAGCATCCTGTCGCTCTGCGAGGCGCGGGGCCTGCGCCAGCGCATGCTGGAATGGCATTACCGGTCCCGCGATCCCTCGCTGATCCGGGTGTCCAACGCCGAATTCTACAATGACTCGCTGGTGCTGCCGCCCTCGCCGCTGCAGCTTGATCCGGATTACGGGCTCAAGTTCCGCCGCGTCTCCGGGGTCTATGCGCGCGGCGGCAGCGGTCTCGGGCGGCAGGGCACCAACCGCATCGAGGCGGAGGAGGTGGTGCGCGCCATGGCCGACCATGCGCGGCGCTGGCCCGACCTGTCGCTGGGCGTGGTGGCCTTTTCCAAGACACAGGCCGACATGCTGACCGAGGTGCTGGAGCTGCAGCGCCGCGCCGATCCGGTGCTGGATGCCTTCCTGCGCGAGGGCAAATCCGAGGATGTCTTCGTCAAGAACATCGAAAACGTGCAGGGGGACGAACGCGACGTGATCCTGATTTCGGTGGGCTATGGTCCGCAGGAACCGGACGGGCGGCTCGCCTCCATGTCCTTTGGTCCGGTCAATGGCGAAGGCGGGGAACGGCGGCTCAACGTGCTGTTCTCGCGCGCGCGGGTGCGCTGCGAGGTCTTTGCCTCCTTCGATCCGGGCGACATCGACCCCACCCGCGTCCGGCGCGACGGGCCGCGCGTGCTCAAGCGCTTCCTCGATTACGCCAAGACCGGGATCATGGATGTCCGCACCCCCACCGGGCTGGAGCCTGACAGCCCGTTCGAGGAGGATGTGGCCAGCGTCATCCGGGATCTGGGCTTTGTCGCGGATGCGCAGGTCGGCAGCGCGGGCTTCCGCATCGACATCGGCGTGCGGCACAAGGACCGGCCCGGTCAGTATCTGGTGGCGGTGGAATGCGACGGCGCGACCTATCACAGCGCCCTCTGGGCGCGGGAACGCGACCGGCTGCGGCAGGACATCCTCGAAAACCTCGGCTGGCGCTTTCACCGGATCTGGAGCACCGACTGGTTCCACCACCGCACGCGGGAGATCGCGCGGCTGAAGGCGGCGCTGCTGGCCGCCCATGCGGCAATGGAACAGGGCATCCGCGTGCAGGGCGCCAATCAGGCAGCGATGCCGCAGCTTCCCGACCTGCCCGCCGAGGTGGCGCCCGCAGCCGGTCCCGCGGCGGAACCGGGGCCGAAGATGCCCGCCTATGTCCGCGCCGATCTGGTGGTGCGCGCCGGGGTGGACCCGCACGAGGCGCCGGTGACCCATCTTGCCGATCTGGTGGTGCAGATCGTGTCGCTGGAAGGTCCGGTGCACCGGGACGAGATCGCCCGCCGCATCTCCGCCGCCTTCGGGCGGGCGCGGGTCGGATCCCGGATCAGCGAGGCGACGGGCCATGCCATCGGGGTCGCCCTGCGGCAGGAGCCTCAGCTGCTGCGCGACGGCGATTTCCTGATGACCGAGGCGCAGGCGGGCGATCCGCCGGTGCGCGACCGCTCCGAGGAAACCGGGAGCCTGCTCAAGGCCGCCTATCTGCCGCCGGTCGAAATCGCGGCGGCGGCGCGGCTCGTCCGGCAGGACAGCGGCGATGTCTCCGAAGACGAGATGATCCGCGCGGTGGCCCGGCTGCTGGGCTTCCAGCGGGTGGGCAGCGACCTGTCGGCGGTGATCTCCGCCGCGCTGTCCGGCTGATCGTGCTGTGGCGCGCCCCTGCTTTCGGGCGGGGGCGCGCGGGGCTCAGTCCAACGTGGCGCGGAATTCGCGCCATTCGCCCTTGGACATGCCGGAATTTTCCTGCGTGACCTCCTCGCCCTTCAGCATGCGCCGCAGGCAGTCCAGCGCGGTCTTGGACAGGGTGGCGCCGCCCAGACGGTAATCCTCGAAGGCGGCATAGGCGAAGGGCACCCAGTCGGCGACGATGCGGCACATGGTTTCGGCATAGACGCGGATTTCATACTGCGCATGGGAATCGGCGCGCAGGCGCAGGAAATGCAGCAGGTTGTGCAGATCCACCTTCCAGTACCATTGCGTGTAGATGTTGGCGGGCAGGTTCATCCGCGCCAGTTCCCGCGCCAGACCCTGCTGGCCCTCGGTCGAGATCATCTCCTGATAATGGTCATAGGCGCGCGAGGCGTCATCCTGCAGAAAGCGCAGGACGCGCTGCGCCTCCTCGCCCGACAGCGCCGCGCCGCGGCCCTGATTGTTGATGACCGACTGCGCCGCAAGCTGGTCGGGCTCGGGGATATAGAATTCCCGGTCAAGGATCGAATACCGCGCGGAATATTCGTTCACATTGGCGGTGCGGTGGCGGATCCACTGCCGCGCCACGAAGACCGGCAGCTTGACGTGGAATTTGACCTCGCACATCTCGAAGGGCGTCGAATGCCAGTGCCGCATCAGATAGCGGATCAGCCCCTCGTCATTGGACACCGATTTGGTGCCGCGCCCGTAGCTGACCCGGGCGGCCTGACAGATGGCGGCATCGTCGCCCATGTAATCCACCACCCGGACAAAGCCGTGATCCAGCACCGGATGCGCGGTATAAAGATGCGCCTCCATCCCCGGCGACGTGGCGCGCAGGGTCGGGCGGGCCGTGCTGCGCTGCTCCGCGATCTCGGCTTCTTGTTCGGGGCTAAGCGGCATGACGATTCCTTTTCCACCAGAAGACTCGCGGCGTTCCTACATGGGCTCCGCCTTCTGGGAAACCGTCCGCTCAAGGGTTCCGCCTGCTGGGAAACCGTCCGGCTGCGGGCATTCGAGACACAGTCCGGACCGGATCCAGCGCAGTCTGACGCCGCTCGTTGACAGAACCGTGATCCTCCGCGAGCCTCGTGGCAAAACCAAATTATAAACGCTTGAGGCAGCAGAATGATGGATCGTGTTCTTGTGGCCGTTCTGGCCCTTGGCCTGCTTGCGGGCTGCGGCGACGGCAATCCCCTGTCCGGATCGGACGACGACACCGATACCGGAACCGATCCGGGGACCGATACCGGCACCACCGATCCCATCGACAGCGACGGGCGGCTTCCGCCGGGCACCGAAAGCCCCACCCCCAGCAGCCGCATCGTGCGCTACGAGCCGCAGGACGAGGAGGCCGGCACCGGGATGATCCGCTCGCCCGCCTATGATCGCGAAAACGATACGTTTTTTGTCGATAACCTCGCCTTTGACGGCAATGCGCCTTACAGTCGGGACAATCAGGTGGGCAGCCTTGGGCCGTTTGCGGTCTACGAGAACGCGGCCACGGTGCTTGATCCGGTCACGAACGAGACGATCGGCCAGTTCACCCACAAGGCGATCTATGCGGTCAGCCAGTCGGGGCAGACCGAGCTCGCCATCGTGCGGACCGGCGCCTATGTGGATTACGGCTTTGGCGGCTTTGTCTATCAGCGCAACGGCGGCGTGACCCTGCCCGAGACGGGGCAGGCGATCTATCGCGGCAGCTATGCCGGGCTCAAGGATTATTCCGGGGCGGGCGGGCTTGATTATGTCACCGGCGATGCGACCGTGGCGATCGATTTCGAGGATTTCAACGACGGTTCCGGCGTCAGCGGGGTGATCTCCAACCGGCGCTATTACGATCTGGACGGCACCGATGTGACGGAAACCTATCTGACCGCGCTGGAAGAACAGTATGAAACCGACCTCTCCGCCGTGCCTGATCTGGTGTTCAAGGTCGGTCCGGGGGTCGCTGACAGCAACGGCGAAATGACGGGTGAACTGCAAAGCATCGCCGCGGGCGAAGTGTTCGAAAGCGGCAATTTCTACGCGATCCTGTCGGATGGCGCCGATGGCGACAAGGCGTCTGAAGTGGTCGGCGTGATCGTGGTGGAGTCGGAGCTGCCCGGTGTGTCGGGGGTGACCCAGCGCGAAACCGGCGGCTTCCTCGTGTCCCGCTGAGGCGGCGTGATGCGGCGGGCTGTTCTCGCGGCGCTTGTGGGGCTGATGCTGGCCACGGGCGGGGGCGCGCAGGAGCGCGCGCTGTCGCCCGGGCAGCTGCGCGCCGAAGCCGCCCTCGCGCTGCAGCTGGGCCGTCCGCAGGTCGCGCTGAGCTATGCGCAGGCGCTGGTGGCGCGGGACGGGGAAGATTTTGACGCGCAGCTGCTGCGCGCCCGGTCGGCCCGCGATCTGAGCGTATTTGACGAGGCCCGCGCCGGGGCCGCCGCCGCGCGCAGGCTGGCCGAAGGCGACGAACAGCGCTTTGCCGCAGCACTGGTCAGCGCGCAGGTGGCCGCCTCGCAGGGGCATCACATGATCGGGCAGCTGCGGCTGCGGCAGGCGATCGAGGCGGCGCCAAGCCCGGCGCTGCGCAAGGTGGCGGAGCGCGATTTCTACTATGTGCGCGCCCGCAACCCGTGGGGGGTGAACCTGAGCTTCTCGGTCGCCCCAGTGTCGAACATCAACAACGGCTCCAAGAAGACCACAGGCACCTATGAGCTGCCATTCTTCGGCGTGGTCGAGGCCGAGCTTCAGGGCAGCGCCGTCGCCCTGTCGGGAACCGAGGTCAAGGGCGGCCTGAACCTGCGCTACCGTCTGAAAGAGACGGACATGCGCCACCAGACCGATCTGCTGCTGACCCTGTCGCAGGCGGATTACACCCTGTCCGAAGACGCCAAGGACAAGGCGCCGGGGGCGGAAGGGTCGGATTTCGCCTTTGGCCTTGCCCAGCTGGGGCTGGCGCATCGCGGCCTCTCCGGCGCGCCGCAGCGGCCCTATCAGGTGATGCTTGCGGCGGGGCGCACTTGGTATGGCGGCGATCCCTATACCAGCTATGTCGACGGCACCGCCGTGCAGGGCTTTGCGCTGGGGCAGGGGCGCATGGTGCAGCTGAGCGCGGGGCTGCGCCAGCAGGAGGCCGAAAGCACGGCCACCGCCGATGCCACAAGCTGGCGGGCGGGTGCGGGCTGGCGGCAGACGCTGGGGGCGGGGCATGACCTGACGCTGGATCTGACGCGGCTTGCCAGCCAGTCCGATGCCGCCTCGCTCGATTATGCCGGGTGGAGCGCTGCGGCCGGGCTGCGTCTTGCCGAGCCGGTGCTGGGGCTTGGCATCGAGTTTGGCCTGACCGCCGGGCGCAAGGATTTTTCCAGCGGGCCGGTGGCGGGGGAGCAGCGCACCGATCACAGCTTTGGTGCCGAGATCACCGCCGAGATCCGGCAGCTTGATTATTACGGCTTCCTGCCCACGGTCACGGTCAGCGGCCAGCGGGTGGAATCCGATTTTGGCCAGTATGATGCCGATGAACTGGGGCTGCGGCTGGGGCTGCGGTCGGCCTTCTGACGCTTGGGTCTCGACAAGCGCGCGACGCTGCCTAGGTTGGGCACGGGAAGCACAAGGAGACCCGCAATGCCGATCCGCTATCTTCATACCATGGTCCGCGTGAAGGATCTGGACGCCTCCATGGCGTTTTACAAGCTTCTGGGCCTCAAGGAGCGTCGCCGGATCGAAAACGACAAGGGCCGGTTCACGCTGGTCTTTCTCTGCCCGCCGGAACAGGATGACGGCACCGCAGATGTGGAACTGACCTATAACTGGGACGGGGACGAGGGCCTGCCTTCGGACGGGCGGCATTTTGGCCATCTGGCCTATACCGTGCCGGACATCTACGAGATGTGCCAGACGCTGATGGATGCGGGCGTGACCATCAACCGCCCGCCGCGCGACGGACACATGGCCTTTGTCCGGTCGCCCGACAACGTCTCCATCGAACTGCTGCAGCAGGGCGACGCGAAAGAGCCCGCCGAACCTTGGGCGAGCATGCCCAATACCGGCCACTGGTAAGACATCCGCCAAGATTACGGCGCCGGGCCTTCGGGTCCGGTTCCCGCGCCGGTGGGGTCAGTAGATGTAGCGGATCTGGTCGGTCCAGAACCGTTCCAGCCGCCGCAGCGCGGTGTTGATATCCTCGATGCCTTCCAGATCGATGACCTTGCGCGCCTCCAGCCCTTCGGCGTGGCGTTCGAACAGCGTATCGACCAGCGCGCGGATGTCGCGCCCGCGCTGGGTCAGCTTCACGCGCACCGACCGCCGGTCGATCTCGCAGCGCTGGTGATGCATGTAGCCCATGTCCACCAGTTTCTTGAGGTTGTAGCTGACATTCGAGCCCTGATAGTAGCCGCGCGATTTCAGCTCGCCCGCCGTGACCTCGTTGTCGCCGATGTTGAACAGCAGCAGTGCCTGCACCGCGTTGATGTCGAGGATCCCGACCCGTTCGAATTCGTCCTTGATGACATCGAGCAGGAGCCGATGCAGCCGTTCCACAAGGGCGAGGGTTTCCAGATACCCCGTCAGAAACCCCTGCGCCGGCTTTTTCCCCAAGGAGGCATGAATGCTCATTTCCGTCTCCGCCAAATCCGTGTCAGGCGGTAGTTCTGGGGCAAAAACGCCAAGATTGGGTTAAGCTGCGCGGGACAGCCTCAACCGCCGCAGGAGGTGCGGGAAATGTCCTCCACCAGCGGGCGGAACGTCTCTGGCGCGGGGCTCTGGCCCGAGACCCACTGATAGAGATCCTGATCGTTCTCTTCCAGCAGCGCCTCGTAGCGGTCCAGATCGGCGGCGCTCATCTCGGACAGGCGCGCGGCGGCGTAGCGCATCAGGATGATGTCCATTTCCTTGATGCCGCGGCGCATCGACCGCATGGTCAGCCGCTTCAGCCGGATCTCGTGAGGTTCTGTCATGTGTCGGCCCTTTCCCGAAGCAGCTGGCGCAGGCGCTTTTCCAGCCGTGCCAGCCGGTCCCCCGCCATGCGGATGTCGCCCCGCAGCGCCCGAAGTTCAAGCAGCGTCTCGGCGATGTCTGCGGGCGTGGTGCCTTCATGTGCCTCGGGCGAGGGCAGGCCTTCGCCTTCGCCGGTGATCAGCCATGCCATCGGCACGTCCAGCAGCCCCGACAGCATCTGCAGCCGGTTCGCCCGCGGTTCGGAGATGTCGTTTTCCCAGTCCTGCAGCGTCTTCAGCCGCACGCCCAGACGGCGGGCCAGCGTTTCGGCATCCATGCCAGCCGCATCGCGGGCGGCGGCGAGCCGGTCGCCGAAGGTGGCGGACTCGGGGCCATACCAGTCGGTGGCGTCAGTCATCGGCGGTTCCTTCGATGCGGCTTGAACGGGCTCGGGGCCAAGCCTATGACAGGTGGCACAGCAATTCAAACGGTGCGCGCCATGACCTTTCTCTCGCAGAGCCTTGCCCGGGTCAAACCCTCGCCCACCGTGGCGGTCACGCAGCTGGCGGCGGAGCTGAAGGCGCAGGGGCGCGACGTGATCGGGCTGGGCGCGGGGGAGCCGGATTTCGACACGCCCGCGCATATCCGTGCGGCGGGGATCGCCGCCATCGAGGCGGGCAAGACCCGCTACACCGCGCCCGACGGCATCGCCGAGCTGAAACAGGCGATCTGCGCCAAGTTCGCGCGCGAGAACGGGCTGAGTTATGTGCCCGCGCAGATCAGCGTCTCCACCGGGGGCAAGCAGGTGCTGTACAACGCCTTCATGGCGACGCTCAATCCCGGCGACGAGGTCATCATCCCCGCGCCCTACTGGGTCAGCTATCCCGACATGGTGAAGCTGGGGCAGGGTACGCCGGTCATCGTGGAAGGCAAGCCCGAGCTGGGCTACCGCATCACGCCCGAGATGCTGGAGGCGGCGATCACGCCCCGCACCAAGTGGTTCCTGTTCAACTCCCCCTCCAACCCCACCGGGGCGGGCTACAGCCGCGCCGAGCTGAAGGCGCTGACCGACGTGCTGATGCGCCATCCCCATGTCTGGGTGATGAGCGACGACATGTATGAACATCTGGCCTATGACGGTTTCGAATTCTGCACGCCCGCGCAGGTGGAGCCGGGGCTTTATGACCGCACCCTGACCTGCAACGGCGTCAGCAAGGCCTATGCCATGACCGGCTGGCGCATCGGCTATGCGGGCGGGCCGGAGCCGCTGATCGCCGCGATGCGCAAGATCCAGTCGCAGAGCACCACCAACCCCTGTTCGATCAGCCAATGGGCGGCGGTGGAGGCGCTGAACGGCCCGCAGGCGTTTCTGGCGGAGTGGCGCGCGGTGTTCCAGCGGCGGCGCGATCTGGTGGTGGCGGCGCTGAACGCGGTGCCGGGGATCACCTGCCCGGTGCCGGAGGGGGCGTTCTACGTCTATCCCTCCATCGCGGGGCTGCTGGGGAAAACCACGGCGGAAGGGCGGCGGATCGACAGTGACGAAGATTTCGCCACCGCCCTGCTGGAAGAGGCGGGGGTTGCGGTGGTGTTCGGCGCGGCCTTTGGCCTGTCGCCGAATTTCCGCATTTCCTACGCCACCTCCGACACCGTGCTGGAAGAGGCCTGCGCCCGCATCGCCGCCTTCTGCGCCACGCTGCGCTAGCGACAGGGGGCGGCCCGGTGAGCGATCTGCCCGACTATCATTTCCGCATCCGCGAGAATGGCGCGGCGGTGTTCCGCATCGACACCGCCAACCGCCAGCGCCGCATCGAAATGGAGCAGATCGCCACGGTCCATCTGGGCAAGGGCGAGATCAGGCCGCAGGGCGCGCGGGCGCTGACGGAGGAGGATCTGGCCGAGATCACCCGCTGGATCGAGGCGCGGCGCGCGCTGCTGGCCCGGCGCGAGATGGACGAGATGCACCGCACGGTCGAACAGCTGAACCTGACGGCGCATTGGGCGCAGACCCGCGCCACGCCCGAGCAGCTGGACGAGGTGACCGACGCGCTGCTGCTGGCCATGCATGACCTGCGCAGCGTGCTGGTGCGCAAGAAGGCCGACCGGACCGGGCCGCCAGAGACCTGACGCGGCGCGGGCGGCGGGGCTGCCGGGGGCTCTGCCCCCGTCGCGCAGGCGCGACTCCCCCGGGATATTTGGGGCCGCTGGAAGGGCTGACTGTTTCCGCCTGGGTCGGGTTTTTCAGTCATCTGCGGGGACTGTTTCCGCATCCTGCGGCGCGCGCGCGAAATGGGACAAAAGTTTGACTTGGTGCCGGGGGCTGCTAGGCTCCGGATCAGTTCTTTCATTCCGGGTGCTGAGGGATTTCCATGCGTGTTTTGACCTTTATTGCCGCAGTGGCGGCGCTGAGCCTTGCCGGGTCCATTGCCGCCCGCGCCGAGGTGGTGAATGACATCTGGGTCGGGCCGTCGCCCGATCCGACCCAGCCGCCGCTGATCCAGTCTTATCCGATTTCCAACCTGTGCCCGGCGCCGCGCCAGCCGGTCATTCTGGGCGGGGTGATCTGGTGCGACATTCCCACGGCGGGCGCCTATTACGATCCGCAGGCCCACAGCCCGCGCAAGGCGCGCCTGCATCGTGCCGCGCCGCTGCCGCGCCCGTGGACGCCCGAAGGCGAAAAGGGCGTGATCTGGCGCTGAGCGCCTTACGGCCTTGGCATTTGGTGACGGGCCGCGTATACGCGCGGCCTGAACCATTTCGGGGATCTTCCGCATGCAGGGCAGTGCCAACCTCAACATCATGATCAAGGCCGCGCGCAAGGCGGGCCGGTCGCTGGTCAAGGATTTCCGCGAGGTCGAGAACCTGCAGGTCTCGATGAAGGGGGCGGGTGACTTTGTCAGCCGCGCCGACATCGCGGCGGAAAAAATCCTCAAGGACGAACTTCTGGGCGCGCGGCCGACCTATGGCTGGCTTGGCGAAGAGGGCGGCGGGCAGGCGGGCGAGGATCCGACCCGGCGCTGGATCGTCGATCCGCTGGACGGCACCACCAATTTCCTGCACGGCCTGCCGCATTGGGCGATTTCCGTGGCGCTGGAGCACAAGGGCAAGATCGTCGCGGGCGTGGTGTTCGACCCCGCCAAGGACGAGATGTTCTATGCCGAAAAGGGCTCTGGCGCGTGGCTGAACGACAGCCGCCGTCTGCGGGTGTCGGGGCGGTCGCGGATGATCGAGGCGATCTTTGCCACCGGCGTGCCCTTTGCCGCCAAGCGCACCCTGCCTGCCACGCTGAAGGATCTGGCGCGGCTGATGCCGGAATGCGCAGGCGTGCGGCGCTGGGGCGCGGCCTCGCTGGATCTCGCCTATGTGGCGGCGGGCCGCTATGACGGCTATTGGGAGCGCGAGCTGCAGATCTGGGATCTGGCGGCGGGGGCGCTGATCGCCTCGGAAGCCGGGGCGCTGGTCGAAGGCGTGCGCGACGATCAGGATCCCTATGAGACGGGCGCGATCCTCTGCGCCAATGGCCATCTGTTCGACCATTTCGCCAAGGTGATCCGCGAGGCCTGATCCGGCCCTGCGACCGCTATGGGGGGCGCCTTCGGGCGCCCTTTGTCATGTCTGGCGGCCGGGAGCGTCGGAGGGGTGGTTGACGCCGTCCGACCACGGGATCGGTTCGTGTTCGGCGGGGTTCACGCCCGCCAGCGTGCCCATGTTCACCCCGTATTCATTGGGGTTGGAGCGGCGGCGGTGGAACATGTAGATGCCGCAGACCGCGCAGAAATGATGCTGCGCCGTCATCGTGCCGAACTGGTAGAGCGTCAGCTGCTCGGCGCCGCGCAGCACCTCCACCCCGCCCATGGGGGCGGTGACGGCGGGGGCGCCGCGGCGGCGGCAGAAGGAACAGTCGCAGCGCCGCGCCGTGGCAAGCCCGTCGGTCAGGGTGACGCGCAGTTCAACGGCGCCGCAATGGCAGGTGGCGGTCAGCGGATCGGTCATCGGCGGTGTCCTGTGCGGGGAATGCGGGTGCGGGCGGGGATATAGCGTGCCTCGGGGTGGGGCGGGGTGCCATGGGTGCGGCGCCAGAAGGCCGGGCCGCCGCGCGCCAGCCAGACCGGGGCGATCAGCGCCAGCCCCGCGACGAAGCCGCCCGCATGCGCCCAGTAGGCCACGCCGCCTTCGGCAGCGCTGGTGCCAAGCCCGCCAAAAAGCTGCAGCGCGAACCATGCGGCCAGCAGCAGCCATGCCGGGATCGGCAGGATCTTGAAGATGATGACAAGGATGATGAGAATGTCGATCCGGGCGCGCGGAAACATCAGCAGATAGGCCCCCATCACCCCGGCGATGGCGCCCGAGGCGCCGACCATGGGGATGGGCGATCCCGGCTCCATCAGATATTGCGCCAGGGCTGCGGCAAGCCCGGTGGCAAGGTAGAAGCCCAGGAAGCGCAGATGGCCGAGCGCATCTTCGATATTGTCGCCGAAGATGAACAGGAACAGCATGTTGCCGCCCAGATGCATGAGCCCGCCATGCAGGAACATCGAGGTGACGAGCCCGGCAAACCCCATGCCGTCGGAAATCTTGGCGGGGATCATCGCCCAGTCCCAGAAAAACGCGTCCAGCGCGCGCGGGCTGTCGAACAGCGACCAATAGCTGAAGAAAATCCCCGCATTGGCGAGGATCAGCGCGTAGGTCACAAAGGGCGTGCGCCCCGAGGGGTTGTGGTCGCGGATCGGAAACATGCCCGGAGTGTGGTCTTTCCCGCGCGCCCGTCAAGCGGATCCGGCGCGGCGGAGGGCCGCGCCGGAAAAGCCGTCACATGTTGCCGCTGAGCAGCGCGGCATTGCCGCCCGAGGCGGTGGTGTCGATGCAGACATGGCGTTCGGCGCGGGCATGGCCCGCATCAGGGGCGCCGGTGACAAGGCTCAGGATCGGGCCGGGGCGGTGGGCCAGCGCCTGCCGCAGCCTGCGGGCCGTGGCTTCGTCCCCCCACCAGAGCGCGGCGGAAAAGCCGTCAAGCGTGGTCAGCGTGTCGGGCTCGACATGGCCTTGGGCGGTTACGGCCACCCCGCCAAGCGCGCGGATCGCCTGCGCCTGCGCCTCTGCCGTCTCCGGACCGGGGCCAAGGCACAGCACCGGGTCACGCGGATGGGTGACATACTGGTTGGCCTCGCCGGTGGGGCCGGGCAGGTCGGTGCGCAGCGGCGTGGGGGCGGTGCCCCGGTCGCCAAGCGCATGTTGCAGCCGGTCGGCAGGATCGCTGCTGTCCCATGCGCCGGGTGCCACGGGGGCGGGGCTGGCGCGGAAGCGGTCGACGTAAAGCGGACCGCCCGCCTTTGGCCCGGTGCCCGACAGGCCCTCGCCGCCAAAGGGCTGGCTGCCGACAATGGCGCCGATCTGGTTGCGGTTGACATAGATGTTGCCCGCATGGACCCGCTCGGTCACATGCTGCACGCGGTCGTCGATG
The DNA here is from genome assembly GCF_900100085.1 of Salipiger marinus. Taxonomy (GTDB): domain Bacteria; phylum Pseudomonadota; class Alphaproteobacteria; order Rhodobacterales; family Rhodobacteraceae; genus Salipiger; species Salipiger marinus. The sequence continues at coordinate 26,041 of NZ_FNEJ01000014.1, forward strand.
CGGGTCTGCAGCCCGAAGGTCAGCCCGTAGCCGCGCGCGTTGATGGCGTCGATCACCGCATCCAGATCGCGGGCAGGGAAGGTGCACAGATGCAGCACGGGGCCGAAGATCTCGCGCTCCAGCGCCGCGATGCCGGGCAGGCGGATCAGGGTCGGGGCGACAAAATGGCCTTCGTCCGGCAGGTCGAGCGTTTTCAGCAGCCGTCCCTCGGACCGGGCTTGGGCGATATGGTCCAGAATGCCCGTGCGGGCCTCGGCGTCGATCACCGGGCCCAGATCGCTGGGCAGGTGCCACGGATCGGCGGGGCGCAGGGCCGCCATGGCGCCCATCAGCATTTCGGTGAAATGTGGCGCGATGTCCTCCTGCACATAAAGACAGCGCAGGGCCGAACAGCGCTGGCCCGCGGACTGGAAGGCGGATTCGAGGATGGCCTTGACCGCCTGTTCGGGCAGGGCGGTGCTGTCGACGATCATGGCATTCAGCCCGCCGGTTTCCGCGATCAGCGGCGTTCCGGGCGCCAGATGATCGGCCATGGTGCGGTGGATGATCTGCGCCGTCTCGGTCGAGCCGGTGAAGGCTACGCCCGCCACATCTGGCTGCGCGCAAAGCGCAGCCCCCACCTCGCCCGCGCCGGGCAGAAGCTGCAGCGCGCTGCGGGGCACGCCCGCTTGGTGCAGCAGCGTCACCGCCAGATGCGCGATCAGCGGCGTCTGTTCAGCGGGTTTGGCCAGCACGGCATTGCCCGCAGCCAGCGCCGCCGCGATCTGCCCGGTAAAGATCGCCAGCGGGAAATTCCACGGGCTGATGCAGGTGAAGATGCCGCGCGGCGGCGCGCCCTCGGCGCGGGCGGCATAGTAGCGCAGGAAATCCACCGCCTCGCGCAGTTCGGCCACGGCATCGGCCTGCGTCTTGCCCGCCTCGCGCGCCAGCAGGGCGAAGATCTGCCCGAACTCCGCCTCGTAAAGGTCAGCGGCCCGGTTCAGCGCGGCACTGCGGTCGGCGGCGGGGGCCTCCCAGACCCGCGCAGCCCCCGCTGCCGCCTGCACGGTCTCGGCGCTGGCCCATGTGACATGGCCCACGATGTCCGAAGGGCGGGCGGGGTTGCGGGTCTCTTCGCTCTCTCCCGCCGGGGCCGCCACGGCCAGAACCGGGCCTGCCTGCCAGACATGGGCGCGGAACGGCGCGCGCGCCGCGTCGATCCGGGCCAGCGTGGGACGGTCGGTCAGGTCGAAGCCTTCGGAATTGGGCCGTTCGGGCTGGAACAGTTCGGTGCCGCGCGCCAGCGGGCGGGGGGCGCCAGCGGTGAAGGGATCGGCGGCCACCACCTCGGCAGGCACCGACTCGTCCACGATCTGGTTCACGAAGGAGGAATTGGCGCCGTTTTCCAGCAGGCGCCGCACCAGATAGGCCAGCAGATCGCGATGCGCGCCCACCGGGGCATAGATGCGGCAGCGCGTCGCTTCGCGCTCATGCACGATCTCGTGCAGCCGTTCGCCCATGCCATGCAGGCGCTGGAATTCGAACGCGGACCTGTCCTCTGCCATGTGCAGCACGGCGGCAACGGTATGGGCGTTGTGGGTGGCAAACTGCGGATAGATGCGGTTGGTCATGCCCAGAAGTTTGCGGGCATTGGCGATGTAGCTGACATCGGTGGCGGGCTTGCCGGTGAAGACCGGGAAATCGGCCAGCCCCAGCACCTGCGCCCGCTTCACCTCGGTATCCCAGTAGGCGCCCTTGACCAGCCGCACCATGAGGCGCCGGTCCAGCCGTTCCGCCGTCTGGTAGAGCCAGTCGATGACATGGCCCGCGCGCTTGCCATAGGCCTGCACCACCACGCCGAACCCCTGCCAGCCCGACAGCTGCGGCGCGGCCAGCGCGGCCTCGATCACGTCCAGCGACAGCGCCAGCCGGTCGGCCTCCTCGGCGTCGATGTTCAGCCCGATGCGGGCCCGCGCCGCCGCCTCACAGAGCGTGACCAGACGCGGCACCAGCACGCACAGCACGTCGTCTTTCTGCGCCTCCTCATAGCGCGGATGCAGCGCCGACAGCTTGACCGAAATGCCGGGATTGTCGCGGATGTCCTGCGACCGCGCGGCCCGGGCGATGGCCGCGATGGCCTCCTCATAGGCGCGGTGATAGCGCAGGGCATCCGCCTCGGTGCGCGCGGCCTCGCCCAGCATGTCATAGCTGTAGGTATAGCCCTGCGCCTCGCGCTGGGCGCCGCGCGTCATCGCGGCCTCGATGGTCTCGCCCAGCACGAACTGCGCGCCCATCTCTTTCATCGCGCGGCTGACGGCGCTGCGGATCACCGGTTCGCCCAGCCGTTTCACCGCGTTGCGCAGATGGCCGGCGGGGCCGGGGCGGCGCGCCGGATCCAGCACCTTGCCGGTCAGCATCAGCGCCCATGTGGAGGCATTGACCAGCGGCGAGGAGGAGCGGCCCATATGCCGCCCCCAGTCGGAGGGCGCGATCTTGTCCTCGATCAGCGCGTCGATGGTGTCGGCATCGGGCACGCGCAGCAGCGCCTCGGCCAGACACATCAGCGCCACGCCCTCATCGGTGGACAGGCCGTATTCGGCCAGAAACACTTCCATCAGCCCGGGCTTGGCGCTGGTGCGGATGGCGCGCACCAGATCGGCACCGCGCGCGGTGATGGCGGCGCGGTCCGCAGGGCTCAGCGCCGCCTCCTGCGACAGCCGCGCCACAAGCGGCGCCTCGGGCGCATAGGTGGCGGCATCCATCGCGGCGCGCAGATCGGGCAGGGTGTCGTGAGGCATGGCGAACTCCAGAGATTTGTGCCATTCTACCCGCGATGCGTCAGGCGGTTGGCCTGATTATGGCGCAGGATGCAGGCGCTTTCACCAAATTGCGGGGTCCGGACGATGCAGGCAGATAGCGAAGAGTTCGACCGGTTCGACCGTGCCATCCTGACCACCCTCGCCGAAGAGGGGCGGCTGTCGATCACCGAACTGGCGCGGCGCATCGGCCTGTCCAAAAGCCCGACACAGGCGCGGCTGCGGCGGCTGGAGGATCTGGGGGTGATCCGCGGCTACCGCGCCATTCTGGACCCGATCCGGCTGGGGCTGGATCACGTCGCCTTTGTCGAGGTGCGCATGTCCGACACCCGCGAAGCGTCGCTGGAGGCGTTCAACCGCGCCGTCGCCGCCATTCCGGAAATCGAACAGGTGCATCTGATCGCGGGCAATTTCGACTATCTGCTGAAGGTGCGGACGGCGGACATGCGCAGCTATCGGCGGGTGCTGGCCGAAAAGCTGTCCACCCTGCCGCATGTCTCGACCACATCGACCTATGTTGCCATGCAGGCGGTGAAGGAGGACGGTCTGGCAGAGATCATCTGACCACCGCTCCGCAGCAGAAGGAGACGCGACATGCCGAAGCGGAGTCTGGGACTGGTGCTGGCAGGGGCGCTGACGGGACTGGCAGGACCGGTCTGGGCGCAGGGCCTGCCCGTGCAGATGGCGATCACCTGCGCCGAGGGCGGGCTGAGCCTGTCCATGTCGGGGGAAAGGGCAGAGCTTCTGTCGGGGGATGTGGCGCTGCCGCTCCGGCAGGAGCCCGCCGCTTCGGGGATGCGCATGGTGGCGGAGGTGGATCCCGACACATGGGTCTGGACCAAGGGCGACGAGGTGACGGTGATGCTGGCAGGCCGCGAGCTCAGCGCCTGCGCGGTCTCGGGCATGACCACGGTCACCGGCGCGCCCTGGACGGTGACAGAGATCGCGGGCGCCCCGGTGACCGGATCCGCGCCGGATCTGCTCTGGGACGAAGAAGGCGGGTTCACCGGCAGCGGCGGCTGCAACCGCTTCACCGGCAGCTGGGGGCCGGAGGGGCCGGGGCCGCTGGCCGCCACCCGCATGGCCTGCCCCGAACCGGTGATGGCACAGGAACAGGCGCTTTTTGCCGCGCTGGCGCGGGTCACCGGGGTGCGGCTTGACGCGCAGGGCGGGCTGGATCTGCGCGCAGGCGACGAGGTGGTGATCCGCGCGCGGCGCTGATCACCCCCGCGCGCGTGGCGGCAGGCGGGCAAGCGGGACGCCGCAGGCGATCCCGGTCACGCGGCGACGGGCACCGCCCGGCGCAAACTCTCCGCGATCAGCTGCGGCGTCTGCGGCCAGTCGATGAAGGCGGGCAGCACCGGCCCGTCAAACGCGGCCTCAGCCAGCGCCTCGGGCACGTCATCGATCATATGCCCGGCATTCAGCGCAAAATGGCACAGGCAGATCGCCTGCCGGGAACTGCGCGCCGCATCCTTCAGGAAGGGCTCCTCCTCCACATAGCCCGAGCGCGCGGCGGCAAAGCCCATCCGCCCCTGCAGCGCAGCGGCAAAATCCCGGGCGCTGTCGGCGCTGGTGCGCGACACGGCGCTGCCATGCGCGGCCACCACCAGATCCGTCTCTGCCGCGTGCCAGCCGCGCGCGGCCAGCTGCTCGGCCAGCGCCGTCTCGGCCAGCGGGATCAGCGCGGGTTCGGTGCCGAAAGGCTCCATCTGCCGCAGCCCCAGCGCCTCGGCCTTGCCCGCCAGCACCCGCCCGGTGAAATAGCCCCGCGCCATGAAGAACGGATAGATCAGCGGCGCCTCCAGCGCGGCCACGCCCGCGTCGAACGCGCCTTCGGCGGCCAGCGTGGCGCCGCGCACCTGCCAGCCGGGCAGATGCGCCGCCACCGCCTGCGCCAGCGCCTGCAGCGCGGCTTCCTGCGGATCCGGATCCGACGGGCTGCCATGGGCGACGATCAGCGCGCTCCGGGGGTGGTCCTGCGGCATCACTTTCTCCTGCGGATGATGGGCTCGGGTCATAGATAGGCGCCTCCGGCCCCGATCAAGCGCGGAAGGCCGCGACAAATGGCTCCGGCAGATCGAACTCCCGCAGCACCCGCGCCCGGCCCTCGGGCGACATCTTCAGCGCGGTACGGGTGACGATGCGGTCCAGCTCCTCTGCGTCGCGGCCCTCGGCGAAGGGCAGGAAATACCATTTCAGGAAGGTGATGCAGATCACGTCCTCCAGCGCCTGCACCTGCCGGTCGCGCTTGAGGCCCTCCTTGCGCAGCATCCGCCCCACCTGCTCCTGTGCGGCGGCGTCATAGCCCGCCTCGGCCATGAAGCCCTGCAGCCGCGCCGCGTGGCGGCGGCCCTGCTCGCGGCGCCACTCCAGATAGCCCGCGCGGCCTTCGGGATAGCTGTCGCGCGGCAGCAGCCAGCGTTCCACGTGCTGCCCGCGCGCCGCGATCCGCAGCACCTCCGAGGCGTCGGGAAAGATCCGGTCCAGTTCCGCCGTCATCCGCTGGCCATATAGCAGGGCGGCGGCGGTGCCCTCGCCGGTATCGGGATCGGCGGCATTCGCGGCGTCGATGGCGGTCAGCGTCGCGGCAAGGCGGGGCGGGTGGTCTGTCATGGGCTGGTCCTTCTGCGGCTGGGGGTCAGAGTGGCACGGGCGCGCCGTCAGGAACAGACCCGGATGGCGGTGTCCCATCCGGCACAGACCTCCGCCAGCGGGGCGGCAGGGGCGCGGTCGGTCAGCAGCGTGTCGACCTCGGCCAGCGTGCCGATGCGGGCCGGGGCGGCGCGCTGGAACTTGGACTGGTCGGCCACCAGCAGCGCGCTATGGTGCAGCAGTTCGCGCGCCACCGCCTCGGTGCTGGTGCCGATGTTGATCGCGACCGAGGCCTTGTGCGGGATCATCGCCGCGCAGGCCCGCGCCATCGCCGCCTTGGCCTCGCGGTGCAGGGCGCGGCGGTCCTCATGCGCGAGGTTGACCGTGCCGGAGGGCAGCACCGCGCCGCCATGCACCCGCGGCAGCTGTCCGGCGCTGGCCAGATCGCGGCGGATGGTCTGCAGGGTCACGCCGAATCGCGCGGCCAGATCCTCGACCTCGACCTTGCCCTGCTGGCGGGCGAGACGAAGCGACTGCGACATGATCTCCCGTGGTCGGTGGGTTTCGCACCTGCAGAAATTCGCGCAGAAGCGAATGGCCTTTCTGTTCGTTTATTTTCCATTTCGCGCGAAAATGCTACATCCCGCCCTGACAGGCAAGGGAGCGATCATGTCTGACCCGAAGTTTACCGATCTGTTCGTCATTGGTGGCGGCATCAACGGCTGTGGCATTGCCCGTGACGCGGCGGGGCGGGGGCTGTCGGTCACGCTGGCCGAACAGGGCGATCTGGCGCAGGCCACCTCGTCGAGTTCGACCAAGCTGTTCCATGGCGGGCTGCGCTATCTGGAATATTTCGAATTCCGCCTCGTGCGCGAGGCGCTGCGCGAACGCGAGGTGCTGCTGCGCGCCATGCCGCATATCAGCTGGCCCATGCGCTTCGTGCTGCCTTGGGATCCCGAGATGCGCTTTGACAGCGACACGCCCACCTCGCGGATCCTGTCGCTGGCCCTGCCATGGATGAAGGGGCGGCGCCCGGCATGGCTGATCCGGCTGGGGCTGTTCCTGTATGACCATCTGGGCGCGCGCAAGCTGCTGCCCGGCACCGCCACGCTGGATCTGCGCAACAGCCCCGAAGGGGCGCCGCTGCGCGAGGGGTTTCGCCGGGGCTGGGAATATTCCGATGGCTGGGTGGAGGATTCGCGGCTGGTGGCGCTCAATGCCCGCGACGCGGCGGATCGTGGCGCCACCATCCTGACCCGCACCAAGGTGGTGGAGGCGCAGCCCGTCACCGGCGGCTGGCGGATCGAGACGGAGGATCCGCAGGGCCAGCGCCGCACCCATCACGCCCGGCTGGTGGTCAATGCCGCCGGGCCTTGGGTCTCCGACGTGCTGAGCGACCGGCTGGGGCAGCAGGCCACCGCGCATGGCGTCCGGCTGGTGCGCGGCTCGCATGTGGTGGTGCGCAGGCTCTTTGACCATGACAAGGCGTATTTCCTGCAGGGGCAGGACGGGCGGATCATCTTCGCGATCCCCTATCAGGAGGATTTTACCCTGATCGGCACCACCGAGGCGCCGCATCCCGATCCCGACCAGCGCCCGGTCTGCACCGAGGCGGAGCAGGACTATCTGCTGGGCTTCGCCAACCGCTATTTCCGCCGCCAGCTCTCCGCCGAGGATGTGGTCTGGACCTATTCCGGCGTGCGCCCGCTTTATGAGGATGGCGCCAGCAGTGCCACCGCCGCCACCCGCGAATATGTTCTGGCGCTGGAAGAGAATGACGGCGCCCCCATGCTCAACGTCTTTGGCGGCAAGATCACCACCTATCGCCGTCTGGCCGAACAGGCGCTGGCGCGCATCGCCACGGTGCTGGACGTGCCGCGCGGCGACTGGACCGCTGGCGTGCCGCTGGCGGGGGGTGATTTTCTGGTCGGCGGGGTCGACAGGCTGGTGCAGGATCTTTGCGCGGATCACCCCTTTCTGACCGGGGTATGGGCCAAGCGTCTGGTGCGCGCCTATGGCACCGAGGCGCGGCAGGTTCTGGAGGGCGCGCAGTCTGCCGCCGATCTGGGCCGCGATTTTGGCGCCACGCTGACCGAGCGCGAGGTGCTCTGGCTGATGGAGCGGGAATTTGCCCTGACCGCCGAGGATGTGCTGTGGCGGCGCGGCAAGCTGGGGCTGCGGGTGACGGCGGCGCAGGCCGCTGATCTGCAGATCTGGATGGACGCCCGTCTGCGCGGGCAGGAGCCTGCCGCCGCCGAATGATCCCGGCGCCGTGCCGCAGCGGGGCTGCGGGCAGGCCATGATCCTGCCCGTTCCTGCCGTTTTCCCCACAGAACCCCCGTTTCGCGGTCCTTGACGCAAGGTCGGGTTTGCGACTTTATGGCAACGTCAGCGGTCCGTTTGACCGCTGCGATGGCCTCGACAGTTTCGAAACTGAAGAATATGGCCAAAATAAGGTGTCTCAGGGACAGAATAAACAGGCTGCCGGCAGCAAAAAAGGGCGGCCCGAGGGGAGCGGTGTAATCTCATGGATGCGATTGGTTTCGTGATCCGGACCCGTGCGGGTGCGGTTGAAAGCGGGCATGCGGGCGGCGGCGGTCAGGAGGGGGTGATCGACGCGGCGCCGGGCAGCCAGATCTCGTTCGATCTTGATCCGGCTGACATCCAGAGCTTTCGCCAGTCCGGCGAGGATCTGCGGATCGTGCTGGCCGATGGCGCGGCGCTGCTGCTGGTCGGGTATTTTGCCGGTCCCGACCGGCCGGAGCTGTTTGTGCGGTCAGGCGCCATGCTGCTGCCGGTCCTGCGCGGCAGCGACCTTGCCGCCCCGGCTGACCGGGGATCCGTGCTGCGGCTGACCGACGCGCTGCCGCTTCCGCATCTGCGGAGCATCGCGGCAGAATCCGGCGATGACCTGATGACCGTCGATCACCGGGAGGAGGGGCTGAGCCTGACCGGCACCGCCCCGGCGGGATCGCGCGTCAGCGTCACCGTGGCGGGCCGGGATCACGCCGCGACCGTGGCCCCGGATGGCCGCTGGTCGCTTCTGCTGACGGCACCAGACGCAGAGGGCTGGCTGGGCGAGGCGGAGGTGACCGTGACCGACCTGTCGGGCAATGCGCTGACGCGGACCCACAGAATTGCCACCGAATGCGAGATGACCGCGCCGCCCGAAGACCGGCAGATGGAAGCGCCCCTGCCGCTGACCGGCGAGGAGGCGTTCCGCGCCGAAGAACTGCGCACGGGCGTGCTGCTGACCGGCATGGCCGAGGCGGGGGCCATGGTGATGGTGGAACTGGCCGGGCTCAGCCAGCAGGCGCTGACCGAAGCGGATGGCAGCTGGAGCGTGGCCTTTTCCGATCTCGCCTCGGGCAGCTATGCGACCGAAGCAAAGGTCACCGCCACCGATGCGGAGGGCAACAGCGCCACCGCCACGCATGGCTTTCAGATCGACACCGACCTGTCGGTCAGCCTTGGCGGGCCGATCACCTTCAATGGCGGGGTGAATGCGGCGGAAGAGGCGGGCGGCCTCGCCCTGACCGGCCAGACCGATCCCGATGCGGCGATCACGCTGGTGCTGGACGGGCGCAGCCACAGCGTGATGGCGGACGGGGAGGGGGCATGGCTGCTGACCGTGCCGCCCGACGATCTGCGCATGGGCATCTACGAGACCGGCATTTCCGTTACCGCCACCGATGCGGCTGGCAACCGCGCCACCACCACCGGGACGCTGACGGTGGACACCCAGACCTCGGTCGGTGTGGCGGTGGAGGGGGAGGCCGCCGAAAGCGCGGCGGATGCGGCAGGGCTGGCCCCGGAGGCCAAGACCGACCCGCACAGGTGCATGTCGCAGCAGTAAGCGGAGCGCTCAGCTGTCGCTGTCCATCCAGATGGTGACCGGGCCGTCATTGACCAGCGACACCTTCATGTCGGCGCCAAAGCGCCCGGTGGCGACGGGGATGCCCTGCGCCGACAGGGCGGCGGCAAAGCGGGTGTAAAGCCGCTCGCCCTCTGCCGGGGCGGCGGCGCTGGAAAAGCCGGGGCGGTTGCCGCTGCGCGTGTCGGCGGAGAGGGTGAACTGGCTGATCACCAGCGCCGCACCCCCCGTGTCCAGCAGCGACAGGTTCATCTTGTCGCCTGCGTCGCGGAAGATGCGCAGCTTGGCGGCCTTGGCCGCCAGCCGCTCCGCCTCGGCATCGGTATCGCCTGCCATGGCGCAGACAAGGATCATCAGGCCGGGCCCAATTTCGCCGACCACGGCGCCCTCCACCGCCACCTGCGCCTGAGTGACGCGCTGGATCAGAAGCCTCACAGCTCGTGGTCCCATGGCGGGTTGGCACCCGCCCGGCTGACGGTGATGGCGGCCGCACGCGCGCCCAGTTCCACCGCCGGGCGCAGCGCCTCGGGCGTGGCCGCGCGCAATGCCGCGCGGGTCAGCAGCCCGGCCTGCGACAGCCCGGCCAGCAGGCCTGCATTGAACGTGTCGCCCGCGCCCACGGTGTCCACCACCTCTGTCCGGACGGCAGGCACTTCGAAGCTGGTCTCGGTCGTGCTGGCGCGTACCCCGGCGGCGCCGCGGGTCATCAGCACCAGTGCCGCGCCATCGGCATGCAGCGCGTCGGGCGTGGTGCCCAGCCAGTCCATATCCTCGTCCGAGATCTTCACGATGTCGGCGCGGCGCAGCATGGTGCCCAGCCGGGCGCGGTAGCGGCGTTCATCGGTGATGAAGCTCGGGCGGATGTTCGGGTCGATCATCACCACCCGGTCGCCGGACCGCGCACACAGCGCGGCATAGGCATCGGCCCCCGGTTCCGAAACCAGCGAGATGCCGCCAAAAAACAGCGCCTCGGTGCCGTCGCCCAGATCGGGCAGGTCGTCTTCGGTCAGCATGCGGCCTGCGGTCATCTCGTCATAAAACGCATAGCTCGCCTGCCCGTTGGTCAGGGTGACAAAGGCCAGCGTGGTGGGCCGGGCCGACCGGCGCGCAAGGCTGGCATCCACCCGCGAGGTGCTGAGCGCGCCATCAAGGATCTGGCCGAACAGATCGGTGGAGAGGCCGCCGAAATAGCCCGCAGGCGCGCCAAGCCGCCCCAGCGCGATGGCGGTGTTGAACACCGCACCCCCCGCGACGGGGGCAAAGGCGGTCTCGCCGCTGGCGGTCTGCCGCGGCAGCATGTCGATCAGCGATTCTCCGCAGCAGAGGATCATGGTGCACTCCCTTGAATGTTAGCGCCGAAACTGCCCTGTCGCCGCGGGCGGCACAAGGCCCGGAATCGCGGCGTCAGCGCGACATGACATAGCCCATGCCCGCCGCCAAGATCAGCCCCAGCACCACCGCCAGCGCGATCTTCCACGCCGACCATGGCCGTTCGCCCTGCACCCGCCCGGTGGTGCCGTTGACCACAAACCGGTAGGTTTCGCCCCGGTATTTGTAGGCGGCAAGCCAGACCGGCAGCAGGATATGCTTGAAGGTCACCGCCGACACGTCGGTGTCGATGCGGGTGATACGCTGCTGGTCGCCGCCGATGTCGAATTTTACATCCCGCGCGATCTGGCGGTCGATGATCTGCCGCGCCTCGGCAAAGCCGCTGTCCAGATCGACCTGATAGCCCTCGGCCCGGAACCCGGCGAGGTATTGCGGCTTGTAAGGCTCCAGCCGGCTCAGATCCCATGGCTCCAGCGCGTCGGTGAATTTCTTCGGCAGGGATTTTGACGCCAGCACCAGCACGTCGTCAAAAAACCGCGCGACGCGGCCCGACACCGGCGTCCAGCGCACCTTGGCCACGCGCTGCGTGGTCATCTTGCCGTCGCGCATCACCTGCCGCGTCTGGTGATAGACCGTGCCGCGCGCGCCGCTGTAGCGCGAGGCGGTCTGCGCGTCGAAGGTCCAGTAGGGCACATAGATGCCCTGCATCCGCCGCCCCTTGCGGGCGTAATCCTGCAGGCCCCCCGGCGCGAACCACAGCCCGCCCAGCCAGTCGGTCATCGCCTTGCGCGCCGCCGCCTCGTCAAGCAGGAAAGGCACCACGCCGCGCGGCTTGATCTGGCGATGCGTGCCGGTGTCGGTGACCACGGGCGTGGCGCAGAACGGGCATTCCGTGGCGTGGGTGTCGGGGGAAAACTCCACCTCCGCGCCACAATTGGGGCATTGCGTGACCCGCAGATCCTCCATCTCCTGCAGGGGCAGCAGGTTCTGCAGGGCGGCGTGGAAATCCAGCTCGCGCAGCCCGCTGTCCCATGGGCCCGCGCCTTCGATCCCGTGGCGGTCGCCGCAATGGTCGCAGATCAGCTCGCCCGTGGCCGGGTCATAGCGGTAATCGGCGCCGCAATTGTCGCAGGGAAAGCGGTGTTCCTCGTTCATCGCAGGGCTCCTGTCTGGCGGCGCCACCCTAGGCCGGGCGAAGGGCGGAGGGAACCTGTTTTCCTTGGGCGCGACAGCGGTTAGGGTCGGGGCGACCGGAGCAGATGCAGAGCCTGTGATGACCCGATTTTCCCTGATGGCCGTTCTGGCCACGCTGGCGCTTGCCGGGGCTGCCCATGCCCAGAATCTGACATGGCGCTTCGACTGGCAGGGCGGCGGCGGCTATTCCCTGCGCGGCGCGCTGGCCTTTGACGCGGCCATGGCCGAACGGGACGTGGTGGTGGCCGAGGATGTGGACTGTTTCGTGATCGAAGGCTTCCGCGACGGTGCCCCCATTGGTCGCTGGGCCTTGGGCATGCTGACCGAGGACACCACATGGCGGCTGACCTTCCATCCGCAGCGCGATGCCTTTGCGGTCTACGGCCCCGATGCGCTGATGCCGCAGGCCTGGAACATGGACGGGTTCGGCACCGATTGCGGAGCGGGCGGATTCGGGTTCAACATCGGCAACGCGGCGCAGGATCTGTGTCTGGACGGACGGCTGCTGCAGATGTCGCAGGTGGCGCCCGACCGGCCCTTTCCGGCGCAGCGTGACGACGCCTACCGCTTTCCGTCCGATGCCTGCCGCGCGCCGATGCTGATGGGCGCGTTTTCCCCCGTGCCAAAGGAGCCGCCCCATGTGCGATGACGCCACCGCCACCCCGCTGCTGTCCCACGACCAGACCCGCGTGACCCGCTTCGATTTCGCCCCCGGCGCCCAGACCGGCTGGCATGTGCATGATTACGATTATGTCATCGTGGCGCTGACCGACATGACCATGCGGCTGGAACTGCCCGGCGGCGAGGTGCGCGAGGTCACGACCCCCGCAGGCGCCGCCTATCGCCGCGAGGCGGGGACCGAACACAACGTCATCAACGCGGGCACCGCCCCGATGAGCTTTGTCGAGGTGGAATTCCTGCGCTGAGCCTCAGACCCCCGGAGGCGGCGGGGGCGGCATCACGGTAAACAGCTGCGCCAGCTCCGCCACATCCTCCGCCCGCTTCCAGCCATCCTGACCCTGGGTCCAGACATGGCTGTCGCGGCGCAGGCTGCCTTCGGTGACCATGCGCCCCAGCCGGGCCTTGGAAAACGGCCCGCTGGTCGCGCCATTTTCGGCGATGTGCCAGACATGTTCCACCGGCGGCGGCGGGGGCGGCGGCGCTGCCGCCTCGGGGCGGGCGCCCCAAGGGCCGGGCTGCGCGCCTGCCTGCTGTGCCCCGGACATCTGCGCACCCATGGCCATGCCCAGCCCGGCGCCAAAGCCGGTGCCCATGGCCTGACCAGCGGCGGAGCCTTCGGCTGCCAGCGCCTCGGCGGCCTGAAACTTGGTATAGGCGTCCAGATTGCCGATCACCCCCATGGAGGTGCGCTTGTCCATCGCCCGCTCCACCGCTGCGGGCAGGGAGACGTTTTCGATGTAAAGCTCGGGCAGGCTCAGCCCGTAGTCGGCGATGGTGGCGGAAATGCCTTCGGCCAGCATCCGGCCCAGATCGGCGGTGTTGGCGGCCATGTCCAGCACCGGAATGTTGGAACCCGCGATGAGGCGGGAAAATTCCTGCACGATGATGTTGCGGATCTGGAAGCTGATCTCGTCGGAGGTGAATTCGCCATCCGTCCCCACGATTTCGCGCAGGAAGCGGGAGGCGTCGCTGACCCGCACCGAATAGGTGCCATAGGCGCGCAGCCGCACCGGGCCGAATTCCGGATCGCGGCAGATGATCGGGTTCTTGGTGCCCCATTTCAGCCCGTTGAACCGGGTGGTGTTGACGAAATACACCTCGGATTTGAAGGGCGAGCGAAAGCCGTGATCCCAATGCTGAAGCGAAGTCATGATCGGCATGTTGTTCGTCTCAAGCATGTAAAGCCCGGGGGTGAACACATCCGCAAGCTGGCCTTCATGCACGAAGACCGCCGTCTGGCCCTCGCGCACCGTCAGCTTGGCGCCATACTTGATCTCGTGGCCTTCCCGTTCGAACCGCCACACCATCGTGTCGCGGGTGTTGTCGGTCCAGTGGATGACGTCGATGAACTGGCCGGAAAGGAAATCGAGAATGCCCATGGGGGACTCCTTGTATCAGCTGGATCCCGGCGGCGCGGTCAGCCGGGTGGCAAGCTCCTGCACGATGGGGCGCACGGTGTCGGCATCCATGCCGGGCTTCAGCCGGGGATCATAAAGGATCTGCAGCAGCTTCTCGTCCATGGAGGTCAGCAGCGCAAATTCGTCATCATCGTTGAAGATCGAGGGCCGCGCCTGCGGGCTGTCATTGCCCAGCCCCAGCCCCTGCGCCACCTCTTCATGGATGCAGGACCGGCGCAGCAGCGGCGGGTGTTCGGACCGGATCACCGCGATCGCCTGCCCGTAATCATGGCCGTTATAGGTGTCGGAAAAGGCGATCACCAGACAGTGCACGCCGCGCGGCAGGTTGTCGAAGATCGCCAGCGCCGACGGGTTCACATCGGGCACCAGCGCCTTGATGCGCGGCGCGATCTGCGCGCGGTCATCCTCGCTCATGAACAGCACGTGGAAATTGGCGGCGCTGGACTGCATGGCGATGGGATGGCCGGTGATCCGCGCCAGCCGGTTGACATAACCGGTCAGTTCGTTGCGCGCCTGCACCTGCATGTCGGCGGGCACATGGGTGCCGAATTCGGCGGTGACGCGCACGGGCTTGAGCCATTTCTTGACCCGGCCCAGTTCGCCCTTGGAGGGGCGCAGCCCCTGTCCGCGCTCGTATTCCTCGGCCAGCGCGATGCGTTCGAAATTGCGCTGCAGCATGGTGTCGGTCACCGGCGTGTCGGCGCCGCCGCCATCGGTGCGCAACAGCCCGCGCGCCAGCAGATCGGTCTGCACGCGGTTGTAATAGGTTTCCAGATCGACGCTGGCCAGCGACCGGCGAAGCGGCGCGGGATCGGGCGCGGGGGGCTCCGGGGCTACCGGGGCAGGGCGCGACGGCGGCGCCACCACGGGGGGGCGCGGCGCAGGCTCGGACCCGCCGCAGGCGGCCAGCGCCGCGCAGAGCAGAGATGACAGCAGAAGCCGCCCGCGCCGCATGGCTCAGGCCCCGGCCGGAACGGAGGTGGCGGTGGTGTCACCGGTGCCGGTGCCGCGCGCCTTGGCCGAGGACAGCGTGTCGCGCAGATCGCCCTCCATGCGCTTGAGCTCTTCTTCGGCCTTGGCGCGACGGGCCTTGCCTTCGTCGGCGATGCGCAGGCTGTCCTGAATGGTGGCGATCAGATCGGCATTGGCCTGTTTCACCGCCTCGATGTCGAACACGCCCCGCTCCATCTCGGTGCGGATGGCGGTGTTGCTGTCGCGCAGGTTCTTGGCATTGGCGGTCAGCAGTTCGTTGGTCAGGTCATTGGCGTCGCGCACCGCAGCGGCGGCTTCGGCGCTGCGCTGGATGGTGACCGCCTGCGCCAGCTGGGTTTCCCACAGCGGCACGGTGTTGACCAAGGTCGAGTTGATCTTCGTCACCAGCGACTTGTCGTTTTCCTGCACCAGCCGGATCGACGGCAGCGACTGCATGGTGACCTGCCGCGTCAGCTTCAGGTCATGCACCCGGCGTTCCAGATCGTCGCGCGCGGCGCGCAGGTCGCGCAGCTGCTGCGCGGTCATCACCTGCGCGTCGGGGCTGGCGGCCTGCACCTCGGCCTCCTTGGCGGGGATGGTCACGTTGTCCAGTTCGGCCAGCTTCTGCTGGCCCGCCGCGATGTAAAGCGCCAGCTCGTCATAGAACTGCAGCGTCTTGTCATAGAGCAGATCCAGCGACTTGATGTCTTTCAGCAGCGCATGTTCGTGCTTCAGCAGCGTGTCGGTCACCCGGTCGATCTGTGCCTGCACCTGTTCATAGCGCGCGGTGAACTTGGCAAAAGGCGCGGAGCGGCCCACCAGCTTTTCCCACCAGCTCTGCTTGCGGCGCACGTCCAGCTCGCTGACCGAAAAGCCGCGGATGGTGGTGACGATGTCGCGCAGGCTGTCGCCCGCAGGCCCCACATCCTTGTTGCGCACATCGGCCAGCATCGCCTGACTGATTTCCTGCAGTTCGGCCTGCGCGGCAGAGCCGAAGGAGACGATGGACTGGGTGTCGCCCATGTCGATCTCGTCCATGCGGGCGCGGATTTCTTCGCTCATCTCGGGGCTTGCGGTCTCCAGCGACACGACATCCTCGGCGGGGGAGGGATCCGGCAGCACGACCGAATTGACCTCGTCCACAAGCGCCACGGCATCCTGTGCTTTCGTTTTCACCTGGTCGGACATGTCCATTCCTATCTGTTCTGCGGCATCCGCTCAGTCGAGCCGGACGCCGTCGCGTTGCAACCGGCCGCGCAGCACGTCGATTTCGACGGTCAGGTCGGCATTGCTGTCCAGCAGCAGCTTGCGGGTCTTCTGCCCGAAGCTTTGTTCAAGATCGGTGAGCAGCTGCATAAAATCCGCCTTGGCGCCCGCATCCTGCGTGCGGCTGTAGATGTCGGCGAATTTCACCGCCGCATCGCGCGCGCCCATCAGGTAGACACCCAGATAACGCCGGGCACCGGACAGATCGCGCGGATCCTCTTCCACCGTGCGGATCAGAGCCTGCGCGCTGAGGTGAAACCGTTCCACCCGCGCCTCCACCTGACGGTCGCCGGAGCGGCGCGCCGCCTCTTCCATCGCGGTCAGGTAGGCTTCGGCCTCGTCGACCACGCGCGACACGCGGCCCTGCTGAAAGGTGTCGACCCCGTCCAGCCCCTTGTCGCGCAGCGGATCAAGCCCGAAGGCGCCCAGATGCAGCGCGCCGGCAGAGGCGCCGTAGATCAGCGGCGCCAGCAGGCCGGGATCAGCCTTGAAGGCGGCGAGGCCCACACCGGCCCCGGCAAGCAGGGCGGCAAAAATCTTGCGCGGGATGGCGGGACGGCGGGCCACACGGCGCGAGTCATAGGCCGCCTGCGCGCGCAGGCCGTCGCGCAGCAGCCACGCCCCCAGCAGCAGCGCCCCCGCCCCCAGAAGGCCAAGCGCCAGCCCGGTGGCCCCGTCATTGAGCGAGGTGGCGGCCAGCACGATGGGCGGAAAAAACAGCACGTTGGACCGGGCGCCCACGGGATCGACCTTGGCGCCGTGATACTGCGGCGGCGTCTCCTGCGGGGTTTCGGGATCGGGGCGGCCGGGGCTGTGTTTGCCGCCA
The DNA here is from genome assembly GCF_900100085.1 of Salipiger marinus. Taxonomy (GTDB): domain Bacteria; phylum Pseudomonadota; class Alphaproteobacteria; order Rhodobacterales; family Rhodobacteraceae; genus Salipiger; species Salipiger marinus. The sequence continues at coordinate 42,991 of NZ_FNEJ01000014.1, forward strand.
AATCGCTGCGCCATGGTCAGAGCCCCCCCAGCCAGCCGGAAGAGACCCCGAAGAGGAGCACGATCAGAAGCACATAAGCGACCTTGCGCAAGGCCTTGTCGGACATGTCGCCCCCCGGCTGGTCTTCCTCGGTTCGGTCAGGAACTTAAGGGCTTAGCGCGCGATTTGCTAGGGGAAAGCTTTGACAATGCCGGGCAGTCGGCGATCACGCGGCGCGGTGGCGGTACATCCTTGTCCAGAGCAGGTCCGCCTCGATCTCGAAGGCGTCGCGGCCCTGCGCCAGACCGGTTTCGCGGGCGCGGTCCTCGAACGCCTCGCCAAGGGCTGCAATCCGCGCCAGATAGCGCAGCCGGGCCTTGGCGCGGTCCTCCGTCTCCCATGCGGCGTGCAGCCGGTCATTTTCGGCGGCGAACAGGTCCAGAAACCGCGCGACGGGGCGGCGCAGGCGCTTGGCCTCGGCGGGATCTTCGGACAGGGCGCGCAGCAGCGCCATGACGGTGATCCGCAGGCCTTCGGCGCGTCCGGCGATTTCGGCATCGCCAAGGCTTGCGGCCTTGTCCACCTGCTGTTTCAGCACAGCCTCCACCCGCCCCAGCGCGGCCTCGATCTGGGCCCGCCGCGCGCGGTCCTGCACGGCGGTGCTGCCGCGCAGCGGATCGCGGCCAAAGGCGGCAAGGCTCAGCGCCATGCCAAGCAGGCCAAACCCCAGCGGCAGCCAAAGCGTGGCAAAATGATGCCCCGCCAGCAGCAGCAGCGTCAGCCCGATCAGCGCCGATCCGATGGTCTTGCGCGGCAGGCGCGGCGGGCGGGCAGTTCTGTTCTGAAACCAGTCCTCCTCCACCTGCTGGCCGCGATGGATCAGCCGCAGCGCCAGCGCCAGCAGCACAAGCTGCAGCACGGCGGCAAAGGCCGAGGTGGCGGTGCCGTGAAACAGCAGCAGGATCAGCGGAAAGGCCGCCAGAAACAGCAGGAGCGGCGCTGCCTCAAGCGGGCCGCTGCGCCTTTTCCGGGCCGAAGGGGGGACGGGGTGGGACATGGCCGGGCTCCGTTACTGATAGCTCAGCGCAAAGATCAGGATCCACAGCGCCGCAAAGGCGGTGCGGGCACCCAGATGGCCGTCACCGCGCAGCCGCGTGGCCGCCAGAGCCAAGGCCTGCCACGTGTCCTGCGCGATCATCCGCAGGTTTCCCAGCACCAGCAGAGTGGTGGCACATAGCACAATAAGGGCGAAGATCGATGTCATGCCCAAAGTCTGGCGGCGAATCCGGGCAAAATCGCGGCATCACTCTGGCGCCGCGCGGGTTTTTTTCACCAAGATTAACAGAGTGTTACATTGAACATGTCAAGGATGGGGCAGGGCGGGCTCAGCGCTTTGGCTTGCCCCCCGGTTTCGGGCCGGGCTTGCCCCCCGGACCCCCCGGCTTGCCCCCCGATCGGCCCGCCGGTGCGCCACCGGGCCTGCCAGCGGGCTTGCCGCCGGGGCGGGGTGCCGCGCCCGCTGCGGATCTGGCGGTAAAGGTCTTGCCCGGACCGGAGCGCGTGCCGGTCTCCGCATCCCGCCGCCCCATCGGCTTGCCTGCGCCCGCGCCTGCACCTGCGCGCGCCATAGGCTTGCCGGTTTCAGGATCGCGGCGGCCAAAGGTCTTCGCGGCACCCGGACCGGTGCGGCCTGCCGGTTTCCCGGTTTCCGGATCGCGGCGCCCCATGGGCTTGCCCGCGCCCGTGCCTGCACCAGCGCGCGCCATCGGCTTGCCGGTTTCGGGATCGCGGCGGCCAAAGGTCTTGGCGGCACCGGCGCCGGGGCGGCCTGCTGGCTTGCCAGTCTCTGCATCGCGGCGTCCCATGGGCTTGCCCGCGCCCGCGCCCGCGCCTGCGCCAAAGCGTCCCGCAGGTCTGCCGGTCTCGGCGTCGCGGCGGCCTGCAGTCTTGGGTCCACCCGCACGCGCCATGGGTTTGCCGGTCTCCGGATCGCGCGGCAGGCCGGGTCTGCCCGGGCCGGGGCCGGGTTTGCCGCTGCGGCCCGGCTTGCCGGGTCCGGGTTTGCGGGTGCGCGTCGGCTGCGGCTTTTCGGGCGGCGGCCCTTCAAGCCCCAGCTGGTCGCGCATCACCTTGGGGCGCACCTCGATCACCTCGCCGGGGTTCATCTGGCCCAGCTGGAACGGCCCGTAGGACACCCGGATCAGCCGGTTCACCGTCAGCCCCACATCGGACATGGCGCGGCGAATCTCGCGGTTCTTGCCTTCGCGCAGGCCCACGGTCAGCCATGCATTGGCACCCTGCTGGCGGTCCAGCGTCACCTGCATCGGCTGGAAGGCCTGACCGTCCACCACGATGCCGGCGCGCAGCGGCTCCAGCATCGCCTCGGTGGGGGTGCCGTTGACCCGGACCCGGTATTTGCGCAGCCAGCCGGTGGAGGGCAGTTCCAGCTTGCGCTTGATGCCGCCATCATTGGTCAGCAGCAGCAGACCTTCGGAGTTGAGGTCAAGCCGCCCCACGCTCAGCACCCGCGGCAGATCCTCGGGCAGCTTGTCGAAAATGGTCTCGCGGCCCTTTTCGTCGCTGTTGGTCGTCACCAGCCCGATGGGTTTGTAATACATCCACAGCCGCGCCGCCTCGGGTTCGGCCAAGGGCGCATCATCCACGGTCACGCGGTCCTTGGCGATGACGTTCAGCGCCGGGCTGTCGATCACCTTGCCATTGACCGCCACGCGGCCCTCCTCGATCATCCGCTCGGCATCGCGGCGGCTGGCCACGCCCGCGCGGGCCAGCACCTTGGCGATGCGGTCGCCTGCGGCGGCGGAGGTGGGGGTCTGTTCGGGGGGCGAGGGGGGCTTTTTCATGCTGCCCTCCTACTGCATCGCCGGAGTTTGGGGAAGCCGTCTCGCACGGGGGAAAGCCGTCTCGCCAAGCGGCGGGCTTCGCGCTATGCCCGGCCCATGACGTTCCGCAGCCATATGGATCTTGCCCTGTCCGAAGCGCGTGCCGCCGCCCTGCGCGGCGAGGTGCCGGTGGGGGCCGTGGTGGTGTCGCCCGAAGGCCGGGTGGTGGCACAGGCGGGCAACCTTACCCGCGCGGCGCATGACCCCACCGCCCATGCCGAGATTGTGGCGCTGCGCGCCGCCTGTGCCGCGGCGGGGTCGGAACGGCTGCCGGGGCATGATCTTTACGTGACGCTGGAGCCCTGCCCGATGTGCGCCGCCGCCATTTCCTTTGCCCGGATCCGCAGGCTGTATTACGCCGCGTCCGACCCCAAATCGGGGGGTGTGGCGCAGGGGGCGCGGGTGTTTGCCCATCCGCAGTGCCATCACGTCCCCGAGGTTTATGACGGCATCGCCGCCCCCGAGGCGGAGGCGCTGCTGCGGGCATTTTTTGCACAAAGGCGGGAGTGACGGATGCCGCGGGTGATCCTGTTCAACAAGCCCTACGGGGTGCTGACGCAATTCACCGACAAGGGCACGGCGGACAGCCCGCGCCCCACGCTGTCAAAGTTCATCACGCTGCCCGGGGTCTATCCGGCGGGGCGGCTCGACCGCGACAGCGAGGGACTGCTGGTGCTGACCGATGACGGGCGGCTGCAGGCGCGGATCGCGGATCCGAAGTTCAAGCAGCCGAAAACCTATCTGGTGATGGTCGAAGGCACCCCGGAAGAGGCGCAGCTGCAGCAGCTGCGGCAGGGGGTGACGCTGAAGGACGGGCCGACCCGCCCGGCGCGCGCACGGCTGATCCCCGATCCCGAGCTGTGGCCGCGCAACCCGCCGGTGCGGTTCCGCAAGTCGGTGCCGGATGCGTGGCTGGAACTGACCATCACCGAAGGCCGCAACCGGCAGGTGCGGCGCATGACGGCGCATGTGGGCCTGCCCTGCCTGCGGCTGGTGCGCTGGTCGATCGGCGACTGGTCGCTGGACGGGCTGGCGCCCGGCACATGGCGCGACGCCTAGTTGGAGACGTTTTCTTCCAGCTGCAGCGGGGCGGGGTTGATGTAGTCGATCACCCCCGCTGCGGGATTGTCGGGCTGCACCGTATCGCGGAAGGTCTGGGTCATGCCCTCGGCCACCAGCAGCTGCACGGCGGCGCCGGGCTGCATGACGCCGGTGGTCCAGCTGTCATCGGTGGCGGTGGCCGACATGGCGATGTCGGAGTCGTTGCGGAACACGATGGTGTCGCCCAGTTCGGGATAGACGTAGTCGGGGAAGTAGCCGTTGCCCATCATCAGCACCTCATGCTCGGCGGCGGCGAGGGGCGCGGCGAGGCTTCCCAGCATCAGGGCCAGAGTCGTGATCTTGCGCATCCTTGCGTGCTCCTTCTGCGGCACAGGGATCCCCATCCGGGACGGACCGGCGGATAGCGGAAAACTGGGGCAGAATTTGGGCGATGCGGCGGGGCCGGGGCCCTGCCGCATCCTCCGCGACGGCGCGCCCGGTCAGGCGTGGGCCAGTTCGACCTGCACCACATCGGTGCGCCCGGTGGCAAAGGTGGCGGCACAGCTTTCGACGTAGAACTGCCAGCTGCGCAGGAAGGGCTCGCCATAGCCCAGCTTGCGGATGCGGGCGCGCTGCGCCTGCAGCGCCTCGGCCCAGATCCGGCAGGTGCGGGCGTAATGCTGGCCAAAGGCGAAATTCTCGCGGACCACCAGCCCGGCCTTGGACGCCTCGCGCGCGATCATCGCGTCGCAGGGCAGCATGCCGCCCGGAAAGGTGTAGTGCCGGATGAAATCGGTGCGCTGGCGATAGAGCGAAAATTCCGCGTCCGGCACGGTGATGGCCTGCACCATGGCCCGCCCGCCCTCGGCCAGACGCTCTTTCAGCGTGGCGAAATAGACTGGCCAGTAGCGTTCGCCCACCGCCTCGATCATCTCGATGGACACGATGTTGTCGAACCGGCCCTGCACGGCGCGGTAATCCTGCAGGCGGATGTCGGCGCGCCCGTCCAGCCGCGCATCGGCATAACCTTTCTGGCTGGGCGACAGGGTGATGCCGGTGACATGGCGCCCCGCCTCGGCGGCGCGTTCGGCAAAGCCGCCCCAGCCGCAGCCGATTTCCAGAATGCGCTCGCCCTCGGGCAGGCGGTTCAGGATGCGGTCGTATTTGCGCGCCTGCGCGGCGGGCAGATCCTCGTCTCCGGCGAACAGCGCCGAAGAATAGGTCATGCTGGGATCAAGCCACAGCTGGTAGAATTCGTTGCCCACGTCGTAATGCGCGCGGATGTTGCGCGAGGCGCCGCGCAGCGAATTGCTGCGCAGGATCCGGTCCACGATCCGGAACCGCAGCCGGGCAAAGATCCCGGGCGTGGCGTAATGATCCAGGGCGTCCAGATTGGCCAGCGTATAGGCCACCAGCCGTTCCAGCGAGGAGGTGTGCCACATCCCCGCGACAAAGGTTTCGCCAAAGCCGACCTCGCCCCGCGCCAGCATGGCGGGCAGCACGGCCCAGTCGGTGATCTGCACATCGGCCTCGGGGCCGTCGGCGCCGAAATGGTGCACGGTGCCTTCGGGGGTGGTCAGCGTCAGCCGACCCTCGGTGGCCTGTTCCAGCGTGGCCAGAAGGCGGCGTTTCATCAGGCCTGTAATCGGCAGTTTCATGAGCTGACCTCGTGATCGGGGGGCGCGGGCCGTTTTCGGTAAGCCGCGCCCTTCAGTTTCAGTCGAAGGGCATTCCAGTAGATCAGCGCCACAACCCGCAGCGCCCCGCCGGGGCGCCGGACCAGCGAGGCTGCCAGATCGCGCGTGCGCAGCGGCAGGACCGGGCCGGACATGGCGGCGATCAGACCTTCGGTGCCGTCGATCTGGATGATGCGGATGGCGATGCGTCTGTCCCCAAGCGTAAAACGGAAATGATAGGTGCCGGAGATGTCCTGAAAAGGTGACACGTGAAACACCTTGGTCGCGGTCAGGTCATCCTGCGGCGTGATCGGGACAAATCCGGGCAGGTGGCACAGATAGCTGTGGCGGTCGCCGAAGGTGTTGTTGACCTCGGCGATCACCGCGCGCAGATGCGGCCCGTCCAGCGCCAGCCAGAAGCTGACGGGGTTGAACCAGAAGCCCAGAAAGCGCGGCTGCGCCAGCAGCGCCACGGTCAGCCCGGTGCAGTCGAGCCCGGCCTGCGCGAAGATCTCGCGCGCCCAGACCACGCCGCGCCCCTTGCCGCGCGGCCCGCCATGATCGCGGTCGCGCAGCGAGGCAAGGTTGAAGCCGTTGCGCGAAAACAGCGGCTGGCTGCGCGCGTGATCGGGATCCATCAGCAGGAACTCCACCGCATAGCCGAAGGCATGGCGGATGGCGCCGCGCCGGGCATGGGTGACCTGCGCGGGCAGCCGCAGCACCGCGCCCTGTTCCAGCCGCGCGGCAAGGGGCAGGGTGGCCGCGGTCACACCCGCTCCGGCAGCATGTGGCGGGCGATGCGCACCGCGCTGGCAAAGCCGTCCTCGTGAAAGCCGTTGCGCAGCCATGCCCCGGCAAACCATGTGCGGTTGATGCCCTGCATCTGCGCGATGGTCTTCTGCGCGGTCAGCGCCGCCGGGTCAAAGACGGGATGCCGGAACACCGTTTCGTCATAGATGGCCGACTCGTGAATGATGCCCTGCGGGTTGAGGGTCACGAACATCGGATCGCTTTCGGGAATGTTCTGCAGCTTGTTCATCCAGTAGGTCACGCCCACAGAGGCGCCGGGCTGCGGGTTGCGTTCGGTGCGAAAGACCCACGAGCTCCAGCAGCGGCGGCGCTGCGGCATGGCGCGCGGATCGCGGTGCAGCACGGCGCGGTTGGGCTGGAACCGCACCGCGCCAAGGGCCGCCTGTTCCTCGGGGCTGGCATCCGCCAGCATGTCGAGCGCCACATCGGCGTGGCAGGCCAGCACCACCTGATCGAATTCGCGCGGGGTGTCATGATCCGCCTTCAGGGTGATCTGCGTGTCGTCCCGGCTGACGCTGCGCACCGGGGTGCCGCTGCGGATCTGCACGCCGCGCGCGCCAAGCGCCTGTTCCAGCCGCGACACATAGGACACGCTGCCCCCGGACACCGTCCACCACTGATGCTGGCCCTTGGGCGACAGCAGCGCGTGGTTGCGCAGGAAGCGCATCAGCGTCTCGGCGGGGAAATCGCCGATCTTGCCGGTGGGGGTGGACCAGATCGCGCCGCAGATCGGAAAAAGATAACTGTCGCGGAAGGCCTGACCCAGCCGCAGCTCGCGCACCAGATCGGTGATGGTCAGATCCGGGCGGCCTTCGGCCACCGCCTCGGCCCGGGCGTTGAAGCGCAGGATGTCCCGGATCATGCCGTGAAATGTCGGATTCAGCAGGTTTCGCCGCTGTCCGAACACCGCATCCCCCGACCGCAGGGCATATTCCAGCCGCCCGCTGTCCAGCGAGACGCCAAAGCTCATGTCGCTGCGTTCCACCGGCACGTCGAGATCGCGGAAGAGCGCGGTCAGATGCGGATAGTTGGCATAGTTGAAGACGATGAAGCCGGTATCGACGGGCTGATCCCCGGCGCGCCCTGCCACCACGGTGCGGGCATGGCCCCCCAGCCTTGGCGCGGCCTCGTAAAGCGTGACCTTGTGACGGGCCGCCAGCAGCCATGCGCAGGCCATGCCGGAAATGCCGCCGCCGATCACCGCCACACGCTGCGGAGAGCCAAGAGAAAGATCGAATGCCACGCGTCACCTCCGTGTGGATACGGGAATTAGTCTTAAATACGTGAGGTTTGTCGCCACGGATCAGCCAAGGCCGAAAAAAATCCCCGCACGAGTGATCCTTTGGCATCGGAATGCCGTAAACCCTGCATGTCTCTGGATGCAACCCTCACCGATCACGCCCCCGTGGGGCACAGCGCTGCCGACTTGCATGTCGGACAGCGGGCGGGTGAAACTCGCACCCGGACACTGGCGAGAAAAGGAGGCACGGTGACAACGCCTGACGGATTCACCGAGCCCACGCAATGGCTGATCGCGGTGCGGGATCGGCGAGACCGCGCAGCTTTTGCGCGGCTTTTTGATCATTTTGGCCCGCGGCTGAAGGCGATGCTGCTGCGCGGCGGGCTGCGCGACGGCAGCGCCGAGGATGTGGTGCAGGATGTGATGCTGGCGGTCTGGCACAAGGCCGCGCAGTTCGATCCGCACCGCGCCGAAGCCTCAGCGTGGATTTACCGGATCGCGCGGAACCGCCAGATCGACCTTGTGCGCCGCCGCCCGGCGGTGGTTCTGGAAGAACTGGAAGAGCCACCGGGAAACGAGCCGGACGCGCCGCAGATCCTCGCGCTGGCGCAGGAGGCGCGGCATCTGCGCGCGGCGCTGGACCGGCTTGCCCCCGAACAGGTGCAGGCCATCCAGAAGGCCTACATGGAAGACATGCCGCACAGCGAGATCAGCCGCACCACCGGCCTGCCGCTTGGAACCATCAAGTCCCGTATACGTCTTGGGTTGGAACGCCTGAGGCATGAGTTGAAAGACCTGAAGCCAGAATGAGTGCCATCAGTCATCATATCCCGGATCATCTGATCCGTGCCCATGCGGCGGGACAGCTGCCGCATCACTTTGCGGTGGTCGTCGCAGCGCATCTGTCGATGTGCGATGCCTGCCGCGCTCAGGCCGAGGCCGAAGAGATGGTGGGCGGTGCCCTGCTTGACCGGCTGGCGCCCGCCGCGCTGCAGGACGGCGCGCGCGACCGGCTGCTGGCCGCGCTTGACAGCGCGCCGCCACCCCCGCCCGCACCGCGCCGGTCGGGCATCTTTCCCGCGCCGGTGATGCAGGCGCTGGACGGCCAGCCGCCGCGCTGGCGCATGCTGGGCGGCGGCATCCGCCAGCAGGTGCTGTCGGCGGACGAGGACGGTTCGCTGCGGCTGCTGTACATTCCGCCGGGCCGCGCCGTGCCCGAGCACGGCCATAACGGGCTGGAACTGACGCTGGTGCTGCAGGGCGCGTTTTCCGACAGCGAAGGCCGCTTTGGGGTCGGAGACGTGGAACTGGCCGAGGATGACCTTGATCACCAGCCCGTCGCCTGCCCCGGGGCGCCCTGCATCTGTCTGGCCGCCACCGACGCGCCGCTGCGGTTCACCGCCTTCCTGCCGCGTCTGCTGCAGCCTTTGTTCCGCATTTAAGGATACGCCATGACCTCCGCCCCCCATGCCAGCCGCCGGATCTGGATCATCGGCGCCAGCGCGGGCATCGGCGCCGCTCTGGCGCGCGAACTGGCAGGGCAGGGCGCGCAGCTGATCCTGTCGGCGCGCGATGGCGACGCGCTGCAGGCGCTGGCGCAGGAAATCGGCGGCGCCCTGGTGCTGCCGCTGGATCTGCTGCAGCGCGAGACGGTGGAACAGGCCGTGGCGCAGCTGTCCGAAGGGCCAAAGCTCGATGCAGTGATCTGCACTGCAGCGCTTTATGATCCCACGCCGGTCTCCGAGATGGATCTGCAGAAAGCCGAGGCGCTGGTGCGGGTCAATGTGTTTGGCACGCTGCTGGTGGCGCGGCTGGCGCCGAAGCTGCTGCGGAAGGGCGGGCAGCTGGCGCTGTTCGGCTCGGTCGCGGGCTATTTCGGGCTGCCCAAGGGACAGGCCTATTCCGCAACCAAGGCCGCGATCATCAACCTTGCCGAGACCCTGCGCATTGAACTTGCGCCCGATGTGGATGTGCGGCTGATCTCTCCGGGCTTCGTGCGGACCCGGCTGACCGATCAGAACGATTTCAACATGCCCGCGATGATGGAACCCGAAGATGCGGCGCGCGCCATTTCCAAGGGGCTGGCGGGCCGCAGTTTCGAGATCCATTTTCCGAAGCGCTTCACCACGCTGCTGAAGCTCTTGCGCCTGCTGCCCTATGGGCTGGCCTTCCGCCTGACCTCGCGCCTGCGCTGATCCGCGCAGGCGACAGGGTGCCGGATCAGGCCAGCTTGCCGGTCAGGATCGCGACGCCCGCCCATGCGGAAAAGCCGGTCAGGAACGCGCCCCACAGACCGTCGACCACGATCTGCTCCACCGACCAGTCGGCCAGCGTGGCGTAATTGGTCATCTCGTAGGTGCCGTAGCACATCAGCCCCAGCAGCGCGCCGCCCAGCAGGGCCTGCAGCGGGGCCGCATCGCGCAGCGCATCGACCGAGACGAAATACAAAAGCCCCGCCACATAGGCGAGATAGAAGCCCGCCGCCGGTCCCAGCCGCAGCGGTTCCGCCAGCAGGTGCCCCACATGCCGGTCGAAGACCGGGCGCACGATGAACCGGATGCCCAGCATGTCCAGCCCAAGGAAGATGGCGGCGGTCACGCCATAAAGGAGAGGGATCTGCATCGGGGCCTCGCTTTGCTTGGGGTGCTCCTTTGGTCTACGCGCCACCCCGCGCGCTGGATCACCCGAAAGGCGGTGCCGCGCCAAAAAGCCCGCCCGCCACCAGATCCGCCGCCGCGGGGCTGAGCGCCACGGGGGTGTCATGCAGCATGGCAAGCCGGGTCAGCGCCTGCAGATCCACATCGCCGCCATGGGGCAGGGTGGGGTCGGCGAAAAAGATCACCGCGTCCAGCTCGCCCGTGGCGATCAGCGCGCCAAGCTGCTGGTCGCCGCCGCGAGAGCCGCGCTGCAGTCGGCGCAGGGTCAGGCCGGGCACCGCCTCGTCGATCATGCGCCCGGTGCCGCCGGTGCAGATCAGCCGGTGCCCGGCCAGCGCGCGGGAATGGCGGGTGACCCAAGCCCGAAGCTGCGCCTTGCGGGTGTCATGGGCGGCCAGCGCGATGCGGCGCGGCGCCGTGGCCACGGCGCGGGCGCGGGTGGTGATGGCAAGGATGGCGCGGACCTGCGCGGCAAAGCCCTCTGCCTCGGCGGGGAAGGCGCCCGCAAGCGCTGCGGTGCCCACGGTAAAGCCTTCGGCCCCGGCGCGCGCCGCCTCCAGCACCCGCGCCTCGCTGTCGATGCTGCCCGCCATGATCACCGGCGCCTCGACCGCGGCACAGACCTGCGCCATCAGCCCCGGCACGTCGCCCGCGAAGCGGTAGGCCAGCAGGTCGAGCCCGTGCACATGCTCCAGATCGGTCAGGCGGCGGGCAGACTCCACGATCGCGGCGGCGGGGCCCTCCAGCACGCTGGGATGGCCGGTGATGCGGCCCGGAAACGGATAGTAGCGCAGCGGATGCTGCCGGGTCAGCCGCGTCACCTCTTCGGCGCGGGTGCCGCCCAGCAGGCAGTCCACATCCAGATCCACCGCCGCGCGGGCAGAGGCCAGCTCGCTTTCGGCATCAAGGCTCACCACCTCCAGATAGGACCGGCCTCCCGCTGCGCGGATGTCTTCGGCAAGGCCTTTCAGGTCGGCGAAGGGCAGGCCCACATCCTTGAACCCGATATGGCGCACGCCGCCTTCCAACGCCTCGGCCAGACGGGCGCGGGCATCGGGGATGGTGCGGTCGTCTGCGGTCAGCATCAGGATGAAATCGAACGCCATGGCAGCATCTCCGGGCAAGGGCTGGGTCATATCCCGTTGTCAGGGGCAGGGGGCGGCGCGTCAACAACCCGCTTGACCCGCCCGAGGCCATGACTTAGGAACTGGGCCACCGCGCGGGTATAGCTTAATGGTAAAGCCCCTGCCTTCCAAGCAGGCTATGTCGGTTCGATTCCGTCTACCCGCTCCATCCTCTCCCGCCGCCTCCGGACCGTATGTCGCAGCTTTTTTGCCGCGCCGTGCCCCGGCATGGTTCGGCTTGACGCGCAGAGCCTGCACGGGGATACCCTGCCGTGCAGACAAAGGAGGGGGAATGGCCCACGGAAATCCCGCTGCCATCGTGCAGGACGATCGCGCCAAGTCGCGCAAGCTTGGCTCGCTCGGGGCGCTCTGGCCCTTCATGGCGCCCTATCGCGGGTTGATGGTCGCCTCCATCCTTGCCCTGATCGCCACGGCCACGGTGTCGCTGACCCTGCCGCTGGCGGTGCGCCGCGTGGTCGACAATTTCAACGTCGAAGACGGCGCGCTGCTTGACCGCTATTTCATGGCGGCGCTGGGCATCGCGGCGCTTCTGGCGCTGGGCACGGCGCTGCGCTACGCCTTTGTCACGCGGCTGGGCGAACGGGTGGTGGCCGATATCCGCATGGCGGTGTTCGACCGGGTCATGAGCCTGTCGCCGTCCTTCTACGAAAAGATCATGACCGGCGAGGTGCTGAGCCGGATCACCACCGACACCACGCTGATCCTGTCGGTCATCGGATCGTCGGTGTCGATCGCGCTGCGCAACGTGCTGATCTTTGCGGGCGGGCTGACCCTGATGCTGTTCACCTCGGCCAAGCTGACCGGCATGGTGCTGCTGCTGGTGCCGGTGGTGGTGGTGCCGATCCTGACGCTGGGGCGGCGCCTGCGCAAGCTCAGCCGCGAAAATCAGGACTGGATCGCCGCCTCTTCCGGCAATGCCGCCGAGGCGCTGGCGGCGGTGCAGACCGTGCAGAGCTTCACCCACGAGGTGATCTCGCGCCGGGCCTTTGCGGATGTGACCGAAAAGAGCTTCGATGCGGCGCGGCGGCGGATCTGGACCCGCGCGCTGATGACCGCCATCGTCATCTTTCTGGTGTTCACCGGCATTGTCGGCGTGCTGTGGATGGGCGCGTGGGACGTGCGTGCCGGGGTGATGAGCGCGGGTGCGCTGGTGCAGTTCGTGATCTATTCGGTGATGGTGGCGGGCGCCGTGGCCGCGCTGTCGGAAATCTTTGGCGAATTGCAGCGCGCGGCGGGGGCCACCGAACGGCTGGTGGAACTGCTGCACACCGAAGACAGCGTGCAGGATCCCGCGCAGCCCCGGGCGCTGCCCAGCCCGGTGCGCGGCGAGATCACCTTTGACCATGTGGATTTCACCTATCCCGCGCGGCCCGGCGTCAAGGCGCTGGACGGTGTGGCGCTGACCATCCGCCCCGGCGAGACGGTGGCGCTGGTCGGGCCTTCGGGCGCGGGCAAGACCACCATCGTGCAGCTGATCCAGCGCTTCTATGATCCCGATGGCGGGCAGGTGCTGCTGGACGGGGTGCCGGTGTCGGAGATGGCGCGCGACGCCTTCCGCCGCCATATCGCGCTGGTGCCGCAGGATCCGGTGATCTTTGCCGCCTCCGCCCGCGACAACATCCGCTTTGGCCGCCCCGATGCCTCGGATGCGGAAATCGAGGCCGCCGCCCGCGCCGCCGCCGCGCATGATTTCCTGACCGCGCTGCCCGAAGGCTATGACACATGGCTGGGCGAACGCGGCGTGATGCTGTCGGGCGGGCAGAAACAGCGCGTGGCCATCGCCCGCGCCATCCTGCGCGACGCGCCGGTGCTGCTGCTGGACGAGGCGACCTCGGCGCTGGATGCGGAAAGCGAACGCGCGGTGCAAAGGGCGGTGGACGTGCTGGCCGAAGGGCGCACCACGATCATCGTGGCGCATCGGCTGGCCACGGTGAAAAAGGCCGACCGCATCGTGGTGATGGAGCATGGCCGCATCGTGGCCGAAGGCAGCCATGATGCGCTGGTGGCCGAAGGCGGGCTTTACGCCCGGCTGGCGCGGCTGCAGTTCACCGACGGGCTGGCGTCGGAATAGGCCGGGGCGCCCGCGCCCGCAGCAAGGTTTCTGTGCCGCCGCGTCCGAAGATCTTGCACCAAGGCCACAACCTTTCCAGACTGATCCGCGGGGGAGACCCACCCGCGGGTCAAGGAGGAGACAGGCCCATGAGCTACGCATCCGTGGCCGACCGCGATGCCATCGAGGCGGAAATGCCATGGCAGGCGCGCGACGTGCCCGCCACGCTGCTGGCGCGTCTTGCGCGCACGGCGGCGGCCTTTCCCGACCGTCCCGCCGTCAGCTTCCAGCTGCAATCCGGGCCGCAGGACAAGGCGGAGACGCTGACATGGGCAGAGCTGCACGCGCAGGTGACGCAGGCGGCGAACCTGTTCCGCAGTCTGGGCGTGGGGCAGGGCGATGTGGTGGCCATGGTGCTGCCCAACTGCACCGAGGCGCTGCTGACCCTGCTGGGCGGCGCCGTCGCGGGGATTGTCCTGCCGGTCAATCCGCTGCTGGAGCCGGAGCAGATCGCGGCCATCCTGCGCGACTGCCGCGCCAAGGTGGTGGTGACGCTGAAATCCTTTCCGCGCAGCGACGTGGCGCAGAAGGTGGCCGAGGCCTGCCGCCACGCGCCGCAGGTGGGCACCGTGCTGGAGGTGGATCTGGCGCGCTACCTGACCCCGCCGAAACGCTGGATCGTGCCGTTCCTGCGCCCGAAGCTGCCCGCCACCCATCACGCCGATCTGCGCTGTTTCCGCAGGCTGCTGGCGCGGCAGCCCACGCGGCTCGCCTTCGAGGATGTGCCGCAGGACCGGGTCGCGGCCTATTTCCACACCGGCGGCACCACCGGCATGCCCAAGGTGGCGCAGCATCTGTGTTCCGGGATGCTCTATAACGGCTGGCTGGGGGCGCGGCTGCTGTTCCGGGAAGACGATGTCATCCTGTGCCCGCTGCCGCTGTTCCATGTCTTTGCCGCGCATGTGATCGTGATGTCGGCGCTGTCCTCTGGCGCGCATGTGATCCTGCCCACGCCCGCAGGCTATCGCGGCGAGGGCGTGTTCGACAATTTCTGGAAGCTCTGCGCGCGCTGGAAGGTCACCTTTGTCATCACCGTGCCCACGGCGGTCTCGGCCCTGATGCAGCGCCGTGTGGATGCCGACATCTCCTCGGTGAAATTCGCCTTTTCCGGATCGGCCCCCATGCCGCTGGAACTGTTCCGGCGGTTCGAGGCGGCCTGCGGGCTGACCATCTGCGAAGGCTACGGCCTGACCGAGGCGACCTGTCTTGTGGCGGTCAACCCGCCGGACGGGCCGAAGAAGGTGGGCTCGGTCGGCATTCCCTTTCCCTATACCCATGTCCGGATCGTGGCCCAGACCCCTGACGGCCCGCGCGAATGCCCGCCCGACGAGGTGGGCGAGATCTGCGTGGCCGGTCCCGGCGTCTATGCCGGGTCGACCTATACCGAGCTCGACAAGAATCACGACCTGTTCCACGAGGGGCTTTATCTGCGCACCGGCGATCTGGGACGGCTGGATGCGGACGGCTATCTGTGGATCACCGGGCGGGCCAAGGATCTGATCATCCGGGGCGGGCACAACATCGACCCCGCCGAGATCGAACAGGCGCTGCTGGCACATCCCGCCGTGGCCTTTGCCGGGGCCATCGGCCAGCCCGACGCCCATGCAGGCGAACTGCCCTGCGCCTTTGTCGAACTGGTGGCCGGTGCCTCGGTGACCGAGGCCGAGCTGATGGCCCATGCCCGCGTGCATATCCATGAACGCGCCGCCTATCCCAAACATCTGACCATCCTGCCCGAACTGCCCAAGACCGCCGTGGGCAAGGTGTTCAAGCCGGACCTGCGCAAGCAGGCGATCACCCGCGTCTGCAACGCCGCGCTGGAGTCGGCAGGCCTGCCCGCGCGGGTCGTGTCCGTGAGTGATGACCGCAAGCGCGGGCTGGTGGCGCGGGTTGCGGCCCATGGCGCGGACCGCGACGCGGTGGCGCGCTGTCTGGGGGATTTTGCCCAAGCCTGGGACTGGGCGGAGGAGTGATCCTGCCCGGGCGGTGTCAGCCCGGTCTGGGGGCGCAGAACATCTCGTAAAGCAGGGCGATCACCCGGCCAGTGTCATCGCTGGCCAGACTGTAATGGATGGTCTTGCCGTCGCGGCGGGTCTGCACCAGACCTTCCTCGCGCAGACGGGCCAGCATCTGGCTGACCGCCGCCTGCCGGATCCCCAGCAGGCTTTCCAGCTCGCCCACGGATTTCTCGCCCGAGCCCAGATGACACAGGATCATCAGCCGCCCCTCATGGGCCAGCGTCTTGAGAAAGGCCGCCGCGCTGCGGGCGTTTTCGGCCATGTCTTCAGCGGGGGGCGGGGAGATCGTCGTCTGGTCGGTCACGTCTTGGGCCTCTGTGAGCCATGGGCGGTCTGCAAGCTCAGCACTTTATATAGGCGGTCTGCGGCGGAAGGCGAGCCTGCCCCCGGACCGCGTCGCGGCTCCGGGGCCACCGGCAGGGGCCATGCCCTGATTTCGGGCAGAGGCGCTATCGCAGAGCCGCGCGCCGGGCGCAAGCCTCACGCCGCCAAGGCCTCGGCATGGCCAAGCGCCGCCCCGGCGCAGAGCAGGATCTGCGGCAGCGCCAGCCATTCGGCGGGCTGCGCCATGGCGGCATCGGGCGCGTCCAGCAGCGGCAGCAGCGCAGCGGCCTGTGCGGCAAGGGCCTGCAGCGCAGCAGCGCGCACCGGGTCGTCGGGCCGGGCCAGCGGGCAGAGCGCCCCGGCCAGCGTGGCGGCCCAGCCCGCGACGCGGCGCAGCGGGCTCCGGTCGGCGGTCCAGTCGCAGCCCGGATCGCGCAGCCCCAGCGCCGCGGCCAGCGCCGGGCGCAGCGCGGCATCGGGCAGCGACACCCACAGGGCGCCATCGCGCAGGGCGGGCAGGCCGTCCTTCTGCGCCTGCAGTGCGGCGCGCGCGCCAGCGGGCAGGTCACGGCCCAAAAGCGCGTCCAGCGCCGCCTCCATCTGCGCCAGCACCTGCCGCAGCCGCAGCATCAGCGCGCTGTCCTGCACATGGGCGGGCGCTGCGCCGGTCATCACGTAGCGCGCATGGTCGGGGGCCTGCATCAGGTCGCGGAAGGCCTGTGCCAGTGCCGGGGCGGTGGCGCCCTCTGCCGCGACGCGTGCGGCCAGCCCCGACGGGTCGATCTGCAGTTCCAGACTGGCGCGGTGGATGGCGCGGCCCGACAGGTCGGGGATCACGCCTGCCTCGCCCTGCACCCGCGCCAGCGCACCCAGCACGATCATCTGCGCGCGGATGTCGGCGCTGTCGCTGAACAGCCGGGCCATGTCGCCGGGCGCAAAAAGCCGGTGCAGATGGGCGCTGTCAAAGGGGCTGGCGGTCATGGGGCGGTCTTTCCATCGGCGGTCACAAGGCGGTCGATCACGGCGGCAAGCCCGTCGGGATCAGACAGGAAGGGTGAGTGGGAGCAGGTCATCTCCACCACCTCGTCGCGCGGCAGGACCGAGGCCATGGCGCGCTGATAGTCGGGCGGGATCGCCGCATCCTGCGCGCAGACGATATAGCTGCGCGGCACGGTTTCGGCGATGCCCGCAAGGCTTACGCCATCTTCCTGCGGGCGGATCGGCTGCGGGGTCAGGTGCCGCAGCGCCCGGTCCACCAGCGTGGGCGGGCAGTCGTGATAGAATTTCTCGCGCGCGAGCGCCGGATCAAAGCGGAAGGTCACGCCACCGGGGTCGCGCAGGATCGCGGGCAGCAGCGGCTGGCTGGGGCCCGCGCGGCGCAGGCTGGCCACGCTGTCGCCATCTTCGGGCAGATAGGCGCAGAGATAGATCAGCCGCTGCACCAGGTCAGGCGCCAGTTCGGCCACCTGCGTGGCAGGCACGCCGCCCATGGAATGCGCGACGATCACGGCAGGCTCGTCCAGCGCGGCCTGAATGGCCTGCACATAGCTCTGCAGCGTCACCTCGGCGGCGGGGGTGATGTCCTGCCCGTGCGAGGGCAGATCGATGGCCCAGGCCTGATGGCCCCGCTCTGCCAGTGCCGGGATCACGTCGCGCCAGCACCACGCCCCGTGGGCCGCGCCATGGATCAGCAGGATGCGCGCCATCACAGATGCCCCTGCGCGTGCAGGAACGCGGTGACATGGTCGGCATAGGCCTGCGGCTGGTCCACGCAGGGCAGGTGCCCCGCGCCCCGGATCAGCGCGAAGCGCGATCCGGGGATCAGATCCACCGTTTCGCGCACCAGATCGGGCGGGGTGGATCCATCCTCGCTGCCCGCAAGGCCCAGCACCGGCAGGCGCAGCCCGGCGGTGGGGGTGTAGAAATCCGTGCCCGCGATCGCCGCACAGCAGGCGGCATAGCCCTCGGGCGGGGTGCGCAGCAGCATGTTGCGCCAGCGCTGCAGGTCGGGCGTGGCGCGGAAGGCGCGGGGGAACCAGCGCTCCAGCACCGCATCGGCCAGCGCCGCCATGCCCTGCGCCTCGATCTGCGCGATGCGGTCTTCCCAGATCTGCCGGGTGGCGATGCGGGCGGCGGTGTTCGACAGGATCGCGGCGCGCACCAGATCGTGCCGCTTTACCGCCAGCCCCTGCGTGACCTGTCCGCCCAGCGACACGCCCAGCACCATCGCGTCGCGCATCCCGCAGAAGTCCATCAGCCGTTCGGCATCGCGCACCAGCGCGCCCATGGCATAGGGGCCCGGCGGAATGTCGGAAAGGCCGTGCCCACGCAGGTCATAGCGCAGCACGCGCAGCCCCTGCGGCAGCAGCGGGATCAGCGCGTCCCACAGGCGCAGGTCGGTCCCCAGCGCGTGGATCAGCACCAAGGGCGCGCCATCCTCCGGCCCGTCAAGACGGTAGTGCAGGCGGATGTCGCCCAGATCGGCCATGTGCATGCGGCAGGCTCCCTGACTGTCGCGGCCATGGTAACGGCGCTGCAGGGCAGAGAAAAGGGCGGGATCGGGTCGGGCGATGACGCTCTGTCTAACCGTCGCCGCCGAAGGCATCCTCGGAAGCCGTGCGCCCCGGATGTCGGCCCCGCGGGCCAGGACGGCGTTGCGCCCGTTCAGGCCCGTGCGCGCGAGGCGTCGATTTCCGCGGCAAGCTGCTGGCATTTGGCGCGGGCCCAGTCATGCGCATCGCGCCCGAACAGGAGCCGTCGCGCGGGTTCGGCAGACGACGCTTCGGCGACGATCAGGGCGGAAAGCGCTTCGGGATCGTTCTGCTGCGCGCCGTTCGCCTGTGTGATGAAGGCCCGGAACCCGGCCACCGCCTCGGCATAATCGGCAATCTCGACATTTCCCTGCCGCGCACGCGACGGATCAAGGAAATTCGTGCGCATCATCCCGGGGTTCACAACAAGAGAGCGGATGCCCAGCGGAGCAATCTCTTCGGCGAGCCCCTCCATCCAGCCTTCAAGCGCGAATTTGGACGAGGAATATACCGATCCACCGGGGTTCGAAACGAGGCCGTTCACCGACGAGATGGTGACCAGAAGCCCCGAGCGCTGGCGGCGCATCGTCGGCAGCACCGCACGCGCCACGGTCATCGCCCCGAAAAGGTTGACCTCGAACTGCTGGCGCATGTCGTCATCAGGGATCGTCTCGAACCATCCAAGCTGCGCGCGACCGGCGTTGTTGACCAGAACATCGATCCGGCCAAACGTTTTGATGGCGGCGTCATGCGCAGCCAAAGCCGCCCCGGCATCGGTCACGTCAAGCGGCAGCACGAGCAGGCGGCCCTGTGGCGCGGAGAGGCGTTCGGCAAGCCCGTCAGCGGTTCGACTGGTGGCCACGACCTTGGCGCCAGCCCGCAAGGCATCGCGGGCGAGCAGATGCCCCAACCCACCGCCAGCCCCGGTGATGAACCATACTTTGTCTGTCATTGTCAGATCCTCTTGTCTGGTGGGCCCTTGATTAGCATGTTTGTGAAGTGTGCGATTAGTGCCCGCAAAATTGTCGGACCAAGTAGTAAGGCTACTGAATGGAACCCCGTAAGTTTTCGGACCTCGCCATTTTCAACCGGGTTGCCGAACTGGGCAGCTTCACTGCGGCGGCGCGCAGCCTTGGGGTGACCCAGTCCGCCGTCAGCCAGACCGTGAAGCGCCTTGAGGGCGAACTGGGTCTCAGGCTGCTGTCACGTTCGACGCGCAGCCTTGCCCCGACCGCAGCGGGGGAGCGGCTGCTGGACACGCTCGCCCCGGTGATTGCAGAGCTGGATGCGGAGATCGAGGAGCTTGGGCGGCTGCGCGAGCAGCCGGGCGGGCGCCTGCGGGTGACCTGCGGAAAACATGCCGCGGATACGCTCGTCTGGCCGGCCTTTGCGCGGCTGATCGCGGCCCATCCCGAGATTGACGGCGAACTGAGCGTGGAGAACCGGCATGTCGATATCGTGGCCGAGCGGTTCGACATCGGGATACGGCTGCGCGAGGATCTGGAGATGGACATGGTCGCGGTGCCCGTGGGCCCATCTCTGAGGGCTGTCGTGGTGGGCGCGGCGCGGTATCTCGACACCTGCGATCCGCCGCGCAGGCCGCGCGAGCTGTCGGCGCATCGCTGCATCGGGTTCAGAAACGCCGGTGGCACCCTGTCGCCGTGGTCGTTCGAAAAGGATGGGCGGGCGGAGACGGTGAAGGTGGCGCCGTCCGTCATCGTCAATGACGGTGACGCGCTCGTCGGGGCGGCCTGTGCGGGGATGGGGTTGGCCTACATGCTTGAAGACCTTGCCGCGCCCGCGCTGAAGGACGGCGGTCTTGTCGAAGTCCTTGCCGACTGGTGCCCCCGGTTTCCGGGCTACCACGCGTTCTATTCTAGCCGCCGCCAGCCCACCCGTGCCTTTAGCCTGTTTCTGGAAAGCCTTCGGCAGGGGGCGGATAGAGAGAGCTGACGGGCAGGCTGCCCTGTCCGCCGCTGAGCGGTCGACACAAAAAGGGCGGGCCGAGGCCCGCCCTTGCGCGTCATGTCGTCCTGAGGGGCTCAGGCGATTTCGACCAGCTCGATGGCGAAGGTCAGATCCTTGCCAGCCAGCGGGTGGTTGGCGTCCAGCGTCACTTCGCTGTCGCTCACCTCGGCCACGGTCACCTGCACCACCTGCCCGGTGGGGGTCTGCACCTGCAGCGGCGTGCCCAGCTCCAGCGGGATGTGGTCGGGAATTTCGGTGCGCGGCACGGTCTGGCGGGCTTCGGGCTGCACGGCGCCATAGGCATCCTCGGCGGGAACCTCGACGGTCTTCTTCTCGCCCACGGCCATGCCGGGGATGGCCTTTTCAAGGCCGGGGATGATCTGGCCCGATCCCACGGTAAATTCCAGCGGGTCGCGGCCCGAGCTGGAATCGAAGGGGGTGCCATCGTTCAGCGTGCCGGTGTAATGAATGCGGACGGTATCGCCGGTCTTGACCTGCGTCATGAGAAACTCCGTATCTTTGGGGGAAATTGGTGAATGATCGAGGCCGCCTGTCACGACGGGTACTCGTTTGCTCCGCCCCAACTTAAGCAAGCCTGCCCCTGAATGCAAACCGGGGGCGGAATTTGGCCTTTCCCGGCGAGGCCGCGCATGTCACGTTCGGGCATGGGAGGCCGGTCATGACCCTGACAACCTGCGTCTTTGACGCTTATGGCACGCTGTTCGACGTGTCCGCCGCCGCGCGCCGCGCCGCCGCCGAGCCGGGGATGGAGCCGCTGGGTCCGCTCTGGCGCGATCTGGCCACCGACTGGCGACGCAAGCAGCTGGAATACACATGGCTGCGCGCCATCACCGGCCATCACGTCGATTTCTGGCAGGTAACCATGGACGGGCTGGATTGGGCGATGGCCCGGCAGGGCCTGTCCGATGCCGCGATGCGCGCCCGGCTGATGGCGCTTTACCGCGCGCTGGACGCCTATCCCGAGGTGCCCGCGCTGCTGGCAGATCTCAAGGCGCGGGGGCTGCGCTGCGCGATCCTGTCCAATGGCAGCCCCGACATGCTGCAGGCGGCGGTGGATCATGCGGGCATCGGCGCCGCGCTCGACGCGGTGCTGTCGGTGGAGGAGGCGGGCATCTACAAACCCGCCCGCGCGGTCTATGACCTTGTGGGGGCGCGGTTCGGAACCGATCCGGCGGAGGTGCTGTTTGTCTCCTCCAACGGATGGGACGCGGCGGGGGCTGCGGCCTATGGCTTTGCCACGGTCTGGGTCAACCGCGCGGGCGAGCCCGAGGACCGGCTGATGGCGCGCCCGGCCCATGTGCTGCCTGACCTGTCCTCCCTTCCGGAGCTGCTGTGATGCCACAATTTGTCACCTCTGACGGACTGACGCTGTTCTACACTGACGAAGGCGCGGGCCTGCCGCTGCTGTGCCTTGCCGGGCTGACCCGCGACGGGCGCGATTTCGACTATCTGGCGCCGCATCTGGATGCCGCGAAGGTGCGGCTGATCCGGCTGGACTATCGCGGGCGCGGGCGGTCGGACTGGGGCGATCCCGCCAGCTACACCATTCCCACCGAGGCGCGCGACGCGCTGGAACTGCTGGACCATCTGGGGCTGGCGCAGGCGGCGGTGCTGGGCACCTCGCGCGGGGGGCTGATCGCCATGGTGCTGGCGGCCAGCGCCAAGGCGCGTCTGCTGGGCGTGGCGCTGAACGACATCGGCCCCGAGATCGCGCCCGAGGGGCTGGAGGTCATCAAGGGCTATCTGGGCCGCAACCCGGTCTGGCGCAGCCATGACGAGGCGGCGGCGGCGCGCGGCGCGGTGATGCGCGGCTTTGCCGATGTGCCCGCCTCCCGCTGGCGCGCCGAGGTGGAGAAATTCTACCGCGAGACGCCGGAGGGGCTGGTCATCACCTATGATCCGGCGCTGCGCGAGGCGGTGCTCGGCAGCGGCGCGCAGCCCGCCGCCGATCTGTGGCCGCTTTTCGACGCGCTGAAGGGCCTGCCGCTGTGCGCGCTGCGCGGCGCCGGATCCGACCTGCTGTCGCCCGAGACCTTCGCGCAGATGACCGCGCGCCGCCCGGACATGATCGCGGCAGAGATTCCCGGGCGCGGTCATGTGCCGTTTCTGGACGAGCCCGCCGCGCTGGATGCGCTGGCGCGCTGGCTGCGGATGCTGGGCTGAGGCGCGATCAGCCCTGCAGGAAGACCCGGCTGGGGTGCAGCTCGCCGCCCTTGTAGACGCCCACGGCCACGGCGCGGCCTTCGAACGAGGCCCAGGCCTCGTCGCCATATTCGGCCTCGGAGGGGATCACCATGCCGGGATTGCCGTTGCGCAGCCGTGCCGCGCCTTCGGCGGTGCAGCGCAGTTCCGGCAGATCGGCCAGCCCGGTTTCCAAGGGCAGCAGATGCGCGTCAAGCTCGGGCGATTTCGCCAGCGCGTCGATCTGGTCGATGCTGAGCCCGTCCGAGGCCTCGAACGGGCCGGACCAGATGCGGCGCAGCTTGAGCACATGGCCATGGCAGCCCAGCACCTCGCCCAGATCGCGCGCGATGGAGCGCACATAGCCACCCTTGCCGCAGACCATGTCCAGTTCGACATGATCGGCATCGGGGCGGTCGACCAGCAGCAGTTCCTCCACCCAGAGCGGGCGGGCCACCAGATCCATCGTCTCGCCGTCGCGGGCGCGTTTATAGGCGCGTTCGCCATCGACTCGCACGGCGGAGAACTGCGGCGGCACCTGCTGGATCTCGCCGACAAAGCCGTGCAGCGCCTCCTTGATCTGCGCGTCGGTGGGGCGCAGGTCGCTGGTGTCGAGGATTTCGCCCTCGGCATCGTCGGTATTGGTGCGCTGCCCGAGCCGCACGGTGAAGCGATAGGCCTTCAGGGCATCGGTGATCCATGGCACGGTCTTGGTCGCCTCGCCAAGCGCCACGGCGAGAACGCCGGTCGCCTCGGGGTCGAGCGTGCCGGCATGGCCCGCCTTTTTTGCGTCCAGCGCCCAGCGGACCTTGTTCACCACCGAGGTGGAGGTCATGCCTGCGGGCTTGTCCACGACCAGCCAGCCGGAAATGTCGCGGCCCTTCTTGCGTCCCATAGTCTGCTCCGGTTGTGACGAAGCGCGCCCGTTAGCAGGCCGGGGCGCGTCCTGTCAATTGTGCTGCGTGGCGGGAGCGGCAGGGGGCGCTGCCCCCTCTTGGGGCTTTGCCCCAATTCACCCCCGGAGTTCGGGGGCAAGATGAAGCCGCATCAGCCGTCGCGGTCGAGCTTGGTGCTGAGATGGATCAGGCTTTCCGAACTGCGCACGCCGCGCGCCTCGGCGATGCGGTCGAGCGTGGCATCGAGTTCGGCGGTGCTGCTGGCGCTGAGCGTCAGCAGCAGATCCACCCGGCCCGACACGGTATGGACCTGATCCACCACCGGCATCTGGCGCAGCCGCGCCAGCAGGTCGGCCTGCGTGCGGGGTTCGAGCGTGACCAGCACCGTGGCGCGGATCGGCGCGCGGCCCGCCGCGCCGCGCCGCAGGGTGAAGCCCGCGATGACGCCGCGCGCCACCAGCCGGTCGATGCGGGCCTGCACCGTGGTGCGGGCAAGGCCGAGCCTGCGCGCCAGATCGGCCACGGGGCGGCGCGCATCGGCGGCCAGCAGCGCCAGCAGCGCGCGGTCGGTTTCGTCGATCTGTGGTGCGGTGTCGTCATTCTGTTCAGACATGCTGGTCAGTCTGGCAGATCTGCTGCCTGAAATCGAGCGGGATCGCTGGCAGGCTGGAGCTGACCGACATGGAGGCCCCTGATGAACCACGACCGCACCCTGACCACATCCGCCGACAGCTGGCTGAGGGCCAATCTGCCCGACGCGCCGGTGTTCCTGTTCTGCCCGGACCGGCTGGCGGAGACGGCGGCGGCGTTTCTGGCGGGGTTCCCCGGAACCGTCAGCTATGCGGTGAAGGCCAATCCCGATCCGGCGCTGGTGGAGGGGCTGGTGGCGGCGGGGATCACGGTGTTTGACGTGGCCTCCCCCGCCGAGATGGCGCTGGTGCGCGGGATCTGCCCCGAGGCGGTGCTGCATTACCACAACCCGGTGCGGTCGCGCGACGAGGTGGCCGAGGGGCTGCGCTTTGGCTGCGTGTCATGGTCGGTGGACCGCGCGGGGGAGCTGGCCAAGCTGGCGGCGCTGCCGCGCGGCACCGAAGTGGCGGTGCGGCTGAAGCTGCCGGTGGCGGGCGCCGTCTATGATTTTGGCGCCAAGTTCGGCGCGGCCCCCGGGGAGGCGGGGCTGCTGCTGCGCGAGGTGGCGGCGATGGGGCTGGTGCCGTCGGTCACCTTTCATCCGGGCACGCAATGCCCCGATCCCGCCGCGTGGGAGAGTTATATCGCGGCGGCGGCGCGGGTGGCGGCATCGGCAGGCGTGCGGCTGCACCGGCTCAATGTCGGCGGCGGCTTTCCTGCCCGGCGCGGCGGCGAGGCGCCGGATCTGCGCGCGATCTTTGCCGCCATCGAACGGGCGCGGGATGTGCATTTTGGCGCAGACGGCCCCGATCTGGTCTGCGAGCCGGGCCGCGCGCTTTGTGCCGAGGCGCTGATGCTGGCGCTGCGGGTCAAGGCGGTGGCGCCGGAGGCGGTGTTCCTGAATGACGGCATCTATGGCGGGCTGGCGGAATGGCGCGACATGGGGCCGCTTGACCGGCTGCGGATCTTCGCGCCCGACGGCACGCCGCGGTCGGGGGCGGGCCTGCCGCGGGTGGTGTTCGGCCCGACCTGCGACAGTCTGGACCGGCTGCCCGAGCCGGTGGCGCTGCCCGAGGATCTGGCGGAGGGAGACTTCCTGCTGATCGAGGGCATGGGCGCCTATTCGCGGGCGCTGGTCACCGGCTTCAATGGTTATGGCGCGCGCAGCATGGTGCGGATGCCCGCAGGCTGAGCCGGGTCGGCGGCGGGGGCGCTGGACTCTGCCGGTCATCTGCCTACAGTCGCGGCCAAAGGCAGACCGCGAGGAGACCCATGGAAAAATTCGGCAAGGCGCAGGCGATGCGGCGCAGCGAAGATGTGCGCTTTCTCACCGGGCACGGGCGTTATGTGGATGACATCGCGCCCGAGGGCGCGCTGCACGGGATCATGTTCCGCTCTCCGGTGGCGCATGCGGTGATTGACGCGCTGGATGTGGAAGCGGCGCGTCAGGCGCCCGGCGTGCATCTGGTGGTGACGGTGGAGGATCTGCTGGCGGCGGAGGTCGACATCACCATGACCGGCGTGGTCATGGAGAACCGCGACGGCAGCAAGGGGGCGGCGCCGACCCGGCCCTGGCTTGCGCACAAGCGGGTGCGCCATGTGGGCGAACCGGTGGCGCTGATCGTGGCCGACAGCCTGCAGGCGGCGCAGGATGCCGCCGAACTGATCGAGTTCGACTATACCGAACTGCCCGCGCATCTGGACATCTGCGCCGGGGGCGAGGCTCTGCATCCCGAGGCGCCGGACAACCGCGCCTTTGACTTCGGCATGGGGCGCGAGGCGGAAACCGCTGCCGCCATCGACAGCGCGGCCAAGGTCGTGCGGCTGGAAGTGGGCGACAACCGCGTCATCGTCAACGCGATGGAGCCGCGCGGCGCCTATGCGGAATGGGATGGCAGCCGTCTGCATGTGGCGTTCAACGGGCAGGGGGTCTGGGGGCTGAAGGGCGACATGGCGCGCGTCTTTGGTCTGGACGAGGCCAATGTGCGCGTGACCAACCCCGATGTGGGGGGCGGCTTCGGCATGAAGGCCGCGCCTTATCCGGAATATTTCGCCATCGCCTTTGCCGCGATGACGCTGGGCCAGCCGGTGCGCTGGATGTCCGACCGGACCGAGGCGATGCTGTCGGACCATGCCGGGCGCGATCTGGTGACCATGGCGGAACTGGCTTTTGATGCAGAGAACCGCATCACCGCCTACCGCGTGCACACGCTGTGCAACCTTGGCGCCTATAACTCGAATTTCGGGCAGGCGATCCAGTCGATCCTCTTTGCCAAGGTGCTGACCGGCACCTATGACATCCAGAACGCATGGATGCGCTGCGAAGGGTTCTACACCAACACCACGCAGGTGGATGCCTATCGCGGCGCGGGCCGCCCAGAGGCGATCTATGTGCTGGAGCGGATGATGGACCGCGCCGCGCGCGAGCTGGGGGTGGATCCGCAGGAGCTGCGCCGGATCAACTTCATCAAGGAGTTTCCCTACAAGACCGTCACCGGCGAGAATTACGACGTGGGCGATTTCTCCCGCGTGCTGGGCCATGCCGAAGCGGATGCCGACATCGCGGGCTTTGCCGCGCGCCGTGCCGCCTCGGAAGCGCATGGCAAGCTGCGCGGACTGGGCCTGTGCTATTACATCGAAAGCATCCTTGGCGATCCGTCGGAGGATGTGCGGGTGGAATTCACCCCCGAGGGCGGCGCGCTGATCTATGTGGGCACGCAGTCCAACGGGCAGGGCCACGAGACGGTCTATGCCAAGTTCCTGTCCGATCAGACCGGCATCCCGTTCGAGGCCATCGAGGTGGTGCAGGGCGACAGCGACCTGATCGCACGGGGCGGGGGCACCGGCGGCTCGCGCTCGGTGACGACGCAGGCCACGGTGACGCTGACCGCCGTGCGCGACATGGTGGCGGGCTTCACCGAATTCCTTGCAGGCGAAATGGGCGTGGATCCGGACGAGGTGCGTTTTGATGACGAACGCTTCCGCGCCGAGGGGTCGAACCTGACCCCCACCATGCTGGAAGTGGCGGCGCTGGCGCGCGAGAAGGGCCGCGAGGATCTGCTGACATGGTCGGCCCGCACCGCCATCGACGCGCGTTCCTATCCCAATGGCGCGCATTTCTGCGAGGTGGAGGTTGATCCCGACACCGGCGTGACGCAGGTGGTCAAATACACCGTGGTCGACGATTTCGGCAATCTCATCAACCCGATGCTGGCCGAGGGGCAGGTGCATGGCGGCGTGGTGCAGGGTCTGGGTCAGGCGCTGACCGAGCGGGTGGTCTATGACGAGGACGGCCAGCTTCTGACCGCCACCTTCATGGATTACGCCATGCCGCGCGCCAAGGATTCGCCGTGGATCGCCTTTGACGTGGAGCCGGTGCCCTCTACCGGCAACCCGATGGGCATGAAGGGCTGCGGCGAGGCGGGCACGGTGGGATCCATGGCTGCCGTGGCCAATGCGGTGCAGGACGCGCTCTGGGATCGGGGCATCCGTCAGGCCGACATGCCCTTCACCCCGCACCGGGTCTGGGAGATGCTGCAGGGCAGCCGGATGGCGGCGGAATAAGGCGCCTGCCAAATCCGGGAGTGAAGATCAAGAAAATTCTTCACGTCTTCTTGAGGGGGCTTCCGGATGTGGCATTTTCGCCTATCTTTGGATCAGGAGCGCGGATCCGGAACCCCCGCGCACCCTTCACTGTCCCTCGTTCCACGACTTGCGCCCGGGTTCGTCCCGGGCGCTTTTTCTTGTGCGGGGCTGCGCCGCGCCGTTCTGGCCGGTGGTCTGCCGGTGCGGGCCATGGCCGAGATCTGCGACAAGGAGGTGCCGCGCTGGTCCCCGGGGTCTGGTCCGGTGACCTGAGGCCAGGTCCTGCCCAATGCCGCCCCCGGCCTGCCGGGTCTGGTGCTGTGCCTGTGGAGCCTGCGGGCCCGCCGCGTTCGTCTCGCTGCTGCTGGGGCTGCTTTGTGCGCTGGCGGCAGGTGCCGCTGCCGCGGTGATCCGCCGGGGGTGGGGTTGAAGGAATTTTGCCCACGACACGGGTTTTCTTTTGCCGCAGCCGTGGCACACTGGGCGCATGACCGATGATGCCCTTCTGACGGAGATCCTGAAACGCAGCCGCGTCGTGGCGGTGGTGGGGGCCTCGCTGAATCCGGTGCGGCCCAGCCACTATGTGGCGCGGTTTCTTGTGCAGCAGGGCTATCGGGTGATCCCGGTCAATCCCGGCCATGCGGGCATGATGCTTTTTGGCGAGGAGGTGCGGGCGCGGCTGGCTGACGTCGATGCGCCGGTGGATATGGTGGACATCTTCCGCCGCTCCGACGCGGTGCCGGAAATCGTCGAGGAGGCGCTGGAGCATCTGCCGCATCTGCGCACCATCTGGATGCAGCTTGGCGTTGTGCATGACGGTGCTGCCGCGCTCGCCCGCGCGCGGGGCGTCGATGTGGTGATGAACCGCTGTCCCAAGATCGAATTCCCGCGGCTTCTGGGCGACGCCGGCCTTTGAGGGCCGGGCGGGGCGCTGCCCCGCACCCCGGGATATTTCCGGTCAGAAGAAACCAGCGGGGCGGTCCCGGCGCAGGCGAAATCTTCTTGCGCTGCGACGCGGCATCGCATTCTCTTGCCGGTGCGGGGTCCGTGGGGGGCCCCTGTCAGAAGGAGGACCAGATGCCCGAGTTCCAGAAGATCCTGATCGCCAACCGTGGCGAGATCGCCATCCGCATCATGCGGGCCGCCAACGAGATGGGCAAGCGGACCGTGGCCGTCTACGCGGAAGAGGACAAGCTGGGGCTGCATCGGTTCAAGGCGGACGAGGCCTATCGCATCGGCGAGGGGCTGGGGCCGGTCGCCGCCTATCTGTCGATCCCCGAGATCATCCGCGTGGCCAAGCTGTCGGGGGCGGATGCGATCCATCCGGGCTATGGCCTGCTGTCCGAGAACCCCGATTTTGTCGATGCCTGCGACGCGGCGGGGATCACGTTTATCGGGCCGCGCGCGGAAACCATGCGGGCGCTGGGCGACAAGGCCTCGGCGCGGCGGGTGGCGGTCGAGGCGGGCGTGCCGGTGATCCCCGCCACCGAGGTGCTGGGTGATGACTGGGAGGCCATCGCGGCGGAGGCGGAAAAGATCGGTTATCCGCTGATGCTGAAGGCCAGCTGGGGCGGCGGCGGGCGCGGCATGCGCCCGGTCAACGGCCCGAAGGAGCTGAAGGAAAAGGTGCTGGAGGGGCGGCGCGAGGCCGAGGCCGCCTTTGGCAATGGCGAGGGTTATCTGGAAAAGATGATCATCCGCGCCCGCCATGTCGAGGTGCAGATCCTTGGCGACAAGATGGGCAACATCTATCACCTCTATGAACGCGACTGTTCGGTGCAGCGCCGCAACCAGAAGGTCGTCGAGCGCGCGCCCGCCCCCTATCTGAGCGAGGCGCAGCGCGAGGAGATCTGCGAGCTGGGCCGCAAGATCTGCGCGCATGTGAATTACGAATGCGCGGGCACCGTCGAATTCCTGATGGATATGGAGACGGGCAAGTTCTACTTCATCGAGGTGAACCCGCGGGTGCAGGTCGAGCATACCGTGACCGAGGAGGTCACCGGCATCGACATCGTGCAGGCGCAGATCATGATCGCCGAGGGCAAGTCTCTGGCGGAGGCCACCGGCAAGGCCAGCCAGTATGACATCCGCCTGACCGGCCACGCGCTGCAGACCCGGATCACCACCGAGGATCCGACCAATAATTTCATCCCCGATTATGGCCGCATCACCGCCTATCGCTCGGCCACCGGCATGGGCATCCGGCTGGATGGCGGCACGGCCTATGCGGGCGGGGTTATCACCCGCTATTACGATTCGCTGCTGGTGAAGGTGACCGCCAAGGCGCCGACGCCAGAGGCCGCGATCCGCCGCATGGACCGGGCGCTGCGCGAATTCCGGATCCGGGGCGTCAGCACCAATATCGAATTCGTCATCAACCTGCTGAAACACCCGGTGTTTCTGACCAACCAGTATACGACGAAATTCATCGACACGACGCCGGAGCTGTTCGATTTCAAGAAGCGCCGCGACCGGGGCACCAAGGTGCTGACCTATATCGCCGACATCACCGTGAACGGCCATCCCGAGGTGGCGGGGCGCGCGCGCCCGGCGGCGGATCTGAAACCCGCCCGCCCGCCCGAATCGCGCACCGAGACGCTGCTGCCCGGCACGCGCACCCTGCTGGAGCGCGAGGGGCCGCAGGCGGTGGCGGACTGGATGCTGGCGCAGCAGAAGCTGCTCATCACCGACACCACGATGCGCGACGGCCACCAGTCGCTGCTGGCGACGCGGATGCGGTCCATCGACATGATCAAGGTGGCGCCCGCCTATGCCGCCAATCTGCCGCAGCTTTTCAGCGTGGAATGCTGGGGCGGCGCCACCTTCGACGTGGCCTACCGGTTCCTGCAGGAATGCCCGTGGCAGCGGCTGCGCGACATCCGCGCCAAGATGCCCAACATCCTGACCCAGATGCTGCTGCGCGCCTCCAACGGCGTGGGCTATACCAACTATCCCGACAATGTGGTGCAGAGCTTTGTCGCGCAGGCGGCGGAGTCGGGCGTGGACGTGTTCCGGGTGTTCGACAGCCTCAACTGGGTCGAGAACATGCGCGTCGCCATGGATGCGGTGCTGGAGACTGGCAAGATCTGCGAAGGCACGGTCTGCTATACCGGCGACATCCTTGATCCGGCGCGGGCCAAGTATGATCTGAAATACTATGTCGCCATGGGCAAGGACCTGCGCGACGCGGGCGCGCATGTGCTGGGGCTGAAGGACATGGCGGGGCTGCTGAAACCCTCTGCCGCAGGCGCGCTGATCCGCGCGCTGAAGGAAGAGGTGGGGCTGCCCATCCATTTCCACACCCATGACACCAGCGGTGCCGCCATCGCCACCATCATGGAGGCCTCCAGGGCCGGGGTGGATGCGGTGGATGCGGCCATGGACGCGCTGTCGGGCAATACCTCGCAGCCGACGCTGGGTTCCATCGTCGAGGCGCTGCGCCATACCGACCGCGACACCGGGCTGGAGATGGACGTGATCCGCGAGATCTCCAACTACTGGGAAGCGGTGCGCGGGCAGTATGCGGCCTTTGAATCGGGGATGCAGGCGCCCGCCTCCGAGGTCTATCTGCACGAGATGCCCGGCGGGCAGTTCACCAACCTCAAGGCGCAGGCGCGGTCGCTGGGGCTGGAGGAGCGCTGGCACGAGGTGGCCAAGACCTATGCCGACGTGAACATGATGTTCGGCGACATCGTGAAGGTCACGCCCTCCTCCAAGGTGGTGGGCGACATGGCGCTGATGATGGTGAGCCAGGGGCTGAGCCGGGCGCAGGTCGAGGATCCGAAGACCGAGGTCAGCTTTCCCGATTCGGTCATCGACATGATGCGCGGCAATCTGGGCCAGCCGCCGGGCGGCTTTCCCGAAGGCATCCTGAAAAAGGTGCTGAAGGGCGAGGCGCCGAACACCGAACGCCCCGGCAAGCACCTGCCGCCCGTGGATCTGGAGACGACCCGCGCCGAGCTTCAGGCGAAGTTCGAGGAGGTGACCATCGATGGCGAGGATCTGAACGGCTATCTGATGTATCCCAAGGTCTTCACCGATTACATGACGCGGCATCTGGAATACGGGCCGGTGCGGGTGCTGCCGACGCGGACCTATTTCTACGGGATGGAGCCGGGTGAAGAGATCTCGGCGGAGATCGATCCGGGCAAGACCATGGAAATGCGCCTGATCGCCGTGGGCGAGACGCAGGACGATGGCGAGGTGCGGGTGTTCTTCGAGCTCAACGGCCAGCCCCGCACCGTGCGCGTGCCGGACCGCAAGGCCAAGGCCTCCAGTGCGGCGCGGCCCAAGGCGCAGATGGGCAACCCCGCGCATGTGGGCGCGCCCATGCCGGGCGTGGTGGCCTCTGTCGTGGTGACGGCGGGGCAGGCGGTGAAGCTGGGCGACCTGCTGGTGACCATCGAGGCGATGAAGATGGAAACCGGCCTGCATGCCGAACGCGACGCGGTGGTGAAGACGGTGCATGTCACCCCCGGCAGCCAGATCGATGCCAAGGATCTGCTGATCGAATTCGACGAGGCCTGACCACCCCGCTCTGCGGCGGATCCGCCCCAGCCCTGCGGCCAGCATGCTCTGGCCGCGGGGTTTCTGTTTGGGGCATTGGGGCAGGGGACAAGCGGGGCTTCAGACCCCGTTTCCCCTGCGGCCAGGCGGGTCTTTTCGGCAGGGCGCGGCGCGGGCGGGAAAAAATGCCGGGGCGGGATGATTTTCCTCTTGCAGAGACATGCCGCAGACTCTAAATCGCCCTCACCCATCAGGACTGCGGGCGTAGCTCAGGGGTAGAGCATAACCTTGCCAAGGTTAGGGTCGGGCGTTCGAATCGCCTCGCCCGCTCCAGATGGACCAAATGGCGGATCACTCCGCCGCAGATGAATGGCAGCGCGGGCGTAGCTCAGGGGTAGAGCATAACCTTGCCAAGGTTAGGGTCGGGCGTTCGAATCGCCTCGCCCGCTCCATTCATCCATCCACCGATCTGCGTGATGCGGGGCCGCCTTCGGGTTGGCCCTGTTTGCGTTTCCGGCCCCGGCGGGGCGCGCGGGCTGGTCCGCGCCGCCCGACCGGGCAGGCCGGGCTCAGAACGCCTTGAAGGTCAGCGTGGTCAGCGACCGTTCGATCCCCGGCACGTCCAGCAGGTTTTCATTGATGAAATGCCCGACATCGGCGCCTTCGGGGATGTAGAGCTTCAGCAGCAGATCCCATTCGCCGGAGGTGGAATAGAGCTCGGAATGGATTTCCTTGAGCGCGATGCCGTCAGCGACCTGATAGGTGGTGCCGGGCTTGCAGCGGATCTGGACAAAGACGCAGGTGGTCATGGCTTCCTCGTTTTGGCGCAGGCTGGCACAGCCCCCCGCCGCCCGCAAGCCCGCGCGGGGTCCAAGGGCTTGGCCTGCGCGCCGGTCCTGCCTATAAGGGCCGCCGGACCAACCCGGAGAGCCCCATGCGCAAGGCCCAGATCCACCGCAGCACCGCCGAGACCAAGATCGAGGTCAGCCTCGATCTGGATGGCAGCGGCGTTTACGACATGCAGACCGGGGTCGGATTCTTCGACCACATGCTCGACCAGCTGGCGCGGCATTCGCTGATCGACATGGTGGTGCGGGCGGCAGGGGATCTGCATATCGACGACCACCACACGGTTGAGGATACCGGCATCGCGCTGGGGCAGGCGCTGGCACAGGCGCTTGGCGACAAGCGCGGCATCCGGCGCTACGGATCCTGCCTGCTGCCGATGGATGACGCGCTGGTGCGGGCGGCCCTTGATCTGTCGGGCCGCGCCTATCTGGTCTGGAACGTGGATTTGCCCACCGAAAAGATCGGCACCTTCGACACCGAACTGGTGCGCGAGTTCTTTCAGGCCTTTGCGGCGCAGGGCGGCATCACCCTGCATGTGGAGGCGCTGTCGGGGGTCAATTCGCATCATATCGTCGAGGCGGTGTTCAAGGCGGTGGCCCGCGCCCTGCGCGAGGCGGTGGAACCCGACCCCCGCAAGGGCGACGCCATCCCCTCGACCAAGGGCGCGCTGTGACAGCTGCCGGGCGCTGCCCCTCGCGCCGCAGGCGCGGCAGTCTGAAAAGGCGAGGGGCGCGGCCCCTCGCGCCTCTGGCGCGGCAGGGTAAAGAAGCGAGGGGCTCCGCCCCTCGCGCCGCAGGCGCGGCGAAATAAAGAGGCGAGGGGCGCGGCCCCTCGCGCCGCAGGCGCGGCGAAATAAAGAGGCGAGGGGCTCTGCCCCTCGCGCTCCCCGGGATATTTGAGGTCAGAAGAAGGGCAGGGTGAAGTCATGCTGACGGCGATCATCGATTACGAAAGCGGCAACCTGCATTCGGCGCAGAAGGCGTTTCAGCGCATGGCCACCGAGACCGGCGCCGGGGAGGTGGTGGTGACCGCCGATCCCGACGTCGTGGCGCGGGCCGACCGGCTGGTGCTGCCCGGCGACGGCGCCTTTCCGGCCTGTGCCGCGGCGCTGCGGCGGTCGGGCTGTTTCGAGGCCATGGTCGAGGCGGTGACGGTGAAGGCGCGGCCGTTTCTGGGCATCTGTGTCGGCATGCAGCTGCTGGCGCGGGTCGGCCATGAATATGAGGACACGGCGGGGCTGGGCTGGATCGACGGCGAGGTGGAGCGGATCGTGCCCGCCGAGCCCGCGCTGAAGGTGCCGCATATGGGCTGGAACGATCTGGTGATCGACACGCCGCATCCGGTGCTGACGGGGGTGGTGTCGGGCGATCACGCCTATTTCGTGCATTCCTACCAGATGCGGCTCAGCGATCCGGCGCAGCGTCTGGCGCATGTGGAGTATGGCGGCGACGTCACCGCCATCGTGGGGCAGGACACCCGCATCGGGCTGCAGTTCCACCCCGAGAAAAGTGCCGCCACCGGACTGCGCATGATCGCCAACTTCCTGACCTGGGCGCCCTGATCCCCCGGTCGGGCCGGGCGGCCTTGCCCCTTTGGCGCGGGCGGATTACCCCGGCGCGGAGCCGGGTTGCCAAGGCCCGCGTGCCATGAAACTCTGACAGCAGGACAGTTTATGAGCAGCCAGATGATTTTGTATCCCGCGATCGACCTCAAGGATGGCAAGGCCGTCCGGCTGCTGCGCGGGGACATGGACAAGGCCACCGTGTTCAACGACGATCCCGCCGCACAGGCGCTGGAATTTGTCGCGGCGGGCTGTGAATGGCTGCATCTGGTCGACCTGAACGGCGCCTTCGCCGGCGAGCCCGTCAACGCGGCGGCGGTGGAGGCGATCCTGCGCACCACCAACACCCCAGCCCAGCTCGGCGGCGGCATCCGCGACATGGCCACCATCGAAGCATGGCTCGGCAAGGGGCTGGCCCGGGTGATCCTTGGCACGGTCGCGGTGGAAAACCCCGCGCTGGTGCGCGAGGCGGCGCGTGCCTTTCCAGGGCAGGTGGCGGTGGGCATCGACGCGCGCGATGGCCGCGTCGCGACCAAGGGCTGGGCCGAGGTGACCGATGTCGATGCGGTGGATCTGGCGCGGAGCTTCGAGGATGCCGGTGTGGCCGCCATCATCTATACCGACATCAACCGCGATGGCGCGATGATGGGTCCGAATGTGGACTATACCGCCGCCATGGCGCGCGCCGTGACCATTCCGGTGATCGCCTCGGGCGGGGTGTCGTCGCTGCGCGATCTCAAGGCGCTGCGCGACTGTGGCGCCGCACTGAACGGGGTGATCTCGGGGCGTGCGCTTTATGACGGCGCCATCGATCTCAAGGCGGCGCTGGAGCTGCTGCGCGACTGACCCCTGCGGCCGGGCCCGCGCCTCAGCGCAGCGGCCCGGTCTGCCACAGCCGCACCTTCAGGCTGCCATGGGCCACATGTGGTCCCGGCGGCTGGAAGGGCAGGCCGGTGGCCTTGGCCAGACCCTGTTCGCTGGTCACGATCCCCACGCGCCAGCCGCGGAACTTCTCGTGCAGCACCTGCCCCAGCGCGGCATGCAACCCGGCCAGCGGGCCCTTCTCGCCGATGCGCGCGCCATAGGGCGGGTTCACCATCACCAGCCCCGGCGGGCCCTCGGGCCGCTCCAGCGCGCTGACCGGCTGGCAGGCAAAACGGCACCAGTCCTGAACCCCGGCGCGCGCGGCATTGTCGCCCGCGCCGCGCACCGCGCCCTGATCGCGGTCAGAGCCGTGAAACACCACTCCCGGCACCTGCCGCGGCGCGGGGCGCCGCAGCCCGTCCAGCGCCGCCTCAGCCACCGCCAGCCGTTCCAGATCGAAACCGCGCCCGCGCCCGGGCTGCAGTCCCGCCGCGATCTCCGCCGCCTCGATCACGAAGGTGCCCGATCCGCACATGGGATCCAGCACCGGCCCGCTGCCGTCATAGCCGCAGGCGCGCAGGAACAGCGCGGCCAGCGTCTCGCGCATCGGCGCCTTGCCCACCGCCTGCTTGTGGCCGCGCCGGTGCAGCAGCTCGCCGGAGGTGTCGACCGAAAAGGTCACGACATTGTCGTCGATCCGCGCCAGAATCCGCACCCCGTCATCGGCCAGCGGCGCGCCCAGCTCTTCGGTGATCGCGCGTTCGATCCGCTCCTTGGCGGCCCCGGCGTGATAGATCTTCGACCGGCGCGAGGTCACCACCTCCACCCGCACCGGCATGTCGGGGCGCAGCACCTCGCCCCACGGGAACTTGCGCGCGCGCTTGTCGAGCTGCGCCAGATGCAGCGCCGGAAAGCCGCCGATCCGTGCCAGCACCCGCGCCGCGCCGCGCAGCTCCAGATTGGCGCGCGCCACCTCGCGCCAGCCGCCGCGCAGGCTCACGCCACCCGCCTGCGGGGTCACGCCGGCGAAGCCCAGCCCGCCCGCCTCTGCCGCCAGCAGCGGCTCCAGCCCCGGCGCGCAGGCCAGGAAAATCTCGAATTCAGGTTCCATCCCGCCGCTCTAGCGCCTTTCCGCCCCGACGGCGAGACTGTCGCTTCCAGCGGCTGAAAATATCCCGGGGGAGTCCGCGCCAGCGGACGGGGGCAGAGCCCCCTTTTTGATGGCGGCGGGCAGAGCCCCCCCCTGCGGCATCCGACAGGGGCAGGGCGCCAGGCCTCTTCCCCCCGCCGCCGATCCGCAGTATCAGGGCGGCATGCTGAAGACGCGCATCATTCCCTGTCTCGACGTGGCCGATGGGCGCGTGGTCAAGGGTGTCAATTTTGTCGGCCTGCGCGATGCGGGCGACCCGGTGGATGCCGCCCGCGCCTATGACGCGGCGGGCGCGGACGAGATCTGTTTTCTCGACATCCATGCCACCCATGAAAACCGTGGCACCATGTTCGACGTGGTGACGCGCACCGCCGAACAGTGCTTCATTCCGCTGACCGTGGGCGGGGGCGTGCGGACCGTGGCCGATGTGCGCGCGCTGCTGCTGGCAGGGGCGGACAAGGTCAGCTTCAACTCCGCCGCCGTCGCCAATCCCGATGTGGTGGCCGAGGCGGCGGATCACTTCGGCAGCCAGTGCATCGTCTGCGCCATCGACGCCAAGACCGTGGCCCCGGGCCGGTGGGAGATTTTCACCCATGGCGGGCGCCGGGCCACCGGCATCGATGCGGTGGAATTTGCGCAGACCATCGTTGCCAAGGGCGCGGGAGAGATCCTGCTGACCTCCATGGACCGCGACGGCACCAAGGCCGGGTTCAACCTGCCGCTGACCCGCGCCATCGCCGATGCGGTGGCGGTGCCGGTGATCGCCTCGGGCGGGGTGGGCACGCTGGACCATCTGGTGGAAGGTGTCGTCGAAGGCCATGCCTCGGCGGTGCTCGCCGCCTCGATCTTCCATTTCGGCACCTTCACCATCGCCGAGGCCAAGGCGCATATGGCGGCGGCGGGCCTGCAGATGAGGCTGACATGACGCTGGACGATCTGGAATCCATCGTGGCCGCCCGCGCCGAGGCCGATCCCGATGACAGCTGGACCGCCCGGCTGCTGGCCAAGGGCCCGGAAAAATGCGCCGAAAAATTCGGCGAGGAAGCCATCGAGGCGGTGATCGAGGCGGTGAAGGGTGACCGCGACCGGCTCGCTTCGGAAGCCGCCGACGTGCTGTTTCACCTGCTGGTGATGCTGAAATCGCGCGACGTGCCGCTGCAGGCGGTCATGGACGAACTGGCGCGGCGGCAGGCCCGGTCGGGGCTTGCGGAAAAGGCCTCGCGGCAGGGATAACTGGCGGTTTCGCGCAATCTGCGGAACAAAATTGGAACGTCTCTTTATCTCGGCGGCAGGGCGCGCTATCTTCCGGCCATGAGCACATTCGACGACATGGATGCCTTTGAGGGCGCATCGCTGTCGGCGCGGGCCATGGCGGCCCGCCCGGCCCCTTATCTTGACGGGCTGAACCCCGCGCAGCGCGAGGCGGTGGAGCGGCTGGATGGCCCGGTCCTGATGCTGGCCGGGGCGGGCACCGGCAAGACCCGGGCGCTGACCGCGCGCATCGCGCATCTGCTGACCACCGGCCGGGCCCGGCCCAATGAAATCCTTGCCGTGACCTTCACCAACAAGGCCGCGCGCGAGATGAAGGACCGCATCGGGCGCCTGCTCGGGCAGGCGGTGGAGGGCATGCCATGGCTCGGCACCTTCCATTCGATCTGCGTCAAGCTGCTGCGCCGCCATGCCGAACTGGTGGATCTGAAGTCGAACTTCACCATTCTGGACAGCGATGACCAGATCCGCCTGATGAAGCAGGTGATTGCCGCCAACAATATCGACGAGAAGCGCTGGCCCGCGCGGCAGCTGGCGGGGCTCATCGACGGCTGGAAAAACCGCGCGCTGCTGCCCGAAAAGGTGCCCGCCGCCGATGCCGCGGCCTTCAACAACCGTGGCACCGAGCTTTACGCGCAATACCAGACCCGGCTGCGCGAACTGAACGCCTGCGATTTCGGCGACCTGCTGCTGCATGTGGTGACGATCTTCCAGCGCCATCCGGACGTGCTGGCGCAGTATCAGCGCTGGTTCCGCTACATCCTTGTGGACGAGTATCAGGACACCAACGTCGCACAGTATCTGTGGCTGCGGCTGCTGGCGCAGGCGCATCGCAACATCTGCTGCGTGGGCGACGACGACCAGTCGATCTATGGCTGGCGCGGCGCCGAGGTGGGCAACATCCTGCGGTTCGAAAAGGATTTTCCCGGTGCCCATGTGGTGCGGCTGGAACAGAATTACCGCTCTACCCCGCATATCCTTGCCGCCGCCTCCGGGGTGATCCGCGGCAATGAAAGCCGCCTTGGCAAGGAATTGTGGACCGAGGCGCGCGAGGGCGAGAAGGTGCGCCTGATCGGCCACTGGGATGGCGAGGAGGAGGCGCGCTGGATCGGCGAGGAGATCGAGGCGCTGCAGGGCGGCACGCGCGGGCTTCACAAGGTCTCGCTCGACCAGATGGCGATTCTGGTGCGGGCGAGCCACCAGATGCGCGCCTTCGAGGACCGGTTCCTGACCATCGGTCTGCCCTACCGGGTGATCGGCGGGCCGCGCTTCTACGAGCGGATGGAGATTCGCGATGCCATGGCCTATTTCCGGCTGGTGGTGTCGCCCGAGGATGATCTGGCCTTCGAGCGGATCGTGAACACCCCCAAGCGCGGGCTGGGCGACAAGGCGCAGCAGCTGATCCAGAGCACGGCGCGGGAGTTTGGCGTGTCGCTGCTGGAGGGCGCGCGCATCGCGGTGGAAGAAGGCCGGATCAAGGGCAAGGGCGGCGGCCAGCTGGGCGCGCTGGTGCGCGATCTGGCGCGCTGGCGCGGCATGATGCCCGAGGGGCTGACCCCGGTGCAGGGAAGTGCTGTGCCGGATCTGATCGATGACGGCGCGGCGCGCGGCGGCGGCATCAGCCATATGCAGCTGGCCGAGAT
The DNA here is from genome assembly GCF_900100085.1 of Salipiger marinus. Taxonomy (GTDB): domain Bacteria; phylum Pseudomonadota; class Alphaproteobacteria; order Rhodobacterales; family Rhodobacteraceae; genus Salipiger; species Salipiger marinus. The sequence continues at coordinate 82,545 of NZ_FNEJ01000014.1, forward strand.
CGTGCTGGACGAATCGGGCTACACCGCCATGTGGCAGAACGACAAGACGCCGGAGGCGCCGGGGCGGCTCGAAAACCTCAAGGAACTGGTCAAGGCGCTGGAAAACTTCGAGAACCTGCAGGGGTTTCTGGAGCATGTGTCGCTGATCATGGACAACAGCACCGAAGAGGCGGGCGAGAAGGTGTCGATCATGACCCTGCACGCCGCCAAGGGGCTGGAATTTCCCGCCGTGTTCCTGCCGGGCTGGGAGGACGGGCTGTTTCCGTCGCAGCGCAGCATGGACGAGGCCGGGCTGAAGGGGCTCGAGGAAGAACGGCGGCTGGCCTATGTCGGCATCACCCGGGCCGAGGAGATCTGCACCATCTCCTTTGCCGCCAACCGCCGGGTGTTCGGACAGTGGCAGTCGGCGCTGCCGTCGCGCTTCATCGACGAACTGCCCGAGGCGCATGTCGAGGTGCTGACCCCGCCGGGGCTTTATGGCGGCGGCTATGGCGCGGCGGGCATGGGGCTGGGGCGCGGATCCGGGCTCGAGGATCGCGCGGCGGAGGCCAATGTCTACAATTCGCCGGGCTGGAAACGGCTGCAGGCGCGGGCGGCGGAACGTCCGGTCAGCCAGCCGCGCGAAAGCCGGACCACGGTGATCGACCTGCAGGCGGTGTCGGCCTTCGAGACCGGGCAGCGCGTGTTCCACCAGAAATTCGGCTATGGCGCCATCACCGCCATAGAAGGCGACAAGCTGGAGATCGCCTTTGAAAAGGCCGGGGTGAAGAAGGTCGTGGCGCGCTTCGTCACCTCGGCGGATGCGGCGGACGACGTGCCGTTCTGAGGCGCGGGCGGTGAGGGGGAGGGGGCGCTGCCCCCTCTGCGGCTTTGCCGCATTCACCCCCGGAGTTTAGGGGCAAGATGAAGGGCCGGCCTCAGTCGAGGGTGAGGATGGTCTGGCCCGTGGTCCGGCGCGATTCGAGCGCGCGATGCGCCTCGGCCACCTGATCGAGCGGGAAGCGCTGGTCGATGCGGATCTTCACCGCGCCCGAGGTCACCTTGTCAAACAGCATCGCCGCCATTTCCTGACAGGCCTGCGGGTCGGCGGTATGGGCAAAGAGCGTGGGGCGGGTGACCTTGAGCGAGCCTTTCTGCGCGAGCAGGCCGAGGTTGAACGCCTCCACCGGGCCGGAGGCATTGCCGAAGGAGATCATCATGCCCAGCGGTTTCAGGCAGTCGAGCGAGCCCAGAAAGGTGGATTTGCCGATGCTGTCCATGACCACGTCGACGCCGCGCCCGTCGGTCAGCTCGCGGGTGCGGGCGGTAAAATCCTCGGTCGTGTAGTTGATGCAGGCCTCGGCGCCATGGTCCAGCGCGAGCTGGCATTTTTCATCAGATCCGGCGGTGCCGATCAGCCGGATGCCTTCGGAGCGCGCCCACTGGCAGGCGATCAGCCCGACACCCCCCGCCGCCGCGTGGAAGAGCACCGTGTCGCCCGCCTTGAGCGGGGTGGTGCGGTGGAAAAGATACTGCACCGTCATGCCCTTGAGCATCATCGCGGCGCCTTCGTCGAAGGAGATGGCGTCGGGCAGTTTGCAGACCTGCGCTGCGGGCATCACCCGCGCCTCGGTATAGGCGCCGGGGGGATTGGCGGCATAGGCGACGCGGTCGCCGGGGGCGAGATGGGTCACGCCCTCTCCCACCGCTTCCACCACGCCCGCGGCCTCCATCCCCAGTGCATGGGGCAGGGTCATCGGATAGAGGCCGGTGCGCTGGTAGCAGTCGATGAAATTGAGCCCGCAGGCCTTGTGCCGGAGACGGATCTCCCCCGCGCCGGGCTCGCCCACGGGGCGATCGGTGAGGGTCAGGACTTCGGGGCCGCCATGGGTTTCGATCACGACGGTTCTGGCTGTGGGGGTCATTGCAGGCTCCGGGCTGGGGAAGGGAGAGAGAGGGGGTCAGGCGACGCGCAGGACGATCTTGCCGATATGGCTGGAGGATTCCATGCGGGCATGGGCGGCCGCGGCCTCTGCCAGCGGGAAATCACGGTCCATGACCGGGGCGACGCGGCCTGCGGCCAGAAGCGGCCAGACATGGGTTTTCAGCGCCTCGGCGATGCGGGCCTTGGCCAGATCGGATTGCGGGCGCAGGGTGGAGCCGGTGATGGTCAGGCGGCGCATCATCACATGGGCGAAGTTCAGCGCCACGGTGGGGCCCTGCAGGAAGGCGATCTGCACCAGCCGCCCCTCGTCGGCCAGCGCCTTGACGTTGCGCGGCAGGTAATCGCCCCCCACCATGTCGAGGATCTGGTTGGCGCCGCCTTCGTTGCGCAGCACCTCCACAAAATCCTCCTCGCGGTAATTGATCGCGCGTTCTGCGCCAAGTGCGAGGCAGGCTGCGCATTTCTCTGGCGACCCGGCGGTGGTGAAGACCCGCGCGCCGAAGGCCGATGCCAACTGGATCGCCGTGGTGCCGATGCCGCTGGAGCCGCCATGCACCAGAAAGCGTTCGCCCGCCTGCAGCGCGCCGCGCTGGAAGACATTGGTCCAGACGGTGAAGAAGGTTTCCGGCAGGCAGGCCGCCTCGCGCAGCGCCATGCCCTGCGGGATCGGCAGGCAATGGGCGGCGGCGGTCACCGCATATTCGGCATAGCCGCCGCCGGGCAGCAGCGCGCAGACCTGCGTGCCGGGCAGCGGCCAGTCGACGCCCGCGCCGGTGGCCACCACCTCGCCCGCGCCTTCAAGCCCGGGCAGATCCGAGGCGCCGGGGGGCGGGCTGTAATTGCCGCCGCGCTGCAGCACGTCGGGGCGGTTCACCCCGGCCCAGTGGAGACGAATCAGCACCTGACCATGGCCGGGCTCGGGGATGGGGCGGGTGACGGGCTTCAGCACCTCGGGGCCGCCGGGTTCGGTGATCTCGACGGCGCGCATGGTTCGGGTCATGGGATGTCCTGTTGGTTGTGCGTCTTGAGGGGATCAGCGCGGTGCGGTCCAGCCGCCCGGCACGCCGACCTGACGGGAGCTGCGCGGCGGGCGCACCCGGCCCAGCATCCGGTCGGGACCGGCCATCAGCCGGTTCAGCAGCGGGTTGGCGCGGGCCTTGGCCTTGACCTCTTCGATGCGCATGACATCGGCGATGCGGCGGTCCAGAAACTCCCACGTCGCCTGATGGTCGAGCGATTCGTCGCCCAGCCAGTAAAGCACCGTGGCGGAATAGACGGCGGCGAGCGTGGCGCGCTTCGTATACCAGTTGAAATCGCGGCTGTCGTCGCCCAGTTCGGACCAGATGCGGTCGGCGGTGCCCCAGATCAGCTTCGCGCCTTCGGGCGCATAGGGCGGCAGCGAAAACAGCGTGGTGCCGCGGCGCACCGCCTCGCGGTCCTCGGTCACCTCCAGCCGCGTGCGCACGGCGGTGGCGATGCGGTCGCGAAAGCGCATCTGGGTCAGATCCATGGCGCGCAGCCGGTCGGCCATGGCGGCATCGCCACGGCGGTGGAAGGCCACGGCCAGATCCAGCGCGCCGCGCGGGAACAGCCCGCGCGCCACGGCGGGATCGGTGCCGGTATCGGCGATGGCGGCGCGGAAGGTGGTTTCCGACCAGCCGTCAAAGGCGGTGTGCGGCAGCGCCGCGTCCAGCAGGCGGGTGGACAGGTCGTCACTCATGAGGCTCTCCTTCGGCATGGGGTCCTGAGGGGACAGAGAGGAGCCTAGACAATCCGGGCGCGCCTTGCTATAGGGCTGCTTCCTGCAAATCCTTGCAACTCAAACCTAGAAAGGTGGTGAAAACCACATGCAGGTCAGTGTTCGCGACAACAATGTCGATCAGGCGCTCCGCGCTCTGAAGAAGAAGCTGCAGCGCGAAGGCGTGTTCCGCGAAATGAAGCTTCGGCAGCATTTCGAAAAACCGTCCGAGAAGAAAGCCCGCGAGAAGGCCGAGGCCATCCGCCGCGCCCGCAAGCTGGCGCGCAAGAAGGCGCAACGCGAAGGTCTTCTCTGAGGATCTGGCGTATCGGTCGGGCAGCCGACCTTCCAACACGATAACACGACGACCCCCGGGGCTTCCGCCTTTCGGGGGTTTGTCATGTCCGGGGCAGGGGCCGGGCGGCCGGGCGCAGCAAAATGCCCCCGGACCGAAGGTCGCGGGGGCAGGATTTGAGGCATAGGGCAGGGACTGGGGTCAGCTTGGCCCGATCATGAAGCAGGGCACCTGACGCGCCTGCAGGCGGCGGCAGGCCAGATCGGCGGTGTCCCGCGTCAGCCCCATGAAATTCGCGTCAAAGCCGCGGCTGCCATTGACCACCTTGCGCAGCGATCCGTCCAGCGTGCTGGTTTCCATCAGCGCGGTCTTCAGCAGGATCCGCTCTGCCGCGTAACGGCTGGGATAGCGCCCGACATTGATGCCCCAGTGCCGTTCGCCGGAAGTGGAGACGCGGGTGACCACCTCCTGCGGCTGTTCCACGGCGGCCATCTGCACCGGGGCAGCGCTGGTTGCGGCACCGCCGGCGCTGGCCATCACCACCTCCTGCGGGCGCCGCACCGGCTTGACCGAGGCGTCAGGCGCGATGCCCTGCGCGGCAATGCCCGGATTCGCGGTCGCGACCGTGTCCTGAATGGCGGAGACCTGCACCGATTCCAGCACGGTGGCGATGTCGTTCTGCACCCCTGCCACCAAGGGCGCGACATCCTGCCCGGTCACGCCGCTGCGGGCCTTGGGACGCAGGCTGGACTGCACGGCGGCGGCGGCGACGCGGATGGATTTGCCGCGCGCATCCGCTGCGGGGCTTGCCGCATCGCTCATCAGGATTTCGGCGCCGGTATCGCCGCGGCCCATATAGGGCGGCTTGGCCGGGCGCCGCAGCGACACGCTGGTGGGCGCCTTCTTGAAGCCGAGGTTCAGCAGTTCCGCCGTCTTGGCGTTGCGCGCGGCGGTGGAGGTGCCGCCGAACACCGACGTGATGATGCGCTCCTGTCCGCGCTCCGCCGAGGAGACAAGGTTGAAGCCCGCGGCGCGGGTATAGCCGGTCTTGATCCCGTCGGCGCCCTGATAGGCGTCAAGGAAGCGGCGGTTGGTGTTGTTCACCTGCGCCATGCCCGCATCGGTCGAGCGGCGGGAGAAGATGTTGTAGTATTGCGGGTAGTCATAGATCATGTGGCGCCCGAGGATCGCCATGTCGCGCGCGGTGGACAGGTGCCCGTCCTGCGTGAGACCGTTCATGTTCTTGAAGGTGGTGCGGGACATCCCCATCGCTTTTGCCGTGCGGTTCATCCGGCGGGCAAAGGCGTCTTCGGAGCCCGAGATGGCCTCGCCGATGGCGGTGGCGGCATCATTGGCGGATTTGACCGCCGCTGCCCGCACCAGATAGCGCAGCGCGATCTTCTGGCCGGAGCGCAGCCCCAGCTTCGATGGCGGCTCCGCCGAGGCGTTGCGGGAGATGCTGACCATGGTGTCCATGCTGATCTCGCCGTGCTCCACCGCCTCGAAGGCGATGTAAAGCGTCATCATCTTGGTCAGCGAGGCGGGGTGCAGACGGGTGTCCGCGTTCTCCTCGAACAGCACTTCGCCCGATCTTGCGTCCATCACCAGAGCCGCATAGGGCGCTGCAAGGGCGCTGACCGGAAGCATCAGAGCCAACCAGATCATAGTGAAAATACGCAGGCCTGCTCGGCCCGGTCGCGTGGTGCGCGGTCCCGTCACGATGTTTGCCTTCTCTGCCTCTCGCCCCCGGTTTTCCGGTCGGCTATTTTTTTTCTGATTTGACTCGAAAGTAGCATGGAGGGCGCCTGAAATAAACCCTGCAATGCCTTGATTTGCGGCGGGTTTCCGCCCCTGCGCAAGGGGCATATTTAGGGCAACACGAATTCGTGTCCCCTATAGAAGCGATTAAGGCAGCAATGCGGCGAAAGCTTAGTCCAGCGTCGCCACCAGTGCGGCCAGACCGCCCAGATCCGGCAGTTCGCGGAAGCGCGGATGGTCGGGCACGCTGTCGTGTTCAAGCCCCCAGACCAGATCATGCGGCACATGCACGCCCCATGCCCCCGCAACGATGGCCGGGTTCACGTCGGATTTCAGCGAATTGCCCACCATTACCGCCGCTTCCGGCCCGCCGGGCAGGGCGCCAAAGATCCGCGCATAGGTGTCGGGGCGCTTGTCGGACACGATTTCCACCCCGTCAAACAGCTCGCCCAGCCCGGACTGCGCCAGTTTCCGCTCCTGATGCAGCAGATCGCCCTTGGTGATCACCAGCAGGTGATGCTGGCCGCTCAGCGCCTCTACCGCGTCGCGGGCATGGGGCAGAAGTTCGATCGGATGGGCCAGCATGTCCTGCCCGGCGGCAAGGATCTGCCCGATGACATGGCCGGGCACGCGGCCTTCGGTCACCTCGATCGCGGTTTCGATCATCGACAGCACGAAGCCTTTGACGCCAAAGCCATAGGCGCCGATGTTGCGCCGCTCTGCCTCCAGCAGGCGGGCATCCAGATCGGCGCGTTCGGCGTGATCGGCCAGAAGCTCGGCGAATCGCTGCTGCGTCAGATGGAAGAAGCGCTCGTTGTGCCAGAGCGTGTCATCCGCATCGAAACCTATTGTTTGCACTTTCCGGGTCATATCTGGATCACTTCCTGACGCAGCCCTTTCCTCGCGGGCCGCTCCGATTTATATACGTCCTTCAAAGCCGGAACAGCAAAACGCAAGCGTCCCCGAACATGATCCGAGACACGACGGAACAGAAGGTCCGACTGATGACCGGTACACGCCCCTCCCGCGATGGTGAGGGCGAGGCGAGTGTCGTTGTCCAGACCAAGCCGAAGACCAAGCGCCCGCCGCTTTACAAGGTGCTGCTGCTAAATGACGATTACACGCCCATGGAGTTTGTGGTGCATGTGCTGGAACGGTTCTTTGGCATGTCGCATGCCCAAGCGTTCGAGATCATGCTGACCGTCCACAAGAAGGGCGTTGCCGTGGTCGGTGTCTTCAGCCATGAGATCGCGGAAACCAAGGTGGGGCAGGTGATGGACTTCGCGCGCCGTCACCAGCACCCGCTGCAATGCACCATGGAAAAGGAGTGATCCGCCCCGCTCGGGCGGTCCTGGCATGACTTCAGACCGATTGACCTTTGCGCTTGAGGCGGGGCTTGACCTGCCGCAAGAAGGCCCTGTGCTGGTGCTGGGAGCGCCGGGGGATGCGGTGCTTGATGCGCTGCCGCAGGACCGCTGCACGCTGGTGCAGCCCAGTTTCCCCGATCATGCTGCCTTGGCCCGCCATGGCTGGGACATGGCGCAGGCGCCGGAGGGCCCCTTTGCCGCAGCGCTGGTGTTCGTGCCCCGCGCCCGCGAATTGGCCGAGGCGCGCATCGCGCAGGCCTGCGCCGCCGCAAAGGGCGGGCTGGTGATCGTGGACGGGCAGAAGACCGATGGCGTCGAAAGCCTGCTGCGCGCCGTGCGCGACCGGGTGCCGCTGCTGGGGCAGGTGTCCAAGGCGCATGGTCGGGTGTTCTGGTTCGCCGCCACCGATGCCTTTGCCGACTGGGCGCGTGGCCCCGTGCAGCTTGCCAATGGCATGTGGACCGCGCCGGGCAGCTTTTCCGCCGATGGCGAGGATCCGGGCACCACGCTGCTGCTGGCGGCGCTGCCCGCCAAGCTGGGGGCGACCGTGGCCGATCTGGGCGCGGGCTGGGGGGCGCTGGCCGCCGGGGTGATCCCGCGCGAAACCATCGGCGCGCTGCATCTGGTCGAGGCGGATCAGGCCGCGCTGGACTGCGCGCGGCGCAACATTCCCGATCCCCGGGTGCAGTTCCACTGGGCCGATGCCACGACATGGACACCGCCCGCGCTGCTGGATGCGGTGGTGATGAACCCGCCCTTTCACACCGGGCGCGCCGCCGATCCGGGGCTGGGACAGGCCTTCATCGCGGCGGCGGCACGAGTGCTGAAACCCTCGGGGCAGCTTTGGCTGGTGGCGAACCGCCATCTGCCCTATGAATCGACGCTGGCCGAGCGGTTCCGCACGGTCGAGGAAGTTGCGGGCGACACCCGCTTCAAGATCCTCCACGCGACGCGGCCCGCACGCTGACCGCCCATCATACGGGAGTCTCCCATGAGCTTTTCCATCGAAGGCAAGACCGCCATCGTGACCGGCGCCGCCAATGGGGTGGGGCTGGCCATCGCCCGGCATTTTGCCGCGAAGGGTGCCAATGTCATGTTCGCGGACATGGACGAAACCCGGCTGGCCAAGGAATGCGGCAACCGGGACGAAGACAGCACCATGCGCTATTTCGCGGGCGACCTGCGCGAAAAGCTGACGCTGGCCAACCTGCTCTCCGCCACGCTCGATTCCTTTGACCGGGTCGACATTCTGGTGAACGGCGCGCGGCAGATCCTGCCCACGCAGGCGCTGGAGGCCGAGGATGACACGGTCGACACGCTGCTGGGCCAGAATTTCATGCCCGCGCTGCGGCTGAGCCAGATCGTGGCGCGGCGGATGATCAAGCAGGCCGAAGGGCAGCAGGACCGGCAGGCGGGTGCGATCGTCAACATCTCCTCCATCGCGGCGCGGCGCACCAATCCCCGGCTGCTGGCCTATTCGATCAGCTGCGCGGCGCTGGACCAGCTGACCCGGTCGCTGGCGGTGACGCTGGCGCCGCACCGCATCCGGGTCAATTCCGTGGCCTTCGGCTCGGTCATGTCGGCCAGCCTGAAAGCCATCCTCAAGGATCAGCCCGAATACCGTGCCGAGATCGAGGCGCATACCCCCGCAGGCCGCATTGCCGCCCCGGGCGAGGTCTGCGAGGCGGTGCAGTTTCTGGCCTCCGAAGCTTCGGGCTTCATGACCGGGCAGATCATGACCGTGGATGGCGGGCGCACGCTCGTCGATCCGGTGGCCGCCCCCGCGCATTGAGCAGGACCAGACCCCGATGACCGACGCCTTTGCAGAGCGCAAGACCCGCGCCGCCCTGTGGTTCCGCAGCCTGCGCGACCAGATCGTGACCGCGTTCGAGGGGCTGGAGGACAGCCATGCAAGCGGCCCCTTCGCCGAGGCCCCGGCGGGCCGGTTCGAGGTGACCGAAACCCGGCGCGCCAGCGAGGACGGGTCGGATGCGGGCGGCGGGCTGATGAGCGTGCTGCGCGGCGGTCGGGTGTTCGAGAAGGTGGGGGTCAATGTCTCCACCGTGCATGGCGTGCTGGGGGAGGCCGCGCAGAAAGCCATGGCGGCGCGCGGCGTGCCGGGGATCGAGGCGGATCCGCGGTTCTGGGCCAGCGGCATCAGCCTTGTCGCGCATATGCAGAACCCGCATTGCCCCGCCGTGCACATGAACACGCGGATGTTCTGGACGCCGGGCGCGTGGTGGTTCGGCGGCGGGTCGGATCTCAACCCCTGTCTGGACTATGCCGAGGACACCGCGCACTTCCACGCGACCCAGAAGGCGCATCTGGATCCGCACGGGCCCACGCTTTACCCCGAACTGAAGGCCTGGGCGGACGAATATTTCTACATCCCGCATCGCAAGCGGGCGCGCGGCGTCGGCGGCATTTTTATGGATGACCGCAATACCGGCGACTGGGAGGCGGATTTTGCCCTGACGCAGGACATTGGCCGCGCCTTTCTGCCCGCCTACCTGCCGCTGGTGGAGGCGCGCCGGCTGCAGCCCTTTACCGAAGCTGACAAGGACGCGCAGCTGATCCATCGCGGGCTTTATGCGGAATACAACCTTGTCTACGACCGGGGCACCAAGTTCGGCCTTGCCACCGGGCATGATGCCAATGCCGTGCTGATGAGCCTGCCGCCCTTGGCCAAATGGGCCTGACGGCCTGACGCGGCTCAGGCCGTGACCAGCCGCCGCCCGTTCAGCGCCAGTTCCATCACGATGCCGCCCGCCCACATGGCGCAGAGCGCGAGCCATGCCGTGCCCGCAAGGATCGATCCGCCGGTGACGCCCGCGCCGATGGCGCAGCCTCCGGCCAGCATCCCGCCAAATCCCATCATCGCGGCGCCGATCATCGCGTTGCGCAGCGGGGTGGGGCCGTCAAAGCCCTGAAGCCGCAGCTCGCCCGCCGCTGCCGCTGCCAGCAGCGCGCCCAGAAACACGCCCGCCACCAGCCCCACGTCAAAATCCAGCACCGCACCCGCGTCGAGGAAGAACATCAGCGTGCGCGCCGAAGGTCCGGTGAATGTGGCGCTTTCCACCTGCACCGGTTCGAAGGCCACATTGGCCAGCGCATGGGTCAGCCCCCAGCCAAGCGCCACGGCAAAGCCCACGCCAGAGGCAAAGACCAGCCGCGCCGCGCCGATGCGGTGGCGCCGCGCCAGATGCAGCGCCAGCGCCGCGATGGCAAGCCCCAGCGCCAGACCCGCGCCGCGCGGCAGGTGCAGCGCCGCCGCCAGATCCATGTTGCGCCCGCCGCTGGTGATCCACAGCCCCGCCAGCCGGTCGCGCAGCGGCGCGAGGATCCCCGACAGCGACATCTGCGCCACCACCGCAAAGATCAGCCCCGAGATCACCGAGCGCAGGTTGCCGGTGGCTGCCAGCACCAGCAGCCGCCCCGAACAGCCATTGGCCAGCACCATGCCCGCGCCAAAGACCAGCCCGCCCAGCACCGCGCCCGACCAGCTGCCCGGAACCGCCATCATGCGGGCATTGGCAGCGTCGAACAGCCCAAGAAGCTGCGCCGCCTGCACCCAGACCAGCGCCGTGGAAAAGGTCAGCAGCCAGACCGCCACCTTGTCCCCCAGCGCGCCATGGGCAAATTCCACCACCGCCGCGCGCAGGCAGAACCGCGACCGCTGCGCCGCCACGCCAAAGACGCCGCCGGTCAGCAGCCCGAACAGCGTGGCGGTGGGGCCTTCGCCCAGCGTATCGACAAGCGGGATCAGATCCATGGCGCCTCTCCTTGGCGGTTTGGCGAAAGATGCGCGAGGTTGAATGTATCCGCCTTGATGCAGATCACGCAGGGTCTGCGGCGGGATCTCGCCAGAGGCGGAATTTGGGCGTAAAGGACACTTATGACGCGACTCGTGCCCCTTGCCGAAGCGCGCGATCTGCCGCTTTGGCGCCGCCCGGTCGCGCTGCTGTTTCTCATGGCCATCGCCATGCCGCTCAGCTTTGCCACATGGTCGGCGCTGCTGAACAACTTCGTCCGCGAGGCGGCGCAGTTCGACGGATCGGACATCGGCTGGCTGCACACGGTGCGCGAGATTCCGGGCTTTCTGGCCTTTCTGGTGGTCTTCGTTCTGCTGGTGATGCGCGAACAGGTGCTGGCGCTGGTGGCGCTGGCGCTGCTGGCCGTCACCACCGCCGTTACCGCGTGGTTCCCGTCGATGGGCGGGCTGCTGACCGTGACGTTGCTCAGTTCCATCGGGTTTCACTACTACGAGACGGTGAACCAGTCGCTGCAGCTGCAATGGCTGACCAAGGAGCGCGCGCCGCAGATGCTGGGCTGGCTGCTGGCCGCCGCCTCGGGGGCGACGCTGGTCGCTTACGGCGTCATCGTGCTGACATGGCGGGCGTTCGAGCTGTCCTACAACTCTGTCTATCTGGTGTCGGGCGGGCTGACGCTGGCCATCGTGGTCTATTGCGCGCTGGCCTTCCCGCAATTCCAAAGCCCGAACCCGCAGCGCAAGCAGCTGGTGCTGCGCCGCCGCTACTGGCTGTATTATGCGCTGCAGTTCATGTCGGGGGCGCGGCGGCAGATCTTCGTGGTCTTCGCCGGGTTCATGATGGTCGAACGCTTCGGCTTCGAGGTTGACGAGGTGACGGCGCTGTTCCTCATCAACCTTGTGGCCAATATGGCGCTGGCGCCGCTGCTGGGCCGGGTGGTGCACCGCTTTGGCGAAGGCCGCGCGCTGCTGGTGGAATATGCCGGGCTGATGGCGATTTTCCTCGCCTATGGCGGCATTTACTGGTTCGGCTGGGGCGTGGTGCTGGCTTCGGTGCTGTATGTGCTGGATCACATCTTCTTTGCGCTGGCTCTGGCGCTGAAGACCTATTTCCAGAAGATCGCCGATCCGGGTGACATCGCGCCCACGGCGGCGGTGGCCTTTACCATTAACCATATCGCGGCGGTGTTTCTGCCCTTTGCTCTTGGCTATCTGTGGCTGGTCTCCCCCGGGGCGGTGTTCGGGCTGGCGGCAGCCATGGCGGGGGTGTCGTTCCTGCTGGCGCTGATGATCCCGCGCCATCCCGTGCCGGGCAACGAGACGATCTTTTCCGCGCGTCTGGCCGCTCCGGCGGAATAGGCAAGCTCTGGCGCTGGCGGCGCAAACAGGCTATCGGGCGCCCCAGACATAGGAGAGCCCGCATGGCCAAGACCTGGACCGCCTACACCAAGTTTTCCGATCAGGACGCCGCCGAGGCGCTGGCCGAGGCCATGGAGGATCTGGATCCCGAACCCACCGGCGTCGGCGTGTTCGAGATCGAGGACGGATCGGGCACATGGGAGGTGGGCGCCTATTTCACCGAAAGCCCCGATGGGGTCGAACTGGCGCTGCTGGCCGCAGCCTATGGCGGCACGCCTTTTGTCGTCTCCGAAGTGCCGGAAACCGACTGGGTGGACAAGGTGCGCCGCGAACTGACCCCGGTCGAGGCCGGGCGGTTTTTCGTCTATGGCAGCCATGACGCCGACAAGGTGCCCGAAGGCGCGGAGCCGCTGCTGATCGAGGCCGCGATGGCCTTCGGCACGGGTCATCACGGCACCACGCTGGGCTGCCTGCGGGCGCTGGACCGGCTGGCGCAGGACGGCATCGTGGGGCAGAGCGTGGCCGATATCGGCTGCGGCACCGCCGTGCTGGCCATGGCCGCCGCGCGGATCTGGCCGAACCCGGTGATTGCCTCGGACATCGACGAGGTCGCCGTGGAAGTGGCCGAGGTGAATGTGCGCGCCAACGGGCTGCAGGGCCGCGTCACCTGCGTGGAGGCGGCGGGTTTTGGCCATCCCGATCTGGCGGCGCGCGCGCCCTATGACCTGATCTTCGCCAATATCCTCAAGCAGCCGCTGATCGATCTGGCCCCCGAGATGGCGGCGGCGCTGGCGCCGGGCGGTCATGTCATCCTGTCGGGCATCCTGACCCGTCAGGCCGAAGAGGTGATCGACGCCTATGCCGCGCAGGGCGTGCCGCTGCTGCGGCAGGAGGTCATCGGCGACTGGGTCACGCTGACCCTGCGCAAGCCGGAGTGATCAAGACAAGGTTAACAAAGGCAAGTTTTCGACAAAGCGGGGAATTTGCCTAAATTTAGCCTTGATTTCGGCCTATCTCGGTCTTGTCTGGTGGGGGCCGGACAAGACGAGGCTGCCATGGACAGTGCGCTCCGCAATTTTGAAAAACGCCAGAAGGCGGTTGTGACCAAGCATCGCAAGCTGGCGCAGGGTTATACCACCCGTATCAACCGCAACGGCACCATCGAACATCGCCCGCTGCGCCGCGTGCCTGCGGCACCGCTGCGGGTCATGCTGCTGCTGGCGGCGGGGGGGCTGGCCTTCAAGGGGCTCGCGCTCGCGGTTCTGGGAGAGGCTGATTATCTTGGCCATCTCACGACTCTGGCGGCGGGCAGCCTGCCCGAACAGATCGGCGGCTGGCTGATGACGGCTGACCCGGTGACCCACTGGATTGCGCAGCAGCTGCAGCCCCTGATCGGCTGAGGTTCTGGCCGGGGCCGCGCGGCGGCTCTGGCCCGCGCCCTGAATGCTGAAAGGCCGCGTCACCGGGAGGGGTGACGCGGCCTTTTGCCGTCGGGATGGGTCATGCTGTCAGCGCAGATGCGCGATGCGGTCGATGTCGCCGCGGCAGAGACCGATATCGTCGAGTTCGCGGTCGGTCAGAGCTTCAAGGCTCTTGCGGGTCAGGCGGGCGTCGTTCCAGTCCGCAATGGTGGCGAACAGGGTGCGGAAGGCGCCGCCGATGGTGCCGGCAAAACCGGCGCGGGGCGTGTCGTTCACGGAAAGCGGGGCGAAGCCGCTCACGAAGATGGTGCCGATCTGGCCGGCGATCCCGGTTGCACCGTGCTGCGGGCGGTTGGCGTCATAGACGGCCATGGTCTGTATCCTTGTCTGGGGTTTTCAAAGTGCCTTAATTCTATGCGGCAGATAGACAGAGGCGGCGGACCGGACAAGCTGCCAAAACTGCATGGTCGATCTGCGTTTCACACATAGCGAAAAAACTATGCAGCGCCGCAGCGAACCGGCTGAATTTTGATCAGCTTTGGCCATGAAAAGCAGGCTTTGGGGGCTGTCATGGCCCGAACGACCGTGTCAGGACTGCCGCAGCCTGCGGAATGACGCGGTGCAGGGCTTGGCGCATGTTCGCCTTTCGTGCTAGGCCTGTGTCAAAACAACAACAGAGGCGGGCAGGCGATGCGAGTCATTGGGATTGATCCGGGTTTGCGGCACCTCGGCTGGGGGGTGATCGAGGCCGAAGGCAGCCGCTTGCGGCATGTCGCCAACGGGGTCTGCGATTCGGGGCAGGGGGAACTGGCGGGGCGGCTGCTGTCGCTTTATGATCAGCTCACCGACATCCTGCACAGGTTTCAGCCCGATCTGGCTGCGGTGGAACAGACCTTCGTGAACCGCGACGGCGCGGGCACGCTGAAGCTGGGGCAGGCGCGGGGCATCGCGCTGCTGGTGCCCGCGCAGTTCGGGCTGGAAATCGGGGAATATTCGCCCAACACCGTGAAGAAAACGGTGGTGGGCGTGGGGCACGCGGACAAGCGGCAGGTGGACCATATGGTAAAGATGCAACTGCCCGGCGTGGCGATCAGCGGGCCGGACGCGGCGGACGCGCTGGCGGTGGCGATCTGTCACGCGCATCATCTGGGCACGCAGCGCCTGCGGGTGCGCGCATGATCGGGCGCATCGCGGGGCGGGTGGATTACAAGGGCGACGATCACGTGCTGATCGACGTGCGCGGCGTGGGCTATATCGTCTACTGCTCTGACCGGGTGCTGGCGGCGCTGCCGCGTCCCGGCGAGGCGGCGGCGCTTTATACCGATCTGCTGGTGCGCGAGGATCTGCTGCAGCTTTTCGGCTTTCCCACGCTGCTGGAAAAGGAATGGTTCCGCCTGCTGCTGACGGTGCAGGGGGTGGGGGCCAAGGCCTCGCTGGCCATTCTGGGTGCGCTCGGGCCCGACGGCGTCAGCCGGGCGATTGCGCTTGGCGACTGGAACGCGGTCAAGGTGGCGCGCGGGGTCGGCCCCAAGACCGCGCAGCGCGTGGTCAACGAACTGAAGGACAAGGCGCCGGGGCTGATGGCCATGGGGCCGGGCCGGGCCACCAGCGCCGAGGATGTGGTGATCGAGGAACCGGTGCTCGCCTCCGCCCGGGCGGAGCCTCTGCCGCCCGCCTCCATGGGGGCGCAGGCCGAGGCGCTGTCGGCGCTGGCCAATCTGGGCTACGCGCCCTCCGAAGCGGCGGGCGCCGTGGCGCAGGCGGCACAGGATCTGCCCGGGGCCGAGACGCCCGCGCTGATCCGCGCCGCGCTGAAGCTCTTGGCGCCGAAGGGATAAGCCATGGCCGGACCCGATCCCACCCTGCGCCCCGATCCGCTGCCCGAAGATCACGACCGCGCCCTGCGCCCGCAGCGGCTGGAGGATTTTATCGGTCAGGCCGAGGCGCGGTCCAACCTGCGGGTGTTCATCCAGTCCGCCCGCCAGCGCGGCGAGGCGATGGACCACACGCTGTTTCACGGGCCTCCCGGTCTGGGCAAGACCACGCTGGCGCAGATCATGGCGCGGGAACTGGGGGTTGGGTTCCGCATGACCTCCGGCCCGGTTCTGGCCAAGGCGGGGGATCTGGCGGCGATCCTCACCAATCTGGAACGCAATGACGTGCTCTTCATCGACGAGATTCACCGGCTGAGCCCCGTGGTCGAAGAGGTGCTTTACCCCGCGATGGAGGATTACGAGCTGGATCTGGTGATCGGCGAAGGCCCCGCCGCGCGCACCGTCCGGATCGAACTGCAGCCCTTCACGCTGGTCGGCGCCACCACCCGGCTGGGCCTGCTGACCACGCCGCTGCGCGACCGTTTCGGCATTCCCACCCGGCTCAATTACTACACCGAGGCGGAGCTGCACGAGATCGTGACGCGCAACGCGGTGAAGCTGGGGGTGCGGTCAGAACCCGAGGGCGCGCAGGAGATCGCCCGCCGCGCGAGGGGCACGCCGCGCATCGCCGGGCGGCTGCTGCGCCGCGTGGTCGACTTTGCCGTGGTCGAAGGCGATGGCGTGGTCACCCGCGCGCTGGCCGATGGCGCGCTGACCCGGCTGGGGGTGGACCGCATCGGGCTGGATGGCGCCGACCTGCGTTATCTGACGCTGATCGCGGAAAATTACGCGGGCGGCCCGGTCGGGATCGAAACCCTGTCCGCCGCGCTGTCGGAAAGCCGCGACGCGCTGGAGGAGGTGATCGAACCCTATCTGCTGCAGCAGGGGCTGATCCAGCGCACGCCGCGCGGACGGATGCTGGCGCAGCGGGCATGGGATCATCTGGGCCTGCCGGTGCCGCGCCCGCCGGGGCAGGCCACGCTCTTTGACTGACGGGCTTGCGGCGGCGGGCCCTGCATGGCAGGCCCGCCTCCGGAGATCGGCAGAAGGAGACGGCCATGGACGCGGCAACGGTCGAGCAGTGGTTCACAAGGGCGGATGGCAGCTATCTTTGCGCGCGCTGGGGCAGGCCGCTGTCGCCGGTGGTGTTCGGGGTGGAGGATGCGACGCTGAGCCTCGTCAAGGGCGCGTTCGAGGCGGTCTGCGCGCTGACAGGGCACAAGATGGCGCAGACCGATCCCGAGCTTGGCGCCAATGTCATGGTCTTTTTCCTGCGGGACTGGGCCGATCTGCGGACCGTGCCCGATCTGGACCGCCTGATCGAGGGGCTGGACGGCATGGTGACGCGCCTGCAGGACGCGGGCGCCAACCAGTACCGGCTGTTCCATTTCGACGCGCAGGGGGCCATCCGGGCGGCCTTCGTGTTCCTGCGCATGGATGCGGCGCTGGACGCGATGGCGGCCGAGGATCTGGCGCTGGCGCAGGTGGTGCAGGTGATGCTGCTGTGGTCCGACAGCGCCTTTGCCGACCGCTCGCCGCTGGGCCAGCTTGGCGACGGGCGCGTGGTGCTGCGCCCCGAAATCGCGGCGCTGCTGCGCGCCGCCTATGATCCGGTGCTGCCCGATGTGGCGCGCGATCCGTCGCACGCGCTGCGGCTGGCGGCACGGATGGGCTGAGCCGGTTCACGGCTTGGCAAGACCTCTCTGCCAGTCTGGCTCCGGAACAGGCGGAGGGGCTGATGATCCGGAACATCCTGCTGGCGCTGCTGCTGACCCTTGCCGGGGGCGCGCAGGCGGCCATCCGGTCCAGCGTGGTGATGGATGCCCGCACGGGGGAGGTTTACGTCGAAGAGGGCGCCGACCTGCCGCATCCTCCCGCCTCCCTCACCAAGATGATGACGCTTTATCTGGCGTTCGAGGCGCTGGAGACGGGGCTGCGATCGCGGGAGGACCCTGTCACGGTTTCGGCGCGGGCGGCGGCACAGCCCGGCTCGCGCATGGGGCTGTGGGCCGGGCAGGTGGTGTCGCTGGGCGATCTGGTCACCGGGGTGGCGCTGGCCTCGGGCAATGACGCGGCGGTGGCGCTGGCCGAGGTGCTGGCGGGCAGCGAGGCGGCCTTTGTCGCCCGCATGAACGCGCGGGCGCAGGATCTGGGGCTGGATGGTACCCGCTATGCCAATCCGCACGGGCTGACCGCGCCCGGCCATCTGACCACGGCGCGCGACATGACCACGCTGGGCCGCAGGCTGTGGCTGGATTTTCCGGAGTTCTGGGGCCTTTTTGCGCAGCAGCAGGCGGGGGGGATGCGCCACACCAACAGCCGCTTCCTGTCGGGCTATGCCGGGGCGGACGGGATCAAGACCGGCTACACCCGGGCGGCGGGATACAACATCACCGCCTCGGCAATGCGCGGCGAGGCGCGGCTGATCGTCACCGTGCTGGGCGCGGGATCCTCGGCAGAGCGGCTGGCAGAGGTGACGCAGCGGATGGATCAGGGATTTGCGCAGGCCCCAGATCATGCGCCGGTGCGGCGGCGGGGCGTGCCGCGCGACTGGATGGCGCCGCGCGATCCGCTGCTGGTGGCGCAGGGCGGCGCGGCACAGGATCCCCCGCCCGTGGCGGCCACGGGGCCGCCGGGGGGCGTGGGGATCGGGGTCTTCCTGCGCTAGCCCGGTTCAGGCGCCGACCATGCCCACGATCTCGTAGGTGCGCTTCAGGATCGGTGCGGCAAGGGCATTGGCCCGTTCGGAGCCTGCGCGCAGCACCGCGTCGATTTCGGCGGGATCCTGCATCAGCCGCGCCATCTCGGTGGAGATCGGCGCCAGCTTGGCCACGGCCAGATCCGCCAGCTTCGGCTTGAATTCCGAAAACTGCTGTCCGCCCACCTCGGCCAGCACCTCGGCCACGGTGGTGTCGGCAAGGGCTGCGTAGATGTTGAGCAGGTTGCGCGCCTCGGGCCGTCCCTCCAGCCCCTCGATTTCGGAGGGCAGGGCGTCGGGATCGGTGCGTGCCTTGCGGATCTTGCTGGAAATCGCGTCGGCATCGTCGGTCATGTTGATGCGCGAGGCATCCGAAGGATCGGATTTCGACATCTTCTTCGAGCCGTCGCGCAGGCTCATGACCCGGGTGGCCGCGCCTTCGATCACCGGCTCGGTCATCGGAAAGAACTCGGTGCCGAAATCATGGTTGAACTTCGCCGCGATGTCGCGGGTCAGCTCCACATGCTGTTTCTGGTCCTCGCCCACCGGCACATGGGTGGCGTGATAGACAAGGATGTCGGCGGCCATCAGCGCCGGATAGGCATAAAGCCCGAGCGAGGCTTTTTCGGCATTCTTGCCCGCCTTGTCCTTGAACTGCGTCATGCGGTTCATCCAGCCAAGCCGCGCCACGCAGTTGAAAATCCACGCCAGCTGCGCATGGGCGGGCACCTGGCTCTGGTTGAAGAGGATCGACCGGGCGGGGTCGAGCCCCGCTGCCAGATAACCCGCCGTCAGTTCCCGGGTCTGGCGGCGCAGCGCCTCCGGATCCTGCCAGACGGTGATGGCGTGCATGTCGACCACGCAATACAGCGTCTCGATGCCGCTGTCCTGCATGTCGACAAACCGCCGGATCGCCCCCAGATAGTTGCCCAGCGTCAGCCCGCCAGAGGGCTGGATTCCGGAGAACACGCGGGGCGAGAAGGAGGTCTGGGTCTGGGCCGCCTCGGTCATGGGCTTTCCTTCGTCTGGATATTCTGTCTGCGCTGGCTTACCCATGCCCCGACATGCCGTCAAGAAAGAGGCCATCATGGCGCACCGCCACACCGAATCGCCGCTGAACCCGCTGCCGCCCGTCATCATCGCGCTGTTTGTCGTGATCGTGGGGGTGGAGGCCGCCTTTTCGCTGGGCGCGCGCGGGCTGGTCGGCGGCCCCGAGGCCGTGGGCTGGCGGCTGGAGGCGCTGCAGCGCTTCTCTTTTTCCGGCAACATCCTTGGCTGGATGATCGACACCGGGCAATACCCGCCCGAGCATCTGCTGCGCTTCTTCAGCTACCCCTTCGTGCATGGCAATTTCACCCATGCACTGTTTGCCGGGGTGATGCTGCTGGCGCTGGGCAAGATGGTGGCCGAAGCGCTGGGTCCGGCGCGCACGCTGGCGATCCTTGCCGCCTCGACCTTTGGCGGGGCACTGGCCTATGGCGTGCTGCTGGCGACGCCGGTGCCGCTGATCGGGGCCTTTCCGCCGATCTACGGTCTGATCGGCGCCTTCACCTATCTGCTGTGGCTGCGGCTGGGGCAGGTGGGCGGCCAGCAGGTCCGGGCGTTTTCACTGATCGGCATCCTGCTGGGCATCCAGCTGCTGTTTGGCCTGCTCTTCGGCGGCGGGCTGGACTGGGTGGCGGATCTGGGCGGCTTCGCCTCCGGCTTTGCGCTGACCATCCTGCTGGTGCCCGGCGGCTGGCAGCGCCTGCGCGACAGGCTGCGCCAGCGCTGAGTCAGAACATGTCGGCGGGCAGGACCGGCAGGAACCGCGAAAACGCCTTGCCCGAGGCATTGGGGTAGGGCAGGGCAAAGCCTTCGCGCTCTTCGGGCAGGCGGGCGGCATTGGCCAGCGCGGCGCGGCGCCACGTGCGCGACTGCACCGGATCGTGCCCCTCCAGATGCGCGCCCAGCCAGATTTCGGCCAGCCGCCGCTGCAGGGCGATCACCGTCTCGGGACGGCGGAACAGGATCGAGGCTTCGGTATCCCAGCGCAGCGACCGGCCATTGAGATTGGCCGAGCCCACCAGACCCACGCGGTCATCCACCAGCAGCACCTTGGAATGCACATAGACCGGGCCCGCGCCATGCAGCGGCGGCACGTCTTCGGGGGCGGGGCGCGGCTGCCCGGGAGAGATCAGCGCCAGCCGGTCGCCAAAGGCGCGGGTCAGGCGGCCCACCGCCTCGGATTGCAGCGCGTGGCCGTGTCGGGCATCCCAGCTGTCATTCGCCTCGTAAAGCACGCGGTCTGCGAAGGGCGGCAGCACCACCACCAGTTGCAGCTGCTCGTGCCGTCCGGCGGCGCGCACCAGCGCCTCGACCACGGGGCGGTGACGCAGGAACTGGGTTTCCACATAGATGTGGCGCTGCGCCTCGCCGATCAGGGCGAGGATGGTCTTTTCATGCTCGATGATGGTGGCACGCGGCGCCAGCCGCGCGGGGGCGGAACAGGGCGCGGAGAAGGTCCGCACCAGCCGCAGGTCGGCGCTGCCCTGCGGGCGGGTGTCGGTGTCAAAGCGCACGGCCTCGCCGGTCAGGCAGGGGGTGCCGCAATCCAGCGCCGCGTTCCAGCAGGTGCCGAAATGGTGGTGCAGCACGGCGGCGAACTCCGCATCCTCCACCACCATGGAGACATCGTGCCATGTCTCGTCGCTGGGGCGGTCATGTTCGGGCGTGTCATAGCGGCGTTCGTTGATGTCGAGCCCGCCGATCACGCAGCTTTGCCGGTCGGCCACGGCGAATTTCTGGTGGATGGTCACCGGGCGCAGCGCCACGGCCCCGGCCAGAACCGCGCGCTGCACCGGGGTCAGCTCGTCGGGGTCAAGCTCGCGCAGTTCGGCCAGCTTGCGGGTGATGCGCCCGCGCATGACCATGCGCCAGACCCAGCCCGCCGCCTGTCCGTGCGGCGCGCAGATCACTTGCGCGTCGCCCTGCAGCGTTTCGGCGAAGCCCTTGGCAGAAGTCCATGCCTGCCGGTGCAGATCCGAGGTGAAGACGGGATCGAAATCCGAAATCATCAGCCGCAGCCGCACGCCGCGGCGGCTGATCTCGGCCAGAAGATCGGCCCATGTCGCCAGTCCCCGCGCCAGCAGGTCGGGGCTGTGCAGCCGGGTGGTCGGGTCGAAGATGCGGAAGCTCATCACAAGCTCCTCGCGGGCGGAATCGGCCAGCCGTTCGAGCGCGGGGAAGCCCTCGGCGGCGGTAATCAGGGGAGTCAGCGTCATGTGGATCGGCCTTTGCGGCGGAATGCGGCGCGGAATTCGGACAAGCGGAATGCGCCTGTCACCTGTCCCGCCACGGCATAGGCCAGCATCCCGATGCCGATGAGCAGGGCAAGCACAAGAGCCCGCCAGAAGCTTACACTCAGGAACGGCGTCAGCAGCCACATGGTTCCCCACAGCACCGCCCCCATCAGCACGGAGGCGAGACAGATCCGCCAGATGCGGCGGCGGAACCGGTCATCGAACCGCGCCACCTCGCCCAGACGGCGCCCGCCCCATGCCAGCTGCGCCACCATGATCCATGCCGACACGGTGGTGGCGATGGCAGGCGCGATCCAGCCCAGCACCGGTGCGAGCCCGATCGCCAGCACCGCGTTCACCGCCATGGACCACAGCGCGTAGCGGAACGGGGTGCGCGTGTCCTCGCGCGCAAAGAAGAGCGGCTGCAGAACCTTCTGCAGCACGAAGGCGGGCAGGCCCAGCCCGTAGATGGCGACGGCCAGGGCAATGGCCTGCGCGTCGGCCATGCTGGTCTGGCCGCGCTGGAACAGCACCGACACGATGGGCAGCGGCACCACCACCAGCGCCACGGCGGCGGGCACGGTCAGCGCCAGCGACAGTTCGCCCGCGCGGGAAAAGGCGTGGCGCGCGCCCGCATCATCCTGCGCCTTGAGCCGCCGCGACAGGTCGGGCAGCAGCACGATGCCGACGGCAATGCCCACCACCCCCAGCGGCAGCTGATAGAGCCGGTCAGCGGCGTATAGCCAGCCCACCGCCTTTTCGAAATTCGACGCGACCTGCTGGCCGACCAGCAGGTTGATCTGCATGACCCCGCCAGCCAGCGCTGCGGGCACCGCGACCCGCACCAGCCGCTTCATGTCGGGCGTCCAGCGCGGGCGCCCGGGGCGCAGGCGAATGCCCGAGCGCGTGGTGGCGATCCAGACCAGCACAAGCTGCGCCACCCCGGCCAGCGGGATGGCCCAGATCAGCCACAGCACCACATCGCCGCCCAGCACCGCACCTGCGATCATGGCCGCGATCACGAAGATGTTCAGCAGCACCGGTGCGGCGGCGGCGGCGGCAAAATGGCCGGTGGCGTTCAGCACGCCCGAACACAGCGCCGCCAGCGAGATGAAGAAGATATAGGGAAAGACGATGCGCCCGAAGCCGACGGTCAGATCGAACCGCGCATCCCCTGCAAACCCGCCCGCCGTGGCCCAGACCAGCGCGGGCATGAACACCAGCGCCAGACCCGACAGCACCAGCAGCACGAAGGCGAGCCCGTTCATCGCTTCGGAGGCGAAGCGCGAGGGATCCTCGCCGCCTTCGTATTTCTTGGAGAAGATCGGCACAAAAGCGGCGTTGAACGCGCCTTCGGCAAAGAAGCGGCGGAACATGTTGGGCAGGCGGAAGGCCGCGACAAAGGCATCCATCACCGGGCCGGGGCCGATATAGGCAAGGATGAAGATCTCGCGGGCGACCCCCAGCACGCGGCTGGCAAGGGTCCAGAACCCGACCGTCATGATGCCCGAAATCAGGCGGATGGGTTTCATGTCTGGATCTCCGTCCGGGGTTGCAGGGCAGGCCTAGCTCATCGCCTTGGGCGGTAAAAGGGGGCGCGCATCAGCGCCGCCACAGATGCGCGTGACCGGCCAGCCAGCCCTGCGCCTTGGCCAGCGCCCGGTTGGCGGGACCAGGTCGGGGCAGGGGGCCGTGGCGCAGCCGGTCGCAGATCACCTCCACCGCGCAGGGCTGGCCGCTGACCGGATCGCGGTAGCGCGGATAGTCGATCAGCGCGGCATGCACGAGGCTTTCAAGCGTGGGGCGCGGGCCGGTCAGGCGGCGCGCGGGCGGCGGGCTCAGATCGCGGGTCAGCCCCCAGCCCGCATAGAAGGGCAGGCCCAGCGTGGTGACGGGCACGCCGCGCAGCAGCGCCTCGAACCCGGTGAGGGAGGTCAGCGTCCACACCTCCTGCACCGCGCCCAGCAGTGCGGCCATGTCGGCCTGTGCCACGGTGGCATCGGCCCAAAGCTCGGGCTGCTCCACCATGCCCGCGCGCAGCCCGGCCACCACATCGGGATGCGGGCGCCACAGGATCACCGCGCCGGGGTTTTCTGCGCGCACCCGCGCCAGCAGATCGGCGTTGCGGCGGATCTGCGGGCTGCCTTTCTGGAGGCTGGCGTCATTCTCCACCTGACCGGGCACAAGGATGCGGTGGCCCGGCGGCAGGTCGGGCAGCGCCCCGCCAAGGTTGTATTTGCTGAGCCCGCCCGCCGTCATGGTCCGGATCAGCCGCGCGGCGCGCTGGATCTGGTCCGGGCGCAGCTCTGCGCGGCGCGCAATCAGATGCTCCAGCCGCGACGGGCGGGAGGGGTCGTAATGAATGCCCAGATCGTCCAGCACCAGCGACAGCGGCGGCACCAGATCGGCCCCCAGCCCGCGCGAGCGCAGGAAACCGTCCTCAACCCGCACGGCGGTGTCGTCCTCTGCCGCCTTGCTGGCCCAGACCATGTGGCGCCGGTCAGAGGGCGGGGTGCGAGCGCTGGCAAAGATCACCGGGCGCTGCGTGCCGAAAAAGCCCTGCAGCGGGCCGCGTTTCCACGCGCGCATGCCATGGGCGACCCAGCCGCGATGATCCTCGCGCCATGCCCGGGTCTGCGCCTCGAAGGCCGAGAGCGCGTCCTCGAACTCGCAGAGCCGGTCGCGGCAGGGATCATACCAGAGCGGGTGCAGGATCATCGCCGCCGCAAACAGCTGCGCGCGGGTCAGGTGGCGTCTGCGGCGGGGAAACTGCGCCTCGTCGGTGCTAAGCCCCCAGCCCGCATAGAAGGGCGTGCCAAAGACGCGCGGGCGGTGACCGGCAAGGATCGCCTCGAACCCCAGCTGCGAGGAAACGGTATAGACCGCCACCGCCCCCTCCAGCAGCGCCCAAGGCGAGACGGAATCGGCGCAGAGGCTGACGGGGCCGGTGGCGTCTTCGGCGGTGAAATGGCCGGGGCGGTGGCCCTGCGCGGTTTCGGGATGGGTCTTGATCAGGACGCGCGCGCCGGGGTTTTCCTCGCGCGCGATCATCAGCATTTCCAGAAACCGGTTGCGGTCGGCGCCACAGGCCCGGACCGAGGCATCGCCGCGCGTCTGGTCCACCACCAGCACATAGCCCGGCGCGGGCAGCGGAGCAGCCGGGTCAAAGCCGGTATATTTGGTCAGATGCTTCTCGCGCAGCCGCGCGATGCCGCCGCGCGCCCGGTCGAGCAGGGCGTGATCGTCCAGCGGATGCGTGGCCAGCAGATGTTCCAGATCCGAAGCCTGCCGCGCATCGAAATGCACGCCGCGCGCATCCAGCATCAGCCCCAGCGGCGGCTCTCCGGCGCAGCCCGGCTGCAGCGAGCGCAGAAAGGCATCCTCGATCCGCAGCAGCGGGGCACCATGGCGGGCGGCAATCGCCTCTCCGCGCGCGGCATAGGGCGACTGGCCCCAGACACCGACATGATCGCCCGGCCCCGGCAGGCCCAGCGAGATCTGCCAGCCCGCCGCCGCCAGCATCCGGCGCAGGCGGCGCTGGGTCAGAAACCCGGCGCTGTAGACAAAAAGACGCCGGGGGATTTCTCCCCCGGCGCTGCCCTGTCCCTCGTTATGATTGTTCAGGGGCACGTTCAGCTGCCGGACAGCGAATCCGACACCGTGGCCACCGTGCTGACCGTGGTCAGCGAGCCGGTGATGGCGGCGATGGCCTTGTTCCACTGCGCGTAGGGCGCTTCGGTGACGTAGAGCGTGTCCTGATCGCGCACGACGAAGTCACGCGCCATGAAGACGCCGTTGGGCCGGGTCAGATCCAGCACATAGACCATGCGCTGCGCGCCGATCAGGTCGGTGCGGCCCAGCACCTGATTGGCGATGTCGGCGGGTTCGTTGCGGAAGATGAACACGCCGGTGGGATCGGCGGCGGTGGGCACCAGCCCGCCGACCTGTGCGATGGCCTCCACCGCCGACAGGGTCTGCGTCTCGAAGGGCACGCGGGCCTGCGTGCCGGTGGCGCCAAGCGCGGTGAAGGCGCGGGTGTCTTCCTCGACCAGAATCCGGTCGCCGCCGCGCAGCGCGATGTCATAGCGCGGGTTCTTGTAGAGATCCTGAAACCAGATCTTGCCCTGATGCCCGCCGCGCAGCACGGTGATCTGCGCGATCTCCGGCTCGATGGCGATGCCCCCGGCGCGGGCCAGCATGGCCGACAGCGTGCGCGTGGGCCGTTCGATCGGATAGACGCCCTGCGCTCCCACCGCGCCCACAAGGCTGACGCTGGATCCGTCGCCCGCCAGACGCCGCACCTCGACCTGCGGATCGGGAGTCTGGTCCTGCAGCTTGTCGGTGATCAGGCGGCGGATCGCTTCGGGGGAATTGCCGGCGGCCTGAATCCGGCCTGCATAGGGCACGAAGATGGAGCCCGAGCCATCGACCTGCACTTCTTCAAGGATGGTGGAATTGGTGGTTTCCGCCGCCAGAAGCCCGTCATCGACGTTTTCCCAGATGGTCAGGCCCAGCACGTCCCCCGGCTGGATCGTGTCCGATCCGACCAGACCCGCGCTCTGGAACTGTTCGGAAAAGCCAAGTGCCGGGACCACGGCGGTGGCGCGGGTCACGCGGTCATTGACCGAGACGACAAAGGCGTCGCCTTCCTGCATCACCGATCCGGCATAGATCTCGCGTTTGTTGGGGCCGACGCGCGGCAGGCCGCAGGAGGCCAGAAACGACACCGCGACCAGAAGTGCGACGGATTGCGCCCATCGACTGGGAAACTGTTTCACTGCTCGGTCTCCTCGACCTGTTCTTGCCTCTGGCTTTTTTGGAAAACCCTAGCGCAGGACCTTGCAAAAACATACCCTGTCGGGGCCTGCCGCTCAGCGGACAAGCCGCAACTGTTGCCGGGGCGCCGCGGTTCCGTGACGCAGCGCGTCATAGGGATCATGCGGGGCCAGCATCATGTCGACCACCTGCCGCAGCAGCTGCCGCCGCCCGCGGGCGGAATAGAAGCCGCCGGGCAGCTGGCTGGTTTCCAGCAGATAGCGGCGGAACTGCTTGTAGGCGCGGTTGTCGGGCGGGGTGGGCTGGGCAAAAAACTCGGCCAGCGGCTGGTCCGAGACGAATTCCGGCTTGGCATAGACTGCCCGGCCAAAGACCCGCAGCGGGATGCCGCGCCACAGCACCTGCTGTCCGGCGGTGGAATTGACGGTGACGGCGCTGCGCGCGTCGTTCAGCAACTGCGCCAGCTTGCCGCCGGGGACAAAATGCACCCGGTCCTCGACCCCCAGACGGCGGGCAGTGTCGCGGATGGCGCGGCGCAGCGGGAACTGGCCGTTTTCCAGCGGATGCGCCTTGACCACCAGATGATGATGGCCGGGGGCGCCGCGGGCGAACCCCTCGATCACCAGATCCAGAAATTCGGTCATCGAGCCAAAGGGCGAATGCTGGCGGAAGCTGGCATCATGTTCCAGCTGCAGCAACGCCAGATGATAGGGAAAGCCGCCCAGCCGGATGCGCAGCGTCTCGATCAGCCGCTCGGCGCGGTTGACCGGCATCAGCAGCAGGCGCTTGACGTAAAGCTGGAATTCGCGCGCCACCGACAGGTCGCGATGTGGGCGGAAGGCGCGGTAATCACCGTTCCGGAACAGCACGAACCAGTGGTAGAGCGCGCCGTAAAAGATGTGCTGGCGCATGTCGCCCCAATGGCCGGGGGGCAGCGGCGCCTCCATGTCCGAACGTTCGAGCGCCGCGCGCATCTCGGGCACGGTCATCTGCATCAGCCGGGAATGGCCATTGGCGCCGCCGCGTTCATAGGTGATCCAGTAGGGGCGCATGTAGCCTTCTTCGAAGACATGCACGGTCAGGCCCCGGGCGCGCGCCTCGGCCACGGCCTGCGCATGCAGCGGGCGGGTGTCGCCATAGAGCACCAGATCGGTGACGCGCTTCTCGCTGAGGAGCGTGCGCAGGTGGTCGGGCCAGTCGGCGGGCGGGGCGGTGAAGGGCAGGTAGCTTTGCGGATGGAACCAGAAGGCGCGGTCGCCCGCGTTGAAGCCGACGCGCCAGACCTCGGCCCCGGTGCGGCGCAGCATCTGGCCCAGACGGTGAAAGAACGGCCCGTGCGGACCCTGAAGGAACAGGAAGACCCGGTGCTGCGCTGTTGCCTTGGTCATGGCCCCCCGCTAAGGATTGGCCCCGTCCGGGGCGGTCCGATGGAGGACGCTACCGTGATTTCGTGACCAGAATAAGGCCCTCATGGGGCAGACAGGGAGAAGCGGCATGTTCACCGGCATCGTCACCGACATGGGCGAAATCCGCGATCTGACGCAGGCGGGGGATCTGACCGCGCGGATCGGCACGCGGTATGACACCGGCGGCATCGACATCGGCGCCTCGATCGCCTGCGACGGGGTCTGCCTGACCGTGGTGACGCTGGGGCCGGACTGGTTCGACGTGCAGATCAGCGCGGAAACCCTTTCAAAGACCAATCTTGGCGGCTGGACCGCGGGCCAGCGCATCAATCTGGAACGCGCGCTGAAGGTCGGCGACGAGCTGGGCGGGCATATCGTGTCCGGTCATGTGGACGGGCTGGCGGAGGTGGTGTCGGTGACCGACGAGGGCGACAGCACCCGCGTGCAGCTGCGCGCCCCCGAGGCGCTGGCCAAGTTCATCGCGCCCAAGGGATCGGTGGCGCTGAACGGCACCTCGCTGACGGTGAACGAAGTGCAGGGCGCGGTGTTCGGCATCAACTTCATCCCGCATACCAAAGAGGTCACCACATGGGGCCGGGTCGCGGTGGGCGACCGGGTCAATCTGGAGGTGGACACCATGGCGCGCTACGTGGCGCGGCTGGCCGAGATGAGCTGAGGCGCGGCGCCAGATCAAGGCGAGGGGCTCTGCCCCTCGCGCCGGAGGCGCGGTGCCAGATCAAGGCGAGGGGCTCTGCCTCTCGCGCCGGAGGCGCGGCACTGGGAAAGGCGAGGGGCGCTGCCCCTCGCGCTCCCCGGGATATTTTTGCCAAGAAGAAGGGGCGGGGGCTGCTGTGGCGTCTTGTGGTGCGGCAGCGCGGGCGGTCATTCGGCGGGCTGGAAGCCGAGGATGAGCTGGCGCAGGCCGAGTGCGGCGCCCGCGAAGATGGCCGCCATGGTGACCGGGGCCGACAGGGCCAGCACCGAAAAGGCCGAAAGGCCCTGACCGATGGTGCAGCCCATGGCCACGACCGCGCCCGCGCCCATCAGGGCCGCGCCGATGATCTGGCGGCGCAGTTCGCGCGGATCCTCGCAGGCCTCCCAGCGGAAGTGCCCCTTGATCAGCGAGCCGAGGAAGGCGCCGGCCCAGACCCCGGCCACGGATCCCACGGCAAAGGTGATGGGGCGCGCCGATCCGGTCATCCACCACAGCAGCGAGTCGCCCAAGGGCGCGGCGAAGCTGTGCGAGGCCACCGGCACGCCGGCAAAGCCCGTGGCCGCAACCCAGGCCGTGCCCGCCCAGGCCAGCACGATGGCGAGGCCGACGGCCATGGCCCATGCCACCTGTTTCGGTTTCGCGCGCAGCCCGGGCGAGGCGAGCGCGCCCGCGAGGATCAGCGCGCCGAAGCCGAGCCCGAGCGCCGTGACCGGCAGGCCGGTCAGGCGCGCCAGCCAGTGCGCCAGCCCCGGCGGCGTTGTGGTGATGACCTCCGCCTGCGGGAACAGCGCCACGCGCAGCGGCGCCAGCGGGCCGGACAGCACCACATAGGTGGACACGCCCATCACCAGCACGATGACGAAGCTGCGCAGGTCGCCGCCGCCCAGCCGGGCGATGGCGCCATAGCCGCAGGTGCCCGCCAGCGCCATGCCATAGCCAAAGGCCAGCCCTCCCGCGATGGAGGCCAGTGGCACCCAGCGGACCGACAGGTAATAGGTGTCGGTCGCCTCTAGCAGGCCCGCCGCCATCAGCCCGAAACTGCCGAGCACCGCCGTGCCGATGGCCACCCCCCACATGCGCAGCCGCAGGTCGGATCCGCCATAGAGCACATCCTCGATGGCGCCGAGGGTGCAGAACCGCCCCAGCCGGGCGGCAAGGCCCAGAAGCAGGCCGCTGGCCAGCCCGATCAGGGCGACCAGATGATGGTCGGTGATGCTGTCGATCATGACAGGGCTCCTCCTCCGCTGTCGTGAGGGCGGAGTATGGGATGATGTCGCGAAATTCGCAAGCGTGTTCTGGAATGTGTTCGGTCAGGATCCGCTGCTGGTGGGCGCGCCGTCTTCGGCGCAGAACAGCTCGTAGACGCATTCCAGCATGCGGCGGGGCCGGTCATCGGCGAGCCGGTAATAGATGGCCTTGCCGTCGCGGCGCGGCACCACCAGCCCTTCGAGCCGCAGGCGCGACAGCTGCTGCGACACGGCGGCCTGCCGGGCAGAGAGCAGATCCTCCAGTTCGGTCACGGATTTCTCGCCGGTGACCAGATGGCACAGGATCATCAGGCGGCCTTCATGGCTGATCGCCTTGAGAAAGGCCGAGGCCGCTGTCGCCTTGTCGACGATCCGGTCCAGTTCCGCCTCGCTCAGATCGTCAGAGATGACCGGAAGCGTCATGTTCATCACCCACCCTCCAGAGGGATCGCCGGGCCGTCCTCCACCGCGCCGGGATCGTAGTCCGTGTGCTGCTCCAGCATGCGCGCGAGCATCGGCCAGAAGAAATCCTCGCCCACGTAGCCTTCCATGCGGGCCAGTTCCTGACCGTTCTCTATCAGGAGGAAGGTGGGCGTGAATACCACCTTTCGGGCATATGTCACGCCGTCGGGCGGGGGATCGCGCAGATCCGCCCGCAAAAGCGGCGCAAACCGGCCTTCGGAGGTGTTGGGATAGGCGGGGGCGATCTGCCGGTTCCAGAGCGCGCAATAGGCGCAGCCCTGCTGTTCGACCATCAGCAGACGCAGCTCTGCCCGCGCCGGGGCGCTGAACAGGGCAAGGGCGGCAAGCCCTGCAAACAGAAGGACGGAAAGGCGCATCGCACACCCGGTTGACGTATCGTCGGACAAGGTAATATGAATATGTGAATTGTTCAAGGCGGGGGAGGCGGGCTTGTTCGACATCAGCTTTCTGGGGGCCCTGCTGGCGGGCTTCGGTGCCTTCTTCACCCCCTGCATCCTGCCGATGGTACCTTTTTACCTGTCATACATGGCGGGGATTTCCATGGCGGAGCTGCGCGGCGACGGGGCGATCGCGCCCGGGGCGCAGCGGCGGCTTCTGGTCTCTTCGGTGATGTTCGCGCTGGGCGTGACCACGATCTTCATGCTGCTGGGGATGGGGGCCACCGCGCTGGGGCAGGCCTTTGCCGACTGGCGGCGGCCGCTGTCTTATGTGGCGGCGGCGGTCATCTTCCTGTTCGGGCTGCATTTTCTGGGCGTCATCAAGATCGGGTTCCTCTACCGGGAAAAGCGGATGGACAGCAAGGCGGACCCGTCGACGGTGCTGGGCGCCTATGTCATGGGGCTGGCCTTCGGCTTTGGCTGGACCGCCTGCGTGGGGCCGGTGCTGGCCTCGATCCTGATGATCGCAAGCGGCATGGGCGATATCGTGATGGGCGCGCTGCTGCTGGCGGTGTTCGGGCTGGGCATGACCGCGCCCTTCGTGCTGGCGGCGGCTTTTGCGCGGCCATTCCTGACCTGGATGCAGCGTAACCGCCGCTATCTCAATCATGCCGAGAAAGTGATGGGCGTGCTGCTGATCGTGTTTGCGATACTGATCGCGACCGACACCGTGAACACGATCTCGACATGGATGATCGAGACATTCCCGGGCTTCACGGCGCTCGGCTGACCAAGGGAGGAGAGAGATGTTTCTGCGTTTTGCCGCGGCTCTGGCCGCAACCTGTATCGCGCTGCCCCTCTGGGCGGCCGAGATGGGCGATGACGGGCTCTACAAGGAGCCTTGGATGCGCGACACCTTCAAGGATCTGCGCGAGGATCTGGCCGAGGCCAATGCCGAGGGCAAGCGGCTGGTGCTGTTCGTGGAGCAGCGCGGCTGCATCTACTGCCACCAGATGCACGAGGAGGTGTTTTCCGACGCCGAGGTGAGCGATTACATCGCCGACAATTTCTATGTGGTGCAGATCAACCTGCATGGCGACACCGAGGTCACCGATTTTGACGGTGAGTCGCTGCCCGAGAAGGCTGCGGCGCAGAAATGGCGGGTGCTGTTCACGCCAAACATCGTGTTTCTGCCCGAAGAGGTGCCCGAGGATGCCACGGCGACAGAGGCGGCGGTGGCGGTGATGCCGGGCGCCTTTGGCAAGGGCACGACGCTCGACATGTTCACATGGGTCGCCGAGAAGCGATACGAGCTTGATAACGGCGAAGATTTCCAGCGTTATCACGCCAGACGGATTCAGGAACGCGCCGATGGCGCCACCGACTGAGTCGAAAGGTTAACGGACAGTAATTCACATCCGTGAATTTGTTGTTGCGTAAAGGGGCTGCGGTAGACTACGGTATTCCATAGCCAAAGACGACGAGGCCCGGAACAAGGGCCGGCTTGAGCCTAGGGAGGAGACATGAAGTTTATAGGGATGACGCTGGCCGCCGCGCTTTTTGCCGGGGTGGCCGCGGCCGAGACCGTTCTACCCGATGACGTCGTCTATGACGACTACGGCGCGGTAGAGGCTTCGCTGACCGGCCAGCCCGGCAACCCGGAAAACGGCGCCAAGATCGCGGTCAACCGCGGTCTGGGCAATTGCGTGGCCTGCCACGCGGTCTCTGCACTGGACAATGCGCCCTTCCATGGCGAAGTCGGGCCGCCGCTTGACGGCGTGGGCGGCTATCGGAGCGAGGCGGAACTGCGCGGGATCATCGCCAATGCCAAGCACACCTTCGAAGGCACGGTGATGCCCGCCTTCTACAAGACCAGCGGGTTCATCCGTCCGGGGGACGGGTATACCGGCAAGGCCGCGTCAGAGACGATTTCCCCCATTCTCGCCGCACAGGACGTAGAGGACGTGGTCGCGTTCCTCATGACGTTGCAGGACTGACAGACGCGACCACCCAGATTCAGGAGACATGCAACATGGACTTCACACGTCGTGAAACCCTGGCCATCGGCGGTGCCGCCGCTCTGGTCACGCTGCTGCCCGCCGGGGCCTATGCCGCGACCAGCGAAGAGCTGATCGCAGAGTTCACCGGTGGCGCCGACATGGCCGATACCGGGGTGGAACTGACCGCGCCCGAGATCGCGGAAAACGGCAATACCGTGCCGATCGAAGTGCGTGCCGAAGGCGCGTCGGCCATTCTGGTGCTTGCCACCGGCAACCCGACCCCGCCCGTGGCCACCTTCAACTTCGGCCCGCTCGCCGCGTCGCAATATGCCTCCACCCGGATCCGGCTGGCCGGCACGCAGGATGTGGTGGCGGTGGCCAAGCTGGCCGATGGCAGCTTTGCCCGCACCAGCAAGACCGTGAAAGTCACCATCGGCGGCTGCGGCGGCTGATCGACCCCCTCTCATCAGGAGACGTTTAAAATGGCAGACGGTGTCAAACCCCGGGTGAAAGTCCCCAAATCCGCCGCCGCTGGCGAGGCTGTGATGCTGAAGACGCTCATCAGCCACCCGATGGAATCCGGCCAGCGCAAGGACAGCAGCGGCAACGTGATCCCGCGGTCGATCATCAACCGCTTCACCTGCGAATTCAACGGCGAGATGGTCCTTGACGTGGCCATGGATCCGGCGATTTCGACCAATCCCTACTTCGAATTCGAAGCCATGGTGAACGAAGCCGGTGACTTCAAGTTCACGTGGTACGACGACGACGGCTCGGTCTACGAAGACACGCAGAGCATCGAAATCGCATGATTTCGGAGCCCCGCCCCGCGAGAAGACGGGGCGGGGTCTTTCAGGGAGGGAGAAGCGACATGAAGTACAAGACCATGACGGCTGTCATTGCCACTCTGGCCCTGTCTGCACCGATGCTGAGTGCGGGCGGCGCGGATGATGACACCTTGATCATCAACGGGGATCTGGAAATCACCACCAAGACCGCCGCGCCGGACCATCTTGAAAACCTCGACGAGATCGTCTCGGGCTGGCATTTCCGGGCGGACGAGACGCAGGCTCTCGAGATGGACGATTTCGACAATCCGGGGATGATCTTTGTCGATCAGGCCATCGACACATGGAACGCCCCCGAAGGCAGCGAGGGCAAATCCTGCGCCGACTGCCATGGCGACCCCGAGGAGATGGCGGGCGTGCGCCCGGTCTATCCCAAGTGGAACGAAGAGGCGGGCGAGGTGCGCACGCTTCAGATGCAGTATAACGACTGCCGGGTGAACCGCATGGGCGCCGAGCCGTGGAAATACGACTCCAAGCCGGCGGTGTATATGGATGCGCTGATGTCCTCGGTCTCGCGCGGGATGCCGGTTGATGTTGCCATCGACGGACCCGCTGCCGAGACCTGGGAACAGGGCAAGGAGATGTATTACACCCGGTATGGCCTGCTGGAACTGTCCTGCGCCAACTGCCACGAGCAGAATTACGGCAATTACATCCGCGCCGACCACCTGAGCCAGGGCCAGATCAACGGCTTCCCGACCTACCGGCTGAACAGCGCGAGCCTTGTCGGCAGCCATGACCGCTTCCGCGGCTGCATCCGCGACACCCGCGCCGAAACCTTTGCCGCCGATTCCCCGGAATTTGTCGCGCTGGAGCTTTATGTCGCCTCGCGCGGCAACGGGCTTGGCGTCGAAGGTCCGGCTGTCCGCAACTGAGCCACTCGTCCCGCGCGGCTGCGTCGCGCGGGATTTCTGCCCGCATTCAATTCACACATGCGCATGTGTGTCACGACCAAGGAACCTTCTCCCATGATCTCCAGACGCGATTTCCTTCAGGTGTCCATGGCGGCCTCGGCGCTGGTCGGGGCCAGCGGCTTTGGCAACTGGTCGCGGCTGGCGGCGCAGCAGGCGCTGACGCAGGACCAGCTTCTGCAGTTCGACACGTTTGGCAATGTCTCGCTGATCCATGTCACCGACATCCATGCGCAGCTGAAACCGATCTGGTTCCGCGAACCTTCGGTCAATATCGGCGTCGGTCCCAACAAGGGCGAGGTGCCGCATGTCACCGGCGCCGATTTCCGCAGGCTCTACGGGATCGAGGATGGCTCGCCGTCGCATTACGCGCTGTCTTCGGGGGATTTTTCGGCGCTGGCGCAGGCCTATGGCAAGGTGGGCGGCATGGACCGCGTGGCCACGGTGGTCAAGGCGATCCGCGCCGACCGGCCCGACGCGATCCTGCTGGATGGCGGCGACACGTGGCATGGCTCGCTGACCTGCTACAAGACCGCCGGGCAGGACATGGTCAATGTCATGAACGCGCTGAAGCCGGATGCCATGACCTTCCACTGGGAATTCACGCTGGGCTCCGACCGGGTGCGCGAGCTGGTGGAGGGACTGCCCTTCGCCGCGCTTGGCCAGAACATCTTTGACGCGGAATGGGATGAACCCGCCGAGGCGTTCAAGCCCTATCAGGTCTTCGAACGGGGCGGGGTCAAGGTCGCGGTGATCGGGCAAGCCTTCCCCTATATGCCCATCGCCAACCCCGGCTGGATGTTCCCCGAATACAGCTTCGGCATCCGCGACGCGAACATGCAGGCCATGGTCGACGAGGTGCGGGCGCAGGGCGCCGAACTGGTGGTCTGCCTGTCGCATAACGGTTTCGACGTGGACAAGAAGATGGCGGGCATCGTGTCGGGCATCGACGTGATCCTGTCCGGCCACACCCATGACGCGCTGCCCGAACCGGTGCTGGTGGGCGAGACGATCATCGTCGCCTCCGGCTCCAACGGCAAGTTTGTCAGCCGCGTGGATCTGGACGTGCGCGATGGCCGGATGATGGGCTTCCGCCACAAGCTGATCCCGATCTTTTCCGACGTGATCACCCCCGATGCCGAGATGGCGCAGCTGATCGACGAGCAGCGCGCGCCCTTCAAGGCGGAGCTGGAGGAGGTCATCGGCGAGACGGAGTCGCTGCT
Source organism: Salipiger marinus (assembly GCF_900100085.1). Lineage (GTDB taxonomy): Bacteria > Pseudomonadota > Alphaproteobacteria > Rhodobacterales > Rhodobacteraceae > Salipiger > Salipiger marinus. Next base: position 118,015 of record NZ_FNEJ01000014.1, read on the forward strand.
GTATCGCCGGGGCAATTTCAACGGCTCGTGGGATGACCTGATCTGCAACGCGCTGCTGTCCGAACGCGAGGCCGACATCGCCATGTCGCCGGGCGTGCGCTGGGGGCCGTCGCTGATCCCCGGGGCGCCGATCACCCGCGAGGACATCTTCAACGTCACCTCCATGACCTATGGCAAGGCCTACCGGTCGGAGATGACCGGGGAGTTCATCAAGGTGATCCTCGAAGACGTGGCCGACAACATCTTCAACCCCGATCCCTATTACCAGCAGGGCGGCGACATGGTGCGCATCGGCGGCATGGGCTACCGCATCGACATCTCCAAGCCGCAGGGCGAGCGCATCAGCGAGATGACGCTGCTGAGCACCGGCGAGGCCATCGACCCCGCCAAGACCTATGTGGTCGCGGGCTGGGCCAGCGTGAACGAGGGCACCGAGGGGCCGCAGATCTGGGATGTGGTGGAAAGCCATATCCGCAAGCAGGGCACGGTCACCGTGCCCGACAACACCAGCGTGCAGGTGGTGGGCGCGTAAGCGCCCCCGCCGCGGGCATTTGGCAAAAAATTTTCGCCGGTTCATTCACATAGGCGAATAAGTCTATCCGAAAAGGAGCTCGACATGGCAGAGGATACCGGGCGCGGCACCAGCCGCCGGGCCTTTCTCAGAGGAAGCGTGGCCGCCGGTGGGGCCGTGCTGGGCGCGGGCATGGCGCAGGCCGCCGATCCCGATCCGCTGATCACCACCGTGCAGCCTTGGGCGCAGGGCTTTGGCGACGGGGTGGATGCCACCCCTTACGGCCTGCCCATCCGGTTCGAGGAGGACGTGATCCGGCGCAACGTCGAATGGCTGACCGCCGACACGATCAGTTCGATCAACTTTACGCCGATCCACGCGCTGGATGGCACGATCACTCCTGCGGGCTGCGCCTTTGAGCGGCACCATTCCGGGGCGATCGAGCTGGCGAAGGAAGATTACCGGCTGATGATCAACGGTCTGGTGGAGACGCCGATGGTCTTCAGCTATGCCGATCTGGAGCGGTTCCCGCGCGAAAACCACGTGTATTTCTGCGAATGTGCCGCGAATTCCGGCATGGAATGGGCGGGCGCGCAGCTGAACGGCGCGCAGTTCACCCATGGCATGATCCACAACATGGAATATTCGGGCATCCCGCTGCGCACGCTTCTGGCCGAGGCGGGCTGGTCGGGCGAGACCGAGGGCAAGTGGGTCTATGTGGAAGGCGCCGATGCGTCTTCCAATGGCCGCTCCATCCCCATGGAAAAGGCGCTGGATGACTGCCTTGTCGCCATCAAGGCCAATGGCGAGGCGCTGCGCAAGGAACATGGCTATCCGGCGCGGCTGGTGGTGCCGGGCTGGGAAGGCAACATGTGGGTGAAGTGGATCCGCCGCATCGAGGTGATGGACGGCCCCGTGGAATCCCGCGAGGAGACTTCCAAATACACCGACACGCTGGCGGATGGCACCTCTCGCAAGTGGACCTGGGTCATGGATGCCAAATCGGTGGTGACCTCTCCCAGCCCGCAGATGCCCATCACCCATGGTCAGGGCCCGGTGGTCATCACCGGCATGGCATGGAGCGGCCATGGCCGCATCACCCGCGTCGACGTGTCCAAGGACGGCGGCAAGACATGGGAAACCGCGCGGCTGGCCCGCGAGGGCGAAAACAAGGCGCTGACCCGCTTCTACCTCGACACGGTCTGGGAGGGCGAGGAGTGGCTGCTGCAGTCGCGCGCCATCGACGAGACAGGCTATGTGCAGCCGACCAAGGCGCAGCTGCGCGAGGTGCGCGGCCTGAACTCGATCTATCACAACAACGCGATCCAGACATGGTGGATCAAGTCGAACGGAGAGGCCGAAAATGTCGAAGTCTCTTAAGCTTTTTGGCGCGGCGACGCTGGGCGTCGCGGGCGTGATGGTGGTCGCGGTCAATTTCGCCGACCGCAACATTGCCGGGATGCCGGCTGAGCCGCAGCTTCTGGGCGCGCTGCCCGCGCCGGAGCCGGTCGAGACCGCCGAGGCGCCGCAGGGTCTGCTGGTGGGGGCCGCGCAGGCCGCCACCTCTGCCGGGGATGGCAAGTTCGGTCTGGGCCGCACGGCGCTGCCCGAGGAGGTCGCGGCATGGGATCACGACATCAGCCCCGATGGCACCGGCCTGCCGGTGGGGGCAGGCTCGGTCGAGGATGGCGAGATGCTGTTCGAGGACAACTGCGCCTCCTGTCACGGATCCTTTGCCGAAGGGGTTGGCAACTGGCCGAAGCTCGCCGGGGGGGACGGCACGCTGAACCATGCCGATCCGCTGAAGACGGTGGGCTCGTTCTGGCCCTATCTGTCCACGGTCTATGATTACGTCCACCGCTCCATGCCGTTTGGCAATGCGCAGATCCTCAGCGATGACGAGGTGTATGCCATCACGGCCTATATCCTTTATTCCAACGATCTGGTGGATGACGAATTCGTCCTCTCGAACGAGAATTTCACCGAAGTCGAGATGCCCAACAGCGAAGGGTTCATCGTCGATGACCGGGCGGAGACGGAATATCCGCAATGGCGCGCCGACCCCTGCATGGAGGCCTGCAAGGACGAGGTGGAAATCACCATGCGCGCGACCGTGCTGGATGTGACCCCCGATCAGGCAGGCAGCGAGGCGGAGCCCGCCGCGACCGAAGCGGCGGCTGCCCCCGCCGAGGACGCCGCGCCCGCAGCGGCGGAACCCGAGACCGCAGAGGCCGCCCCGGCGGAGCCTGCGGTGCAGGAAGCCGCCTTTGATCCGGATCTTGCCGCAGAGGGCGAGAAGGTCTTCAACAAGTGCAAGGCCTGCCATCAGGTGGGCGAGGGCGCCAGCAACCGCACCGGGCCGGAACTGAACGGCATCGTGGGCCGCGAGGTCGCCGCCGCTGAAGGGTTCAAATATTCCGACGCCATGATGGAACATGGCGGCACATGGACCCCCGAGGAACTGCGCGCCTTTCTTGCCAATCCGCGGCAGGATCTGAAGGGCACCCGCATGGCCTTTGCCGGGCTGCGGAAGGACGAGGATCTTGATGCCGTGATCGAGTATCTCAAAAGCTTCCCGTAACCGGACCGCTCTGAACGCAGATCGCCCGGCGCCCTTGCGGCGCCGGGTTTTTTTGTGCGCGCGCCCCGCATCGGCCAAGCGCCGCCGATGGCGAAAAGGTGAGGTATTCCGGAATTGCCGGACCGCCGCGAAAGGCGCAGGATCATGACAGAGACAGGCGTCTCCAACGATATTTGATCCAGATTTAAGCCACTTCACGACCTTTTCATTCTGACCATTCGGCGGATGTTTCGCCCGCAGACCGGAGACACGTATCATGACTTTTCGCACTGGCATTGTCTGGCTGGCCACCGCGCTGGCGCTTGCTGCCGCTCTGGGGCTTCTGCCGCGCGCGGAACCGCGCGATTTCCGCATGGTCACTCCGCCGCAGGTGCAGGACGGGCAGACCCACGTCTGAGGGTGCGCCGCGGCAAGTCCCGGCTAACCATGTGACGCGGCCCCCCTTGACCTTCCGCGCAGGCGCGCGCCTGATAGGTACATGGGGCACGGACATCATCACCACCACCATCACCACGCGGCGGCGCAGGGCGACCTGCGCATGGGGTTTGCGGTTGCCATCAATCTTGCGCTGACGGTGGCGCAGGTGGTGGGCGGCGTGCTGTCCGGCAGTCTGGCCATGATCGCCGACGCGCTGCACAATTTTTCCGACGCGATCTCGCTGATCATCGCGACACTGGCGCGGCGCATCGCGCGCCGCCCGGCCTCGGCGGAAATGCCCTTTGGCTGGGCGCGGGCCGAGGTGGTGGCGGCGCTCATCAACTACACCACGCTCATCGTGATCGGGCTTTATCTGGCGATGGAGGCGGTGCTGCGCTTCCTGTCGCCGGAGCCGGTGCAGGGCTGGCTCGTGGTCATCATCGCGGGCGTGGCGCTGGTCATCGACCTTGCCACGGCGGCGCTGACATGGGCCATGGCCAAGGACAGCGTCAACATCCGCGCGGCTTTCCTGCACAACGTGGCGGATGCTCTGGGCTCGGTGGCGGTCATTCTTGCGGGCACGCTGATCCTGCTCTTTGGCTGGACATGGGTGGACCCTCTGGTCACGCTGCTGATCGCTGCCTATATCCTGTGGATGGCATGCACCGAAATCGGCGGGGTCATCCGCATCCTCATGCTGGGCAGCCCGCCCGAGCTTGCCCCCGCCGAGGTGCTGGAAGAGGCGCGCGGCGTGGCAGGCGTGGCAGGGCTGCACAAGGCGCATCTGTGGCAGCTTGATGAACACAGCGCGGCGCTGCAGGCGCATCTTGTGGTGGCACAGGGGGCGTGGCACGAGGCCGACGCGATCAAGCGCGCGGTGAAGGACCGGCTGCAAAGCCGCTTCGGTCTGACCCGGGTCACGCTGGAGCTGGAATGCAGCCGACATCCCTGCGCGGCCCCGCAGGACTGGGGCGGAGCCTGATCCGGTTTTGGCCATGGCGGCCCTTGCAGCCCCTCAGGCCCGACACTAAGACTCTCTCAATATGCGCACGCTAGGCATTCAGACGACACATCACAGCAGGCAGGCGGACATGAACGATCCTTTTGACACTTACATGAACACCCTCGTTCCCATGGTCGTCGAACAGACCAGCCGCGGCGAACGGGCCTATGACATCTTTTCCCGCCTGCTGAAGGAACGCATCATCTTCCTGTCGGGGCCGGTGCATGACGGCATGTCGTCGCTCATCGTGGCGCAGCTTCTGCACCTTGAGGCGGAAAACCCGTCCAAGGAAATCTCGATGTATATCAACAGCCCCGGCGGTGTCGTCACCTCCGGCCTGTCGATCTATGACACGATGCAGTACATCCGGCCCAAGGTGTCGACCCTGGTGATCGGGCAGGCGGCCTCCATGGGGTCGCTGCTGCTGGCCGCGGGAGAGCCGGGCATGCGCTTCTCGCTGCCCAACAGCCGCATCATGGTGCACCAGCCCTCCGGCGGCTATCAGGGGCAGGCGACGGACATCATGATCCACGCCGAAGAAACCCTGAAGCTGAAGCGGCGCCTGAACGAGATCTATGTCCGCCATTGCGGCCGCACGCTCGAAGAGGTGGAGCGGGCGCTGGAGCGCGACAATTTCATGTCTCCGGAAGATGCCAAATCCTGGGGCCTGATCGACGACATCGTCGACAAGCGTGGCGCCGAAGATAAAAAATCGTGATCGGATTGCCGCGCCCCGACTTGGCGGCGTGGCAATTTTGACATTGTGGACCGGAAGGCGCTGTCCTAGACTTTCCGGACTTGGCAGAGACGATAGGCCTTCTCGGAGCATTGGCTCCGGTGAATGTGATGAACAGGCCTGGAAAGGTGTGACATGGCGACGAATTCCGGCGGCGACAGCAAGAACACCCTCTACTGCAGCTTCTGCGGCAAGAGTCAGCATGAAGTGCGCAAGCTGATCGCGGGTCCGACCGTCTTCATCTGCGACGAATGTGTCGAACTCTGCATGGACATCATCCGTGAGGAGACCAAGGGCGCTGGCCTGAAGTCTGCTGACGGGGTGCCCACGCCGCGGGATATCTGCGACGTGCTGGACGACTATGTGATCGGCCAGATGAAAGCGAAGCGGGTGCTGTCTGTTGCGGTGCACAACCACTACAAGCGGCTCAATCACTCGCAGAAAAGCAGTGACATCGAGCTGGCGAAATCCAACATCCTGCTGATCGGCCCGACGGGCTGCGGCAAGACCCTGCTGGCGCAGACGCTGGCACGGATCCTTGACGTGCCCTTCACCATGGCCGACGCGACCACGCTGACCGAAGCGGGCTATGTCGGCGAGGATGTGGAAAACATTATCCTGAAGCTGCTTCAGGCCAGCGAATACAACGTGGAGCGGGCGCAGCGCGGCATCGTCTATATCGACGAGGTCGACAAGATCACGCGCAAGTCCGAAAACCCCTCCATCACCCGCGACGTGTCGGGCGAAGGGGTGCAGCAGGCACTGCTGAAACTGATGGAAGGCACCGTGGCCAGCGTGCCGCCGCAGGGCGGGCGCAAGCATCCGCAGCAGGAATTCCTGCAGGTGGACACCACGAACATCCTGTTCATCTGTGGCGGCGCCTTTGCCGGGCTGGACCGGATCATCGCGCAGCGCGGCAAGGGTTCGGCCATGGGCTTTGGCGCCGATGTGCGCGATCCCGAACAGCGCGGCACCGGCGAGATCTTCAAGGAGCTGGAGCCCGAGGATCTGCTGAAATTCGGTCTTATCCCCGAATTTGTCGGCCGTCTTCCGGTCATCGCCACGCTGGAGGATCTGGACGAGGATGCGCTGGTCACCATTCTGACCCAGCCCAAGAACGCGCTGGTCAAGCAGTATCAGCGCCTGTTCGAGATGGAGGACACGCAGCTGTCCTTTACCGACGACGCGCTGAGCGCCGTGGCCAAGCGCGCCATCGCGCGCAAGACCGGCGCGCGGGGCCTTCGGTCCATCCTCGAAGGCATCCTGCTGGACACCATGTTCGAACTGCCGGGCATGGATGACGTGACCGAGGTGGTGGTGAACGAAGAGGCGGTGACCTCTGACGCCAAGCCGCTGCTGATCTACGCCGATTCCAAAAAGGAACCGGCCTCTGCGGGCTAAGACCGCGGACATTTCCAATCGGGGCGGGGCAGACAGGCCCCGCCCTTTTCTTGTGGACCAGAGGACTATCTGAATGACGATCCGGCGTATCTCCTTCGGGGGCGAGTTCGAGACCAAGATCGGCTATTGCCGCGCCGTGGTGGCGGGGGGCTTCGTGCATGTCGCGGGCACCGTGGGGCAGGGCGACACCGTCGAGGATCAGTGCCGCGCGGCGCTGGCCACCATCGAAAAGGCGCTGACCGAAGCGGGCGCCAGCCTGTCGGACACGGTGCGGGTCAACTATTACCTGCCCGACGCCGCCGAGTTCGAACCCTGCTGGCCGATCCTGCGCGAGGCCTTCGGCGCCAACCCGCCTGCCGCGACCATGGTGGTGGCCGAGCTGATCGACCCGAAATACCGGATCGAGATCGAATTGACCGCATTGGCCCCGGCCTGAGGCGGGCTGTCGCGCCGCCACGGCTGGACCTTGGCGGCGCAATTCGTCATATACGGACTGAGCTTGATCACGAGGAGTCGTCCATGGGCATTCTGAACACCCTGCTGGGGGCCGTGACTTGGTGGAACGGGGGCACGCTGAACACCCAGCTTTACACCTCGCGCAAGGGCGTGCGGGTGGGGGAGGATGATCAGGGCAACATCTTCTACCAGACCAAGGACGGCAAGCGCCGCTGGGTCATGTTCAATGGCGAGGCCGAGGCCACGCGGGTCGGCGCCGACTGGCACGGCTGGCTGCATCACACCTATGACACGCCGCCGACGGAAACGCCCATGGTGCACAAGCCGTGGCAGAAGCCGCATGTGGAAAACCTGACCGGCACCGCGCTGGCCTATGCGCCTGCCGGGTCGATCCGTCAGCCGCAGCCCGCGGCCCGTCGGGATTACGAGGCCTGGAGCCCGGAATAAATGGCCTCCTCTGTCACAGAGGTGCTGGTCGGTGGGGTTGTTCTGGCGGGGGCCGTCGCGTTCGGCGCCTATGCCGTCACCAGCACCGGCTACACGCTCTCGCAGCAGGGCTATCCGCTGACCGCCAGCTTCCGGTCTCTGGAAGGGGTGAGCGTGGGCAGCGACGTGCGTCTGGCCGGGGTCAAGGTGGGCTCGGTGACCGGCATCGCGCTGGATCCGGAAACCTATCGCGCCGAAATGTCCCTGACCCTGCAGGATCAGGTGAAAATCCCCGATGACAGCGCGATCGTCGTCACCTCCGAAGGGCTGCTTGGCGGCAATTTCGTGGAAATCAGCCCGGGCGGCTCTGCGTTCTTCTACGAGCCGGGGGCAGAGATCCTCGACACGCAGGGATCGGTCAGCCTGATGTCGCTGCTGTTGAAATATGTTGCGGGGGATGGCGAATGACACGGCTTCTGGCGCTGCTTCTGACGCTGGCCGCAGGTGCGGCTGTCGCGCAGGAAACCACCGAAACCGGCACCGGCGCGCTGCTGCGCGGGCTGGACAAGCTGAATGGCCGCGCCACCGATCTGGAGGTGCGCAGCGGCAACAGCACCGAATTTGGCCGGATCGAGATTACGGTGGAAGACTGCCGCTATCCGCTGGGCAACCGCGCGGGCGAGGCCTTTGCCTTTCTGACGGTGCGCGAGATGGGCACGGCAGAGCCGGTGTTCCGGGGCTGGATGATCGCCTCTTCTCCCGCGCTGAACCCGATGGATCACCAGCGTTACGACGTCTGGGTCATCCGCTGCACCAATTCCTGACCTGAGGCGGCCAAGGGCGTCTCTGCCAGCCGGGGCGCCTGCCGCAGCGCCAGCGCAAGCTGCGCGTGATAGCTGGCGCGGGGGATTTCGATGCCGCCCAGACTGGCCAGATGATCGGTCAGGAACTGCGTGTCAAACAGGGTAAATCCCGCCCGCCGCAGCAGATCCATCAGCCAGGCCAGCGCGAGTTTGGACCCGTCGCGGCGGCGCGAAAACATCGATTCGCCACAGAACGCGCCGCCCAGTTCCAGCCCGTACACCCCGCCTGCCAGAGCCCCGTCCATCCAGACTTCCAGCGAATGCGCCTGTCCCCGGTGGTGCAGCTCCAGAAACAGCCGCCGGATTTCGGCATTGATCCATGTTTCGGGACGGTCGGCGCAGGCATCGATCACCCCGGCAAAATCGGCGTTCAGCGTGATCCGGTAATCGTCGCGGCGCAGCCGCCGGGCCAGACTGCGCGAGATGCGAAAGCCGGTCATGGGCAGGATGCCGCGGCGGCGCGGATCGACCCAGAACAGCTCCGTGTCGGCGCGATGTTCGGCCATGGGGAAGATCCCCGACCTGTAGCCGTGCAGCAGAAGCTCCGGCGTCAGCTGCATCAGGCCCCCTTCCGCATGGGGAAAGGGGCCGGTGATGCGGGGGTCATGCGTCGGCGAGGGTGCTCGCCAGCCATTTTTCCAGCCAGTGAATGTTGTAATCGCCGGAATGGATGTCGGGTTCCTGCAGCAGCGCGTGGAACAGCGGCACGGTGGTGTCCACCCCATCGACGATCAGCTCGCCAAGCGCGCGGTTCAGGCGGGCCAGCGCTTCGGGGCGGTCGCGCCCGTGCACGATCAGCTTGCCGATCAGGCTGTCGTAATAGGGCGGGATGACATAGCCGTCATAAAGCGCCGAATCCATCCGCACACCCAGACCGCCCGGCGCGTGATACTGCGTGATCTTGCCGGGGCAGGGGGTGAAGCTGGGCAGGCGTTCGGCGTTGATCCGCACCTCGATGGCATGGCCATTGATGGTCAGATCCTCCTGCGTGAAGGACAGCGGATAACCTTCGGCCACCCGGATCTGTTCGCGCACCAGATCGACGCCAAAGATGGCCTCGGTCACCGGATGTTCCACCTGCAGGCGGGTGTTCATCTCGATGAAATAGAACTCGCCATCTTCATACAGGAATTCCACCGTGCCGGCGCCCGCGTATTTGATGCGGGCCACGGCGTCGGCGCAGGTCTTGCCGATGCGGGCGCGTTCCTCGGGGGTGATGCAGGGGCCGGGGGCTTCTTCGAACACCTTCTGGTGACGGCGCTGCAGCGAACAGTCGCGTTCCGCCAGATGCACCGCGTTGCCCTTGCCGTCGCCGAACACCTGAATTTCGATATGGCGCGGCTTCTGCAGGTATTTCTCGATATAGACCTCGTCATTGCCAAAGGCCGACTTGCCTTCAGCACGCGCGGTGTGAAAGGCACGCTCCATATCGGCGGCGGTCTGCGCCACCTTCATGCCACGGCCACCCCCGCCTGCGGTCGCCTTGATGATGACCGGATAGCCGATTTCCTCGCCCAGCCGTTTCGCGGTTTCCAGATCCGGCACGCCGCCGTCAGAACCGGGCACGCAGGGCACGCCAAGCGCCTTCATCGTGTCCTTGGCGGTGATCTTGTCGCCCATGATGCGGATATGTTCCGCGCGCGGCCCGATGAAGGTCAGGCCGTGATCCTCCACCATCTGCACGAAGCGGGCGTTTTCCGACAGGAACCCATAGCCGGGATGGATGGCCTGCGCGCCGGTCACCTCGCAGGCGGAAATAATGGCGGGCGGCAGCAGGTAGCTGTCGACCGAGGGCGCAGGGCCGATGCAGATGGTCTCATCGGCCATACGCACATGCATGGCGTCGGCATCTGCGGTGGAATGCACCGCGACAGAGGCGATGCCCATCTCGCGGCAGGCGCGGATGACACGCAGCGCGATTTCGCCCCGGTTGGCGATCAGGATCTTGTCGAACATGCCGGTTACTCGAGAATGACCAGAGGCGCGCCATATTCGACGGGCGCGCCGTCTTCGACCAGAATGCGCTTGACCGTGCCGGCGCGGGGCGAGGGGATGTGGTTCATGGTCTTCATCGCCTCGACGATGACCAGCGTGTCGCCTTCCTTGACCTGCGCGCCCACGGTGATGAAAGCCGGGGCACCCGGTTCGGCCTGCATGTAGATCGTCCCCACCATGGGCGAGGTGACGGCGCCGGGATGGGAGGCGGGATCCTCGGGCAGGGTGTCGGCCGCGCTGGGGGCCGGAATGGCGGCCACAGGGGCCGCGGCAGGGGCTGCGACGCTGGTGACCACCGGCGCCTGCGGGTGCATGCGGCTGACGCGCACGTTGAGGCTGTCATCCTCGCCGTAGTCGCGCTTGACCTGAAGCTCCGTCAGGTCGTTGTCTCGCAGCAGTTCCGCCAGGGCCTTGATGAAGGCCACATCGGCTTCATGGGTGTCTTTGCTCATGCCGTCCTCGCCGGTTTTGTGCCGGGCCCGTAGTTTTCAGGGCCTGTCGATTTCGGGCTTATAGGCCATGGTTTCTGCCATGAAAAGCGAGGCGGCGGCGAAATGGTGCGCGGGCCCCAACTTCGCGGCCGGAACGGCGGGTGCGTCAGGGGGCATTTGCCGGGTCGACGCGGTCGGTTCGGGGCGGTTCGTCCCTGTCTTCCTGGGAAGAAGAGGCCGGATCCGTGGCGGTCTCCGGCTCGGCCTCGCGCAGATGTTCCACCTGTTCATCGAGAATCGCGGTGATGCGCAGCTGCATGATGGAGGGCGGCGCGCTGTGGTTTCTGGGGTCGGGCAGGCCGGACAGCGTGCGCCAGAAGCTGGACGGGGGCAGACCCCCGGGTTCGGGATCTGCGGGGAGTGGTTTGCTGGCGGGCTGAACCACCGTCTCCCGCGCCGGGGGCGTGGGAGCGGCGGGAAGCCCTGACGGGTGACCGGTCGCGAACGGGGCGACCGTCGCGGGAACGCCGGGGAACTGCATCGACATGCTCCGTATCCTTGCGCCCCCGCGGGGAATTTATATCACGATCCCTGTTCCGTCGCAGCAGATCCGGTCGAATTTTCCCCGGAATCCGGTCTGAGGGTTAACGCGAGCTTTCTGTTCCTCCCTTGGCTCAGCCCTTGTTCTGGCGGTTTTCGATGAGGTCATCGACGACGGCAGGATCGGCGAGGGTGGAGATGTCGCCGAGCGCGCCGAAGTCGTTTTCGGCGATCTTGCGCAGGATGCGGCGCATGATCTTGCCGGAGCGGGTCTTGGGCAGGCCGGGCGCCCACTGGATCAGGTCCGGGGAGGCGATGGGGCCGATTTCGGTCCGGACCCAAGCGCGCAGCTCCTTCTTCAGATCCTCCGAAGGTGTTTCGCCGTTCATCAGCGTGACATAGCAGTAGATGCCCTGTCCCTTGACCGGGTGCGGATAGCCCACCACCGCCGCCTCGGCGACCTTGGCATGGGCGACCAGCGCCGATTCGACCTCTGCCGTGCCCATGCGGTGGCCCGACACGTTCAGCACGTCATCGACGCGCCCGGTGATCCAGTAATCGCCGTCAGCATCGGCGCGGCAGCCATCCCCGGTGAA
>NZ_FNEJ01000055.1 GCF_900100085.1 Salipiger marinus
AAATGGGAGAAAGCGGTCGCCAAGCTGGTCAAGGACCGGGACGCGCTGCTGACCTTCTACGACTACCCGGCGGAACACTGGAAGCACATCCGGACGTCAAATCCGATCGAAAGCACCTTCGCCACCGTCCGGCATCGCACGAAACGCACTAAGGGATGCCTGAGCCGCAAGACCGGGCTGGCCATGGCGTTCAAGTTGATGATGTCGGCGCAGAAGAAATGGCGCAAACTCGATGGCCGGAACCGCCTGCCCGAGATCATCCAGGGGGTTGAGTTCCGCGACGGCCTCCGCCAACTTCAAGCTGCCGCCTGATCAGACGTCACCAACTTCTGCGCATATCTCCACCTACCTTACATTGCTGCGGTGCGAGACAATGTCATCCTGACGCGGCAGGGTGATCTGATGGCGTCGGTCACGCTTGGCGGGATCGACAGCTTCACCAGCGATGACACCCGGATCGATGAGATCAGTGAAGGCTTTGCCCGGATCGTCAGTCAGTTGGGCGAGCGTTTCGGTTTCCACATCAACAAGGTATCACGCCCGGATGTCGCGGACCTTGCTGCGCCTGACGGTATGCCTTTTGCAAATGCGGTAGACGCGGCGTGGCAGAGAAGCCTGCGCGCACGTGACCTGAAAGCCCGCACCTTGATGCTGACAGTATTGATGCGTCCGTCGATGCCGCAGGCATTCTCGAAGGTTCTGGGTGCCCTAGGCGGGGGCCGCGATTTCCAGAAAGACATCGATACGCGAATTGTTGCCCTGGAAGAGGCCATGACGCTGCTCATGGCGATGTATTCCGACGCAGGCGCAGCGCGCCTGACAGTCTCGAGCGGGGACTGGCTTGCAGTGTTGGCCGCGGTACACGGACAGAGCTACGGCAAGATCATCGCGGCCCCCGGGCAACTGTTGGCTGACACGATGAGCAATTTCGACGTCAGCTTTCAAGGCAAAACCATGCGGCTGGAAAGCGGCGACAGCGCACGATACGGCGCGATTTTCGGGATAAAATCCTATCCCAGTCGCACCTGGCCAACCATGCTTGACGCGTTGGAACTGCCCTATGACATCACGATCACCAACTCTTTCACGCCGCGGCGCGCCAATGAGATGGTTGAGCGCATTCAACGCACCTTTCGCCAGCGGGGTGCCTCCGAGGATGCTGGTGTCAGCCTGACAGAGCAATTGATCGAAGCCGCCGACGCCGTGGCATCCGGCCGGTCGACCTTTGGGACACACCATGCATCCGTGCAGGTCTTCTGTGACAGCGCCGAGGAACTGGAACAGGCAGCTTCCGAGATCTGGCGGGCGGGGCAAGAGACCGGTGCCGTTCTGGTAAGGGAATCCTGGGCCGCAAAGGCGCTCTATTTCGCGCAAGCGCCGGGAAACTGGGCCTACCGGATCCGTGACGGGATCGTTTCGTCGCACAATTTCGCGGAACTTGCAGCGTTTCACAAGACAAGGCCGGGGCGCGGACCCGAGGCCAGCCCATGGGGCAAGACGATCACGGCCTTCCCGACCGTGACCTCCAGCCTCTACCGGTTCAACTTTCACGAAGCGGGGCGCAGGACCGATGAGCCAAGCGTCGGGCACACGCTTGTTCTGGGCCGCACCGGATCCGGCAAGACACTCGGCACGGCTTTTCTCATGGCGCAGGCCCGCAGAGTGGGTGCGCGGGTCATCGTTTTCGACAAGGATCAGGGGTTGGAGATGGCGATCCGCGCTTTGGGTGGCAGCTACAGCGAAATCAAGGTGGGCCAGCCCACCGGCTTTAACCCGATGACCACGGAGACCGATGCGCGGGGGGCCGCCTGGCTGACAGATTGGCTCGGCGACATTCTGGCCCGTCACCGTCCATTTGAGACGGTCCAGACCGCAGCACTGAACGAGGCGGTTCGTCAGATTGCCGCTGCGGAGCCGGGCCTCAGAACCTTCGACGGTTTGGCAAGTCTCGTGGCCTCCACTGATGATGATGGCGACCTGGTGTCCCGCGTGCGGGAATGGACAGAAGTCGGCCGGTACGGTTGGCTTTTCTCAAGGCCTAGTGCCCAGGCGATAGCCATTGGCGAGGATGTCCTTGGTCTCGACATGACTGAACTTCTGGACCAGGACGCAGAACGCTCCGCCCTCCTCGCCTATCTCTTCCGCCGTATCGAGCGCGTGATCGAGGATCGCAGACCAACAATCATTGTGATCGACGAGGCGTGGAAGATGTTGGCTGACGATATCTTCGTCAAGCGTCTCCATGACTGGCTGGTTACCATGCGCAAGCGCAACTGCGTGGTGATGATGTTGACCCAGACACCGGGTCATCTGGACCAAAGTTCGGTCGGCCAGATCATCGCGGAAAGTGTGGCAACCCAGATCCTGTTTCCCAATCCACGGGCAAATCCAGAGGATTACAGCATCCTGCGCCTGAACGCGCGCGAGGCGGATTTTCTTTCCAGCCCGACAGCCGGATTGCGGCTGGCATTGATCCGTTCCGGCACCGACAGCGTGTTCGTGAATACCGATCTCGCAGGCTTGGGCGGTCTGGTTACTGTTCTTGGTGGTGGCAAGACCGGCGAGGAAAAGGCGCCTGCCGATTGGCGCAAGAAAGAAGAATTTTGGAAGGACATGATGTGAAAGCACGATTTTTTCTGTTGGTCGCCATGACGGTCCTGAGCGCTTGCGAAGGTGCATCAACAGGCGTGCGATCGCCCTGTTTTGAGCGGCCCGTTATGGCGTTCTCGGCCCCTGCTCCCGACCTTGTTTCACGGAATGCGCATTGTGATTTCCAGAGCTTCTAGAATGGCGATTCCGTTGGCCCTGGGTCTTGGCTCGCTTGCCTCCGCGCAGGGCGTGCCAGTGATCGATGGCTCCAACCTTGCCCGCGCTGTGTCTCGCGTCGAAGAGCTCGCACGCGACGCCTTGCGGCAGCGCCAGAAGCGCGACGCCCGCCAGGAACAAGCGGATATCTATCAAGAGCAGCTTGAAGCCTATGAGCGTTTCCTGGCGGAGACCACCGGTGTCACCGACCTGAGTGGGTTCGAGGCTGGTGGGCCTGGCTGGGCGAGCGCTGCAGAGACTTACCCAGCCCAAGAAGATCATCCTGACGCCGATCGCCTCTTCGGTGAGCCAAGCGACGTGGAGCGCATGATCATCACGGTGGCGCGGCGCTATGAGGGTCATCCCGGTGTTGCGGCCGCCGGTCTGACGCCGCTGACATGGCGTATCCTGTTTCAGTCACTGATCAAGCAGGAAAGTCGTTTCAACAATGCAGCCGTCTCCCACGTGGGTGCGCGCGGTTTTTGCCAGCTGATGCCGGGCACAGCATCGGATCTCGGTGTGAACCCGTATGATCCTTGGGAAAACCTGGACGGTGGCGCACGCTACATTCTCACGCAACTGAACCGCTTCGGTCGGATTGATCACGCTCTGGCGGCCTATAATGCAGGCCCCGGCCGTGTTCTCGAATATGGTGGTGTGCCTCCTTTCGAGGAAACCCAGACCTACGTCCGGCGCATCAACGGCTATTACAACGACTATCTTGGCACCATCACCGGCGTCGACATGACGGGGTCACTGGCGGGCTTCGATGGTGCCTCGGCCGCCTGGGGCAACTGGGCGGATGCCTCGGTCGGCTATGGCGCCTACATGGGCGCCCAGATCGATCAGGCCATGACGAGGATCGCGGCGCTTTTGCGTGAAGATCCGCCCGGTAACGCAAAAGAGGCGCTGGACCGCTCCACCTATATGCTTGCTGAACGGGCGCGGCTCATCGCGCTAACGCTGCGTCTGCGCGCGGCCCACGTGAAAGTCGAAGCGGCACAAGGTTTGACCGAGGCCGCCGATCACCTGGAGCAATCCACTTTCTGGAGGTATTCCGATGAGGGCTGACACCCGCATTGCCGCAATTATTGTCGCGGGCACGCTCATGGCGGCACACCCGCCCCCTGCCTTCGCTCAGGGTGTGCCTGTGATCGATGGATCGAACCTCGCGCAGAATATCGAGCAGCTGCAGGCCGCGCTGCGCGATGCGGAAAACCAGCTCCAGCAAATCGAGGAATTGCGCACCCAGATCGAGCGCCTCACTGACATTCAGGGCCTTCTTGATGACGTCCTGGGTTCAATTACCGGCCTGAATGAAATCGCAGCCCTCTACAATGATGTGGAGGACCTGCGTGCCCGCGCCCAGAAGATCACCGATCTATCGGGTTTCATGGACAGCCTGTCACTCGGGGATTTTGACAGCCTGCTGGACAATCTGCTCGATGGCGACGTCACCATGGGTGAGCGCCGCGCCGCAGATGCCATGCGCGAGACCATGGCCAGTGCGGGGTTCACCTCGGAAAAACTCACAGAGCTGAACGACGCCGGGAACCCGCAAGGCGCTGCCATAGCCGATCTGGCGGCTGCCAATGCCATGGTTATCGGGCAAGCCCAGATTTCCTACGAGGAAGCCGCCCAGAGCATCGAGCGTATCGATGGGCTGGTGGAAGCGATTGGCGATCAGGAAACGCTCAAGGAATCGATCGATCTCAACACGCGTATGGCCGCGGAGACGAATTACATGCTGGGCCAGATGTGGCGCCTGAATGCCGCCCAAGGCTTGGCGCAAGGTCAAAACGGCATTGATTTCGCGGCCGAGCAGGCCCGCACACGCTCCTTCTTTGATTTCTCCGGCGCCGAGGACTGACCCTTGAATACATCACTCAAAGCACTTGCAGTTTTCATCGCCCTGGCAGGCAGTGCCTGGGCGGAAGACTTGCAAGACCTGCCCGACGATACGTTGCTCGGGGAGGTCGTCACTGCCACCGAAAATGGGGAGGAAGAACGCCTCCTCGATCTCATGCGCGAGGTACAGGCAAGAGGGCTCTTGATGTTCCCGAAGCCGCAAACCTGCACCTTCAGCTATCCGGACACTGAGTTTTTCGGCAACGAGATTTTCCGTGGAGCGGTTCGATGGGGCTTCGGCACCGACCTGAGAGAGCTTGCAATGTCGCAGGGCTTCTGCGGCTGCATCTATGATCTCGGGTCGCTCGATGCGTTTACGCAGGAACGAATTGGCAAACCGGCGCAGGATGCAACTACCAGCGATTTCAGCGTCTTTCGCAAATACCGTCGCAGCGATTGGTCAGATGTAAACGAGCGCTATCAGAACTTCCAATTGGAGCGGTGTGGTAGTTAAGGATGGCCATAATCGCTGAGGTTCTGGCATTGGTAGATGCCACTGTCGCGGGCGTGGCAGCTGACACGTATGCTGATACGGTTGCCGCAGTACGCCCGGTTGTACAGACCGCATCTGTGTTGGTGGTCGTTCTTGTAGGCGCAAATGTGGGTCTGCAAGCCGTGCCGCTCTCGGTTTCCACAATCGTGTCGGTAGGGCTGCGCATTGTGCTGGTCAATGTGTTTTTGATCTACGCAAACCTTTCTGTTCCGTACGAAGCGCTGACAAATGCTCCTGCCGAACTTGGTGCAGGTATTCTCAACTCCCTCTCAGGTGGTGATGTCACAAACCTTTATGACGGCATAGACGATCTCTACTCCCAAGCCCTGAATGTCGGGCAGGCGATCAGCCAGAATGGAGGCTGGCTGGCCGGTGCCATGACCAGCGTGGTCATGTTTCTTGTGGCCGCCGCCATGGCGACGATCACCATCATCGTTCTGTCGGCCGCCAAGATCATGTTGGCGGTATTGATCGCCATCGCACCTGTGGTCGTGGCTTGCACATTATTCAAACAATCGGCGCCACTGTTCGAGGCATGGGTCAAACTCGCCATCGGTTTTTCCTTTGTGCCGCTGTTCGTGGCTGCCATGGCTGGCTTCACCATAGCGACGGGTGAAGCTGTCGCGCCTGATAGCCTCGACAGCGTCGAAACACTCGGGGACGCGATTTCGTTCGTCGTGGTGATGATGATCGGCGCTGGCCTGATGTTGCTCGTGCCAACTTTCGCGCAAGGGCTTGCCGCCACGAACATCGGCCTCGCCTCGATCGGTGCAAATGCCGCGCGGATGCCCGGGAACGCGTGGCGCAATACCGGTGCCGCGATCCGGGGCGGAGATGACATGCGACGGGGCTTCAATGCAGGACTTCAGGGACAAGGCGTCTCCGACCGATCGTCCAGCGCGGCCCGTGCCGGGAGCTATGCGGGCGGTGCGGTCAAGCTCGCCGGAAAGATGAAGAAGGGATAGTCATGAGTGATTTCGATATCGATTTGGTGATGGGTCCGCGCCGGGCAGCGCGCGCCGCATGGATCGTTGCGGGCTGTTCCTGCGCCGTATCCGTGCTGTTGGCCCTGACCATTACGGTTATGTTGCCCCTGCGCGAAACCGAAGTGTTTACCGTCCTCGTCGACAGCACGTCGGGTGCTGTTGGATGTCACTGAGAACTGACCCAGCGGCGATAGGAAATGTCACTGAGAACTGACCCATGTGGAACCCTCCCCCTGACGGGATTTGTCGGGGGTCATTGGAGTGATCGACATGGATATTTTGAGCGTCATTCGACGTTGGGCACTTCGGGATAAGTTGCCCATCCGTGAGATTTCGCGGCGGACTGGTCTGTCGCGCAATACTATCAGGCGTTACCTGCGTGCCGGGATCGTCGAGCCCAAGTTCAACGTGCCGTCGCGGCCGAGCAAGCTCGACGCATACGCGGAGAAGTTGTCGGGCTGGTTGCTGGCCGAACAGCGCAAGTCGCG
>NZ_FNEJ01000056.1 GCF_900100085.1 Salipiger marinus
ATGGCGGCGTCAGAGGCGCTGTTTGACGCGGTGCGGGGCCTGACCGAGCGTGATCTGGTGGTGGCGCTGGTCTGCGGCGGCGGCTCGGCGCTGCTGCCCGCCCCGCCCGAGGGGCTGACGCTGGCGGAGGAACAGGCGCTGAACCGGGCGCTGCTGGCCTCCGGCGCGCCGATCGGGGTGATGAACGCCATCCGCAAACATGCGAGCCGCATCAAGGGCGGCAGGCTGGCGGCTGCCTGCGCGCCTGCCCGCGTGGTCAGCCTGATCGTGTCGGACGTGCCCGGGGATGATCCGGCGCAGGTCGCCTCCGGCCCCACCGTGCCCGATGCGGTGGATGCGCGCGCGGCGCTGGCGATGATCGAGGCGTGGAAGATCGCGCTGCCCGAGACGGTGCTGGCCCATATCCGCAGCGCCGCCTCTGCAGCCCCCGATCCGCGCGATCCGGTCTTTGCCCGCAACGAGGTGCATGTGATCGCCTCGGCCCGGATCTCGCTGGAGGCGGCGGCGGCGCGGGCCGGGGCGCAGGGCGTCCCGGCGGTGATCCTGTCGGACGCGATCGAGGGCGAGGCGCGCGATGTGGGCCGGGTGCATGCGGCGCTGGCGCGCGAGGTGGCCTGCCGCAACCGGCCGTTTGTGGCGCCAGTGGTGATGCTGTCGGGCGGCGAGACCACGGTGACGCTGCGCGGCGACGGCGGGCGGGGCGGGCGCAACACCGAATTCCTGCTGGCCTTCGCGCAGGCGGTGGACGGGCTGGAAGGCATCCACGCGCTCGCCGCCGACACCGATGGCATCGACGGCACCGAGGACAATGCGGGCGCCTTCGCCGATGGCACCAGCGCGGGCCGTCTGCGCGCCAGCGGGCACGATGCGATGACGGCGCTGGCCCGCAATGACGCATGGGGCGCGTTCGACCAGCTGGGAGATCTGTTCATCCCGGGCCCCACCGGCACCAATGTGAACGATTTCCGGGCCATTCTGGTGCGTCCCCCCATGGGCTGAACCCGGCCCGCGCCTGTCGCCGAAGGCGCGGGCCGGAACGGTCAGGCGGGAACGGGCGCATCCTCGCGCAGCAGGCCCTTGGATTTGAGATCCGCCCAGAAGTCGGGCGGGATCGGGGTTGCGAACCAGTCAAGGTTCTGGCGCAGCTGCGCCACCGTGCGGGTGCCCGCCATGAAGCTGGGCACCGCCGGATGCGCCACCACGAATTGCAGCGCCGCAGCGGGCAGGGGCACGTTGTACTCGGCACAGACCGCCTCGATCCGGCGGACACGGTCAAGGATCGCGGCGGGGGCGGGGGCGTAGTTATATTTGGCACCCTCCGTTGCGCCAGTGGCAAGGATGCCCGAATTGAACCCGCCGCCCACGACCACCGCCGCGCCGCGCGCCTCGCAGAGCGGCAGGAAACTGTCGAGCGCCTCCTGTTCCAGCAGCGTGTAGCGCCCCGCCAGCAGGAAACAGTCGAAATCGCGCCGCTCCAGCGCGGCCTGACAGACCTCCCATTCGTTGACGCCCACGCCGATGGCCTTCACCACGCCCTCGTCCCGCAGCTGCGACAGCGCCTTCCATGCGCCGGTCATCGCCTGTTCGAACACCTCGGGCTGTTCGGCGCCACGGGTGAACACGTCGATGTCATGGATGAAACAGATGTCCATGCGTTCAAGGTTCAGGCGCTGCAGGCTGTCCTCGAAAGACCGCATCACCCCGTCATAGCTATAGTCGAACTGCGGAATGAACCGCCCCGCATTGGTCCATGGCGCATAGTCGATATCGGCCTTGCGCGCGGGCTTCAGCACTCGCCCGACCTTGGAGGACAGCACGAAGGCGTTGCGGTCCTTCCAGCGCAGCGAATGCCCGGCGCGCAGTTCCGACAGGCCATGGCCATACATGGGGGCCGTGTCGAAATAGCGGATGCCCGCGTCCCACGCGGTCTGGATCATCGCGTCCGACGTGGTCTCGTCGATCTCGCGGAAGATGTTGCCGATGGGGGCGGTGCCGAATCCGAAGGCCGTCACCTCCAGATCGACGCGACCGAATTTCACCTTGGCGTCAGGGGTCATGTTGCTCCTCCCTAATGTAACTATTTGGTTATTTAAGCGCGGATCGCGCTGTGGTTCAAGCCTGTTGCGCCGTCTTGACCGATGCGCTCTGCGCTCTTATAAGTAACTGTATAGTTACCGGAGGAGACGCATGTATATCACCGAAACGCACAGTCAGGTGCGCGACATGACGCGGCAGTTCGCCAATGAGGTCATCCGCCCGGTCGCGGAGGAACTGGACCGGGAGGAGCGTTTCCCCGCCGAGATCTACAGCCAGATGGCGGAGCTTGGGCTTTTTGGCATCAGCGTGCCCGAAGCCATGGGGGGGCCGGGCTTTGACACGGTCACCTATGCGCTGGTCATGGAGGAGCTGTCGCGCGGCTATGCGTCGGTGGCCGACCAGTGCGGGCTGGTCGAGCTGATCTCGACCCTGCTCTGCCGCCATGGCACGGAGGCGCAGCGCGCCCGCCATCTGCCCGACATCCTCGCGGCGAAGACGCGCGTCGCCTATTGCATCACCGAGCCGGAGGCGGGCACCGACGTGTCGGGCATCCGCACCGAAGCGGTGCGCGACGGCGACGGCTGGATCCTGAACGGCGGCAAGATCTGGATCCACAACGCGCCGGTGGCCGATCTGGGGTTTGTGCTGGCGCGGACCGACCGGGCGGCGGGCCATCGCGGCATGTCGATCTTCATCGTCGATTTTCACGCCAAGGGCGTGAGCCGCGGCCCCAAGGAGCACAAGATGGGCCAGCGCGCGAGTCAGGTCGGCCCGGTGAGCTTTGACGACGTGCGTCTGCCCGCCGCCGCCCTGCTGGGCACCGAGGGGCGCGGCTTTCACATGATGATGAGCGTGCTGGACAAGGGCCGGGTGGGCATCGGCGCGCTGGCGGTGGGGATCACGCAGGCCGGGCTGGAGGCGGCGGTGGACTATGCGCAGCAGCGTCGGCAGTTCGGCAAGGCGATTTCGGAATTTCAGGGCGTGCAATGGCTCATCGCCGACATCGCCAAGGATGTGGAGGCGGCGCGGCTGCTGGTCCATCAGGCGGCGTTCAAGATCGACAGCGGCGCCGATGCCACACGCTTCTGCTCCATGGCCAAGTGTTTCGCCGGGGATGCGGCGGTGGCGCGCACGGCGGATGCGGTGCAGGTGTTCGGCGGCTCCGGCTATATCCGGGGTTTCGAGGTGGAGCGGCTGTATCGCGACGCCAAGATCTGCCAGATCTACGAGGGCACCAACCAGATCCAGCGCATGATCATCGCGCGCGAACTGCTGGCCAAGGGGGCCGCAGCATGAGCGGGCAGGTTGCGCTTGTCACCGGATCGAGCCGCGGCATCGGATTTGCCGCCGCCCGTGAACTGGCCCGCGCCGGGTTTGCCGTAGCGCTGAACGGCCCCGGCGAGGACGAGGATCTGGCCCGGGCCTGCGACAGCCTGCGGGCCGAGGGTGCGCGGGTGGCGGCGGTGGTCTTCGACGTCTCCGATCTGGCAGCGCATGATGCGGCGCTCGACCGGGTGGAGGCAGCACTTGGCCCGCTGACGACGCTGGTCAACAACGCGGGTGTGGGGGTGCTGCGCCGCGGCGATCCGCTGGAGGTGCGGGAGGACAGCTTCGATCGCTGCATCGCCGTGAACACCAAGGCGATGTTCTTTCTCTGCCAGAGCTTTGCCAGACGGCTGCTGGCCCGTCCGCGCGACGCGGCGCTGACCCATGCCATCGTCAACGTCTCCTCCTCCAATGCGGTGGCGGTGGCGGTGCCGCGGTCGGAATACTGCGTGTCCAAGGCGGGGGCTGCCATGGTGTCCAAAGCCTTTGCGGTGCGGCTCGGGCCCGAGAACATCGCGGTCTATGACGTGCAGCCCGGCCTTGTCGCCACCGACATGACCGCCCCGGTCATCGCCGAATATAGCGCGCGGGCGCGGGACGGGCTGACGCTCTTTCCGCGCATCGGCCAGCCCGAGGAGATGGGCCGCATCATCGCCGCGCTGGCCTCCGGCGCGCTGCCCTACACGACCGGACAGGTGATCTCGGCGGATGCCGGGATGCTGGTGCCCCGTTTCTGAGGAATCTCTGTCATGAAAATCGCGCTTCCCGATGCCGCAGGACGGCTTTCGGATTACCATCTGACCGGCACGCCGCTGCCAGAGACGCGGCTGCCGCAGGATGCGGCGCGCGTGGTCTATTCCGCCGCCCATGTGGTCGCCGACCCCTTCGCGGCTGCGGATCCCTCCGGCCCTGCCTGCCTTGACTGGGAGCGGACCATGGCCTTTCGCCGCCATCTGCACGGGCTGGGGCTGGGCATCGCCGAGGCGATGGACACCGCGCAGCGCGGCATGGGGCTGGACTGGCCCACCGCGCTCGACCTGATCCGCCGCACCCGGGCCGAGCTGCCCGAGGCGCGGGTGGTCAATGGCGTGGGCACCGACCAGCTTGACCCCGCCGAGGCGCGCAACCTTGACGATGTCCGGCGCGCCTATATGGACCAGCTGGACGCGGTGCAGGCGCTGGACGCGCGGGTGATCCTGATGGCCAGCCGCGCGCTCGCGCGCGTCGCCACCGGCCCTGCCGATTATCTTCGGATCTATGGCGAGCTGCTGGCAGCCTGCGATCATCCGGTGGTGCTGCACTGGCTGGGCGAGATGTTCGACCCGGCGCTGGCGGGTTACTGGGGCGCGCAGGGGTTTGACGAGGCGCTGGACACCGTGGCCGACCTGATCGCAACCCATGCCGCCAAGATTGACGGCATCAAGATCTCGCTGCTGGACAAGGACAAGGAAATTGCGCTGCGCCGCCGTCTGCCCGAAGGCGTCCGCATGTATACCGGCGATGATTTCAATTACCCCGAGCTTATCGCCGGGGATGCGCAGGGCTTTTCCCATGCGCTGCTTGGCATCTTCGATCCGCTGGCGCCCGCTGCGGCGCGGGCGGTGGATCTGCTGGGGCAGGGCGATGTGGCGGGGTTTCACCGGGTGCTGGATCCCACCGTGCCGCTGGCCCGGCTGATTTTTCGCGCGCCCACGCCCTTTTACAAGACGGGCGTCGTTTTCCTTGCCTGGCTCAACGGCTTTCAGGAGCATTTTGTCATGGTGAACGGCGCGCAGGCGCAGCGGCCCCTGCCGTATTTCACCGAAGCGTTCCGGCAGGCCGATGCCTGCGGCCTGCTGCGCGATCCGGATCTGGCGGTGGCGCGGATGCGGCGGCTGCTTGCGCTTTACGGGGTGGCGTGATGCGGGATTTCAGCGCCGACACCTCGGCCCTCGCGCTCAACACCGCCACGCTGGGCCATAATGTCGACGGGCAGGGCGCGGGCTGGTCGCCCGAGCAGGTGATCGACGCCTGTGCGGCGCGCGGTTTTGGCGGGCTGGTGTTCTGGCGGCGCGAAATTGGCGACCGCGCTGTCGAGATCGGAGAGCGGGTGCGCGCGGCGGGAATGACGGTGGCCGGGCTCTGCCGCGCGCCGTTTCTGGCCGGGCCGCTGGTCTGCGGGGATGACGCGGCCATCATGGCGGAGTTCCGCGCCGCCATCGACATGGCGGCAGCCCTTGGCGCGCCGGTGCTGACCCTTGTCAGCGGCGGGGTGGAGCCGGGCAGCAAGGGCACCCGTGACAGCCGGATGCGGCTGGCCGACCGCATCGCGCGGGCGGCGGACCATGCGGCGGGCTGCGGGGTGGCGCTGGCGCTGGAGCCGCTGCATCCGGTCTATGGCGGCGACCGCACCTGCGTGATGACCGTGGCCGAGGCGCTGGATCTTTGTGATGCGGTGGCGGTCCCCAATCTGGGCATCGCGGTCGATGTCTATCACTGCTGGTGGGACAGCACGCTGCCGCAGGTGCTGGCCGACCGGGCGCGGGGGCGCATTCTGGGCTATCACCTCTGCGACTGGCGCGCGGACACGCGCGATGTCCTGCTGGATCGTGGCATGATGGGCGACGGGGTGGCCGATCTGAAGGCGCTGCGCCGCGCGGTCGAGGCGGCGGGTTATGCCGGCCCCTGCGAGGTCGAGGTTTTTTCCGCCGCTGACTGGTGGCGCCGCCCCCCGGGCGAAGTTCTGGACACCGTGGTGGAACGGTTCCGCACCCTTTGCTGAGCCCGCGAACAGAAGAGAAGGAGGATTGCCGCATGAAGGTGTTTGTGCCTGTGAAGCGCGTGATCGATTACAACGTGAAGGTCCGGGTTAAATCGGACGGGAGCGGTGTCGATCTCGCCAACGTCAAGATGTCGATGAACCCGTTTGACGAGATCGCCGTCGAAGAAGCCATCCGGCTGAAAGAGGCGGGCAAGGCCTCCGAAATCGTGGTTGTCTCCATCGGCGTCAAACAGGCGCAGGAAACGCTGCGCACGGCGCTGGCCATGGGCGCGGACCGTGCCATTCTGGTGACCGCCGCCGAGGACGTGCATCAGGACATCGAACCGCTGGCCGTGGCCAAGATCCTTGCCGCCATCGTCCGGGACGAGGCGCCCGGTCTGGTGCTGATGGGCAAGCAGGCCATCGACAACGACATGAACGCCACCGGCCAGATGCTGG
>NZ_FNEJ01000038.1 GCF_900100085.1 Salipiger marinus
CCCACCTGACGGCCCAGCAGGATGTGCTCGCGCGTCTGCGGCATCGGGCCGTCAGCCGCGTTCACCACGAGGATCGCGCCGTCCATCTGCGCCGCACCCGTGATCATGTTCTTCACATAGTCCGCGTGGCCGGGGCAGTCGACATGGGCGTAGTGACGGGCTTCGGTCTCGTATTCCACATGCGCGGTCGAGATCGTGATGCCACGGGCCTTCTCTTCCGGCGCGCCGTCGATCTGGTCATAGGCCCGGAATTCGCCGAAATACTTCGTGATCGCCGCCGTCAGCGTCGTCTTGCCGTGGTCAACGTGACCAATCGTGCCGATGTTGCAGTGCGGTTTGGACCGCTCAAACTTTGCCTTTGCCATGATCTTGGCTCCCTTCTTTGTCGGATGATGGGGTCAGACCCCACCCTACGGTGGTGGGTAGGGCGGGGACCGGCCCCGCCACCCGGCTTATGCGTATTTCTTCTGGATCTCGTCCGAGATGTTCTGCGGCACCGGATCGTAATGGTCGAACTGCATCGTGAACTGCGCGCGGCCCGAGGACATGGAGCGCAGGTTGTTGATGTAGCCGAACATGTTGGCCAGCGGCACCATGCAGGCGATGGCAATCGCGTTACCACGAGTGTCCTGCCCCTGCACCATGCCGCGACGCGAGGTCAGGTCGCCGATGATGCTGCCGGTATATTCTTCCGGCGTCACAACTTCGACCTTCATGATCGGTTCCAGCAGCTTCGCGCCAGCCTTGCGGAGACCTTCGCGCATCGCCATCCGGGCCGCGATTTCAAAGGCGAGCACCGAGGAGTCCACGTCGTGGAACTTGCCGTCGATCAGCGCGACCTTGAAGTCGATCACAGGGAAGCCCGCCAGCGGACCGGAGTCCATCACCGACTTGATGCCCTTCTCCACACCGGGGATATATTCCCGCGGCACGGCCCCGCCGACGATCTTGCTCTCGAAAGAGTAGCCTTCGCCCGGCTCTGTTGGCGAAATCACCAGCTTCACTTCGGCGAACTGACCCGAACCACCCGACTGTTTCTTGTGGGTGTAGGTGTGTTCGATCTCGTGACCGATGGTCTCGCGATAGGCCACCTGCGGCGCACCGATGTTCGCCTCGACCTTGAATTCCCGCTTGAGGCGGTCAACCAGAATGTCGAGGTGAAGTTCGCCCATGCCCTTCATGATGGTCTGACCGGATTCAAGATCGGTCTCCACCCGGAAGGAGGGGTCTTCGGCGGCCAGACGGGCCAGACCCTGAGACATCTTCTCCTGGTCGTTCTTGGTCTTCGGCTCGACGGCGATCTCGATCACCGGCTCGGGGAAGGTCATGGTTTCCAGAACCACCGGATCGGACGGATCACAGAGCGTGTCGCCGGTGGTGGTTTCCTTCAGACCCGCCAGCGCGATGATGTCGCCCGCGAAGGCCTCGTCGATTTCCTCGCGGTTGTTCGAGTGCATCATCATCATACGGCCGACGCGCTCGCGCTTGCCCTTCGTCGAGTTCATCATCGAATCGCCCTTCTTGAGCGAGCCGGAATAAAGACGGGTGAAGGTCAGCGAGCCCACGAAGGGGTCGTTCATGATCTTGAACGCAAGGCCCGCGAAGGGCATCGCATCATCCGCGCGGCGCGGGATGTTCCGGGTTTCGGTCTCGTCGCCCGGCTTGAAGCCCATGTAGTCAACCACGTCGAGCGGGCTCGGCAGGAAGTCGACCACGGCGTTCAGCAGCGGCTGCACGCCCTTGTTCTTGAAGGCGGAACCGCCCAGAACCGGCACGAAGGTCATCGACAGGCAGCCCTTGCGGATCAGAGCCCGCAGGGTGGGGATGTCGGGCTCCTGACCTTCCAGATAGGCTTCCATGGCCGCGTCGTCCATTTCGACAGCCGCTTCCACCAGCGTGGCACGCCATTCGTCCGCCAGATCCTTCAGGTCGTCGCGGATCGGGCCACGGGTCCAGGATGCGCCAAGGTCTTCACCTTTCCACACCCATTCTTCCATGGTCACCAGATCGACGATGCCTTCCAGCTTGTCCTCGGCACCGATCGGGAAGTTGACCGGAATCGGGATCGCGCCGGTACGGTCCTTGACCATCTGCACGCACTTGAAGAAGTCGGCGCCGATCTTGTCCATCTTGTTGACAAAGACCAGCCGCGGAACCTTGTAACGGTCGGCCTGACGCCACACCGTTTCAGTCTGGGGCTCCACACCGGCGTTGCCGTCCAGCAGCGCCACGGCACCGTCAAGCACCGCCAGCGAACGTTCGACTTCGATGGTGAAGTCGACGTGGCCGGGGGTGTCGATGATGTTGAAGCGGAACTTGGTGTCGGACGTGCCTTCTTCGGTCGGATCTTCCTGCCACTGCCAGAACGTGGTGGTCGCGGCAGAGGTGATGGTGATGCCGCGTTCCTGTTCCTGCTCCATCCAGTCCATGGTGGCAGCGCCGTGATGGACTTCACCGATCTTGTGCGAGCGGCCGGTGTAGAACAGGATGCGTTCCGTCGTGGTGGTCTTGCCCGCGTCGATGTGGGCCATGATCCCGAAGTTGCGGTAACGCTGGAGGGGATATTCGCGTGCCATGTTGGACTGCCTTTCCGGAGCTTACCAGCGGTAGTGGCTGAACGCCTTGTTGGCGTCGGCCATCTTGTGGGTGTCTTCGCGCTTCTTCACCGCGGAGCCACGCGACTGAACAGCATCCAGAAGCTCGCCTGCAAGACGCTCTTCCATCGTGTTCTCGTTGCGACCGCGCGCGGCGGTGATCAGCCAGCGGATGGCCAGCGCCTCACGGCGCTCGGTGCGCACTTCGACGGGCACCTGATAGGTGGCGCCGCCCACACGGCGGGACCGCACTTCGACGGCCGGCTTGATGTTGTCGAGCGCTTCGTGGAACACTTCCACCGGCGCCCGCTTCACCTTGCCTTCAACCCGCTCCAGCGCGTTGTAGACGATGCGCTCCGCGACCGACTTCTTGCCGTCGATCATCAGGTTGTTCATGAACTTGGTCAGAACCCGGTCACCATACTTGGCGTCGGGGAGAACTTCGCGCTTCTCTGCGGCGTGACGACGAGACATCTGTTGTTCCTCTTACTTCGGACGCTTCGCGCCATACTTGGAGCGGCGCTGCTTCCGGTCCTTGACGCCCTGGGTATCCAGCACACCGCGCAGGATGTGGTAACGGACACCGGGAAGGTCCTTTACGCGGCCGCCACGGATGAGCACAACCGAGTGCTCCTGCAGGTTGTGGCTTTCACCGGGAATGTAGCTGATGACCTCGTAGCCATTGGTCAGACGGACCTTGGCCACTTTCCGCATTGCCGAGTTCGGCTTCTTCGGTGTCGTGGTGTAGACCCGGGTGCAGACGCCGCGCTTCTGCGGGCACTGTTCAAGGTGCTGCGACTTGGACCGTTTGACTTTGGGCTGCCGCGGCTTGCGGATCAGCTGCTGGATTGTGGGCATATTGGGTTTTTCCCCGTCTTCTCACATATGTGGTGCACGGGGAACGCCCCATGCGGTTTCCAATTCAAGGCGCCCTGCGCGTCCGCAGGTCACCGGCGATGCACCGCCCGGCCAAAAGACCATAAAACGACGCAAAAGACCGCATCCGTCCCCAGTCCGGGAACGACGCGGTGGGTGTCCAGAGGATCGGGGCTTTCGCCCGGATCTTGACCGCTCCAGTTCTGTAGAATGCGCCGGACGCACTAAGCCTTCCGACGAATTGAAGGCGCGTATAGGGGGAGTCGGGGGCCTTGTCAACACAAGCAGGCCCTTGCAAGCGCAAAGCGGCGGTGCGATGCAGGTCGTGTGTCGTGCTTGTGGAGCCTGCCATGCAGATCATCGGGTTCTGCCGCTTTTCCTATCCCGCAGAGGGCGGGTTTCAGGTGGAACACGACCGGATCGAGGACCGCATCTCCTATCTTTACGCGACGGCGCGGATGGAGGAAAGGTTCCGCCACTTTGAAACGCTCTGCCTGCCCGGTTTGCGGGCGCAGAGCGACCCGGACTTCCTCCTGCTGGTCCTTGTGGGCCGTGCCATGCCTGCCCTCTGGCTGGCCCGCCTGACGGCCCTGCTGGCCGATCTGCCGCAGGCCCGCATCATCGCGCGCGATCCCGGTCCGCACCGTCAGGTCTGCCAGCAGGTGATCAACGCCGCGCGCGACATGGCGCAGCCCTGCCTGCAGTTCCGGCATGATGACGACGACGCCGTGGCGGTGGATTTTGTCGCGACGCTGCGCGAGGCGGCGCAGGACTGCGCGGCGCTGCTGGCCCGGCACCGTCTGGTGGGATTCGACTGGCAGCGCGGCTATGTGGCGCGGCCCGACGCGCAGGGCCTCTGTGCCGAGCCGTGCTTCACCCCCTATTGGGGCGTGGCGCAGGCGGTGGCGGTGCAGCCGCGCGTGACGCAGACCATCATGAATTTCGGCCATGCCAAGCTGCCGCAGTTCATGCCCACCGTCACCTTCGCCGACAGGCCCATGTATCTGCGCGGCCATAATGACCACAACGATTCCCGGCAGAAGAAACATGTCCGCCCGGCCCCCCTGCCCCGGCTGGATGCCGGGGGCGAGGCCGAGATCCGGGCGCGGTTCGCCGTGGATGCGGATCACATCCGCCGCGTCTTTGCCTGAAGCCGGGCCAGCTGCAATTCGCGCCAGAGCGTGAAGATGCCGGTCGCCACGATGATCCCCGCCCCCAGCAGCGTCAGCGGGTGCGGCCAGTCGCCGAAGATCACCAGCCCCAGCACCAGCGCCCAGACCAGCCCGGTATAGCGGAACGGCGCCACGAAGCCGACATCGCCCACCCGCATGACCATGACGCTGCAGCAGTAGCCCGCGA
The DNA here is from genome assembly GCF_900100085.1 of Salipiger marinus. Classification (GTDB taxonomy): domain Bacteria; phylum Pseudomonadota; class Alphaproteobacteria; order Rhodobacterales; family Rhodobacteraceae; genus Salipiger; species Salipiger marinus. The sequence continues at coordinate 4,830 of NZ_FNEJ01000038.1, forward strand.
TGACGAACATCGTGGCCCCCAGCAGCAGCAGACCCAGCCGCTGGTCCAGCACCACCCAGTCCTGCCCCAGCGACCAGATGCCCGCGAGCAGCACCACGATCACCGCCGATGACAGGGTGACCATCAGCGAGGGCACCGCGCGCGACATCCGCCGCGTCACCAGATCGCGCACCGTCACCGCCGCCACCGTGACCAGCGCAAAGACCGAATACATGTTGAAACCTTCGGTGCCGGGCCGCACGATCAGCAGCATCCCCACGAAGCCCACGCCGATGGCCAGCCAGCGCCGCCAGCCCACCGGCTCCTGAAAGACCAGTGCGCTGCCCAGCGTCACCGTCAGCGGCGCCATCTGCAGCAGCGCCGTGACATTGGCCAGCGGCATGTGGCGCAGCGCCGTCAGAAAGAAGAAGGCCGAGGCGGCTTCGGCCAGACCGCGCAGCAGCATCAGCCCCCAGTCCTGCCGCGGCACATCCCGGCGCAGCGCGCCCATGCGCCATGCCAGCAGCGCGATGAACAGGCTTGCCAGAGTGCCGCGCAGCACCAGAAGCTGCGACAGCGGCATGCCTTCTCCGATCGCCTTTATGCAGGCGTCCCCCAGAGTAAAGCCAGCCATGGCGCCGATCATCATCACCACGCCGCGCGCGTTGTCCGAAAAGCCGTTCATGCCACAGCGCTAGCACCGCCCCGGGTGCCGCGCCATCGGGAAATGTCAGAGCGGTCGCAGCGAGTCCTTCAGCGCCTCCATCAGCGCGCGGTTCTCGGCTGCGCTGCGCAGGTAGGTGATCGGACCGCCGCCTTTCTGCCGCGCCTCATGCGCCAGCTGAAACACCCCGTCCCGCCCGGACCGCCGCACCACCGTGCCCGCAGGCAGCGTCTTGCGCAGATTGGCGGGCGGCGTGCGCGACACATCCACCCAGAGCAGCACCAGCTGGTCGCGGTGGAGAAAGAACAGCCCCATGCGGTCGGACAGGCTGCCCTTCAGCCCGCCCGACAGCCCGACCCGTTCGCCATAGGTCAGATAGGCGGTGCCAAGCCCGGGCAGCGTGACGCGGGTCAGCGGGCCCCAATGGTTGTCGCGCCCCTCGCTCGCGGCATGCAGGCGTGTGGCAAAATCTTCCAGAAACCCGTCGCTGCGCCCGGTGGTGACCGAACAGGCCAGCGTCACCAGCAGGGTGGGCTTGGTCGTATGCCGTGCGCCGGGGCGGGGATCGCGCGCATGGAAGTGCTCGCCCAGCATGTAGCTGTAGGTGATCCGGACATCGCCATCCTGCTCCCGGTCTCGCGCCACGTCGCGCGGCCAGCGCAGATCGATGCCAAGCGCCACACCGCAGTCGTCATGCCGGACCGGGCGCAGGTCGGCGGGCAGGAAATTGACATCCAGCACCGGAATGTCCTGCGCCTGCGCCACAGATGCGGCGACGGCCAGCCCAAAGGCCAGCGTGAGCGTTCGAAGCCTTGTCCAGTCTGCCATGCATCCGACTCGCGATGGTCTGCCTGCGGCACGATACCATCGCCGCAGCGCGGCGGGAGGCCAAAAAGAAACGCCCCCGCATCGCTGCGGGGGCGTCTGGTCGTTCAGGAGGCAGTCGCGATCACTCGCGGCTTTCCGGCGTGTCCACCACCAGCGTGTCGAACTCGTCGCCGCCGATCACGTCGTTGCTGCTGGAAGCAGGCGCTGCCAGCATTGCTGCGGCTTCGGCTTCCTCGCGGCGCACGTCGATCACCTTGTTGTCGCGTTCGGTCGCGATCTTGCGCACCTTCTGGGTGGCGCCACCGGTGCCCGCCGGGATCAGGCGGCCCACGATGACGTTCTCCTTGAGGCCCACCAGCTTGTCGACCTTGCCCTGCACCGAAGCTTCGGTGAGCACGCGGGTCGTCTCCTGGAAGGAGGCGGCAGAGATGAAGGACCGCGTCTGCAGCGATGCCTTGGTGATCCCGAGCAGGATCGGTTCGCCCGTTGCCGGACGGCCGCCCTTGGCGATGATCTTCTCGTTCGCCATGTCGAACTCCGACTTGTCCACATGCTCGCCCTTGAGCAGCGTGGTGTCGCCGGAATCCTGGATCTCCCATTTCTGCAGCATCTGCCGGACGATGACCTCGACATGCTTGTCGTTGATCTTCACGCCCTGCAGACGATACACGTCCTGCACTTCGTCGATCATGTAGTTCGCCAGCGCTTCGACACCCATGATGGCAAGAATGTCATGCGGCGCGGGGTTGCCGTCCATGATGTAGTCGCCCTTCTGGACGAAGTCGCCTTCGACCACAGGAATGTGCTTGCCCTTCGGGATCATGTATTCCTTGGACACAAGCGTCTCGTCCACCGGCTCGATGGTGATGCGGCGCTTGTTCTTGTAGTCCTTCCCAAAGCGCACATAGCCGTCGATCTCGGCGATGATGGCGTGGTCCTTCGGACGGCGCGCCTCGAAAAGTTCGGCCACACGCGGCAGACCACCGGTGATGTCCTTCGTTTTCGCGCCCTCGCGCGGGATCCGCGCCAGAACGTCACCTGCCTTGATTTCCTGTCCTTCTTCGCAGGACAGGATCGCGTCCACCGACATCGGATAGGTCATCGGGTTGCCCGAGGCATGACGCACCGGTTCGCCATCGGCATCCATCAGGATGATTTCCGGCTTCAGTTCGTTGCCCTTGGGCGCGGCCCGCCAGTCGATCACGATCTTCTGGGTCATGCCGGTGGCCTCGTCGGTCTCGTCGCGAACGGCGATACCCTGGTTGAGGTCGACATGCTTGGCGATCCCGTCGGCTTCGGCAATGATCGGCAGGGTATAGGGATCCCATTCGAACAGCTTGCTGCCCCGCTTGACGGTCGAGCCTTCCTTGACGAACAGCTTGGAGCCGTAGCTCAGCTTGTGGCTGGCCCGTTCCGCGCCGTCCTCGCCCATGATACGCAGCTTCATGTTGCGGCCCATCACCAGCGTCTCGCCGATGGAGTTTTCCAGCGTCGAGGCGCCTTCGAAGGCGATGATGCCTTCCTGCGACGCTTCAAGGAAGGACTGCTGCCCGCCCTGCGCCACGCCGCCGATGTGGAAGGTCCGCATCGTCAGCTGGGTGCCGGGTTCACCGATCGACTGCGCCGCGATGATGCCCACCGCTTCGCCGGTGTTCACCATGGTGCCGCGGGCAAGGTCACGCCCGTAGCACATGGCGCAGACGCCCTCTTCGGCCTCGCAGGTCAGCGGCGACCGGATGCGCGCGGTCTGCACCGCCGCCTCGTCGATGGCATCGGCCATCCGCTCGTCGATGAGCTGGCCCTGACGCACGATCACCTCGTCGGTGCCCGGTTTCAGGATGTCATCCGCCGCAACCCGGCCCAGCACGCGCTCGGCCAGCGAGGAGACGACCTCGCCATCGTTGACCGCCGCTTCCGCGGTGATCGCCCGGTCAGTGCCGCAGTCATGGGCCCGCACGATGCAGTCCTGTGCCACGTCCACCAGACGCCGGGTCAGATAGCCCGAGTTCGCCGTCTTCAGCGCGGTGTCCGACAGACCCTTCCGGGCGCCGTGAGTCGAGTTGAAGTATTCAAGAACGGTCAGACCTTCCTTGAAGTTCGAGATGATCGGCGTCTCGATGATGTCGCCGTTCGGCTTGGCCATCAGGCCGCGCATGCCGCCCAGCTGCTTCATCTGCGTGACCGAGCCCCGGGCGCCGGAATGGGCCATCATGTAGACCGAGTTCGGCTCCGCTTCGGCGCCATTCTCGTCGCGACGGTTGGCGGAGATGGTGTTCATCATCGCCTCCGTCACCTTGTCGTTGCACTTCGACCAGGCGTCCACGACCTTGTTGTACTTTTCGCCCTGAGTGATCAGGCCGTCCATGTACTGCTGTTCAAAGTCCTTCACCTGATCGCGGGTTTCCTCGACGATCGACCACTTGCTGTCGGGAATGACCATGTCGTCCTTGCCGAAGGAGATGCCCGCCTTGAACGCCTCCTTGAAGCCCATAGACATGATCTGGTCGCAGAAGATGACCGACTCTTTCTGGCCGCAATAGCGGTAGACGGTGTCGATGACCTTCTGGACGTCTTTCTTCCGCAGCAGCGTGTTCACCAGATCGAAGGGCGCCTTGGCGTTCATCGGCAGCAGCGCGCCAAGCCGGACCCGGCCCGGCGTGGTTTCATACCGCTTGACGACCTCGTTGCCCTCTTCGTCGATCTGCCGCACCCGGCACTGGATCTTGGCGTGCAGATGCACCTCGCCCGCGGTCAGAGCGTGCTCGACCTCTTCGATATTGGCGAACTTCATGCCCTCGCCCTTCATGCCTTCGCGCATGATGGTGACGTAATAAAGCCCGAGGATCATGTCCTGCGACGGCACGATGATCGGGTTGCCGTTGGCGGGCGACAGCACGTTGTTGGTCGACATCATCAGAACGCGCGCTTCCAGCTGGGCCTCAAGGCTCAGCGGGACGTGCACGGCCATCTGGTCGCCGTCAAAGTCGGCGTTGAAAGCCGAACAGACCAGCGGGTGAAGCTGGATCGCCTTGCCCTCGATCAGCTGAGGTTCGAACGCCTGAATGCCCAGACGGTGCAGGGTCGGCGCGCGGTTCAGCAGAACGGGGTGTTCGCGGATCACCTCGTCAAGGATGTCCCAGACCTCGGGACGTTCCTTTTCCACCAGCTTCTTCGCCTGTTTCACGGTCGAGGACAGGCCCTTGGCCTCCAGTCGCGAATAGATGAACGGCTTGAACAGTTCGAGCGCCATCTTCTTCGGCAGGCCGCACTGGTGCAGCTTCAGTTCGGGGCCGGTCACGATGACCGAACGACCCGAGAAGTCGACCCGCTTGCCCAGAAGGTTCTGACGGAAGCGGCCCTGCTTGCCCTTCAGCATGTCGGACAGCGACTTCAGCGGGCGCTTGTTGGCGCCGGTGATGACGCGGCCGCGACGGCCGTTGTCGAACAGCGCATCCACAGCTTCCTGCAGCATCCGCTTTTCGTTACGCACGATGATGTCCGGCGCGCGCAGTTCGATCAGCCGCTTGAGGCGGTTGTTCCGGTTGATCACGCGGCGATACAGGTCGTTGAGGTCGGAGGTCGCGAAGCGGCCGCCATCCAGCGGCACCAGCGGGCGCAGTTCCGGCGGAATCACCGGAATCACGGTCAGCACCATCCATTCCGGGCGGTTGCCGGATTCGAGGAAGGATTCGACCACCTTCAGCCGCTTGATGATCTTCTTGGGCTTCAGCTCGCCGGTGGCTTCCTTCAGATCGGCGCGCAGCTGCTCGGCCTCGGCTTCGAGGTCGATCTGGGCCAGCATCTCGCGGATGGCCTCGGCGCCGATATTGGCACTGAAGGCATCGGCGCCGAACTGGTCCTGCGCGTCAAGGAATTCGTCCTCGGTCAGCATCTGGCCATAGGTCAGATCGGTGAGGCCGGGTTCGATCACCACATAGTTCTCGAAATAGAGCACCCGCTCCAGATCGCGCAGCGTCATGTCCAGCATGAGACCGATGCGCGAGGGCAGCGATTTCAGGAACCAGATATGGGCGCAGGGCGCGGCCAGTTCGATATGGCCCATGCGCTCGCGGCGGACCTTCTGCAGCGTGACTTCGACACCGCATTTTTCGCAGACGACGCCGCGATACTTCATCCGCTTGTACTTGCCGCAGAGGCACTCGTAATCCTTGATCGGCCCGAAGATGCGGGCGCAGAACAGCCCGTCCCGCTCGGGCTTGAAGGTCCGGTAGTTGATCGTCTCGGGTTTCTTGATCTCGCCGTAGGACCACGACAGGATCCGCTCCGGGCTGGCCAGAGAGACGCGGATCTCGTCGAAGACTTTCGGCGGGGTCAGCGGATTGAACGGGTTGTTGGTCAGTTCCTGGTTCATATCAAACCTTTTGCATCAGGGCAGCGTCAGGGGCAGGGAGCGAGATTTTTCGTACGAAAAATCTCGCCAGGAAAATTTTCGTACGAAAATTTTCCGTCACTCCTCCCCGTCCGCATCCAGGAGTTCCATGTTCAGGCCGAGGCCGCGGACTTCCTTCACGAGCACGTTGAAGCTCTCGGGAACGCCCGCCTCGTAATTGTCCTCGCCCTTGACGATCGATTCATAGACCTTGGTCCGGCCCGCCACGTCATCCGATTTCACCGTCAGCATTTCCTGCAGGGTGTAGGCGGCGCCATAGGCTTCCAGAGCCCAGACCTCCATCTCCCCGAAACGCTGGCCGCCGAACTGCGCCTTGCCGCCCAGCGGCTGCTGGGTCACGAGGCTGTACGGCCCGGTCGAACGCGCGTGGATCTTGTCATCCACAAGGTGGTGCAGCTTGAGCAGGTATTTCACCCCCACCGTCACCTTGCGGCTGAACTGCTCCCCGGTGCGCCCGTCGAACAGCACCGACTGGCCGGAGGTGTCGAACCCGGCGCGGGTCAGCGCGTCGTTCACGTCCATCTCCTTGGCGCCGTCAAAGACCGGCGTGGCGATCGGCACGCCGCCCGTGGCATTGCCCGCCACCTCGACCAGACGGGATTCCTCCATGTCGGCGATGCCTTCTTCGTAGACATCATCGCCATAGGCAATCCGCAGCGCTTCCCGGACCGGGGTCAGATCGCCGGAGCGGCGGTAGTCCTGCAGCGCCTCGTCGATCTGGATGCCCAGACCGCGCGACGCCCAGCCCATATGGGTTTCCAGAATCTGACCGACGTTCATCCGCGACGGCACGCCCAGCGGGTTGAGGCAGAAATCGACCGGAGTGCCATCTGCGAGGAACGGCATGTCCTCCATCGGCACCACGCGGCTGATCACACCCTTGTTGCCGTGACGACCGGCCATCTTGTCGCCCGGCTGCAGCTTGCGCTTCACCGCCACGAACACCTTGACCATCTTCATCACGCCCGGGGGCAGATCGTCGCCACGACGGACCTTTTCGACCTTGTCCTCGAACCGCGCATCCAGCGTACGCTTCTGCGCCTCGTACTGGTCGTGCAGCGCCTCGACGATCTGGGCATCCTGCTCTTCGGCCAGCGCCAGCTGCCACCACTGGCCGCGGCTCAGCGTGGACAGCAGATCCTCGGTGATCTCGGAGTTAGGGCGCACGCCCTTCGGCCCCTTCACCGCGGTTTTGCCCAGCACGAGATCGTGCAGACGCGCGTAGATGTTGCGGTCAAGGATCGCCAGTTCGTCGTCCCGGTCACGGGCCAGACGTTCGACTTCCTCGCGCTCGATCTGCAGCGCGCGCTCGTCCTTTTCGACGCCGTGACGGTTGAACACCCGCACTTCGACCACGGTCCCGTAATCGCCCGGCTTCACCCGCAGCGATGTATCGCGCACGTCGGAGGCCTTTTCGCCGAAGATGGCGCGCAGCAGCTTTTCTTCCGGCGTCATCGGGCTTTCACCCTTGGGGGTGATCTTGCCCACCAGAATGTCGCCCGGCTCCACATCGGCGCCGATATAGACGATGCCCGCCTCGTCGAGGTTGCGCAGGGCTTCCTCGCCGACGTTGGGAATGTCGCGCGTGATTTCCTCCGGCCCGAGCTTGGTGTCACGGGCGGCGACCTCGAACTCCTCGATATGGATCGAGGTGAACACGTCGTCGCGCGCGATGCGTTCGGAGATCAGGATGGAGTCTTCGTAGTTGTAGCCGTTCCACGGCATGAAGGCGACGATGACGTTCTTGCCAAGCGCCAGTTCCCCCATGTCGGTGGAGGGACCATCCGCGATGACCTCGCCCTTCTCGACCAGATCGCCCACCTTCACCAGCGGACGCTGGTTGATGCAGGTGTTCTGGTTGGAGCGCTGGAACTTGCGCATCCGGTAGATGTCCACGCCCGCGTCACCCAGTTCCAGATCGGCGGTGGCACGGACCACGATGCGCTGCGCGTCAACCTGGTCGATGATGCCGGCCCGGCGGGCCTGAATGGCAGCGCCGGAGTCGATGGCGACCTTTTCCTCGATGCCGGTGCCCACCAGCGGCGCTTCGGAGCGCAGCACGGGCACGGCCTGACGCTGCATGTTCGCGCCCATCAGCGCGCGGTTCGCGTCGTCGTTTTCAAGGAAGGGGATCAGCGAGGCGCCGACCGAGACCAGCTGTTTCGGCGACACGTCGATCAGGTCCACGCTTTCGCGCGGCGCCAGCGTGTAGTCGCCCGACTGGCGGGTGGAGACCAGATCGTTGACGAACCGGCCTTCCCCATCCAGCTGCGCGTTGGCCTGCGCCACGGTGTGGCGCATTTCCTCGGTGGCGGACATGTACTGCACTTCATCCGTCACCTTGGCATCGGTCACCCGACGGTAAGGCGTTTCGATGAAGCCGTACTTGTTCACCCGCGCAAAGGTGGCAAGCGAGTTGATCAGACCGATGTTCGGGCCTTCCGGCGTTTCAATCGGGCACATCCGGCCATAGTGGGTCGGGTGCACGTCGCGCACTTCGAAGCCCGCGCGTTCCCGGGTCAGACCGCCCGGCCCAAGCGCCGACAGGCGCCGCTTGTGTGTCACTTCGGACAGCGGGTTGGTCTGGTCCATGAACTGCGACAGCTGGCTGGAGCCGAAGAATTCGCGCACCGCCGCCGCCGCCGGCTTGGCGTTGATCAGATCCTGCGGCATCACCGTATCGATTTCGACCGAGGACATGCGCTCCTTGATGGCGCGCTCCATCCGCAGCAGGCCGACGCGATACTGGTTTTCCATCAGTTCGCCCACCGAGCGCACGCGGCGGTTGCCGAGGTGGTCGATGTCGTCGATGTCGCCACGCCCGTCGCGCAGATCGACCAGCGCCTTGATGCACTTCACGATGTCGTCGCGGTCCAGCGTGCGCTGGGTGTCCGGCTTTTCGAGGTTGAGGCGCATGTTCATCTTGACCCGGCCCACGGCGGACAGGTCATAACGCTCGCTGTCGAAGAACAGCGTATTGAACAGCGACGAGGCCGCTTCCACGGTGGGCGGCTCGCCCGGGCGCATCACGCGGTAGATGTCCATGAGCGCGGAATCGCGGTTCATGTTCTTGTCCGCCGCCATGGTGTTGCGCATGTAGGCGCCCACGGTGATGTTGTCGATGTCCAGCACCGGGATCTCGGTGATGCCCGCGTCCATCAGATCCTTGAGCGTGCCGCCGGTCACGTCGCCGTCCTTGTCGACGGTCCATGTCAGCTCGTCGCCGGCTTCCACATAGATGGCGCCGGTCTGCTCGTTGATGATGTCCTTGGCTGCGAACTTGCCCACGATATGCTCGAAGGGCACCAGCAGGTTCTGCACCTTGCCTTCGTCCACCAGCATCTTGACGGCGCGCGGGGTGATCTTCTTGGTGGCCTCGGCGATGATCTCGCCGGTATCGGCGTCGACAAGGTCATAGGTCGGTCGGGTGCCGCGCACGCGCTCGGGGAAGAACTTGGTGACCCAGCCCTCGCCACGGCGCAGCGTGTAGGACACGGTGTTGTAATAGGCGTCCATGATCGCCTCCTGATCCAGCCCGAGGGCATAGAGCAGGGTGGTCACCGGCAGTTTCCGGCGGCGGTCGATCCGCGCGAACACGATGTCTTTGGCGTCAAATTCGAAATCGAGCCACGAGCCGCGATAGGGAATGATGCGGCAGGCAAACAGCAGCTTGCCCGAGCTGTGCGTCTTGCCCTTGTCGTGGTCAAAGAACACGCCCGGCGACCGGTGCATCTGGGACACGATCACCCGCTCGGTCCCGTTCACGATGAACGTGCCGTTCGGGGTCATGAGCGGCATGTCGCCCATGAACACGTCCTGTTCCTTGATGTCCTTGATCGACTTGGCGCCGGTATCTTCGTCCATGTCGAACACGATCAGCCGCAGCGTGACCTTCAGCGGCGCGCTGTAGGTCATGTCGCGCTGCATGCACTCTTCGACGTCGTATTTCGGCTTCTCAAGCTCGTAGCTGACAAATTCCAGCCGCGCGGTCTCGTTGAAGTCGTTGATCGGGAAGACCGACTGGAAAACCCCCATGATCCCTTCGCCTTCCTGAGGCTTGGGCTGGTCACCGGAATTCAGGAAAAGTTCGTAAGAGGATTTCTGAACCTCGATGAGGTTCGGCATCTCCAGAACCTCACGAATTTTGCCGTAGTATTTGCGAAGACGTTTCTGGCCAAGAAAACTTTGAGCCATGGGTCAGCTTACCTTTCAGCTTCTCACCGGACGCGCGTGCTGTCGGGCACCAGCGGCACATCCATCCGAGACGGCAGTGTTCCGATCCATTCCTGGCCCCTGTCCCACCAGAGGCCTCCCGATCCTGGAACTCGCCTGAAAAAGGCCCCTCGCGCTGCTTGTCCAAGCAGAAGGGCCTCTCTGAGACGGGTTCGGCTGGACCCGGATTGCTCCGGATCCAGCCTGCAAATCAACTCGTGCGGGCCAGTGCCCTGCGCGATTACTTGACTTCGATCTCGGCGCCAGCTGCTTCCAGCTGCTTCTTGATCGTTTCGGCTTCCTCTTTCGAGACGCCTTCCTTGACGGCCTTGCCACCGGCTTCCACCAGATCCTTGGCTTCTTTCAGGCCAAGACCGGTGATCGCGCGGACTTCTTTGATCACGTTGATCTTCTTGTCGCCGGCCGACTTCAGGATGACGTCGAATTCGGTCTTTTCCTCTTCGGCAGCGGCGGCTTCGCCTGCGGCCGGGCCTGCCATCATGACAGCGCCGCCAGCGGCGGGCTCGATGCCATACTCGTCCTTGAGGATGGTTTTCAGTTCCTGGGCTTCGAGCAGCGTGAGGTTCACGATTTGCTCAGCAAGTGCTTTCAGATCAGCCATTTTGCATTTTCCGTTTGATTAGATGTGTTCCAACGTGCGGGTATTCAACCCCACGAGGTTCCTCGATTGCCTTAAGCCGCCTTGTCCTCGATAGTCGAGAGGATCGAAGCGATGTTCGAAGCAGGTGCGCCAATGGCACCGGCGATGTTCGAAGCAGGTGCGCCGATGCAGCCGACGATGGAAGCGATGAGCTCCTCGCGCGACGGCATTTTCGACACGGCCTCGACACCGGCACGGTCCAGCGCCGTTCCCGCCATGGCCCCGCCAAGAATCTCGAATTTCGAGTTTGCCTTGGCGAAGTCCTCCACGACCTTGGCCGCAGCCACGGGGTCTTCGGAGAAGGTGAGAACGGTCATGCCCTCGAGGTATTTCGCGATGCTCTCGCACCCGGTCCCCTCAAGGGCGATCTTGGCGAGCCTGTTCTTGGCGACGCGGACCGAAGTCCCGCCCGCGCGTGCGCGCGACCGGAGGTCCGTCATCTCGGCAACCGTGAGACCCTCGTAGCGGGAGACCACCACGACGCCAGAGCTTTCGAAGATCTGGCCGAGTTCCTCGACCACTTTCTCTTTCTGGGCTCTATCCACAGTTTCACTCCAGTTGATGGAGGGGAACGACCCCCTCCGGCTCTATTCGCCCGGGCAGAAGCCCGGACACTGGTCCGAATTCGGGTCGTCGCATCGCGCCTCCGGAACACATCGGCCCGGAACACTATGTCTCTTCCCGCCTCAGGCAGGACTTACGGGCTTCCGTCTGGAACCCACCCACCGTCTCGGACGAAATAGAGGGCCTTCGCGAATCGTGCGAACGCCCTCACAAGCTCTCCTTAACGGGTTTGACCCGGCTTGCCAAGGGCGCACCGGCCTCTGCCCGTTTTCTGTGGCGCGGCACGGTACCCCGCCCCGCCGCGCGCCCGCGGGTGCGGCGGGCAGATCGGGGTTGATCCATGCCGCCCGCCGCGTCACGCTTCGCCCAGAAACCAGAAACCAGTGCAGGAGGCCAGCATGATCCGACCCGCCGTGGCAGACGATCTGTCCGCGATCCAAGGCTGCGCCGCCGCCGCTTACGCCCGCTACATCCCCCGGATCGGTCGCGCCCCCGCCCCGATGACCGCCGACTTCGCCGCCCAGATCGCGGCGGGGCTGGTGCATGTGGCAACCTCCCCCGAAGGCGGCCTGCTGGGCTTCATCGTCTTTTACCCGCAGGATCACGCGATGCTTTTGGAAAACGTCGCGGTCCAGCCCGCTTCAGCCGGGCATGGCGTGGGCCGGACGCTCATCTCCTTCTGCGAGGATCAGGCCCGGCAGCAGGGCGCCGACCGGGTGGTGCTTTATACCAATGCCAGGATGACGGAAAACCTGACGCTTTATCCAAGGCTGGGCTATCGCGAGACCGACCGTCGCCAGCAGGACGGCTTTGACCGGGTGTTCTTCGAAAAGCCCCTGCCCCGGACCCCCGGCTGAAATGCAAAAAGGCCCCGCCGAAGCGGGGCCTTTGTCATCCCGAAGGATCGGCAGGATTACTCGGCGTTGGCCGAGCTGACATCCACCGACACGCCCGGCCCCATGGTAGAGCTGAGCGAGATCTTCTTGACGTAGGTGCCCTTGGCGCCGGTCGGGCGTGCCTTGGCCACCGCGTTCACGAAGGCGCGGACGTTTTCAACCAGCTTGGCGTCGTCGAACGAGGCCTTGCCGACACCGGCGTGGATCACACCGGCCTTTTCGACCTTGAACTGGACCTGACCGCCCTTGGCATCCTTGACTGCCTGCGCGACATCCATGGTCACCGTGCCCACTTTGGGGTTCGGCATCAGGTTGCGCGGGCCAAGGATCTTGCCCAGACGACCGACGATCGGCATCATGTCCGGCGTCGCGATGCAGCGGTCGAACTCGATCTTGCCGGACTGGATGGTTTCCATCAGGTCTTCGGCGCCGACGATGTCGGCCCCTGCGGCCTGTGCTTCATCCGCCTTGGCGCCACGGGCGAACACCGCGACGCGCACGGTCTTGCCGGTGCCATTGGGCAGACCCACCACACCACGGACCATCTGGTCCGCGTGACGGGGGTCAACGCCAAGGTTCATGGCGATCTCGACGGTTTCATCGAACTTGGCCGAGGCATTGGCCTTCAGCAGTTCGATGGCAGCTTCGACCGACAGGTTTTCCTTGCCGGCAAAGGCTTCACGAGCAGAGCGGGTGCGTTTTCCAACTTTCGCCATCTTACTTCACCTCGATGCCCATGGACTTGGCGGAGCCAAGGATGATCTGCATTGCCGCTTCGACGTTGGTCGCCGAAAGGTCCTTCATCTTGGCTTCGGCGATCTCGCGCACCTGTGCGACGGTGATCGTTGCCACGGTCTCACGGCCCGGCTTCACGGCGCCCTTGGGGCGGTTCCGCTTGCCGACGGGCTTCAGACCGGCTGCCTTCTTCAGGTAATAAGACGCGGGCGGCGTCTTGATGTCCATGGTGAAGGACTTGTCCTGATAATAGGTGATCACGGTCGGGCACGGCGCACCGGGCTCCATTTCCTGCGTCTTGGCGTTGAACGCCTTGCAGAATTCCATGATGTTGATGCCGCGCTGACCCAGCGCAGGACCCACGGGGGGGGAGGGCGTGGCTTTGCCTGCAGGAATCTGCAGCTTCATCTTGCCCATAAGTTTCTTGGCCATTGGCCTGTCTCCTTGTCCGACACTCCGGAAACGCGTTTCCGAAGCTTCATGTGGCGTGGTCCGGTCCGCGTATCGCGATACGTTCGCCTTCCACGAGTCGCACCCCGCAGGATGCAAGGCGCCCCTCTAGACGATCGCCCGCCCCGGCGCAAGCACCTACCCGCACCCCGCTCCGTCCCCGCAAAGAAAAAGGCGCGCAGCCCCGCCGCACGCCCCGCCTTCTGTCCGTGGTCCGGTGAACAGGGTCAGCCCTGCTTGGACACCTGGGTGAATTCCAGCTCCACCGGCGTTTCGCGGCCAAAGATCGACACCGACACCCGCAGACGTTGGTTGTCCTCGTCCACGCCTTCGACCGTGCCGTCGAAACCCTCGAACGGGCCGTCGTTGACCTTGACGCGCTCGCCGATCTCGAAATGGATCAGGGTGCGCGGCTGGTCCTCGCCCTCCTGCACCCGGCCAAGGATGGCCTGAACCTCGGCGTCGCGCATCGGCATCGGGCGCCCCTGCGGACCCAGAAAGCCAGTCACCCGGTTGATCGAGTTGACCAGATGATAACCCCGGTCCGACATCTCCATATGCACCAGCACATAGCCGGGCATGAAGCGGCGTTCGGTCGTGACCTTCTTGCCGCGGCGCACTTCGATGACCTCTTCGGTCGGAACAAGCACCTCGTCGATCTGGTCTTCGAGCCCCTGCTCGGCCACAGACTGCCGGATCTGCTCTGCGATCTTCTTCTCGAAGTTCGACAGAACGCTCACCGAGTACCACCGCTTCGCCATCTGGCCCCTCTTCCTATTCTGGTCCGGCCGAAGGGCCGTCCGTCTCGTCATGCGCCGGATCGCCGGCGGCAGGATCTTTGCGGATGCGCCGCGCCCCAAAAGAAAACCGGCGTGCAACCGAATCGCTGCACGCCCGCTTTGGGAATTGGGGCGTCCCTACCCCCGCCGCGCCACGAATTCAAGTGCCGCACGCAGGCCATGGCAGCCTCCGCGCCTCTTCTGACCCCAAATATCCCGGGGGAGTCCGCGGCACGCGGACGGGGGCAGCGCCCCCTTCACCGCAGCACGCCTTGCGCGCTGCGGACAGGTGGCCTCAGCCGAAGAAGGACAGCAGGCCCTGCAGACCGGTGCGGATCAGGATGTCCACCAGCGCAAAGAAGATCGCGGTCAGCGTCGCCATGATGAAGACGGTGATCGTGGTCAGCACCACCTCGCGGCGGGTCGGCCACGAGATCTTGCCGATCTCGGACCGGGTCTGCTGGATAAACTGAAGCGGATTGGTCATGGCAGGCCTCGGACTCTCTGGGTTGCCGGGTCGTATACGCGCGCGCACCCGGTCTGGCAAGGACCGGTGCCACCCGCCCTGCCCCGCCTGCGGATCACGAAACGCGGTCAGGTGCTGTCGGAAATCTGACCACAGGCGCCGCTTCGTGATGAAACCCGGGCACGCCTTGCGCGTTCACGCGCGCTTAGCCAGCAAGATCCGGCGGCAAGCCCCCCCGCCGTGCGTCACACGAAAACTTGCGCCGGACGGCCCGGGAACCTCCACGGCTGTGGCCCCGTTGTGGTGGCAGAGAGGCAAGGGCGGAAGCCTGAAGCGCCTCGAAGATAGTAACGAGAGAAAGGATACACCATGAACCGCTTTCTGACCGCAACCGCCGTCGCATCCGTTCTGGCCACCAGCGCATTCGCCGCCACGCCGGAAGAAACCTCGCTCATCAACCGCTATGCGCCTGACGTGAACGTGGAGATGATGACCGACGAGCAGGTCGCAGAAGCCGTGGCGATCGCCACCACCGACAGCGCCGATACCGAAAAGCGCACCGAGATTCAGGCCATCCTCGAAACCGACACGATGACCGAAGATTTCTCGCCGGATCAGCTGAGCATCATCAACGAATTCATGTCTTCCGACCAGATCGCCGTGATGAGCGCCGACCAGCGGACCGAGGTTCTGCGGATCGTGAACTCGGAGGCAGAGCCGGACCAGATGCGCAACGAAATCCTCGCGCTCTATCCCTCGGACAGCCCGGCGCTGACCGAAGCCGAAGCACAGCGCGTGCAGTTCTTCGCCCCCGAAGCGGACCTGAGCGTGCTCACCGCTGGCCAGACCGAGCGTCTGCGCGCCGCCATCAACAGCGGTCAGGGCGATGCCGACATCAAGCTGCTGGTGGACGACATCCTGTCGTAATCCCTCCGCAGTTTACGGAAAGAGGGCCGCACGTGGTGCGGCCCTTTTTTATGTCCGCCTGTCAGCCCTGCCCAAACGACGCCCCAGCCCGAGGGTGCCGGACCGGACCCGGCGCGGAAGATTTGGTGCCGAGCCGTTGAATTCATTTAGAAAAGATGTCGCCCCCCCAGCTTCACCTGGCAGGAAACCCCATGCCATATTGCGCAATGCTGACATCCGTCGCGGGCGCTGGAGCAAAGCGGCCGGGGCGAATCCGCTTGAACCGAGCCCGTCGACCGATACCATCCCTGCCATGACCGAACGCATCCAGGTTGCCGCATTGCCCCTGCGGGCCAGCCGGAAAAATGGCATCCAGATTCTGCTCGTGACCTCGCGGGATACCGGGCGGTGGGTGCCCCCCAAAGGCTGGCCAATGGAAGGCCGCGCGCCTTGGTCCGCCGCACGCATCGAAGCTCTGGAAGAGGCCGGGGTGATCGGCACCATGTCCGATGAACCGCTGGGCAGCTACAGCTACCTCAAGCGGCTGGAAGACGGCGAGGTGGTGCCCTGCCGCGTTTCGATCTATCCGCTTTTCGTCACGCGGCTGAAAAGCGCGTGGAAGGAACGGAAAGAGCGCAACCGCCGCTGGTTCTCGATCGATCAGGCGGCGGAGGCGGTGGATGAACCGGACCTGAGCCGGATCCTGCGCGGCCTGTCCGACCGCGAAATCAGGAAGGGCCGTGTCGTCCCCAAGCGCGCCACAGCGGACTGAGCCCTGCCCCTGCCCTGCTTTTCTCCTCCTTCGGGGAGGCGATTATCCAAAGGGATAGATCCGTGGTTCAAGCGGAGGGGCGGAATTGAACAGTTGATTATTTTATTTAATTTCAATGCATTAAAGAGAGATTCCGGATCCGGGGCATGCTTGTCTGGAATCGGTTTTATGACTAGGCATTAGCCTGTGAGCACGTTGCCCGAGCAGATCACAACGCAGCTCTCCGTGTCGGTCGCGTGTTTTTCGCAAAGCTAGGAGTCCGGTAGCCAGAACCATAGAGAGATCGTCCATGCCGCGAAACTGGAAGCTATCCTTAAACATCTTACTCACGAGTTTTCTGTGTCTGGTGGCGGTAAATATCTCCTGCGCGCATACGCCCATCCCGTCGGGGAATTTTCTATCTGACAAAGTGGTCCATGCCCTGGCCTTTGCCGCGACACTGGTTCCCACAGCGGTCCTTGCCCCGCGCTATCTGTTGTTCACCGTCGGATTTGTCGTTTGCCTGATTGCCGGAATTGAATTTTTTGTCCGGGACCACAGGTGCCCCAGCGAATATCTGTCCTGGGCCGCCGAATTGATGGGCGTCACCTTTGCATTTTGCACCATTACGATCGTTCAGGGCATCTGCCATGCCATTGACGACGAATCGGATGACGAACTTCCGTCAACCTGACATCTGCTGAACGTCCGGACAGCCGCATGTCGCGGCTTCGGACTAAGCCACCACGCTGCGTTGCTCTCTCCTTGATCCTGCCCCGGTTTGCCAAGGGCCGGAGCCGCCAGACAGGTGCGCCACATCGGCTGCACAAGGCGGCTTCGACCTGTGCAGCGCCAAGCTACCGTTGCAAGCCGGGCCCGGCTGTAGCACAACGGCGCGCCCCGCTCAGCAAAGGACAGCGCCATGCAGGACGAGCCCTTCTTTGCTCTAGCCCCCTATCACATCGCCCTCGTCGTTGTCGGGCTGGTGGTGATCGCGGCGCAATGGCTGCCGCGTCTGGTGTCCTCCCGCGAACCTGCGGCGGCGCCGCTGATGCTTCTGTTCGGTGCGGCGGTGGCGCTGATCCCCGGCGTGCCGCAGATCCCTGACCCGCGCACAACGCCACTGCCGTGGGAAATGCTGAGCGAGATGGCGGTCATCGTGGCGCTGTTCGGCGCGGGCATGCGCATCGACAATCTGCGTCCGTGGCGCCGCTGGCTGCCGACCTTCCGCATGCTGGGCATCGCCATGCCGCTGACCATTCTGGCCGTGGCCCTGCTGGGGGTCGGGATTGTCGGGCTGACACTGGCGGGCGCCATCCTGCTGGGCGCGGTGCTGGCCCCCACCGATCCGGTGCTGGCCGGGGAAGTGCAGGTCGGGCCACCGCACAAGGGGAAGGAACATCCCGTCCGCTTCGCCCTGACCACCGAAGCCGGGCTGAATGACGGGCTGGCGTTTCCCTTCGTCTATCTGGGGCTGATCGTCGCCGCCCAAGGCTTCACCCCCGGCACATGGGGGCTGGACTGGCTGCTGCGCGACGTGATCTACCGGATCGCCGTCGGCGCGGCGATGGGCTGGCTGGGGGCAAGGGCACTGGCCTATGTGCTGTTTTCCGTGCCGAAAGGCGCCGTTCTGGCCGACACCGCCGCCGGAGTCATCGCGCTGGCGGGCATCATGCTGTGTTATGGCTCGACCGAACTGATCGAAGGTTATGGCTTCATCGCGGTCGCGGTGATGGGCCTGACGCTGCGCCGCGTCGAACAGCATCATGATTTCCACCGGCGCCTGCACGACTTTTCCGAATCCATCGAACATGCGCTGACCGTCCTGCTCCTTGTCGCTCTGGGCAGCGTGCTGCCGCGCCTCTTTGCCGATCTGACATGGACACATGCCGTGCTTGCCCTGCTGCTGATCGTAGTAATCCGCCCGCTGTCGGGCGGGATCGCCCTGCTGGGCGACCGGTCGCTGGACCGCAGAAGCAAGGCGGTGGTCGCGATCTATGGCGTGCGCGGCATCGGGTCGGTCTATTATCTGGCCTATGCGGCCAGCCATGTGGAATTCGCGAACGAGTCGCAGATCTGGTCGCTGGTGGCGCTGGTCATCCTGCTGTCGACGCTGCTGCACGGCTTCACCGTCGGCTGGGCGGTGGACCACCTGAAGGACGGCGACTCCTAACTCCAGCCCCTGCAGAACAGCCACAGATCCGTGAATTGGATGTGCGTGGCCGCTGCTGTAGAGGCGGCGCGGGCGCGCGGGCTGCCCGCCGCTTTTCCGGGGCGGCGGCAGGATTTGCCCGTCCCACGCGCCACGTGACCTCATCACTGACGGGATCCCTGCTGCACGGGAGACGCAATGCACCGCCGCCTGTTTACGATTGTTCTGTTAACCAGCCTGACAGCCGCCGCGATCAGCTTTCTGGCCTTGGCCCCGCATCACGGGATCCAGAGCAGTTACCGCATGCTTGCGCATCTGGAGCATGTTCTGGCCTTTGGTCTGCTGATGGTGCCCGCAGCCCTGCTGCGACCGCACTGGCTGCACTGGCTCTGGCCCATGGGCATCGCCTTCGCCGGGGTGATCGAGCTTCTGCAGCCGCAGTTCGGACGGCGTGCCGATCTGATGCACTGGGTGTCCAGCTCCTTCGGGATCGTGCTCATCACCTTCGGAACATGGCTGGCCCTCAGCATCGTGGACCTGATCCGGCACCGCGACGGCCCATAGGCGCAACCGGATGACCGCAGCGACAGCGGTCAGGATACGCAGGACAAGTTTTCAAGAGAGTTATGGCAGGGGCAGCAGGGTTCGAACCCGCGACCTACGGTTTTGGAGACCGTCGCTCTACCAGCTGAGCTATACCCCTGTGGCCGGGCTTCCGTTTACGAAAGGGACCGTGGCTTTGCAAGGGGGAATCGTGGTCAGATCCAGCGCAGACGGCGCAGCACAAAAAGCTGCAGCCCGGCGACGCCCGCCAAGACGCCGCAGAACATCCAGAAGGCCTTTGGATCGCCCGCACCGGGCAGCCCCGCCACGTTGATTCCGAATAGCCCGGTCAGGAATCCCAGCGGCAGGAACAGCGCCGACAGGATCGACAGCAGATACATGTTGCGGTTCAGCCGGTCGGAAAGCTGGCTGGCCAGTTCATCGCGCACCAGCGCCATGCGGTCGCGCATGGCATCGGCATCTTCCACCACCCGTTCCAGCGCATCCAGTTCCTCGGCCAGATGGCGCAGGTCATCCTCTTCCACCCAGTGCGGATGCGCCGCCTGCAGGCCGCGCAGGGCATCACGCTGCGGCATCAGATAGCGGCGCAGGATGATGGCCTGACGGCGCAGTTCGACCACCTGCTGCCGCATCTCGGCGCCGCCGCCCGCCAGCACATTCTCTTCGAGCGAGTCGGCCTGCTCTTCGAGGCCGGACCAGAAGCCCTCGATCCGCTGGGTCAGATGTTCAACCAGCAGGGTCAGGAACTGCGCGCAGTCACGCGGCCCCTGCCCCGCCTCGGTCGCCTCCGCGATGCGTTCGATGGCGCGCACGCGGCGGCGCGACAGGCTGACGATGCGCTGCGGATCGATCCACATCCGGACCGAGACCATGTCCTCCGGATCCTCGCCCGCATTGGTGTTGATGCCGCGCAGGATCACGATCAGCCCGTCCCCGACCCGCGTGACCCGGGGCCGGGTTTCCTCGGCCACCAGCGCGTCGATGATCGTGGCATCCAGATAGGACAGGTTTTCCACGATCCAGCCCGGCGTGTCGGGGTGCTGCGCCCTCAGATGCACCCAGCCCAGCGTGGCGCTGCGCAGCACCTCGGGCGCCTCCGAAGGAGAGAGGCGGCGGCAGGCATCGGGACCGTCCAGCACGAAGCCGGTATCGATCAGGTCATCGGGGCTGGGAACAAGATCTTGCATGGCCAAGAACTACATCCGGCAGGGCCTGCGGCAAGGGCAAATGGGGGTCTTTGCGGCAGCGTGCAAAATTGCACAGAGATGGCGCCGAGGCCTCGCGCGGGGGGAAAACCGGGTGCCGATCACGCAAAATCTGGCTCTCTCACACCGCCGTGACATTAGAAAACCTCAGCGTTTCCAAAGCTGATCCGCGCTATTGGAAAGCCGCTGTTCACGTTCAAGCACACAGGTTCGCGATCCGCCGTGTCTGTTTCCGTGATTTGAAAAGCGGCGCGATAACAACGATTTACAACTCATCCCGCCAACAAGACGGGGCGCGGCACCGGGTTCGGGCCGCGTTTCACACCACATGAAGGATACACTCACATGACACGCATTCTTGCCGCCGCCCTGATCGCCAGCGCCGCTCTGACCGGTGCCGCTTCGGCTCTGACCTCGACCTCCGCTGTTGCACAGCAGCAGATCGAACGGGTTCTGCCCGGCGCCGACCTGTCGGGTCTGAGCGCGTCGCAGCTCGCCGCAGTCGCGCAGGAGATCGACAACACCGATGGCGCTGCCAACAAGGAAGCCGCTGCCGAGGCGCTGATCCGCGCCTATCGCTGACCGCAGCCGCGCGGCCCCTATTCCGCGCGTTTCGGCAAAAGGCCGGTCCTTCGGGACCGGCCTTTCTGCTGTCGGGCTCGCGCCACAAAAAAGGGGCCGTCCGCAGACGGCCCCTGATCTTCTGTCACCCCGCCCAAGGGCGGTGCGGCACCTCAGACGAGGATTTTCGACACGACGCCGGAGCCGACGGTGCGGCCGCCTTCGCGGATGGCGAAGCGCAGGCCGTCTTCCATGGCGATCGGCGCGATCAGCTCGACGACGAACTTCAGGTTGTCGCCGGGCATCACCATCTCGGTGCCCTCGGGCAGCTCGACGGTGCCGGTCACGTCCGTGGTCCGGAAGTAGAACTGCGGGCGGTAGTTCGCGAAGAACGGCGTGTGACGGCCGCCTTCTTCCTTGGTCAGGATGTAGACCTCACACTCGAACTTGGTGTGCGGCTTCACCGAGCCGGGCTTGCACAGGACCTGCCCGCGCTCCACGCCTTCACGGTCGATGCCGCGCAGCAGCGCGCCGATGTTGTCGCCCGCTTCCCCACGGTCCAGCAGCTTGCGGAACATTTCCACACCGGTGCAGGTCGTGGTCTTGGTGTCGCGGATGCCCACGATCTCGATCGAATCGCCGACGTTGATCACGCCGCGCTCGATACGGCCGGTCACCACGGTGCCACGGCCAGAGATCGAGAACACGTCTTCGATCGGCATCAGGAACGGCTGGTCGGTGGCGCGCGGCGGCTGCGGGATGTACTCGTCCACGGCGGCCATCAGTTCGCGGATCTTGTTCTCGCCGATTTCCGGATCGCGGCCTTCCATCGCGGCCAGAGCCGAGCCCGCGATGATCGGAATGTCGTCGCCCGGGAAGTCATAGGCCGACAGCAGCTCGCGGACTTCCATTTCCACCAGCTCGAGCA
>NZ_FNEJ01000057.1 GCF_900100085.1 Salipiger marinus
CTCATCGGCAACAAGCTGGTGCCCAGAAGCCGGCAAGAACGGCTTCAACCCGCCTCCAGCGCGCCGCCGAGCCGGCTCGGCGAATAATGCGGGTTTATATTCCAGACAAGCAGATGCCCCTGTGGAATCGTGTGAACGCAGGGCCTCACTGGCCCTCACCAGCTTTCGATCCCGAGACTGCGTTATGCATGAAGGTCCTGAAGGGGGAGCCTGAGCAAGAGAAAGCCCCCGTCCGTGATTCGCCCTGGACCGGAAATGGTTCACCTCCGGCCCGTGGCTTTATCTGGGCATCACGTTTTCCCGCCCACCCCCTTCACCCAGCGCGACCAGGCGAAGGTGCCGCCGCTGAGCAGGCCATAGAGCAGCACCGCCATGGCGAGGGAGGCGGCGTTGAGGTCGATGGTGAGCAGGCCTGCCGTCTTGTCATAGGTGACGAAGGGCAGCGTGGCGCTGAGGCCCGCGAGCGGCAGCAGGATGAAGACCCGAAGCAGCAGGGCAATTTGTCCGGTCATGGTGTGTCCTTTCAGGGGAGATGCGCCATCGGCGCGAGGAATGCGGCGCGCAGGCCGCAGGAGGCCAGCGCTACGCGCCAGCCGGTGATGGGATCAGGCCCAGCCTGCCGGGGCCCAGTCTTCGGGGCGCACGAGAAAGCCCGGGCAGAGTTTGGCGGCGAACTCATTGTGCCCGGCAATGCGGGTGATGGGGGTTCGGACGCAGGCGCGGGCGATCACGCCGCGCATCGCAGAGAGCGTGGCGTCTGTGTAGAAGTCCTCGGGCGCGCCCATGCGGGTGATGGTGCGGATGGGCACCATGGAATAGCCCAGCGATCCGGCATTGTGCCCAACCACATGCGCGCCGATCTCGCCCCACGCCCGGCCCTCGAGGATCTCGCCATCGGGGAAGATCACGCCGTGATAGCCGATGTCGCGCCAGCCGTTGGCAAGGTGCCAGCGGCGGATCTCGGCAAAGAGCTCGGCATTGCTGCGGCCCCGCACCCAGCCGGTGGGCGTGGCGGCAGTGTGGATCACGAAGAGCTGCACCAGGTGCCCCGCCCTGCCCTGGAACAACTGGTTGCCGTGGCCCGGTCGCAGCACCGGCCCGGGCGGCTGCGGCGCGACTTCAATGACGGCCCCGGAGCGCGGCAGGCCATCGGCGGCGATCAGCGCGCCAAGCGCCCGGTCCAGCTCCGGAGTCCAGACCCGGCTCAGCGGCCCCTCGGCCAGATAGCCCAGATCGATCAGTGCCCGCCCGATCTGCAGCACCGGATCACCCCAGCGGCCCTGATGTGCGTCGCGTAGCGCCTGAAGCCCGGCCCGGGTCTTTGGCCCCCAGAGCCCGTCAGCTGGACCTGCAGAAAAATTGAGCGCGGAGGCCGCTGTCTGCAGCAGGCGGATGTCTTCACCCATATCTGTCTCCCTTGTGATTGTAGGTGTGGCCGCGCCCCGGGGCGGCGGCTTGGGGTGGCCGGAGGGAGGCCGATGCTGCCCACGGCGGTGCTGCGCCCGAGCTGGCTGCACCGGCTCTGGCCGCTCGCCGCCGCCATGGCCGGGGCCATCGAACTGGCGCAGCCGCAATTCGGCAGGCAGGCGACTCTGCTGCATTTTGTGGCAAGCTGCTTCGGGATCGCGCTGACGACGCTCGCCAGTCTGCTGACGCTGGATGTCCGCGAGTTCCTGCGCCGCGGCACCCGCTGAGGCCCGAGATGACCAGCGGGTGAAGCTGTCAGGCGGTCAAAACTAGTGGAATCAGTGCACAGTTGCGCAAAAGCGCATGGCGTTGTTTCCAAAATACGCGATTATCATTTCCGACGTTAACGTTAGGTTAACCGCGCGGACGTGGCCTTCATATCAACCTGCGATTCCCCTCACAGGGGCTCCGCCCGCTCCTCCTGCCCGACTGACACAAGACGAACGCTTTTCAGCCGGCGCAGGAGGATTATTTTTATAGTCGTGAGCGCAGCCTGATGTTTTTTTTCGAGTCGGGCCGCATGCTTTGCCCGCTGCGCTCACGCGGCCCACGTCCCTACTTTGCATCCCCGCCGCCTGCCCCGGCGCGCAGCAGCGCCATGACGAAGCGCGACAGCGCGGGGGCTTCCACGCCAAGCGCCAGCAGACCCAGCATGGGATAGACCCACTCGGGGACTTCCTTGGCGAGGATATCGAGGCCGATATCGGCCACGAACAGGGCGATGATCGCCAAGAGGCTCAGCACCTGCGCCCAGCGGACGCGCTTTTCTGTTTTGCTCATGCCGGGCAGCACGCCTTGCGGATACCGCGCTGGATCAGGCGCACGGTCGACCATGCCGCCAGAAACTGGATGCTGCCGCTGGCGGTGGTGAGGGCGACAAAGGTGACCACCACCACCGGCAGCAGCCCGGCATAAGCGTCGATATAGTGCCGCGACAGGGCGGTGAGGAGCGCGCCAGTCATCACCCGACCCTGTGCATCTCGGTCATGAAGCCTTCGATCAGGTCGGTATTGGGATAGCTGTTGGTGAGGTCGGCATTGGCGATCAGGATCAGCGACAGGCGGCAGGAGAGCTGGGGGTGGCCCAGCACGAAGGTGCCTGAGTTGTTGAACGACACCGGCGCCGAGCGGAAGCGCGAGATCTCGTTCTGCGACAGGTATCCGGTGGGCACCGATCGATCCAGCGCCGAGGCATACCAGGCCCAGCTGCCGAGGTTCTGCGAGATGCCGGGCAGCGCGCCATTGGCGGTCAGCTCGTCCTTCACCGTCATCTGCCCGCCGTCGCGGTCCCATTGCGGCGACAGGAACTTCGCGCTGCCATCCATGATCGGGAAGGTGTCGGTGGCGTTCACCGGCGCCGAAGGGTCATCGACCCCGGTATAGGGCATGAAGCCGAAGAGCAGCGTGTAATCCGTGACCGGCACCACCTGCGTCGCCACGCCATAGCTGTTCGCCTGGCTGGAGCTCATCTCGATGTAGGGCGTGTTGCCGTTATTGGCGGTGCCGAAGCTGTGGGCGGCCGCCCCGGCGGGGTTGCTGGCCTCCAGCGTGATGCCGCCCTTGAGCGGGTCCCAGAAGCGGTTGTCCTCGCGGAAGAAGCGCGGTTCCGGCAGCCAGGCATGGGTGATCTCCGGCAGCGCCAGCAGCGCCGACAGGCTGTAGGCGCGGGGCAGCCCCGCCACGGGGGCATTGGTCTGCAGGCGGGTGACGACGGTGGACAGTGGCATGGCAGGGCTCCTCAGAGATCGAGTTCATGGGCGAGATGGGCGAGGATCACGGCAACCTCCTCTTTGGACGCCTCCTTGTCCGCCCAGAGAAAGTGGCTCAGGTCGAAGTCGGCCTGGGCGTAGGTCCCCGCCAGCGCGGGCTGTTCGGCGCCCAGCACGAGGCGGCGCCCGGTCTCGGCGGGCAGCGGCAGATAGCCGTTGTTCACCACCGTTCCGGCGCCGCCCGCCAGCGTGATGCGCATAAATTCCGCGCCCTGATGGCTGATGCATTGCAGCGCCACGGCCGACCACTGGTCGAGCGGGCAGAGCGGCGTCGCGGGCCAGCCGCTGACCAGTGCCTCAAGCTGGCCGGAGCTGGCATTGGCCAGCAGCAGGAGGCCGGGCACGCTGCCGGTGCGCGCGTCCAGCACCACGCCGCTGCGGGTCGAGAGCGGGCGGAGGCCAAGGATCAGCGTGGCATCTTCCGAGAGATCGAACAGGTCGCTGGCCAGCGCCTGCTGCCGGAACATCACCGCCGGATGCGCCCCGGTCAGGGTCAGCGCGGGCGGGTCCGGGGCAAGAGTGCCGCCGCCGGTGGCGCTGAGCCCGGCGATGCCGCTGACCGGGCGCCAGTCGGTCACCGCCGCCCCCTCGTCCAGCGCCAGCGCCGAGGCGTCGAGCCCGATCACCGGGCAGAGCTGGTCGAAGATCTGCTGCCCCGCCTGCCGCCCGCCCGCCAGATCGGCATAGCCATGCACCAGATAGCGGTGCAGCAGCCCGTCGCGGGCGTAAAGGCTGGGCAGGCCCGTGCCCACCGTGCGCAGGTCGGTGGCGGCGCGGCTGCCGCCATAGACCCCCGCCGCATTGCGCCGCGCCGCCCAGAGCCGGGGCTGCCGCCCGGTGCTGGGGCTCGCGAGCCGCCCCTCCACCGCCGGGCCGTCGATCAGGCGCAGGCTCGTAAGCGCGATCTCGCCGCTGCTGTCGGAGAAGCTGAAGCCATGTGGGGTCTCGCGCAGCGGGTTATCGGGGTTCTCCTCGAACTCGAAGGCCACGCCCCCCAGCAGCGGCACGGTGACGGTCAGGCCATCGGCGGAAAGCGTGCCGCGCCGCGCCAGCCGCGCGGGCTCGAAACTGCCGCGCGCCGCGTGCTCGCAGACGCTGTGCGCGAGGATCTCCGCCCCCGCCCGGCGCCCCCGGGAGGAATGATGCACGCCGTCCACATAATCGAACTGGTAGCCCGGCGCGCAGAGCACATGCCGGTCATGCTCGTCATGCAGCCGCAGCATGTCGAGCACCGGGGTGCTGTCACCGGCGGTGCCGAAGCTCGACACCTGCAGCCAGTAGAAGGGCACGGGGGCCTCCTGCCCGGTGACCGCGCGCGCATCCGCCTCGATGTCGGCCTGCCATTCCAGCCCCTTGGCGAAGTAATCCGGGGTGCCCGCGCCGCTGTCGCTTTCGCCATGGATGACCAGCGTGCCCGCCACCACCACCTCGCGCGGGATCAGGTCGGGCAGCTTGCCCGCCGCCGCCAGCGCCACCGCCTGCGTCACGCCGTCGATCAGCGACGCATAGACGGTGGAGCCCTTCTTCAGCCCCTCATAGGTGGTCGAGCCCGCCCCCGACACGATCGCCATATGCGTGCCGCCGGTGAGCCGGGTCATCATGTCGACAAAGCCGGTGGCGAAGGTCTCGCCCCGGATCAGGTCGGCCGGGTCGGGCTCGTGTTCCACCCGTTCCGAACAGGTCACCAGCCGGGTGTTGACGTTCTCGAACTCGCCCTGCCGGTTCACGCCGCCATTCAGCATCAGCGCCCGCTTCGGCGCGTGCAGCGGCATGTAGGGGTAAAGCGGCACCCCGCGCGAGCCCACCGCCCCGGACTGGCCGGTGAAGAGCCACAGATAGATCACGCCGCGATCGTCGAAGACCGGCCCGTAAGGCGCGGGCGGGATGTTGGCGCGGTTGGGGATCTCGGTGCCGAAGCGCTCGCGGCCACGCCGGGTGACGGCCTCCACCGCCACCCCGTCCAGCGCCAGCGTCACCTGCGACACGAAGCCCTTGCCCTCGACATAGACCGGCAGCAGGTCATTCTCCTGCAGACTGACCACGTAATCGGTGGGCAGCTCCAGCAGGCGGCCATCAAGCCGCGCCGCCAGCGCGTAGCCATCCGCCGAGAGCGTCACCGTGTCAGCGACGCCCAGGCCTTCGAGATAGACCAGATCGGCACCGATCCCGAGGATGGCGGCGGGCTGCACGGCACTTTGTGCCAGCACGCCCTGCGCGGCGCTGGCAAAGGCGCTGCTGTCCTCGGCCGCCGCCGTGCCCAGGGCGGGCCGGTCGGTCAGATCCCCATAGCTGCCGGACGTGGCGACGGCGGCGAGCGCCCCGGGCTGCACCGCGCTTTGTGCCAGCGCCCCCTGCGCGGCACTGGCAAAGGCGGTGCTGTCCTCGGCCGCCGCCGTGCCCAGAGCGGGCCGGTCGGTCAGATCGGCATAGCCGCCGCTGAAGGCTACCGGGGCGAGATCGGCGCTGTCGGCCTTGCTGGCCAGCCCGCCGCCGTCCACCCAGGTCCATTGCCCGGCTTCGGTGCCGAAAGCGGTGTAGCGCCCGGCATTGGCGACCGTGGCGCTGGTCTGCGGATCGGTATGGCTGCCGCCATCCTCGGCGCTGACCTCGGCCTGCTGGCCGATGGCTTCGGGGGCGAGCTCGGCCAGCGCCGCCCAGGTGGGGCGCAGGATGCTGACATAAGAGGTGGCCCGGTCCAGATCGGCAAGCCGGTCGGCCACGGCGCCGGAGGCGGCGAGCCGGGTGCTGAGGGCGGGGAGAGGCAGCACCCCCAGCGTGCCGCCGTCATGCGCCAGCAGGTCCTCGGCGCTGGCGAGGTTGGTAAGGTCGATGGTTCTGACGCCGTTGTCGGGCATGGGCTTATCCTCAGAAGATAAG
>NZ_FNEJ01000080.1 GCF_900100085.1 Salipiger marinus
CAGTCGGGCCATATCGTGATGACCGATTACGCCACCACCGGCGACGGGCTGATGGCCGGGTTGCAGTTTCTGGCGGAAATGGTCCGCACCGGCCAGCCCGCCAGCACGCTGACCCGCAGTTTCGAACCGGTGCCGCAGCTGCTGAAGAACGTGCGCTTCGCCTTGGGCAGCGCGCCGCTCGACAGCACCCGCGTGCGCAGCGCCATCGCCGAGGCCGAGGCCGCGCTCACCGGCCATGGCCGCCTCTTGATCCGCAAATCCGGCACCGAACCGCTGATCCGGGTCATGGCCGAATGCGAGGACGAAGCCCTGCTTGCCCGGCTGATCGACGGCATCGTGGCCGAGGTCGAGGCCGCCGCCTGACAAGGGCCCGCTCCTGCCCCGCCCCGCGCCCGTGGCGCAGGCACGGCCTGCCTTCGGCGGGGGTATTTAGAGCCGCTGGAAGCCGGGTTTCGCGCCCGGGATTCCATATCCCGGGGGGAGAGGCCGCAGGCCGAGGGGGGCAGAGCCCCCCCTGCCTCGCTCAGGCGGTGGCGCGCCCGTAGATCTGCGCGATGCTTTCCACGGCGGCTTCGGGGGAGACCGCTGCCGAAGCCTGTTAGAAGCCTCTGGCGGAAAAATGCGCAGCAGGGCAGCACATAGCCAGCGCACCTGCGAAGCCATGATTCAGGCTGCGCGGAAGATGGGAGCCTCGGGCTAGGGCATCTCGGGCTCCGTGGTGCCCATGGCATCATCACGGACGACGAGGGCGAAGACCGGCTCATCGACCTCGACAGCAGGAAGCACGAGCTTGCTCTGCTTCGCCAACCGCCGCCAAGCCGTCAACTGGCTGGACATGATCTCGTAGCGCGCCGTGACACCCGACACCGTCGCGCCAGGCTCCAATGTCTCAGCAACAACCTGCGCCTTCACATGATCTGGCCATTGCCTCCGGCCGGAGGCAAAAACTTCAACACCAAGCCCTGTGAGAAACGCACTCCTTGTCTTCGGGTGCGTATCAATTCGCAATCACTGATCCCGACGGGAACGTGGGACGGAGACAGAACTCTGTTGTCTTTTTCAGGTATTTTCCCGCACGATCAGGAACCCTGGGACGTTTATCGTGATCTCGATGCCCAAAGGTGGGCACGAGGTCTGAAGACGTCGGTGAACAAGCTCCGATGCGCGGGCTGGATACCGCATCGTCTCAAGGCTACTCCTGTCTTACGACGGGCGTCGGCGCGAAGCTGGCCACAAAGCGAGTGTCGGATATTCCCCTGCCGTCGACCTCGCGCCCGCCATTGGGCGCGGGCATTCTTGAGGCTCAATGTCTGCCAATCTGACGCAACCCTCGAACGGAAAATACCGCGGGAGTGGACACCAACCCAGTCACCTCGCACAGCGATCATGGGGCTAGGTCACCCTCCCTGATCGACCCAAGGATCACGCCAATCTTCGAGAACGGAAAATTAAGGCCTTTGTCTCACAAAGGACGCAGAAAACCGTATGATCAGGAGGTCAACGTGAAGCTCTTCACAGTTCATGCGCTCGTCGCATCCCTCTGTTTTGCAGCGTGTGCTTCCCCAGCACTTTCCGAAGTTCTTAGGGCAACAGCCGAGCTATCCCGTGACCACTCCATTGCGCACGGCTGGGGCTCAAGCGTTGAGGGAACTGGCTACGCATCCATTGATATTGATCTTGAAACGAGAACCCTGACGCATCTTCTAATTCAAGTGTACGGTATCTTCCCTGCTGATCTCGCAACTGCTGGCCTAGGCGGAGCACTCGGAGCGATCCACTTTCATAACTACCCCCAAGGGGGGCCGAATTTCTTCGTTCAACAACTTCCAGGGACGACCACACGGACCGACTATGGGATGCAGTTTGAATTGGAGAACTGGCTTTTCGAAGATCCGTTGGTCGGTGCTGAGCGCGGCCTGACTGCACAATTCGTAATCGACGAGATTGCTGCAGGAAATGCCTACATCGGGCTGCATACATCTCATACGCTCTGTTCACAAAACCAAAAAGAGGGTCATAATGGCAGTTGTGCCGCGCCAGGAACGGCTCTTTCTGGACATGTCTCAGTCCAAGGTTTTACTGACTAAGCTGAACTGTAAGCCATCTCCAAGAAAATCGAACAGCTACGAAAGTTACTATCTGAGACTTACTAATTTTG
This sequence comes from Salipiger marinus, assembly GCF_900100085.1. Classification (GTDB taxonomy): domain Bacteria; phylum Pseudomonadota; class Alphaproteobacteria; order Rhodobacterales; family Rhodobacteraceae; genus Salipiger; species Salipiger marinus. The sequence continues at coordinate 2,159 of NZ_FNEJ01000080.1, forward strand.
TCGTCATAATTGCGATCATTTCTGAGCTGATACAGGGCCTCCCATAACATGCGTGAGACCACTGCGGTGGAGGGTGCCCGCTCAATCAGCATAAGCGAATATGGCGAATTCAACCGTTCAGAATCAGACGTAGGTCATGTTGACAAAAGGCGCAGCCAAAGTCGGATGGAGGTGATGTCGATGAAGCCCAAGAAGCTCTCAGCGGTTTTGTCGTAGCGTGTGGCG
>NZ_FNEJ01000058.1 GCF_900100085.1 Salipiger marinus
TTTGACCCTTTCGGAACCAGAATTTGACCCTTTCGGAACCCTGTGGACAGTTTAATTTTTCAGTATCAGGTGGTTAACGGCATTTTGGAGGGCCGTAACATACTCCGTAGGTAACACTATTAACACTACAGGTTAGATGCCGTGACAGCGGCCTCGATCCCCCCTTCCGAGCGTGACCTTGGGATAAGCGTTGCCATTCCTGCCACGTTCACTCCCCCCGCAGCTATGGAAAACAAGGCAAGGCAAGGCAAGATATGCCTATAGATCAGCATCTAACTTAAAAATCGACGAAAATTCAACTTTGTGTTGACGCGCAAGTGTTTTTTCAACAAAATGTTTAAGGTAGCATTCAACTGGAGTGTGGAGAATGAGCAATATCGAAAGTGTAGGCCGGCTTCGCCAGCTTTTGACTAATGGTCTTCCTGATCTGTGTGACGCTGATGGGCGTCTTAATGTTAAAAACCTCGCAAAGCTTTTGAACATTAGCGACAAAGCCCTCTACGCACAATTTAAGAGAGAGCGCGTTTCTGGAAGACAGATGAACGCTCTTGTTCGGCTGTCTAATGAAACAAGGCCAAGAAAAGGCTTCACGCCACTTAGTCACAGCAACCTTGCTGAATTTATGGCATAATGATTCCATATTTTCTCTCGTCCGTTCACACCAAAAATATGTGAAATGTGCTTTGCGCTTATAGGCCGTAATCGTCTCCACGGTGGCGACTGCGCTGCTGAGGCGACTCCACATCACGAGCTTTCTGAACCTCCGGGATTCGCTCCTGGTGGACAGGTCGGATGTGCTGGGGAGCAGACAGACCCAGATGGCGGTCGTAGCGCTCCACGAGTTCCTGTGATCCGAGTGGCCAGAGGATGCGCGAGGAAAGGTGACTCTCGGGGTTCTCGATGCGCAGGTTTTTCACGAAGGCTTCCGCCTCGGCGCAGAAGTCCCCGCATTTGGCGATCACCGCCCCGAGGTGCAGCCGGTCGGCAAGCGCAGGGAACCACGCACGGCCCGCCTCGTGGCCGTCCTGCTCCTTCAGGCGGTCCCACCCCATCCCGAAGCGGTAAGCTGCCGTCACGACGCTCTCAGCGCCTTTGCGGAAGGCGGTGATGAGCTTCCACGTGTTCGATTCAAGGTCGGTGTAGATTTCGACCCCCTCCCGGTCGAGATCACCCTCTGGCGGGGTGTAGCCGCGGGGATCGTCCCTGTGGCGGCTAATTTCGCCTCTGAGAAGCAGGTAGTCCCTCAGGAGGTCCGTGTCGTTCCAAGACAGCTCAGAGCCCTGTAGGGCCTCTCTGACGCTCTCTACAGGCCTCCGTAGGTCCGACCGGGCCTTGTCCATCACCGCGCCATAGGTTTCCGGCGACAGATGCTGGCGCTGCGTGATCTCTTTCCGGGTGCCACGCACAATCTCGGCGTCCAGATGTTCGCGGCACCAATCGGCCCAAGATGTTTGCAGGGCGGAGTATTCGTTGCGCTCGCCGGTGTCCTGTTTCAGCTCCTGCAGCGCCTTGTTGGTCGAGATCACCGGCTTGCCCCGGCTTTCCCGGACCGGGGAGACCATCACGTCGACCACGGCGCCGCCCTTCTCATCGAGATCGAGGCGGGTGGCGATCACCGATCCCTTGCCGCCCCAGCTCTCGGCCCATGCCTTCGCCTGGTCGAAGAGCTGGCGGTTGTGCGGGTTCTCCGGGTCATGGAGGTTTCCGGCCTTCTGCACCCATTCCGGGGACAGGACGCAGATGGCTTGCAGGCAGAGGGGGGAGCCTTTCCGCTCGCCGGCCCCGAGCTCGGCTTTGTGCGCCTTGAAGGCGGCAAGGTAGTCGCGGTCGTCCTCGGCCTTTGACCAGGCGAGGCCGAAGCCGGGTTCCGCATCTTCCCGAACGCGGGCCTTGCCCGTCTCATCGTGACGCTGCGCATGAAGGGACGCCCCGCGAAGCTGGGCGATGGTGGTCATCTTGTTGACGCGGATAGCTGCTTTGAACATGGGGGCAGCGTAGGGAGGTTGGGGAGAATTGTCATTTCAAATGACAACCCACTAGGCAATTCTCTGCGAGTCGCTCCGCTAATTGCCATTGGGCCAGAGGCGCTGCGCCCTCCTGGACCTCCCGCTACCGACCTCTCCGATCAGGCGTTTTCGGTCCAACACCCTTCGAAATCATTCTCGTCAAAGACCATCTCGGCGACGGCATAGGGCGGGCCGTCGAGCCATGACGGATCATCGCGATCCGAGACCTTGATCGCGATGATCGTGCGCGTGCCGATGTCGGTGCAGCGCCAGACCCCGGTCGCGGTCCGGAACTCCTTGCCGATGGCAAAGTCGCTGTGCTCCATCCCCGGCTCAGGCCTGCTTGCGCGGCCTGCCGCCCTTGCGGCCATTCTCCCGGGCCGCCGCCGCTTTCGCTGCAGAGGTCGCCTGACCGGCGCGGCGCGCCATGTAGGATTTCGTGCCGAATAGTCCTGCCATCAGGCCGGGAACGGACAGGTCTACGTCCAGCGCCTCCCAGTGCAGGCCATAGCCCGCGCCCAAGAGTTCGACGGCCTCGAGCTCGTCTTCGCTGGCGGTTTCCAGCCCCTGCGCGAGGCGAGGCGGAAATGCGAAGGTGCAGCCGTTGGTCAGGTCTACGATAATCCGGCTGTTGCGCCGGTCGTAGCGGACGGCATCCGCGCGGGGTTCGGTCTGTTGCGCCATGCGGCCACGTTCGAGAGCGGCATCAATCTCGGCGTCTGTCAGTTCAGCCATGGATTTCCCTCCACTTGGCAAGAAACAGGTCCTGCTGATCGCGAACAACCTGGACCGCCCGGCGAACCTCGTTGCCCTTCATGCCCTGTGCCCAAACCAGAACCGGCGAGCCGTCGGGGCCGATCAGATTGATCTTGGCCTGGCCATCGCCAAACACATGCACATGGGCTGGTTCGTGATCGTCGGTGAAGATGATGATGCGCAGCCCGTGGGCACGGTAGATGGTGACCATAGGTCTATATAACCTATCCAGTTGGGTTTTCAAGGAGGGCTGTCAGTCGCCGCTGCGTTGCACTTTGGCAAGGTGTACAAGGTTCTGATAATTATATTTTTCCATATCCTCTCCCACGAGGTTATCTTGGAAGTTATCCAACGGGACAGCGATCACCTCTTGCTCCAATCCGCTTCCAGGAAACTCGACAGTCATGATCTTCACCTGTGCGTAAAACGCGACTGGAACAAGGTTTTCAATCTCATCGAATTCGTCTCCGATAAATACATCATGCGCGGGAATAAGGTTTGAAACCTCGACAATAACTCGTTTCATGAAATTTCCTCCTGAGGGATTTTAGCGGCGACTGAATTTCTGCAGAACATCAATGTCATGTCTCAGCCGCAGTCATATCGTGCTTGACCGATGCGAACATAAACTTTCCAAATTACGGTTTTTGAAGATGAATAGACCCCGACTTTCTAGAGCACTGGCGTCGCGTATCCGCGGCGCTCAAAGTAGGCTGGAAGCCCAGATTCAAACCCATATCTGGGCTGAGAAAGACATTCCAGAGATCAGAGACAAGCTAGAGAAGTTCGACGCTGACCCTGTAGGCTGGTCTGAACGTCACTATCCGAGCCACGGTCCAGATTCCTACCCTGTCCAGACCCATATCTGCAGATCGAGAGAGGCGTTGGAACGCAAGCTGGCGCGCCGCGACGACGAGCTTCGTGAACTTGCCGCTGCCCAAGATAATCTTCAGACAGTAGAGGAAGAAGTGCTTGAGCAGGCCAAGCGCATCAGACCAACGACTATCACCGAGCCCTGGCCTAAACCCGTCAAGAGCATTGAAGCTCAAGCGATTGCTCTCAAAAGAATGATCGAGCGCGAACAAGCTCAACACCGACGAGAGCAAGAGCGTCAGGATCTGGAATACACCCGGGAAGAGGCGAGAGAGGCAGAGCGACGTGATCAAGAAGACAGGGAGGCAAGACGAAGACATGTTGCGAAAGGACCGGAGCACGTAATAATCCATCAGATGACAAACAGATTCATTAAGATTGCGTTTGAGAAATATAAATCCTCTCCGGAGTATTCGCGTGCTCAGAATGGAAATTGGGCGGGTGGTCTAATATTTTTTGTTACTAGCCAAATGGGAGAAGAGGCTGGAGCCAAAGGCGCAGAAATCGCAAGAGAGATGATTGTTTCTGCGAAAAGATCCAACGAAGATCTTTGGGACGTCTGCCGTCGGAATGGCTTCTGGACCCCGGATGGCATCTAGAAAACACCCATCAACAGTGATGACTATATCATCCAGACGTCAATGCTTACGCTCGTGCGCTTGGGGGCGTTTTCTAGGAGCGCCGCCACGGCCACCACGAGCTGCGATTCGGTCTGCTGTCAGCCAGAAGTGCTGTCATGCGGCTCTCGGAGCTATCCAGGCGCTTCCGCAGATCGCTGATCGTTTCGGCCATCTGATCCTTCTGAGCTTCAAGGCCGTTGGCTCGCTCATGCGCGACCGCCAGATCCTTTTCTAGTTCAAGAACTCGGGACAAGTTGCTGTCGATAGAACTAAATTCGCCCTGTTGCGCATCGTTGCCTTGGGGCCGTTGCGCATCACCTTGCGCAACGGCTGGCGGGAAAACGCGGTGCAACTCGGATGGCTCGATCTGATAGGAGCCGCTGTCGCCTTTAGTCGCTGAAATTTTGCCATTTTTTATGGCTCTTTGGATTGTTGTCTTGTTCTTTCCGGTGGCCTTTGCTGCCTCGGATAGTGAGTATTTCATGCCGTTGCGCCTTGTTTCTTTCACCCGTTGCGCAGCAGGTTACGTTGTTGCGCCTTGCAACGCTAAGAAAACCTAATCCCGGGGTACCTCGAACTCAGGTTAGCGCAGGCTATCCTGCTTCCCGCAATAGGCCAAAAAGGCAGCGCCAGCGTTCTTCGGCGGGCTCCCTTTGGCCGCTTCGCTCTTGGCGAACGCCAGCCAGTCAGAGCGAAGGGCGTAATAGTCTCGGCCTTTCTCCCTGGCGATGGCCCTCGCCTTGTCTTCGGCCCATTCTGGCAGCCGGATCTCGGGGGATAGGTCGCTCTGCGGCGAACGTGGGCGGAAGATCACCAAGTCGTCTGCGGTCAGCTCCATGCGGTAGAACGGCGTGTGGTCGTCCTCGATAATCTGGCGGATGTTCAAGCGGAACTTCTTGAGGGGCGCATTGCTGCCGGTCTTCTCCTGAAGCTTGGCGAGGCCGATGTGCCATTTCGGCTGACCTCCGCAGTGCTTGCGGCCGATCTCATACAGGCGGCGTTCCAGCGGGCGACGCAGGCGGAAATAGTCGTTCGAGATGGTTATAACCTCGTTGGCTTCAATCGCCCGCATGAACCAGTCAGACAGGACGACTTCGCAATAATCGAGCCGCCACATCCCTTCTTCCCGCATGACGAATCCGGCTTCGTCCACGAGGCTGAAAATCCGCACTTCACGTTTGCCGCCTGTGCGGATCGTCGTGGTGAACTGTGTCCCCTGTAGCCGTTTGAAGGCTTGCTCCAGCCTCTTGTAGTGGTTGCCCCCAATGGGGCGGTTTGTGGAGATGGACAACTCGCGGGCGCTGAACCGGACGCGCTTCCCGATCTTCTCGCCCCGGTTCTTCATGTGCATCAACTGGCTGATGCAGAAGATCAGAATATCCTTGTCCTTGATGGTGGGAAGGCCAAGGCCGGAGGGGACGATTTCCAGTCTGTTTTCGCCATTCTGGTAAACCAGATGCCGCATGTCTGGCTTGGTCGCCAAGGAGAACAGGGGGTGCTCCATCGAGGCGGTGTCGTCCTTAGGAACAACATCCGCGATATCTAGGATGAAGAAGTCTTTCTGGGGGTGTCTATCGGGGAGCAAAGGCATGCTCATAGGCTACGGTAAATTTGACCCATCAGGAACCCAAAATTTGACCTATCAGGAACCATCCGAGGTTCGTTAGATCGAGAACCAGCGTTTGACCCATCAGGAACCCCAAAGAGGCGCTTTTTTGTTTGACCCTTTCGGAACCAGAATTTGACCCTTTCGGAACC
>NZ_FNEJ01000059.1 GCF_900100085.1 Salipiger marinus
TACCTGCATGCCTGGGAGACCGGTTCGGAGACAAAGGCGGCCATCCGGAAGTGGATGACCTTCTACAACCATCAGCGCCCGCATTCAGCCCTGGGCGGCCAGCCTCCGGCGCTGGTCTACTGGCAGAGAAATGATATCAACCAACCCGATCAGCAGGTGCAGCGAGTAGCTTAATTTACGCCAGATCCTGTCCAAGAGATGGGGAGTAGCTCATAGACGTGCCTTGGATGCAGTGCAAAATGTGAAACCACACGCATTTTCTGCTGCGCAAGATTACTTCGACAGGCTGACCAAGGAGCTTCCAGCGTTCAGGATCTCCGTGGATGTCGATCCTCTCTCCGATGAAATTTCTGACAACTTTAGTTCCTTCCTGCCCTACCGCAACGAGATCATTGAACTCGTTCGGGCGATAGCTCGTGGCCCGGATAACTTGAGGTTTGGGGATGCACTGCATTCGGTTTTCGAGAAACTTTTGCCGACCTTCCAAGCAACGCGTGATAGCGGCCGCTACAGAGAGTTCGATTTCGACAACTACCGCTTCTTCGCTCGCGAGCTCTTCCTCTACGCAAGTGCGATCCTTATCGAGGAAGGCCGTGTCGATCTTCTCGAAATACTGCTCCGCAAACCATATTACGATCATGTCCGTGCGGAGTATGGGGGCTTGGAGGTTATCTCGTATGTCGCGTTCGATTACTCAGACCGTTTGCTAGAATTTCGAAATTCGAAGCTTCGGCTTAACTTGTCGGCGCCTGACGTATCGCTGCTCAAGGAGCGCTCGGTGGGTACGGGCATCAGGTTCGAGCAGCTGATGGAAGCGGACTTTGTATTGTTCCTCCGGAGCAACTTGCATCGTGGTGAGATGATACGTGGATGGTATCCTCGTACGTTAAGTGCCCTCGAATTTGGTCATCGTGCGTTCACAATTTTTGCTCGCGCGCGATCCAAGCGCGACCTCGACGTGTTGCTCAAGATCTTGGGGGTAGAAAGTCGAGCCCCCCTCGATGAGCTTCTGCAGTCCTTTGCTGACAAATCCCTTAAATCTCCAACTCTCGGACGTGGATGGCAGGACGTGGACGTACCACGTTTAGCCGGGTTCTCTGAGCTTGGGACGCAGAGTTGAAGCCTAGCGTCGCTCGTCAGGGCTCGTTAGGCATAGATTTCCCTGCCTCAGCTGGCCCTCCGCCCGCCAAGGCCATGGGGTCGCTAACCTGTAGCGGCCCGGCCTCCAACATTTTCGTCCGGAAGCTGTGCCATTTTCGTCCGGAAGCTGGCGGGCCGCTACAGTTCGACGAAGTGATTATCTTCGAAGGATGGCCGGTGCGGGTCGGCGGGGAGGTCAAGGCGAACCCGGATCGGATCGTCCGCGAGAACAAGGGAGGCGGCGACCTTTCCCAGGCTCGTCAAAATTTTCGTGTAAGCGTTACCAGGGCTAAATTGCACACCACGATCATGACGCCACACGACGACGCCTGCATTCTTTTGAAATCTGGCTAGCACTACTTAGGCAGATTTTCGCTGATCTGATATTCACCGGATTCACTGGGGACGTTTTTGGGTGATTCATAGGGAGCCAGCATTGAGGGAGGCTGGCGGCCCCGCTTATCCACTAAACAAAGCAAGCGCTCCAGCGCCGACAAAATCGCATGCGGGCGGAGGCTGAACGTCTAACTACGGCGCTTGGATAAAGATCGCTCCGGTTCCCCGAGGCTCGTCAAATAGGATTATGACGACGCGCTCGTCGCCCGAGGAAAAATAAAGGCCCGGGCTGCCCTCAAAGAGTATGGTGTCGGCATCCTCACTGAGTTTTCGTATGCACTCTTTACCGTCGAGGATGGTAGCGCCCAATCCAGGGCCACGAGAAGTGCCATGCTGTTCGACAAACTCGGGCAGAGATTGATGACGGGCCCATGTATCATTTTGTGTAAAGGCAAGGGCACCAATCTGATCTTGCAGAGGAACTTCAAACAACGCCACTGCGGGGCCGAGACCCAGAAAGCTGTGGCAAGTCGACTGAAGTCGTGGCTCGGCACTCTCCGGCAGAGCTTCTGCTAAGAGCCGAAGGATTTCACTCTCAACGTGGCCACCACATCCAGCGAGAAAAAATACTGTGGCCAATGCCACTACACGACAAACTCGCATTGGCTCAGCTTCTTGGGTGGATAATTTTCACGGCCAGCATAAACCATATTCCTTGGATCGCCGCACCTGTTTACCGACCGCACTCTGAAGGAGCACGTGCATCTGGTCAACGACCGGGATCGGGCGCCAGATCGTTGTCGATTTGTCCCGTTCGATACCGGCTTTCGTCCTCCATTGCTTGACCACTTCCCGGACAGGTTCGCGGTGGTTCCATCGCCAGACGATCTCGTCCAAGTATCGTTGAAGGTGTTTTCGGCCGAGGTTGTGGTAAACTCCGACAAGGGCACGCTGCACTTGGGAGATCACGGCCTCAGCCGTGTTCACATGGGCGCCGGTCTCCGGATTGGCATACTCTTTCTGGCTGTGGATCACATACTGGTGATCAGCCATGGTCTTTCCCAGACTTCGATAGCTCTTGCTGCCATCGGTCATAAGGTTAGTTGTCGCCGGGTCGATCCATTCTAGGAGAACCAGTTCGAGTGTCGCCCGCTGATCATTGGGGACGACCCTTGCGCGTGCCTGTCCGTCGCGCGAAGCCGCCACGAAGATCATCGGCTTTCCAGTGCCCTTACCGGACGGGTTGTAGGCTCCCGAGAGGGATTTCGGTGCGCCGCCGACATATGCCTCATCTACCTCGACAATATCTTCCAGTGGCATCAACTCACCGTTCCGGTCATCCATCATTTCCCGAATGGCATGCCCCATCTTCCAAGCAGTTTTCTGGTTTACTCCCAGTAGCCGGGCCATCACGACTGACGAGATGCCCTTACTCGATGTAAACACCAAAAACATCGCGCAGATCCAGATCCGGAAATCGAGCTTGGTGCCCTGCATCGGGGTGAGCGTTGTGACAGTGAATTGAAGACGGAAGTCTCGACACTGATAAAGGCCCGGCCGACAAGTCCTGCCGCGAAGTGCAGAGGAGGCAAACGACCCGCAATGGGGACAGTGCCGACCAGTGGACCAGATGATCCGCTCCAGGAACCGCCGTGCGTGCATCTCGCTCGGCATGCGCTTCCAGATGTCCGTGATCGACCTGAGCTCGGCGATCATCAGGCTTCTCCACTCGTTCCGATAGACGGACAATCTTGGCCATACGCCCGCCGAACGAAGCAGAAACCGAAAGACAGCGAAAAATGAGGCGAAATCGCGGAAATGCTACGCCGTGTCAGTGGTTTGCACTATTGACTGCTTTCTCTTGGATAGGCAGGCTGGCGGTTTATGGGAACCTGGCGGGACGATCTGGAAGGTTGGCTGGCACCGTTTGTTGCGGCGCTTGGGCACAAGACGCGAGGGCGGATGTGTCCGGCCTATGTCGCGGGTCTGATCGGCCTGGGCGACCGCAAGAGCGTGCAGCCGATGGCGGCGCGGGACGGGGTGGCCAGCTGCTTCATTTCATCGCCGATGGGGTCTGGGACAGTGCGCCGCTGGAGGCAGCACTTTTGGCCGAGGCCGACAGGCTGGTTGGCGGCGATGAGGCCTTTCTGGTCATCGATGATATCTGCCTGCCGAAGAAGGGGGATCGCTCGGTCGGGGTTGCGCCGCAATATGCGTCCTCGCTGGGCAAGACTGCGAACTGCCAGTCCCTGGTCTCGTTGACGCTGGCCTCAGGAGAGGTTCCGGTGATGGTGGGGTTGCGGCTGTTTCTGCCCGAGACTTGGACGGGCGATCCCGTCCGCATGGCCCGCGCCCGTGTGCCGGAGGACCGGCAGATCGCCTTGAGCAAACCGGAGATCGCCATCGCGGAGATCGACCGGGTGTGGGCCGCAGGCGTCCGCTTCGGCTGCGTGCTGGCCGATGCGGGTTACGGGTCGAGCGGGCCTTTCCGCCACGCGCTGAGCACACGAGGCCTCGCCTGGGCAGTCGGTCTGTCGCGGCGCCAGAACGTCTATCCGGTCGATGTCGGACTGATCTTTCCCGAGGTCGGGCGTGGGCGCCGCCGCAAATATCACCTGCCGGATCGCACGGCCGCTTCCGCCGAACAGATGCTGGAAGGTGAAAAATGGAGGAAGCTCAGCTGGCGGCGGGGCACCAAAGGCAGGCTGACCTGCCGGTTCGCCGCAACCCGCGTCCGGATCGCCGATGGCCATAAACACCGTATGGCCGACGGTCGCGTGCAGGCCATGCCGGGAGATGAGGAGGTCTGGCTGATCGGTGAGCGTCGTGCGACCGGCGAGCGGAAATACTACGCCTCGAACCTGCCAGCTGACACCAGCCTCGAGGCGCTCGCCGCTGCCGTCAAGGCCCGATGGATTTGCGAACAGGCGCATCAGCAACTCAAGGAGGAGCTTGGCCTCGACCACTTCGAGGGCCGGTCCTGGACCGGCCTTCACCGACACGCCCTGATGACGATGACCGCCTACGCCTTCCTGCAATCCCGCCGCCTCAAGGCCGCGGGACGGGCACAAAAGAGTCCCCGGACCACCCCCGCAACCGACCATGCCAGCCGTCAGGCAAGCCATCATCAACGCATTCGCGAAACCCCCACCAATACGATGCCCTCACTGTGAAAAGCTCATCGAAGCTGACTTTCTCCGTGATATCGTCAAGAAACACAGCGCTGCACTGAGCGGATGATGCGGATAGAACTCATGTCGGGCACTACTATTGACAAAACTCATCCCTTTCTGTTTAATATCGTGGCCATTGAAGCGGTTCTAGTTTGAACGCGTAGTTCACGCTGAAACTAAATCGCTGCGAGAATTTCTAATGCAGGCAAAATTTAAGCTTATATGATGAAGCGTAAAATTGTTAAGCTTTCTATTCTTTCCGTTTTTCTACTGATGGCCCTAGATACTCTCTTGGCATTTCTTGCTGACAACAAGATCAAAAACGAAAATTATTTTTTAGAGAGTAGAGTTGAAAATGCGACGCTTGGCTCAGGATACGATGAGGGGCTCGACTGCCAAGTGGCTACAGTCTTCTATTTTTATTCATACAAAACATGCTTCATCAGGCGTACGCAAAGGGGGGTTGAGAACTGGTCATACCGATTCCTCTATGCGCCACCCTTTCCTATTTTTATCAGCTTTATGAATGACTTTAGATTTGAAATGATTGAGACAGGAAGATCAAATTTTATAATTTATTTCGATGGAACGATCGAGGAGGTAAACTAAGACATGCCTGATTGCTAAACGTTGGCTGACCTATCAGGACAAACATATGACCCACTGGTTAGTGTTGGATATAAAGATGTTACGGCAGGGGCTGTATATGCTCCCATTTCTTATGACGCCGATTTTTCTCTATCGGAAAACCAAGTGCGACGGTTTTTAGTGCTCAAACCTTTCATTCTAGGCCGTGTTGACAAAAGGGATTCACATCGTGCTACAGGCATGATTCAAGCTGGTGTCTACGATGGAGACCAGCTTGGCACGAAATCTTATGTCGGACGAAGAATGGGCGTTCTTTGAACGGTTCATTCTGGCAGTCCGTGCGCCTAACGGGCGCAAACCGACCAATCACCGCCTTGTTCTTGATGGGATTTTCTGGATCGCCCGCACGGGAGCGCCGTGGCGCGATCTTCCCGAAGAGTTCGGTAAATGGTCCAGCGTCTACCGGCAGTTCCGGCGCTGGACACTGGCAGGGCTGTGGGAGGACATCATGGAAACCCTGAACCAG
>NZ_FNEJ01000060.1 GCF_900100085.1 Salipiger marinus
ACGCTGACCGACAGGTTCACAGTGACCACAGCGGGGGGGACCACGCAGACGGTGACGGTGACACTCACTGGCATCAATGATGCTGCAGTAATCGCGGGCGGCAAGACCGGCAGCGTCACCGAAGACAGTGCCGTTACCAATGGCGCACTGACAACGGGCGGCACGCTCACGGTGAGCGATACAGATACCGGCGAGGCGGTGTTCGTGGCACAGGCGGCCACGGCGGGGAGCTATGGCAGCTTCACGCTGGGGACGGACGGCACCTGGAGCTATGCCGCAGACAACAGCCAGGCCGCAATCCAAGCGCTTGGTACGGGGGATACGCTGACCGACAGATTCACAGTGACCACAGCGGGAGGAGATACCGAGACGGTGACTGTTACCATCACCGGCACGGATGACCTTATGCCTCGGAGTAGCCGCTTTTCTGTCAGTGGCATGTCGGCAGTTGACGAGGCGGTTCGCGGCACGGAAGCTGTGAACAGCCATGGGTTTGACAACTTGACCGTCGGGGCGCCGGGGGTCAGTCATTTTGAGGGCGCCAGTTCCTTCACCTTCGACAACAGTTTCACTGACACTGCTACGAGCGATAGCACGGACGGAGACGAGATCCTTGTAAATCAGGGAGCTGACACTCTGATTGGCGGTAGCAGTGACGACCGGCTGCAAGGCGGCGCCAGATCCGACCGCTTCGTGGTGGAGGACGAAGCCGGTACGGTGACGATCCTCGACTTCGATGGCGGAGAGGGCGACCGGATTGATCTCTCGGCCTTCGGTATCGCCGATTTTGCAGCTGCCGAGGTACTGATCTCTCCCCAGGGTCCGGGCGGGCATGACACGCGTATAGAGCTGGACGCCGATACGGTGGTGGTTCTTGAGGACGTCTCGCCTTCTGCCCTCGTCGCGTCGAACCTGATCCTGTGAGGAGGCCTGCCGCAGGCGGGCGCGTGGGGACACGCGCCCGCCTCATGGTTGTTGCTGCGTTGCTTCTGGGCGTATGCGCGCCGCCACCCAAGTTGGAGCCGCGGGAGCGGACGGTCCTTGCGTGGCTGGCGTCTGATTTTGTGGGAAGCCGGTTCGGTGGCGCCGTGGCGCCCAGCCCCGCGTTTGGGCGCAGCCAGGCCGCGCTGCTGGAACGCGAGGCCGATTTGCTGGCTGCGGGAGGCTGTGTGGTGCCGCAGCTGTCTCTGAGCCTGCGATCGGGCGGCACTGCGGGCTTCAAGATCTCGGCGCTTGCGACGCTGATCCAGCTTGTCTGCGATGCGGTCACCGGCGACATCCTCGACCTGTTCGCGCTTTCTCCCGAAACCCTCACCTCGGTCCGGCTGACCGGCAGGGAGTCATGATGACCCGATCCGCGCCTGTGACCGGCCCCGATCCGCTGGCCCGCTGCGTCATGCATCTGTCGGCACATCTGGGCCATCCCGTGTCCGAAGCCGCGCTTCTTGAGGCGCTGCCCGCAGAGGAGGCCCCGGCCCAGAGCGCCGATGCGTCGCTGGCCCAAGGCCTGCGCCGGGCGATCATCGCCGCCGAACGTGCCGGGCTTTCGGCGTTTTTCGGACGGCGGGCGGCGGCGCGGATCGGAGCCGAGCTGCTGCCCGCGATCCTGCCGATGCGGGACGGCGGGGCGGTGGTGCTGCATGAACGGCGCGGGGAGGATGTGGTGATCCACGATCCGCTGCAGGGCGATGGCCTGTGGACGAAGCCTGCCGCAGACCTGTTTTCCGGATGGACGGGCCATCTTCTGTCGCTGCGCGTCGATCCGGCGCGGGCGGCGCGGGCGCATGACGGCACCGGCGGCGCCGAGGGGCACTGGTTCCGCGGCGCGCTGGCCGCCAATCGCTGGGCCTATGTGCAGGTGGGCATCGCGGCGGTGGTGACCAATGTGCTGGCGCTGGTGGCGTCGCTGTTCACCATGGTCGTCTATGACCGCATCCTGCCCTCGGCGGCGACCGACTCGCTGTTGGCGCTGACGGTGGGGGTCGGGCTGGCGCTGGTCTTCGACCTTGTGGTGAAGACGATCCGGGCGACCTTCATCGATCAGGCCGGGCAGCGCGCGGACCAGCGCATGGGGCAGCAGATCTTCGACCATGTCATCGGAATCCAGCAGGGCGCGCGGCGCGGCTCGGTGGGCGCGGTCAGCGCCACCTTGCGCGAATTCGAGACCCTGCGCGATTTCTTCACCTCGGCCACGCTTGTGGCGCTGGTCGATCTGCCCTTCGTGCTGATCTTTCTGGCCGCGATCTTCTTTCTGGGCGGGCCGCTGGTGATCGTGCCGGCGGTGGCCGTGCCGCTGGTCCTGCTGGTCGGGGTCGCGGTGCAGCCGGTGCTGGGGCGGCTGGCCGACCGGATGCTGTCGGAGGGGCAGCTCAAGCAGGCCGTGCTGGTCGAGACGCTGACGGGGATCGAGACGATCAAGGCCACCGGGGCCGGGGCGCGGATGCGGGCGCGATGGGCCGAGGCGCTGGCGCGGCAGTCGGATTATGCCACCCGCAGCCGGGGCGTGACGCAGCTTGCCATCAACCTGACCGGCTTCCTGCAGCAGGCGGCGCAGATCCTGATCGTGGTCTATGGCGCCCTGCTGGTCGTGGAGGGCGAGATCACCTCGGGCGTGCTCATCGCCTCGGTCATCCTGACGGGGCGGGCGCTGGCGCCGCTGGCGGTCATCGCCCAGACCCTGACCCGGCTGCATCAGGCCCGCACCTCCTATCGCAGCCTCGACGGGCTGATGCAGGCGCCGGTGGAACGGCCTGCCGGGCGGCAGTGGCTGGCCCGTCCGATCCTTGCCGGGGGCGTGGCGTTCGAAAACGTGGATTTCGCCTATCCCGGCCAACGCGGGCGGGCGCTGGAGGGGGTCAGCTTCACCATCCGGCCCGGGGAACGGGTCGCCTTCCTTGGCTCGGTGGGGTCGGGCAAGAGCACGGTCGCGCGGCTGGTTCTGGGCCTGCATGCGCCGGGGTCGGGGGCGGTGACCGCCGATGGCGTCGACCTGCGCCAGATCGATCCGGCCGACCTGCGCCGCAACATCGGCACCGTGCTTCAGGACACATGGCTGGTCTCGGGCACGCTGCGCGAGAACATCGCGCTTGGGTCGCACCAGCCCACCGATGCCGCGATCCTGCGGGCCGCCCAGCTTGCCGGTGTCGAGGACTTCGCCGCCCGCCATCCGGACGGCTATGCCATGCGCCTGTCCGAACGGGGCGAGGGGCTGTCGGGGGGGCAGCGGCAGGCGGTGGCGCTGGCGCGGGCGCTTCTGGACGAGCCGTCGATCCTGCTGCTCGACGAGCCGACCGCAGCGATGGACACCACCTCCGAGGCGGCGCTGATCGCCCGGCTGAAGCCGCTTCTGGAGGGGCGGACGCTGCTGCTGGTGACGCACCGGCCCAGCCTTCTGGAGCTTGTCGACCGGGTGATCGTGCTCAATGATGGCAAGGTGGTTGCGGACGGGCCGAAATCGATCCTGCAGCGCCGCCCCGTGGCCGCGCCGGGAAGTGCCGCATGAAGCGGGGGGATCTGGATGTGCTGGCGCGCGAGATGCGGGGGCGCACGCCGCTGACCGCGTCAGCGCTGCTGTTCACCATCGTGGGCGTGATCGCCGCGACGCTGCTCTGGGCCAGCGTGACGGTGATCGACGATGTGACCCGGGCGCCGGGCCGTGTGGTGCCCGCAGGGGACATTCAGGAGGTTCAGGCCTCCGAGGAAGGGGTGATCCGCGAGGTTTTTGTGAGCGAAGGTCAGGAGGTCGCTGCCGGTGATCCGCTGATCGAGCTCGACGCGCTGGTCCAGACCAGCCAGCTCAACCGCGAGATCCAGCGCGCCCGGGCGCTGGAGGCGCGGATCGCCCGGCTGTCGGCGGAGATCGAGGGGCGCGCGCTGGTCTTTCCCGCCGATGTCGAGCGGGACGCGCCAGAGCTTGTGGCCAGCGAACAGGCGCTGCATCTGGCGCGCAGCGCCGAACTGGCGGCACAGATTGCCGTTCTTGACCGCCAGCGCCAGCAGCGCCTGCAGGAAGAAGAGGTGGCCCGGATCGACATCCGCACCGCCGAACGCTCGCTGGCCATCGTGACCGAGGAACGGGATCTGCTGGCCCCGCTGGTCGAGCGCGGCATCGAACCGCAGACCACGCTGCTCACGCTCCGGCAGCGCGAGGAGGATCTGGCGGGCCGGATCGCGTCGGGGCAGGCCTCGCTGCAGCGCGTTGCCGCGGCCCTGTCGGAAATCGATGACACCATGGTGGCGGTCCGCAGCGAGCTGCGTTCCGAGGCTCTGGCCGACATGGCCGAGGCGACGGGCGAGCTTGCCAGCCTGCGCCCGTCGCTGCCCGCGCTGGAAAGTCTGGCGGCGCGCGCGGTGCTGCGCGCCCCGGTGCGCGGCATCGTCAACCGCATCCACCGCCGGACGCTGGGCGGGGCCGTCCGGCCCGGCGAGGATCTGGTCGAAATAGTGCCGCTGGATGACAGCCTGCTGGTCGAAGCCTATGTGCTGCCACAGGACATTGCCTTCCTGCAGCCAAAGCAGCCGGTGCGCGTCAAGATCAGCGCCTATGACTTCACCCGCTACGGCTCGCTCGAAGGTTCGATCCTGCGGATCGGCGCCAATGCCGTGCGCCGGGACGAGCGCGATGAGGGCGAGGTCTTCGTCGTGACAGTGCAGACGACCGGCGCCATTCTTGACGCGGACGGCCTGCAGGTGCGCATCCTGCCAGGCATGACCGCCGAGGTCGACATCCTTGCCGGAGAGCGGCGCGTAATCGACTATCTTCTGCAACCACTGGAACGCGTGCGCTCCCGCGCCTTCCGTGAATGATGAGATCCGCATCCCAGCTGGTGTTGCTCATCGCCTTGCAGCCACACTCAGCCGACAGGTCCGCGGCGCCGACCAAGTGCATGCTGCCCGGCTGCCCGGGCCATGGTGATGCCGCATAAAAGATGGCCACGAGTCATCCTGTCGCAGCTATTCGGCAACATTGGGACGGTGTCCCCGCTCCGCCCGGACCGCCCGGACAGCCCGCCAATCAATACCCTCGAAGAGGGCCGAGAACTGCGCCGACGACAGCCGGATCATCCCGTCCGCCGGCTTCGGCCATCGGAAGGGGCCGCCCTCGAGCTTCTTGTAGGCAAGCCCGAGACCCGTTCCATCCCAGACCAGGCATTTCAACTGATCGCCGCGCTTGGAGCGGAAGATGAAGATCGCGCCGCTGAAGGGGTCCCGCCCGAGAACCTCCTGAACGATCAACGACAGGCCTGCATGTTGTTTGCGGAAGTCGACGGGCCGCGTCGCAAGATAGATCTGGTACGGACCGCCCGGCAAGATCACGAGCCGCCCCGAACTGCCGCGATCACCCTGCTCAGGTGGGGCGCGTCGAATGTCGGCGGGACAAGGATACGGATATCGCCGAGCTCCAGCACCAGCGAAGCAGATCGACCTTCCCGGGAATCCCCGGCGTCGTCCGAAACCGACACCGGCAGGAACTCAAGCGCGTCATCGTCCGGCATCGGCAGAAGCCCGTCACGAGCAGCCCGCCGCCAGGCGTGCAACTGAGGCGCTGAGATCTCGTGCTTGCGGGCGATGTCGGCAACCGACACGCCGTCGCGGTAGGTCTCCAGCACGACCGACGCCTTCACATGCTCCGGCCAGCGCCGTCGGCCTGTCGGACCCGTAACGGGTCGTTTGCGGGAGAGTGTGAAATCCTACTCTAAGCTGACAGCGGTCGTTCGTGCAGCGCGCGGCGAAGGTCGGCTTCGAGCCTATTCCGTT
>NZ_FNEJ01000026.1 GCF_900100085.1 Salipiger marinus
TGGAGGGCGTCCGGCACGGCCCCGCTCTGGTTCAGGGTTTCCATGATGTCCTCCCACAGCCCTGCCAGTGTCCAGCGCCGGAACTGCCGGTAGACGCTGGACCATTTACCGAACTCTTCGGGAAGATCGCGCCACGGCGCTCCCGTGCGGGCGATCCAGAAAATCCCATCAAGAACAAGGCGGTGATTGGTCGGTTTGCGCCCGTTAGGCGCACGGACTGCCAGAATGAACCGTTCAAAGAACGCCCATTCTTCGTCCGACATAAGATTTCGTGCCAAGCTGGTCTCCATCGTAGACACCAGCTTGAATCATGCCTGTAGCACGATGTGAATCCCTTTTGTCAACACGGCCTAGTCCATCGCCAGAATCATGTTCCGCACCACCGGATAAATCTCGTTTTCCCATTTCCGCCCGTTGAACACGCCATAATGGCCGACATTGGCCTGAAGATGATGGCGTTTGAGATGCGGGCGCAGGCTGCCGCAAAGATCATGCGCCGCAGAAGTCTGCCCCAGCCCGCAGATATCGTCGCGCCCGCCCTCCACGGTCAGCAGCGCCGTCTTGCGAATCTGCCCCGGATCGACCCGCCGCCCGCGCCAGTAAAATTCCCCCCGCGCCAGATCGGCTTTCTGAAACACGCGGTCTATGGTTTCGAGATAAAATTCCTCGGTCAGATCAAGAACGGCGAAATACTCGTCATAGAATTCCTTGATGCGCGCGGCAGGCGCCTGCTCTCCGGCGGCAAGATGATCGTAAAGCTTGCGGTGCTGCGCCTGATGCCGGTCCATGTTCATCGCCATGAAGGCGGTCAGCTGCAGAAAGCCGGGATAGACCCGCCGCCCGCCGCCCGCATAGCGCCCGGGCACGGTGGCGATCACGTTGCGCGCGAACCATGACAGCGGCCTCTGCTGCGCCAGCGCGTTGACGGCGGTGGGGCTTTCGCGCACATCCACCGGCCCCGCCATCAGCACCATGCTGCGCGGCGTGGCGGGATGGCCGTCCTCGGACATGACCGCCACCGCCGCCAGCGCCTGCACGCAGGGCTGGCAGACCGCCAGCACATGCGCACCGGGGTCGATCTCCTCCAGACAGCGGATCACGTAGGCGACGTAGTCATCCACGCCGAAGGCGCCTTCGTCGCGGGGCACGTCGCGGGCGTTTTTCCAGTCGATGACATAGACCTCGTGATCGCGCAGCAGGGTGCGCACCGTGCCCGCCAGCAGCGTGGCGAAATGGCCCGACAGCGGCGCCGTCACCAGCACCTTGGGCTGCGGGCTGTCCATGTCCTTGGCAAAGCGCAGCAGCCGCGCAAAGGGCAGATCCAGCACCACCTCCTCGGTCACCGGCACCACGCGGTTGTCGACCGGCACGCCGGTGATGCCAAAAGCCGGGCGGCTGTGGCTCAGCCGGAAGCGCGACACCATCTCCGCCAGCGCCGCCTGCCGCCGCAGCAGATCGGCCCATGGCCCCGCCGGGCGCGGCATCCCCGCAAGCCCCAGCAGCGCTGCGGTGCGAAAAGGCGCCACAAAATCATCAAAGCCTTGATAAGTTGCATAAAGCACGGCGGCCTCGCCCGTTGTCCTGCAAAAACGCTAGCCACATCGCCGGGCGCCTGCGACAAAATTCCGGCAGGCAGACCGGCCCCGTCGCACGTGGAGACATCATGTCCAAGGCAACGCTCACCATTTCATCGAAAAACTACTCCTCATGGTCGCTGCGCGGCTGGCTGCTGTGCCGGATGGCCGGGCTCGACGTCACCGAAGAACCGGTGGACATGACCGAAGCCTCGGCGCGGCAGGAACTGCTGCTGCTCACGCCCTCGGTGCTGGTGCCGCGGCTGACCCATGGCGATGTCGCGGTCTGGGACACGCTGGCCATCGCCGAATACCTGCACGAGACCTTCCCCAAGGCCGGGCTCTATCCCGCGGATGTGGCCGCCCGCGCGCTCTGCCGCGCAGTGTCCGGAGAGATGCATTCGGGCTTTTACAACCTGCGCTCGGCGCTGCCGATGAACCTCAGGGCGCGGCATGACAGCTTCCGGATCTTCTCCGGCGCGCGGCCGGATGTGGAACGGGTCAAGGCGATCTGGCACGACTGCCTTGACCGCTTCGGCGGGCCGTTCCTGTTCGGCGCCCGCCCCAGCGTGGCCGATGCCATGTATGCCCCGGTCTGCACCCGCTTCCGCACCTATGCCGTGCCGCTGGATCCGGCGCTGCAGGCCTATGCGGACACGATCCTGACCTGGCCGCCGATGCTGGACTGGACCAAGGCGGCGCTGGCCGAGCCCGAAGAGATCGTGGAACTGGAGGTGGAGTTCTAGACCCTAGCGCGCCAGATCGCGGATGCCGCGCTCCAGCCCCGCCAGCGTCATGGGCACCATGCGCCCGGCAAAGATCTCGCGGATCATCGCGATGGACTGGGTTTGCTCCCATTGCCGCTCCGGCACCGGGTTGATCCACAGATGGTCCGGCCACTGGTCGCGCGCCCGCTCCAGCCAGACCTGCCCGGGCTCGGGGTTCCAGTGCTCGTTGGCGCCGCCCGGATAGGCGATCTCGTAAGGGCTCATCGAGGCATCGCCGACAAAGATGCATTTCCAGTCCGGGCCATAGCGGTGCAGCACCTCCCATGTGGGGGTCTGCGCGTCCCAGCGGCGGCGGTTGTCGCGCCACACGCCCTCATAAAGGCAGTTGTGGAAATAATGATGCTCCAGATGCCGGAACTCGCTGCGCGCGGCGGAAAACAGCTCTTCGACCGCCTGCACATGGTCGTCCATCGACCCGCCCACATCCAGAAACAGCAGCACCTTCACCGCATTGCGCCGCTCGGGCCGGGTCATCACGTCCAGATATCCGGCCTTGGCGCTGGCACGGATGGTGCCATCCAGATCCAGTTCCTCCGCCGCCCCCTCCCGCGCCCAGGCCCGCAGACGGCGCAGCGCCATCTTGAGCGTGCGCGGACCAAGATCCAGATCGTCGTCCAGATTGCGGAACTCCCGCCGGTCCCAGACCTTGACGGCGCGGCGGTGGCGGCTCTGGTCCTGCCCGATCCGCACGCCCTCGGGATTGTAGCCAAAGGCGCCAAAAGGCGAGGTGCCCGCCGTGCCGATCCATTTGCTGCCGCCCTGATGCCGGTCGTGCTGCTCGCGCAGCCGCGCCCGCAGCGTCTCCATCAGCGCCTCGAACCCGCCAAGCGCCGCGATCTCGGCGCGCTCCGCCTCGGTCAGATGTTTCTCGGCCATGCGCGCCAGCCAGTCGGCGGGCAGATCCACCGCCTCCAGCACCTGCTCCAGCGTCAGCGCCTCGGCGCCCTTGAAGCTTTCGGAAAAGGCCTGATCGAAGCGGTCCAGATGCCGCTCGTCCTTCACCAGCGCGGCGCGCGCCAGATAATAGAACCCCTCCACATCATAGCGCGCCAGCCCCGCCTGCAGCGCCTCCAGAAAGGTCAGGAATTCGCGCAGCGACACCGGCACCCCGGCGCGCCGCAGCCTGTCGAAGAAGGTCAGAAACATGCGCCACCTCGCGCCCCATCATGGCGCCCCGCAGCCCGCGCCACAAGCGGCTTTCATCTTGCCGGAAAAACTCCGGGGGAAGACCGCCGCAGGCGGGCTGGGGGCAGAGCCCCCGCAGCGCCGGGATCAGGCGAGAAGCTTTTCAAGGATCAGCGTCAGGATGACCCCGCCCAGCCCGAAGGCAATGGCATAGACGGCGGCAAACTGCGCGATATCGGCCCGGTTGCCCTTGCGGCGGCGGGCGGTCAGCCCGCCGATGACAGCGCCCAGAAGGGCGGCAGCGATCACGATCATGGCGGTCTCAGCTTCCTCTCACAGCCTCGGGCAACGGCGCGGCGCGGGTGGCGCCGCAGGGCCCGGTCAGAGCCGGAGCCCTATCCCGGTCCCCCCCGAAAGTCCAGCCGCGCCGCCCGGGGCGCGGCAGAGTGTCCCGCCGCGCCAAGCCCGCCTTCAGCTGCGCTGATACTTGATGAAGGGCGTCACGCGGCCGATGCGGTCGTAAAGCTGCCGGGCCGGGGTGTTGAACTCCTGCGTCAGCCAGTAGACCTGCGGCGCGCCCGCAGCATCGGCCTCGGCATAGACCGCCTCGATCAGCGCGCGCCCCACGCCGCGCCCGCGGCAGGAGGCATCGGCATAAAGATCCTGCAGATAGCAGACATTCTCGATCCGCCAGCAGTGCCGGTGCATCAGACAATGCGCGATCCCCACCGGGCGCCCGTCCAGTTCGGCGACCAGCGCACGGAAATCCTGCGCCTCGTCCCCCAGCAGCCGGGCAAAGGTGGTATCGGCCACGGTCAGCGGCACGGAGGTCTCGTAAAACTCCAGATAGGCGGCCCAGAGCCGCCCCCAGTCCTCGCGGTCCTGCGCCTGAAGCGGACGCACGACGATGCCGGAGGCGGCACCCGGGGCGGGCGCGGAAGACGGGGTGTCGGAAAGGGTCATGGGTCGGGGCCTGCCTGTCTGGGGCCCCGGATGCCTGCGGATCGGGGCGCATGTCTGCCTGATGCCCCGACTATAGGGGCAAAGCCCCCCTGCGGCGCAAGCCCGGATCCCGCCGCCCCGACCCGGGGGCGGCAGCCTGCCTCAGACCATCATTTCCTTGGTGGCCGACAGCCGCACGTCAGGATAGTCGCGCACCACGCGGTCGATGTCCCATTGCAGGCGGGTCAGGAAGACGATGTCGCCATCATTGTCATGGGCGATATGCTGCTTGTTCGCAGTCACGAACCGGTCGACGGCGGCTTTCTCGCCATGCACCCAGCGGGCGGAGGTGAACTGCGACATGTCGAACCGCACCGGCAGGGCATATTCCTGCTCGATCCGCGCGCCCAGCACCTCGAACTGCAGCGCGCCCACCACGCCCACGATGAACCCCGACCCGATGGCGGGCTTGAACACCTTGGCGGCCCCCTCTTCAGCGAACTGGAACAGCGCCTTTTCCAGATGCTTGGCCTTCATCGGATCGCCCGCGCGCACGGTCTGCAGCAGTTCCGGCGCAAAGCTCGGAATGCCCGTCACCTTCAGCACCTCGCCCTCGGTCAGCGTGTCGCCAATGCGCAGCTGGCCATGGTTCGGAATGCCGATGATGTCGCCCGCCCAGGCCTCTTCGGCCAGTTCGCGGTCGGCGGCCAGAAACAGCACCGGGTTGGAGATGGACATGGGTTTCTTGCTGCGCACATGGGTCAGCTTCATGCCGCGCTCGAAATGCCCGGAGGCGAGCCGGACAAAGGCCACGCGGTCGCGATGCTTGGGGTCCATATTGGCCTGCACCTTGAACACGAAGCCGGTGACCTTCGTCTCTTCGGGGGCGATCTCGCGCGGGGTGGCGCGGGTCGGCTGCGGTTCGGGGGCCAGTTCGCCGATGCCGTCCATCAGTTCCTTCACGCCGAAGGAGTTGATGGCCGAGCCGAACCAGATCGGGGTCATATGCCCCTCCAGCACCGATTGCGGGTCAAGCGCGGGCAGCAGCTCGCGCGCCATCTCGACCTCCTCGCGGAGCTTCTCCAGCAGGTCGGCGGGGATATGCTCGGCGAGTTTGGGATCGTCGAGCCCCGAGATCTTGATCGATTCCGCCACCCGGTTGCGGTCGGCGCGGTCCATCAGCTCGAGCCGGTCATGGATCATGTCGTAACAGCCAAGGAAATCGCGGCCCATGCCGATGGGCCAGCTTGCCGGCGTCACGTCGATGGCAAGGTTTTCCTGAATCTCGTCGATGATCTCGAAAGTCTCGCGCGCCTCGCGGTCCATCTTGTTGCAGAAGGTCAGGATCGGCAGATCGCGCAGGCGGCAGACCTCGAAGAGCTTGCGGGTCTGGCTTTCGACCCCCTTGGCGCCGTCGATGACCATGATCGCCGCATCCACCGCCGTCAGCGTGCGATAGGTGTCTTCGGAAAAATCGCTGTGACCGGGCGTGTCCACCAGATTGTAGCGGAAATTCCCGTAATCGAACGACATGGCCGAGGCGGAGACAGAGATGCCGCGCTCCTGCTCCATCTTCATGAAGTCAGAGCGGGTGCGCCGGGCCTCGCCCTTGGCGCGCACCTGTCCCGCCATCTGGATCGCGCCACCGAACAGCAGGAACTTTTCGGTCAGCGTGGTCTTGCCCGCATCCGGATGCGAGATGATCGCGAAGGTGCGGCGCCGCGCGATTTCGGGCGGCAGGTCGGGGCGGTTCGAGGCACTGTCCAGCATGGAGGCGGCTATAGGGCGCGCGCGCCCGCTTGTCCATGGGGAACCAAGCGCGCGCCGGGCGGTTCCTGCCCCAGAACAGGCCCCCGAACGCCCCCCTAATCCGGCTCCGGCCTCAGTCCGAAAGGAAAGACATCATGACCCGCGACCACGGCCCCGCCATCAAGGATGACAAGCTTTACGAAGACCTGCGCGAGAAGGGCAATTCCAAGGAGAAATCCGCCCGCATCGCCAATGCCAAGGCCAATCCCGACATGCACCCGTCCCGCAAGGGCGGTGGGGCCCCGGCCTATGAGGACTGGACCAAGGACGAGCTTTACGACCGCGCCCGCGAGATCGGCATCGAAGGCCGGTCCGACATGACCAAGGACGAGCTGATCGCGGCGCTGCGCCGCCACTGATCCGCGCCGCGCGCCTGAAGCCTCCGGCGGGAGTTTGCCGGGCAAGATGAAGCCTGCGCGTTTCCATTGGCCCCAAATATCCCGGGGGAGGCCGCGCCTGCGCGGCCGGGGGCAGCGCCCCCGGCTTGCCCTCCGCCCCGCGCCTCAGCCGGTGGAGGCGCGCCGCAGCAGATCGGCCGCGTCGCTGCGGCGCAGCAGCGCCTCCTGCACGTCGAAGCCGCTCTGGTCGCTCTGGCTGTGGCGAGGCAGCAGCGCTGCGAGATCGGGGGTCAGCTCGCCGGGCAGGGCGGCACGGGTGCGGCTGTCCACCAGCAGCGATTCCGCCGCGATGCCTTCGGCGTAGATGATCTGGTGATGGTCAAACAGCATGTGGAAATACTCGACAAATCCGCCCTCGACGCGGCGGATGCTGTGGCCATTGACCAGATGCCGCGCCCGCACCAGCAGTTCGGCCCGGCCCGCGCCCAGCCGGTCCTCGCGCTGATAGATGAACAGCCGGTGATCGGGGCTCACCAGCAGGTCGCGCGCGGTGTTGAGCGTGCCCGCGCGGATCAGCACCGGGGCAAAATCCCCGGTGGCGCGCTGGGTGCGTTGGCCGATCCAGCGGATCGGCTGCGGGCCGTCATCGCGGGTCAGGACCATGTCGCCCACGCGCAGCGCCTCCACCGGGCATTGCGCGCCGGTGGCCAGCGTGATGGCGGTGCCGCGGCTGAAGGCGGTGCAGGCGGCCTGCGCAAAACGCCCCAGCGCCTCCTCGGTCGAGATGCCCACCAGCGCGTAATCCTGCCGCGCCACCAGCGGCCCCAGCGGCAGCAGGAACACCGCCACCACGCCGCCCTGCGCGTCGGTTTCCACCAGCACCAGCGCTTCGGTGGTGGCGCCGGATCCGGTCATGAAGGTCAGGCAGCAGTCCAGATGCAGCGCCGCACCCGGCGTGCCGGTCTTTGTGCCGGGCGCAAGCCGGAAGGGCGAGGCGGCGGCGGGAATGAGGCTCAGCCGCTGCGGCTCCGCCCGGGGCGACAGCTGGTAGATGTCGTTCAGCTCCAGCTCTGCGGCAAAGCTGACGCCATCGCCCAGATTGGCGCCTTCGCAGACGCGGAACTGGTCGGCGCCATAGATCGCGACGCTATGGGCGGGGACGCTCTGCAAGGCCTCGGCCATGCCCTGTCTTCTCCCTGTGGGGGTGGCGGTTCTGCGGCGGTCCGCTGGACCTGTCCCCATTGTATCCGATTAAAATGTGTCATCATATGGGTTTGCATCCGGCCATTTGCCGGCACGAGGAGGATTGAGATGGATCTGGGAATTTCAGGAAAGACGGCGCTGGTCTGCGCCTCGTCCAAGGGGCTGGGGCGCGGCTGCGCCGAGGCGCTGGCCGAAGCGGGCTGCCGTCTGGTGATGAACGCCCGCGGCGCCGAGGCGCTGGAGGAGACCGCCGCCCATATCCGCGCCACCTATGGCGTCGAAGTGGTGACGGTGGCCGCCGACATCGTCTCGCCCGAGGGCCGCGCCCGGGTGCTGGAGGCGGCTGAGGGCGCCGAGATCCTCGTGACCAATGCGGGCGGCCCGCCGCCGGGGCTGTGGTCCGACTGGGACCGCGAGGATTTCATCAAGGCGCTGGATGCCAACATGCTGACGCCGGTGGCGCTGATGCAGGCGCTGCTGCCCGGCATGATGGAGCGCGGCTGGGGCCGGGTGGTCAACATCACCTCGCGGTCGGTCAAGGCGCCGATCCTTGCGCTTGGCCTGTCCAATTCGGCGCGGGCGGGTCTGACCGGCTTTGTCGCAGGCACCTCGCGGCAGGTGGCGGAAAAGGGCGTGACCATCAACAACCTGCTGCCCGGCGTGCACGAGACCGACCGCATCCGCCAGATGGACGCGCATGAGTCGACATCCACCGGCAAAGCGCTGGCCGAGGTCAGCGCCGCGCGCGCGGCAGGCATCCCCACCCGGCATTACGGTCAGGCCGAGGATTTTGGCCGGATGTGCGCTTTCCTCTGCTCGGTTCATGCCCGTTACATCGTCGGGCAGAACATCGTGCTGGATGGCGGCGAAACCATCGCCACGATCTGATGGCACGCGGACCGGACGGCACCGGCGGCGGCGCGGGATTCTCGCTCGCCGACCAGCTTTTCAACCGCGCGTCGCTGAGCGATCTGGCGCGCGATTTTGCGGTGCTGCCCGGCTTTGACGCGGAGCGTTTCGTTGAGGCCGCGCTGCCGCGTCTGCCGGGGCTGGGCGTGCATGCGCGGCTGGCGGTGCTGGCCGAGGAACTGGCGCGGCAGCTGCCGCAGGAGTTCCCGGCCATGGCCGAACAGGTGCGGGCGGCGCTGCCGCCCGAGCTTGACCCGACGCGCCGCGACGATGATTTTGGCCGTTTCATCCATGCCGTGCCCGGCGTTCTGGCGGCGCGGCACGGGCTCGACCATCCGGAGGAGGCGCTGGATCTGCTCTACGCGGCGACCAAGCGCTTCAGCATGGAATACGCGATCCGGCCCTTCCTGAACCGCTGGCCGGATCAGGTGGCGGCGCGGATGGATCAGTGGGTGGAGGATCCGCATTATCATGTGCGGCGGCTGGTGTCGGAAGGCACGCGGCCCCGGCTGCCTTGGGGCGCGGGGATCACGCTGGATCCGCTTGTGCCCCTGCGCTGGCTGGACGTGCTGCATGCCGATCCCACCCGGTTCGTCACGCGGTCGGTGGCCAATCACCTCAATGACCTCAGCCGTCCCGCGCCCGAGGCGGTGCTGGAGCGGCTGGCGCGCTGGCGTGCCGAGCGCAGGGCAAAGGCGGCAGAGCTGGACTGGCTGACGCGCCACGCGCTGCGCACCGCCGTCAAGCGCGGCGAGCCGGGGGCGCTGGCGCATCTGGGCTATGCGGCGGATCTGGCGGTGACGGGGCGGCTGGTGCTGGCGCAGGACCGTCTGCGCATCGGCGAGGTGCTGGAATTCACCGCCGAGATCGAAGGCAGCGGGCCGGTGCTGGTGGATTACCGGCTGCGCTTTCACCGGCCCGGGGGCCCGGCGGAAAAGGTGTTCAAGCTGAAGGCGGGGCAGGCGCCGCTGCGCGTGGTCAAACGCCACCGGCTGAAGGGCGATGCCACCACCTTTACCCTGCATCCCGGACGACATGCGGTGATCCTGCAGGTCAATGGCCGGGACGTGGCCGAGGCGGCATTTCAGCTGGAGGCGTGAACCCGCGCCGCCCCTGCGGCGGCGCGGGACGGTCTGTCAGGGGTCAGCCGTCGAAATCGACTTCTTCGATCAGGCGCAGCGCGTCGCCGCGCAGGCCGGCCAGTTCCATCAGGTTGACGTCATCGGGGGTGAAGCTGCCCCAGCTGTTGACCACGTCATCGGCTTCGGTGCCCGGCGCGATGGGATATTCGTAGTTGGCGCTGGCATAAAGCTTCTGTGCCTCGGGCGAGGTCAGGAATTCCATCATCTTCAGCGCGTTTTCGCGGTTGGGCGCCGCCTTGGTCATCGCCACGCCGGAGATGTTCACATGGGTGCCGCCCTCTTCGAATTCCGGGAACAGCACGTTGACGGCGTTGGCCCATTCCGACTGCTCGGAATCTTCCAGCATCTTGCCCATGTAATAGGTGTTGCCCAGCGAGATGTCGCATTCGCCAGACCAGATGGATTTGACCTGCGCGCGGTCATTGCCCTGCGGCTTCTGCGCGAGGTTGGACTTCAGGCCTTCCAGCCAGGTCTTGGTCTCTTCCTCGCCATGGTGGTGCAGCATCGCCGCCACCAGCGCCACGTTATAGTCATGGGTGCCGGAGCGGGTGCAGATGCGGCCTTCCCATTTCGGATCGGCCAGATCCTCGTAGGTGGTCACTTCGGAGGGATCGACGCGGTCCTTGCTGGCATAGACGATGCGCGCGCGGGTGGTCAGGCCGAACCAGTGGTTGTCGGGATCGCGATACTGCGCGGGCACGTTTTCCATCAGCACGTCGCTTTCGACGGCCTGCGTCACGCCCGCATTCACCGCCGCCGACAGGCGAGAGATGTCCACGGTGAAGATCAGGTCGGCGGGGGAGCGGTCACCCTCGGCCACCAGACGTTCTTCCAGACCCTTGTCGATATAGGCCACGTTCACGGTGATGCCGGTTTCTTCGGTGAAGGCATCGACCAGCGGCTGCAGCAGTTCCGGCTGCCGGTAGGAATAAAGATTGACCTCCTGCGCGAGGGCCGGCGAGGCGGCCGTCAGAAGGGCGAGGGCGGTTCCGAGACGCAGCATGGTGTATCCTCCGCTTGTGCTGTGCTTGGTTTCTCGGGGCCCTTAAACCCGACTATTTTTGTCACATCAATCCTTGACTGTAAAACTCAGGAACTTTTGGCGGCTTTTTCCCGAAGTTTTTCCGCGTCCCACAGGGCGTCCATCTCCTCTAGCGTGCTTTCTTCGGGTCGTTTCCCGGCATGGGAGAGTGCGGCCTCCACCGCGCCAAAGCGGCGGGTGAACTTGGCATTGGCGCCGCGCAGCGCCTCTTCGGGGTCGATGCCCATGTGCCGGGCAAGGTTGGCCATGACGAACAGCAGATCGCCAAATTCCTCGCGCCGGTGGTCGGGATCGGTCGCTTCGCGCAGCTCCTGCGCTTCTTCCACGATCTTGTCGATCACCTGATCGGTGGAGGGCCAGTCGAAGCCGACCCGCGCCGCGCGCTTCTGCAGCTTGACCGCGCGCATCAGCGCGGGCAGCCCCAGCGCCACATCGTCCAGCACCCCGCCGCGCGCCTTGGCGGCACGTTCCTGCGCCTTGATCGCCTCCCAGTCGGCGGTCTGCTGGTCGGCGGATTTGTCGCGGCTTTCCTCGCCGAACACATGCGGATGCCGGGCCACCATCTTGTCGGACATGGTGTCGGCCACCTGATCGAAGGTGAAAAGCCCGCGCTCCGCTGCCATCTGCGCATGGAACACCGACTGGAACAGCAGATCGCCCAGTTCTCCCTTCAGCTCGTCCCAGGCCTGCCGCTCGATGGCATCGGCCACCTCATAGGCTTCCTCGATCGTATAGGGGGCGATGCTGGCGAAATCCTGCTCCAGATCCCACGGGCAGCCGGTTTCGGGATCGCGCAGCCGCCGCATGATTTCCAGCAGGCGCGGCATCCCGCCATGGGGATCATGGATCAGATCGCGGGTCATGGACATCTCCGGAAAATAGGTATTGGGTCCGTTCCTGCCCGAGAGCCCTACAGGAGTCCACCCATGCCCATCGTCAACCGGATCGCCGAATTTGCGGACGACATGCGCACATGGCGCCGCCATCTGCACCAGCATCCGGAACTGAGCCTTGACTGCCACCAGACCGCCGCCTTTGTCACCGAACGGCTGCGCGAGTTCGGGGTGGACGAGATCCACGAGGGCATTGCCACCTCGGGCGTGGTCGCGATCATCCACGGGCAGGGCGAGGGCCCGGTGACCGGCCTGCGCGCTGACATGGACGCGCTGCCGATGACCGAGGAAACCGGCGCGCCATGGGCCTCGACCGTGCCGGGGCGGATGCATGCCTGCGGCCATGACGGCCACACCACCATGCTGCTGGGGGCCGCGCGCTATCTGGCCGAGACGCGGAATTTTACGGGCAGCGTCGCGCTGATCTTCCAGCCCGCCGAGGAAACCATCGGCGGCGGGCGGATCATGGTGGAAGAGGGCATCATGGACCGCTTCGGCATCTCCGAAGTCTATGCGCTGCATACCGATCCCGGCGCCGATCTGGGCGTGATCGCCACCCGGCCCGGTCCGCTGATGGCGGCGGTGGATGATTTCGAACTGCGCCTGACCGGGCGCGGCGGCCATGCCGCCCATCCCGATCAATGCGTCGATCCGATCCCCTGCGCGCTGGCCATCGGGCAGGCGCTGCTGTCGGTCCCGGCGCGCAACCTTGATCCGCTGAAATCGCTGGTGGTGTCGCTGACCACGGTGCAGGGCGGGTCGGCCACCAATGTCATTCCCGAAACCGTCTATATGGCGGGCACCGTGCGCAGCTTTGACGCCGATGTGCGCGACATGGCCGAACGCCGCATGCGCGAGATCGTGGCCGGGCAGGCGGCGGCCTATGGACTGACCGCCGATCTGGATTACCAGCGCAACTATCCGCCCACCGTCAACCATGCCGACCAGACCCGCTTTGCCGCCGAAGTGGCGCGCGGCGTGGTCACCACCGTGGACGAGGACATCGCGCCCAGCATGGGGGCCGAGGATTTCTCCTATATGCTGGAGGCGCGGCCGGGTGCCTTTGTCTATCTGGGTCAAGGGGTCGGCGCGTCGGTGCATCATCCGAAATTCGACTTCAACGACGAGGCGGCCCCGCTTGGCGCCTCGTATTTCGTCAAGCTGATCGAGACGCGGCAGCCCTTGCGCGGCTGAGCCGATTGCGGGACAGAGGGGCCGAAAACCCACGCCACGGAGGACAGACATGCCGGTCATCAATTCCATCGCCGCCGATGCGGAGCAGCTGAAGACATGGCGCCGGCATCTGCATGCCCATCCGGAACTGCTGTTCGACTGCGTGAAGACCGCCGCCTTTGTGGTTGAAAGGCTTCGGGAATTCGGCATCTCAGAAATCCACGAAGGCATCGCGCAGTCCGGCGTGGTGGCGATCATCGAGGGCCGCGCGCCGGGGCGCACCATCGGGCTGCGCGCCGACATGGACGCGCTGCCGATGAACGATCTGTCGGGGGCCGACCATGCCTCCACCGTGCCGGGCATGTCCCATGCCTGCGGTCATGACGGCCATACCGTCATGCTGCTGGGGGCGGCCAAATATCTGGCCGAGACCCGCAATTTCGCCGGGCGGGTGGCGCTGATCTTCCAGCCCGCCGAAGAAGGCGGCGCAGGCGGGCTGGCCATGGTCGAGGCGGGCATCATGGACCGCTTCGACATCGCCGAGGTTTACGGCCTGCACAACGCCCCGGGCGATCCCGAGGGCCATCTGCTGACCAATCCCGGCGCGCTTCTGGCCTCTGCCGACAGCTTCCGCATCGACATCGACGGGCAGGGCGGCCATGGCGCCGAACCGCATCGCGCCGCCGATCCGATCCCTGCCGCCGTGGCCATGGTGCAGGCGATCAACAGCATCCTTGCGCGCAATGTCAGCGCGCTCGACCGGCTGGTGATCTCTGTCACCGAAGTGCATGCGGGCACCAGCCACAACATCATTCCCGGCACCGCATGGCTGGGCGGCACGGTGCGCAGCTTCTCGCCCGAGGCGCGGGATCTGGCGGAACGCCGCATCACCGAAATCGCGCAGGCTCAGGCGCAGGTCTTTGGCTGCACCGCGCGGCTGCGATATGACCGGGGCTATCCCGCCACCATCAACCACCCCGATCAGGCGCGCTTCGCCGCCGCCGTCGCGAGGGACGTGGTGGGGGCGGATCGCGTGAACGACGCCTGCGATCCCATTATGGCTGCTGAAGATTTTGCCTATCTGCTGCAGGCGCGTCCCGGCGCCTACCTGTTTCTTGGGCAGGGGGACACGCCCAACTGCCACCACCCCGCCTATGACTTCAACGACGCCATCACCCCCGTTGGCGCCAGCTTCTTTGCGCGGCTGATCGAAACCGCGCTGCCGCTTCAGGAGTAAGCCCGATGGCACTGGAAGACGCCAAGACCCAAGTGGACCACGCCTTCACCCGCGACGACCTCAAGGGGCCGAGTTTCGAGAACGTGTTTGGCGGCGCCACCTCGTTCCTGCGCCGCAAATACACCAAGGATCTGCGCGGCGTGGACATTGCCGTGACCGGCGTGCCCTTCGATCAGGCGGTGACCAACCGCACCGGCACCCGCTTTGGCCCGCGCGCGATCCGCGAGGCGAGCGCGCTGCAGCCCTGCGACGCGCCTTATGGCTGGGGTTATGACGTGCTGTCGGAATTCGCCATCGCGGATGTAGGCGATCTGGCCTTCGACTATGCCAATGTGCCCGCCTTTCCGGCCACGCTGCAGGCGCATGCGCAGGGGATCCTCGATCAGGGGGCGGCGCTGGTGACGCTGGGGGGCGATCATTCCATCACCCTGCCGCTGCTGCGCGCCCATGCCGCCAAATACGGGCCGCTGTCGGTGATCCAGTTCGACGCCCATACCGACACTTGGGCCGATGACGATTTCGACCGCATCGACCACGGCACCTTCATGTATAAGGCGGTGAAGCAGGGGCTGGTGGATCCCGCGCGGTCGGTCCAGATCGGCATCCGCACCGACAATCCCGACACGCTGGGCTTTCACATCCTTGACGCGCGCGAGGTGCATCGCGCCGGGCCGGAGGCCATCGCGGAACGGGCGCGGGCCATCGTCGGCGATCATCCGGTCTATGTGACCTTCGACATCGACGCGCTGGATCCCGCCTTTGCCCCCGGCACCGGCACCCCGGTCTGGGGCGGGCTCAGCAGCCATCAGGCGGCGGTCTGCCTGCGGGATCTTGCGGGCATCACCATGGTCGGCGGCGACGTGGTCGAGGTATCGCCGCCCTTTGACACCACCGGCGCCACCGCCATCATGGGGGCGCATGTGGCAACCGAACTGCTCTGCCTCTGGGGCTGGACCCGGCGGTAACAATATCGGCAACTTCCCGCGAGCGTGCCCGCGTAGGGTTTGCCCGCCGCGGGGAATCGTGGAATCAGGCAAAAGCGGCCCATGACGGGCGCGCGGGCCGCAGGAAAACGGACCCCCGCGCGCCCCCGTGCGGGCCCCGACAGACAAAAGGAGCGCGGCCTTGCGCAAACTGTTCTGGCTGATCGTGCTTGTCGTGCTGGGCGGGCTGGCATGGATCCGGCTTGCGCCCTCGGATCCGGCGGTGTGGAATGTCGATCCGCAGGTGACTGCGGATCAGGATCTGGCGGGGGGCGTGCGCCGCCGCATTCCGGGGGGCGAGACCAGCTTTCAGGCGCTGCACCGCATCATCCTTGAAACCCCGCGCACCGAGGTG
This sequence comes from Salipiger marinus, assembly GCF_900100085.1. Taxonomy (GTDB): domain Bacteria; phylum Pseudomonadota; class Alphaproteobacteria; order Rhodobacterales; family Rhodobacteraceae; genus Salipiger; species Salipiger marinus. Next base: position 15,514 of record NZ_FNEJ01000026.1, read on the forward strand.
CTGGCGGGCAGCCCGGGCGAGGGCCGCGTCACCTATGTGTCGCGCTCGAAATGGATGGGGTTTCCCGATTACACCACCGTGCAGCTGGAGGAGGGCGAGCTGGAGCTTTACGCCCGCCAGCGCTTCGGCCAGTCCGACATGGGGGTGAACCGCGACCGCGTGGAAATCTGGCTTTCCGAGCTTTACCGCGAGGAGTAGGCCCAGTCCACTTGACCGCCGCGCGGCAATGGGGAATGGAAAGCCATGATCCCCAATGACAGACTCCAGCAGATCCGCGAACGGTTCGAGTTTCTCGAGGCCCGCATGGCCACGGGGGGTGGTGACATCGCCGCCCTTGGCCGCGAATATTCCGAACTGCGCCCCGTGGTCGACCAGATCGCGGAATGGCACCGCCTGCAGGCCGATCTGGCCGAGGCCGAGGCGCTGCTTGCCGATCCCGAGATGCGGGCGCTGGCCGAAGAGGAACTGCCGCGCCTGCGCGCCCGCCTGCCAGAGGCCGAACGCGCCCTGCAGCTGTCGCTGCTGCCGCGCGACGCCGCCGATGCCCGCCCCGCCATTCTCGAGATTCGCCCCGGCACCGGTGGCGAGGAGGCGGCGCTGTTTGCCGCCGATCTGGCGCGGATGTATCAGCGCTATGCCGAAGCGCAGGGCTGGCGCTGGGAGGTGATCGAGGATCAGCCGACCGAACTTGGTGGCCTGCGCGAACTGGTGGTGCGGATCGAAGGCGAGGGCGTGTTTGCCCGGCTGAAATACGAATCCGGCGTGCACCGGGTGCAGCGCGTGCCGGAAACGGAATCGGGCGGGCGCATCCACACCTCTGCCGCCACCGTGGCCGTGCTGCCCGAAGCGCAGGCGGTCGACATCGACATCGCCCCCGGCGACATCCGCATCGACACCATGCGCAGTTCCGGCGCGGGCGGGCAGCACGTCAACACCACCGATTCCGCCGTGCGCATCACGCATATCCCGTCGGGCATCGTCGTCACCTCCTCGGAGAAATCGCAGCACCGCAACCGGGAGATCGCCATGAACGTCCTGCGGGCCCGGCTATACGACATGGAACGCCAGAAGGCCGCCGACGCGCGCGCCGGGGCGCGAAAGGCGCAGGTGGGCAGCGGCGACCGCTCTGAACGCATCCGCACCTACAATTTCCCGCAGGGGCGCATGACCGACCACCGCATCGGGCTGACGCTTTATCGGCTGGAGGCGATCCTTGGCGGCGATCTGGACGAGATCATCAGCGCGCTGACCGCCGATGCGCAGGCCAGCCTGCTGGCGGAAATGGCATGACCGGCGCCCAGCATCTGGGCGAGGCGCTGCGCCTTCTGGCCCATGCGGGGGTGCCCGATGCCGCCCGCGATGCCCGCCGCCTGCTGGCCCATGCGCTTGATCTGTCGCCCGCGCGGCTGACGCTGGCGCTGCCCGACCCGCTGCCCCCCGAAGTGGCGGAGCGGTTCCATGCGCTGGTCGCCCGCCGCGCCGCGCGCGAACCGGTGTCGCATCTGACCGGGCGGCGTGCCTTTTATGGTCGCGATTTCCATGTCACGCCGGATGTGCTGGATCCGCGCCCCGAAACCGAAACGCTGATCGGCGCGGCGCTGGAGCGGCGCTTTGCCCGGGTGCTGGATCTGGGCACCGGCTCGGGCTGCATCCTGCTGACCCTGCTGGCGGAACGGCGGCAGGCCAAGGGGATCGGCACCGATCTGTCGGATCCGGCGCTGGCGGTGGCGCAGCGCAATGCCGCAGCGCTGGGTCTGACCCCGCGCGCCCGCTTCGCGCAGGGCAGCTGGTGGGATGCGGTGGAGCCCGAGGCCCGCTTCGATCTGATCGTGTCGAACCCGCCCTATATCGCGCAGGCCGAACTTTCCGGTCTCGCGCCCGAGGTGCTGGACCATGAACCGCGCATGGCGCTGACCGATGATGCCGACGGGCTCTCCGCCTATCGCGTCCTTGCGGCGGGTGCGCTGCGGCATCTGGCGGCGGGCGGCGCGCTGATGGTCGAAATCGGCCCGCTGCAGGGTGATGCGGTGGCCGGACTTTTTGCCGCAGCCGGGCTCTGCGACATCGCGGTGCTGCCCGATCTGGACGGGCGCAGCCGGGTCGTCAGCGGGCGCCTGCAAGCGGTTTGACACCGGGATCCCCGGGAAATCCGGTGGAAAACCGCGCATTCGCGGCGTTTTTCCCTTGTCAGGCCCGGCCTGACATGGTTAGCAGGAGGGGTCGGCGCGGTGGATGCTTTACGGCGGTCCCGCCCGACACCAACCCGACATTGGTGTGACCACGGGCAGGAAGACAGCGCCGCATCCGGCGCAGCCCAGCGGTTACAGGGACAGTCAGATACAAGGCTGATAGCAGACAAGATGCGATCATCGAAATCCCGCTCGCGGTCGAAGAACAACCGCAACCGCAATCCGCTTGGGAATGTTGTCAACCGCGTGTTTGACAGCAGTGGTCCCGAGGGAAAGGTGCGCGGTACACCTCAGCAGATCATCGACAAGTATAACCAGCTGGCGCGCGACGCCTCTCTGGGCAATGACCGTGTCGCTGCGGAGAATTTTCAACAGCACGCGGAACATTACATGCGGATGCTGTCCGAGGCCCAGAAAGAAGCGGATCAGCGCCGCGAACAGCAGGAACGCGAAAACCGCGACCGGCAGGCGCAGCGCGACCGCGACCGGGGCGACCGCAGCGACCGTGACCCGCAGCAGCAGGGCCGCAGCGATCAGGATGACGGCGCCGAAAACGCCGCACCCGCCGCAGCCCCGCAGCCGCCGCGCGAACCGGAGCAGCCGCAGCGCGCCACGCCCGGCTTTGGCGACCAGCCCGACGTGCTGGATCTGGGCGCGGATGACAGCGAAAGCGGTCTGGTGGAAACGCCCGAGGACCGCGCCGAGGTCAAGCCGGAGCCTGCCGCCGAACGCCCCGCGCCGCGCTCGCGCAGCCGTGGCGGCGCCAAGCCCGCGCCGAAACCCGCCGACGCCGCAGAGCCCGCGGCAGAGCAGGCCGCACCCAAATCCGAGGACAAGCCGAAGCGCCCGCGCAAGCCGCGCAGCCGCAAGTCCGACACCGCGGCTGATGCCGCGCCCTCGGCCAGTTCGGCACCCGACGCGGCGGAATAACGCCGCCACCGGCTGCTGCAGACAGGAAGGCCCCGCCGCAAGGACGGGGCCTTCTGCTGTCTGGTGGTCTTGCCGTTACGGCCGGATCAGCGCGCCAGTTCGCGGGCCAGACGGCAGAACTGCTCCAGCGACACCTGTTCGGCGCGTTCGGTGGGAGCGATGCCCGCCGCTTCCAGCCGCGCCTCGATATCGGGGGCGAGCCCCTTCAGCGCTGCGCGCAGCATCTTGCGGCGCTGGTTGAAGGCGGCGGCCACCAGCCGCTCCAGCACCGCCGCATCGGCGGGATAGCGCGGCTCGGGCAGGGCCTTCAGATGCACCACCGCCGAGGAAACCTTGGGCGGCGGGGTAAAGGCTTCGGGCGGCAGGGACAGCACGATGCGCGCCTCGCAGCGCCACTGCACCAGCAGCGCCAGCCGACCATAGGCCTTGGATCCCGGCTGCGCCACGATCCGCTCGGCCACCTCGCGCTGGAACATCAGGGTCAGCGTGCTCCAGACCGGCGGCCAGTCGCGCGGCGTCAGCCAGCGCACCAGCAGTTCGGTGCCGACATTATAGGGCAGGTTGGCACAGATCGCGATGGGCGGGCGCAGATGCGCCAGCGCGTCCACCTCCAGCGCATCGCCGGAAATCACCTCCAGCCGCCCGGGATAGGCGGCGGCGATCTCGGCCAGCGCGGGCAGGCAGCGGCTGTCCTTTTCCACCGCCAGCACCCGGCGCGCGCCCTCGGCCAGAAGCCCGCGGGTCAACCCGCCGGGGCCGGGCCCGACCTCCAGCACGTCCATGCCCGACAGATCCCCCGCCGCCCGCGCGATCCGCGCGGTCAGATTGAGATCCAGCAGAAAATTCTGCCCCAGCGATTTCTTGGCGCTCAGCCCGTGGCTGGCGATCACCTCGCGCAGCGGCGGCAGCCCGTCAATGGCGGCCATGGCTCACCTCGTCTCCTGTGGCGCGGCAGGCTGCCTCCGCCGCTTCTTCTTGGCAAAAATATCCCGGGGGAGTCCGCCCCCGGCGGACAGGGGCAGAGCCCCCTTCTTCTCGTCTTGTCCGTCTTTGACGGACGGGGGCAGAGCCCCCTTCGTCAAGTCCTGTCCGCCCATGTCGGACGGGGGCAGAGCCCCCAAACTCCAGACCCTTCATCCCCGGCCCAAGGACAGGTCCCGCGCCATGCGCAGGGCGGCGAGGGTCGAGGCGACATTGGCCAGCCCCTTGCCGGCGATGTCAAAGGCGGTGCCGTGATCGGGCGAGGTGCGCACGAAGGGCAGGCCCAGCGTCACGTTCACCCCCTCGTCAAACCCCAGCGTCTTGACCGGGATCAGCGCCTGATCGTGATACATGCAGACCGCCACGTCATAGCGGGCGCGGGCGGCGGCGTGGAACATGGTGTCGGCGGGCAGGGGGCCGCGCAGATCCAGCCCCTCGGCGCGCAGCCGTTCCAGCACCGGGGTGATCAGCGTCATCTCCTCATGGCCCATGCGCCCGCCTTCGCCCGCATGCGGGTTGAGCCCGGCGACGGCGATGCGGGGCTGCGGCACGCCAAAGCCCGCCATGGCGTCATGGGTCAGCCGCAGCCGCGCCTCCAGCAGCGCGGGGGTCAGGGCGGCGGGCACGTCGGACAGCGCGATATGGATGGTGATGGGCACCACCTTCAGCGCATCGCAGGCCAGCATCATCACCACCTCGGGCACGCCGCCCAGATGCGCCAGAAATTCGGTATGGCCGGGAAAGGCAAAGCCGCAGCCTTCGGCCAGCGCCTGTTTGGAAATGGGCAGGGTGCAGAGCGCCGCCGCCTCGCCGCTCTGGCAGGCCGCAACACCGCGTTCGATCGCGGCGACCACGCCCGCCGCCTGCGCGGGCTGCGGCGTGCCGGGCACGCGGGGGCCGGGCATGTCGAGCGCCAGCACCGGCAGGCCGCGGGCCGAGGCCGCGACCGCCTCTCGCGGATGGTCCACGATCACATGCGGCACCCGGCCCGGCAGATGTCCGGGCGCGCCGATCCAGAAAAACGGCAGGCTGTCGCGCAGCGCCTCCCATGCCGCTTCGGCAAGTTCGGGGCCGATGCCCGAAGGTTCGCCGCAGCTGAGCGCGATGGGGGCCGGGCTCATCGCTCCACGATGCGCGCATCGGCGCGCAGCTGGGCCAGATAGCTGTCGGCAAGCTGGCTGAGACGCTGGTTGCGCAGCCCGTTCAGCACCTGATCGCGATCCGCGCCTTCGGCCACGGCAGAGGTGCGGTTGCACAGCATCAGGAACACCAGCGTCTGGCCATTGGCGCGGGTCAGCGCGGTGGAAACCTCGCCGGGATCGAGCTTCGACAGCTCATAGGCGACATCGGTGGGGATCTCGGCGGGGGGCAGGGTCACCCGTTCCAGCACCTCGGGCGGCTGGCCCTTGGCCGCGCCGTAAAGATCGTCGCAGCGGTCGACCTGACTGGCGAGCACGCGGGCGCGGGCCAGCGTTTCGGCAGAGCGCCCGCCGGGCAGGTAATAGGCGGCATAATCCACCGACGCGACCTCTGCCGGGGTGTAGCCCGACTCCTCCAGCCCGCGCAGCTGGAACAGCGCGATGGCACCGGGGATCGGGATGGGCTGGGTCACCTCGCCGGGCGCAAGCCCGAGGATCAGCGGCTGCAGCACCGGCGGCAGTTCGGTCAGATCTTGCCACGGCAGGCGCCCGCCTTCGCCACGGGTGGCGGTGGCGGAATATTCGCGGGCCTGCGCGGAAAATTCGGATTCCGACCGCATCTGCGCGATGCGGCTGGCGCGGGCGCGCACGGCCTCTTCCTGACCCGCCGGCATCGGCATGATGATTTCCGACAGCAGCACCCGCACGTCGGACCCGCCGCCGCTGCGCGACAGGGCGCGGTCGATCTCGGCCTCCGAGACATCGGCGCGGGCCTGAAACCGCGCGCGCACCAGTTCGCGCCATGCAAAGCCCGCCCGCACGAAATCGCGGAAGGTTTCCTCGGCCACGCCGCCCTGCGCCAGTGCCGCCAGAAACTCCTCGCGGCTGAGATTGGCGCGGCCCGCGAATTCGGTCATGCCGTCCAGCACCTGTTCCTCGGTGGGGTCGATCCCGGCATCAAGGGCGGCCTGCATCCGCAGCCGGTCGTCGATCAGCTGCTGGCGGGCTTCGGTCTGCGGATCGCCGGGCTGGTTCAGCACCTCGATCATGCGGGCGCGCTGGTCGATCTCGTAATTGGTGATGACCATGTCATCGACCTGGATCGCCGGGGAGAAAAGACCCTGCGCGGGCGCCATGGCGGGGGACAGGGCAAGCCCTGCAGCCAGAATCACGCTGCGGAAAAGGCGGGCGGACATCACTTGCATGTGCGTCGATACTCCTTGGCGCTTTCCGCAGTGCCGAACCCAGTCAGCGCCACGGTCAGGCCGAAATCGGTGGACGGTTCCAGGTTAGTGGAGGAGGCAAACCGGCGCGAGACCGAAAAGCCCACCTGGACGCATTCGTTGCGGTATTGCAGGCCAAGGGCCGCGCGGTCAAGCCGCTGGTCGGCAAGGTCGTAGCGCCATTCGGTGTCGCCGGTCCAGTTGGCATCGATCCGCCACGTGCCGTCCAGCGACCATTCGGCCTGCGTCTCGTCGCGGTCTTCCTCGGGATCGTTGACCAGCAGCACATAGGAGGCGCCAAAATCCAGCCGGGAGTTGGACCAGCCCCCGCGCGCCTCGGCCTTGTTGAACTCGGCGCGTTCGTCCAGAAGGCCGCGCGCCGAAATGCTGAGCCCCAGCGGATTGGTGAAGCGGCCCGCCACCAGCCAGTCGGAATCGCGCGAATCAAGCCCGGAGGAGCGGGTGAACTCGTCCTCCAGCTCGTCGCGCCAGACCCGGCCCAGCACCAGACCCGTGGTCCAGCCTGCGGGGGCTTCGTGCAGCATGCGCAGGCCAGCGGCCAGCGTGCGCCCGTGCTCGCGCCGGTCGGGAGAGGAAAAGCGCTGCAGCGACAGCAGGTTGCCTTCGTCGAATTCCGGGCGGGTGCTTTCGTCATTGGGAATGTCGGGACGGCTGCCGCCGACCCAGCCGAACTGCAGCAGCGGCTCCAGCAGGGTGCGGCCCTCGGCGGCCTGCCGGACCAGCGGCCAGCGCAGATCCAGTGCCACGCCGGGGGTGGCGCGGGTCACGTCGCTTTCGGCGGAGGAGTCCTGCCGGATGGCGAAACGGTCCACCCAAAGCTCGGTCAGCACGCCCGCGCGCAGGCCGCCGGGCAGGGTCCAGCGCCGCCGCCAGCTGGCCTCGGCGGTCAGCCGCGCCACGTCGCGCCCCAGCTCGTCCTCCTCGGACTGCCGGTAATGGCCGTGCAGATCGGTGCCCAGCCGGAACTCGCCGCCAAGCCGGGCGGGAAAGAAGCGCCGCTCATAGCCCAGATCCAGAATCCATGACGGCAGCAGCGCGTCCTGTTCGCTGGCGCGCAGCGACTGGTAATGCGTGAGCCCGGTGCGGAACAGGTCGCGCGACCGCGCCCGGCTGAGGGTCACGCTGCTGTCGAGCCGTTCAAGCGAGGCATAGTCGTAATCGTTGAGATAGGCCTCGTCGGTCACCGCCTTGAGATCGAAGTCCAGATCGAACCCGCTCCGCAGCGCAAAGCCGCCTTCGGCAAAGACATAGCCGCGCAGTTCGTCATCCAGCAGCGTGTCGCGGGTCAGCGCGCCGTTCACCTCCAGATCGCCATTGGCGAAGGCGCGGCGGTAGCGCGCTTCCAGCGTCTTGGTCACCGGCGAGACATAGGGGGTCAGCGTCACGTCCTGATGCGGGCCAAGCGGGATGAAATAGGGCAGCTTCACCCCGAAGCCCAGCAGGGTGGAACTGCGCACGCTGGGGATCAGGAAGCCGCGCGCGCGGTTCAGGGTGGGATCGGGCAGGCGCAGGCTGGGCACCCAGAACACCGGCACGTCCAGCACGCGCAGCTGCGCGCCTTCGAAATAAAGCTGGCGGGCTTCCTCGTCATGCACGACGCGCTGCGCCCGGATCTGCCACAGCGGCACTTCGTTCGGGCCGCTGACCTGACAGGAGGTGACGGCGACGCGCGACAGCTGGGTGAAACGGTCGGCCTCGCGGCGCGCCTCCACTGCGGCCAGCTGCAGCTGTTCGTCCATGATCATGCGGGCGCCCTGCAGGATGCCGTTGCGCAGGCCCTCGTCCAGTTCGGCGCTGTCGGCCAGCAGCAGGTTGCCGCTGGCATCGGTCAGCCGCAGAGGGCCTTCGATCTGCAGCGTGTCGGCCTTCTGGTCATAGGTGATGCGGCGCGCGGTCAGGCGGGTGCCGTCCTGCAGCGCCTCGACATTGCCGGTGGCGACAAGGCGGCTGCCATCTTCGACAAACACCTGATCCGCGACCAGCAGCGCGGCGCTGGACTGCGTTTCGGCGGTGGCCTGCGCGTGCAGCAGCGCGGGAAACGGCAGCGTCAGCGGCAGGCCAAGGGCCAGGGCTGCGGCAAGCGCACGGGTGCGGGGGGTCATCCTTCCTCCATCTGCAGCACCAGCCCCAACGCCAGCAGCAGCGAAGCGACGGGGGGAATCCATGCGGCAACGATCGGGTTCAGCTGCCCGTTCTCGCCGAGGATCTGCGCAAAATTCCTGATGTAATAAAGCCCGAAGCCCAGCAGGATCGACGACAGCACCGCAACACCGGTGCGGCCCAGACGGCTGGGGCGCATGGTGAAGCCCGCCGCCACCAGCACCATGGCCACCAGAAACACCGGCTGTGCCAGTTCCATCTGCAGCCAGACCACATGGCGGCGCGCGGAAAAGCCCGCCTCCTCCAGCCCGCGGATGAAGCGGGGCAGTTCCCAGACCGGAATGGCGGAGGGCTCGCCGAAGCGGTCGCGGATGCCGTCCTGCGTCAGCGTCGAGGGCAGGCGCAGTTCGTCATAGCTTTCGGAGCCGGTTTCGGGGTTAAGGCCCGCGGTCAGCGGCCATTGCTTGGCCTTGGTCAGCAGCCAGTCGCCCCCCGACAGCCGCGCCTCCTCGGCCTCGATGCGGCGTTCGGGCCCGCCCTCGGCGGTGTAATCCACGAAGGTCACGTCATAAAGCACGGAGGCATCGGGATTGGTGCGCGCGGCGCGGATCACGATCTGGCCTTCGGGACCGCCCTGCCGCAGCCACAGGCCTTCGGGGCCGATGGACAGCACCGAGCCGCTGTCATTGCGCCATGCCTCGTCCAGATCGGCGGCGCGTTTGGAGGTGGCGGCGACGATGGGATTCAGCATGGCCACCGCCAGCAGCGCCAGCGCCAGCGCCACGCCGACCGGGCCCATCAGCGCCGCCAGACCGGAGCGGCCCGCCGCGCGGCTGACCACCAGTTCCGAACTGCGCGCGAGCGAAATGCACAGCGCCACCGTGGCGAGGATCATCACCAGCGGCAGGATGGTATAAAGCCCCTCCGGCAGCTTCAGCAGGGTGATCTGCACCACCTGCCCGAAGCTCACCGTCTCGTCGAAGCGGCGCAGCTGTTCGACCAGATCGACCAGACCCAGAAACAGCGCGAAAACGGTGAAGATGCTGAGGAAGAACTTCAGGAAGCGCCGGGCGAAATAGAAATGCAGGATCATGCCGTCTGCTCCTGCGGCGGCGCGTTCCGGCGCGGGCGGCGCGGACTGGCAGCGCGCCAGAGCAGCCCCGCCGTGATGGTCATGCCCAGCAGGCTTGGCACATAGATCAGCGGCCAGAGCGCGGCGCGGTCGCGCACCGGATCGGCCACGGCGCTTTCCACGATCTTGAGCAGCACCAGCAGGAAGATGGCGCCGACGATCTGCTTGGTCACGCCGAAGCGCGAAAACCCGCCGGTCATCAGCGCCGCATAGCCGATCAGCGCCGCCACCACACAAAGCAGCGGCTGTTCAAAACGCATATGCGCCTCTTCGAGGATCTCGCCGGGGCTATCATTGACCTCTTCGGCCACGGCCTCGGTGCGAGTCAGCAGCTCCCAAGTGGAGATCTGGCGGGCGCGGCGGCCCGGACGGTCATCGGCGGTGATCATGCCGGAAATGTCATAGGTCAGATCGTCGAAATTGGTGGTGGAAAGGGTCTGCGTTGCCTCCTGCAGCGTCTGCGCCATGCCCGACACCATGGCGAGCCGCGTGGTGTCGCCGTCGCGCAGCAGATAGGCGGCGCGGGCGGTATAGGTCACGGTGCGCTCCGGGCTGCGGCGGTCGGACAGGAACACGTCCTGCAGTTCGCCCTCGGGGGTGATGTCGCGGATGTAGAAGGTGACGCCGGAGACGGGATGCAGGAAGGTGCCTTCGTGCAGCAGCCGCGCCGAGACCGAGCCCGAGATCTCTGCCTCGCGCTCGCGCAGCTGCGCCACCGAGGCGGGGACCAGCCCATGGGTCAGGATTGCCATCATGGTGCCGATGATCAGCCCGAAGGCCAGCACGGGCCGCGCCAGCCGCCACGGCGAATAGCCCGCCGCCTGCACCACGGTCAGTTCCGAGTCGTTGGAGGCGCGGTTGGTGACATAGACCGAGGCGGCGAAGCCCGCCATCGGCAGCACGATCGCCACCACCGCCGGCAGGCTGAGGGCGGTGAATTCCAGAAAGATGCCCCCCGAATGGCCGTCGGCGATCAGCCGCCCGAACAGGGTCACCGCGCGGTTGACCCAGTAGACCAGCACCAGAACCAGAGCGGAAAACCCGAACAGGACCATGAGCTGCGACAGCATGTATCTGTCGAATCTCTGCACGCCGTGATGTCCCCCGTTCGCTGCTTCCCGCGACCTTAATGCGTCGCGTCGCGGGGGAAAAGGTATGTCTGGCCAAGAGCCGGGCGGCACACTACCACTAGGGGCAATGAGACGCCTGAAAGGGAGAGGTGGCATGACCAGACTGCGCAGCATCGCGTTCGACCCGGTGGATCTGGATCCGCTGGCCACGGTGGCGGGCCATGTGGCGGTATTTGTGGGGGCGGACGGGAAGCTGGGGCGTGCGGCAAGGCGGCTGGACCGGCTGACGCGCGGCGCCCTGACGCGGGCCACCACGGCGGAAAGCTGGGCCAAGAAACCCGAGGGCGAGGGCGTGACGCTGGCTTGGCCTGCGGGCATGGCGGCCGAGGCGCTGCACCTGATCCGGCTGGAGCGCAGGCCCGGCCTGACCGAGGCGCGCCGCGCCGGGGCGTCGCTGGCGCGCATGGCGGGGGCCAAGCCGCTGGTGGTGCTGGCGGAAAATCTGGCGCGCGTGCCGCAGGTGGCGCTGGGTCTGGCGCTGCGCGGCTATGCCTTCACCGATCATAAAAGCGAGCGCGGCGAGCCGCTGGGGGCGGCAAGCTTCCAGTGCTCCAAGCCCGAAGAGGTGGCCGCCGCCGCCGCCCCGGTGTTGGCCGTGGCCGAAGGCGTGACCTTCACCCGCGATCTGGTGAACGAGCCCGCCAACGTGCTGACCACCACCGAATTCGCCACCCGGCTGGAGGCGCTGCGCGATCTGGGGGTGGAGGTCGAGGTGCTGGACGAGCCGCAGATGCGCGATCTGGGCATGAACGCGCTGCTGGCCGTGGGCGAAGGTTCGGCCTCGCCGTCGAAGCTGGTGGTGATGCGCTGGCGCGGCGCCGAGGATGCGCCGCTGGTGCTGGTGGGCAAGGGCGTGGTCTTTGACACGGGCGGGATTTCGCTGAAGCCCGGCGCGGGCATGGAAGACATGACCATGGACATGGGCGGCGCGGGTGTCGTCGCGGGCGTGATGAAGGCGCTGGCGCTGCGCAAGGCCAGCGCGCATGTGGTGGGGCTGGTCGGGCTGGTGGAAAACATGCCCTCCGGCACCGCGATGCGCCCCGGTGACGTGGTGCGGTCGATGAAGGGCGACACGATCGAGATCCTCAACACCGATGCCGAAGGCCGGCTCGTGCTCTGCGACGTGCTCTGGTATGCGCAGGAGGTGATCAAGCCCGCCGCGATGGTCGATCTGGCCACCCTGACCGGCGCCTGCATCGTGGCGCTGGGATACGAGAACGCCGCCGTCTATTCCAACGAGGACACGTTCTGCGGCCAGTTCCTGCGCACCGCCCAGACCGAGGGCGAGGGCGCGTGGCGGATGCCGCTGGCGCAGGCCTATGACGACATGCTGAAATCGCCCATCGCGGACATGAAGAACATCGGCGGCAGGCCCGGCGGGTCGATCACCGCCGCGCAGTTCCTCAAGCGTTTCGTCAAGGACGACGTGCCGTGGATCCATCTGGACATCGCCGGGGTCGCCTCGCTCAAGACCGACTCGCTGCTGGCGCCCAAGGGGGCGACCGGCTGGGGGGTGCTGACGCTGGACCGGCTGGTGCGCGCCCGGTTCGAGACGCGGCCCGAGGCCGAGACCGACGCGGAGGGCTGAGCCATGGGGGTGGCGATGTTCTACCACCTGACGCAGCGCCCGCTGGAGGCGACGCTGCCCATGCTGCTGGACCGCGCGCTGGCGGCGGGCTGGCGGGTGGTGGTGCGCGGCACCGATCCGGCGCGGCTGGACTGGCTGGATGAAAAGCTGTGGCTGGGGCCGGAGGACGGGTTCCTGCCGCATGGCCGCGCGGGCGGGCCGCATGACGCGCTGCAGCCCGTGCTGCTGACCGAACGGGGTGATCTGCCCAACGATCCCGCCTGCCTGATGGCGGTGGACGGCGCCGCCGTCTCCGCCGAGGAGGCGGGGCGGATGGAACGGACCTGCATCCTGTTCGACGGCAACGACACCCAGGCCCTGCAGGCGGCGCGCGGGCTGTGGCGCAGCCTGACCGCCGCAGGCTGTGCCGCGCAATACTGGTCCGAAGAGTCGGGCAGCTGGAAGAAAAAGGCGGAAAGCTGAGCGGGTCAGCCTCGTTCCAGCACCATCCGCCCGCCCGAGATTTCCAGCCGGTCGAAGCGCTGCAGATAGCTCATGCCCAGAAGCGACTGGCCCATCTCGCCGCCATTGACGAAGGCGCGGACGCCGCGATCCTCGAACGGCCCGAGCCCCACGCTGTCAAGCCGGACGGGGGCGGTCATCACCGCGCCATTGGCGGTCATCGCCTGCCCGTGAAAGATCAGATCCTCGGGGTGAAGGCCCGCGCGGCTTGCATCCTCGCGCGTCAGCACCATGCCGGTGGCGCCGGTATCGACCACGAAGCGCACCGGCACCGCGTTGATGTCGAGCGTCACATAGTAATGGCCGTCGGGGGCGCGGGGCAGTTCGACCCGCCCGGCCTCGGCAAAGACCGCCTGCTGCGGCATCACCGTGTGACGGATGTCTTCCCAGAGCCCGATCGCCGCCAGCACGGCGACAAAGATCAGCCCCCATGCCGCCAGCTGCTGCAGGCTTTTTGCCAGCTGGCCGCGATGCTGGACGAACATCCAGATCACCAGCACCGCCAGCAGCAGGCCCAGATAGCCCAGCCGTCCCAGATCAAAGCCTGACATCCGCGTTCCCCCGTCCTGCGTCCCGTCTGATGTAGGCGCGGGGCCGGGCTTCTGCCAGTCTCAGCCGAAGGCCGCCACGTCGCGCAGCCCGTCCAGCACGAACTGCACCGACAGCGCGGCCAGCAGCATGCCGAGCAGGCGGGTGACCACCACGATGCCGGTATGCCCCAGCGCCCGTTCCAGAAATCCCGCCGCCAGAAACAGGCCCAGCACCAGCGCCAGCACCACCAGCAGCACGCCCATCACCGCCAGCGCCCCCGGCAGCGAGCCGGTCTGCCCCACCAGCAGGATCATCGAGGCGATGGCCCCGGGACCGGCGATCAGCGGAATGGCCAGCGGAAACACCGATGGATCGGGCTGCGGCTCCGGCGTCGCCTTGTCCTCGCGCCGCCGGGTGCGGCGTTCGAACAGCATGTCGAGCGCGGTCAGGAACAGCAGGATGCCGCCCGCGATGCGGAAGGCGGGCATGGAGATGCCGATGAAACCCAGCACCGCCTCGCCAAAAAACGCGAACAGCGTGAGCACCAGCAGCGCGATCACGCAGGCCCGCACCGCCACCGCCCGGCGATGCGCCGCATCGGCACCGGGCGTCAGCGCGATGAACACGGGCGTCAGCCCGATCGGGTCGATCACCACAAAAAGCGTGGCAAAGGCGCTGATGAGAAAGGCCGGATCCATGCCCAACCCTAGCCCTGCGGCAGAGGGCTTGTCCATCGCGGCTTGGGACGGGCGCGCCGCGTCTGCGGCGGGTGGCGTCTGCGCGGGCAGCCCGCTCCCGGAAGGGGGGCCGCCCCGCGCCGTCAGCCCTGCCGCTGCGCGCCTTCCAGCTTTTCCAGCGCGCGTTCCCACATTGCCTCGGCGCGGTGCAGGCCTTCCATGACTTCCGCGTATTTGCGGTTCCATGTCTCCAGCTCTCCGGCGCGGCCCTCTTCGTAAAGCGAGGGGTTGGCAAGTTTCGCCGCCAGCTTTTCGCGCATGTCCTCGATCTTGGTCACGCGCTCCTCGCATTTGCGGGCCTCGGCGCGCAGCGCCATCAGCTCGTCCCGCGTGGCCTTGCGCGGCTTGGGCGCGGCCGGTTTTTCCGGCTTGGCGGGCTTGTCCTGCGTCAGCAGCAGCGTGCGGTAGGTGTCAAGGTCATCCTCGTAGGGCGTGACGGTGCCATCCTTGACCAGCCACAGCCGGTCCGCCACCAGCCCCAGCAGGTGCATGTCGTGGCTGACAAGGATCACCGCGCCGGAATAGGCGGTCAGCGCCTCGACCAGCGCCTCGCGGCTTTCGATGTCAAGGTGGTTGGTCGGTTCGTCAAGGATCAGCAGATGCGGCGCATCAAGCGTCGCCAGAAGCAGCGACAGCCGCGCCTTCTGCCCGCCGGACAGCCGCGCGACCTCGGTCTCCGCCTGCGCGGCCCCCAGTCCGAATCCCGCCAGCAGCGCCCGCAACTTGGAGGGCGGGCTGTCGGGGCGTTCGCGTTGCACATGCTGCAGCGGCGTCTCGTCCAGATGCAGCTCGTCGACCTGATGCTGGGCGAAATAGCCGATGCGCAGCTTGGAACTGCGCGCCATGGTGCCGCCCATCAGCTCCAGCCGGTCGGCCAGCAGCTTCGACAGGGTGGATTTGCCCTGACCGTTGCGCCCCAGAAGCGCGATGCGGTCGTCCTGATCGATGCGCAGCGACAGGTTCCGCAGCACCACGGTGTCGCCATAGCCGGTGGAGGCCTCCTCCAGCGCCAGAATCGGCGGCGACAGCATGTCGGGCTGCGGGAAGCTGAACACGCGCTTGGCGGCTTCCTCGGGGGCGGTGATCCGCTCCATCTTTTCGAGCATCTTGACGCGGGCCTGCGCCTGCCGCGCCTTGGAGGCGGTGGCGCGGAAGCGGTCGACAAAGCTCTGCAGATGGGCGCGGCGGTCATCCTGCTTGCGTGCCATGGCGGCGATCACCGCGCGGCGTTCGGCCCGGGTGCGCGCGAACGTGTCATAGGCGCCCTGATAAAGCGTCAGCTTGCGCTCCTCCAGATGCAGGATCGCCCCCACCGCGCGGTTCAGCAGGCCCCGGTCGTGGCTGATGACGATGACGGTATGCGGATAGCGCTGCAGATAGCTTTCCAGCCAGAGCGCGCCTTCAAGGTCCAGATAGTTGGTCGGTTCGTCGAGCAGCAGCAGGTCGGGTTCGGCAAAAAGCACCCCCGCCAGCGCCACGCGCATCCGCCAGCCGCCCGAGAAGGCCGAGCAGGGCCGCTGCTGCGCCGCCTCGTCAAAACCCAGCCCCTTGAGGATGGAGGCGGCCCGAGCCTCCGCCGACCAGGCGTCGATATCGACCAGCCGGGTCTGCACCTCGGCGATGCGATGCGCGTCGGTGGCCGTCTCGGCCTCGGCCATCAGATCGGCGCGTTCGGTGTCGGCGGCCAGCACCGTGTCGATCAGCGACACGTCCGAGGCGCGCGCCTCCTGTGCGACGCCGCCGATGCGGGCGCGGGCGGGCAGGTCGATGACCCCGCCATCCAGCGTAAGCTCGCCCCGGATCAGCCGGAACAGCGTGGTCTTGCCAGCACCGTTGGGCCCGACAAGCCCCACCTTGTGACCGGCGGGAATGGTGGCGGAGGCACCCTCGAACAGAGGGCGGCCTTCGACGGAATAAGAGATGTCTTCGATCCTGAGCATGGGCAGCCCTTAGCAGAGCCCGCGGGCGGACAAAATCCCCCATCGCAGTCGAGGCTGCGGCTTCTTCTTGGCAAAAATATCCCGGGGGGAGAGGCCGCAGGCCTCGGGGGGCAGCGCCCCCCTTCCTTCCGGGGCAGCTTCAGGGTCAGCGCCCGCCCCTGGGCCAGACGCGCTTGCCCCCTTCTGGGGCTTCCCAATCCCGCCGCCCCGTGTTAACGCCCACACCAGCGAATACCGGCCGGGCCCCTTGCCCGGCCTTGCGATATGGAGAGACTCAAATGTCCGTCGAACGCACCCTGTCGATCATCAAGCCCGACGCAACGCGCCGCAACCTGACCGGCAAGATCAATGCCAAGTTCGAAGAAGCGGGCCTGCGCATCATCGCGCAGAAGCGCATTCACCTGACCAAGGCTCAGGCTGGCGAATTCTACAAGGTTCACGCCGAGCGTCCCTTCTATGACGAACTCTGCGAGTTCATGGCCTCTGCCCCCGTCGTGGTGCAGGTGCTGGAAGGCGAAGGCGCCGTGGCCAAGAACCGTGAAGTGATGGGCGCCACCAACCCCGCCGATGCCGATGCGGGCACCATCCGCGCCGAATTCGCCGAGTCGGTTGGCGAAAACTCCGTGCACGGTTCGGACGCGCCGGAAACCGCCGCAGCCGAGATCGCCTATTTCTTCGCCGGGACCGAACTGGTCGGCTGACCTGTCCCGCGACATGATGCAGAAAGGGGCGCCAGTCTGGCGCCCCTTTTTTTGTGTGCGGGGTCAGGGTCGGGCAGGTTGAGCGCTCTGCGCTCACACGCGGCTGACTTCGGGACGCAGCTCCGGCTTGCCGTGCTGCTGTTCCAGCCAGCGGCGCAGCAGCGCCGTGTTGCGCAGGTTGGCGCGGAAGCCCACGTCGAAGATGTCACCCAGAAACGGCACGAGGCCGATCAGCCAGTCGACCCCCATATTGCCCGCCATCTGCGCCAGCAGGGGGTTTGGCGCCCCCATGTCGCGGGCTTCTTTCAGGATCCACACGGCGGGCAGCAGCGCCAGCGTGTCGCCGATCCCGGGCACGAGGCCCAGAATCGCATCCCAGCCCAGCCGGATGCGGGTGAAGGGCAGGCGGAAGGCGCGGTCCATGCGCCGCGCCAGCCGCTCTACCCGGGCCAGCCGGTCAAAATCCTGTGCGGCGGTCATCGGCCAGGTCCGGCTCAGACCGTGCGCGGGCCGGTGCGGGCGATGATCCAGATGGCATGCACGATGCCGGGGATATAGCCCAGAAGGGTCAGCAGGATGTTGATCCAGAAATGTTTGCCAAGCCCGACCTGCAGGAACACGCCAAGCGGCGGCAGCAGGATGGCGACGATGATGCGCACAAGATCCATTGTGAACTCCGTTTTCAAAAAAGGTCACGGATCCAACACGCGGGACCGGGGAAGGTTCCGTCGGTGCTCAGACGGGCGGGGCGGGCAGCACGCCGATGTCGTTCAGGATCGCCTCGATCCCCGCGGGGGGCGCGTCGGGCGCGCGCTTTGCGGCCACCCCCGCCACCAGCGCGTCGAAGCGCAGGCGCAGCGCCTCTTTTTCCTTGCCGCGGCAGTCGTTCCACGGGCGGCCCATCAGCGCCATGTGCAGCACGTAATAGCTGATGAAATGCGGACGGGTGCCCGAGGCCAGCAGGCGGCGGTAGGTTTCATCCGCGCCAAGCGCGCGCAGGGTTTCGGCATCGGGAATCCCGGCGCGGGCGCAGGCGGCTTCGGTTGCGGGGCCAAGGTTGCGCAGGCTGGAGACCGGGGTGCTCATGCTGCCTGCGCCCGTCCGGCGGCAAAGCTGCAGATCCGCTGCAGCGCCTCGGCCAGCAGGTCATCGGGCAGGGTCAGGGCCACGCGCACGAATCCCGCCGCCGAGGGGCCGAAGCTTTCGCCCGGCATTACCGCGATCCGCTGGCTGTCGAGCAGCGCCTCGGCGAAGCCTTCGCCAGAGAGCCCGGTGGCCCGGATGTCGAGGAACAGATACATCGCCCCGTCCGAGGGCATCAGCCGCACCACGCGCTGCGCGCCAAGGATCTGCCGCGCCAGATCGCGGCGGCGGCGGAAGGGGGCGGCGATGCGCTGTTCCAGATCGGGCCCTTGGGTCAGGGCGAAAAGTGCCGCGTCCTGAATATAGCCGGGCACGCCGTAGGTGGTGTTGGTGGCCAGATCGACCAGCGCCGCCAGGGCCTCTGCCGGGCCCGCCAGCCAGCCGATGCGGCTGCCGGTCATGGCGTGGCTTTTCGACAGCGAGCCCACCACCAGCGTGCGCTCGGCCATGCCGGGCAGGGCGCGCGGGCTCAGATGCTGGCCCTGCCAGATCTGGGTGTCATAGACCTCGTCGGAGATCAGCCACAGATCCTGCGCCTGCGCCACCTCGGCGATGCCTGCAAGCGTGGCGGCGGGATAGACGGCGCCCGTGGGATTGTTGGGGGTGTTGACCAGCAGCGAGGCGGCGCCGGTCTGCGCCGCGATCCGCGCCAGCGGGGCGGGATCGGGCAGGAAGCCGCGGGCGGGATCGGTGGGCACGGCCACGGGCCGCGCGCCTGCCGTGCGGATCGTGCCGGGATAGGTGACATAATAGGGCTCGACCATCAGGGCGGTCTGGCCGGGATCGCAGGCGGCCATATGGGCGGCAAACAGCGCCGACTGCCCGCCGGGGGTGACAAGCACGTTGTCGCGGGTGGTGGGCACGCCGGTGCGGCGGGTCAGGCGCGCGGCGATGGCATCGCGCAGCGCGGGAATGCCGGGCACCACGGCATAGCCGGTATGGCCGCCCCGCGCCGAGGCGCTGAGCGCGTCGAGAATCGCGGGATCGGTGCGGGCGTCCGGTTCGCCAATGGTCAGTTCGATCACGGCGGCACCCTGCGCCTTGAGCGCGCGGGCCTTGTAGAAGATGCCCCAGCCGTCGCTGCCGCCCGCATTGAGGCTGGAGATCCGGGAAGACAGGCTGGGCATGGGCGGGCTCCGATAGCTGCGTGCGGAGCCTGCCAGCGCGCTGCCAAAAGCGCAAGCGGGCTTGATGGTTTGGGTGGCGTCCGCTGGGGTTAAGGCGGAATTTATATGTCTGAACAGGCACTTAGGCTTCGGCGTTCGCTGCCCCGGAATTGACTTTCTGCCCGGTTGGGCGTAGCTCTTGGGCCTGCTGGACGAAATGGGCAGGTGGCCCCCGGGTCTGATCCCAGTGGCCGCTTTTTCGTTCCGCTCGCCTGGAGGGACAACGATAATATTCAGGCACGAAAGGTATCGAGCATGATCCTTGTTCACATCGAAGAAGAACTTTCCCGACTCGAACACGAGCGGGAGAGGATCGCGGTCTTGCTGCGGGAGTCCAGCGAGGCGCTGACGCGTCTGCTGCTGCAGCTGGAGGCGGGGGAAGGCACCAACAAGACGGAGGCTGGCAAACTGCTGGGCGATCTCCGCTACTGGCTGAGGGCTTCGCACGAAACGGAGGCGCAGATCGCCAATGTCAGACGTAAGCAGAAAGGGATCGCCGGAGACTGGGCGCTTGACCTTGACCGGGCCCGCCATGAGATCGGGTGCCGCATGGCTCGCCTCCGCCGGTGCTGCGGTGCAGGCGAGGTTTCTTGAGGATCTGACGGAGGGGGAGTGCCTTGCACTCCCCTTTCTGTTCGACTTCTGGGCCATGGACCACCAGCTGCCCCCCGAGGGGGACTGGCGGTCCTGGGTCATCATGGGCGGGCGCGGCGCGGGCAAGACCCGCGCCGGGTCGGAATGGGTGCGCGCGCAGGTCGAGGGCGCGCTGCCGCTTACGCCCGGGCGCTGCCGCCGCGTGGCGCTGGTGGGCGAAACGCTGGATCAGGTGCGCGAGGTGATGATCTTTGGCGAAAGCGGCATCCTTGCCTGTTCGCCCCCCGACCGGCGTCCCGACTGGAGCGCCACGCGCCGCTGTCTGGTCTGGCCCAATGGCGCCGAGGCCATGGCGTTTTCGGCGCATGATCCCGAGGGGCTGCGCGGCCCGCAGTTCGATGCGGCCTGGGTCGATGAACTGGCCAAGTGGAAAAAGGCGCGCGACACATGGGACATGCTGCAGTTTGCGCTGCGGCTGGGGGTGCATCCGCAGGTCTGTGTCACCACCACGCCGCGCAATGTCGGCGTGCTGAAAGATCTGCTGGCGCTGCCGTCGACCGTGGTGACGCGGGCGCGGACCGAGGCGAACCGCGCCAATCTGGCCGCCTCTTTCCTGGAGGAGGTGCGGGCGCGTTATGGCAACAGCCGTCTGGCCCGGCAGGAACTGGATGGCGTGCTGGTGAGCGATGTGGACGGCGCGCTCTGGACGCAGGAGGTGCTGGAGCGGGCGCAGGGCGCGGCGCTGCCCGAGGCGTTCGACCGGGTGGTGGTGGCGGTGGATCCGCCCGCCGGTGAGGGCAAGGCGGCGGATGCCTGCGGCATCGTGGTGGCGGGGGTGATCTGCGAGGGGCCGCCGCAGGCATGGCGTGCCGTGGTGCTGGAGGATGCCAGCGTGCAGGGGCTGGGGCCGCTGGGCTGGGCGGGGGCCGCGGTTGCGGCCTTTGAGCGCTGGCAGGCCGACCGGATCGTGGCGGAGGTCAATCAGGGGGGCGCCATGGTGGAGGCGGTGCTGCGGCAGGTGGCCCCCAACCTGCCGCTGCGCAAGGTCACGGCGACGCGCGGCAAGGTGCTGCGCGCCGAACCGGTGGCGGCGCTTTACGAGCAGGGGCGGGTCGGCCATGCCCGCGCCTTTCCCGCGCTGGAAGAGCAGATGGGGCTGATGACCGCGCGCGGCTATGAGGGGCAGGGATCGCCCGACCGGGTCGATGCGCTGGTCTGGGCGCTGACCGAGCTGATCTGCGGGGCGGCGGAGGGCTGGAAACGACCGGGCATCCGGTCGCTCTAGCCCTGTCGGGGCGGGGCTGGGGGCTCTGCCCCCGGCTGCGCCTGCGCGCAGCCTCCCCCGGGATATTTCAGGTCAGAAGAAACTGGGAGGGGGTGTTGCGCGCAGGGCGCGCGCCGGGGTCAAGCGGGGTTAATCCCGGCGGTGCAGAGTGGGCCTGTCTTCGGAAGCGATGAAGGAGCAGCGGGCGATGGTGTTTGAGTTTCTGCGGCGGGGGCGCGGCGGGGTGGAGGGGGCGGCGGAGGTCAAGGCCTCTGCCACCGGGCGTCTCTTTGCCTATCAGGGCGCGGGGCGGGTCGCCTGGTCGCCGCGCGACACCGCCTCGCTGAGCCGGGCGGGGTTTGTCGGCAATCCGGTGGGGTTCCGGGCGGTGAAGCTGATCGCGGAAGCCGCGGCGGCGCTGCCGCTGGTGCTGCAGGATCAGGACACGCGCTATGTCAGCCATCCGCTGCTGCGGCTGGTGCTGCTGCCCAATGCGGCACAGGGCAAGGCGGAGCTGTTCGAGGCGCTTTATGGCCAGCTTCTGCTGTCCGGAGACGCCTATCTGGAGGCGGTGTCGGCGGGGGACGGTCTGCCGCGCGAGCTGCATGTGCTGCGGTCGGACCGGATGCGGCTGGTGCCGGGGGCGGATGGCTGGCCGGTCGCCTATGATTATGTGGTGGACGGGCGCACGCATCGCTTTGACGTGAGCGGGGATATGCGCGCGGGCCGGGCTGCGCGAGGTGGATGTCAGCCGCCTGCATGGCTGGGTGCGCGGATATCTGGTCGCTCAGGTGGGCGAGGCGCGGCGTGCCCTGCAGCCCCTGATGCTGGCGCATGGCTTTGACGCCATCGAACGGGATGGTGCGCTGATCTTCCTGCCCCGCAGCGGACGGCGTGCGCTGCCGCTGGATCCGGCGGGCTTTGCGCTGAGCGAGGAAGTGGAGGGCGGGCTGGTGCAGTCGCGCGCCAGCGCTGCGGAACTGGCCGGTCGGGTGCGTCTGCGCTTCGTCGAAGCGGATGGCGATCATGCGGTGGTGGCCGAAGAGGCGGTGCTTCCCGACGACCGCACCCATGCCGTGGCCGAAACCGAGCTTGCCCTAACCCTGACCCGCGCCGAGGGGCGCATGGTCGCCGAACGCTGGCTGTCAGAGGCGCGGGTGGCGCGCGAGACCCTGCGCTTTGCCCTGCCGCCGTCGCAGCTGGCGCTGGGGGCGGGGGATGTGGTGTCGATCCCCGCCGCCTCTGGCCGGACGCTGGCGCGGATCGACCGGGTGGATCTGGGCGCGCAGCAGCTGGTGGAGGCGGTGCGGATCGAGCCGGACATCTACCTTCCGGCGGAGTTTGCCGACACGCCGCCCAGCCTGCGGCCCAGCGTGGCGGCGGCGCCGGTGCTGCCGCTGTTTCTGGACCTGCCGCTGATGGGCGGGGACGAGGTGCCGCATGCCCCGCATCTGGCGATTGCCGCCGATCCATGGCCGGGGGCGGTCGCGGTCTATGATGCGGCCACGGACAGCGACTATGTGCTGAACGAGGTCATTGCCGCCGCCACGGTCACCGGCGTGACCGAAGCCGATCTGCCCGCCCATCCCGCAGGCCGCATCGACCGCGGGGCGCCGCTGCGGATCCGGCTGCGCGGCGGCACGCTGCAATCGGTGTCGGACGCGGCACTGCTAGGGGGCGCCAACCTGCTCGCCATCGGCGATGGCAGCCCCGGCGCATGGGAGCTGCTGCAGTTCCGTGACGCGGCACTGGTGGCGCCGGGGGTCTGGCATATTGCGCATCGCCTGCGCGGGCAGCTTGGCACGGATGGCACGGCGCCCGCGCTCTGGCCTGCGGGATCGCGGGTGGTGGTGCTGGACGGGGCCGCGCAGCAGATCGCGCTGTCCCCCGCCGCCCGGGGGCAGGCACGACATTTCCGTATCGGCCCCGCCCGGCGCGGCTATGACGATCCGTCCTATGTGCATGTGGTCGCGGCGTTTGACGGCAATGGTCTGCGCCCCTACCGGCCCGCGCATCTGCGGGCGGAGCGGGCGGGGCCGGGGCTGACGCTGCGCTGGATCCGGCGCACCCGGATCGACGGCGATGGCTGGGACACCCCCGAAGTGCCGCTTGGCGAGGAAAGCGAGGCCTATCTGCTGCGCCTGTCGCAGGGCGGCACCCTGCTGCGCGAGGTGACGCTGGGCGCGCCCGTCTGGCAGATCAGCCCGGCGGCGGAGGGGCTGTCGGGGCTGATCGAGGTGCAGGTGGCGCAGATTTCTGCCCGCTACGGTCCGGGGCCCTTTGCCCGGCTGATCCTGTCGGTCTGATCCTGACCCGAAGGCGCGCTCCTCACCGGGCGCGCCTTTGGCCATTCATCACCGCAGCCGCTGCGTGCCATCACCGTTTTGCGTTTCAGCCGGGCCATCCTATCTGCTAGACTGGGCTGAACGGACGGAGAAAGACCATGGCCGAAACCCGGGCGAAGATCGCCGAACTGGACCCTGTCTGGGGTCGCATCACGCTGGAAGCCGAGGATGTCGTTTCCAGCGAGCCGCTGTTGGGCGGGCTTGTGCATTATTCCATCCTGCACCATCCCACCATCGAACGGGCGCTGGCCTATCGCATTTCGCTGAAGCTCGCCAATGGCGAGATGTCCGAGCAGATCCTGCGCGAAATCTGCGACGAGGCCTATGCCGCCGATCCGGCGCTGGCGCTGCGCGCACGGGCCGACATCCGCGCCACCTATGAACGCGATCCGGCCTGCCATCGCTATCTGCAGCCGCTGCTGTTCTTCAAGGGCTTTCAGGCGGTGCAGAGCCAGCGCGTGGCGCATTGGCTCTGGAATCAGGGGCGGCGTGACCTGTCCTATTTCTTCCAGATGCGGTCCTCCGAGGTGTTCGGGGTGGACATCCATCCGGCGGCGCGGATCGGGCAGGGCATCATGATCGACCACGCCCATTCCATCGTCATCGGGGAAACCGCCGTGGTGGGCGACGACGTGTCGATCCTGCATTCGGTGACGCTGGGCGGCACCGGCAAGGAGGACGAGGACCGTCACCCCAAGATCGGCAATGGCGTGCTGATCGGCGCTGGCGCCAAGGTGCTGGGCAATATCCGCGTGGGCGACGGGTCGCGCATCGCGGCGGGGTCGGTCGTGCTGGCCGATGTGCCGCCCTGCAAGACCGTGGCGGGGGTGCCTGCCAAGATCGTGGGCGAGGCGGGCTGCGACCAGCCCTCGCGGTCGATGGACCAGAAACTCACCGGCTGCAACTGCAGCGGCTGAGCCCTTGGCACGGCGCGGGGTAAGGCCCCCGCGCCCCGCTCCGTCACATGCCCGGCGCCGCGACCAGACCACGCGGCCTGCGGGCATCGAGCCACGCCACACCCAGCATCGCGATCCCCGCCAGCGACAGCACCGCGCCGACATGGCCGGTGGCCTGCCAGCCATGGCCAGCCGCCAGAGCCAGCCCCGCCAGCCACGGCCCCAGCGCGTTGGCGGCGTTGAAGGCGGCGTGGTTCAAGGCGGCGGCCAGCGTCTGCGCCTCTCCGGCGACATCCATCAGCCGCATCTGCA
This sequence comes from Salipiger marinus, assembly GCF_900100085.1. GTDB lineage: Bacteria > Pseudomonadota > Alphaproteobacteria > Rhodobacterales > Rhodobacteraceae > Salipiger > Salipiger marinus. The sequence continues at coordinate 40,077 of NZ_FNEJ01000026.1, forward strand.
GCGGGATGGCAAGGCTGGCGGTCAGGCCAAGCGCCATTACCGTCACCGTCATCGCCACCCAGTTGCCGATCACCAGCGTATAGACCAGCGACATCAGCGTCATGCCGATGAGCAGCACCAGCGACGCGCCGAACCGCGACCAGTCGGTCAGCCGTCCGCCGACCCATGTGCCCGCCGTGGCGCCGACGCCAAAGGCCGACAGCGCCAGCGGAATGGCCCAAGACGGGGCAGAGGTCGCATCCAGCATCGCGGCGGTGAGATAGGCATAGACGGCAAACACCCCGCCAAAGCCGACCGCGCCCACCAGCAGCGTCATCCACACCGCGCGATTAGCCAGCGCACCCAGTTCCCGCAGCGGGCTGGGGGCTCGCCCTGTGCGCACATCCGGTGCCACCCGCGCGATCATCAGTGCAGAGGCGATGGCAAGCCCGGTCACGATCACGAAGCACCAGCGCCAGCCAAAGGCCTGCCCGATGGCCCCGGCCAGCGGCACACCCACCACATTGGCGATGGTCAGCCCCATCAGCACCTGCGCCACCCCGGCGCCCTTGCGTCCGGGCGGCGAGAATTCGGCGGCAAACAGCATCGCGATGCCCAGAAAGGCGCCATGGGGCAGCCCCGCCAGAAACCGCGCCGCCACCAGCAGCGGCAGGCTCGGCGCCAGCACCGCCATCACATTCGCAACGGCAAAAAGCGCCATCAGCAGGATCAGCAGCGTCTTGCGCGAGACCAGCGCACCCAGCACCGCCAGCACCGGCGCGCCCACCACCACCCCCAGCGCATAGGCGCTGACGGCATGGCCGGCCTCGGGTTCGGTCACACCCAGATCGGCGGCGTAATAGGGCAGCAGCCCCATCGCGGCAAATTCGGTGACACCGATGGCAAAGGCCCCCAGCGCAAGCGAGAGGATCGTCAGCGTCGCCTGACGGTCTTGTAAGGCCATGGTCTGCTCCGGTCTGTCGGGGGTGCCCGTTCGGGGTAAGAATCCGCCGCACTGCGGCACGCGGCGGAGATTAGCCCGTGTGAGCGCCACCACAACCGGCAGCAGGCTCAAGGGTGCCATGCATAAGCTGCATGCCGGATGCCGCATTCCCTTGTGCCGGAGGGGCGTCGAGATCGTTTGGCCCCCTTGCCCAAGCGCGCGGATCAGCCGCCTGCGGCGGCAGGCGCGGCGGCAGATCCCGAACATAAAAAGCCCCGGGAAACTGTGCGTTTCCCGGGGCCTAAATCTTGGTGGAAAACGCCCCCGAACGGAGGGCGTCTCCTAGGTCACACGATCAGGCTCAGGCCAGCATCAGCATCGGGGATTCAAGGTTGTCCACGATGGCCTGCAGCAGTTCGGCCCCCAGCGCGCCGTCGATCACGCGGTGGTCGACCGACAGCGTCACCGACATCACCGTCGCCACGCTGAGTTCGCCATCCGCACCGACGACGGGCTTCTTGACGCCCGCGCCCACGGCAAGGATCGCGCCATGCGGCGGGTTGATCACGGCATCGAAATTGTCGACGCCATACATGCCAAGGTTGGAGATCGCGAAGGTGCCGCCGGAATATTCATGCGGCGCCAGCTTCTTGTTGCGGGCGCGGCCTGCCAGATCCTTCATCTCTGCCGACAGGGCCGACAGCGATTTCATCTCGGCATCCTTGAGCACGGGCGTGAACAGCCCGCCCTCGATGGCCACGGCCACGGCCACATCCGACGGCTTCAGCTTCAGGATGCGGTCGCCAGCCCAGACCGCATTTGCGGCGGGCACCTGCTGCAGCGCCAGCGCGCAGGCCTTGATGACGAAGTCATTGACCGACAGCTTCACGCCGCGCGCTTCCAGCTGCTTGTTCAGCTGGCTGCGGAATTTCAGCAGCGCGTCCAGCTTGATGTCCCGGCGCAGATAGAAATGCGGGATGGTCTGCTTGGCCTCGGTCAGACGGGCGGCCACGGTGCGGCGCATGCCGTCCAGCTTGACCTCCTCGAACTCCCGGCCCTCGTACATCTTCTTGACGGCATCGGCGCTGGCACCGGTGGGCATCGCCGCCTTGGCGGGCTCGGCGGCTTTCGGCGCCTCGGCCGCCTTGGCCTCGGCTGCAGCCGGAGCCGCCTCGGGCTTGGCATTCTCCACATCGGCCTTCACGATGCGGCCATGCGGGCCCGAGCCCTTGATGCGGCCCAGATCCAGACCCTTTTCCGCCGCGATCCGCCGCGCCAGCGGCGAGGCGAAGACGCGCTCGCCGGAGGATGCCTCCGCCGGAGCCGGTGCCGGGGTGGCGGGCGTGGCCGCCGCGGCTTTCGCCTCGGGGGCTGCGGCCTTCGCCTCGGTCTTGGCTTCCGGCTTGGGGGCAGGGGCCTCGGCCTTCGGCGCAGAGATGTCCTCGGCGCTTTCGCCCTCTTCCAGCAGCACGGCGATGGGGGTGTTGACCTTCACCCCGTCGCTGCCTTCCGCGATCAGGATCTTGCCGATCACGCCTTCATCGACCGCCTCGAATTCCATCGTGGCCTTGTCGGTCTCGATTTCCGCGAGGATATCCCCCGAGGAAACGGTGTCGCCTTCCTTCACCAGCCATTTGGCCAGCGTGCCTTCCTCCATCGTGGGGGACAGCGCTGGCATCAGGATTTCCGTGGGCATGACGCGCTCCTTACCGGTAGGTGACTTGCTTCACGGCCTCGATCACCTCGGCGGTGGTCACCAGCGCGTGTTTTTCGAGATTGGCCGCATAGGGCATGGGCACGTCCTTGCCGGTGCAGTTGATCACCGGGGCATCAAGCCAGTCAAAGGCGTTCATCATGATATAGGCCGACAGATGGTTGCCGATGGATCCCACCGGCCAGCCCTCTTCCACGGTCACGCAGCGGTTGGTCTTCTTCACCGACTCGATGACAGTGCCGTAATCGATGGGCCGCAGCGTGCGCAGGTCGATCACCTCGGCAGAGATGCCCTCTTCGGCCAGTTTGTCGGCGGCTTCCAGCGCGTATTGCATGCCGATGCCGAAGGAGACGATGGTCACGTCCGTGCCTTCGCGCCAGATGCGGGCCTTGCCGAAGGGCACGGTGAAATCGTCCATCTCCGGCACGTCGAAGGACCGGCCATAGAGGATTTCATTCTCGAGGAAGATCACCGGGTTCGGATCGCGGATCGCACTTTTCAGCAGACCCTTGGCGTCCGAGGCCGAATAGGGCATCGCCACCTTCAGGCCCGGCACCATGGAATACCATGCCGCGTAATCCTGGCTGTGCTGCGCGCCCACGCGGGCGGCGGCGCCGTTCGGACCGCGGAACACGATCGGACAGCCCATCTGGCCCCCGGACATGTACAGCGTCTTGGCGGCGGAGTTGATGATCTGGTCAATCGCCTGCATGGCGAAGTTGAAGGTCATGAATTCCACGATGGGCTTCAGCCCGCCAAAGGCGGCCCCGACCCCGATCCCGGCAAAGCCGTGTTCGGTGATCGGCGTGTCGATGACCCGGCGGTCGCCGAATTCATCCAGCAGGCCCTGCGTCACCTTGTAGGCGCCCTGATATTCCGCGACCTCTTCGCCCATGACGAAGACATTCGCGTCGCCGCGCATCTCTTCGGCCATGGCATCGCGCAGCGCTTCGCGCACGGTCTGGGATTTCAGCTTGGTGCCTTCGGGCCAGTCCGGCTCCACCGCGCGCGCCTTGGGCGTCGCGGGGGCAGAGGCGGGAGCCGCCTCGGTGGGCGCGGCGGGCGTCTCCTCGGCGGGCGCTTCGGGCGCCTTGGCTTCGGCGTCGCCCGAGGCCGCTTCGGCGTCCTCGACGCTTTCGCCTTCCTCGACCATCACCGCGATGGGGGTGTTGACCTTCACCCCTTCGGTGCCCTCGGCCACCAGCAGCTTGCCGACGATGCCTTCATCGACCGCCTCGAATTCCATCGTGGCCTTGTCGGTCTCGATCTCCGCGAGGATATCCCCCGAGGAAACGGTGTCGCCTTCCTTCACCAGCCATTTGGCCAGCGTGCCTTCCTCCATGGTCGGGGAAAGCGCGGGCATGAGAATTTGGGTTGCCATAGACGTTCGTCCTCCTGCCTCAGGCCTTGACCGCGTCGCCCTGGGGCAGGGCGTCGGCGTAGATGTCGGTCCAGAGTTCCTCAAGCGCGGGCTCCGGGCTTTCCTTCGCGAATTCCGCCGAAGCGTTCACGATGTCCTTGATCTCCTTGTCGATCGCTTTCAGATCGTCTTCGGAGGCATGTTTGCCCTGCAGCAGCAGGTCGCGCACGTTCTGGATCGGGTCGCGCTCGTCGCGCATCTTCTGCACTTCCTCGCGCGTCCGGTATTTCGCCGGATCGGACATGGAATGCCCGCGATAGCGATAGGTCTTGATCTCGAGGATATACGGACCCTTGCCGGCGCGGCAATGCGCCACGGCCTTCTCGCCCGCTTCCTTCACCGCCAGCACGTCCATGCCGTCGACCACCTCGCCGGGAATGCCGAAAGGCGCGCCGCGGGTGTGGATGTCCTCGGTCGAGGTCGACCGCTTCTGCGAGGTGCCCATGGCATACTGGTTGTTCTCGATGACGAAGACCACCGGCAGCTTCCAGAGCGAGGCCATGTTGAAGGTCTCGTAAACCTGCCCCTGATTGGCCGCACCATCGCCGAAATAGGTGAAGGTGACGCGGTCATTGCCCAGATAGCGGTCGGCAAAGGACAGACCCGCCCCCAGCGGCACCTGCGCGCCCACGATGCCATGGCCGCCGTAGAAATGCTTCTCGCGGCTGAACATGTGCATGGACCCGCCCTTGCCGCGGGAATAGCCGCCCTCGCGGCCGGTCAGTTCGGCCATGACCCCGTTGGGATCCATGCCGCAGGCCAGCATATGGCCGTGGTCCCGATACGAGGTGACGCGCTTGTCGCCCTCGCTTGCCGCGGCTTCAAGCCCGACGACCACGGCTTCCTGACCGATGTAAAGATGACAGAACCCGCCGATGAGCCCCATGCCATACAGTTGTCCCGCCTTTTCTTCGAAACGGCGGATCAGCAGCATGTCACGGTAATATTGCTTGAGCTCCTCGGGCGAGACATTCGGCTTCGCGGCTGGCTTCCTGGCGGCCATGCGCTTCTCCCCAACTAGTTTAGTGTTAAACTTTCCCCGTCAGACTATAAGCCCGCGCCGCCAGTGTCAAAGGCCGCAGGCTGTCCGCACCCGCAAAAATCGCGCGGCCCTCCGCCGCGCCGCGCGGTCCTGCGGTTCCATTGGCCTGAAATATCCCGGGGGAGGCGGCGCCCGCGCCGCCCGGGGGCAGCGCCCCCGTCCCGCCAGACCGCGCGCGCGACGCGTCCCTCAGCGGACGAGGATCTCGTCGGGGCGGATCATGCCCAGCACGTCGCGCGCCTGCTGGTCCAGCAGGTCAAGATCAAGGTAATCGTCCGACAGGCGCCGCGTCAGGTTTTCCATCCGCGCCACCTCGGCATCCAGCTCGCTCAGCTGCAGCGCCAGCTTCTCGCCCTCGACGATGATCTCGGCGCGGCGGAACAGCCCGTAATCGCCCTGCACCGCGGCAAAGATGAAATAGCCCGACAGGCTCAGCGTGATGCCCGCATAGATCACCCCGCCAAAAGCCGGTTTGCGTCTGCCTGTCATGTGGCTGTCCTTCCTGCCCGCGCGCCCCGCCAGCCGGATCTCTGCGGATCCGTCCCGACCATGGTCGAATCATGACACGGGCGCGCGGCGCAGGAAAACCCCCGCCGCGCGCCCGCGCGCTTTTTCGCCCGGAGCGTGGCCTTTCGGCCCGCCCGCCGCCCTCAGCCGAGCGCGGCAACCCCCGGCAGCGCCTTGCCTTCCATCCATTCCAGAAAGGCACCGCCCGCGGTGGAGATATAGGTGAAATCCTCTGCCGCCCCGGCCTTGTTCAGCGCGGACACGGTATCGCCGCCACCCGCCACCGACACCAGATCGCCCCGCGCGGTCAGCTTCGCGGCATGGGCCGCAGCGGCATTGGTCGCGGCATCAAACGGCGCGATCTCGAACGCGCCAAGCGGGCCGTTCCAGATCAGCGTCTGCGCCCGGTCCAGCGCCGCCTTCACCGCCGCCACGCTTTCGGGCCCGGCATCCAGAATCATCGCATCCTCGGGGCATTGCGCCACCGGCACCACCTCGGAGGGGGCATGCTCGCGGAATTCGCGGGCCACCACCACATCGACGGGCAGCAGGATCTCGCAGCCCGCCGCTTCGGCCTTCACCAGAATCTCGCGCGCGGTCTCGGCCAGATCATGCTCGCAGAGCGACTTGCCCACGGCCACGCCCTGAGCCGCCAGAAAGGTGTTGGCCATGCCGCCCCCGATCACCAGCATGTCGACCTTGGCCACCAGATTGCCCAGCAGATCAAGCTTGGTCGACACCTTGGCGCCGCCGATCACCGCCAGCACCGGACGCTTGGGGGTGCCAAGTGCCGCCTCCAGCGCCTCCAGCTCGGCCTGCATCAGCCGCCCCGCGCAGGCGGGCAGCAGCCGCGCCAGCGCCTCGGTGGAACTGTGGGCACGGTGCGCCGCCGAAAACGCGTCATTGCAGTAGACATCGCCAAGTGCCGCGAACCGCGCCGCCAGATCGGGATCGTTCTTTTCCTCGCCGGGCTCGAAACGGGTGTTCTCCAGCAGCACCACCGCGCCCGCCGGGCAGGCGGCGATCGCCGCCTCGGCGCCGTCCAGCGTCGTGAACAGCACCTCGGTGCCAAAGGCCGCCTTCAGCGCGGGCACCAGCATCTGCAGCGACATCTCCGGCACCACCTGACCCTTGGGGCGGCCAAAATGCGCCAGCAGGACCGGAATGCCGCCGCGCGACAGGATGTCCTGCACGGTGGGGGCCACGCGCTCGATGCGGGTGGCGTCGGTCACCACGCCGCTGTCCACGGGCACGTTGATGTCGACCCGGGTCAGCACGCGCTTGCCGTCCAGATCCATATCGTCGAGGGTCTTCCAGGCCATGTCGGTCCTCCTGATCTCGTCTTCGTGATGGTCTGCCCCGGACGGGCGCAGAGGTCAATGGCGCGCCGCGCTGCGCTTGGCTTTCCCGACAAGCGGCACTAGATCAGGGCGCAATGCCTGCCATAGGGAGTGACGACATGGCCGATATCAAAGATCCCGAAAACACCATCGTGATGGAGCTGAAAGGCGGCTCGGTGGTGATCGAACTGCTGCCCGACGTGGCGCCCAAACATGCCGAACGGATGAAGGAACTGGCCCGCGCCGGGGCCTATGACAATGTCTGCTTCCACCGCGTGATCGAGGGCTTCATGGCCCAGACCGGCGATGTCGAAAACGGCAACATGGAAAAAGACTTCAACCTGCGCCGCGCGGGCACGGGCGGGTCGGATCTGCCCGATCTTCCGGCGGAATTCTCCAAGCTGCCGCATGACCGGGGCACGCTGGGGGCGGCCCGCAGCCAGAACCCGAACAGCGCCAATTCGCAGTTCTTCATCAATTTCAGCGACAACCACTTCCTGAACGGGCAATACACCGTCTATGGCCGGGTGATCTCGGGGATGGAGCATGTGGATGCCATCACCCGCGGCGAGCCGCCCGCCAGCCCCGACCGCATGATCTCCGTCAAGGTCGCCGCCGATGCGTAGCCTCGCGCTGGCCTTCTGCGTTCTGGCCTCGCCCGCGCTGGCGGCGGGGCTTGACGTGCAGGTGGAGGGCGAGGGCGCCACGGGCACCTTCCATATCGAGCTTTACGACGATGTGGCGCCCGAACATGCCGCGCGGATCGTGGCGCTGGCGGAAAGCGGCGCCTATGACGGCGTGGTGTTCCACCGGGTGATCGAGGGCTTCATGGCCCAGACCGGCGATGTGCAATATGGCAAATCCGGCGCCGACATGCGGCTGGCGGGCACCGGCGGATCGGACATGCCCGATCTGGCGGCAGAATTCTCCGACCGCACCTTCGCCCGGGGCGTGGTGGGCATGGCCCGCTCGCAGAACCCCAACAGCGCCAATTCGCAGTTCTTCATCATGTTCGCCCCGGCGCCGCATCTTGACGGCCAGTATACCGCCGTGGGTGAAGTGACCTCCGGCATGGAGGTGGTGGACGCGATCAAGCGGGGCGAGGGCCGCAATGGCGCCGTGCTTGGCGAACCCGACGTGATGACCCGCGTCACGGTCACCGAGTGACCCGCGTCACGGTCACCGACTGACCTGCGCAGGGGCGGCATCTGCCGCCCCCGCTTTTTCGCGACGGCCACCGCCGCCCGCCATCCGCAGCGGCAGGCGGCGCGCCAGCGGCACCAGCGCCTGCGCCCGCAGCCATGTGCCCCCCAGCCGGTGTGGCGCCGCCCCGGTGCCCAGCTTGAACCGCGCCAGCCCCGCCGCCGCCTCGCTGTCGAGGATCCCCAGATCCAGCCTTGTGTGACCACGCTCCGCCAGCCAGACCATGGCCGACCACAGCAGCAGGGTCATGGCATGGCAGGCCCGGCCCTCGGGCAGGGTCACCCCGCACTGCCATGTGGCCATGGGGCCGTGCCGCAGCACCGCAATCGCCGCCACCGGCTTCTGCCGCTGCTCCGCCTGCCAGATCAGCGCCCGCCCGGGATTGGCCGCCGCAAACGCCTCCAGATAGGCGGGGGGCAGGCCGCGATAGCCCCGCGCCCGGGCCTGCGCCGCCTCCGCCGCCAGCAGCCAGTGCCCGCGCGCCAGCGGCATGCGGCGGATCACCAGCCCCAGTCCCTCCGCCCGGTTCAGCCGGTTGCGCCATTTCTGCGCCAGCCGTGCCCGCATCTCCGCCGCGGGCCCCAGATCCAGCAGCGCCAGCGTGGCGGGGGTCAGCAGCGGCCAGAACCCCGCAGCGCGCAGCGCCTCCGCCCCCAGCCCTTCGGCATTCAGCAGCATCGGCCCGCCGCGCAGCCCCGCCAGCCAGTCCTGCAGCAGACCATCCTCCGCCGCCACCGGCCCGCGCGAGATCAGCCGCACCGCGCCCAGCCCCCAGACCTGCCGCGCCTGCGCCCGCCAGACCAGCCGCTCCGCCCCGGCGGCCCCGATGCGCCCCTCGCTGCAAGCAACCCCCAGCAGCGCGCAGCTGCGCGCATGTTCCACGGATTGGGGCAGGGGCAGCAGCAAACCGGAATCAGCCATGCCGCCATTAACCGCAAAATTACCTGCAGCCCCGTTAATGCCCGCCATGACCCAGCCCGGACCCCGCCGCCCCCGCCTTCACGCCCCCGCGCCGCGCCTTGCCCCCGGGGCGGCGCTGCTGCTGGCCTTGCTGCTGTCCTTGCCCTTCGCTTTGCTCGCGCTGCTTGACCTGCTGTTCTGACTGCCGCCCTTCATCTTGCCCGGCAAACTCCGGGGGAGTCGCGCCCTGCGCGACGGGGGCAGCGCCCCCTGCCACCACGACGCGCGGTGCGGCCCTTCGGGTCTTTCCCCCGTCCCGCATCCATGCAATAGGGGGGCGCCAACCGATACCCTCCCAAGGAGCCGCCCCCATGGAGATTCGCGAGGCCCTCACCTTCGACGATGTTCTGCTTGTTCCCGCTGCGTCCAGCGTCCTGCCCTCCACGGCGGACACCCGGACCTGGGTCACGCGCGAGATTGCGCTCAACATCCCGCTGCTGTCCTCGGCCATGGACACGGTGACCGAGGCCCGCATGGCCATCACCATGGCGCAGGCCGGCGGCATCGGGGTGATCCATAAAAACCTCGACGTGCAGCGCCAGTCGCAGGAGGTGCGCCGGGTCAAGCGTTTCGAATCCGGCATCGTCTACAACCCGGTCACGCTGAGCCCGGACCAGACGCTGGCCGATGCGCAGGCCCTGACCGACCGTTACGGCTTCACCGGCTTTCCGGTGGTGGACGAACGGCACCGCGTCGTGGGCATCGTCACCAACCGCGACATGCGCTTCGCCCAGCATCCCGACACGCCGGTGCGGGTGATGATGACCTCCGACAATCTCGCGATCCTGCGCGAACCCGCCGACCGCGACGAGGCGATCAGCCTGATGCGCGCGCGGCGCATCGAAAAGCTGCTGGTCACCGATGCCGAGGGCAAGCTGACCGGGCTGCTGACGCTCAAGGATACCGAAAAGGCCGTGCTCAACCCCACCGCCTGCAAGGATGATCTGGGCCGCCTGCGCGTTGCCGCCGCCACTTCGGTGGGGGATTCGGGCTTCGAGCGGACCGAGGCGCTGGTGGATGCCGAGGTAGACATCGTGGTGGTCGACACCGCGCATGGCCATTCCGCCGGGGTGCTGGAGGCGGTGCGCCGCGCCAAGATGCTGTCGAACCGCGTGCAGGTCATCGCAGGCAATGTCGCCACCGCCGAGGCCACCCGCGCGCTGATCGACGCAGGGGCCGACGCGGTCAAGGTCGGCATCGGGCCGGGCTCCATCTGCACCACCCGCATGGTGGCGGGCGTGGGCGTGCCGCAGCTGACCGCGATCATGGACTGCGCGCAGGCGGCGGGCGGCGTGCCGGTCATCGCCGATGGCGGCATCAAGTTCTCGGGCGATTTCGCCAAGGCCATCGCGGCGGGCGCGTCCTGCGCCATGGTCGGCTCGATGATCGCGGGCACCGATGAGGCCCCGGGCGAGGTCATCCTTTATCAGGGCCGCAGCTTCAAATCCTATCGCGGCATGGGCAGCCTTGGCGCCATGGCGCGCGGCTCGGCGGACCGCTATTTCCAGAAGGATGCGGCCTCTGACAAGCTGGTGCCGGAAGGCATCGAGGGTCAGGTGCCCTACAAGGGCTCGGCGGGGGCGGTGATTCACCAGCTGGTCGGCGGTCTGCGTGCCGCCATGGGCTATACCGGCAATGCCACGGTCGAAGAGATGCGCCGCAACTGCACCTTCGTGAAGATCACCAATGCCGGTCTGTCGGAAAGCCATGTGCATGACGTGCAGATCACCCGCGAATCCCCCAATTACCGGATCGGCTGAGCGGATGGCGGTTCTGGGACGGCGCCCGTGACCCCCGGCGCAAGGCTGCAGGCGGCGGCAGAGATTCTCGACCGTATCGCGGCGGGCGCTGCCGCCGAACAGGCGCTGCTTGGCTGGTCGCGCACCTCGCGCTTTGCCGGGTCCAAGGACCGGGCGGCGGTGCGCGATCACGTGTTCGACGCGCTGCGGCGCTGGCGCTCCTCGGCGGCTGTCGGGGGGGCCGAGACCGGGCGCGCCCGCATCCTCGGGCTGCTGCGGCAGGCGGGCACCGATCCCGACACGCTCTTTGACGGGGCAGGCCATGCGCCCGCCCCGCTGACCGAGGCGGAGCGCGACGCGGGGGCCATGCCCGATGGTGCCGCAGCGCTTGATCTGCCCGACTGGCTGCTGCCGGTGTTAGAGACCTCGCTGGGCCCGCGCCTGCCCGAGGTGGCCGAGGCGCTGCGGCACCGCGCGCCGGTCTTCTTGCGGGTCAACACGATGCTGGGCCGCCGCGAGGCGGCGCAGGCGGCGCTGGCGCTTGACGGCATCGAGACGTCGCCGCATCCGCTGGCCGACACCGCGCTTGAAGTGACATCGGGCGCGCGCCGCGTCGCGCAGTCGCGCGCCTATGCCGAAGGGCTGGTGGAACTGCAGGATGCGGCGAGTCAGGCGGTCTGTGCCGCGCTGCCGCTGACCCCGGGGGCGCGGGTGCTGGATTACTGCGCGGGCGGCGGCGGCAAGGCGCTGGCCATGGCCGCGCGCCTGCGCGGCGTGATCGAGGCGCATGACGCCGATCCCCGCCGCATGAGCGATCTGCCCGCCCGCGCCGACCGCGCAGGCGCCCGTCTGCGCGTGGTCAGCGCGCCCATGGGCCCCTATGATCTGGTGCTCTGCGACGTGCCCTGTTCGGGCAGCGGGGCATGGCGCCGCAGCCCCGAGGGCAAGTGGCGCCTTACTCCGGAGAACTTCGCGCAGACTCTGAAGACACAGGCGCAAATCCTTGATGAGGCTGCAGATCTTCTCGCCCCGTCCGGCGTTCTGGCCTATGTCACCTGCTCGGTTCTGACGCCGGAAAACGCCGATCAGGTCGCCGCCTTTCAGACGCGCCATCCCGGCTGGCAGGTCGAGGACACGCGGCAGTTCCTGCCCTCTGACGGCGCGGACGGGTTTTATTATGCGGTGATGCGGCGCGGCGATCTCGGCTGAGGGCTGCTGTTTACCTTTGTTTAAGGCCGCATGTGCGACAGGATCAGGAGAGGATTCGAGGGAGAAGGAAGCGGCGTGGCGGATGCGGCGGTCACCGGGCGGCGGAACGTCCTTGGCACGTTCACCGAAGCAGCGGTTCTGCTGGGGCTTGCGGCGGGCTGCGCGGCGCTGGCCATCGCCTCCGCCCGTCTGCCGCAGCTGGCCTTGCTGGCGGCGGCGGCGGGGTTTCTCGCGCTGGGGCTGCTGACGGGTCTGCTGCGCCTGCGCAGGCTGCGGCGCCAGCGCGCCGAATTTGCCACGCTGACACATTTTGCCGAGCAGGATCCGGCGCCGATCCTCGCCACCGATGCGGAAGGCCGGGTGATCTTTGCCAATGCCGCCGCCCGCCTGCGGTTTGGCGAGGTTGCGGGGGCCGATCTTGTTTCGGTGCTGAATGCCAGCATGGCCAGCGCGGGCGGGGTGCTGCACCGCCTGCGCATGGCCGCCGCCGCATCCGGATCCGCGCGCGAGGACCTCAGCACCCATGCCGGGCGCTTCGACATCTGCCTGCGCCTTGACGGGGCCGGGCGCTGTTACTGGCGCATCGACCCTCTGGCCCGCGCCTCCGCTCCCGCACCTGCCTCCGGCGAACCGCCGGTCATGACCATCGGGCGCAGCGGGGCGGTGCTCTATATGAACGTGCAGGCCCGCACGCTGCTGGGGCGCCGCATCAAACGGCTGGAGGATGTGGTGCAGGATCTGCCGCTGCGCCCGGGCAAGGTGCATCAGCTGAGCACGGCCGAAGGGCCGCGCCCGTTCGAGCTGCGCTGTTCGTCCACCGGGGCGGGGCGGCAGGAAATCGTGCTGCGCGAACTGCCCGCCGCGGGAGAGCCGTCCCCCCCCGACCGCACCGGCTTCGATGACCTGCCGGTGCCGCTGCTGCGGCTGGCGCGGGACGGGCGCATCCTGCGCGCCAATGCCGGGGCCTGCCGCCTGCTGGATGTGGCCTCTGCCGATGGCGGCAGCATCACCGAACACATGGAAGGTCTGGGGCGGTCGATCACCGACTGGCTCGCCGAGGCGGTGGCGGGCCGCGGCCTGCACCGGTCGGAATTCCTGCGGCTGACCCGCGCCGACCGCGAGGTCTTTGTGCAGGTCACGCTGGCGCGGGTGGTGGACGAGGGCCGCGCCGAGCTTGTGGCAGTGCTCAACGACGCCACCGAGCTGAAATCGCTTGAGGCGCAGTTCGTGCAGAGCCAGAAAATGCAGGCGATCGGGCAGCTTGCTGGCGGCGTGGCGCATGATTTCAACAATCTGCTCACCGCGATTTCCGGCCATTGCGACCTGCTGCTGCTGCGCCACGATCAGGGCGACGCGGATTATGCCGATCTGGTGCAGATCAACCAGAACGCCAACCGCGCCGCGGCGCTGGTGGGGCAGCTGCTGGCCTTTTCGCGCAAGCAGACGCTGCGCCCCGAAGTGCTGGATCTGCGCGACACCCTTTCCGACCTCACGCATCTGCTGAACCGGCTGGTGGGGGAACGGGTGCATCTGACCCTGCGCCACGATCCCGTCCTGCCCGCCATCCGTGGCGACCGGCGGCAGCTGGAACAGGTGATGATGAACCTCGTGGTCAATGCCCGCGACGCCATGCCGGAGGGGGGCGAAATCCTCATCGAGACCGAGCGTCTGGTGCTGACCCAGCCGATGAAGCGTGACCGCGCGCTGGTGGAGCCGGGCGCCTATGTTTCGGTCAGGGTGATCGACGAGGGCACCGGCATCCCGCAGGACAAGCTGCACAAGGTGTTCGAGCCGTTCTACACCACCAAGCGCACCGGCGAAGGCACCGGGCTTGGCCTGTCGACGGTTTATGGCATCGTGAAGCAGACCGGCGGATTCATCTTTGTCGACAGCGCGGTGGGATCCGGCACCTGCTTCACGCTGCTCTTTCCCGCGCATGACGCCAAGCCGCAGCCCGAGGCGGTGGAGCCGCCTCCGCCGCAGCGCAAGGTGGTGCAGAACGGCGTCGGCGTGATCCTTCTGGTGGAGGACGAGGCGCCGGTGCGCGCCTTTGCCGCCCGCGCGCTGCGCCTGCGCGGCTATACGGTGATCGAGGCGGAAACCGCCGAGGATGCGCTGACCAAGCTCGAGGATCCGGCGGTGGCGGTTGATGTCTTTGTCACCGATGTCGTCATGCCCGGCATGGATGGCCCCACCTGGGTGCGCAAGGCGCTCGTGGCGCGCCCGAACACGCGGGTGGTCTTCGTGTCCGGCTATGCCGAGGACATCTTTGGCGAAGGGCAGATGCTGGTGCCCAATTCGGTTTTCCTGCCCAAGCCGTTCTCGCTGAATGAGCTGACCGAAACCGTGCACCAGCAGCTGCACTGATCCTCAGCGGGCCCGGGCCCAGACCTCGAAATCCGCGGCACAGGCCCGGCGCAGCCGCGCCTCCAGATCGGGGGGCAGGCTCAGATCCCCGCGCGGAGCGACATTTTCCCGCGGCAGATCCAGCGCCAGCCCCAGCCGGTCCTCCAGAAATCCGACGATGGTGGCCTGATTCTCGTATTTGAACAGATGGGTGACGGCGGTGCCGTTGGGGCGCGGCTCGATGAACTTGGCCTGACTGCCGACATTGGCGCAGGGCGGGCGGTCACGCGAAAGATAGGCCTCCACGAACTGCGCGAAGCTCAGCCCCTTGGTGGAACTCGGCCGCCCGTCCAGAAAATCGCGCTGCCGATACCGGTACCACGAGCCAAGCCACGAGACCGGCTCGCGGATCACCGCCATAAGCTCCATCTCCGCCTCCATCTTGTCGAACATGGGCCGGAAAAAACGGTTGTAGCGGTAGACGGGGGCATGTTTCAGTTCGGGCGGATCAAGCACGGTCATCGAGGCATGCGGCGCAAGGGCGGCCTCATAGGCGGAACTGCCCGTCTTGGGCACCGCCAGCAGCACCAGCCGCGCTTTCCAGAATATCAGCATCCACCGGCCTTTCTGCGTGAGGGTGTGTCACGGTAAACCACTTTTTAACCGAAATAGGAAAAACTCGCTGTGACAAGGGGCTTGCACTGTTCCGCTTTTGGTCCCATATAGGTCAGGAACAAGAAGCGAACGAAAGCAGCGATTGCCGCTCCGGACGGGGTGTGGAATAAGGACCGAAACCATGGCAACGGCAGATCTTCTGACAATGGACAGCAAGCGCAACGCAGACCGCCAAAAAGCGCTCGACTCGGCGCTCGCCCAGATCGAGCGTCAGTTCGGCAAAGGGTCGATCATGAAACTGGGGGGCGCCAATGCCCTCAAGGATATCGAGTCGACCTCCACCGGCTCTCTGGGGCTCGACATCGCGCTTGGGATCGGTGGCCTGCCCAAGGGCCGGATTATCGAAATCTACGGGCCCGAAAGCTCCGGCAAGACCACGCTGACCCTGCATGTGGTGGCCGAAGAGCAGAAAAAGGGCGGCGTCTGCGCCTTTGTGGACGCGGAACACGCGCTTGATCCCAGCTATGCCCGCAAACTGGGCGTGGATCTTGAAGAGCTGCTGATCTCTCAGCCCGATACCGGCGAACAGGCGCTCGAGATCACCGACACGCTGGTGCGCTCCGGCGCGGTAAGCCTCGTGGTGGTGGACTCCGTGGCCGCCCTGACGCCCAAGAGCGAGCTTGAGGGCGATATGGGCGACAGTTCGGTGGGCGTGCATGCCCGGCTGATGAGCCAGGCCATGCGCAAGCTTACCGGGTCGATCAGCAAGTCGAACTGCATGGTGATCTTCATCAACCAGATCCGCATGAAGATCGGCGTCATGTTCGGCTCGCCCGAGACCACGACCGGGGGCAATGCGCTGAAATTCTACTCCTCCGTGCGGCTCGACATCCGGCGCATCGGCGCGATCAAGGACCGCGACGAGGTGGTGGGCAACCAGACCCGCGTGAAGGTGGTGAAGAACAAGGTGGCTCCGCCCTTCAAGCAGGTGGAATTCGACATCATGTATGGCGAAGGCATCTCCAAGACCGGGGAACTGCTGGATCTGGGGGTCAAGGCCGGCGTGGTCGACAAATCCGGGGCGTGGTATTCCTATGGCGACGAACGCATCGGGCAGGGCCGGGAAAACGCCAAGACCTTCCTGCGCGAAAACACCCAGATCGCCCGGGATATCGAGGAACGCATCCGCAGTGCGCATGGGCTGGATTTCCACATGTCCGAGGATGACGGGGACGCGGCTGTGACCGAAGAGTAAGCGGGGCGGGGGCGCTGCCCCCGTCGCCTGCGGCGACTCCCCCGGGATATTTGGGGTCAGAAGAAAAGGCGCATCCCGCAGGATGCGCCTTGTTCTGTTCTGGGATGCCGCGACCGGATCGCCCGGCCTGCGGTCGGGCTCAGATCGAGAAGCTGGTGCCGCAGCCGCAGGAGCTGGTGGCGTTGGGATTTTCGATCACGAAACGGGCGCCGATCAGCTCTTCGGAAAAGTCGATCACCGCATTGGCGAGGAAGGGCAGCGACACGGAATCGACCACCACCCGTTCCCCTTGGCCTTCCAGCACCAAATCGTCGGTGGCGGGGTCATCCAGCCGGATGTCATACTGAAAGCCGGAGCAGCCGCCGCCTTCGACCGCGATGCGCAGCGCCTTGCCCTGCGCATGGGCGCCGATCTCGGACAGGCGGGCATAGGCGCGCGGGGTTACTTTCGGGGGCAGGTTCATGGGTCACCTCAAAGGTTTATCTCCCGGACTGGTCATAATATAGGGATCCTTGGGACGGGCGGCAACCGGGGGCGGCGATCCGCAGCCGCATAACGCAAAAAGGCTTGGCACGATGGATGTTTACGCATGTGATCCCGCGCAGGCGCGGCCGCGCCGGGTGGCGGAGGAGGAAAGCGCCTTCCGCTCCTGCTTTCAGCGCGACCGGGACCGGATCATCCATTCCTCGGCCTTTCGCAGGCTCAAGCACAAGACGCAGGTGTTTGTGGAGCATGAGGGCGATTTTTACCGCACCCGCCTGACCCACAGCATCGAGGTGGCGCAGGTGGCGCGCACCATCGCCAATGCGCTGGGGCTGAACACCGACCTGACCGAGGCGGTGGCGCTGGCGCATGATCTGGGCCACACGCCGTTCGGCCATACCGGCGAGGATGCGCTGCATCTGCTGATGGCACCCTATGGCGGCTTCGATCACAACGCCCAGACCCTGCGCATCGTCACCTCGCTGGAGCGGCATTATGCCGAATTCGACGGGCTGAACCTGACATGGGACACGCTGGAAGGCATCGCCAAACATAACGGGCCGCTGCTGCCGCTGGCGCCGGGCAAGGCGCTGCCGCTGGCGCTGGCCGAATACAACGCCCATCACGATCTGGAACTCGACACCCATGCCTCGGGCGAGGCGCAGGTGGCGGCGCTCGCCGATGACGTGGCCTATAACAACCATGATCTGCAGGACGGGCTGCGGGCGGGGCTGTTCACCGAGGCCGAGATCGCCGATCTGCCGCTCATCGCCCCCGCCTATGCCGAGGTGGACCGGCTTTATCCGGGGCTGGAGCCGATCCGCCGCCGCCACGAGGCGCTGCGCCGGGTGTTCGGCTATATGGTGTCGGACGTGATCGACACCAGCCGCGCCCGGATCACCGCCGCAGCCCCCGCCAGCGCCGACGCGATCCGCCGTCTGGGCCATCCGGTCATCGCGTTTTCCGATCCGATGTGGCGCGATCTGAAGCAGATCCGCGAATTCCTGTTCACCCGCATGTATCGCGCGCCCTCGGTGGTGGTGATCCGCGAAAAGGTGACCACGGCGCTGCTGGAGCTGTTTCCGCTTTATATGGCCGATCCGTCGCTGCTGCCCGAACGCTGGCAGGCGGCGGAGGCCGCGCGCGAGGGCGAGGTGCCGCTGGCGCGGCTGGTGGCGGATTACGTGGCGGGCATGACCGACCGCTATGCGCTGCAGCAGCATGCGCGGCTGACCGGCAAGGATATTCTTCACGACCGGGCCTGAGACGGCACTGGACAGATCCGGGTGCGGCATCACTTCATGACCGGGCCCGGGCAGGGCGGTTGACAAGGGGACAGGCAGGGAATGACGGACGCAGGAGTGGCGGGGATCGACCCGGTGCTGGGCTTTGCGCTTGTGGGGGCGCTTGGCGTCGGGTCGCAATGGCTGGCATGGCGGCTGAAACTGCCGGGCATCGTGGTGATGCTGCTGGCCGGGCTGGCGGCGGGGCCGGGGCTGGGCCTGCTGCTGCCCTCGGAACAGTTCGGCGCGCTGATGCAGCCCATGCTGGCCATCGCCGTGGCGATCATCCTGTTCGAAGGCGGCATGACGCTGAACATCCAGAGCCTGCGCGACGCGACGGTGGGGGTGCGGCGTCTGGTGCTGATCGGGGCTCCGCTGGGCTGGGCTGTCTCGGCCCTGACGCTGCACTGGGTGGCGGGGCTGAGCTGGGAAAGCTCGGCGGTGTTCGGCGGCATCCTGATCGTGACCGGGCCCACGGTGATCGCGCCGCTCTTGCGGCAGGCGCGGCTGCGCAAGCGCCCGGCGGCGCTGCTGCAATGGGAGGCGATCGTCAACGACCCGATCGGCGCGCTGGCGGCGGTGCTGGCCTTCGAGCTGGTCTCGGTGCTGGCCGATGCCAGTTCCGTGGGCGGGGCGCTCGCTGATCTGGCCATGGGACTTGTCGTGGCCACCCTGCTGGGGGTCGCGGGCGGCTGGGGGCTGGTTCAGGCCTTCCGCCGCGGGCAGGTGCCGGAATACATGAAGGTGCCGGTGCTGTTCGTGTCGGTGCTGGCGGTGTTCGCGCTGGCGGATTCAGTGCTGCATGAAAGCGGGCTGCTGACCGTCACCATCATGGGGCTGTGGATCGCCAATTCCGGCCTGGCCAGCTATACCGAGATGCACCGCTTCAAGGAGCAGGCGACGATCCTGCTGGTCTCGGGCGTGTTCATCCTGCTGGCCGCCAACATGACGGTGGAGACGCTGGCGACGCTGGACTGGCGGGCGCTGGCCTTTGTGGTGGCGGTGATCCTTGTGGCGCGTCCGCTGCCGGTGCTGGTGTCGATGCTGGGCAGCAACGTGCCGTGGCGCGAACGGGTGCTGGTCGCCTTCACCGGGCCGCGCGGCGTGGTGCTGGTGGCGGTGGCGGGGCTGTTCGGCGAACGGCTGGCGGCGCTGGGGATCGAGGACGGTTCGCGGATCGGCACGCTGGCCTTTGCGCTGGTGGCGGCCACGGTGGTGCTGCACGGCTTCACGCTGACGCCGATGGCGCGGGCGCTGGGGCTGATCGCCTCCGACACGCCGGGCGTGCTGATCGTGGGCGGCAGCCGCTGGGCCACCGCCCTTGGTCTGGCGCTGAAGAAGCTGGAGGTGCCGGTGCTGGTGGCCGATCCCAACCACGCCCATCTGCGCCATGCCCGCGACGCGGGGCTGGAGACATTTTTTGGCGACATCCTGTCGGAGGCGGCAGAGCACCGGCTGGATCTGGTGAGCTACGACAAGCTGCTGACCGCCACCGACAATGACGCCTATAACACGCTGGTCGCCACCGACCTTGCCCCGGAATTCGGGCGCGAACACGTGTTCCAGCTCAAGCGCGGGCGCGAGGCCTCGTCGCGGCACGCGCTGCCCGCCACGCTGGGGGGACAGCGGTTCGGCCCGGACGAGACGTTCTTCGAGGCCAATGCCCGGCTGGCCGAAGGCTGGGAGTTCCGGGTCACGCGGCTGTCGGAGGAGTTCACGCTTGAGGACTGGCGCGCCCATAACCCCGGCGCGGTGCCGGTGGCCGATCTGGGGCCCAATGGCACCTTCCGCCTGCTTGGCCCCGGACAACCCCCCAAGGAGACGGCGGGCACCCGGCTCGTGGCGCTGATCCCCGCCCGCGAGGACCGGCAGGAGGCCGCGCGTGCCGCCGATGCGGACAAAACCGGAGAGAGCACCGACAGCATTTGACCCGGCAGGCCAAAATGGTAGAGGACAGGCCGACCTTAGGGAGATCGAGCACATGAACCTCTTCACCGACATCCGGAGCCTCGTGCTGCAGTCCATCGCCGCGCTTCAGGCCGAAGGCGCGCTGCCGGAGGGGCTCGACACCGGGGCCGTGACGGTGGAACCGCCGCGTGACGCCCTGCATGGCGACATGGCGACCAATGCCGCCATGGTGCTGGCCAAGCCCGCCGGGAAAAAGCCGCGCGACATCGCCGAGGCGCTGGCGGCGAAGCTGGGGCAGGATGCGCGCGTCACCTCGGCAGAGGTGGCGGGGCCGGGCTTTCTGAACCTGCGGCTTGGATCCGCCACATGGCAGGCGCTGCCCGCCAAGGTGCTGTCGGCGGGGCAGGATTATGGCCGGTCCGACATGGGGCAGGGGCAGAAGGTCAACGTGGAATATGTCTCGGCCAACCCGACGGGGCCGATGCATGTGGGCCATACCCGTGGCGCGGTGTTTGGCGATGCGCTGGCGTCGCTGCTGGCCTATGCTGGCTATGACGTGACGCGGGAATATTACATCAACGACGGCGGCGCGCAGGTCGATGTGCTCGCCCGTTCCGTCTATCTGCGTTATCTGGAGGCGCATGGCCGGGCCGTGGATTTTGCCCCCGGCACCTATCCCGGCGATTACCTGATCCCGGCGGGGGAGCGGCTCAAGGAAAAGGTGGGCGACCGCTTTGTCGACGCCCCCGAGGATGAATGGCTGGAAGAGGTGCGCGATTTCGCCACCGATGCCATGATGGACATGATCCGCGACGATCTGGACCTGCTGGGCGTCAAGATGGATCACTTCTTTTCCGAAAAGTCGCTTTATGGCACGGGCCGGATCGAGGCGGCGATCGAGGATCTGCGCGGCAAGGGCCTGATCTATCGCGGCACGCTGGAGCCGCCCAAGGGCAAGCTGCCCGAAGACTGGGAGCCGCGCGAGCAGACGCTGTTCAAATCCACCGAACATGGCGATGACGTGGACCGCCCGATCATGAAATCGGATGGCAGCTGGACCTATTTCGCCCCCGACATCGCCTATCATTACGACAAGATCACCCGCGGCTATGACCAGCTGATCGACGTGTTCGGCGCCGACCATGGCGGCTATGTCAAGCGGATGAAGGCGGCGGTCTCGGCCCTGTCCGGTGGCCGCGTGCCCTTGGACATCAAGCTGATCCAGCTGGTCAAGCTGTTCAAGAACGGCGAAGAATTCAAGATGTCGAAGCGCGCGGGCACCTTCATCACCCTGCGCGACGTGGTCGAGGAAGTGGGCCCCGGCGTGACGCGCTTTGTCATGCTGACCCGCAAGAACGATGCCGCGCTGGATTTCGACTTTGCCAAGGCGGTCGAACAGAGCCGCGAAAACCCGGTCTTTTACGTGCAATACGCCCATGCCCGGGTCTGTTCGGTGCTGCGCAAGGCCAAGGAGGCCGGGGTCGACGTGTCCGACGCAGCCCTGGCGCAGGCCGACATGACCAAGCTGGACCATGACGCGGAGCTTGGGCTGATCCGCAAGCTTGCCGAATGGCCGCGTCTGGTGGAGATTGCCGCCAAGGGGCACGAGCCGCACAAGGTGGCGATCTGGCTCAACGAACTCGCCTCTGACCTGCACGGGCTCTGGAACCGGGGCCATGATGAACCGTCCCTGCGCTTCCTTCAGGACGATCCGGCCACAAGCCAGAGCAAAATCGCGCTGGCCCGGTCCGTCGCGGTTGTTATTTCGGCGGGCCTTGGTATCTTGGGCGTGGCTCCGATGGAGGAGATGCGCTGAAACAGGCGCCGCCTCGGAGCTGACGGGCAGTGCAGGCAGGCTGACGGCGGAGCAACCGCCGGGGCCGGGGCAACCGAGGCAGAGATGGCAGATTACACCTATGACGGGCCCGAAGCGCCCGCGCGCTCCGGACGTAACGTGGCCTCGCTCACCAACTGGGCCGGGGCTGCGGTGTCCTTCGCGTTGCTGATTGGCGTGGGCGTCTGGGGCTACAAGCTGATCGTGCGCGACATCACCGGCATTCCGGTGGTGCAGGCGATGGAAGGTCCGGTGCGCATCGCGCCCGACGATCCCGGCGGCACCCGCGCCAGCCATCAGGGCCTGTCGGTCAATGACGTGGCGGGCACCGGCACCGCCGCCCCCGCGCCCGACCGGCTGCTGCTGGCCCCGCGCGGCGTCAGCCTGACTGAGGAAGATGTGCCGCAGGAGGTGCTGACCGAAGCGCGCACTCCCGCCGATCGCATCGCCCCCGCCGTGGTGGCGCCCGGTCCGGATGGGCCGGGGCTTGCAGCGGAAGAACAGGAGGGCCCGGCCCCGGTGCCGCCCGCCCTCGCGGATGCGGACGTGGATCCCATTCAGGCGCTGGCCGACCAGATCGCCGCCGATGCCGTGCCGTTTTCCGAGCTGACCCCCGAGCCGCAGCCCGACCCCGCCGCCGATTTGGCGGGGGATCTGACCGAGCCGGTGGAGGAGGCGCCCGTGCAGGTCGCCGCCAATGTGCCCGCAGGCGCGCTGACCCGGTCGCTGCGGCCCGCGCAGCGCCCCGGCAATCTGGCGACACAGCCCGTGGCGCTGGCCACCGCCCCTGCCGCGCCCGAGGGGCCCGCCGAAATCTCGCCCGACACGCTGCCTGCGGGCACCCGGCTGGCGCAGCTTGGCGCCTATGACAGTCCGGAAACCGCACGCAAGGAATGGGACCGCTTCAGCGGCCGCTTTGGCGAATTCATGGAAGGCAAGGACCGCGTGATCGAACGCGCCACCTCCGGTGGCCGGGTGTTCTACCGGCTGCGTGCCGCCGGGTTCGAGGATCTGGCCGATGCCCGCCGGTTCTGCGCCGCCTTTGTCGCGGAAAATTCCGACTGTATCCCGGTGACGACGCGGTGAGCCGCCCCGGAGCCACCATCCTTGCCCCGTCCGGCCTCCGGCTGAGCGGGGCCGAGGCGCGTTTCTTTGCGCAGGCCGATCCTTTCGGCTTCATCCTCTTTGCCCGCAACCTTGAAGATGCCGCGCAGATCCGCGGCCTGACCGACGAGCTGCGGCAGGTGGTGGGCCGCGACGCGCCGATCTTCATCGATCAGGAAGGCGGACGGGTGCAGCGACTGCGGCCGCCGCTCGCTACCGAATTCCTGCCGCCGCTTGACGAGGTGGCGCTTTATGGCCGCTATGCCGCGCGCGCGATGGAGCTGCGCTTCCGCATCATCGCGGCAGAGCTGCGCGCGCTTGGCATCGACGGCAACTGCGCGCCGATGCTGGATGTGGCCCGGCCCGCAACCCATGCCTTTCTGCGCAACCGCTGTTACGGCACCAGCACCGCGCAGGTGGTGACCATGGGGCAGGCGGCGGTGCGCGGCATGGTCGCGGGCGGCGTGCTGCCGGTGATGAAACATCTGCCCGGGCACGGGCTGGCGCAGCTTGACAGCCATCTGGATCTGCCGCGCATCACCGCACCCCGCGCCGAACTGGAGGCGGTGGATTTTGCCGCCTTCCGGCCCTTTGCCGATCTGCCGCT
The DNA here is from genome assembly GCF_900100085.1 of Salipiger marinus. GTDB lineage: Bacteria > Pseudomonadota > Alphaproteobacteria > Rhodobacterales > Rhodobacteraceae > Salipiger > Salipiger marinus. The sequence continues at coordinate 63,568 of NZ_FNEJ01000026.1, forward strand.
GGCGATGACCGCGCATCTGGTGTTTGAGGGCATCGCCCCGGACCCCGCCACGGTGTCGCCTACCATGATCTCGCTGATCCGGCAGGATCTGGGCTTTGCCGGGCTGCTGATGACCGATGACATCTCCATGCAGGCGCTGTCGGGGGACGTGGCCTCGCGCAGCGCCGCCGCCATCGCCGCAGGCTGCGATCTGGTGCTGCACTGCAACGGCGATGCGGAAGAACTGGCGCAGGTGGTCGCGGCCTCGGGCCAGCTTTCCGATGCAGCCCTGCACCGGGCCGAGGCGGCACTGGCCCGCCGCACCGCGCCACAGCCGGTTGACCTGACGGCGCTTCATGCGGAACGTAAGGCACTGGTGGCCGAGGGTCTCTGATGCAGGACGACAGTTTCGGCAATATCGAGACGCTCAGCGTCGCGGACCGGCTTGCCGCCGAGGCGCTGATTGTCGATGTCGAGGGGTTCGAGGGCCCGCTCGACCTGCTGCTGACGCTGTCGCGCACGCAGAAGGTGGATCTGCGCCGCATCTCCGTGCTTGATCTGGCGCGGCAGTATCTGGCTTTTGTCGAACAGGCCAAGGCGCTGCGCATCGAACTTGCGGCGGATTATCTGGTGATGGCGGCGTGGCTCGCCTATCTGAAATCCCGCCTGCTGCTGCCGCCCGATCCCACCGAGGAAGGCCCCTCGGGGGAGGAACTGGCGGCGCATCTGGCCTTTCAGCTGGAACGCCTGCAGGCGATGCGCGACGTGGCCGCCCGGCTGATGGCCCGCGACCGGCTGGGGCGCGACTTCTTTGCCCGGGGCCTGCCCGAAGGTGTGGAGCGGGTGCGGCGCGTGACCTACAGCGCCACGCTGCTGGATCTGATGCAGGCCTATGCCCGGATCCGCACCCGCGACGATTTCCGGCCCTTCGTGATGGACCGGCAGGACGTGTTCACCATGGAACAGGCGCTGGACCGGATGCGCAGCCTGCTGGGCTTTGCCGGGCAATGGACCGATATTTCCAGCTGGCTGCCCGAGGACTGGCAGGTGGATCCGGTGCGCTGGCGCTCGGCCACCGCCGCGACCTTTGCCGCCTCGCTGGAGCTGGTGAAGGAAGGCCGGGCCGAAATTCGCCAGACCGAGAGCTTTTCCCCCATCGAACTGCGCCGCAGGGAGAAACCGCGTGAGTGATCCCGACATCCAGACCGAAAGCCCGGCAGAGGCCGCACCGCGCGACAGCCTGTTCGAGGCGCCGCCCATGGCCGAGCAGGAGCGCATGGTGGAGGCGATCCTGTTCGCTTCCGCAGAGCCCGTGAGCCTGCGGGAGCTTGCCGACCGGATGCCGCATGGGTCCGACCCTGCCGAGGCGGTGGCGCTGCTGCGTGCGCGCTACGAGGGCCGGGGTGTGGCGGTGATGCGGGTGGGCGACGCATGGGCGATCCGCACCGCGCCGGATCTGGCCTATCTGATGCAGAAGGAAACGGTGGAGACGCGCAAGCTGAGCCGTGCCGCCATCGAGACGCTGGCCATCGTCGCCTATCACCAGCCCGTCACCCGCGCCGAAATCGAGGAGATCCGCGGCGTCAGCGTCAGCCGGGGCACCGTGGACCAGCTTCTGGAACTGGAGTGGATCCGCTTTGGCCGCCGCAAGATGACGCCGGGCCGCCCGGTGACCTTTGTGGTCACGGATCAGTTTCTGGATCATTTCGGGCTGGAAAACGCCCGCGATCTGCCGGGGCTGCAGGATCTGCGCGCGGCGGGTCTTCTGGACAACCGTCCGCCGCCGGGCAGCCTCGCCCCCGGTCCCGCCACGCTGGACGAGGGCGACGAGGACGAGGCGCCCGGCCAGACCGAACTTTTCGAGGACTGAGCGTCGCCGCCCCGGCGGAGGTCAGTCGCGGAAATGTTTCGACAGCTTCAGGCCTTGGCCCTGATAGTTGGAGGCGATGCCCGCGCCATAGATCTGCGCGGGCCGTTCATCCATCCGCTCATAGACCAGCCGCCCGACGATCTGCCCATGTTCCAGCACAAAGGGCGCCTCGTGGCAGCGCACCTCCAGCACGCCGCGCGACCCGGTGCCGCCCGCCGCCGAATGGCCGAAGCCCGGATCGAAAAAGCCCGCGTAATGCACGCGGAATTCGCCCACCATCGCCAGATAGGGCGCCATTTCGGCGGCGTAATCCGGCGGGATATGCACGGCCTCGCGGCTGACAAGGATGTAGAAGGCATCGGGATCAAGGATCAGCTGCCCCTGCGCGGCGGTCAGCGGATCCCAGAACTCGGCGGGATCATAACGGCCCAGCCGGTCGAGATCGATCACGCCGGTATGCGGCTTGGCCCGCCAGCCCACCAGAGCGCCGTCCTGCGCGTGCAGGTCGACGGAGAAGCCCAGACCCTGCCCGATGACCGCAGGCCCGCCGCTGACCAGCGTCTCGCTGGCGTGAAGCGCGGAAAGCTCGGCATCAGTCAGGATCGACTGGCCCCGGCGAAAGCGGATCTGGTTCAGCCGCATGCCGGTGCGCGCCAGCACCGAAAACGACCGCGGGCAGATCTCGGCGTAAAGCGGGCCGCGATAGCCTTCGGCCACGCGGTCGAATTCGGTGCCGCCATCGGTGATGGTGCGGGTCAGCAGATCAAGCCTGCCGGTGGAGCTTTTGGCATTGGCCACCGCCGTCAGCCCGGCGGGCAGGTCCAGCCGTTCCAGCAGCGGCACCACATAGACGCAGCCCTTTTCCAGCACCGCACCCTGCCGCAGATCGACGCGGTGCATTTCAAACTCGGCGATGCGGTCCGACAGCCGCCGCCCGGCCCCGGCAAGGAAGGAGGCGCGGACCCGGATCGCCTCGTGACCAAGCCGCAGATCAAGGCTTGCGGGCTGGATCTGCCCCTCCACCAGCGGCAGGTCGCTGGTGATGGCGCCGCTTTCGTAAAGCGCGGCAATCTGCTGGCTGGCGAGCACCCCGGTCATCGGCATCGGTCCTTTTGTGGTCGCGCGTGCTTAGCAACTGCGGCGGCCTCGGGAAAGGGGATTGCGCGACCCGGGAACGGGGTCGATGGAACATCGCCCCGCAAGCCCTTGATCGGGTGGGGCATTTCCCCATTCCCGGCGGGCGGACAAGTCGTGGTGGTGATAAGGGGTGTTTTGGTCGGGCTAGCAGGACTCGAACCTGCGACCTTCCGTCCCCCAGACGGACGCGCTACCAGGCTGCGCTATAGCCCGACTTGTGGAGGTGGTTCTTACTGTATTTCCGGGCAGGGGCAACCCCCCTTCGGAAGAATTCTTCATCTTTTCCAAGATTGTCAGGCGCGGGTCTGATGATGGTCCAGAAACGCGCGCAGCGCGGAGAGATGCGGTCCAATCGCCGCCGCATCGGGAGGGCTCAGCCGGTCGATCCGGGCGATCAGACCCAGCGGCCCGGGAGCGGGCAGCGGCAGGCTGTCGAGATCGGGAAGCGCGGGCGGCACGGCTGCGGGGATGTTCTCGAGAGGGGTCTCTTCGACTGCGGAGCCGAACTCGGGCTCCGCTGCAGTGAGGTCAGGCTCAGGGGCGTCGTGGAAGGCAGGTGTGTGGCCTGTTTCGAGGTCAGCTTCGGGCGTGGCGTCGAGGTCGGATTCGGAGGCGCCGCTCAGGTCGGACTCGGCGGCGCTTGCGTCGGAGTCAGATGTTGCGCCGAAGTCGGTCTCGGTCTCGGTCTCGGTCTCGGTCTCGGTCTCGGTCTCGGTCTCGGTCTCGGATGTGGTGTCGAGGTCGGGCTGCTGCGCCGCAGCGTCCTCTGGCGCGGGGGAGCCTTCAGGGTCCGGAGCGGCCAGATCTTCGGGCAGAGCGTCTGTCGCGATCACGGTCTCCGCTGTCGCAGGCTCCGGCTCGGATGTTGGCGCGGCCTCGGCAGGGTCGTGTTGGTGTGTGGGGGTCGCCTCGGGCGTGGAGGGCGCCTCCTCGGGCAGATCCGGCGTGGAGGCTGAGACACTGTCGTCGGCGGGCAAGTCCTGCGCGTCGCCGGGGGTGCTGTCTGCGGCGCTGTCCGGGCCGGGGTCGAGCGGGCTGAGGAGGAAATCGGGCAGTCTGTCGCCAACGTGCGGCGTGGCGTCCTCCGTCTCCGCAACTTGACCGGGATCGGTCTCGGCTTGACCGTCGGCTGTCTCGGCTGGGAGTTCCGGCAGGGTGTCGGCAGGGGCGTCTGACGGTGCATCCCGCGCTGCGGACGGCAGGCTCTCGGCGTCGGTGCTGGAGAGGGGGTCCGGCAGGTTGGTCAGAGGGGCGGCATCGGGCAGATCCGGCTCTGCCGTGTCATCTAGAGGGGGCGCGCCGGGGTCAGGCTCGCGGGAGACCGGGTGGGTCTCCGCCGTCTCTGGCGCCGTGGCGTGGTCGGCGCCGGGCTCGGGGGCCATGGCCGCGCCTGCGGGGGCCGGGGCATCGTAAGCCACGCCTGCCTCGGGCACGGGCTCCGGATCGACGCGCGGGCGCGGGCGGGGCGGGGTGTCGCGCAGATAGCCGAAAATATCTCGGACCTCGGGTGTCGTCGTGCCGTCCGGCGCGGCCTGCGGGGCGGCGCCGGGCACGAAGGGCAGCACGGTGGCGCCCTCGGGCATCACCTCGACGAAGGGCGCCTCGACCACGTCCTCGTCCTCGGTCTGCCCGTCAAAGGTGGTGAGGGTGGCGACATGGCGCACGCCCTGTTCGCGCAGCACCTTCTGCACGCCCTTGATGGTCATGCCATCGTCATGCAGCAGCTTGCGGATGCCTGCCAGCAGGCCGATATCGGCGGGGCGGTAATAGCGCCGCCCGCCCGCGCGTTTCACCGGCTTGACCTGCGTGAACTTGCTTTCCCAGAAGCGCAGCACATGGGCCGGCGTGTCCAGCAGCTCCGCCACCTCGCTGATGGTGCGAAAAGCGTCGCGGGACTTGGTCATGCGCCCTTACCCCTTGTTGCCCTCGGCAACGCGTTCCTTCATCAGATGCGACGGGCGGAAGGTCAGCACCCGGCGCGGCTGGATCGGGACTTCTTCGCCAGTCTTGGGATTGCGCCCGACCCGCGCCGCCTTGTCGCGCACCGAGAAGGTGCCGAAGGACGAAATCTTGACCTGCTCGCCCCGCACCAGCGCGTCGGACATGTGCTGCAGCACCGCCTCGACCAGTTCGGCGCTTTCGTTGCGCGACAGGCCCACCTCGCGGAAGACGGCTTCGCTCAGATCCATGCGCGTGAGTGTCTTGTCGCTCATCTGCTACCTCCCGGTTTGGGGGCAGCATAGGCAGCTGGCAATTTGCGTGTCAAGTTCACGCACTTGTGCAATGCGCCGCAACAGCCGGATTTTGCCGGGAATTTGCGCTACCAGCGCAGGACGACCGCGCCCCAGGCCAGTCCGCCGCCAATCGCCTCGGTCACGACCAGATCGCCACGGGTGATCTTGCCCGCGTGTTTTCCGACCGACAGCGCCATCGGAATGGAGGCGGCGGAGGTGTTGCCATGGTCCTGAACGGTGACGATGACCTGCTCCATCGGCAGGCCCAGCTTCTTGGCGGTGCCGGTGATGATGCGGATATTGGCCTGATGCGGCACGACCCAGTCCACGTCCTCTGCGGTGAGCCCGGCCTTGTCCAGCGCGGCGGTGGCGGTGGAGGCAAGCTTTTCGACGGCATGGCGGAAGATTTCCTTCCCCTCCATGCGCAGATGGCCGATGGAATTGGTGCTGACGCCGCCATCGACATAGAGCAGATCACGGAACTGGCCGTCGGAATGCAGGTCGGTGGACAGAATGCCGCGATCGCTGCTGTCGCCGGTGCCTTCGCCCGCTTCAAGGATCAGCGCGCCCGCGCCATCGCCGAAAAGCACGCAGGTGGACCGGTCGGTCCAGTCCATGATGCGGGAAAACGTCTCTGCCCCGATGACCATGACGCGGCGCACCTGACCGGAGATGATCAGCGCATTGGCGGTGGTCAGCGCATAGACAAAGCCCGCACAGACCGCCTGCACGTCGAAGGCAAAGCCGCCGGTCATGCCCAGCCGGGCCTGCACCATGGTGGCGGCGGAGGGGAAGGTCAGATCCGGGGTGGAGGTGGCAACAATCAGCGCATCAAGGTCGGACGGCTCAAGCCCCGCATCCTTCAGCGCGGCGCGGGCGGCATGGGTGGCGAGAACCGAGGTGGTTTCCTCGGGGGCGGCAAAGTGGCGCCGCTCGATTCCCGACCGCGTGCGAATCCATTCATCCGAGGTTTCGAGGGTTTTCTCGAACTCCGCGTTGGGAACGATCCGTTCGGGCAGATAATGCCCGATGCCCGCCACCTGCGCCCGTATCGTCATGAATTTGTTCCGTCTTTCCTGCTCTGCGGATCCTGCGGCTCTGCCGCTGCCTCGACGCTGGATGCGGCCGAGGCGATGCGGGCGGCGAGTCTGTCGCCGAACCCCGTCAGGGCAAGGTCATAGGCCAGTTCGACGGCGGCGGCCACTCCTGTGGCATCGGCGGCGCCGTGGGATTTCACCACCGTGCCGTTCAGCCCGAGGAAAACCCCGCCATTCTTGCGGCGCGGGTCGATCCGCGCCTGCAGCCGTTTGAGCGAGGTCAGCGCCAGCAGCGAGGCCAGCCGCGACAGCGGCGAATAGGCGAAGGCCTCGCGCAGCAGCGCGCCGATCAGCGAGGCGGTGCCTTCGCCGGTCTTGAGCGCGATATTGCCGGTAAAACCGTCGGTCACGATCACGTCGCAGCGGCTGCCGGGAATGTCGCCGCCTTCGCAGAAGCCGACAAATTCGAAGCCGCCCGCCTCGGCATGGGCGGTGATCATCTCGTGGGCGGCCTTCAGTTCGGCGCGGCCCTTGTGTTCTTCGGTGCCGACATTCAGCAGCCCGACACGGGGCCGGGTCAGCGCCAGCGCGTTGCGGGCGTAAGAGGCGCCCATCATCGCATATTTCAGCAGATCCTCGGCATCGGCGCGGATGTCCGCGCCCACGTCGAGCATCACGTTGAACCCCTGCGGATTGCGCGAGGGCCAGAGCACGGCGATGGCAGGGCGGTTGACGCCCGGCAGCTTGCGCAGCCGCACCATCGACAGCAGCATCAGCGCGCCAGTATTCCCGCAGGATACCGCCACGGTGGCTTCGCCATTGCGCACCGAATCGAGCGTGGACCACATGGATGTGTCCTGCCCGTTGCGCATCACGTGGCTGGGTTTGTCCTGCATGGACACCACGCCCGTGGCGTTGCGGATGTCACATTGCGCGGCAAGGCCCCTGTGGCGGTCCACCATGGGGCGCAGATCGGCTTCGGGGCCGTGCAGCAGGATGCGGACATCCCGATGCTTCCGGGCGAAGAGCGCGAGGCCGGCAACAATGGCTGCCGGCCCGCGATCGCCACCCATGGCATCGATGGAGAGGACCAGAGGCCCGTCCGCCTGCGATTTGTCCTGAGCGGAAGTCATGCGGCGTAAGGGCCTTCGACAGCTTATGCCGCGTCTTCGTCCAGCTCGATCTCGTCGGTCACGGCGACGACCTGACGGTCGGCGTAATGACCGCAGGACGGGCAGACGTGATGCGGGCGCTTCAGCTCGCCGCAGTTACCGCATTCGTTGGGATTGGCCGCGACCAGCGCGTCATGCGCGCGACGGTTGTTGCGGCGCGACTTGGATACTTTGTTCTGTTGGACAGCCATGTCTCAACCTCGATCTTTCGCGTGTGAGGGCAATTTCGTCTGCCCGTTCCGTTCGGGCGTGCCCGGCCTCATAGTCTCAAGGCATGGGCGATAGCAACCCGGAATTCCGATGAAGGCGCGAAAATAGGTATTTCGTGACAAACCGCAAGTGGATTCGCGCGCCCGTGCTCAGCTGTCTTTGTCATTTCCTCCGGAAAGACGGTCTTTCAGCTCTTCGAGCGCGGCAAAAGGATTGGGTCTTTCCTCTTCTTCCGGCATCTCTGCAGGCTCTGCGGCCTCGGCCAGTGCTGCTTCGGCGGCGGGGCTGCGCGGATAGACCGGCAGGGCCAGAGACAGCGCCTCGGTCAGCACCGAGGTCAGATCCAGCACGTCGGGCAGGGGATCTTCTTCATCCTCGGGCACCTCCACCTCGGTTCCGGCATCAAGCCGCGGCATGTCCTGCGCGGGGCGGAAGCGGCGCTCCACCGGCTCGTCGATGCGGGTGGTCACCGGATCCAGTGTCACCACGCAGGCCTGCACCACGGTGGCGCCCAGCTCGGCCACCAGCCGCCAGCTGCCGCCATCGCCGGGGATGAGTTCGCCCGCAAGGCGCGCCTTGCGCAGGGCAAGCAGCCCCAGCCGGTCGGCAAGGGCGCGGCGCGCCGGTTCGTCTGGGCGCAGATCAAAGGGCGTGGGGGCATCGCGGCGCAGGGCCGTGAGGCGCAGCCGCCCCGAGGAGTTTCCGCCGCTGGTCATGGGCATCGCTTTCCTTGGCTTGAACGGGTTGGCTCGGTTGTGTAATCCGGGATAGAAGGCCCGAAGGGTCAAGACAAGGGGCGGGGACGCAGTCCATGGCGAGACGGGTGAGAATCACGCTGCTGGCGGCAGTGGCCGCAGTGGGGCTGACAGCCTGTGCGGCGCAGTATCGCAGTCACGGCTATGTCCCGCGCGAGGACGAGCTGCAGCAGATCGTGCCCGGTGTCGACACCCGCACCACGGTCGAAGAGCTGGTCGGCGTGCCGACCGCCTCCGGCGTGACCGATCACGGCAATTTCTATTACATCGAAAGTCAGGTCCGTACCTTTGCATGGCAGGCGCCCGAGGTGGTGAACCGCACCGTGCTGGCGATCACCTTCGACGAGGCGGGCGTGGTCGAGAACATCACCCGCTACGGGCTGGAGGATGGCGCCGTGGTGCCGCTGTCGCGGCGCATCACCCGCACCGCGGATGGCGAGCTTGGCTTCATCCGCAGGCTCTTCGGCAATGTGGGTCGCCTGAATGTGGGCGATCTGCTCAGCGACAACTGACGCCATGACGCGCGGCCCCGGGCAGGATCACACCGCCACGGGGGAGGCGGTTCTGGCGCGCGGACGCTATGTTGTGCGTCTGGCGCAGGGGCCACAGGATCTGCGCGCGGCGCAGGATCTGCGCGGGCTCGCCTTCTTTGGTCCGGGCGGGCGGCGCGACGAAGACGGGTTTGACGCCGCCTGTTCCCATATGCTCATCGAAGAGACAGGCGGGCGGCTGGTCGCCTGTTTCCGCTTCCTGTGGATCGATGCGGCGCGGGGCCCCGGGCAGAGCTATGCCGGGCAGTATTATGATCTGGCCCGGCTGGAGGGGTTTGGCGGCCCGATGCTGGAGCTGGGGCGGTTCTGCATCCATCCCGACCTGACCGATCCCGACATTCTGCGGCTGGCATGGGGCGCGATCACCGGGCTGGTGGATGCGCGGGGCGGGCGGATGCTGTTCGGCTGCGCCAGTTTCGCGGGCACCGATCCCGCCCGCTACGCCGAGGCCTTTGCCTATCTGCGCGCCCGCCATGCCGCGCCGGAGCGCTGGCGGGTCGGGGAAAAGGCGCCCGAGGTGATCCGCTTTGACCCCGAGGTTCCGGCGGGGGATGCGCGGGCGGCGCTGCGGCTGATTCCGCCGCTGCTGCGCACCTATCTGTCCATGGGCGGCTGGGTCAGCGATCACGCGGTGATCGACCGGCAGATGAACACGCTGCATGTCTTTACCGGCGTCGAAACTGCGGCCATCCCGGCGGCCCGGGCCCGCGCGCTGCGGGCGATCGCGGGCTGAAAGGGGCTCTGCCCCCGCCCCTGCGGGGCTCCCCCGGAGTTTAAGGGCAAGATGAAAGGGCAGGGCGTGGCGGTCTTTATCGGAGCGGAGATTTATCGCGGCTCGCGCTATGGCGCGGTGCATCCGCTGTCGATCGAGCGGGTGCCTGCGGTGATCGACCTGTGCAGGGCGCTGGACTGGCTGCCGCGCGAGGTCTGGCGCACCAGCCCGCGCGCCAAGGCCGCCGCCCTGCGCGGCTGGCATGGCGCGCAGTATGTGGCAGCACTGGAGGCGGCGGAGCGCGCGGGCGAGGTGTCGGCGGAGGTGCGGGAGCGCCACGGGCTGGGCACCCATTCGAATCCGGTCTTTCCCGAGATGTTCCGCCGTCCGGCCACGGCAGTGGGGGGCGGGCTGCTGGCGGCGGAACTGGTGGCGCGCGACGGCGGCGTGGTGTTCAATCCCGGCGGCGGCACCCATCACGCGCTGCCCGACCGCGCCAGCGGCTTCTGTTTTCTCAATGAGCCGGTGCTGACCATCCGTCATCTGCTGCGGCTGGGGCTGCGCCGCGTCGCCTATGTGGATATCGACGCGCATCATGGCGACGGGGTGGAGCTGGGCTTTGCCGGGTCGGAACAGGTGCGGGTGATTTCGGTGCATGAGGCGCGGCGCTGGCCCTTCACCGGCGCGCTGGAGGAGGCGGCGGGGGGGGCGGCCTTCAACCTGCCGGTGCCTGCGGGGTTCAATGACAGCGAATTTGCGCTGGTGCTGGAGGAGATGATCCTGCCTGCGGTGGCGGCCTTCCGGCCTGACGCGATCTTTCTGCAATGCGGCGCCGATGCGGTCAGCGAGGATCCGCTGGCGCGGCTGACGCTGTCGAACCTGTCGCACCGGCGGGCGGTGCGGGCGCTGCGCGGGCTTGCGCCGCGGCTGATCGTGTCGGGCGGGGGCGGCTACAATCCGTGGACGGTGGCGCGGCTCTGGTCGCTGGTCTGGGCGGAACTGTCGGGGCAGGAGGTGCCGGAGCATCTGCCGCAGGCAGCCCAGGCGGTGCTGCGCCGTCAGGTCTGGGCGCGGCGCGGTCAGCCCGGCGAGGTGCTGCTGACCACGCTGGCCGATGCCCCGCGCGAGGGTCCGATCCGCGACGAGATCCGCCGTGACGTGGCCGTGCTGCGACAGCGCATCCGAGCTGACATCTGTTCTGGGGGAGAGGATGGAGCGGGTAGCGGGAATCGAACCCGCGCCAAGAGCTTGGGAAGCTCGTGTGATACCATTTCACCATACCCGCGTCTGAGGCTGAAATAGCGGCAGGGCGGCGCTGTTGCAAGATGAAAAATCGCCGCGCGGGCGGGGGCGTGCACGGCTCTGTGATGGGGCGTGGGCTTGCCGCTGGCGCGGTTCTGGCAAAGGTGTTGCGCCATGAGCCATGTGATCCCCCCCAACCGCCGCGCCTTTCTGCTGGGCGCCTCCGCCTGTCTTGCCACGCCTGCGCTGGCGCAGGCCCGGCCTTGGGCCGCGCGGGTGCAAGGCCTGTCGCAGCTGCATGCGCTGGTGCTGCGGCAGGGTGGGCAGGAGATCTTTGCCGAGGCCTATCGCGGGCCGGGGCTGGACCGCATCACCAATGTCAAATCGGTGTCCAAGACGCTGGTGGCGCTGCTGACCGGCATCGCCATCGACCGGGGCGATCTGCCCGGGGTGGAGGCGAAGGTGCTGCCGCTGCTGGGGCGGGATCCGCGCGGCGACAGTCTGGATGATCTGACCGTGGGGCATCTGCTGTCGATGCAGACCGGGCTGGTGCGCACCTCTGGGGCCAGCTACGGCGCGTGGGTGTCGAGCCGCGACTGGCTCGCCACCGCGCTGGAGCCGGAGCCGGAGGCGGAGCCGGGCGGGCGGTTCATCTATTCCACCGGCGGCTGGCATGTGCTGGGCGCGGTGCTGGCGGACGCCACCGGCCTGAGCCTGCTGGATCAGGCGCGCGCCCGGCTGGGGGCGCCTTTGGGCGTGGATTTTGCGCCTTGGGTGCGCGATCCGCAGGGGCGCTATCTGGGCGGCAATGACATGGGGCTGAGCCCGCGCGGCCTGTCGCGCATCGGGCAGATGGCGCTGCAGGGCGGGCGCTGGGACGGCGCACAGGTGGTGCCGGAGTCATGGCTCGACACTTCGTGGCAGGCACGGGCGCGCTCGCCGTTTTCCGGCGACCAGTATGGCTATGGCTGGTTCCTGACCACGCTGGCGGGGGAGTCTGCCGCCTATGCGCGCGGCTATGGCGGGCAGATGCTGGTGGTGGTGCCGGGGCGTGATCTGGTCCTGACCATCACCTCCGACCCGACCCTGCCCGCCCGGTCCGAGGGGCATTTCGGCGATCTGCGCGAGCTTGCCGCGCAGATCGTGGCCGAGGCCTGAGGGTCAGTCCGCCAGCTTCACCAGAGCGTGGCGTTTCTTGCCCGCCGACAGCTTGACCGGCTGCGCAAGGGCTGCGGCATCCAGCATCAGCCCGGCATCGGTCAGCGGCGCGTCGTCAAGCCGCGCGCCGTTTTCCACGATCAGCCGCTTGGCCTCCTTGCCGGATTTGGCAAGGCCCGCGCGCACGATCAGCTGCACGATGGACAGGCCCTCGCCCAGTTCCGCCGCCGACAGTTCCACCGTCGGCAGATCGTCGCCCACGCCGCCCTTCTCGAAGACCTCGCGCGCCGTGGCCTCTGCCGCCGCCGCAGCCTCGGCGCCATGGCAGAGCGTGGTCACCTCATTGGCGAGCACGATCTTGGCGGCGTTGATGTCCGACCCTTCAAGGGCCGCAAGCCGGTTGCATTCTTCCAGCGGCAGTTCGGTGTAAAGCTTCAGGAAGCGGCCCACATCGGCATCGGTGGTGTTGCGCCAGAACTGCCAGAATTCGTAAGGGCTCAGCATGTCGGCATTGAGCCACATGGCGCCGCCCTGCGATTTGCCCATCTTGCGCCCGTCGCTGGTGGTCAGCAGCGGTGAGGTCAGGCCAAAGATCTGCGCATCCAGCACCCGGCGGGTCAGGTCGATGCCGTTGATGATGTTGCCCCACTGGTCCGATCCGCCCATCTGCAGCACGCAGCCATAGCGGCGGTTCAGTTCAAGGAAATCATAGGCCTGCAGGATCATGTAGTTGAATTCGAGGAAGGACAGCGACTGTTCGCGGTCCAGCCGGGATTTCACCGACTCGAAGGCCAGCATCCGGTTCACCGAGAAATGCCGCCCGATGTCGCGCAGGAATTCCAGATAGTTGAGCCCGTCCAGCCATTCGGCATTGTTGAGCATCAGCGCTTCGGTCGCACCGTCGCCATAGGTCAGGTATTTGGCGAAAACCTGCTTCATGCCGTCGATATTGGCGTCGATCTGGTCGGGCGTCAGCAGCGGGCGCTCGTCGGCGCGGAAGGACGGATCGCCCACCTTGGTGGTGCCGCCGCCCATCAGCGTGATGGGGCGGTGTCCGGTTTTCTGCAGCCAGCGCAGCATCATGATGTTGAGCAGATGGCCCACATGCAGCGATTTTGCCGTGGCGTCATAGCCGATATAGGCGGTGACGACCCCCTGTGACAGCGCCTCGTCAAGGCTCTGGTAATCGGTGCAGTCGGCAAGATAGCCGCGCTCCATCATGACGCGCATGAAGTCCGATTTGGGATGGTAGGTCATCGGGGATCCCCTCTATAGTCCGCCCGTTTCTATAAGGCTGAGGGCGTCGAAGGTGAAGGGCAATCACGGGCACGGATCGAAAAGCGGCGCAGGCCCGGTCTGGGCGCTTGGCTGCATGTCGGGAACCTCGCTTGACGGGGTGGATGCGGCGCTGATCCTGACGGACGGTGCAGAGATCGTGGAGTTCGGGCGCAGCGGCTACCGCCCCTATACCGAGGCGGAGCGCGCGGTGCTGCGCGGCGTGCTGGGCCGCTGGCCGGGCGATCCGGGGCTGGAGGCGGCGCAGGAGGTGATCCAGCGCGCCCATGCCGAACTGCTGCGCGACTTCCCCGAGGCGGAGCTGGTGGGCTTTCACGGCCAGACGCTGGCGCATGATCCCAAGGGGCGCGGCACCCATCAGCTGGGCGATGGCGGGATGCTGGCCGAGGCGCTGGGGCGCCCTGTGGTGTGGGATTTCCGCTCCGCCGATGTGGCGCTGGGGGGCGAGGGCGCGCCGCTTGCGCCGTTTTTCCATTTCGCCTGCGCCCGCCGCATCGGCGCCAGCGATCCCGTGGCCTTCCTGAACCTTGGCGGGGTCGGCAACCTGACATGGATCGACCCGTCGCAACCGGCCCCCGAGGCGGAGGGCGCGCTGCTGGCCTTTGACACCGGCCCCGCCAATGCGCCGATCAACGATCTGATGATGGCGCGGCGCGGGCTCGACTGCGACCGCGACGGGGCGCTCGCCGCCACGGGCCGGGTGGTGGAGGGCGCTCTGGAGCTGTTTCTGGAGGAGACATACTTTCGCCGGATGCCGCCCAAATCGCTGGATCGCGACGATTTTGACCTGATGCTCGATCTGGTGCGCGAACTGTCGGATGCGGATGCCGCCGCCACCATGACCGCCATGGCCGCTGCCGCCGTCATGCAGGGGATGGAACATTGCCCGGTGCCGCCCGCGCGGCTGCTGGTGACGGGGGGCGGGCGGCTCAACCCGGTGATGATGGCGATGCTGCGCGCAGGGCTCGACTGCCCGGTCGAACCGGTGGAAGCGGTCGGACTTGATGGCGACATGCTGGAGGCGCAGGCTTTCGGCTATCTCGCGGTGCGGGTCGCGCGCGGCTGGCCCACCTCGGCCCCCGGCACCACCGGGGTTGCCGTGGCGGTGGGCGGCGGGCAGATCGCGCGCCCGGATCAGCCGGCCTGAGCCCCGCTGCCGCTGCGGGGCCGCGCGGCCCGCAGCGCCTCCAGCCTGCGTCGGAAGCGCGGCGCGTTGAAGCGGCGGGTGACATTGACGCAAAGCGCTTCGGCCAGCGTCAGACGGTCCGTCGCTTCCAGATGGGCGAGCAGGCGGCGCAGATAGGGCGGATGGTCGCGCCGCGCCCGCAGCAGCCTTGCAAAACTGGCGCCATCCAGCCGGTCCTCGGCCAGAGCGGTCAGCAGCGGCAGGATCAGATCCAGATCCAGCAGATCGCCCTGCAGCGCGTCGCCCATGAAGGGCAGGCGCAGCCGGGTCACGCCCTTTCGTTCGAAAAGGGCGGCATGCATGGCATCCAGCCGCTCCCGCGGATCAAACAGCACGAAGGCCTGCCGGGCGGCATCCAGCATGTCGGGCGCATAGCCATAACGCGAGGTGAAATCGAGCCTTCGGCGGTCGGTGAACCGGTCATCCCAGCCGGTGACGCGCGGATCCAGCGTCGCCTGCGGCTGGATCACCAGCACCTGCGCGCCGGGGGCCGTCACCGAATAGGCGGCGGCGGCATAGCCGCAGGGGCCCGCGCCGTAAAAGATCACCCGCTCGAAATCGTCAAAGAACCCGTCATCCAGAAGCTGGTCGAAAAAGCCGTAGACCTTGGGATCGCGGAACCATGTGTCGGAGGTGGCGAGCAGCGCCAGATGCGACCAGCCCCCGGCGGACATGATTTCCCATCCCAGCGGGGTCGCGGTTTCGGAGAGGGCGGCGATGCCGGGCAGGGTCTCGAAGGTGACCAGCAGCGTGTCGCCATCCTCCACGAACACGGCGTGATGGGACGGCCCCAGCGGTTCGTAAAAGCCGTGATCCTCGCCCTTGGCCGCGACCTCGGCCAGCCACTGCGCCTGTGTCAGCCCGGTCAGATCGACCGTGGAAAGATCCGCTCCGTCCTGCATCCTGCCTGACCCTTTGTCCTGCTGCGGCCTTCAGGCCCCCGACGCCGTTCCAGCGCCACATTGTGACACATTGCCCGGGGTTTAAGGCGAAAATATGCACAAAGCGGGGTAATGCTGCGATCCCCGGCGCCGTGCAAACCGGAAAGGGGGCTGCGCGCCGATACCGCGCGCCGCGCCAGCCACGGCAGTGGCGTCCAGCGCCTGATCAGCCACCGCATGGCGGTCACGCTTCGGGGTGTGGCCGTGGCGCAGGCCGCCCGTGACCTCGATGTGGCGGAGAGCGTGTTGCGCCGCTGGATGCGGGAGCTGACCGCAACCCCTGCTGTTGCCTTTCCCGGGAACGGGCAGTTGCGCGCTGATCTGGCCGAGATTTCATCCTTGAAGAAAGAGGTCGCCCGGCTCAGGGCGGAGCGTGACATCCTGAAGAGGGCGGCAGCTTTTTTCGCGCGGGAGGTGATATGAGGTTCGCCTTCATCGCCCGGCACCGCCACATCTGGCCGGTCAGTTGGCTCTGCAAAGCTCTGGAAGTCTCGCGTTCGGGCTTTCACGCCTGGCTCAACCGGCCAGCCAGCACCCG
>NZ_FNEJ01000061.1 GCF_900100085.1 Salipiger marinus
CGCGACTTGCGCTGTTCGGCCAGCAACCAGCCCGACAACTTCTCCGCGTATGCGTCGAGCTTGCTCGGCCGCGACGGCACGTTGAACTTGGGCTCGACGATCCCGGCACGCAGGTAACGCCTGATAGTATTGCGCGACAGACCAGTCCGCCGCGAAATCTCACGGATGGGCAACTTATCCCGAAGTGCCCAACGTCGAATGACGCTCAAAATATCCATGTCGATCACTCCAATGACCCCCGACAAATCCCGTCAGGGGGAGGGTTCCACATGGGTCAGTTCTCAGTGACATTTCCTATCGCCGCTGGGTCAGTTCTCAGTGACATCCAACAGTGTGATGTCAAGCGCATCAGCATAGCGACCTCGCTCTCGCCAGTTCTGTTCCAACGTCTTGCGCAGCATATTGCCCCGCTCGAGCAGACGCACATTGCGGGCGTCGTTCGCAATCGCCCGCAGCCGGGGACACTCTCCATCAGCAAGCTTGGCGCGAATGGCGATCCAGTCCTTGTCAGGATCGCCGAGCATGACAACCTGCTGGCTTGCGTAGAGTACGGCGGCGATAGGCTGGATGACGCTGCTCGCGTGTGGGGCGCGTCCCGCGGCGATCCGCTGGTTCCATTTCGCCAGCGCCCTCTCCAGTCTGACCGCATCGCCCAGATCACGCTTGCTTGGGTCAGATCCCCCACGGCCGCGAAGGTACTGGCACATCAGATGGACCAACTGGTCGAGGTCATCCGCACCACACGCTTGCTGGAGTAGTAGCGCAATGACGTCGGCTGCCAGGATCGGTCCTTCCATATCGATCGAGGCGGCATGGGCGATGGCTGGCACGTTGCCGAACGGTTCGCGCAGGATATCGGAAACAATCCGCATCATCCGCTTGGTCGGAACGAGGATTGCCAGCGACCAGTCGGGCCGTCCTGTGGCGATCAACCGGGCACGCGCCTGCAAGACCTGCGTGACTAGCGCTGCATAGGCCTGGTTCCGGTTAGACGGAAACCCGCAAAAAGCGATGCCAGCATACTCGGACTTGCTGAAGTTGGCGGTCAGCACCTCGTTGCCGAAGAGTAGAATGTCCGTGTCCTTGCTGCGGTGATTATCCGAGCCGAGCTCGGTGAAGGTCGGAGCGAACGCAGCCTTGAAATGGTCAAGGCGGGCGGGATCGGCGCCGATAAACTCGAAAATGCGTTGCTCGGGGTCAGCCAGCGCGATCAAGGTGCAACGGTCGCCAAGCGCCTTAACGACGCGCCACTGAGCCGCGCTTGTATCTTGGAATTCATCGAAGATGATGCAGGGCCAGGTGATGGCAGTGAGCGCTCGCAGTTTGGCCGACCCCTCGAGAAGTCGCGCCACGAGATCGGCAAACAGATCGAAGCAGATTTTCCCCTCAGCAAACGCAAGGCGCTCCCGCTCAGCCTTCTCGCGCGTTCGCTTTTCGGCTAGCTCGGCATCGTCGAGCTTCTTGTCGGCGCCATATTCGCGGCGAATTGCAGCCAAGGCGATCGCCTCGCCGGGCGGCGTGAGGAACGAGATCCTGCGCGGCAGGCCGACCAGATAGCCGTGCGTCTTGAGCAGCCGCCAGAAGAAGTTGTGATAAGTGTCGACCTCGATCCGGCTCCGATCGGCGGGCGAGATGTCCTGTTCATCGTCGATCGCTTTGAGGACACAGGATACTGTCGCGCGCGCGAAGCTAAGAAAGAGGACACGCTGCCCAGGCTTGAGCGTTTCGCGGGCGATCTTTGCCGCCTTCAGGATCGACACGGTTGTCTTCCCGGAGCCGGGGCCGCCTGTGACCAGCTGATGGCCGACGGTCGCGAGTACGATCTGCTGCTTCGGCGTAAGGTCGACCATGATTACTACTGCTATAAGCCGAAAAGGAGGTCGAAGTCGTCGCCGTCACTGCCAGTTGCCGGCCCCGCAGTCGGCGGAGTTGGGGGCGGATCGCACAGCTCGCGCAGCCGTGCGCAGGTCTGGCGAAACCAGAGAGGTATCTCGGCCTCTGAGCACTGGGCGAGGAAGTCGGCGATGCCCCAGTTGCCCTTCGACCACTGAAAATAGTCCATCAGCGCATCTTTCATATTCACGTCGGCGCCCGCATGCTTTGCCGCCAGATGCTGCGGCCAGGCCAGCGACTGCGAGAAGCGGTTCATCGCCTCCAAAGTGGTGTTTTTGAGGACAAGTTCTTCAATGCCCTTTTCTGGATGCATGAACAGCTGCTCGACCTCGGCCTCGATCGCCTGCTGCGCCTCCTGTCTCTGCAGGTCACACAGCGCGAACACCCGCTTCCCCAGCCCCGCGTAGAGCTTGCCGAGATCGGCGATCTGAGTCTCGGTCTTCGCGTTAATTATGGTAATGCCCAAGGCTTCGATCGAGGTGTAGGCCGCTGGATTGAGATCAGAGAGCCGACGCGCGACCACTGGAAGCGCTGCTGCTTCGGAATCTCCTTCTGCGATGAGCACCCGGCGCGCCAGCAGCCCTTCGCAAAATTTGGTGCGGAAGTCCTGACGATAGCGCTTGTGCTTCACGCTGTCGGGTAGGGTGATCGACGACTGGCTGAGCATGCCGTGGTGAGTCCGTGAAAGGATGACGGTCTCGTCAAGACTGAATTCTTCCAGGACATAGGGGGAATGCGAGGTGATGATCGATTGGGCGGCGAGCTTGCGTAGCTCATGGACGATCCGCTTCTGCGCATAGGGAGGGATAGCTGTTTCGACCTCCTCCATGGCGAAGATCACATTCTGCTTGTCCTCGGCGATCTGAGAGAGAAGCGCCAGGACGAGCATATTAATAGTGCCGGTGCCCTGCCGATAGAAAGGCGCGGCATGGTTGCCATTGCCGGTAGCGATAAAGGCGGTGATCACTTTGCGCAGATGCTCGCGCGTCAGGCCGGAGACGCGAAGCTGCGGCTGGGCACCCCATTCACGGGGAACATATTTCTTGAGCGAGGCATTCACGCTTTCGAGGACCCCGCTGATGCCCATCTCAGGGGCACCCGCCACGTCCAGTGTGGAAAGTGCTTCGAGTGTGCCCTCCCAAAGCCGGGGGCGGATCTCCTTCAGGCGGAGGATGATGTCGAGCAGGCTGCCATGCTCAAGGCTGAGCGCGCGCGACCCGGTCCTGAGCGAGCGGAGGAAAAGGAAGCCGCAATGCTGCTTATCGTTTTTGCGGAACGGCGTGGGCGTGTCGCCCTCGGTCAGGCTGCGGCTAAAATAGGTAATGCCGGTGAAATCGTCCTCGTCGGGATCATATTGGCCGATGAAAGTGACGCGCAGCGCCGCGTTGATGGGCGCAGCATCTATGCTGGCGGGGTTCGCTTCTGTGAACAGAGTTCCATCGACCGTGTTGAGCCACTCGATGCTGCCGCCAAAACGGGCGAGCTGTTCCTCCGACAAGTCGGTGATCGTCACTTCGATCTCGATTTGCAGCGGCTCTGTATCCGCCGGGGGGGCCGCGGCATTCACGGGGGCAACCCCTCCTTGGTCGGCCGCTGCAACGGCAGGCGCGAGATAGCGTCCCTCGAAGAAGTCGTGCTCGTCGACCGGCGGCCTACGGGATAGCCGGTCGGGACCCAGCACCAGATCAATGGCCTCCAGCACCGAAGACTTGCCGGTGTTGTTGTCGCCGATAAGCACAGCATGCGCGGGCAGGCAGATGGTGGCGGACCTGATTCCGCGAAAGTTGTTGATCGATACCGAATGAATTCGCATTTCTGTTTTCTACCTCTCCGCTCCTGCGCAAGATGAAGCGAGCTCGGCCTTTTGGAAAGCAAAGACAGATAATTGATATGTTCTGGAGGAATTTTCTTCTCGGATTGGCCACGTGTGTTTTAGAGGCCTGATTTCCAACTTCTTTGTGAACGGCGGTGATCGCTGCACTCCAATGAAGAAGCGCAGCCTTCGGTGGGGTGCCAGGTTCGTCGAGCGTTAGCCCTCCGGGCAGCTACCGATTGAGCGATTGGTTTAACCGAACCCCAGTTGTACCCGCCTTTGTGCTGAAAACCATACCGATGGGACGCGAACCCCAAGCGGCCGTTCGTCGATCCTGCGGCAAACGACGACTCCCCTGAAGGTTTTTCGATGCGGGCCGTGGTGCGACGTTGGCTGCCAAGAGATGGCGGCCCGCGTTGACAAACCTCGGAAGGACGAGGCCGCGAGGGGCTTGGTGAGCGCTATGGGGAAAGCGCGCTGACGGTCTTTGCCACGCTAATCGAGGAGGTGGCGGCTGTTTTGTGGGCGGCGTTGACCGGCGGTGGGTTGCGGCCGGTCGATGCCGGCGACAAGGTCAGTTCCGGCCTTTTGCCAGTGGTACGACGAACCGGGGTCGTGGGGCGCAGGGTGACATCACCGGCGCTGCGCAGGCCAGTCGACATGGATGCATGCAGGATGACGGGCGGCTCGTCATGCGACCTGCTCCCGTGGTGGCGCGCGCGACATGGGTTTCTGGCCGCGACGGAAGATCTCGATGTTGATTTCCACCCAGGCATAATTTCCACTGAGAACTGAGCCATGTGTACCTTCCCCGAAAGCGTTGAGCGGCGGGGGTAACGGAGTGACCCACATGGGACTTTTGAACATCATCCGACGGATGCATTTGCGTCAGAAGCTGTCGATCCAGGAGA
>NZ_FNEJ01000035.1 GCF_900100085.1 Salipiger marinus
TTGAAGCCCTTAGCTGAAAAATGGTGTGCGATATCGTGGTATCTTCCAGAAATCACGTAATAATCATGTGCTGAAATGGTGAAGAAAATGCGACAACAGGCGGTCCCGGTCCAGAGGTGGACTTATCCGCTTTCCTCGATCGCCGTGACCCTGAAAACATGGCCAATGAAGCCGAGCCCTTTGCGGATCGCGCGGTCGGTTGGCTTGACCTGATGGCGCAAGCCGCCCACCTGCATTCGATTACACGCGCCTGCATGGGGTTTCACCTCTGGAACCTTGCGGGCCTCGGGCAACAGGACGACCGGATGGAAGCGGCGGTTACCGCCGCACGCATTGCCGCGAGCGAAGGCCCGAATTTGAATGGGGGGGCCATCTTTGCGCCTCTGGCTATGCGCGGGGCAGGGGGGCTGCGCGCCAGTGGCCCACCTGCCGAGCGCTTGCAGCGTTGGCTCGAGGGAATGGAAACAGCATGCCTGACCGCGATGCGGCACCTCGACGATATCCAGGCATGGTCAGCGCGGGCGGACAACATGATGGCACCGCTCTCTGGCAAGACACCACCTGCATTGCGCGCGGTGCTGACCGAATGGCCCGTCGTCTCCGCTCCAATGGCCGAGACCCTGACCGGTGCCAGCCGCGCCGCCGTCCAGCGCAACCTTGCTTGGATGGCAGCGCAAGGTCTAATCCGCGAGGTGACCGAACAGGTGCGTTTCCGCATGTGGCGGGCGATGCCATGAAACACCTCTAAAGAAGCACTCGTTTTGGTGCGTAACATTTGTTGATAGTTCAACGGAGGACCAGAATCGTGACAGACCAAAAATATGAGACAGTCGATTTCGACGTGCGGCTCAGAAATAGTAGTCAGATGGATTTGCGGTGTTTTCACCTATCTGTGGGATCCTCTAGTCGCTCTAGCCTCAAATTCTTTATTTCGAAATCACGAAAGAATAAGTCTCTTGGGCGCACAAACTGGGGCACGAAAATTGCGATCTCCCCGTGGACAGACGGGGTCAGTTTATAGAGCTGGGCGACCGCCCCATGAAGCCGAAACAGCCGATCACCGCTCAGATCTTGATCAATGCCGCCGTCGCGTACATGAAGGCGATGCCGCCCAGAAACCCGACCAGTACGGCTGGTGACATCAGCGCCGCCTGCCTGTCGGCGTTTTGACGTACAAGGTAGGCGCTGACCTCGACCATGACTTGCAGGATCGCACCCGCTCCGACGGCGAGTGCCAGTGCCGACCATTGCGGCGCATAGGCAAGGCTGCCCGCCCACATTCCGAGGATGGCCGGGCCACCGGCGAGCAGGGTCAGAGCGGCAAACGTCCAAAGCGTTGGCCGGGCACGAAGCATCGGGGCGGCGATGCCTATGCCCTCGGTGACATTGTGCAAGGCAAAGCCTAGGACGAGGAAAGTTCCAAGCCCCGCCGACCCGGCGGCGAATGCGCCGCCGATTGCCAGCCCTTCGCCGAAGTTGTGAAGCCCGATCCCGAGGGCAATGTAGAACGCAAGCGCGATGCCTTCCGGATTGCCGCGCCAGCGCCCGATAGCCATCAATAGAAGAAAGCTTGTAAGCGCCGCCAGCCAGACCATGGCAGAACCTTGGAATATCGCGGCCGCTTCTGCCGATAGCTCCAGTGCCTCGGATATGGTGTCGATCAGCAGGAAGGCCAGCAACCCGACCGTCAGCGCCAGCAGAAAGTTCATCCCCCTTTGCCCGACGCCCTTCATGGCCGGATAGAACATCAGGCCAAGCGCTACCGGCAAAAGGCCGACGATCGCCCCGATCACCGCCTGGAGCCGAAGTTGCCCCCAGGTGGGACTTGGCGTCGAAACTGCCACCGCGATCTCGTGCCCGAAGGTCGCGCCTGTGTTCGTCAGCAGATTGATATGATGGGCCTCGCCAAGGACCCACGGATAGGGAATGCGCAGCCAGACCGCATCGCCGCGGGCAATCGGCCCCGCCGGTTCCTGCGTAAAGGTCCAGTAGGCATTATCCACGGCAACCTGCGCGACCACCATCGCATCCGATCCGCCGGCGCGCACCCTGAGCGATATCCCCGACCCATCGAGGATCGTCCGTTCGACGGTCAGCGCCTCGACCGGGGGGGCGCCGTTGTTGAAGCCGCGCAAGGGATCGAGCGAGGCGATCCAGACAAAGGCACCCAGCATGGCGGCCAGCGGCACGAGGACCTGAAGCAGCCGGATCATCGGCGGGCGGCGGAGGTGGCTTTGGTCGGTCATGCTCCGGCCTCCCGCACGTCGAAAAAGGCCATCCAGCCAAGTTCGGTGAGCTCGGCCTGGTGCGCATGGAACATGTACATCCCGTCCTCGTGGTCGGCGAAGCTGAATTCAAGGATGCCGCGCTGCGCCTGGCACTGCATTATCACATCGACTGTGCGCAGGGTCGGCGTGAACTGGGTGCCAGTGTCGTAGTAGTCGAAGAAATTCCCATGCAGGTGGAACGAGTTGATCGGGTCGAACTCGGTCGCGTTCATGAGGTAGATGCGCACCGGGCGCGACTTGTCGATCCGGATCGGCTCGTTCATGTAAACCTGGCCGACCGTATTGACGGCATAGACCTCGTTCTCGCCGTCGAAATTGGTATCAAAGCCGTTCATCACCATTGCCAGTTCCTGCCACTCGGCGTTCTCCGGGCTGCCCATCACACGCGACGCCGCAACGGCCGCAAATTCGGGGTGGCGCGCCGGATCTGGATCGACCACGAACAGGCCGTACATGCCCTTGTGCATGTGCCGTTTCAGCGGCAGCGCGTGGCAATGATAGAGATGACAGCCGAAGGGCTTGGCATCGAACTCATAGACGAACTCCTCGCCCGGATCGATCAGCCCGGCGCCTTGAACGCCGTCCATTCGCGCCGAGTGAATGCCGTGAAAATGCATGGAATGCGGGTGTGACCCGAGGTTGCGAAAGACGATCCTCAGTCGTTCGCCCTCCTTCGCTCGCAGGGCGGGGCCTGGCACGCGGCCGTTGAACGTCCAGGCGGGAAAGAAAACGCCGGGAGCGATCTCGATCTCCACGTCGATGGCGTCCACCTCGAACGTTCGCAACGTGCGCCCATCCGGCAGGACTTCGGTGCGACCGGTCTCCCAGTCGGTCAGCATGGCCGTCGGGTCGAACCCGTTCCGGGCGTGGTCGACTTGGCCGACCATCGTCATGTTGCCATGCGCCATGCCACTGTCATGGGCCGAATACGGATCGACCGCCCCGCCGGACATCGCATGCCCCGCCATCGGGTCGGGCGTTGCCTGGGATTGCGCGCGGCTCGCGGCCACGGCCGCTCCGCCGGCAGCCACCAGACCGCTGACCAACAACGCGCGTCGCGACGCCGATACTGGCTCCGTGACCATCGCAGGTGGCGCTGTGGGCCGAGATGTCTCCACGGCGGACGACACATCGCGCCCTCGCTTGCTGGTATCGACAGGCATGGACGATGTCCCCTCAGTTGACACGCAGGCCAAAGTCCCGGCGCAAAAAGTTAGCTTCGGCTAATAATCATCGCTTAGGCTTTACGAGTCAATCCCGATCGTGCGAGGGTGACGGCATGACGGATGATGATAACCTTGACTCAAACGAGGCAGAGGCACGTGCGGTCGAATCCCGCGCCGAGGCCTTCATCGGTGTGCGCGAAGCGCGGCGCAGCGAAGTGGCGGAAGATTATGTCGAACTGATCGCCGAACTCATCCACGAGAACGGCGAGGCCCGGCCGGTCGATATTGCGACACGCATGGGCGTGACCGCGCCTACAGTCGCCAAGACGCTTGGCCGTCTGGCGCGGGACGGCCTGATCACTCGCGCGAAATACCGCTCGGTCTTCCTGACTGAGGAAGGTCGGGCGCTTGCCAAGGAATGCAGACATCGCCACGAGATCGTCTTGCGGTTTCTCCTGAGCCTCGGGCTCGATCCCGAGACCGCGGAACGCGATGCCGAAGGCATCGAGCACCATGTCAGCGAACGGACGCTTGCCCTGTTCGCGGCCTTTTCCAAGCGGTCATAGGCGGGTGGTTGCCGCTGAAAGAAGTCGTTTTGCCGAGGACTTGAACAAGCCAACCTTCGGATGTTCCAAGAAACGTGATATTGTGCCGCTTTCATTCGGATCGCCCGGGTAGTAGATCAAGATCATGAGACGTTGGGCACGCCTTATCTGTATCCTCTCGCTGGTGGCTTTTGCCATCGGCGCGGTCGCGCAGTCTGCTGGCTCAATTGCCATGGCCTCGTCAATGGTCTCCACGGATGACGGCATGATGGCGATGGACGATTGCGACGCCTGCGGCAGCTTGGAAGACGGTAAGTTGGGTTCCGTCTGTGATTTTGTGTGCAATGCCGCGGGAATGGCCGCTCTTCTTTCGATCCCGGCTGGTACCAGCCCGATCGCTGCCACCGCAGCCCATGAAATCCAGCTCGTGGACGTCCCGCACGGAATATCCGGCCCCCCGGCCCAGCAACCTCCTCGATTCTACCTCTGATCTGACACACGGCGCCTGATTGCGCTTCGTGTGTTTCTCCGTGCCGGACGCCCTCAAATGGGCGTTTGCGCGGGGCCATGAACATCGCCGCGCAATTGCTTTGGCGGCGTAAAGTGAAATCAGAGAGTGTTCATCCATGTCCTCCCAAATCAGTTCCCGTTTTAGTCGCCGATCTTTTCTTGCAACGTCCTTGGCGGGTATCGGCGCCACGGCTTTCGGAAAGCCTCTGCGCGCCGAGCCGCAAATCCGCAGCTTCTCGCTGCGCCCCGCGCCGGGACAGGCAAGGTTGGTCCCCGAACCCTATCCCGCAACCCCCGTTTGGGGCTTCAATGGCCAGGTTCCCGGCCCGGAGTTGCGGGCTCGGCAAGGCGATCGGCTGCGCATCGCCGTCACAAACGGTCTGGACGAGGACACCACCGTCCATTGGCACGGACTTCGTCTGCCGAACGCGATGGACGGGGTTCCACACCTGACGCAGAAGCCGATCGCACCCGGAGAAACCTTCACCTACGAGTTCGACGCGATCGATGCCGGGACGTTCTGGTATCACCCGCACCAGCGCAGTTTCGAGCAGGTCGGACGTGGGCTGGCCGGACCGCTGATCATCGACGAATCCAACCCGCCGCGGGTCGATCGCGATGTCACCTGGATGCTGGACGATTGGCGGCTGTCGCAGGACGCATCGATCGCGGATGACTTCGGCGCAGCCATGGACATGAGCCATGCGGGCCGTCTGGGCAATACTGTCACGATAAATGGGCGTGTTCCCGATGTCTTCGCGGTGCGGCAAGGCGAACGTATCCGGTTGCGGCTGATCAATGCCGCGAACGCCCGCATCTTCGCGCTCGACTTCGGCGACCTTTCCGCGCGCATCATTGCGCTCGACGGCCAGCCGATCACCCCGCACGCCGCGCCTGACGGTGTCGTGGTTCTGGGCCCGGCGATGCGTGCCGACATAATGCTCGATTGCCCTGCCGACCCGGGAACCACGCTTCCAATCGTCGACCGCGCCTATCGCGATAATGAATTCAACCTGCTGGATGTCGTCTTTGACGACACGCCCTTGCGTGCCGCGCCGCCGGAATGGGAAATTGCCCTTCCAGCCAATCCGCTTGTCGAACCTGATCTGAACGCGGCCCGTCGTCACGAAATCCTGTTCACCGGGGGCATGATGGGAGCAATGGTCGAGCGCCAGATGGGCCTGAGCCAGTCAGGCAGCATGATGGGCGGAATGATGGGTGGCGTTGTGGGCGGCGGCATGTGGTTCGTCAATGGCGTCGCCGCCGAAGGGCACATGCTCGACCCCTTCCTGACATTGGAGCGCGACGCGAGCCATATTCTCCAAATGACGAACGCCACTGCCTTCGACCATCCGATCCACCTGCACGGCCACTCCTTTCGAGTCATCAGCCGCGATGGGGTGCCGACCGATTTCCGCGAATGGCAAGATACCGTGCTGATCGCGCCGCGCGAGCAGCTGGAAATCGCCCTGGTCGCCGACAATCCCGGAGACTGGATGTTCCATTGCCACATCCTCGAGCACCAGGCGGCCGGGATGATGGGCGTGATCCGCGTCGCATGAGCAGAGGAGCATGCAGATTGAAGTCGATTGAGATTGGATGTCGGCCAAACCGGCGCAAGGTACTCACCGCGGCACTCAGTATCGGCGTCGCTTCGATGTTGCCGGGGTTCGCACTCGCGGCGAGCGATGGTGATCCAGCGGCTCTTGCCTTTGATGGCGATACCATCCTGCTGGCGAGAGGAGGGCTGTTCGTCAGTGATAATGGCGGCCGGACTTGGACCGCGACAGAAACACCGGGGAACGTGCTGTCGCTGGCGACCCATCGCGACCGGCCCGGCCGTGTGGTCGCAGGGTTGGCCAAGGGCGGTGTCAGCATTTCCGAAGATGGGGGCGCTTCGTGGCGCGTCAGCGACGCTGGGCTGCCTGACGGAGAGATCAATGCCGTTGCCATCGCCTCGCGGAACCCGGACATGATCTATGCCTCGGTTCGCGGCGACGGGTTGTGGAAGAGCGAGGACGCCGGTGCAACCTGGTCGCTCGCCATGGACCGCCCTTGGCTCGACGACGCAGAGCGCGATCCTCTTGCTCTGGCTTCGGTCGAGCTTGAGACCGGCATGGGCGGTATCTGGATCTATGCGGGCACCGAGGTTGGCCTTGCGCGGGTGCCCGATTGCTTTTGTCGCTGGCAGGACGTGCGGCCAGGCAACGCGATGGACTCATTGGTTGCGGGTGAAGCCCCACCGTCCGAAGCGCCATTGCCAGGCGGTGAACCGATCCTGTCGCTGGCCAGCGCCCCCTCGGCGCCGGAAGTGATGTATGCCGCGCTGCCTTCGGGCCTCTGGGCATCGCAGGACGGCGGAGTCATCTGGCAAAAGCGGGCCAGCAAAGCTGCGACCACTGTTGCGGTTCATTCAAGAAACGAGACCTACATCGCTGCCCTGTTGGGCGGCATCTTGAAAATCAGCCGTGACGGCGGCGCAACCTGGATCGAAACTGGAGAACGATGATGGAAAATAGGGTGCAGAGAAGAAACGCGCTTGGTCTGATTGGCAGCGGCATTGTCGGAATGGTGGGCCTGACCACATCGGCCTGGGCGCAAGCGACAGACGATGTGGCACCCGGTCTGGCGGGCAGCGAAAGGCAGATCACCATCTGGCGCGATCCGGGCTGCGGCTGCTGTGATGCCTATGGGGATTATCTCGAAGAACACGGCTTTACCGTAACGCGTGTGGATGACCGCGACTTCGACAAACGCTCGGTCGAAGTCGGTGTGCCCGCCCAGGGCATCGGCTGCCACTTGGCCGAGATCGACGGCTACTATGTCAGCGGTCTCGTCCCCGTCGACATCATCGAGCGGCTGCTGGAAACCCGTCCGGCGATAACGGGTATCACCTTGCCGGGAATGCCCGCGAATGCACCCGGGATGGCTGCGGTCAAGTCAGGCACGCTAAGGACCTACGCCTTTGGCCCGGAAGGAATCTCAATCTATGCCGATGAATAAGGGGCCAAAGAACCGACTGGCGAAGGGTACGGTCAGGCGGTCAGTGCACCTCGCTGCCCTAGTGTCCACGCTCGCGGCCACCGGCCTCGTGGTGCTGGCCCAATCGGAACCGGTGGACCCGCGTGTCGAGGGACTGACGTTTTTGGGAGAGCCCGTGCTTGCAGCCGAGGTCACGGCAGGGCAACGGCTTTATGCGGACAACTGCGCCAGTTGCCATGGTGCGAACCTCGAAGGCCAGCCCGATTGGCGTCGTCGTCTTGACACCGGAAGAATGCCGGCCCCGCCGCATGATGACACAGGCCACACCTGGCACCATTCAGACCGCATGCTTTTTCAGATCACTAAAGGCGGGGTCGGGGCCGTCGTGCCGGGATACGAGAGCGACATGCCGGCCTTCGGAGAGGATCTGACAGACGCAGAGATCGCGGCTATCCTCGTCTACATCAAGAGCACCTGGCCTGAGCGACAACGTGAGTTCCAAGCCGAAGTTTCGGCCAATGACACGGGCGGGTGAAGATCGACAGGGTGTCAGGATAGTATCTTTCGACCAAAGCCGATCCACCGGGGGACCAATTCGGCAAATCTGTCCTATTCCGCCCCCCGACTCCCGCTTTACCACGCTAATTCGGACCTGACCTGGTTGGCCGTTAACCCGACCGCAAGGCAAGCATGTGCTACCAGGGTCGCGTGCATGCGTTCACGAAAATTTGCCCTTGAACCTCTAGCCACTAGAAGTCCTATCTAGTCGACGAGAATGTATATCGTTCTTGCCATTGATCGCCGGTGGGAACCGAAAGGGTACGACATGCTGACAAGACGACACTTCATTCAAACGACAACAGCGCTCTTTTCGGCGACTGTGGCCAACCCTGTGTTTGCCGATAGCTGGCCCACCGAGGCGCAGAAGGCTGAATGGGACGCGCAAGTCAGCCCGCCCGGCTTCGATCCGGCCACGTCAAACCCTTGGGGACTACACCCACGTTTCTTGCCTCAGCGTGTGGACGCGAAGGACGGCCTCGTGCCGGGAGACATCCATGTCGATGCGGTCGCGCGGTATCTCTACCACATTGAGGAGGGTGGAACCGCGATGCGCTACGGCGTGGCGATCGCGCGGGGCAACCTCTACGAGCCAGGTGTTTATAACATCAAGCGCAAGGTCAGGTGGCCGCACTGGACGCCGACACAGAATATGATCGAGCGGGATCCCGAAAACGCAAGATGGGCCGACGGAATGGAACCCGGGCCTCAAAACGCCTTGGGATCGCGGGCGCTCTATCTCTATGTCGGTGATCGCGACACCTATCTTCGGATACACGGCACACCCTATCCGAGAAGCATCGGCGGTCGTGCGAGTTCGGGTTGCGTGCGGATGGTTATGGCACACATCAACGAGCTTTATCCGAACGTCGAGATCGGATCGACAGCACATCTTTATTCGGCTGAGGACAGCGTTACCGCGAGAAGTTGAATGAGGTAAATAGCTCTCAGCGCATTGATGTGACGTGCGGGTCGTCGTCACACTTCCCGCGCGACGCAGATAGGGTTGCCGTTCGCCGTGCGCAGCGGCAGCAAGGTCGTTTCAACGGGGCCGCTGTGTTCGTACCAGTAGCACCCGTCCTCGGGCACCAAGCGCGCGGTTGCAACATCCTGATCCGGGGCAGCCATTGCAATCACGGCTTCGGGAACGTTGCCCCGCTGGTCTGCCGCGTCGCCTGGCCCAGTCGGCTGGACTGCGCATCCGGCCGTAAGCGACAGCACCACTGCAACCATCATTTTTTGCTTCAGCATCAAAACCCGCATCAAGCTTCCTTTCGTGACTGTTTTTCTTTGCAGCGGCTGTTCATGCCTCAAGGCGTGATGGAGCCGGTCGCCGCATCCTCTAGCAATAAAACAAACTGAAATACCACCGTATTCTGCTCTTGAAGCTCTAGCTACTGTAGGGGCTATGTCATGGTAAAGCACCCGTATCCAGAGGTCCATTCATGCCGTCCGACACCCATCGTCACGACCACGATCACGCCGAAGATGCCCAGACAAGCGGCGGCAGCTGCTGCGGGAGCGCCGGAACGTGCGGCGACATCGTTCCGACGACGCCCGCGCCAGCGGGCGGGCGCAGTTTTCAGGTGTCCGGCCTCGATTGCGCCGAGGAGGTAGCAATCCTGAACAAGGTGGTCGGCCCGAAGATCGGCGGGGCCGAGCATCTCGCGTTCGACATCATCAATGGACGGATGACTATTCTCGACAGCGCCAAGAGTGTATCGGACGGCGAAGTTGCAGAGCTGGTCGCAAGCACCGGCATGACCGCCAAGCCCTGGGATGCCGAAAACGCGTCGGTCGACCAGGCGGCCCATCTTGCACGCCAGCGGCTGTTTACGGCGCTCAGTGGCGGCTTCTGGGCCGCGGGATTTCTGTGGCACATCATCGAGACCGGCATGGGGGGGGCACTCGGCCTCTTCGCAGGGCACGGCGAAGCGCCGATGCCACTGGTCGAGGCAGGGCTATTCGCGGTTGCGATCCTGTTCGGTGTTTGGCTCGTGGCGCCCAAGGCATGGTCGTCCGCACGGCGGCTGTCGCCCGACATGAACCTGCTCATGGTAGTCGCAGTCGCGGGTGCAATTGGCCTCGGCGAATTTTTCGAGGCGGCGACGGTTGCGTTCTTCTTCTCGCTCTCGCTTTTCCTCGAAAGCTGGAGCGTCGGGCGTGCGAGGAATGCGGTTTCAGCTCTGCTGGACCTGGCGCCGCCGACGGCAAGAATTCTTTATGATGACGGTTCGGAAGCGGACGTACCGGCTTCCGCGGTTGCTATCAACGCACGTTTCGTCGTGCGCGGCGGAGACCGCATCCCATTGGATGGTGAGGTTGTCGATGGGGCAGGGGCCGTCGATCAGGCGCCAATCACCGGAGAGAGTGCGCTGGTCCCAAAGGAACGGGGCGACGATGTCTATGCCGGTACGATCAACGGCGAAGGCACACTGACGGTGCGCGCCACGAAGGCCGCCTCGGACACCGTGTTGGCCAAGATTATCCGCATGGTCGGCGACGCCCATGCCCGCCGCGCGCCGGTGGAGCAGTGGGTGGCGAAATTTGCCCGCATCTACACGCCTATCGTCATGGCTCTCGCCATCGCAATTGCCCTGTTGCCGCCGCTCATTTTCGGTGGGGCCTGGGATTATTGGTTCTACAATGCACTCGTGCTGCTGGTGATCGCCTGCCCGTGTGCTCTGGTCATCTCGACACCGGTCTCCATCGTCGCTGCACTCACCGCCTCTGCGCGGGCGGGGGTGCTGATCAAGGGCGGTGCATATGTTGAGGCACCGGGCAAGACCACTGCATTGGCCATGGACAAGACCGGCACGATCACCATGGGCGAGCCCGAGGTGGCGGCGGTGCATCCGCTGGGCAAAGCATCGGCGCAAGATCTGATGACCCTCGCCGCTGGGCTGGAGGCACGTTCCTCGCATCCCTTGGCGCGTGCCATTCTCGCGCGGGCAGAAGCCGACGGCATCAATGTGTCCGCCGCGGAAGACACCCGAACCGTTCCCGGTAGGGGACTTGAAGGACGCACAGACGGCCGGTCGATCTGGCTAGGGTCCGACCGGTTTGCCGAGGAGAAGGGTTTCGGCGACGCCATTCCGAAGGATCTGCGCGACCGCATCGAAGGGGCTGGCAGCACCCTTGTTGCCGTGGGCGACGACACCGGCGTGACCGGCATCCTGGAATTGCGCGACCGTATCCGCCCCGACGCCAAGGGCATCGTGGCACAGCTCCACGCGCAAGGCGTGAAGACCATCGTCATGTTGACGGGCGACAACGAGCGGACAGCGCGCGCCGTTGCAGCCGAGGTCGGCATCGACGAGGTCCGTGCCGAGCTTTTGCCCGAAGACAAGGTGACAGCCATCGAAGAACTGGTCGAAACGCATGACATGGTGGCCATGATCGGCGACGGGGTGAACGACGCCCCCGCCATGGCGCGCGCGCATTACGCCATCGCGATGGGCGCTGTTGGTTCGGACGCGGCAATCGAGACGGCGGATATTGCCCTGATGACCGACGACCTCGGCAAGGTGCCTTGGCTGATCGGTCATTCGCGCCGGACAATGTCGATTATCCATCAGAACATCGGTATTTCCTTGGCGACCAAGGGCGTTTTCGTTGTCGCTACCGCGTTCGGACTGGCATCGATGTGGGGCGCTATTGCAGCCGACGTAGGAGTGTCATTGCTGGTGGTGGCCAACGCCCTGCGCCTGCTTAACAGCCAAGAGGCCAAGGCGCCGCCGTCCGGCGGTGAACAGGTTGGCGAAGGCTTGGCCAAAGGGGCGCTGGCACATGGTCATTGAACTGGGAGAACCCGGAAAGGAGCCGAGACGAGACATGAGCGTGAAGGGCAGGATGATGTGTCCGGTTTGCGAGGTGCCCTTGAGCATGACCGACCGCCAGGGGATCGAAATCGACTTCTGTCCCGATTGCCGGGGTGTCTGGCTCGACCGGGGCGAACTGGACAAGATCATCGAGCGTTCGGCACCCGATGTGGCGCCTCAGCGGGTGCCTGAGCCGCGCGGCTACGACGATGATCGCGGCTACCGGCGCGGAAAGCACGGCGGCGGCGACGGCAAGCACGGCTATCGGCGCAAATCCTGGCTTCACGAGTTGTTCGATTAAGGCTTGCCGTGGCCTCCCTGCCGGTCGCCCTTAAGGCGCTGCGGTAGGCCCTCAAGGCATTCAGCGGTGAGCAGGTTGGTCCAGAGATCGCAAAGGCCGCGCTTGCCCACGGACATTGATCACGCAGCATTTGCAAGGTAACGTAATGTCCATATCAGACCTCACGAAAGAGGCATCGAGCAGTGAAAACCATCCGATTTCCCCGCCGCGCCGTCCTGTTGGGCGGGTTGGCAGCGTTTTTGTCTGGCTGTGCCAGCAAGTTCCGCAGCTATGGCGGACCCGAGGTGACCCGTGTTCGGCTTTACAAGGGGCAGCGTTTGCTTGTTCTGGACGGAGCCGATCGCGTATTGCAAACCTATCCGGTCGGGCTGGGTTTCGCTCCTGAGGGTCACAAGCAATTCGAGGGAGACGGCCGGACCCCTGAGGGCGCTTACGTAGTCGATAAGCGCAACCCCGACAGTACGTATCATCTTTCGGTTGGCATCTCCTATCCGAATGAGGCCGACATAGCCTTCGCTGAAGCGCAGGGCCTTTCCCCCGGCGGCGACATCTTCATCCATGGTGGTCCACGCCCAGGGATCGACCCAACGGATGTCCGCGACTGGACAGCTGGCTGCATCGCGGTCACAGATCGGCAAATCGAGGACATCTATGCAATGGTGAAAGACGGAACACCGATCGACATCTACGCCTGATGGGAGGAGATGATCTTCCGTCAGATCAGGAAAATCGTCGGTACAGGGCCACGTTGATCACTTCGATGGCGATCACGGCTAAAGTGACGCTCGCCGCCGGGGGCCAGCGCAAGCACCCGGTACGCGTAAGGACACTACAATATGTGTCCAGCCGTGGCAGTGGCGAAACAGGCTGGCCCTAGCGGAGAAGAATGCGTCTGGTCTCATGTCGAATTCAATCTATCCGAGGGCATAGACGATGGTCACGACGGTAATCATGACAACCATGAACATGGAGAATGCGCCAAGGGCGAGCGTACGGCCCATGTCCCGGTTCGGCTTCTCTACTTTCAGACGCAGTTCCTCCGCGGTTTCCGGAAACTCGAGCGCCGCCGCATTCGATTGGCGCATCAGGTCGTAGCGGGACGTCCAGCGCCGTTCCTCCGCCGCGTTCCAGCCGTTCAGCACCAGAATGATTGCCGCGATGAGAACCATCGACGACGGGACCCAGATTACGTAGCCACCGATTGTCTCGTCAGCCAGGGCGCGAAGTCGACCACCGCTCGCTGCGATGATTTCTGATCCATAGAGGGGCACCTCCTTGAGCGTTGTCAGGGAGCCCAGAAAGATGTTGGAAACGATCACCACGAACCCTGACATCAGCCGAGCGCCGCGCCGCGCTCCTTCAGGCGGATCACGCAG
Source organism: Salipiger marinus (assembly GCF_900100085.1). Lineage (GTDB taxonomy): Bacteria > Pseudomonadota > Alphaproteobacteria > Rhodobacterales > Rhodobacteraceae > Salipiger > Salipiger marinus. The sequence goes on from NZ_FNEJ01000035.1 coordinate 13,548, forward strand.
ATCGAACAGCATAGCAAAGTACCAAAGCCCAGCAAGCACCATAGACAGATGTGCCAGCGCTTCCATCGCCGCAATACGTTGTGTAAGGGCGTAGATCATCGGGATCTGCCAGACGAAAAGCGCACCAATCAACAAGGAGGTGGCAGATGCAGGAAACGCCAAGAATCGCGGGATACGCGCACGCCCAATCGCGGCAAGGCGTCGGCGCCATTCCCTTTTCAATCCGGCTTGAAGGCCAAGCCAGGGCTGAGAAACCGCGATAAGAAGCGGTCCTACCAGTCGCAGAAGAAGATGCTCGACCTGATGTACCGAAAACAGACTGTGCCCCAATGGCGCGAGCGGCCCATTCGTCGCGACGAGGACGGCCGCGAGGCCGACAAAGAAGGCGGTTCGACGCCAACCAGAAACCCTTCCGAGACAGCGAGCGTGTATTTTGAGCCCACGCAAAAACAGCCATACTGTAAGACCGACAACAATGAGCGACACCGGTGACAGCACATAGCCGAAAGGGTCGTAAAGAAAGAAGAAGTTTGTGATCATTCGCTCTGGCCCTCGCTCATCCGAGGGTTGTCGGAGGTAGCCGGTGTGAGCCGCGAGATCCCGGAAGCGCCGCCACGGGCCAGTGACAGATCGGTCGACATGGCGAGGTATTCGCCTTGTATCCACGAGGGAAAGAGATTGTCGTAGAATCGAGATAGCGGATGTCCCGACTGTCCGGCGGGCGTGATGTAGTATGATCCCGCTGCTTCCGATATCGACATGACCGCCTGAAAATTGCTTCCGGCACTCACAAGGAATGGACGGTCTTCTTCAACACCAAATGATGTCAAGAATTGCGTAAACGGATCGCCTGAAATCGGCGCTTGAAGGGACAGCAGGTCGGTCAGCAACCCACGTGAACTGATCGGCGACCACTGCATGTCCAATCTATGCTCCTCCCCCCAGGTCCACGTCGAGGGATCGCGCCCATATCGATCGACCAGCCAGCCAAGGGCATCATCCAGGGCCACGCGAACCTGCTCCTCGCATGTCTCGCGAGGTGAGGATAGGCGGATGTCGCACCAGATTGCGCTACCGCGACGATCGCTGAGTACCGCATAAAGAAAGTTCGGGTTCGGACGGGTCCAGAGTTGCTGCGCTGCCGGAAATTCGTCTTTCAAAATGCGCTGCTGCAAAGCCCGGAGCCAAGTCCAGAACAGCAGAGGTTCCGGTGAATAGCGATCCATGTCGCCATTCCACGACGCAAGCCTGTCCAGTAGTTCACGACGAAGGTCGTTCGCATCGGTGCCTTCGATGCTGTCTCTGGACTGCACGAACCAAAGCTCCTTCGCCATCAGGGGCAGCAGGGTTCGCGCCACGGTACTTACGGTGTCCCTTTGAACACCGATGGCGCCTTCAGTCGAGAAGATCGATTGCCGCGCTTCAAGCTCCGCCAGTCGAATGTCGCGAAATGACAACGCTCGTACGGCTTCCTCTTTTGGCCATCGGGCAACGGTCTCTCGGTCAATGGCCAATGCCTCCATGCCTTTCGGCAACATGTCTGCGGCAACTCCGATGGCATCGGTCGCGTCGGCCGAACGCGTGAACAGCTCCAGCATCGTCAGGAAACCTGCCGCCTGCACGGGTGACGGCCCCCTTGGTGCCTCCTCGTCTGGCACGGGAAATGACCGGAAGGCCCAGGCGACGCGCGTATTGCGACCGACAATAACGAAAGGTACGCCCGGCATCGTGGCCCCTATGGCCGGCCCTGTCGAAAACTGAAGATCGGCGAGATACCATTCCGAGGGCAGCGACAGGGAACCGCTGATATCGGCGGCGAGAATTGGTGTCCCGGCAGCGGTTCGGTCACCGTCTATCGCCCATGCATCGAGGCGCTGCTGCGGATCAGTCGCAAATAGTTCGAGCACTTTTGGTCGATCCGACGGTATAATTGCACTTGATAAGCTCGGCGTTCCTTTCCGTGCGCTTTCCGGTCGCAGGCCATTCAGAAAAGACCGGGCAATCCTCAGGCTATCGCCAGGTGTCCAGGCATCGATCGACCGTTCGTCTGCGATCAACAGTTCCGGCGAGCCTCTGCCGCGCCCTCCCGCCGACACCAGCTCGAGCCACGCATTGACGCCGGCCGCATAGGATTCGAGCGCGTCTGAGACCGCTGGCGCAACGGACAATGTCTCATCGGATGGCCAAGAAGCTTCGGCCATTCGCCTTGCTCTTAACAGCTGACCGAGTCGGTCTTGCGCATGAACGAAGCCGATCGCGAAATAGACATCCGCGGCGGAACTCGCGGTAATGTGCGGGATTGCCGAGGCATCTCGCAGAATATCGACCGGTCCACCTAAGCCTGCTACCGAGAAGTCCTCGTTGTAGTCGGGAACGGATGCGCTCAGCAGAAAATAGACCAACCCGGAACCAACCGATGCCGTGATACAGATCGCCAAGAACCCGTACAGTAATATGTTGAAAAGACGTCTCACGTCGGTGCCGTTTCGAAACCCTTCTCATGCAAAGATGCGCAAGAGGACCACCGAAACGAAATAGGTGAGAAGACCGAAGGCGATCGCCGAACTCGCCGCATACTGGAGGATATCCAGCCGGTTTCCTTTTCGGCGTCGCGCCAGATATCCACCCCAGATCGCACCCGCGACAATGCCCGCGATTACCAGCATGACTTTTTCTCCGTTCGTGTTCTCTTGTTGCACCGGTGTGTGCCGACCAGACCTGCAGCCAGTCCCACGGCCCAAGTAGTGAAGATGAGAGCCAGCAGCGCCCAGTCGCCGAAGCGCGCATATAGCGTTGACGGATGAGCAGAGGGCAGAGCCGCATCTATTACACCGGTTTCTCCGTTGCCGAGCCGCGCGACGAGGTCACCGTTCGCGTCGATGACCGCGGAGATGCCCGTATTCGCGGCTCGGATGACAGGAAGGCCTTCCTCTACGGCGCGCATCCGTGCGGAAGCCAGATGCTGCTCGGGTCCGATGCTGGTGCCGAACCAGGCGTCGTTTGTCGCGTTGAAAATCCAGTCCGGCCTGAACAGGTCGTCGACCACATGGCTTGGGAAGATGATCTCATAGCAGATCGCCACGGCGACCAGGGGCACACCCGGAAGCGCAAGCGTTCGCGGGCCCGGTCCGGGCGTAAAATCGCCCAGACCCGCCGTGAGTCGCTCGATGGGCAACCAGCCACGGAATGGCACATATTCGCCGAAGGGTACGAGATGGTGTTTCGCGTATCCGGTCAGGATTCTGCCGGTCTCGCCAAAAGCCTGGACCGTGTTGAAATATCGGGTGCCATCCTCGCTCGGTACACGGTCCGGCACCCCGGTGAGCAGCATGCTGCCGTCTGGTAGCGCTGCGGCAATGCGATCCCGCGCCTCCGTATCCTCATCGAGGAAACCCGGAAAGGCGGTTTCCGGCCAAAGAAGTACGTCGAAATCGCCGGGCTGGGTTGAAAGCTCAACATAGCGCGCGAAGGTCGCCTCGCGGTTCTCGGGCGCCCATTTCTCCTCTTGTGGAATGTTGCCCTGGACGATGCGCAGGTCGACACCGGGTGGCTGTTGTGCATCCGACTGGAGGCGAAGCGTACCGACAGCCCACATCGTCGCGATGCCGGCCAGCGCCATGAGCGAAACGGTCAATCGTTGCCGCCCGGACGTCATGACAGCCGCGCCGGGAAGTGCCGCGACGAACACGCTGAGAAAGCTTAACCCATAGCTTCCGACCCAGGCGGCGGTCTGGCGAAGGGCGGCGTAGTCGGCAAGTGCGTAGCCGGCGAGGTTCCAGGGAAACCCTGTCAGAACGTGACCACGCAACCACTCGGTCGCGGTCCAGGAGGTCGTGAACAGGAGGCAGGCGAGGAGACTACCCAGGGCTCCGCGCCGCGCGATTTCGGCGAAGAGCGCTGCGGCAATGGCTGGGAAAATTGCGAGACCTGCGGACAATCCCGCGACAGCCGGGATCGCCATCGCCCCGAACCGCTCGGCCTCGACGTAGAAACTCTCTGCAATCCACGAAATCCCGAAACCGAACTGGCCAAGACCAAACGCCCAGCCGACGAGGAAAGCACGCCCTAGAGAGAGATCGCAAAGACCGACAAAGAACGCGGAATAGGCAACGGGAACGAGCAGGAGAAGCGAGAAAGGCGGGAAAGTCAGAACGGTCAGCGCCCCGGCGGCGAAACCAAGCGTCATCCGCGAAAGCAAACGGTGGCGCAGAGCGATGCGGTTCAGAATTTTCGGTTTCACGACTTGATCGAACGCCGCGCGCTGATCCATGGCGCGGCGAGCAAGAGCCCCACGCCACTTACAACAAGTATATCGGCCATGTTGAAGGCAGGCCAATGTGTTGTGCCAATGTAGAAATCGAGAAAGTCTGTTACAGCCCGATACCGCACACGATCGATAACATTGCCCAAGGCTCCGCCAATGATCGCGCCATAGGCAAGTGTTTCGACCGCATTTTCGGCGCGAAACAGCATAACCCCCAGCCAAACACAGATGGCAAGAGCGAGAGCGATGAGGCTCCACCACGGAGCGCCGCCCAGCATCCCGAAAGTCACGCCGTCATTACGATAAAAGACGAGGTTGAATCCCGGAAACACGGAAATCCCGGCGCTTAAAGTGGCGGCATTCGCAACAACAATGGCTTTGGCGATCTGATCAATCGCGAACGCAGCAAGCGCCGCGAAGACGCCGATCACCGGAGATACCTTGTTTAGTGACATTGCCTCATCCCAACCAGACATCGAGAAACAGCATCAGAACGAGCCCGACTGCGAGACCGAGCGTCGCCCTGTTCTGATGGCCGCTGCGATGGGTTTCGGGGATGATTTCGTGGCTGATGACGTAGAGCATCGCTCCCGCGGCAAAGGCCAGACCCCATGGAAGCAGCGGTTCCGACAGTGTGATGATCCCGGCCCCGAGCAGGCCGCCAATCGGCTCGACCATGCCCGTCAGCGCCGCGATGCCCCAGGCGCGCAGCTTCGGATATCCCTCGCCCAGCAGAGATACAGCGACGGCCAATCCTTCGGGCGCATTCTGAAGCCCGATTCCGACAGCAAGCGGCAGACCGCCCTCCATACCTCCGGATCCGAAGCCGACCCCAACCGCAAGGCCTTCGGGGAAGTTGTGGATCGTGATCGCGATGATGAACAGCCAGACCCGCCGCAAAGACGCCGCTTCGGGCCCTTCGCGTCCTGTCTTGAAGTGCTCGTGCGGCAGCTTTTCGTTCATCAGGGCGACAGCCCCCATGCCCAGAAGGATCGAGACGCAGACGATGGCCGCAGGCATCGCGCCGTTCTCGAACATTGGCTCTGCCGCATCCAATGCCGGGATGATCAGCGAAAAGAACGAGGCTGACAGCATGACACCGGCAGCGAAGCCGAGCGACAGATCGCGCGTGGCCCGGGACGGGATGCGCCCAAACAGCACGGGAGCTGCTCCGACTGCCGTGAGCGAACCGGCAGCGAGACTTCCGAGAAAGCCGAGTATTATCGGAGACAGATTTTCCATGGGCGGGCCAGATTATCCTTCGGCGTAGCTCGAAAAGACTTCCGTCGACCCGTCCTTGCGGATGAGGAAGACATCATAGGCCTCGCGGTCGTCTTCTGGCCCCATGCCGGGCGAGCCATAGGGCATCCCCGGAACGGCGAGGCCGACGGCGTCCGGGCGCTCCTCGAGAATGCGGCGGATGTCAGCGGCCGGGACATGGCCTTCGATCACGTAGCCATCAATGAGCGCGGTGTGGCAGGAGACCATGCGCTGCGGCACGCCGTTGTCGAGCTTGAAGCGAACCAGCGACCCACCGAACATGTTCTCGCCCGTCGGCGCAAACCCGTTTTCTTCGAGATGGTTCATCCAAGACAGGCAACAGCCGCAACCGTTCGTCTTGCGGACCTCGATCGCCGTTGCCTCTGCGAGGACCTGGGCCGCTGGTAACAGGGCGAGGGTGATTGCCAGAGCTTGGGTCATGCGTTTCATGGGTCAGAGCCTTTCGGTTGTCGTTTCGGCAATCTCGCTGCCGAGGTTTTGATTCAGAAGCGCGCGCGCCTCGGCCAGACGCGAGAGCGCGGCGGTATCATCTGCTTCGCTCTCGGCTGCTTCGGCGAGCCGGTCGTCAGAGAGGGGGTCAGTCGGGCGCCCATCCACGAGGACTTCGTAGTGTAGGTTCGGACCTGTCGCCGTGCCAGTCGCGCCGACGCGGCCGATCACATCTCCCGCCGCAACGCGTTGGCCTTGTGCCAGGCCATCCGGCACGGCGCTCAGATGCGCATAGCGCGTCATGGTGTCGGAGCCGTGGGCGATTTCGACCACTCGACCATAGCCGCCTCGCCAGCCGATGAAACTGACCCGCCCCGGTGCCGTCGATTGAACCGGTGTCCCACGTGCCGCTGCGAAATCGACGCCGGAGTGCATCCGGACGTTGCCAAAGACCGGATGCGTGCGGCGTCCGAACACCGAGCTGAGGCGCGCACCCTCGACCGGCTGTGCGAAGACGCGCAGCACCTCGCCATCGACGTAGATCGTCGCCTGACCGCTGCCGTCGTCTGGCCATACGATCTCGTAAAGCGAACCGCCGATCTCCAGTGCGGCGAAGGCGAGATCGGGCTGTCCGATCCTGTCCTCGCCGACCCGCGCCTCGCGCCAGAGAAGCCTTAGTGTTTCGCCGCCGGCCATCTCGCGGCGGAAATCCACGGTCCCACCCAGCATCTGCGCAAGGTCCACGGAAAAACGGGCGGGTATGCCGGCTTCGTCGAGTGCCGCGAAGATCGAGCTGTCGATCACGGCTTCGCCGGCAAGGGTTACGATCTCCGGATCCGGAGCCACGACCTGCGCAGACAACTGCTCGCCGAAAACCACCTCGATCCGCACTCCGTCCTCGACGGCGAGTGAGACGGTGCGGGGGCTGCCGTCCACGGTCGAAGCAACAGTGACCGAGTGCCCCGGCCGCAGCCGTCGCAGATCGTATTCCGCGCCAAGCGCGAGGGCAACTTCGGCTCTGTCAGGTGCCGCAAGACCAGCTTCAGACAGCAAGAAATCGAGCGTCTCGCCAGGTGCAATGTCGCGCGACCATGTCGACAGGGGTGGCTCGATCGCCTGCACGGGCCTGTCGGAAAACGCGACCTGCAGAAGGGGCAGGGGGCCGAGGTCGGGTGCATCTTCTGCCCATGCCGTCGCGGGCAGCGTCACGAGGATGTCAACGTTTTGGGGAGCTTCAGGACCTTGGGGCATCCATTTACCTGCCGAGGCAAGTTCCGGCGGCACGGGTTCTTTCGACATGAAATCAGAGAGGGCGATAGCCGCTCCCGAAACCATCCCCGCAATTGCGACACAAGCCGCCATAGTTCTGAGCCTCATGTCGCCCCCTCCGTTTCTTCTTCCAGCGCGCGGCGAATTTTCGGCACCGCGAATTCTCTGGGTTCGTGATAGTCGATCATGGTGACGAACCGCCCAGAGGCTGCGAACAGGAAGACGCTCGCGCTGTGGTTCATCGTGTAATCGCCGCTCTCCGTCGGCACCCTTTCGTAGGTGGCGTGGAAGCCGTCCGCGACGCGCGCTATCTGCTCCTCCGGCCCCGTCCAGCCGCGAATCGCCGGATGGAAGTAGCCGACATATTCGGCCATCGTTTCGACAGTGTCGCGCTCGGGATCGACCGTGATGAAAACCACGTTCATCTCGTCGGCCTCGTCTCCCAGATCGTCGAGCCATCCCGAAATGTCCGAGAGCGTGGTCGGGCAGACATCGGGACAGTAGGTGAAGCCGAAGAACGCCATCGTCGGTCGCCCGATCAGGGTTTCCGGCCCGACCGCGTTGCCCTCATGATCCGTCAGACGGAAATCCATCGCGGTCAGAGCCACTGGCCGCTGCCCGATAGGCTCAGGTCCACCGGGGCCATCGACCTGCCACCAACCGACGAAGAGCATCAGGGCGACCGCCCCGACACCAGGCGCACCATACCCCAGGATCGCCCGTCGCCGCATCAGTCATCTGGCCCCCGCGCGGCGATGCCGAGGATCGGCACCTCGACCGTCACCTCGCCTCCGTCGTCGAAAAGCAGGGTCAGCGGAAAGGTGTCCCCTTCCGTCATCGGTTCTTGTAGCCGCATCAGCATTGCGTGCAGGCCCCCCGATTCGAGCGCGACGCTCTCGCCCGGGGCGATCGCGATCTCCCCCGCCGGAGTCATGGAACTCACACCTTCGGCATTTGTCTTCGTCTCGTGGATTTCGGGCATCATCGCGAGCGGTGTTGTAAGGCCGATCAGCGTCACTGGCTCGTCGCCAGTGTTGCGGATCGTCATGTAAGCGGCCCCGGGACGGTTCATCCCGATGGAGGCGCGGGACCACGCGTTCTCGACGACCACATCCTCGGGTCCGGCCAGCGCGGGCACCGAGAGCCCTCCAAGGGTCAAAAGCGCCGCCAGTGTGCTGGTCAAAATATACTTTTTCATAGTTCTGATCCTGCCCTTTCCATTCAGCTTTGCGCGGCAGCGACTTCGGCGGCCACTAGGCGACGCAGTTCTGCCTCTCCGAATGGATCGAGCGGCGTGCCGTTCACGAAGAATGTGGGCGTCTGGCGAATTCCCACGGTCTCGACGTCGGCACGATCCTGGTTCAGAATTGCTACGACATCCGGTGCCAGCATTTGCGTGCGCGCGGCGTCTGCATCGAGCCCGGCCGTGGCGGCGATCTGAAGGATCAGGCCAGGCGCCGGGGCACCGTGCGACGCCCATCTCGGCTGTTCCCGCAGAACGGCCTCAAGCACCGGCACGTAAACGTCCTGCATGCGCGCCGCCTCGAGCACGCGGATCGCTTCCTCGGATGCCGCGCCGTGGAAGGGCGTGTAGCGGATCACGACGCGGACAGCATCCCCATGCTCGGCCATGATGTCCTTCACGATGGGATGAAAGGCGCGACAGGCCTCGCAGGCCGGATCGAAGAATTCGACGATCGTGACGGGCGCTTCCGCAGGCCCGAGGATGGGCGAGTAGGGGCGGATCATCGCGTCCGCGAGTTCCGGCGCAACAGGCTCCGCTTCGGCCACCGGCCCGGGGCGGGTTGCAAACCAGGTGGCTCCGCCGAAACCGGCGACGCCGAGGGCGAGAACGGACAGGATCAGGCCGCGTCGGTTCATGTTCGTGTATCCTTCAATGAAAGGGCCGACAGGGCCCCGATCAGCGCGAAGGCGGCGAGCGCCATCAGCGGGATCGGGATGCCGAAGACCAGTTGGTTGTCATCGGTGCAAGAGGGGCCGGTGGCCGAGCAGGGCTGGATGCGTTCGGGAACAAGACCGACGTACAGCCCCATGTGCCAGAGGGCGATTGCGCCGCCGCCAAGCGCCAATGCGATGCCGTAGCGCCCCACGCGGCCGTCCCGCCACCAAAGGCCGAGCCCGAGGACAATGGCCAAGGGGAACATGAAGGCGCGCTGGAACCAGCACAGCACACAGGGCGTCTGCCCCAGCACCTCGCCGATGAAAAGCACGGCAAGCGAGGCGACGAGCGCGATGATCCACGCCAGCCCGAGGGCTGTTTCTCCGGACATACGGTTCATTTCGGTCAGATCCTCTTTTCCAGATCGGCGAGGATCTCTTCGGCGGAGGTGCCGTAGGGCCACGAGTCGGCGAAGCCCGCGTCGGGATCGAAGAGGAACAGATGCGACGTGTGGCCCATGGTGTACCCATCCCGCGCTGCGGCCTCTTCGACGCGCTCAAAGAAGATTGGAAACGTCTCGGACGTGGCGGCGATCTGTTCCGGCGTGCCCGTCAGCCCGATGATGCCCGAATCGAACAGCGGGACGTATTCGGCGAGTGCTGCGGGCGTGTCTCGTTCAGGGTCGATTGTTATGAAAATCGGCTGGACCTTGGCGGCATCGTCGCCCAGACCCTTCATCACCGCCGCGACCTCAGATAGGGTCGTTGGGCAAACGTCGGGGCAGTTGGTAAAGCCGAAAAAAACCAGCATCCAGCGCCCCGCAAAGTCCTCCTCGGTTCGAACCATACCCTGGTGGTCCGTCAGTTCGAACTGAGCGAAAAAAGGCGGCTCGGCGTCAGTTCGGGCGCTATCGGCACGATAATCGGACCATAGCAAAAGCCATAGGAAGGCAAGCGCTGCAACGCCTGCCAAAACCCAAAGAAACTTCTGTGCCGATGTAAGGGACAATCCTGTTCGCCTGTTTTTGATTCTTATTGCATGTGCGGATACATCCTCTAGCCGCTAGAGGTTCAAGCGCGAAATCATGGTATAGCTTCAACTCACGCGTCTGTGAATCCGACACTTGTTTATTTCGACGGCAAAACCTACACAAACTGTATCTTTTTCATGGAGGCGAAAATGCTCACGATCGGTACTCTGTCAAAGAAGACTGGCACAAAAGTGCAGACCATCCGGTACTACGAACAGATCGGACTCATGCCCGAACCTGGCAGGACCGAAGGCGGACAGAGGCGCTACGACAATGCACAGCTCGATCGACTGTCCTTCATCCGCCACTCGCGGCAACTCGGTTTCTCGCTCGATGCGATCCGCGAGCTGCTCGACCTCAGCGACCATCCCAACCGGCCCTGCCACGAGGCCGATGCCATCGCGCGTCGCCAGCTCAAACAGGTGGAGCAGCGCATGGCGCGCCTGAAGGCGCTGCGCACGGAACTGAAACGCATGGTTCACGAATGCAGCGGCGGGCGGACGGGAGATTGCAAGGTGCTTGAGGTGTTGCGGGACCATTCGGAATGCTTGACCGAGCACGAGGAAATCGGGGTCTGAAGGAATTCAGCCAACATTCCGGCTGGAACGCAGATCAGCCGCAGAAGTTAATGTGTTGCACAACACAAGCTGGAACCACAAAATGGCCGCTAGACGAGATTCAATGGAGAGACGGACGCTTTGGATCGTTCTGGCGCTCAATATCGGTTTGGCCGTGGCGTTTTTCGCAACAGGCGCCTTCGGCGATTCAAGTGCTCTGATCGCCAACGGGCTCGATAACCTCTCCGACAGCTTCGTCTACGCGATCAGCCTTTTCGCTTTGTCCCGATCCGACAAATGGAAACGCGGGGCGGCGAACGTTTCCGGTGGGCTGCTGATCCTGTTCGCTGCAGGCATCCTCTACGATGCGTGGCGCCGCTACATCGGCGGGTCAGATCCGCTCGGGACGATCATGATCGCCATGGCCCTGATTGCGGCGGCCATCAACGCAGTCTGCGTCTGGCTGCTCGCTAAGCTCAAAGATCCGGACGTCAACATCCGCGCGGCCAACACCTTCAGTTACAACGATTTCGCCGCGAACCTCGGAATCGTCGTGGCTGGCGGCCTCGTCGCCTGGCTGGGAACCAACTGGCCGGACCTCGTCGTCGGCGTGATTGTCGCCGGGATCGCGGCCTGGGGAGGTATCGACATTCTGCGCGACGCACACGGCGAACACCACAAAGCAGTTCATACGGGCAAATAATTGCGGGAGATTCTTTCTGAAAGAAAGGATTGAAGCTACAGTGACTATAGCAATTAGTCTTGTTCCAAGACGATTCGAGGAGCGACCCGTTGCAGATGACCGACCCCCTACTTGTACCCACCAAACTACTGGATTTTGATGCCGCGCCTCTTGCGCATCTAATTGAGAACCGCAGCTGGCGCGGCTTATCCGAATACGATCGGGTCGGAGCTGCCTATGATTTCGTTCGGAATGAAATCGCGTTCGGATACAATCGAGCTGACGACATCCCCGCATCCGAAGTGCTTTCCGACGGCTACGGGCAGTGCAATACCAAAGGCACGCTCTTGATGGCGCTGCTGCGTGGTGTTGGCATTCGTTGCCGGTTGCATGGCTTCACGATCCACAAAGGCTTGCAGCGCGGTGTTGTCCCTGAGCTGGTGTATCCGCTTGCTCCGCAGGAAATTCTCCACTCATGGGTCGAGATCGAATTTCAAGGTGCCTGGATCAACCTTGAAGGCTTCATCCTGGATGACGCTTTCCTCGATGTCCTGCAAACGTCATTCTCGAACACAGAAAGTCTCTGCGGTTATGGCGCGGGCACGGATTGCCTTGGCGCGCCTCCCGTCGCCTGGAACGGAGAAGATACCTACATTCAGAAAACCGGCATTGTGCAAGATTTTGGCGTGTACGATACGCCGGACGCCTTCTATTTGTCCCATGAGCAATCCTTTGGATGGCTGCGTGGCGCCCTTTACCGTCATATAATACGCCACTGGATGAATGCGCGCGTACGTGGTTTCCGCAGCGGCCGCCTGAAGACTGACCGACGCGCGACACACGCGCACGCGGAGCCTGCCAATGCCACATGACCACGGGCACGCGCCTATCGATCCGAATTCTGGGGACCGGCGGGTTGCCATCGCCATCTGGGCGAACGGGCTTCTTACCGTTGCGCAGATCGTCGGGGGCATATTCTCGGGTAGTCTGGCACTGATCGCCGATGCGCTGCACAACTTTTCCGATATGGCCTCGCTTGTCATTGCCTTCGCCGCACGCAAGATCGCGCGCCGCCCGGCCGATGAACGCATGACCTTCGGCTATGGCCGGGTCGAGATCGTGGCGGCCCTGATCAACTACACCACCCTCATCGTGATCGGCTTCTATCTGATCTACGAAGGTGGCATGCGCATGATTGATCCACCCGAAGTCATGGGGTGGACCGTCGTCATTCTCGGTGGAATTGCGCTTGTGGTCGACACGCTGACCGCAATGCTGACCTATTCGATGCAGAAGGGCAGCGTGAACATCCGCGCGCTTTTCCTGCATAACCTGTCGGACGCGCTTGCTTCGGTCGCGGTTATCGTCGGTGGGTCGCTGATCATCCTTTACGACATGCGTTGGGTCGATCCTGCCATCACCATCGGCATCGCGATCTACATCCTGTATCTGTCTTTCACTGAAATAGGCGGCCCAATCCGAACCCTGATGCTCGGGAGCCCGCCGGACATCGACAACGAGGCCGTCGTCGAAGCGATGCGGAAAGTCGAAGGCGTCGCCGACGTCCACTACGTCCATCTCTGGCAAATGCAAGAGCACGAGGCTGCGCTCGACTGCCATGTCGTCGTGGCAGCCGAGGGCTGGTCGAAGATCGAAGAGATCAAGAGCGCGATCAAGAAGCGGCTGAAGGAAGAGTTCGGCATCAGCCATTCCAGTCTCGAATTTGAGCATGAGGATCGCGCTCATCAGTACGCCGATCTCTACGGTCACGGCAACGCAAGTGAAAAGGAGAAGACCAATGTTCAAGGAAACGCTGACCGAGCATGATGATGTCATCGGGCTCGTCTGCGAAGGCAAGTTGACAGAGGCAGACTTCAAGAAAATGCACGCGCTGCTTCATGAACGTCTTGGAACAACCGATAATCCGGGTCTGGTTCTCGACCTTACAAGTTTCGAGGGCTACGAAGAGCCTTCGGCGATCCTGGAAGATCTGAAGATCGACACCGCCCACGTGAACGATTTCCGTCGCATAGCGGTTGTCGGAGAACGCAGATGGATGAAATGGGGCGCACGGGTGGTCAACCTACTGACGGGCTCCGAGATGCAGTGGTTCGAATCCAGCGATACCGAGTCCGCAATTGCGTGGGCGCATGACGGGTAGCCAACGATTCTGCAAGAAAAGGACTAACTGAATTGAATATGGAATAATGCTTCTGGCGGATCCGGCCCTACTACGTAGCGACGTTAACCGGGTACTGTGTGCCGATGTGCGATTCGAGTGAAATGAGATCCGCCTCAAGATCGTGAGGCTACAGGGGCATCACGTCCAAGTTACAGAATATCGCTTGACCTCCCCTTACTGGAAGGTTCTAAGAATTGTTCATGTTCCGCGTTTTTCGCCTTGTTTTGATTCTCATGCTGACCTTCGGTGCCGTGACTGCGCCGGATGTGTCGTCGGCCAATATGTCGGACACGGCGATGGCGCAGATGGAAACCGCCGAAAGCGCCGATGGCCTCTGCAATGGTTGCTATCCCGCCGGATTTGCTGACGGTACTGCCTGTGAAGGTGGGTGTCCTGTTCCCTGCGGCTCCAGCGGTACGGCTGGCCTCCTTGCCAAGATGCCGTCAGCGCGGCTCGCGATGCCGTTTGGTACTGCCGTCCGGGGTGCCGAACCTTTGATCCCACTCGGCGCGAATCCGTCGCTTGATCCATTCCCTCCCAAACTGCCTCTCGGAACCTGAAACCGGCCTCGCCTGCTGCGAGGCCTGATTGTTGCCTTGGCCGAAGCTGGCTGAGTGCGACCTTTTCAGATCAAGGCAGTTGCGATGATCCTCCACAGACCGATTTCACGAAGGCACGTGCTTCGCACAGGTGCCGCATTCACAGCCCTATCCGCTCTGTCACCTGCACAAATGGCGATGGCCGATCCAACTGGGGACCCATTCGTCCTACGCGCGGCATCCGGACAGGCCGCCCTGCGCCCGTCACCATACGGCCCGATTAATGTCTGGAGCTATAATGGATCCGTCCCCGGCCCTAAAATCCGAGTACGCCAGGGCGACCTACTCCGCGTTCTGGCTCAGAATGGATTGGATGAAGGAACCACAATCCACTGGCATGGCATCCGCACGCCCAATGCGATGGACGGAGTGCCGTTCCTTACACAGGATCCGACCCCGGTTGATGGCGATTTTCTCTACGAGTTCGATGCGCTGGATGCGGGCACGTTCTGGTACCATCCGCACCAGCGCAGTTCGGAACAGGTTGGACGCGGCCTTTACGGGCCGCTGATTGTCGAGGAAGCGGACCCGATCCGCGTGGATCGTGACCTGACTTGGATGCTGGACGACTGGCGCATGACCCGGCACGGACAGATTGCGGGTGACTTCGGCAGCCGCCACGACGCCATGCACGGCGGTCGTATCGGCAATTCCGTGACCATCAACGGTCAGATACCCGAACGCATCGCGGTGCGATCCGGCGAACGCATCCGCTTGCGGCTAGTCAACGCGGCGAAAGCGCGGATATTCGGGCTGGATTTCGGGGGTCTTGCTCCGGTCGTGGTCGCGCTGGACGGTCAACCCGTGACGCCCCATGCCCCTGACGGCGGGGTCGTGGTGATCGGCCCGGCGATGCGTGTCGATTTGGTCATCGACTTGACCGGCAAGCCCGGAGATGCCGTAACCGTCATCGATGCCTTCTACGAGGGACTTGAATACCGTCTGGTCGATCTCGCCTACGGGCCGGACAGGTTGCGGGACACGGTGCCGGATTGGTCGATGGATCTGCCCCCCAACCCGTTGGCCGAACCGGACATGGCGTCGGCCGCGCGGCATCAGATCGTCTTCAACGGCGGAATGATGGGGCAGATGATGATGGGCGGCGGCATGGGGTCGATGATGGAACAGATGCGCAAGGGCAACATGTGGTTCATCAACGGCGAAGCCGCGACGGGTCACATGATAGACCCGTTGCTGGTCCTGCCGCAGGGCACGTCGCACGTGTTCGAGATGGATAACCGCACCGTCTGGCACCATCCGATCCATTTTCATGGGCATTCGTTCCGTGTGATCGCCCGCAACGGACAACCGACTCGGTATCGCGAATGGCAGGACACTGTCCTGATGGCACCCGAAGAACGGGTCGAGATCGCCTTCGTCGCGGACAATCCCGGTGATTGGATGTTCCATTGCCACATTCTGGAACACCAGGCGGCGGGCATGATGGGCGTCATCCGTGTCGAACCCGGCACGACCAAAACCTGAAACTCACACACTTAGGACGATGAAAATGAAGGAACCGATGAAGAAGATACTTGGATTTGCCAGCCTCGGCACGGCAGGTGCCGTCGCCGTCCTTGCGATGAGCCTGAATGCCGCGCCTGCCGCGGCGCAGGAGGTCACGCTCTACAAGAACCCACAATGCGGATGTTGCGAGAGTTACGCGGACTATCTGCGCGAGAACGGTTTCACGGTGGAGGTGAAGCCGACCCACGATCTGGCGCAGATCAGCCGCGAAGCGGGCATCCCGGATGACTTCCAAGGCTGCCATACAGCCTTTTTGGACGATTACGTCATCAGCGGCCACGTGCCGATTGATGTCGTCAACAGGCTGCTGGAAGAGCGCCCGGAAATTGCCGGTGTGTCTCTTCCCGGCATGCCATTGGGGTCGCCGGGTATGGGCGGCGCGAAACAGGAGCCCTTCAAGATTTACACCATCGAGGAAGGTGTGAGCCCGACCGTATATGCGGTCGAATGATCAATCGCGCGGTCTGGTGCGAACCCGTGCCAGACCGGTTTCAAGGGAAAACAAAGGATGGAATGCATGATGATGGACGGTGGAATGATGGGCGGCGGCATGATGATTGCGATGGGCCTCGTCTGGTTGCTGATCGTGGGTGTGCTGGTGCTCGCGGCGATCGCCTTGGTCAAATACATCCGCTCGGACAGCGGAAAATAGAAATGTGCCAGAATGCGGATTGAGGGTGCCAGCAGCGGCGATAGCCTGTTGTCGATGGGGTTGGTCTGGGCGCTTTGCGTCCTGCTTGTCCTGTCGTCGCTCGCGGCACTAATCGTCCTCTGTAGGTGGCTCGTAACAAGAAGGCGGAAACTTAGTGAAAAACACGATTAGGCTCTCGGCTGTCCTGCTCGCCACGACGGTTTTGCCCGTAGCGGCGCAGAGCGACGTGCTCATGGGCGAGCGCCTTTATCAAGAGAATTGTGCCAGTTGCCATGGGGCAAACCTGGAGGGGCAATCAGATTGGCGCACACGATTGCCGAACGGCAGGTTGCCTGCCCCGCCGCACGACGCCTCCGGCCATACCTGGCATCACCCCGACCGCGTATTGCTCGACATCGTGAAACGCGGACCGGCGGCGATTGTCGGGAACGGGTACGAAAGCGACATGCCCGGATATGAGGATGTGCTGACAGACGATGAGATCACGGCGATCATTGACTACATCAAGAGCACATGGCCCAACCGGATCCGCGCGTCGCAGGAAAGCCGATCCCTTGCCGATGAGCAGGCCCAGCCATGACGGAAGAGGTCGAGGGAAATGCCGACCCTGTGTCGCGACGCAGTATCTCCGGGTTCGTGCTGGTTCCGCTGATAGCTTTTGCCCTCATGGTCCTGTTCGGTTGGGGGCTTTTCAGGGGTGGCGACGACTTGCCGTCGGCACTTCTCGGCAAACCCGTGCCCGACTTCGCGCTGCCCCCGGTGCTCGGCCGAGAAGAAGGTCTTTCGACGCAGGACCTGATCGGACACGTGTCACTGGTGAACGTCTTCGCCTCGTGGTGTGTGCCCTGCCGTGCCGAACACCCGTTGTTCATGGAGTTGAGTGCAACCGGTGAGGTGCCGCTCTACGGAATCAACTACAAGGACCCGCCCGATCAGGCGCGCGCCTGGCTCGACGAGTTGGGTGATCCCTACGCGCGCATCGGGGCCGACATCAACGGACGCGCCGGTATCGAATGGGGCGTCTATGGCGTGCCCGAAACCTACGTCATCGCGCCCGACGGCACCATCGCCTACCGCCATGTTGGTCCGATCACACGAGCAATCCTGCAGGAAACGCTGCTGCCGATCGTCCGTGACCACAAAACCCAATCCGCCAAGGAGAAAACGCCATGAAAAATCTGAAACCGGCGCTGATCGCCTGGGCACTGTCCGTCGGCGCGGCTTTCGCGACACCGCAAGGGTTTGCACTTCACGACACCCCGCAGCCTGTCGCCAATGTGCGCTACGAGAAAGATGACGGCAGCCGCGGAGACATGGAAGATTTTCGCGGCAAAGTGATCCTCGTGAATGTCTGGGCAACCTGGTGCGTCCCCTGCCGCGAAGAGATGCCGACGCTCGATGCGCTTCAGGCGGAACTTGGCGGCGACGACTTCGAAGTGGTTGCCCTTTCCATCGACCGGGCCGGATCACAGATCGTTCGGCGTTTCTACGACGAGATCGGTGTCACCAATCTCAATATGTATGTCGACCAGACCATGCTTTCGATGACCGCGCTGCGCACCGTTGGCCTGCCGACGACGATCCTGATCGACGCGCAGGGGCGGGAGCTCGGGCGACTGGTCGGCCCGGCCGAATGGGATGATCCCGAGATGGTGTCCTTTTTGCGAAGCTTTATTGAATGAATCCCAGCAAAAGTCCACTGCTCACCCTTGACCTTCCAGTAACTGGAATGACTAGCTTTTAATCATCGAAAGGACTTTCCGGATGACCGAAATATCACCTTCCAACATTGCGGGTGCCGCCAACATCGAAAGCGCAGGAAATTGGCCCCGGTGGTTGACGCGCAGACGATTGCTGTTCGTCGGTGCGGCAACCGTGATGGGGGGCGGCATGGCCCTGAACTGGGGATGGCTCACCGCGATCGGGCTCGCGCCTGTTCTGGTCTCGCTGGCCCCCTGTGCCGCGATGTGCGGCCTGGGTCTGTGCATGAAGGGCGGGTCTGGAAAGGGATGCTCCAACTCGCCGGACGGGGCGTCTCCCGACTGAGTTCTTTCGATAACCACACGATCAACCCAAGGAGAAAACCATGAGAGAAACACTTACAACTTTCGTCGTTGCGACGGCCCTTACCGCAAGTGCATTTGCCGTCAGCGCCCAGGAACAGACCACGCCGGAAACGGGCGAAATGATGCAGAATGAGGGGGCCATGCAAGGCGGCATGATGGACGGCGACATGATGGGCATGATGAAGATGATGGCCGAAATGAAACCCATGATGGAAGCCTGCACCGAGATGATGGCGTCCATGACCGAGAATATGGACGGCGGCATGATGCCGTCGGAAAAGTCTGACGGCTAGATTTGCCCAAATGCCTGTCGGTCAACGGATCGGCAGGCATTTATTGTAAGGATACAAGAATTGACAGCACTGACACGGCGCGCCGCTTTAGCGATACTCGCGGCCACGATTTCGTCTCCGGCCTTCGCCAATCATCCGGGGGAAAACCTGGATGCGCGCATGTTCGAGATGGAGCCCTACTTCCAAGCCATCGATGCAGCGCAGGCTCCGGGTTTCGAGCTGCAGGATTCCGAGGGGAATCCCGTGCGCCTGTCGGATTTCAGCGACAAGGTGGTCATCCTTCATTTCATCTATGCCAACTGCCCGGATATCTGCCCGCTCCATGCGGAAAAGATCGCGGCGGTCCAGGCTTCGATCAACGACGGGCCGATGAAGGAGCTTGTGCAGTTCATCTCGATCACGACCGATCCTGTGAACGACACGCCAGACGTGTTGCGCGATTACTCGGACCGGCATGGGCTCGATCCAAGCAATTGGGTTATTCTAACCAAACGTCCCGATCAGACTGAAAATGCAACGCGCGTTCTGGCGCGGGACTATGGGCTGGAGTTCACGATGACCGCCGACAGCGACATGATGATGCACGGAGCGGTCACCCATGTCGTGGACATCGGCGGGCGGTTCGCTGCAAAATTCCATGGCATGGACTTCAAGAACGTGAACCTGATCCTCTATGTCAGCGAGTTGACCAACAACGTCCAGCATCGACGCCGGGAGCCCAGCTGGTGGGACCGGCTGACAGGTGTGTTTCAATGAGTGTCGTCGCGACTGGCGTCAGGCTGTCCTCGACAGACGGAATTTCCCTGACAGCTCTGCGTCGGTATTTTGCGGTGATCATCCCGGCCAACTTGATCTGGGAGTTCGCGCATATGCCGCTCTACACGATATGGAACGAGGGCACCTGGGGTGAGATTGTCTTCGCAGCCGTCCATTGCACGGGTGGTGATATCCTGATCGCCATGAGCGCGCTGATGCTTGCCCTCATGCTGTCGGGCTGGGGCTGGCCCCTGGTCGCCTCGACGCGGCGGTCTGTGACCGTCCTGACGGTGGTGTTCGGGCTCGGATACACGCTGTTCAGCGAATGGCTCAACATCGTGATCCGCGCCGCCTGGGCCTATTCGGACCTGATGCCAATCATTCCGGTCCTCGATGCGGGCCTGTCACCTGTGTTGCAATGGATCGTGGTCCCGCTGGTCGCGTTCTGGTGGGCCGTGTGGCCCTTCAGCACCGAGCGTGACGCGTGATGGACATCTCCGGCATCGGCATCTTCGCGGCCTTTCTGGCGGGGGCCATTTCGTTCCTGTCGCCTTGCGTCCTGCCGCTTGTGCCGGGCTATGTCTCGTACATCGCAGGGCAGCCGGATTTGCGCATGACGCGGTCGGTCGGCTTGCGGGCGCGCGCCGGGGCGCTCGGGTTGAGTGCCTGCTTTGTCTTGGGCTTTTCGACGGTCTTCGTCGCCCTCGGGGCCGGGGCCAGCGCGCTCGGATCCCTGCTGCTGACATGGCGCACCGAGCTGAACTATCTCGGCGGCGCGATCATCATTCTGTTCGGACTGGTCATGCTGGGTGTCTTTCGTCTCAATGCGTTCTCGCGCGATACCCGTTTCAATCTCGACATTCCCGGCGGTCGCCCGTTTGGGGCCTACGTGCTGGGACTGGCCTTCGCCTTTGGCTGGACACCTTGCATCGGACCGATCCTCGGCGCGATCCTGACACTCAGTTCGACCTCCGGCGGCATGTCGGACGGCATCTGGCTGCTGTCGATCTATTCCGCTGGTCTGGGGGTGCCTTTCCTGCTGGCTGCGCTGTTCACCGACGCCATCGCCGCGCGGGTAAGGCAGATCGGCAAGGCCGGTCGCTGGCTCTACAAGGGCGCGGGTGTTGCCATGATCATCATGGGAGTTGCCATCATGACCGGGCAACTGTCACGGTTTGCCTATTGGCTGCTGGGGACGTTTCCCTTTCTCGCGACGATCGGCTGACGAACCTCGAACCAGCTCTTGGCGTGATGGCTGATAAGTGGGGATCATCTCCCCCACTCAAAAAGGTCGTACACGCCGCGCCCCTATAGAGGTCGCGGGGCCGTCAGCCGATCAGGTAGACCCGGATCGGCATCCAGATACCCATGATCATCATCATCAAGTTCTCGGTGAGCGAGACGAACCCTAGTGGCACGTTGCTGTCCCCCCCGACGCAGGCGCATTTCAACTCGCGCTTGTCGATATAGACCGTAACGGCCCGATTGGCACCGCCTGCCTCGAGGCGGCGTGATGACCTAAGACACGTGCGTAGCGACGTCGCAAACGACGTGTCTTATGCGCGGA
>NZ_FNEJ01000062.1 GCF_900100085.1 Salipiger marinus
TGTGACCGCATCCGCGGTCGAGGCCACGCGTCTGGCTGTCGACCTCGCGCGTCGGGCTGCGCTTTTGAAAGAGGTTGCACCAAAGCTTCGGGCCAAGGGGGCTGGGGAGGCGGTTGAGATCTTCCTGACACAGGACGCGGTGGCACCCGGTGCCTTGCCTTTGCGGGACCGCGCCGCGCGCCGGCTCTGCGACCGGCTGGTCGATCTCGGCGCGGTGCGCGAACTGACCGGCCGCGACACCTTCCGGCTCTACGGAGTGTAGGAATGGTTAAGGACCGCTCCGAACCCCAGCTTGACCGCGAATTGGCTAACCTACCGCCGGAGTTGCGCTGGCGCGAATGGATGCGGCGGATCGAGGCGGTGCTGTTTGCCTCTACCTCGCCTGTACCGCGCGAGGATCTGGCGCGCATAGTGGGGCAGGCGGCCTCGGTTGATCTGCTGGTCGAGGATCTGGCCGCCGATCTGGAAGGGCGGGCGTTCGAGATTGCCATGGTCGCAGGGGGGTGGATGTTCCGGACGCGGACCGCTTACGCGCCTGCGATCCGCGCCGCAGCGGATGTCGGGGACCAGTTGCTGGACCTGAACGAGTTCGACGTCGCGATTTTGGCGGCCATCGCCTACCACCAGCCGATCACCCGCGACGGGCTGAAGGATATCTTCGGCAAAGAGATCAGCCGGGACCTGATCGGGCGGCTGCATGCGCAGGGTCTGATTAGAACTGGGCCGCGCGCGCCGCGTCGTGGTGCCCCCTACACCTTTGTGACCACAGACGCGTTCCTCGCGGCCTTCGGGTTGGAGAGCTTGCGCGACCTGCCAGATCCTGAACAGCTGAATGACGCCGGGCTGGCCGCGCGCGCCTGAAATGCACCGGGAATTCTCACAGCGCTTGCCGCTTCTGATGAAGCCACGCGGCCGCTTGAACGAGATCTGCCAAATCCGGGCCAGCGGTGGTGGGGCAAGGCCCAGCTTTGGGCCGAGGCAGGACGGCATCGCTGAATGATGTGACCAGTCCGCTCCAAGCTGGCGCAGCTTGAGCGACGCGTTTCCAATAAGAGATCGCGGGACTTCTTCGCGTTCCGAAAGGCGTCGACCTCTCTTCCGTCAATTGCCGAAACAGATGATAGCGATCTCGATGAGGGAGGCGCGGGATGGACATGCGCTGTTTACCAAATTGAAAGCAGGCTGATCCAAGCAGGTCCGAAAGTGATCGCCCCGCTGCCATCCGATGCCCTGCTGCATGCAAACGAAGCAGATCGTCGATCAGGCGCTCAAGGCGCTGAACCCCATCGGCGGCAGGACGGGTGCGTTTGCAGAGCGCCGCGCCGCACAAGGCGCAGATCTGATGCGGCACAAGATGCTTCTGGCTGAACGGAGCCAGTCCGCGCCCGCAGGATGGGCACCTGTCCCGAAGTCGGCAGCCGTGGCGAGCGCAAGAGACTCGTGTGGCCAAGCTCCAGCCTCGGCGAAAATATGGCGTTTCGTCTTCTGCCAGACAAGCCGGACAGAATTGCAGCCAGGTAACCTGCCTCCCGGGTGCGCAGGTCTGCTGAGACCCTGGCCGCAGGGGCAAACGCAGCCCGGGCAAAGGATCGGGAGCAACGGTCAGAGCCGCGATGTCTTCCAAGGGTATGTGGGTATGCTCCCCCAAAAGTCGCAGGATGCGATCGGGCAACGCCCGATCAAGCCGTGCCGACCAGTTCTCACCCGGCGCTCCGAGAAGCGCACCGAAATAGTGGGGAGGTACGCCGTTGGCGTAAGCGAGGCGGTGCAGCCAACTCGACAGAAGTTCACCAGGTGCGGGCATAATGCCCATCGGCCAACGGCTTCCCGCCGCGCTTGCATACCGCTCTGCAGGCATGATGGAGATCTCGGTCGGCCCAAACCTCATGTCATTTCTTGACGCAAAGTGGAATGGCGGCGCCGCGAGAGAGGCACATAGCCGAGGTCCGACAGGGCTGCGCCCGTGATCCGGTCCTCACCGCGCGAGATTGCCGCAACTGCGGCCCGGGTGACGATCTCGACAACCTCGCCGATCAGCCCCTCTGACAGATCATGGATGATCTTCGCCAAGGGTTCGCGCGACAGATCGGAGGCTTCGGCGAGCGGCAGACTGGCTTCCAGGCTGTCGAGAAGCGTCGCGAACTCCTCGTCATACGCCCATCGTGGAATGGGGATCGTATCGAAACGTGAGCCCATTTCGTCGGTGTCATGCACCGCATCGTAGATCGCGATTTCACCGACAAGGACGGGTGAGATGTCATGCACCCGTGCGATCCTCCGCAAGAACGAGAAGATGGCCTTCACATCCTGGCGCCGCCCGCGCAATGCGCTGTGGAACTCGTCGAATATCAAAAGGCGCGGCTTCAGGCGCTCCAGAAGATGATCCACCTGATCGCCGGCGCGGGACAGGCTGCGCCAGCCAGCGGCTTGTGGCGCGCGCAATCCGGACAGGATGCTGGCATAGAAATGCGACAGCCCTGCACCTTCCCGGGTCTGGATCACCCACACCTTTTGCTGGTCGGCGGCACGCAGATGTTCGACGGCGAAGCGTTCGGCGATCATGGTTTTGCCATTGTGGTAGGGACCGGCAAGCAGCAAACCGCGTGGGCGCAGGGATGGCGGTCGCTCAAGCAGCAGTCGCATTGCGTCATGCGCCGCGCCGGCGGCCGGATGGCTGATCCAGCGCGGCGCGCGAACATGGGCGATCCGCACTGCGTCATCGGCCTGCAAGAGCGGGACTATGGCGGGCATTAGGTGATCCGGCACCTTACCAATCCTCGACAGGAAAGACCCGCCGCGGGCGATCCGGGTCGAGCTTTGTCTGGGCCGAGGCGGAAGGCGCAGCGAAGTCGGCATAAGGCTTCTTTGCCTCGGTGGCATGCCGGGCGCGGGTCATCTCCTTCAACCGGCTTTTCGGGGTTTTGGCGGCGGCAACAGTTGCGGCGATTTCGCGTCGGATAGCTGATGCCTCCTGTACAGGGCGCCGCTGGATTTCACGCCGCTGTTGTCGATCCGCCTGGTGCTGCCAAAGCGTGATCGGCTCGGCCAGTCCGTCCCGTCGCCTGACCGGCCGCCAGGCCTGCGTATCCGGATCCTTGACGTAGACATGGCTGATGTCGCGAGGATCATAGCACAGATCGAGCGGCTCCAGCCGGTCACGACGCGCAACCAGCGGGCCAAGCCAGGGCTCGAAATAGTCGATGGCGAAGAGACTGATGCCCTGAGGTGAAATCTTCCGCGTCTTGCGCGGCAGGAAATTGAGCAGCACATCGACAGGTGCATCGATCGGTCGGTCCTTCGGCTGGAACCGATCTTCCCACTCTTTCGCCGGAACGGTCAGCTTGCGCGCATTCTGGCTCAGGTTGTGGTCGATGATCGCGAGCGCGATGCAGCGTTCAAGATCCGCGAAGCTGAGCCGTGCCCGCGCTTCCGAGGCATAGTCGCCCCGATCCGCGATGGAACGCCCCGTCTTGCCGGGCAAGGCGCGTAGCGCCGTGTTCACTTTCCCCAGCAGGCGTTCGACGACCCCGCCCCGATGCACGGTGCCCTTGTTGCGCATGCGTATGGCAATGCCATAGTCCGCGCATCCTCTGCTGAAGGTGCTGCTCTGGAATTCCTTGGCGGAATCGACGACGATCTGCTTCGGGCGACCATGCATCGACCACGCATGATCGATGCCGCGTTCTGCCAGCCAGTCAATCTTGCAGCACATCGCGTGCGCAAGACAAAGCGCCACAGACAGTCGTGACGGCCGCTCGAGGGTCAGGCAGAAGCCGATGATCGCGCTCGTGGCCACATCTGCAGCGATGGTCAGATAGGGGCGACCAACGAAGACGCCGTAGTCATCAATCACCTCGACAAACTGGATGTCTGCCGGCGTGTGATCGATCTGGACAACGTCGAGCGCGTGGTTAGCCCGGAT
This sequence comes from Salipiger marinus, assembly GCF_900100085.1. GTDB lineage: Bacteria > Pseudomonadota > Alphaproteobacteria > Rhodobacterales > Rhodobacteraceae > Salipiger > Salipiger marinus. Next base: position 3,923 of record NZ_FNEJ01000062.1, read on the forward strand.
ATAGCCCGGTCGCGGCTTCAGCCGGTGCAGGTGTTTACTATCTGACAGGCGGCGGCGGGCAATTTCTTCCGGGGCGAACAGAATGGGGATACGCCGGGCGACAGTGACATAGGCGGGCGGAGCATGCCCTTCCTCTGCGCAGCGGGCGCGGATCTCTTCGACGATCGGTGCAAGGTCCGGCTGCTCAAGACGCAACCACATCTCCCGCAGGGTCATCGCGATGATGCTCTCGACCGCGGGGCTGATCCTTGGTTTCCTTTTTCCACTCGTTCGCGGCAGCAGGGAGGATACCCTGCGCTGTTCTCGATACCGCGCCAGATAGTTGTAGACTTGGCGTGTCGAGAGCCGCAGCTCGGATGCCGCGCGCACAACGGCCTCACGCACCGGCGCCGCTCCATCAAGAATCCAGTCCAACTCACGCGCGATCCGCGTTGCCTTGGACCACGCTTCATCCGAGGCATGCCCTCCGCCAGACGTCATCGATATGAAACTTTCGAGACCGGCTGGGCCGTGCGCCAACAGGGTGGCCACTTGCTGAAATACAGAACCAAAATTGAAGCCCTTAGCTGAAAAATGGTGTGCGATATCGTGGTATCTTCCAGAAATCACGTAATAATCATGTGCTGAAATGGTGAAGAAAATGCGACA
>NZ_FNEJ01000088.1 GCF_900100085.1 Salipiger marinus
AGCAGAACTGCGAAAAGTTAATCTGTTGAAGACACGGTGCTTAGCTGCACCTCGGGCCCCCGACGTGATGAAAGAGCGGGACGCCTTAAAGGTCACCCGCATGTCGAAGTTTTCAAGCGGATCGGTTCCTCACAGGAAACCTAGGATTCGAGCTCTAGGCCGCAGTTTTGAGTGGCCTCACGACATGCGCAGTAGATGATCACGATGTTCCCCATCAGGTGCAATCGCTTCGTCAGGGTCTCCCCATCTGTCGCAAGTCGTGTTCGTCAACTCCGAACACGAACAGCGTACCATGGACTTTTTCAACTCCTCCAAACGGAACGCCTCATGCTCGCAGCTCGCCACCCGGGAATGCGAAAATGCGACCTCCTCGTCCCGCCCCAAAGCCTTGAAGCGGCGCAACAGGGCAGCCATCAGCCTCGCCTTGTCAGAGGCGGCAGGACTGCCTCTGGCAGAGCAGCCTGAGCCGCCGCACCTGGCGACCACGTCTTCCAAGCAGCATTCCGTACCAGGGCTCACGCTGCGGGAGTTGGAAGACCACCGGTGGTGCATCTCTCCAGTCCTTGCGAAGGAACGGCTTCACGAGTTCGGCTTGCCCTACGAGGGCCGCCGTGCCGGCCTGATCTACAGCTGGGCGTCCATTTTCCGCGCCGAGGGCCTTGAGCCCGAGTTTGCGAAAACGGTCACCGCCGAGGAGCGCCCTGACCTCTTCGAGCATCTCCTGGATACGTCAGCTGCTGCTGCCTTGCTCGGGTATCGCGATGCCTCCTCGATCCGCAAGCTCGTGGCCTCAGGTCAGATCGGACCGGATGTCTATCTGATCTTCGGCCGTCGGGGGGTCTACCGGTTTCGCCCTGGCGCTCTGGAGCCACTACGCAAGGCCTCTCTCAGGGGGAAGATCGTGTGATGACTCTGCAGGAAAATGCCCTTTCACTCCACCAAGATCGGCATATGCGTTCCAGCCCCCTGCATCCGTGAAATAACATAAACAATATATAGAGGTTGATGGTTCACCACGAGAACCTGTTCCTGTTAATTACATCCATTTGACCGAATATGCGTGCAAAACCTGTTATTTGCGTTCCAGGGTGAGCACTGAAAAAGAAGAGAATAACATATGCTCGACCAGTCCCAATACTCAGCGCAAGAAGCCTTGGACCTCATTCAAGCCGACACTCCTCCCCTGGCATTCGGAAAGGGAACCGCGGTTTACCGCGCTGCTGTGAAGAAGCTGAGGCAACTAGACATTCCAGGCATGATGACCAGCGATCTTGCGGGTATCCCGATGACGCTGGCCTTCGTTGATTTGCTTTTCGAACGCTGGGACCGCACACCTCCAAGAACCACAAAAGAGAAGGAATCCAGAGCACAGCAGAAGAGCCGTCTGAGAACCATCGCGCGGCGGCTGGAGGGCACGCCGATCGTCCACATGAGCGAAGACTGGGCAGGCCTGTGCGAACTTGCACGGAAGCTCGCACAGCAGCACGGTTGGAGCGAGCAGACCCTCATCCCCCTCACCAGTTCCCTTCGGGCGGAGGCCGTGGCCGACAGGCTGGAACCGACTGATCTGAGCCGGGATTGGTTGGCCAATCTGCTCCGGGTCCGTGGCCGGAAGCGTCGCGACAGCTTGAAAGCCGCCGCGCGCCTTCTCGATGAGCTTTGGTGTTGGATGTCACTGAGAACTGACCCAGCGGCGATAGGAAATGTCACTGAGAACTGACCCATGTGGAACCCTCCCCCTGACGGGATTTGTCGGG
>NZ_FNEJ01000031.1:0-49109 GCF_900100085.1 Salipiger marinus
CCCAGGGCTGAATGCGGGCGCTGATGGTTGTAGAAGGTCATCCACTTCCGGATGGCCGCCTTTGTCTCCGAACCGGTCTCCCAGGCATGCAGGTAGACGCACTCGTATTTGAGAGTGCGCCACAGCCTCTCGATGAAGATGTTGTCGAGGAAACGGCCCTTCCCATCCATCGATATGCGCACGCTGGACCGGCGGAGCCGATCCGTCCAGGCAAAGGACGTGAACTGGGATCCCTGATCCGTATTCATTATCTCTGGCGGGCCGAACTTGTGGATGGCCTCGTTCAGCGCCTCGACACAGAAGTCGGCCTCCAGCGTGTTCGAGATCCGCCAGGACAGGACCTTGCGGGTGTGCCAGTCCATGATCGCCACGAGGTATAGGAACCCGCGCCGCATGGGCAGGTAGGTGATATCCGAGCACCAGACCTGGTTCGGGCGTTCCACCCGCAGATCTCTGAGCAGGTAGGGATAGGTCTTGTGGCCCTTCGTCGGCCTGCTCGTGTTGGGCTTCTGGTAAATCGGCATGAGCCCCATCAGGCGCATCAGTCGCCGGATGCGCTTCTCGTTCACCAGGTGGCCGTCGTTGCGCAGGTGCCAAGTCATTTGCCGGACGCCGAAGAACGGCGTCTCCAAGAACTGCTCGTCGATCCGCCGCATCAGGCCGAGGTTCTGTTCGGTCTCGCCCTTGGGCGTGTAGTAGAAAGACGAACGCGCGATCGACAGCAACTTGCACTGCTGGCCGATCGACAGATCCGGGTGGTCAGGCTCGATCATGCCGCGCCTCACTTCCCGCCCCAGGGCTTCAGCTTTCGTTCCAAAAAAGAGTTGGCCACAGCCAGCTCCCCGATCTTGGCGTGGAGCTCCTTCACCTGCTCCTCGTCAATCTCCGGCTTCTTGCGGCCCCCGCGTTCGAACACACCGGAGGCGCCTTCGAGCAGGGCTCGCTTCCATTGATGGATCATCGTCGGATGCACCCCGAACCGGCTTGCCAGTTCGGCTGCCGTCTCCTCGCCTTTCAGGGCTTCCAGCGCGACCTTCGCCTTGAACTCAGGCGCGTGCTGCTTGCGTTTCGACATCTCTGATCTCCTTCTCGTCGAAGATCAGCAGACTGCAAATCGTAGCTTATGTCAGTGTCCGAATTTCGGGGGGTATGTATAACCGCGGTCATTTCATCGGGTCCGTGGTCTACATCCAAACTGGCGACAGCTCTGCCGGCTTCACCCGCTGGCTGCTGATAGACGGACAGCAGCGCGTCACGACCCTCACGCTCCTGCTGACGGCATTGCGCGATCACATCCGAGAAACGGGATGGCAGGGCAGCGACGATGGCCCGACAGTGAAGCGGATTGACGCATATTTTCTGCGCAACCTCCAGGAAGAGGGCGAACGGGAGGTCAAGCTGAAGCTGCGCCGCCATGACGACGCCACCCTGCAAGCCCTTGTCAACGGACAGTCAGAACCCGCAAACCCATCGGCCCGAATACGCGACAACTATGACCTCTTCCGCGAATTGCTCGAAGATGCCGACCCTGAGGCGGTATACCGTGGCCTCAATCGTCTCTTGCTCGTGGACGTCACGCTCGACCGCGGCATCGACGACCCGCAGCTGATCTTCGAGAGCCTCAACTCTACGGGGGTAGATCTGAGCCCGTCAGACTTGATCCGGAACTTCATCCTGATGCGACTTCCCGAGAAGGATCAGACGCGCCTCTATGAAACTTACTGGAGGCAAATCGAAGAGCTGTTCCGTGGCAGCGAGCGGGTATTCGACAATTTTATCCGCGACTATCTCGCCCTTCGATCCCACTCCACGAAGCTTGAAAGGTCCGACCGAGTCTACGATGCATTTCGGCGCGAGTTCGCGGGTATCGGCGAGGACATCGCGGCGCTTGAGGGACTTCTTACGGACCTGTTGCGTCGCGGGCGGCAGTATGCCGCCTTTGCCGTCGGGGGTGGCCAAGATGCTCGCGGCCGGGTTTTTGCAAGCTTGCGGCGTCTCGCCGATGTTCCGGCCATTCTCGTAATGCGGCTGCTTGAGGCGCAGGAAACTTCGGGCACGCTCGGCGATACGGAACTTCTTGAGGCTGTCGCTCTGTTGGAGAGCTATCTGTTGCGACGTGCCGTAATCGGTGCTCAGACGCGTGGCTATGGGGTGGAGTTCGCAAAGCTGGCCCAAAAGATCGACCAAACGCATCCGCTTGCCTCGCTCAAGGCGGCGATGGCGCGGATGCCTGCCTCCTATGCATTCCCGCAGGACGAGGCATTCAGGACTGCGCTCGAGGAGGGTGACATCTACCACAAGCGGGTATGTTTCCACCTGCTGGAAGCGCTCGAGAACCGCGGCAGCAAGGAACTCAGTGATACCAGTAAATACAGCATCGAACATGTGATGCCGCAAAACGAAAAGCTGGTCGAGGCTTGGCGCGATATGCTCGGACCGGAGTGGCAACAGGTTCAGAACACTTGGCTGCATCGCTTGGGCAATCTTACGTTGACGGGATACAATCCCAGCTACAGTGATCGTCCATTCGACGAGAAGAAGACGATCAAGGGCGGGTTCCAGCAGAGTTCTGTCCGGCTCAACCAGGATATCCGCGACGAGCAGAAATGGTCCCCGACCGAAATGAAAGCCCGCGGCGAGCGCTTGGCGGATCGGGCCTTGAACATATGGCCACGTCTGGAAGCCGACGATACTGTAATCAGAGCGATGGAACTCGAGGAGCTGAAGGTCAAAGCGCAGCGGCGCAGCATCTCCCAGGTGCCAATGAGCCCAGATGCGGCAGTGCTCTTTGAAACCCTGCGTGCCCAGTTGAAGGCTTCGTTCCCTAACGTGATTGAGGCAGCTGAGCACAAGTCGGTCAGTTATCATGATCCGGAATTCTTCTTGGAGGTAATTCCGCGCAAGCGCGGCCTTGTTCTGGTCGTCGACCTCGATTTCAACGAGATGGAAGCGAATGATGGATTGGCCGAGGACGCATCTGATTGGAGCTTTGTCATGTATGCGAGCCATAGAGGCGGGGTTCTTGTTAACTTTCGAAACCCGATACACATCGACCGTGTCATGGCGATTGTTGCCCAGGCTCGCGCGCTGACATAACGAGTAAAGACGGCGCATGCATGTGGCAAATTTATACGAACGCCCGAGAAGCGGAGACAGCAGTCACCGCGTGACGGATGATGGAGCGCGCGAGGCTGACGGACTTCTTCTGGAAACAGGTCGCGAACGCCTAGCCGAAGAAAATCTGAGCGATCCAGAGCATCCTCGACAAATAGCTCAGGAAAAACCGAAACTCGAAGAAGGCCATCACGTCTTCGCTGAAAACCGCAAAGGGATCAGCTACGACAGTCTTTTCGGATCATACATCGATGGTGCACAGCGCATCGTTGTGACCGATCCCTACATCCGATATTTCTACCAGATCAAGAACATGATGGAGTTCGTGGAAATGGTCATCCGGCGGAAAGCGCCGGAAGATCAGGTTGCCATCCATCTCGTCACCGGTCCTGATGACGGCAACATTCACAAGCAACGGGAACTGCTCGAGAGCATCACCGAGGCCTGCGTGGGGTCCGGCGTAGATTTTACCTGGGCTTTCGATACCTCCGGAACGGCTCATGCCCGCGACATCGTCACCGATGCAGGTTGGAAAATTGTTCTGGATCGTGGGCTCGACATTTTCCAGGCACCCCTTCGTCGAGACGGGTTTAGCCTTAGCGATCGCCTTCAAGAGCATCGGATGCTGAAAGGGTTTTATGTGACCTATGTCAGGCTTGGATAACAGAATATTTACCACGATGTTTAGGTCTTAGGCGAACGCCGACAGGCGGATAAGTCAGCATGTAGTCTCGCGGAGAAGCATGCGGTTTACGTTGCCAGGGGCTTTTTCATCGCCGCAGTGGACATGTTGTTTGCCGGCTGCCTGTCGGCGATGGCGATTTGGGGATGGATCGAACTGGCGCTTCTCAGTGGCGCCGTTACAACGACGCACGCGGCGCCGAAGAGCCTGGAGGAAGCGACATACCAATCGAAAACCACTCGACAGTCGCCGCCGGATCTTCAAGCAGATCGGTGGTTGGCTGGTATCCTACGCCATGTCACTGCCACCGCAGACAAATTTTCTTAGATATACTTTGGGTGGGTGACACACCCACCCTCATATTTTATCATTCAACTTCAAAGATTTGACAGTTGAATTGGCTCCGGCGGTAGGGATCGAACCTACGACCAATTGATTAACAGTCAACTGCTCTACCGCTGAGCTACGCCGGAACTTGTGCGGGGTATCTAGCAATCGGGTTCGGGGGTGTCCAGAGGCTTTTTCGATTTTCTGACGGGGTTTTTGAAATTCCTGCGCCGCGCGGTCAAAGCCGCTGGAACCGGGCGGTTTCCGCAAGCGGGCCAAGGGGTTGGATCACGCCGCGCTGGCTGAGATCGACCAGATGGGCCAACACGTTGCGGGTGGCGGCGGGCAGAAGGGCGGGCGGCGTGTCGGTGTAGATCCGTGCGGCAAGCCCTGCTGCGGTGGCGGCGCCCTCGGTCAGCGCGGCAAGGATCGCCTGTTCGCGGGCGCGGCGGTGGCTGGCAAGCTCGGCCATGCGGGCGGCGGGATCCTCCACCGGGGCGCCATGGCCGGGCAGGAAGCGGGACCAGCGCCGCCGCCCCAGCCTATCGAGCGAGTCCATGAAGGCCGACACGTCGCCATCGGGGGGCGAGACCAGCGAACTGGCCCAGCCCATGACCAGATCGCCGGAGAACAGCTGCCCCTGCCATTCAAGGCTCAGATGGTTGCCGAAATGGCCGGGCGTGTGATGCGCCGTGATCTGCCAGTCCGGCCCCGTGGTCACCGCGCCATCGGGCAGCGTCTCGTCGGGGGCGAATCCCGCATCGACCCCTTCGCCGCCCCCCGCAAGTCCGGACGCGGCCAGCGCCTCCATCGCGGGGCTGCGGCCCGTCTGCGGCCCGCCAAAGGCCAGCACCGGCGCGCCGGTCGCCTCGGCCAGCGGGCGGGCCAGCGGCGAATGGTCCAGATGGGCATGGGTCACGAAGATATGGCTGATCCGTGCCCCCGGCTCCAGCGCGGCAAGGATCGCCTCCAGATGCGGCTCCGACAGCGGGCCGGGATCGATCACCGCGACCGCGCGGCGGCCCAGCAGATAGGTGTTGGTGCCGCGAAAGGTCATGGGCGAGGGGTTGGGTGCCAAGAGGCGGCGCAGCCCCGGCGCAAGCGGGTCGGGCTGGCCGGGACGGGGGCGGAACTCGGGCTGGGGATCGGTCATCTCTCGGCTGGGGCTCTCTCGGCTGGGGCGCGTTTCGGCATGGCGGCGCGGATCGGGTCAGGCTAGGGTTAGCGCATGTTCTTTCAATGGCTCAAACGCTATATGCCCCGGGGCATCTATGCGCGGGCGGCGCTGATCCTCGTGCTGCCGGTGCTGACGCTGCAGCTTGTGGTGTCGGTGGTGTTCATCCAGCGGCATTTCGAGGGCGTGTCGGACCAGATGACCCGGGGCGTGGCGCGCGACATCAGCTATGCGCTGAGCAATCCCGATGCGGCGGGGCCGCTGGGGCTGAGCCTGCGCGAGGTGCCGCAGGCCGTGGTGCCCGAGGCTGACCTGCGCCGCTGGTTCGATTTTTCCGGCATCGTGGTCACCCGCACGCTGCGCCGCTTTGTGGACGGGGTGGAACATGTGGCGCTGCCCAATGACACCGATGTGTCGGTGCTGGTGCGCGGGCCCGGGGGCAGCCTGCGCGAGGTGGAGTTTTCGCGCGCGCGGGCCTCGGCCTCCAACCCGCACCAGCTTCTGGTGAACATGGTGTTCTTCGGGATGCTGATCACGCTCATCTCCTATCTTTACCTGCGCAACCAGCTGCGCCCGATCACCCGGCTGGCACAGGCGGCGGAGGCTTTCGGGCGCGGGCGGCATGTGCCCTATTCCCCCGGCGGCGCGGTGGAGGTGCGGGCGGCGGGCAGCGCCTTTCTGGACATGCGCAACCGGATCGAACGGCAGATCGAACAGCGCACCATGATGCTGTCGGGGGTCAGCCACGATCTGCGCACGCCGCTGACCCGGCTGCGGCTGGGGCTGTCGCTGCTTGAGGACGAGGACCGCGAGCCGCTGGAGCGCGATGTGGAGGACATGCAGCAGCTGATCGACGCCTTTCTGGATTTTGCGCGCGGCAATGCCCAGATGGGCGAACCCGAGCCCACCGATCCCGTGGCGCTGGCCCGGTCGGTGGTGGAGGATGCGCGGCGGGCCGGGCGTGCTGTGACGCTGGTGCGGGTCGAAGGCGCGGGGCAGGTGGTGCTGCGCCCTGCGGCGCTGCGCCGCGCGCTGGAGAATCTGGTGAACAATGCCGTGCGCTATGGCAGCCGCTGCGAGGTGTCGCTGACGCTTACCGACAAGTCGCTGCGCTTCCGGGTGGAGGATGACGGGCCGGGCATTCCGCCCGAAAGCCGCGATGACGCGATCCGCCCCTTCGTCCGGCTGGATCCGGCGCGCAATCAGGACCGCGGCACCGGGGTGGGGCTGGGGCTGGCCATCGCCGCCGACATCGCCCGCGCCCATGGCGGGGTACTGCGGCTTGGCAGCAGCGACACGCTGGGCGGGCTGCGCGCGGATGTGGTGATCGCGCGCTAGGGTGATCCGGGCGCCTCGGCGCCCGGGCTCAGGCGTCAGGCGGGCCTCAGCTTTCGCTCAGCACCTGCGCCTGTGCCACCAGCAGGAATTCGCCCCGCTTGGCGCGCACCGTGGCCGGATCCACATGCCCTTCCAGATCGGCATTGACCTTGCGCAGCACATCTTCGTGGCCTGCTTCCTCCAGATCGGCCTTCACCACGGAGGCGGCATAGGCATCGGCCTCTGTTCCGGTCTTGCCAAGGATTTCGGCGGCCCAGAGACCCAGCAGCCGGTTGCAGCGCGCTTCGGCGCGGAACCGCAACCCCTCGTCATGCATGAACTTGTTTTCGAACGCGCTTTCCCGATCTTCAAATGTCGTCATCGCTCTCGCTCCCAATAGGCTGGTGGTGCTGATGCCCGACATTTGCCCATAGCGCAGGCGCAAGCGCAACCCTGCTGCGGTGTCCGCTTGCGGCAGACACGCCCTTGATTTATGAGGTCGGTCGACACGCAGCGGCCGCAGGGGCGGTCCCGAAAGGATTCTCATGGCACGGCGCAAGAAGATTTACGAAGGCAAAGCCAAGATTCTCTATGAAGGCCCCGAGCCCGGCACGATCGTGCAGTATTTCAAGGACGATGCCACCGCCTTCAACGCGCAGAAAAAGGACGTGATCGAAGGCAAGGGCGTGCTGAACAACCGCCTGTCCGAGTTCTTCATGACCGGGCTGAACAGCATCGGCGTGCCCACGCATTTCATCAAGCGGCTGAACATGCGCGAACAGCTGGTCCGCGCCTGCGAGATCATCCCGCTGGAAATCATCGTGCGCAACTTTGCCGCAGGCTCGCTGTCCACCCGTCTGGGCATCGAGGAAGGCACGCCGCTGCCGCGTCCCATCGTGGAATATTGCTACAAGGACGACAAGCTGGGCGATCCGCTGGTCACCGAAGAGCATATCGCCGCTTTCGGCTGGGCCAGCCAGCAGGACATGGATGACGTGCTGAGCCTTGCGCTGCGCGTCAACGACTACCTGTCGGGGCTGATGTATGGCGTCGGCATCCGTCTGGTGGATTTCAAGATCGAGATCGGCCGCGTCTATGACGGCGATTACCAGCGCCTGATCGTGGCGGACGAGATTTCGCCCGACAGCATGCGGCTCTGGGACATGGAAACCGGCCAGAAGTTCGACAAGGACGTGTTCCGCCGCGATCTTGGCTCGCTGACCGACGCCTATACCGAGGTGGCGCGCCGTCTGGGGGTCATGCCGAAGCAGGCCACGCATGTGGCCAAGCCGAAGCTCATCAACTGAGTCCCGCCCCGGCGGGAAGGACAGAGGGGCGGCGCCCCTTGGAAGAACGGAGAGACAGCCATGAAGGCACGGGTGCATGTGATGCTGAAGGACGGCGTGCTCGACCCGCAGGGCGAAGCGGTGCGCCATGCGCTTGGCGGCATGGGCTTTTCCGGCGTGGAATCGGTGCGGCAGGGCAAGGTGATCGAGCTTGATCTGGCCGATGGCACCGGCGAGGACACGGTGCGCGACATGTGCGAGAAGCTGCTCGCCAACACCGTGATCGAAAGCTACCGCATCGAAATGCTCTGAGATCCCGCGCTTCTGGCGCGAGATGGCCCGGCTGCAGCTCCCGCTGCGCCGGGCTTTTTTGTGGAGAATGCCGTCAAGCGCGGCGGGATTGACGGGCGATTCATCTTTTTGGCGGAACAGTGCGGGGCAATCCTGTCCCTGACGGAGCCTCGAGATGAAATTTTCGCTGAAATCCCTGAAGGCCCGGCTGGCGCTGGGACTGTCGCTGCTGCTGGTGCTGATTTGCGCCGCGCTTCTGGCGGCCTTCGACCACCTGACCCGGCAGAACATGGTCGCGGCGGCGCAGCTCCGGCAGGACACGTCGCTGCGGATCCTCACCTCCCGCTTCGCGGAGACCTATCCTGACCTTGTGGTGGAGCATGATGCCGAAGGCCGGGTCAGCCGCGTGATCTGGCCCGCGCTGCCGGACCTGAGCGATGCCAGCCTGATCGACCGGGTGGGGGCCATTTCAGGCGAAACCGCCACGGTTTTCGGCTGGGACGCGGCGGAGGGGGATTTTATGCGCCTCGTCACCAATATCGTGAAGCCGGACGGCACGCGCGCGGTCGGCACATGGCTTGGCAAGCAGAACCCGGTGCATGCGGCGATGCTGCGCAAGGATGTCTATCATGGCGAGGCGGTGATCCTCGGCAACCCGTTCTACACGATCTACCAGCCGATCGAGGATGCCACGGGCGCGGTGATCGGCATCTTCTATGCCGGGGTCGACAAATCTCTGGTGGATGTCCGCGTGGCTCGGCAACAGATGACCGGGCTCGTGCTGTCGCTGGTGGCGCTGGCGCTTGGCATTCCCGCGCTGCTGCTGCTGCTGCTGAGCAGCAGTCTGCGCCCGCTTTACGCCATTTCGGCCCGGCTCGAAACCATGGCCACCGGGGATCTGCAGGCGCCGGTGCCGCATCTGCAGCGCGGTGACGAGCTGGGTGCCACCGCGCGCGCGGTCGAGGTTTTCCGCCAGCGGCTCACCGAGGCACGCGCGCAGGATGCCGCCGTTGCCACCCGGCGCGCCGAACAGGACCGGGTCGTGGGGGCGCTGCGCGAGGGGCTCGCGCGGCTGGCGCAGCGCGATCTGGCGGCACGGATCGAAACGGAGGGCGGCACGCCTTTCCCCGAGGAATACGAGGCGCTGCGTCACGACTTCAACGCCGGGATCGCCAGCCTCGAAGCGGCGATGGCAGAGGTGGCGGCGGTGGCTGCCGGGGTGCGGGGCGCCTCCGAAGAGATCGGCACAAGCTCGGATGACCTTGCCCACCGGGTGGAGGAACAGGCGGGCACGCTGGAAAGCTCTGCCGCCGCGCTGGACCAGCTGGCGCGCACCGGGCAGGAGATCGCCGAAACCGCAGAGCGCGCCGACGGGCTGGCGCAGACCAGCCGGCGGCTTTCTTCGGAAAGCGAACTGGTGCTGCGCAAGGCCATCGAAGCGATCCGCCGCATCGAGGATGCCTCGGTCAAGATCAACCAGATCATCTCGGCCATCGACGACATCGCGTTTCAGACCAATCTCCTGGCGCTGAACGCCGGGGTGGAGGCGGCGCGGGCCGGGGAGGCGGGGCGCGGCTTTGCCGTGGTCGCCTCGGAGGTGCGCAGTCTGGCCCAGACCGCCGCCGAAGCCGCGCAGGAGATCAAGACGCTGATCCGCGACAGCAATGACGAGGTGCGCGAGGGCAGTTCGCTGGTGCAGCAGACCGGCGCCTCGCTGGGGCAGGTGCTGGAACAGGTGGACGGGCTGGGTGCGCTGATCTCTGAAATTGCGCTGGCGGTGCGGGGCCAGACCAACGGCCTGTCGGAGATCAACGAGGGGGTGCAGCGGCTGGAAACTATGACCCAGCACAACGCCGCCGTGGTCGAAGAACTGAACGCCGCAGGTCAAAGCCTCAATACCGAGGCGCACAGGCTGTCCGACACGCTGGCGGTCTTCCGCTCTGACTCCGCCACGTCCGGCGGCTGGGGGGCGCCGGTTGCGCCGAAAAAGCCGGCGCGCGCGCCGGAGAAAGTGGCCGTCGCCTCGGCACCTTCAGCCGCCGCCGCAGAGATCCGCCGCAGCAGCGGGGTCATCGAAGGCTGGGATGAATTCTGAGCCGCACTTCCCGCTGCTGCAGCCTGAGCGTGAGGCGATTCCGAGACGTGACTCATCGCAGCGGAGATGTGCCTCCGCAGCCGGGATGTGAATGTCGCCTCACGCTCCGCCACGGGCGCGTCCTGGCCAAGAGCGTCTGGCCGCTCTCTTGCCCGAATTGGCACGAAGATGTCCTTGGTAAAGCGCCAGATAGCCGGAGATGGTACGGAACTCACCTGAAAGGTCAGGCGCGGCTGACATGCACCCGCACCCTGACCGCGCGGCAGGCGGACGACCGTTGCCACCACGCGGATCACACGCGGCGGCGCCCGCCTTGTGAGCAACCGCAGGGCTGACCACGCTGCAGGCAGACAGAAGGCCAGGTGAGCCGGCGACATTTGGCGGGGACGTGCCCCCGAACGGGGCATTCCGTCCGCGGTTTGTGGTCATGCCCGACTTGTGGTCATGCCCGACGCTCGTTGCAGGAGAGGGGTGCAGAACGAACACATGACCACCCACTGCGGCTTCTGTGCGCGGGACTGGGACGCTTATGGTTTCGGGGATGAACCTGACAGGGACTGCGGTCTCGCCATGAAGGCGGGTGACAATGGTTCCGCCGCAGACGCTGCGGAGCGCCACGTAAGCGGACCGCAGCCCGCTATGCCGCACGGCTTTTGATGCAGCGGCTATACCTGAAACTTGGATTGCCCGACCTCAGTGATGGAGCAGCGCAGGCGGGCCGAGCTGAAGACGATTCGCCGCGCCGGAACCCCAAGGCCCGCGCCACGCTGTTCAATCCGTCAGATGTCAGCGAATTGGTTCTGCCCGCGTGACAAAAGACGCCACATTCTGGCGGCGGCAGTCCCGGCGCGGCGACAGGTGGCGGAGCGAGGGATCTGTTTCCGGATCAGGATCAATCCAGTGAGCCCGGCAAACACCGGGCCGAGGTTTCAACTGGATTCACGTGATTTTCATAAAAGACGCAGCACTGCAGGGTTGAAATTTGGTGAAAATCAGAAACGTCCCAACCGCCCAACCAGCGACAAACTTTTCGGGTTGCCATCGCAAAGAGGTCACGCTGCCTGCCATGCCGCCCGTTTTACGCCATTTTTTGCTTTGACCGGCGAACGGCTGCCTTTATTCACGGTCTCAAGCCCGTCACCGGGCGAAGAGATCTGGCCACGGGGGCGGCCGCCGAACTTGAAGTCATCCTCAGGGATGCGAGAGGACGCGACAGGGGGACACCCCCGCCGCCACCGGCAGGCAGCTTCGCCCGCAGATAACGCGCGGGCATCAGAGGTGCGGTGGTCTCACGCAGTCTTGCAGGCATGACGAGCAATGAAACCGTCGGCGCGTGGCGCCGGTGCCGCCTTGCGGCATGGGGCATGCCCCGTCTGATGTGAAAGGGTCGAACAATGGCTGATTTGGTTTTGGACTGGGCCGCTCTGGGTGGATTTGGCACCAACCTCGAAACTCCGCCCGCGGGGGGCGTGTCCACCACAGTGGATACGGGCGGCATCGCGGTGGACATCACCTTTACCGCGCAGGATGCGGGGGCCGAGGCTTTTACCGCCAATTATGACGGCTATGTGCCCGCGGGTTCGGATGTGGATCCCAATTCGCACCTGAAGCTTTACGGCGATGGCGGTGACGGCGGCGCGGTTTCCGCCACCTCGACCACGGTGATGGATTTCCGCTCCACCGATGCGCTTTATACCGGCTCGGTGCAGAACGTGTCCTTCCTGCTCAATGACGTAGATGGCGGCGCGGGCGCGGATCTGGGCGATCTGGCCGACGACTCTACCAGCGGCACCCCGACAGCAGGCACCTCGTTTCAGGACAATGTGACGATCCTTGCCTATGATGCGGAGGGCAACAGCCTGCCGGTCGATCTGCAGCCCTTCGGCAGCGCCTCGGTCAGCGGCGGCACCGCCACCGGCACCGAAGTGACCTCGTTCGACGCGGCGTCGGGCAGCCTGCAGGTGACCATTCCCGGCCCCGTGGCCCGGATCGAGGTGGTCTATGCCAATGGCGGCGACAGCGCGCAGGGCGTGCTGATTTCCGATGTCGCCTTTTCCACCGTCGATGTGGGCGATGGGGGCAACACGCCGCCGGTGGCCGTGGACGATCTGGCCGACACGCCGGTCGACACTGCCGTCACCATCGACGTGCTGACCAATGACAGCGACCCGGACGGCGATCCGCTGACCGTGACCGGCGTGACCCAGCCCGCCAATGGCACCGTCACGATCAACGAAGACGGCACGCTGAGCTATGTCCCCGCCACCGGCTTCACCGGCGAAGACACGATCACCTACACGATCACCGATGGCAATGGCGGCACCGCGACCGGCGAGGTGGTGGTGACGGTGGAGGATGGCGACGGCGCCAACACGCCGCCCGTCGCCGTGGATGACGACATCACCACCGGCACCGACACCCCGGTGACCTTCGATCCCACCGACAATGACACCGATCCGGATGGCGATCCGCTGACCGTGACCGATGTCACCGATCCGGACAATGGCACCGTCACCGTGGGCGACGATGGCAGCGTGACCTACACCCCCGATACCGGCTTCATCGGCGAGGACACGATCACCTACACCGTCGATGACGGCAATGGCGGCACCGATACCGGCGAGATCATCGTGACCGTGGGCGATGACACCGTGCCCGGCGGCAACACGCCCCCCGTCGCCGTGGACGATCTGTTCACCACCGATGACGAGACGGCGATCACCTTCGATCCGACGCTGAACGACACCGATGCGGATGGCGATCCGCTGACCGTCACCGGGATCGGCAGTTCCGAAAACGGCACGGTCGTGCTGAACGAGGATGGCACGGTCAGCTACACGCCCAATGGCAGCTTCACCGGGTTCGATTCCTTCAACTATACCGTCACCGATGGCAATGGCGGCACCGCCGAGGCCAATATCACGGTCGAGGTTTTGGATGGCGGCGTGGTGCCCTGTTTCACCCCCGGCACCCTGATCGCCACGCCGCAGGGCGAACGTCTGGTCGAGGATCTGCAGGTCGGCGACCGGGTCATCACCCGCGACAACGGCATTCAGGAAATCCGCTGGATCGGGCGCAAGGATCTGACCGGCTTTGATCTGGCGCGCAGGCCGCAGATGGGCCCGGTGCTGATCCAGAAGGGGGCGCTTGGGAAAAACATGCCCATGCATGACCTGCTGGTGTCGCCGAACCACCGCATCCTTGTCGCCAATGACAAGACCGCGCTTTACTTCGAAGAGCGCGAGGTGCTGGCCGCAGCCAAGCATCTCACCGGGCTTGATGGCGTGGACGAGGTGGGGACGCTGGGGGTCAGCTACATCCACTTCATGTTCGACCAGCACGAGGTGGTGCTGTCGAACGGCGTCTGGAGCGAAAGCTTTCAGCCCGGCGATTACACCCTGCGCGGCATCGACGAGGCGCAGCGCTCGGAAATCTATGAACTGTTCCCCGAACTGGAACAGGCCGAAGGTCTGCGCGCCTATGGCGCCGCCCGCCGGTCGCTGAAGAAGCACGAGGCACAGCTGCTGACCCGGTCCTGAGACCCGGTTGGTTCGATTAGGCAGCTCGTCCCGGTGCAACCGACCCTTGCACCGGGGCGGACAGGGAAGCGGAGCGGCGCAGGCCGCTCCGTTTTCTTTTGTGGCAGGAGGTCAGGAGGGCTGGCGCGCCTGCCATTCGGCCCATGCCTCGGGCGTGTCCAGATCGGTCAGCGCGTGGCGGTCGGGCAGCGTCACAAGGCGCAGGCGGTGCCGGTTCGCCGCCAGCACGGCGCGCGCGCCCTGATCGCCGGAGAGCGCCAGCATGGCCGGGAAACAGTCGGCGGGGAACAGCACGGGATGGCCGGGAATGTCCTTGTCGCTGCAGCCCTGCAGCAGCATCGGACGGGGCAGGGCCCGGAACAGCGCGATCAGCGCCTGCAGATCCTCGACGGTGAGGTCGGGCATGTCGGCGGGCAGGATCATTGCCGCGTCCATGTCCTCGGGCAGCAGGCCGATGCCCCGCCGCAGCGAGGCGGACATGCCGCTGTCAGCATCGGGCACAAAGACCAGCTGCACCGGCAGACCCGCCAGCGCGGCGGCGCGGGGGTGGTCGGGGTCGGGCAGGGTGACGGTCACATGATCCGCCGCCTGCAGCGCCTGCCGGGCCTGACGGCGCAGCAGCGGCTCGCCGCCGACCTGCATCAGCAGCTTGTCAGTGCCGCGCATCCGGCGGCTGGCCCCGGCGGCGGGAATCAGGACGGCAATCGCTCCCATGCGCACAGCTATAGCGTGTCCCGGGGGCGGGGTCTGCGGTTTTTGTCCGGAATGCGTGCCATCAGCAGCTAAAGCCGGGGTTTTTCCTTGACACTTTGGGTAACAGATTACCTCAAATCGAAAATAAACCAGAGACACGACAGATGCGGCGGCCCGGATGACGGGCTGGAAAGGACAGTACAGCCTATGGGACTAGCGCGACGTTCGGAGGACGAGCAGGAGCGGCTTGCCGAATTGCGCAGCTTCCGCATTCTTGACACCGGGCGCGAGCCCGCGTTCGACGAGGTGGTGGAGCTGCTGGCGGCCCAGCTCGACATGCCGGTGGCGCTGATCAGTCTGGTCGACGAGGACCGGCAGTGGTTCAAGGCGGCGCATGGGCTGGAGCTGGACGGCAGCCCGCTGGAGCAGTCGATCTGCGCCCATGCCATCCTGCAGGACGGGGTTCTGGAAATCGAGGACACGCTGCTGGATCTGCGCAGCGCCGACAACCCGCTGTGCTGCGGGCTGAGCGGGACGATGCGCTATTATGCCGGGGCGCCGCTGGTCACCCGCAGCGGCCACCGCATCGGCACGCTCTGCGTGCTGGACCATCATCCGCGCAAGCTGGCCCCGCTGCAGCGCCGCCTGCTGGAGGTGATGGCCGGGCAGGTGATGCGGCAGCTGGATCTGCAGCGCGCGCTCGCCAACAAGGAAGTGCTGCGCGAGGAAATCGACCACCGCGTGAAGAACTCGCTGCAGACCGTCGCCTCCACCATCCGGCTCTACCGCGGACGGTCGGGCAATGACGAGACCCGCGAGGCGCTGGACGCCATCGCGCGTCGGGTCGATTCCGTGTCGCAGCTGCATGCGGCGCTGAACCAGACCTCCAAGATGCATTTTGTGCGCATCGACACCTATCTAGGCCGCGTCGCCACGCTGCTGCAGCGCCACGCGCCCGAAGGCGTGGTGCTGCATGTCGAAGCCCCCGATCTGGAGGTGGAGTCGCGCGTCGCGGCCTCCATCGGGGTGATGGCCAGCGAATTTGCGGCCAATGCCGGGAAATATGCGTTTCGCGGCCAGTATGCCGGGGCAGAGGTGCGCTTCACGCTGGAGCGGCACGGCCCCAACGCGCTGGTCTTTACCTGCCGCGACAACGGCCCGGGGCCGGAGCCGGGGTCGCGGCTGGACGTGCTGGCAAGCTCGGCGCTTGGCGCCCGGCTGCTGGAGGCGGCAGCGCAGCAGGTGGGCGGGTTGCTGACGCAGGGGCGGGAGCCGGGCGGCTTCGTGCTGCGCGCCGAACTGCCCGTCGATCCCGCCGAAGAGGTGCCTTTTACGTCCGAATCGGGGTTTGCGGCCGCACCCGCAGCCGAGTGATGCGGTTGTTCTCGCGCTCCATGACCTCCATCCGGAAGCCGTGGAAGCTGAACTTCTGGCCCACGGTCGGGATCATCTGCGCCTCGTGAATGACCAGCCCCGCGATGGTGTTGGCCTCGTCATCGGGCAGCGCCCAGTCGGTGGCACGGTTCAGGTCGCGGATCGTGGTGCCGCCATCCAGCCAGAACCAGCCTTCCTCGTCGGCGCGCACCTGCTGTTCGGCGGCGGGGTCGTGTTCGTCGGTGATCTCGCCCACGATCTCTTCAAGGATGTCTTCCAGCGTGATGAGACCTTCGAGCGAGCCGTATTCGTCCACCACCAGCGCAAAATGGGTCCGGCGGCGCAGGAAGTTGCGCATCTGGTCGGCCAGCGTGGTGGTGTCGGGCACGAAATAGGGTTTCATCATCACGTCGGTGATGCGGAAATCGTCCAGCGCGTCAAAGCCCTGCGCGCCGGCCTTCGCCATGAAATCATACATCGCCCGCAGCAGATCCTTGGCATGGACGACGCCGATGATGTTCTCGTGCTCGCCGCGAAAGATCGGCAGGCGGGTGTGGCTGCTGTCCAGACATTGCTGCAGGATCGCGCGCGGATCGGAATCGGCATTGATCATCTCGATGCCGGACCGGTGCAGCATGATCTCCTCGACCGTGCGTTCGGCCAGATCCAGCGCGCCAAGAATGCGGTCGCGGTCCTCGCGGTCCACCACGCCTTCGGAATGGCCAAGCTGCAGCGCGCCCGCGATTTCTTCACGCACGGCAAGGATATGGCTGTCGGGGTCGGTCTTGACCCCGAACACCCGCAGCATCAGCCGCACCAGCGCCCGGATCGCGGCCACCACCGGAGAAAAGATCAGGATGACCACCCGGATCGGGGGCGCCACACGCGCCGCCGCCGCTTCGGGATTGGTGATCGCATAGGTCTTGGGCAGCACCTCGGCAAAGATCAGCACCAGAAAGGTCATCGCCAGCGTGGCAATGGCCACGCCGCTGTCGCCCAGAAGCCGGGTGAACAGCGCGGTGGCCAGCGAGGTGGCAAGGATGTTGACAAGGTTGTTGCCCAGCAGGACCGAGCCGATCAGCCGTTCATTGTCCTCGGTGATCTTCAGCGCCATCTCGGCGCTTTTGGAGCCACGGTCCTGCGCCGCGCGCAGCTTCCCGCGCGAGGCGGCGGTCAGCGCCGTCTCGGATCCGGAGAAGAAGGCGGAGAACAGGATCAGCACGAAGATCGCGCCGGTGGTCATCCAGAAAGTGGCGTCAAGCATCGCGGCGTCGGGCATGTCCATGGGATCTGTCTATTCCGTCTTTTTTCTAGATATGCGGCCCGGATCGGGCGGTTTCAAGCGCGCTTAGCGGTCGCGGGCCAGCGGGTGATGGTCCAGCACCAGATCGCGCAGCCGTTCCTCCAGCACATGAGTGTAGATTTCGGTGGTGGCGACATCGGCATGGCCGAGAAAGGTCTGGATCGCGCGCAGATCGGCGCCATTGGCCAGCAGATGGGTGGCAAAGGCATGGCGCAGCGTGTGCGGCGTGACCTTGGCCGGAGACACGCCCGCCGCCACGGCAATGTCCTTGATCAGCAGGTAAAAGGCGTGCCGTGTCAGATGCCCGGCCTTCCCGCGCGAGGCAAAAAGAAAGCCGGAGGCGGGCTTGCCCGCCAGACGCGCCCGGTCTTCCTGCCCGTCGCGGCAGGCCAGCCAGCCAGCCAGCGCCACGCGGGCAGGGGGGGACAGCGGCACCATGCGTTCCTTGCCGCCCTTGCCGCGGATCAGCAGCATGCGCGGATCGCCCCGCGCCGAGGACAGCGGCAGCGTCACCAGCTCGCTGACCCGCATGCCGGTGGCGTAAAGCAGCTGCATCAGGCAGGCATTGCGCAGGTGATCCTCGGGCGTGCGGCCATGGCTCTGTGCCGCGACCAGCATCTGGTCCACCTCCTCCACCGACAGCGTCTTGGGCAGGCGCTTGGCCCGGCCCGGCCCGGTGATCTGCACCGCCGGGTTGTCCAGACGCAGCCCTTCCTCGAAGGCGAAGCGGTAAAGCTGCTTGATGGAGGAGAGCCGCCGCGCGCGGGTCGACAGCGCCAGCCCCTCGGCTTCGCAGCCGATCAGATAGGCCTCGACATCGGCGCGCTGCGCGCTGGCCAGATCCAGCTGCCGCGCGGCCAGCCAGCCGGTGAAATCCAGCAGATCGCGGCCATAGGCCAGCTGGGTGTTGTCGGCAGCCCCCCGTTCGGCGGCCTGCGTTTCCAGAAAGGCCGAGACCCAGTGCGCGGCACTCATAGCGGCGCGCCTTCGTCGGAGAGGATCATCAGCTGGATCGCGGCGCGGCGCGCGGTGTCCTCCAGCCCCATGGCGCGGAACGTGGCCAGCGCATCGGTCAGATCGGCATGATTGCCCTCCGCCCCCGAGGCAAACAGCGCCATGGCGCGCAGGATGACCTCGCCCAGACGGCCCTCGCGCAGCTGGGTGGCGAGCGGTTCGGGCGGCAGGCTGTCTTCGGCCCATGCAGCGGCGATGGCCAGCCGCTGCGCGGTCTGCGGCGGGCTGTCGGGGGCGCGGCCCCGCGCGATGGCCGCGGCGTCGTGCAGCAGCCCCGGGGCAGGATCCATCCCGGCGGCGGCAGTCTCGTAGCCATCGGCCAGCAGCCTTGCGCGCGGCACCAGATCTGCCGCGCGCCCCTCCAGCGGCAGACCGTCAAGACGGTCGGCAAAAAGCTGGGCAAAGGGCACCAGCAGCCCGGCGCTGCGCATCTGCGGCCAGACCGCCAGCAGCGCGGGGGCCACCTCTTCGGTCCGGTTCTGTGCCAGCGCGCGGTCCAGCGCCTGCACCGCTGCGACCCGGTCCCAGACCCCGCCAGAGGCGGCGGGGGCGCGGTCGGTATAGATGCCCAGAAGCCGGTTTTCCGACACGGTGCCGCGCCGCGCCAGCCGTTCGGCGGCAAGGATCTGCGCCCGCCAGCCGCTGGTGCCGCCCAGATCGGCGGCGGCGAAGGCGCGCTGCAGCGGCTGGGTGGGCAACGCCTCGCCGATGGTTTCGAACAGGCGGAATTCCAGCGGCGTGGGGCGCGCAGGCGGGGGCACCGGTTCCGCGCCCTCGATCAGGTCGGGATCCAGAAACCGCGCCAGCAGGTCGGCTTCGCGCGCGTCGATCTGGCCCAAGGCCCGCGCGCTGCCAAAGATCGTGACGGCATGATCCCAGCTGCCGCCGCGCGCCTCGCAGAAGATGCGGGTGGGCAGATCATCGCTGAGATGCGGATTGCGGCGCAGCGCCGCACAGGGCGCGTCGGGTTCGCCCGCGATCAGCGCCAGATCGCGCCAGCGGGCAAAGATCTGCGGATCCCCGGCCCCGCCCGCCTGATCCACCAGTGCAAGCGCGGCATCCACTGCGCCTTCCTGCATCAGCCGGTCCAGCCGGGCGGCCAGAAAGCTGGCGCCCGCGCCGCCGCTGCCGCGCGGCGCGTCGGCCTCGGCCAGAAGCAGCGTCAGAAGCTGGGCGGCGAGGGCGGGCACCACCGGATCCACCGCCCCCAGCAGCGGGATCAGCACCGGCCCGTCGCTGCGCGACCACAGGCTGCGTGGCAGGCCGGTCACCGACATCGGCAGCAGCCCCGCCGCATCCTGCGACGGCGCGTCCAGCGGCGCGCTGTCCACCGCAGGCACGGTGCCGGTGGCGGCCACCGGCGGCTCGCTGCGCGGGGGGGCCATGTGCTGCGGGATGGCGGTCAGACCCCGCGGGGCGGAGTGCAGCCAGTCGATGGCCGACAGCGGATCCTGCGCGGCAAGCGGAGAGGCGAGCAGGCACAGACCCGTCAGAAGAAGGGTCTCAGTTCGCATCAAGCTCCACAGGCTGGCGGATTTCGGTCTGCGGCGGCGCGAAGTTGGCGCCGAAGAACGGCCCCACATACGCATAGGCCACCAGAGCGATCCCGCCGAGGATCAAAAGAATAAGCAGCCATTTCACCAGTCGTCCCATGCCGTTCGTTATCCTGCCTCGTGATTTTTGGCACTTATACCTAGCCTTTTTCGCAAACTCACGTCATTCACGGCCCACAGGAGGCAGAATTGGCGATGGATGGCCGAGAAACAAGGGCATTGCTCCCGAAGTTGAAGAAGACTGTGGTGCTGGTGGGCATGATGGGTGCGGGAAAATCGGCCGTGGGCCGGGCTTTGGCCACGCAGCTTCACGTGCCGTTCCGCGATTCGGACACCGAGATCGAGAAGGCGGCCAACATGAGCATCGCCGAGATCTTTGCCCGCGACGGCGAGCCCTTCTTCCGCCGCAAGGAAAGTCAGGTCATCGCGCGGCTGCTGGAGGCGCGGCCCGCCGTGCTGTCCACCGGCGGCGGCGCCTATATGGCCGAGGAGAACCGGCGCCTGATCACCGAAAAGGGCGTGGCGGTGTGGCTCGATGCCGATCTGCCGGTGCTCTGGGGCCGGGTGCGTCACAAGGACAGCCGCCCGCTGCTGCGCACCCCCGATCCGCAGGCGACGCTGGCCGAGCTTTTTGCCCGCCGCGTGCCGGTCTATGCGCTGGCGGATGTGGCGGTGAAATCGGAGCAGGGCCTGTCGGTGGAGGCCATGGCGCGGCGTGTGGTCGACACGCTGCTGACGCGGCCCGATGTCTTGGAAGAGGAAAAGTCATGACGACAACCGTGCATGTGGATCTGGGCGCGCGCGCCTATGACGTGCGCATCGGCGCGGGCCTGATCGCGCGGGCCGGGGCCGAGATCGCGCCGCTGCTGCGCCGCCCGCGCGTGGTGGTGGTCAGCGATGCCACCGTGGCCGCCGCACATCTGGTGCCGCTGCAGGCGGGGCTTGCCGCCGAGGGCATCGCATCCGAGGCGCTGCTGCTGCCGCCGGGCGAGGCCACCAAATGCTGGCGCGAGCTGGAGCATGTGACGGAATGGCTGCTGTCGCAGAAGGTCGAGCGCAGCGATGTGGTCGTGGCGCTGGGGGGCGGGGTGATCGGCGATCTGGTGGGCTTTGCCGCCGCGATCCTGCGCCGGGGCGTGCGGTTCGTGCAGATCCCCACCTCGCTGCTGGCGCAGGTCGACAGTTCCGTGGGCGGCAAGACCGGCATCAACTCGCCCGCAGGCAAGAATCTGGTCGGCGCCTTCCATCAGCCCGCGCTGGTGCTGGCCGATACCGGCGCGCTGCAGACGCTGGCGCCGCGCGATTTTCTGGCGGGTTACGGCGAGGTGGTGAAATACGGCCTGCTGGGGGATGCGGAATTTTTCGGCTGGCTGGAAGCCCATGCCGGGGCGTTGCGCGGGCGCGATCCGGCAGCGCTTGACCATGCGGTGACTCGGTCGGTGGAGATGAAGGCGGGCATCGTCATGCGCGACGAGACCGAGCAGGGCGAGCGGGCGCTGCTGAACCTTGGCCATACCTTCTGCCACGCGCTGGAGGCCGCCACCGGCTATTCGCAGCGGCTGCTGCATGGCGAGGGCGTGGCCATCGGCTGCGCGCTGGCTTTCGAGCTGTCGGCGCGGCTGGGGCTCTGCGCGCAGGAAGACCCCTCGCGGTTGCGCGCCCATCTGCGCGAGATGGGGATGAAGGCCGATCTGGCCGAAATCGACGGCGCGCTGCCCGACGCGGAGCAGCTTTTCGAGCTGATGGGGCAGGACAAGAAGGTGGTGGATGGCGCCATCCGCTTCGTGCTGGCCCGCCGTATCGGCGAGGCCTTTGTCGGCGCCTCGGCCCCGCGCGAGCGGGTGCTGGAGGTGCTGCGCGACTCGGCGCGGGGCTGAGCCGGGCGCTGCCTGCCGTCCGGCGGCGATGGGCTGATGGGGCGCGGGGGCTCTGCCCCCGTCCGCGTGCCGCGGACTCCCCCGGGATATTTGCGGCCGCTGGAAGCGCGGATCGCGGCGCCTCTGCAGGCTGTCCCAAGCCGCGGCGGATTGTATCAAGACAGTCGTGACACAAAAGGGGCGCGAGGGGGTGCCTCGCGCCCTAGGGGAAGAGGTTCCGGCAGGTCCGGGGATCAGCCCTGCCAGAACATGCGGCGCGCCTCGGCCTGCGCGACGTGCCGTTCCAGTCCCAGATCGCGCAGCAGATGGTCATCCAGCTGTTTCAGCGCCTGTCGGGTGCGGCGGCGCTGCGACCATTGCGCGAAGACCACCGCGAGCCGCAGCGTCAGCGCCGCGACGGGCGGCAGCGGGCGCTGCGCGTCGAGATAGGCGAGAAGCGGGGCGTGGGCGGTCAGTGCCATGGGAAGTCCTCGAGTTTGTATTGACACAATGTAGTTGTAATCTGTGATCTATTGATACATTGTGCCGGAATGGACGTCGACAAGAACATTGTGACCGATACAATATTCGAGCTCTTTGCGGCGGAAGCTGCGGGGCCGAAATACCGCGCGCTGGCCGCCGCGCTGCGGGCCGGGATCGGATCGGGCCAGCTGCCCCCCGCCACGCGGCTGCCGCCGGTGCGTGATCTGGGCTGGCGGCTTGGCATGACGCCGGGCACGGTGGCGCGCGCCTATACGCTGCTGACCGACGAGGGGCTGCTGGTGGCGGAGGTGGGGCGCGGCACGTTTGTGCAGGGGCCCGCCGGTCCGCGCCCGCCGCTGCTGGTGGGGGCGGCCCCCGAGGAGGCGGCAGGCGACGGCATGGTGAGCCTGTTCACCGCGCGTCTGCCGGATCTGGGGCAGGTGGCGCTGATCCGCTCCGGCTTTGCGCGGCTGGCCGAACGCCCGGCGCCCGAGCTGCTGGATTACCCCTCGGGCCGGGCCTTTGCTCCAGCGCGGCAGGTGGTGCTGGACTGGCTGCGCGAGGTGCCGCTGGGGCCGGTGGATCACGAGGATGTGGTGCTGAGCCATGGCGCGCAGAACGGCATCTCGCTGGTGATGCAGGCGGTGCTGCGCGGGCGGCGTCCGGTCGTGCTGGTGGAGGATCTGTGCTATCCCGGCTTCCGCCGCGCGGCGGAACTGCTGCGCGCCGAACTGGTGGCGGTGCCCATGGATGCGCAGGGGCTGATCCCGGGGGCGCTGGCCGATCTGGCGCGGCGGCACGAGGCGCAGTTGCTCTGCACCTCGCCCGAACTGCACAACCCCACCGCGCTGGTCACGCCCCCCGAGCGGCGGCGCGAGATCGCCGAGGTGGCGCGGGCCTGCGGGCTGCATGTGCTGGAGGATGACAGCACCTCGCTGGGGGATCCGCGCACCGAAAGCTACCGCGCGATGCTGCCCGATCTGGGCTGGTTCGTCTCGTCGATCTCCAAGACGCTGACGCCGGGGCTGCGGGTGGGGTTCACCATCGCGCCGCAGGCCCGGCGCGGCGATCTGCGGCGGGTGGCGGAATACGGCTTTTTCGGGCTGGCGCTGCCGCTGGCGGAACTGCTGGGCGATCTGCTGGCCCGGCCCGAAACCCGCGAGATCGTGCGGGCGGTGCGGGCGCGCAACGGCCAGTATGTGCGCGCGACGGTCAATGCGCTTGGCGGTCACGATCTGAGCTGGGACGAGCAGGCGCCCTTTGTCTGGCTGCGGCTGCCTGCGGGCTGGCGGGCGGCGGCTTTCTGTCTGGCGGCGGAGGCGCAGGGGGTGCAGGTGCGCGCGGCAGAGGAGTTTGCTCTGCGCGACACGTTTGCGCCACATGCGGTGCGGCTGGGGATGAACACCCGCGTGCCGATGCCGGAATTCGAGGCGGCGCTGGGGCGGCTGCGGCGGCTGCTGGACGATCCGCCGGGGCAGATTCTGGTCTGACTCCCCCTGTTCGGGGGGGCGGAGGCGCGCGCGCGGGTTGCTACTGTGACGCGGCGTCGCCTGTCCCTGTGCCGGGCCGGAGGAGGTCTGAGGCCGCCCGGGGCATGGCTGCGCGAAGAAGTCAGGAGTGTTTCATGAAAGCCATTCATCTGTCTGCCGCGCTGTGCGCGGTCTCCCTGCTTGCCGCCTGCGATACCAGTTCCGGCGGCGGTTCCGGTGGCGGCGGAGGCGGCGGCGGGAGCACCCCGCCCGCAACCGCGACCACGCTGGAAGAGTTCGAGGCCATCGTCTCTGACGTGGCGGGCACCGGTCCCACCACCGACCCGCTGAGCGGCACCGCCTCTTATGCCGGGCGCACCTTCATTCCGATGGTCGACAACACCACCGGCGAAACCCGCGGCCATGTGACCGGCGATCTGGCGGTCGACGTGAATTTCGACGCCGCCGTGAACCCGATGTCGGGCACCGCGACCAATTTCGCCGGCACCTATGACGGCACGGAGTTTACTGCCACCGGCACGCTGAGCAGCGCCAACACCACCGCGTCGAACGACATCAACGAAATCGGCCGCGCGCCGATCGTGGTGCCGGGCCTGTTCGAGGGGGAGACCACCCAGATGTCGCTGGCTCTGGCCGGCGAGCTGGAAGAAGCCTCCGGCGCCACCGGGCTGACCGGCGAGACCTACATGACCCTGCAGGGGCAGTTCATGGGCGAGGGCGGGGCTGCTGCCACCGGTGCGGCCAGCCTGAACACCAGCGATCCCTCGGGCGTGGGCGGCGTGATCCGCGGCGGTCCGTTCTACCTCGAACGTCAGTAAAGGCATGCGCCCTCCGGCAGGTCCGGGGGGCGCGTCAGGTCAGACTCATGTCCCCGATCCGACGGCTGCTGCGCGCGGCCCTGTTCGTTTTTGCTCTGAATGCTCCCGTGGCGGCTCTGGCCCAGTCCGAGGCCGAGGTTGCCCAGTGGAACCGCGCCGTGACGCTGATGCAGGCGGGCGATGTGGCGGCAGCGCTGCCGCTGCTGGAACGTCTGGTGTCAGAGGAGCCGGGCAAGGCGGTCTACCGGCTGGAACTGGCGGCGGCGCTGTTCCGGCAGGGCCGCTATGGCCGGGCGCGCTATCACGCCGATCTGGCGGCGCTTGGCGATCTGGCCCTCGAGGCGCGGCTTGCGGCGCGGCGCATCGCAAGCACCGCCGCCGACCGCCAGCCGCTCACCGGGTATTTCCAGCTCAATATCCTGCCCGAGACCAATCCGGGCCGCCAGACCAGCCAGTCCAGCGTCGACATCAACGGCGTCGAGTTTGGCCTGAACGAGGATGCGCGGGCCGAAGCCTCGACCTCGGTGATCGTGGTGGCGGGGGGCACCTACATGCACCCTCTGGGCGACCGGCTGCGCCTGCGGTTTGGCGCCGATCTTTGGGCGCGGCACAACCCGGACGAGCGGCTGCAGGACCGCCAGCTGACCCTGCGCGTCGGGCCGTTCTGGCAGGGCGCGGATGGCAGCCGCTTCGGCATCGATGTCACGCGCGGGCGCAACTGGAATGCGGGCGTGCCGGTCGATGAAACCCACGGCCTGCGGCTGGAGGCGGGCCGCCCGCTGGGACAGCGCAGCTATCTGGCCTTTGCCGCCGCGCGGACATGGGCCAGCGCCACCGACGGCACCGGCGACGAGGTCGATGACCGGCTGGTGCTGGGCCTGTCGCATATGCAGAGCGACACGCTGCTGCTGCGCGGCAACCTGTCGGTGCTGCGCAAGGAGGCGCGGTTTGCCACGCAGGATTACACCGAACGCGGCCTGTCGGTGGGGGCGCAGAAATTCTGGTCCGGCGGCTGGACCGTGCAGGGCGACCTGTCGGTGGCGCGGCGCAGCTATGGCGGGCGCGACCCGCTGTTCGGCATCGCGCGGCAGGATGACCGGCTGCGGCTTGACCTGTCGGTCATGGACCGCGACCTGCGCATCGGGCCTTTCGTGCCCGAACTGCGGCTGGGTCTGGAACGCGCCCGCTCCAGCATCGACATGCGCAGCTATGACAACCGCGCGCTGCAGATCAGCTTCACCCGGCGCTTCTGAACCGTCCGATTTGTGGGGTAAAATGATACCTATTTATCAAGCCATTGTTTTTATTGTAAAAAATCGGAAAACTGTCGCTTGACTGTGCGCGCGGCAAGCTTATAACCCGCCCATCGGAATACGAGGCCTGCGGGCCTCTGGAACAAGCTCAAGGGCACCGCGATGAAAACCTACTCTGCGACTCCGGCAGACATCGACAAGAAATGGATCGTGATCGACGCGGAAGGCGTCGTTCTGGGCCGTCTCGCGTCGATCGTCGCCATGCGTCTGCGTGGCAAGCACAAGGCCACCTTCACCCCGCATATGGACATGGGTGACAACGTCATCATCATCAACGCCGACAAGGTGCAGATGACCGGCAAGAAGCGCGAAGAGCACTTCTACTGGCACACTGGCCACCCCGGCGGGATCAAGTCGCGCACCAAGGCCCAGATCCTTGAAGGCGCGCATCCCGAGCGTGTGGTGATCCAGGCCGTCAAGCGCATGCTGCCGGGCAACCGCCTGTCGCGCAAGCAGATGACCAACCTGCGCGTCTATGCAGGGGCGGCCCACCCGCACGAGGCGCAGGCGCCCGAAGCGCTGGACGTCAAGTCGATGAACAAGAAAAACACCCGGGTGTAATCATGGCTGAACAGATCAACTCCCTGGAAGAACTCGGCACCGCCGCAGGCATCGAGTCCACCGCTCCCGTGGCAGCCCCGCGTGAGCCCGTGCGCGACTCGCTGGGCCGGTCCTATGCCACTGGCAAGCGGAAGGACGCGGTCGCCCGCGTCTGGATCAAGCCGGGCTCCGGCAAGGTCACCGTCAACGGCAAGGAAATCAACGCGTATTTCGCCCGGCCCGTGCTGCAGATGATCCTGCGCCAGCCCTTCACCATCGCTGGTGTCGAAGGTGAATTCGACGTGATGGCCACCGTCAAGGGCGGCGGCCTGTCCGGTCAGGCCGGCGCGGTCAAGCACGGCATCTCGAAAGCGCTGCAGCTTTACGATCCCGCCCTGCGCGGCGCGCTGAAAGCGGCAGGCTTCCTGACCCGCGACAGCCGCGTTGTGGAACGGAAGAAATACGGCAAGCGCAAAGCACGCCGCAGCTTCCAGTTCTCGAAGCGCTGATCCTTACCGGATCGCAGGACATCGAAACGCACCGGGGCAACCCGGTGCGTTTTTTCTTGGGCGCAGTTGGCGGGGCGGGCGGCCTGCGCTACTCCAATCCGGCAAGCGCAGGAGTTCGGTGATGCGGGTGTTCATCTTCAGCTACAATCGCGGCGCCTATCTGCGCAACGCCGTGGAGTCGGTGCGGCGGCACATGCCCTTTGCGCAGGTCACCGTGATGGATGACCGCTCTGACGATCCGGACACGCGGGCGGTGCTGGCGGCGCTGCCGGTCGAGGTGCTGACCGCACCCGCGCCCGGGGCGGAACATGCGGTGACGGGCGGCCTGCATGGCGGGATGAACCGCGCGCTGGATCTGGCCGAGGCAGAGGGGCAGACCGTGGTCCTGATGCTGCAGGATGACATGATGCTGGTGCGCGACGTGGCGCAGGCAGATCTGGACGCCGCCGTGGCGCAGTTCGACCGGGCCGATGCGTCCTTCGTGCTGGGGGTGACCTTCGCCAAGACCCGGCGCGGCGCGCGCGACATCGGGCTTGTGCTGGACGGCGGCGTGTACCGGCGCCCCGAAGCAGCGGCGGTGTCCGGCGCGCATTGCGCCTATGGCGATACCGGGCTGTTCCACATCCCCCGGCTGCGCGCCACGCTCGGCCGACTGGAGCAGGGCGAAAAAGGGAACGAGGCACGGGCGCGCGCGCTTGGCCTGCGCATGGGCAGTCTGGTCTTCCCCTTTGCCCACTGGCTGCCCTTTCCGGTGTCGTGGCGGGGACGCAAACGGGTGTGGCGGCTGCGGCTGCTGGATCTGGTCTGTGGCGCGGGTGTGCATGTAATCGCGCCGCTGCAGGGCGAGCGTCTGCGCCGCTTTCTGGACCGGGATCCCGGCGATCTGCCCTTTGCCGAGGACTGGCTGACCGCCCCCACGGCGCCGCAGGCGCTTTACTGGTCGCTGCGCGGCGGCGCGCAGAACGGGCTGGCACGCGGCGGCTGGCGCAGCACGCTGGCACGGCGGCTGCGCTGATGCGGATGGCCTATATTGCCCGTTCCGTGCTGCCGTCAGAGGCGGCGAATGCCGTCCATGTGGCGCGGATGTGCGCGGCGCTGGCGGGCGAGGGCGCGGATCTGCGGCTTTTTGCGCATCAGGGCAGGCCAGCGTCCGACATGGCGGGGCTTGCGCAGATCTACGGGCTGCGCCACCCGTTCGCGCTGCGGCTTTACGACATGAAGCATCCGCTGGACCGGCTGGGCTGGCGGGCCCGCGCGCTGCTGCAGGCGTGGCGCGAGGGGCGGCGCACGGTGCTGACGCGGGATGTGCCCACGGCGGCGCTGGCCACGCGCTGGGGCTTTGCCACGGTGCTGGAACTGCACCACCCGCCCGCGCCCGACAGCGACAAGGGCCGCGCGCTGGCCCTCGCGCAGGCGCGGGGGGCACGGCTGGTGGCGATCACCGCACAGCTTGCCGCCCATCTGGAGGCGCAGCTGAACCTGCCTGCGGGCGCGGTCGCGGTGCTGCAGGATGGCGCCGATCTGGCGCCCGAGCCCGCGCCGCCGCCGCCCGGGCGCCGTCTGGTCGCGGGCTATGCCGGATCGCTGCTGCCCGGCAAGGGGGTGGAGCTGATCGCGGCGCTGGCGCCCTTGGTGCCGGAGGTGGCGTTTGTCGTGCTTGGCGGGCCGGAAACCGCGCGGCGCGACTGGCAGGCGCGCGTCTCTGCGCCCAACCTGAGCTTTCTGCCCCGCGTCGCCCCTGCCGAGGTGGCGCGACATATCGCGGGGTTTGACGTGGCGCTTTTGCCCAATGCGCGGCATGTCGGCACCTCGGGCGGTGGGATCACCGATATCGGGGCCTGGACCTCTCCGCTGAAAGCCTTTGAATACATGGCCTTGGGGCGGGCGATCCTTGCCTCGGACCTGCCGAACCTGCGCGAGGTGTTCAGCGACGGGCGCAATGCCCTGCTGTGTCCGCCCGAGGATCCCGAAGGCTGGGTCGCGCCGCTGCGGGCCTTGGCGGTGGATGCCGGGCTGCGCACGCGGCTGGGGGATGCCGCACGGCAGGATCTGGCGACGCGCTATTCCTGGGCGGCGCGGGCGCGGGCGATGCTGACGCTACTGGCGCAGAGGCCCTAGCGGTCCGGCGGGATCAGTCCCAGTCCGCGCAGGTAGATGCCGATGCCCGATTCCAGCAGCGCGTCGGCGGGGAAGGGCGCCTGTGCGCCGGGGGAGTTGCGGGCGAAGAGTTCCACCACGCCGTGGCTCATTGCCCAGATATGGGCCGAGAACATCGAGGCGGGGGGGCGCTTGTCTGCCGGGATATGCTGCGACAGATCCGAGGCCGCGCGTTCCAGCACGTCGCGGGCGCGGCGCGCGGCGGCGGCAAGTTCCGGCGAATGGTTGACCGAAATGCCGGATTCGAACATCGCGATGTAATGGCCGGGATGGCGGCGGGCAAAGGCCAGATAGGCGCGGCCCGTCGCCTCGAACGCGCCAAGCGCCGAGGGCTGGCCACTGTCATAGGCATATTGCATGAGATCGGCAAAGATCTCGTAGCCCTGTTTCGAGGCCTCGGCGATCAGATCCTCGCGCCCGCCGAAATGGCGGTAGACGGCGGCGGGGGTGACGCCCGCAAGCTTCGCCGCCTCCGAGAGGGTAAAGCCGGTGGGGCCTTTTTCCTCGATCAGCGCCAGCGCCGCCTCGACCAGCGCCTGCCGCAGGTTGCCATGGTGATAGCCCCGCTTAGGCATCCCAGATCTCGGGGCCTCCGGCGATGCAGGGATCGGGCGTGCCGATGGCGCGGGCATCCTTGTTGTCGTAATCCAGATGGCTCAGCACATGGCGGATCGCGGCCAGCCGCGCGCGTTTCTTGTCATCCGACCGGATCACCGTCCATGGCGCCTCGGGGGTGTGGCTGCGCGACAGGGTCTCCTGAATGGCGGCGCTGTAGGCGTCCCATTTCTTCAGCCCCTCCACGTCGATGCGGCTGAGCTTCCACTGCTTCAGCGGATCGCCCTCGCGCGCCAGCATCCGGCGCAGCTGTTCGGCACGGCCCACATTCAGCCAGAACTTGAAAAGGTGGATGCCATCCTCCACCAGCATCTTTTCGAAATCGGGCACCTGCGCAAAGAAATGTTCGCGCTGCGCTTCGGTGCAGAAGCCGAAGACCTTTTCCACCACGCCCCGGTTATACCAGCTGCGGTCATAGAACACGATCTCGCCACCTGCGGGCAGATGCGCGATGTAGCGCTGGAAATACCATTGCGAGGCTTCGGTATCCGAAGGCGCGGGCAGCGCCACCACCCGCGCGCCGCGCGGATTGAGGTTTTCGCGGAACCGCTTGATGGTGCCGCCCTTGCCCGCCGCGTCGCGGCCTTCGAACACCATGGCGATGCGGCGACCGGAGGTCTTGATGCAGGCCTGCAGCTTCAGCAGTTCCACCTGAAGGGCGGCCATGTCCTTGTCGTAGGTCTTGCCGCGCATCTCTTCGGAATAGGGGTAGCTGGGTGACAGGATGTCGTCCTTGTCGGCGCGGCGCAGCGCGGCGCGGATCGGCTCTGGCGCTTCGGTGTCGAAATAGGCGCTGATGGCGCCGTCAAAGGGCAGGCTCACGACCGCGTTCCTTCTGTCTGTCCGGGCTGTCTGTCCGGGGGTCCACTATGGGCGCTATGTCGCGTCAACGCAAACCCGCCCGCCGCGCCACACGGTCGATGGCAGCGTCCATCACCCCCGGCGCGACATGCTGGGGCATGTGGCCCACATCCGGCAGCAGCGTCAGCCGCGCGCCGGGGATGGCGCGGGCGGTGGGAACGGAATGGATCTGCGGCCCGACGATGCGGTCGGCCTCGCCATGGATCAGTTCCACCGGCAGGTCGAGGGCGGGATAGCGCGGCAGCAGGGCGGCGATCTCGGCCTTGAGGCTGGCGCGCTGGCGGGCATTGGCGCGCAGCGTCGCCGGGCGCAGCGCCAGTTCGGCGCCGATATGCTCGGCATAGCCGGGCGGCACCGGGTTTGGCGCAAACACCTCGCGGATGGCGTCCTGCACGCGGGATTCGGGGGCCAGTGCCGAAATGGCGCTGTTGGCCAGCGGTGCGAGCGGCCCGCCGGTCAGCCGGTAGAAGGCGGGCAGGCTGTCCTCCCATGTCTGCGAGGCGGCCCCCAGCAGCACCAGCCCCGCGCTGTGGCGCGGATGCTCCGCCGCCCATGCCAGCGCCACGGCGCCGCCATAGGACTGGCCGACCACGATGGGCCGGTCGGCGCCAAGCTGCCGCGCCGCCGCCACCAGCAGGTCGGCCTGATCGAAGATGCTGTCGCCCGAGGCCGAAAGCGCGGGCGTATAGCCAAGCCCGGGCCGGTCAAAGGCGATGACCCGGTAGCGCGGCGCCAGCCGGTCCACCGCCTGATAGGTCCAGTCGCGCAGGTTGCCGCTGGCGCCGTGGATCAGCACCAGATCCGGGCCGGAGCCCTTTTCGACATAATGCACGCGATGGCCGTCCACCTCCAGAAAGCGGCCCTCTGGCGGGTAGGCTTCGACCGCCCCCCGCGCCGAGCGGTCAGACGCGATGCCCGTGGCGGCACAGCCTGCCAGAGCCAGAACAGCAAGCGAAATCAGGACTTTCCAAGGCATTGTTGCAAACCTTTACCGGGTATTCTTGCGCCAGTCGGTCAAGGTGGTGCCGATGCGATCCACCTCGAACGGAGTCGTCAGGTAGATCTCGTTGATCCAGTTGCCATAAAGCAGATGGGCATGGCTGCGCCAGCGGTTGAGCGGGCGCTTCGACGGGTCGTCCTCGGGGTAGTAATTGGCGGGCACGTTGATGGCTTTGCCCGCCGCCACGTCCCGGTCGTATTCTTCCTTCAGCGTGTGGCTGTCATATTCCAGATGGTTGAAGATATAGAGCGCGCGATGCCCCGGATCCTCGACCAGCGCCGGGCCGGTTTCCGGCGAATGGATCAGCACCGGCAGGCCCGCCGCCTCGACCTCGGCGCGGCGCACCTCGGTCCAGCGCGACACCGGCATCACCATGTCATCGGAAAAGCCGCGCAGATAGGGCGAGGCGGGGGCGAGGTTCTGGTGCCGGATGCAGCCGAAGGCCTTGTGGTCGAGGATGTGTTTCGGCACGCCGTGGAAATGGTGGATCATCGCCATGCCGCCCCAGCAGACGCCGAAGGTGGCGTGGACATGGCTCTGCGTCCAGGCAAACACCCGGGTCAGTTCGTCCCAATAGGTCACCTCCTCATAGGGCAGGTGTTCGATGGGCGCGCCGGTGATCACCAGCCCGTCGAATTTCTCGCCCGAGGCCTCGACCTCGGCGAAGGGGCGGTAGAAGGCCTCCATATGTTCGGCGGCGGTGTTCTTGGTCTGATGCTCGGTCATGCGGATCAGCGAGAATTCGATCTGCAGCGGCGTGGCGCCGATCAGCCGGGCGAACTGGTTCTCGGTCTGGATCTTCTTGGGCATCAGGTTCAGCAGGGCGATGCGCAGCGGCCGGATGTCCTGCCGCGAGGCGCTGTCCTCGGACATGACCATGACGCCTTCGCGCGAGAGCACGTCATAGGCGGGCAGGTCTTCGGGCAGCTTGATGGGCATGACAATCATCCTCTGGTCAGGGCAGGAGATGTAGACGCGCAGGGCGCCGGGCTCAAGGGTGGCGATGACCGCCGGGGCGTCTGGTCGGTGATCACGGCAGAAGGGGGCTCTGCCCCCATCCCCCTGCGGGGGAGTCCCCCGGGATATTTTTGCCAAGAAGAAGCGGCGCGGGGCTTGCGGTTGCCGGAGCGGTGTCGTTCTGTGATCTCACATTGACCCGGAGGAGAGACGACATGCGCGCTGCCGTGCTGAGAACCTATAACGCGGATCTGTCCATCGAGGAGGTTCCGGTTCCGGACTGCCCCGCCGATGGCGTGGTGCTGAAGGTGCTGGCCTGCGGCGTCTGCCGGTCGGACTGGCATGGCTGGTCGGGCGAGCATCCGCGCGTCAAGCCGGGCCAGATTCAGGGCCATGAATATTGCGGCGAGGTGGTGGCGGCGGGCCCCGGCTCGCACTGGCAGGTGGGCGATCTGCTGGTGGCGCCGTTCATCCTTGCCTGCGGCACCTGTCCCTCCTGCCGCGAGGGCAATCAGCATACCTGTTTCGACCAGCGCCTGCCCGGCTTTGTCGAGCCGGGCGCCTTTGCCGAATACGTGGCGGTGCCGCGCGATTTCAACCTTGCGCGGCTGCCCGAGGGCATGTCGCCGACGCTGGCGGCGGGTCTGGGCTGCCGCGTCACCACCGCATGGCATGCGCTGACCGGGCGCGCGGCGCTGGCGGGGGGCGAATGGCTGGCGGTGCATGGCACCGGCGGCATCGGGCTGTCGGCGGCGATCCTTGGCCGGGCGCTTGGCGCGCATGTGATCGTGGTTGATGTGGTGCAGGAAAAGCTCGACCATGCGCTGAGCCTTGGCATGGATGCGGCGGTGAATGCCAAGGATGGCGACGTGGCGGCGCAGATCCGCGAGATCACCGGTGGCGGCGCGCATGTGAGCGTGGAGGCGCTGGGGATTCCGCAGACGGTCAATGCCTCGATCCGCTGCCTGCGCCCGCTTGGGCGGCATGTGCAGGTGGGCATGCCGGTGGGGCATCATGCCGTGCAGGAAGTGGACATGAACGCCGTCTACATGGCCAATCTGGCGCTTTACGGCACCCGGGGCATGCCGTCGCACCGCTATCCGTCGCTGCTTGGATTGATCACGCGCGGAAAGGTCGATATGAGCCCGCTCATCGCGCGCGAGATTCCCCTCAGCCAGGCCGGGGCGGAGCTTGCCGCTTTCAACGGGCCGACGCCGCCGGGCGTGGCCGTCATCACCGACTTCAGCCGCTGAGGTCGCATGGCATCAGGAGATCGCCCATGAAAGCCGCCGTCATCGTCTTCCCCGGGTCCAACTGCGACCGCGACATGAAGACCGGCTTCGAGACCGCCGGGATCGAGGTGGAGATGGTCTGGCACAAGGACACGGCGCTGCCTGCGGGCATCGACATCGTGGGCCTGCCGGGCGGCTTCTCCTTTGGCGATTACCTGCGCTGCGGGGCGATCGCCGCCAATTCCCCGATCTGTCACGAGGTCAAGGCCCATGCCGCGCGCGGCGGCTACGTTCTGGGCGTGTGCAACGGCTTCCAGATCCTGACCGAGACCGGGCTGCTGCCGGGGGCGCTGCTGCGCAATGCCGGGCTGAAATACATCTGCCGGACGGTGGATCTGCAGGTGGCGGAAAGCCAGTCGGTCTATACCCGCGGCTATGAGGCGGGGCAGGTGATTTCGGTGCCGATCGCGCATCATGACGGCAATTACACCGCCGATGCCGCCACGCTGGACGCGCTGGAGGGCGAGGGCCGCGTCGCCTTCCGCTATGTCGCCAACCCCAACGGGGCGGCGCGCGACATTGCGGGCATCCTGTCGGAGAACCGCCGGGTGCTGGGCATGATGCCGCATCCCGAGCGCGCCTGCGTGCCCGCGCAGGGCAATACCGACGGTGCGCGCCTTTTCGCCCATCTGGGCGAGGCGCTGGCCGAAGCCTGAGCCGCGCGGCTTGAGACCCGGCGGCGCGGCGCGTAGATTGGCCGCCATGTCGCATTCCAGCCCAGACCGGACGGACCAGCACCGCTCGAACCCGCTCAGCTGGCGGGTGCGGGTGGCGCTGTTGGTGCTGCTGGTTCTGGCGGTGATCACCGTCTGGACCACCAATGTCCTGCTCACCGACCGCTCCACCACCGCGACGCGCAACCGGGCGGAGCTGCGGCTGGCGCTTTATTCCGGCAACATCCTGTCGGAGCTGCGCCGCAACGCCATCGTGCCACAGCTGCTGTCGCGGGATCCCGCGCTGATCGGGGCGCTGAATTCCGGCGATTTCAGCCAGTCCACCCAGCGGCTGATCGGCTATGTCGACGAGATCGGCGCTGCCTCGCTGATGCTGCTGGACAAGGACGGGCGCACGGTGGCCGCCACCGACCGCAACCGGCTTGGCCAGAACCACCGCAACGAGCCCTCCTATGTGGATGCGCTGCGGTCCAACACCACCGTCTTCACCATCAAGGCGCGCGAGGCGGGGGGCTATGCCTTCAGCTATTCGCGGCGGCTGGAAAGCCAGAATGACGTGATCGGCGTCATCGTGGTGGAGGTGGATCTGGCCAAGTTCGAACGGGCCTGGGCCGGGATCACCGATGCGGTGGCGGTGATGAATTCCGAAGGCACCATCATTCTGGCGACCGAACCGCGCTGGCGCGGGCTGACCATGACCGAGGCGCTGAGCCGCCAGCCCCCCGAAAGCGCCATCGAACGCGCCATCAAGGCCACCGCCGACTGGACCGCGCTGCCTGCTGACGCCTACCTCAAGGGCGAGGCGGTGATGCGCATCGACGGGCGCATCCCGTTCCGTGGCTGGACCATGGCGACCTTCACCACCTATGCCTCGGTCCGCGAGCGGGTGAACGCGGTGCTGGCGCTGGAGATCATGGGCTTTGCGCTGCTGGCGGCGCTGGCCTTTTACGCGCTGTCGCGCAAGACCGCGCTGCGCATGGCGCTGTTCCAGCGCGAAAGCGCCGAGCTGCGGCGGCTCAACGCCCGGCTGCAGCGCGAGATCGCGGAGCGCGAGAAGGTGCAGAAGGATCTCTCCGCCGCCGAGCAGACGCTGGAGCAAAGCTCCAAGCTGGCCGCCCTTGGCGAGATGTCGGCGGCGGTCAGCCACGAGCTGAACCAGCCGCTGGCCGCGATGAAGACCTATCTCGCGGGGGCCCGGCTGCTGCTGCGCCGCAACCGCCCCGAAGAGGCGATGACCGCCTTTGCCCGCATCGATGACCTGATCGACCGCATGGGCGCCATCACCCGGCAGCTGAAAAGCTACGCCCGCAAGGGGCAGGCGCAGTTCAGCCCGGTGGACATGGGCGAGGCGCTGGCTTCCTCGCTGTCAATGATGGAGCCGCAGCTGAAGGCGCGGCGGGTGCGCATCTCCAAGATCCTGCCTGATCGCCCGGTGCGGGTGATGGGCGACCGCATGCGCATCGAACAGGTTCTGGTGAACCTGCTGCGCAATGCCATCGACGCCACCAAATCCGTGGCCCAGCCCGAGATCGAGATCCTGCTGGCCAGCGGCGAGACCGCGACGCTGAGCGTGCGCGACAACGGCCATGGCATCGAGGATCTGGAATCGCTGTTCGAGCCCTTCTACACCACCAAGCAGCCCGGAGAGGGCACCGGGCTGGGGCTCGCCATCTCTTCGGGGATCGTGACCGAGCTTGGCGGACGCCTGACCGCGCGGAACGGATCCGACGGGGGGGCTGTTTTCGAGATGCAGCTGCCTATCTTGAACGAAACAAGCGAAGCTGCGGAATGACCCGCCGGCCCAGCCGGATGACGACGTGACGACCTGAGAAAGGCGACCCAGAACAATGACAAAAGCCATGAAGATCGCCATCGTGGACGACGAGAAGGACATGCGCCAGTCGATCAGCCAGTGGCTGGCGCTGTCGGGCTACGACACAGAGACCTTTTCCAGCGCCGAGGAGGCGCTTGGCGCGCTTGGGCCGGATTACCCCGGAATCGTGATTTCCGACATCCGCATGCCCGGCATGGACGGGATCCAGTTCCTGAAAAAGCTCATGGGCAGCGACAGCGCCCTGCCGGTCATCATGATCACCGGCCATGGCGACGTGCCGATGGCGGTGGAGGCGATGCGGATCGGCGCCTTTGATTTCCTTGAAAAGCCGTTCAATCCCGACCGCATGTCGGAACTGGCCAAGAAGGCCACCAATGCCCGCCGCCTGACGCTGGACAACCGAGCGCTGCGGCGCGAGCTGTCCGATGGCGGCCAGCTGATGCGCAAGCTGATCGGCCAGAGCCCCGCGATGGAGCGGCTGCGCGAGGACGTGCTGGATCTGGGTCAGGCCGATGGCCATGTGCTGATCGATGGCGAGACCGGCACCGGCAAGACGCTGATCGCCCATGCGCTGCATGCGGTGGGATCGCGCGCGGGCAAGAAATTCGTGCTGATTTCCTGTGCCGCGATGGATCAGGACGCGCTGCTGCAGCGGCTGTTCGGGCCGATGCAGCCCGATGACAGCCGTCTGCCCGCCATCGAGGAGGCCCGTGGCGGCACGCTGGTGCTGGAAGACATCGAATCGCTGTCGGATGCGGCGCAGGCGCGGCTGCTGTCGGTGATCAACGATCAGGGCACGCCGCCCGAAACCCGGATCATCGCCATCTGCAACCTGCAGGACGAGGGCCGCACCTGCGAAACCGCGCTGCGCCCTGATCTGTATTACCGGCTGGCGGCGCTGAAGATCACCGTGCCGCCGCTGCGCCAGCGCGGCGAGGACATCCTGACGCTGTTCACCCGGTTCTCTGACCAGTTTTCCGATGAATATGGCTGCGACGCCCCGCAGGTCAGCGCACAGGAGGCGGCACAGCTGCTGCAGGCGCCATGGCCGGGCAATGTGCGTCAGCTCATCAATCTGGCCGAACGCGCCGTGCTGCAGTCGCGCCGGGGCACCGGCACCATCGCCTCGCTGCTGATGAACGACCACGAGGACATGCAGCCGGTGATGACCACCGAAGGCAAGCCGCTCAAGGAATATGTCGAGGCGTTCGAGAGGATGCTGATCGACAACACCATGCGGCGGCACAAGGGCTCGATTTCGGCGGTGATGGACGAGCTGTGTCTGCCGCGCCGCACGCTCAACGAGAAGATGGCCAAGTATAACCTGCAACGCGCCGATTATCTCTAGCGGCGCAGGGGGGCCGTTTACCCTTTCTTAAGGCCTCGTCCCGCAGGCTTGCCCCGCGACTGGGGTCGGGGGGGAAGGCGGGGATTTGGGCGGTTCAGGGGCATCGGGGCATCAGGCCGACGCGGCAGGCATGGCCTTCGCCGCGGCGGAGCTGGAGCGGTTGGCGGCGATGATTCAGGCGGCGGCGGAGCCTTTGTGCGGCGCGTGGTTCTGCGCGTTGCGCCTTGCGCCACAGCCGGACCGGCTCTGCGCGCCGGTCACCTCCCGTCTGCCCGACTGCGGCACGGGGCGCGCGCTGGACCAGATGCTGGATCAGGTCTGCGCACAGCCCTGCGATGCCGACAGTTCCGGCCTTGTGGTGCGCGAGGATCTGTCGGGCCATCCCCGCGTGCTGGTGGCGCTGCCGCTCTGCAGCGCGCGGGGCCGCGTGCTGGGGGCCATGGCGCTGGTGTTCGAGGCGGCCCGCTGGGGCGGGCGGGGCAGCGTGATGTGTCAGGAGGTGGCGCGGATCGCGGCGGCGCTGCTGGACGCCACCGCAGTGCGGCTGCGGCTGGAACGGGAGCTGCGGGACATGTCGCTGCGCGTCGCCCGGCTGCAGCGGCTGTCACAGATCGACCCGCTGACCGAGCTGGAAAACAGCGCCTCTTTCGAGCGCAAGGTGCGGGACCGTCTGGGGGAGACAGCGCAGCCTGCGGTGCTGAT
The DNA here is from genome assembly GCF_900100085.1 of Salipiger marinus. Classification (GTDB taxonomy): domain Bacteria; phylum Pseudomonadota; class Alphaproteobacteria; order Rhodobacterales; family Rhodobacteraceae; genus Salipiger; species Salipiger marinus. The sequence continues at coordinate 38,212 of NZ_FNEJ01000031.1, forward strand.
CCTGCTCGACATCGACCATTTCAAGCAGATCAACGATCTTTACGGTCATCAGTTCGGCGACCGCTACCTGCGGATGATTTCCGGCGCGCTGGCGGGCTGTGCGCCCGAAGGTGCCGTGGTGGGACGGATCGGCGGGGATGAATTCGGGGTCTTTGCCGATCTGGATCCCGGCGCGCTTGGCTGGTCCGAGGCGCTGATGCTGCGGCTGCGCGATGCGGTGCAGCGTGCGGCAAGCCTGACCGGCAAGCCCGATCTGGGGCGCGTCAGCATGGGGGCCAGCCTGTTTCCGGCGCAGGCCACCGACTATGTGACGCTGTTCAAGCTGGCGGATGCCGCTCTTTATGCGGCCAAGGATGCGGGGCGGGGCACGCATGCGATCTTTGACGCGCTGGCGCCGCAGCCTTTCGTGCCCCGGGATCTGTCGCGCCGCTTTGCCCGCGCCATGGCCGGGGACGAGGTGCTGCCGCATTTTCAGCCCATCGTCGACCTGCAGACCGGGCGCTGCACCGGCTACGAGGTGCTGGCGCGCTGGAAACAGCCGGGCCGCGATCCGCTGGCCGCCGGATCCTTCGCCGCCGTGTTCGAGGATCAGGATCTGGCCGCGACCCTGACCCGCAGCATGCTGCTGCAGTCGCTGGAAGCGGTGCGCGGCACGCCGGGATTCTGCGCCAAGGACCAGCGGCTGAGCCTCGGGCTCAACGTCACCTCCTTTGACCTGCTGAACCCCGGGTTCCTGTCCGATCTCGACACGGCGCTGGCCGCCGCCGCCATGGGCTGGGAGGCGCTGACCATCGAGGTGACCGAACGCATCATGCTGGGCGAACCCGAAGGACAGGTGTTCCGCGCGCTGGCCGATCTGCGCCGCAGGGGCGCGCGCATCGCGCTGGATGATTTTGGCATGGGCTATGGCGGGCTGCGCCATCTGGCGGGATGGCCGGTCGACGTGCTGAAGATCGACCGGCATTTTGTGCGCGATCTGGGTCGCACCCCGCGCGACGGCGCGGTGATCGAGGCGGTGCTGGGGCTGGCGCGGCGCATCGGCTGCCGTGTCGTGGCCGAAGGCATCGAAACCCCGTCACAGCTGGCCTGTCTGCGCCTGATGGGCTGTGATGCCGGGCAGGGCCATGTCTTTGCCGCAGCGCTTGACGCCGCAGCCTTGGCCACGGCGCCGCTGAGTTACGATCTGGACCGGCTGTCGGACCTGATGACGGCGGCTCAGTAGCCGCGCCAGATCCAGCCGCCGCCAAGGATGCGGGTGCCGCCGGTTTCATAAAACACGCAGGCCTGACCGGGGCTGACGCCTTCTTCCGGGGTCAGCAGTTCGACCTCGGCGGTGCCGTCGGGCCGCGCGCGCAGGATCGCCTCCCGCGGGGGGCGGGTGGAGCGCACCTTGACGGAGACATGCCATTCGGTGCGCGAGGCGAGCGGCACGTCGCCCAGCCAGTTGATCTCGCGCACGGGGACGGTGCGGGTCGACAGCATCTCCTTGGGGCCCACCACGACGCGGCGGCTGTCCACGTCCAGCTTGACCACGTAAAGCGGCTCGTCCAGCCCGCCGATGCCCAGCCCGCGGCGCTGGCCGATGGTGTAGTGGATCACGCCCTTGTGATGGCCCAGCACCCGCCCGTCGGCATGCACGATCTCGCCCGGGGCCACCGAGCCGGGCCGCAGCTTCTCGATCACCCCGGCATAATTGCCGTCGGGGACAAAGCAGATGTCCTGACTGTCGGGCTTGTCCGCCACCGTCAGCCCGTATTTTGCCGCCAATGCGCGGGTTTCAGCCTTGCTCTGCAGATGGCCCAGCGGGAATCGCAGGAATTCCAGCTGGTCGGGCGTGGTGGAAAACAGGAAATAGCTCTGGTCGCGATTGGCATCGGCGGCGCTGTGCAGCTCCGGCCCGTGCTCGCCCAGCTTGCGCTGGATGTAATGGCCGGTGGCCATGCAGTCGGCGTCCAGATCCTTGGCCGTCTCCAGCAGATCCTTGAATTTCACCCGCTCGTTGCAGCGGATGCAGGGCACGGGCGTGGCGCCGCCCAGATAGCTTTCGGCAAATTCCTCGATCACTGCATCCTTGAAGATGTTTTCGTAATCAAGCACATAGTGCGGAAAGCCCATCTGTTCGGCCACGCGCCGCGCATCGTGAATGTCGACCCCCGCGCAGCAGGCGCCCTTCTTGGCCAAGGCGGCGCCATGGTCGTAAAGCTGCAGCGTGACACCCACCACGTCATAGCCTTCTTCCGCCAGCATCGCAGCCACGACGGAACTGTCGACGCCGCCGGACATGGCCACGACCACCCGCGTTTCTGCGGGCGGCTTCGGCAGGCCGAGCGAGTTGAGCTTTTGCGTATCGAGGGGCATGGCAGTCACCTTTCGGGAATCCCGCAGGAATATAGGAAAATGCGTCCTACTCTCAAGAGTGGGTTTTAGACAGCGTTAAAGGCCGGGCGGTCAAATGACGTTCTGCGGGGCATCCCTGCATGAACAGGATGACGGCCATGTATCTGAAAAAAGTCGACGGTCCACGCGCGGTGACGCTGCCTGACGGCAGCATCATGACCCGTGCCGATCTGCCCCCGCCGGAGACGCGGCGCTGGGTCGCCTCGCGCAAGGCCGCCGTGGTGCGCGCGGTGCGCTACGGGCTGCTGTCAGAGGTGCAGGCGCAGGACCGCTACGGTCTGAGCGAGGAGGAACTGCAGGAATGGATGCGCGCCGTGACCGCCCATGGCGAGGAGGCGCTGAAGGCCACTCTGGTGCAGAGATTCCGCAGCGTTTCCGAGTAAATCGGCGCAAATCGGAAGGAAATCATTCCCGTCTCCGGTAAAGAAGCATTAACCTATTTCCGACAGGGTCGGCGTAACAGTTCAAAAGCGGAGACAGTCATGCGAATCCTCCTCGTTGAAGACGATCCGACCACGTCGAAAAGCATCGAATTGATGCTGACCCATGCCAACCTCAATGTCTATGCGACCGATCTGGGGGAAGAAGGCATCGATCTGGCGAAGCTCTATGATTACGACCTGATCCTGCTCGACCTGAACCTGCCGGATATCCATGGGCACGAGGTGCTGCGGCAGCTGCGGCTGGCCCGCATCAACACGCCCATTCTGATCCTGTCCGGCTCTGATGACACGGACAACAAGATCAAGGGCTTCGGCTTCGGCGCCGATGATTACATGACCAAGCCCTTTCACCGCGACGAACTTGTGGCCCGAATCCACGCCATTATCCGCCGGTCCAAGGGGCATTCGCAGTCGGTGATCCGCACCGGCAAGGTGTCGGTCAATCTCGACGCCAAGACGGTGGAGGTGGGCGGCAAGGCCGTGCATCTGACCGGCAAGGAATATCAGATGCTGGAGCTGCTGAGCCTGCGCAAGGGCACGACCCTGACCAAGGAGATGTTTCTCAACCATCTTTATGGCGGCATGGACGAACCCGAGCTGAAGATCATCGATGTGTTCATCTGCAAACTGCGCAAGAAGCTGTCAGAGGCGACGGGCGACGAGAATTACATCGAAACCGTCTGGGGCCGCGGCTATGTGTTGCGCGATCCCGACCCGCGTGCCGACCAGCAGTTTGCGGTAAACGGCTGAGCGTCTGGACGCCGCGGGGCGCGCGCCCTATCACTCTGGCAAAACGACGTCAGCAAGGATGGGGCCATGGCGCAGGGAATGGCGGAAAAGCCGGTGGAGGCTCTGACAGAGGCCGAGGCGCGGGAAGAACTGGCCCGTCTGGCCCGGGAACTGGCGGAGGCGAACCAAGCCTATCATACCGAAGACGCTCCGAAGATCCCGGATGACGTCTATGACCGGCTGAAGCTGCGCAACCTCTCGATCGAGACGCAGTTTCCGCAGCTCAAACGCGAGGACAGCCCGACCGAACAGGTGGGTGCTGCTCTGGCCGAGGGCTTTGCCAAGGTGCGGCATGCGCAGCGCATGATGTCGCTGTCCAATGCCTTTGATGCCGAAGAAGTGCAGGCCTTTGACGCTGGCATCCGCCGCTATCTGGGCCTGTCTGGCAGCGATGATCTCGCCTATACCGCCGAGCCGAAAATCGACGGCCTGTCGCTGTCGCTGCGCTATGAACAGGGCGTGCTGGTGCAGGCCGCCACCCGGGGCGACGGCGCCGAAGGTGAAAATGTCACCGCCAATGCCCGCACCATCGATGACATCCCCGAACGGCTCGCCAATGCCCCTGACGTGCTGGAGGTGCGGGGCGAGGTCTATATGAGCCATGCCGATTTTGCCGCGCTCAACGACCGGCAGGCGGCGCGCGGGGCCAAGACCTTTGCCAATCCGCGCAATGCCGCCGCCGGATCGCTGCGCCAGCTTGACGCCGCCATCACCCGCGACCGGCCACTGCGCTTTTTCGCCTATGCCTGGGGTGAGCTGTCAGAGCCGCTGGCGCAGACCCAGATGGAGGCGATCGAGAGGCTCAACGCCTTGGGATTCCAGACAAACCCTCTGACCCGGATCTGCCCCGACACAGACGCGCTGCTGGCGCATTACGCCCGGATCGAGACGCAGCGCGCCACGCTCGGCTATGACATCGACGGCGTGGTCTACAAGGTCAACGATCTGGCGCTGCAGGGGCGGCTTGGCTTCCGCTCGACCACGCCCCGCTGGGCCATCGCCCATAAATTCCCCGCCGAACTGGCCTGGACCCGGCTGGAGGCGATCGACATTCAGGTGGGCCGCACCGGCGCGCTGTCACCGGTGGCGCGGCTGACCCCGGTGACGGTGGGCGGCGTCGTCGTCGCCAATGCCACGCTGCACAACGAGGATTACATCGCCGGGCGCGATGCCACCGGCACCCCGATCCGCGACGGCAAGGACATCCGTGTCGGCGACTGGGTGCAGGTCTATCGCGCGGGCGACGTGATTCCGAAACTGGCCGATGTCGATCTGGCACAGCGGCCCGCCGAGGCGGAGCCTTACGTCTTTCCCGCCACCTGCCCGGAATGCGAATCCGAAGCGGTGCGCGAGCCCGGCGATGCGGTGCGGCGCTGCACCGGCGGGCTGATCTGCCCCGCGCAGGCGGTCGAAAAGCTGAAACATTTTGTCTCCCGCGCGGCGTTCGACATCGAAGGGCTCGGCGCCAAACAGGTGGAGCAGTTCTATCGCGACGGCTGGATCCGCGAACCGGCAGAGATTTTCACCCTGCAGGACCGCTATGGCTCCGGCATGCAGCAGGTGAAGAACCGCGAGGGCTGGGGCGAGAAAAGCGCGCAGAACCTGTTCGACGCCATCGAGGAACGGCGGCACATCCCGCTGGCACGGCTGATCTTTGCGCTTGGCCTGCGTCATGTGGGCGAGGTGGGCGCCGCCGATCTGGCCCGGCATTTCCGCAGCTGGGACGCGCTGCTGCTGGCAGTGGATGCCGCGCGCCCCGCGATGGAGCGGCATCGCGCCGCCGAGGCCGCACTGCTGGAGGAACGCGCCGCCGCCGCCGCTGAAGGCCGTCGCGCCCGCATCGCGCCGGTGCGCGACGCGGTCTGGTCCGCCGATCCGCCGCTGCCCGAAGAGTCGCGCGCAGCTTGGGACGATCTGGTCGGGGTCGACGGCATCGGCACCGTGGTGGCGGAGTCGCTGGTGACCTCCTTTGCGCAGGAGGCGGAGCGCGCCTCCATCGCGCGGCTGGTCGCCCATCTGACCGTAGAGAAGGCCGAGCCCGCCGTCGCGCAGGACAGTCCGGTGGCGGGCAAGACCGTGGTCTTCACCGGCACGCTGGAAAAGATGAGCCGGGCCGAGGCCAAGGCGCGGGCGGAAGCTCTTGGCGCCAAGGTGGCGGGGTCGGTGTCGAAAAAGACCGACATCGTCGTGGCGGGCCCCGGCGCGGGCAGCAAGGAAGCGAAGGCGCGGGAACTGGGCGTGCAGGTGCTGGACGAAGACGGCTGGCTGGCGCTGATCGGGTCATGAGCGGGCGGCCGGAACTGCTTTGGCCGCTTTTTGCCGAGCCGAAGGTGCTGGACGGCGTCGGTCCGAAGACGGCGCAGGCGCTGGCCGGGCTCGACATCGCCTCGCCGCGGGATCTGCTGTACACCCTGCCGCAGGGCTGCATCGACCGGCGGCCCCGCGCCAGCGTGGCTGGCGCCGATCTGCCCGGCGTCGTGACGGTCGAGGTGCAGGTGATCCGCCATCTGAAACCCGCCATGAAGGGCCGGCCGTGGCGCATTCAGGTGGAAGATGCCGAGCAGAGCTTCCAGCTGGTCTATTTCCACGGGCGCGAGGAGTATCTGACCCGGCTGCTGCCCGAAGGGTCACGGCGGCTGGTGTCGGGCAAGGTCGAATGGTTCGATGGTGCGGCGCAGATGGTGCATCCCGACCATGTGCTGCCGCTTGACGAGGCGGGGCGGCTGCCTGCCTTCGAGCCGGTCTATCCGCTGACCGGCGGGGTCACGCAGAAGCTGATGGCGCGCGCCGCCGCCGATGCGCTGGCCCGCGCGCCCGAACTGCCGGAATGGATCGACCCGGCGCTGAAGGCGCGCGAGGGCTGGCCGGACTGGCGCGCGGCGCTGGCGCTGGCGCATCTGCCGCAGGGGGCGCAGGATCTGGCCGCCACCGCACCCGCGCGCGCGCGGCTCGCTTATGACGAACTGCTGGCGCATCAGCTGACGCTGGCGCTGGCACGGCTCCACCGGCGGCGCGGCAAGGGGCAGGCGACGGAGGGGCGCGGCCAGCTGCGCCGCCGCGTGCTGGCCGCGCTGCCGTTCCGCCCGACCGGCGCGCAGGCCCGCGCCATGGACGAGATCGCCGCCGACATGGCCGCGCCCGACCGCATGAACCGGCTGCTGCAGGGCGATGTCGGCTCCGGCAAGACGCTGGTGGCTTTCATGGCGCTGCTGATCGCGGTGGAGGCGGGCAGGCAGGGCGTGATGATGGCCCCCACCGAAATCCTCGCCCGCCAGCATCTGGACGGGCTCGCCCCGCTGGCCGAGGCGGCGGGCGTGGTGGTGGAGATCCTGACCGGGCGCGACAAGGGCGCCGAGCGCCGCGCCAAGCTTGCGGCGCTGGCGGCGGGGGACATCCAGATCCTCGTGGGCACCCATGCCGTCTTTCAGGACGATGTCGCCTTCCGCGACCTGCGGCTTGCCATTGTCGACGAACAGCACCGGTTTGGCGTGCGGCAGCGGCTGGAACTGGGGCGCAAGGGGCAGGGCGCCGACGTGCTGGTAATGACCGCCACGCCGATCCCGCGCAGTCTGGCGCTGGCGCAATATGGCGACATGGACGTGTCGGTGCTGGATGAAAAGCCGCCCGGGCGCAAGCCGGTGCGCACCGCGCTCGTCTCCACCGAACGCATGGAGGAGGTGGTGGAGCATCTGCGCCGCGCCGTGGCCGAGGGGCGGCAGGCCTATTGGGTCTGCCCGCTGGTGGAGGAAAGCGAGGTGTCGGATCTGACCGCTGCCGAAGACCGCTTCCGCCATCTGCGCGCGCTGCTGGGGGAGCGGGTGGTGGGGCTGGTGCATGGCCAGATGCCGCCTGCGGAAAAAGACGCGGCCATGGCGGATTTTGTCGCCGGGCGCACGCAGGTGCTGGTGGCGACCACGGTGATCGAGGTGGGGGTGAACGTGCCCAATGCCTCGATCATGGTGGTGGAGCGCGCCGAAATCTTCGGGCTGGCGCAGCTGCACCAGCTGCGGGGCCGGGTCGGGCGCGGTGCGGCGGATTCCACCTGCCTGCTGATGTACCAGCCGCCTCTGGGCGAGACCGGGCTGCGGCGCCTGACCACGCTGCGCGAGACCGAGGACGGGTTCCGAATCTCGGAAGTCGATCTGGAGATGCGCGGCGCGGGCGACCTGATCGGCACGGCGCAGTCGGGCCTGCCCCGGTTCCGGGTGGCGGATCTGGACCACCAGTTCGGGCTGATGGAGCTGGCGCAGAGCGATGCGCGGACGCTGCTTGCCATGGATCCCGGCCTTGCGGGCGCGCGCGGCAAGGCGGCTCGGCTGCTGCTGTGGCTGATGAAGCAGGACGAGGCGATCCGGCTGATCAGCGTCGGCTGAATTTTTTCCTGTCTGACAGGCATTTGGCCGATTCTCCGCGACTGTTGTGTATTTGTTCGCGTATGTTCCTAAAAAGTGCTTTACAGAGGTTAAGAAATATGGGAACAAAGAAGCAACAGGTATAGAGAGGACGACGCCATGTTCAAGACGATCAAATCCACACTCGCCCGTGACCACGCTCTGCTTGTGCAGGATCTGCTTGGTGTCGTTGCCCTGATTGTTCTTCTTTTGAGCGCGCTGCATCAACCGCTACTCTAGATCTGCCTGCGGTCTTGTTGCGATGCTGCCGCATCACCTGTCCGATGCGTGGCGCTGTCCCCGGTCCGGGCTGCCTGATCCCCGGACCTGCGCCGCAGCTCGCTGATCCCACAAGACTCGCACCTTGCCGCCGCCTCCTTCCGGAGTGCGGCGGTTTTTTTTGAGCGTAGCGCAGCGGTTCAGAACCGGTAGGCCAGACGCAGCCCGCCCCAGTGCCGGCTGTTGACGACGATGGGGGCGGAGAGATCCTTCATCATGGTGAATTTGCCGCCGCCCATGTCCCGGCGATAGACCTGAAGCAGGAAGGGCCGGGTGTTGCGCCCCGCCTTCAGCCCGACCCGGTCGTTGAACATCCGGCGGTTGCGGCAATGCGCGGCATTCCACAGCGGATCGGCGCTGAGCGGTCGGGAAAACTGCGCGTTATGGGTCGGCAGATAGCCGTTGCGGTCCACCGCCGCACAGAAGACGATTCGCGGATCCCGCGCCAGCACCGGTTCCTGCACGGCAGGCAGGATCTGGTCGGTGAGCCGGGTGAAGCCGGTCACCACCTGCGGCGGATCGCCGCCGGGCACGGGCCGGTAGCGGCTGTCGAAAAGATCGGCCTCGGTTATCCGCCGCTCCGCCAGCGCGGCGGCGAACAGGCCCGCGATCTGCCGCGCCAGATCCTGCACCAGCGTGATCATCGCGCTGTCGGCCCCGGTGCCCCCCAGCGCCACCGCCTGCTGCAGGATCGCTTCGGAGAGGTCGATCAGCCCGTCGCAGCGGCGCGCGGCATCCTCGACGCCCTTGGCCACCCGTCCGATCGACTCATGGGTGGCATGCACCACCGGGCGCAGATGATCCACCGCCGCCCGCACCTCGCCCATATCCTCGGCCACCTGCCGCGTCCCCCGCCGCAGATGCCCGATCCCGTCACGGATGCCGCCCAGCGCGCGGTCGGCCTCCTCGGCGCCGGCGAGGATGCTTTCCGCCTCCCGCGAGGTGCGCAGCGCCCCGGTGTTCAGCCCGCCGATCCAGCCCGACATGCCGCGCACCGTGTCGGAAATGGCCGCCACCGCGCCGCTGGTCTGCTGGCTGAGATCGTTGATCGCCTCCGCCACGATGGCAAAGCCGCGCCCGGCCTCCCCGGCGCGGGCCGCCTCGATCTTGGCATTGACCGCCAGAATGGTCACCTGCGTGGCGATGGCGGAGATCTGGCCGTTCGACCGCTTCACCGCCTCCAGCATCTGCTCGACGCGGGCATTGTCGGCATGCACCGACTGCACCCATTGCGCCAGCGCGCGCGCCGCATCGCCGGACTGCGCCAGCAGGCCCAGCGATCCCTCGACCTGCTGCGCCGTCGCCTCCGCGCCTTCGGCCATGCTGGTGGTGGCGGCAAAGACCCGGCCGGTCAGCGCGGCGATCTGGTCGGTGGCGCTGGCGATCTCGGCCAGCCCGCCCAGCTGGTCCCGCGACCGCTGCTGCAGCGCCTGCAGGAAGGCGTCGATCTCCACCACCTTCTGGCCCAGCCCGCTGGCATCGCGGGTGATCTGTGACAGGGGATGCGAACGCCCGGTCTTCGCCTGTTCCGCCTCGTCCTTCATGCTCTCCTCCGCGCTTGCCTCACGGGCATAGCGTGGGGAGGGTGAAGACAGGGTTTACGCGCGGGCGCGCGCCTCGATCTGCGCCGCGGCTTCTGTCGCGGCGTCAAGCGCCAGCAGGATCGAGGCATGGCGGTTCTTGTAGGCTCCCGCCGGGCGCAGCACCTCCAGCCCGTCAAAGGGCGCGGGCGGGGTGGGGCCATCCTCCTTGAGCAGCGCGCGCAGCGCATCGCGCGCCACAGCGATCTGATCCGCGCTGCAGCCGACAATCGCCGAGCCCACCACCGAAGCCGCCGCCTGTCCCAGCGCACAGGCCTTCACGTCCTGCCCGTACTCGGCGACCCGCCCGTCGCGCATCACCAGATCCACGGTCACGGTGGATCCGCAGAGGGGCGAACGCTTCTTCACCGTGGCCTCCGGCGCATCCAGCCGGTCGGTCCGCGGGATGTCGGCCGCCAGCGCAAGAATGCGGGTGGAATAGAGCTTGATCAGATCGGTTTCGGCAGACATGGCTTTCCCTTTCGGCGCGTCCCCCATAGATAGGGTGCGCCCCCCGCTCCTGCAAAAGGGAATTTGCCATGACGTTTGATCCCGCCACCCTGACCTTCGACCAGAACGGCCTGATCCCCTGCATCGCGCAGGAGGCGGAGACGGGCGAGGTGCTGATGCTGGCCTGGATGAATGCCGAAGCCGTGGCGCGCACGCTCGAGACGGGCCGCGTCACCTACTGGTCGCGGTCGCGGCAGGCATTCTGGATCAAGGGCGAAAGCTCCGGCCATGTGCAGACTCTGGTGGAACTGCGGCTGGACTGCGACCGCGACTGCCTGCTGGCGCTGGTGCAGCAGACCGGCCCCGCCTGTCACACCAACCGCCGCAGCTGTTTCTACACTGCCCTGCGCGACGGGCAGGAGACAGAGATCATGACCCCCCTGCGTGACGCCTGACCCGCCTGCGCGTTCCAGCGGCCCCAAATATCCCGGGGGAGTCCGCGTCAGCGGACGGGGGCAGAGCCCCCTTTGACCTTACATGTCCGCCTGTGGCGGACGGGGGCAGAGCCC
>NZ_FNEJ01000031.1:49119-54355 GCF_900100085.1 Salipiger marinus
CTTTGACCTTACATGTCCGCCTGTGGCGGACGGGGGCAGAGCCCCCTCTGCCTGACCTCTCGGCGGCAGCCGAAACCGCGCTAGAGCCCGACCATGGCGCGGATGTCTCGTGGTGTCGCGCCTTCGGCCCGGAAACTGGCGATGGCGCGCGCATCGTCGCGCTTGGCCAGCCGCTTGCCCCCGGCGTCCCGGATCAGCGCGTGGTGGTGCCAGACCGGCTGCGGCAGGCCCAGCAGGTGCTGCAGCACCACATGGATGGCGGTGGCCTCGAACAGATCCCGCCCGCGCACCACATGGCTGATCTGCTGCGCCGCATCGTCAAGCACCACCGACAGGTGATAGGATCCGGGAAAATCGCGCCGGGACAGCACCACATCGCCCACCTCGGCCAGCAGGCGGGCGCGGGACAGGGCGATGCGCCCGGTCTGCCCTGATGGCCCCGCGCCGGTGTCGCAGAACCCGAGCCCGTCCCCCGCCAGATCCAGCGCGGGGGCCATGTGGAGCCGCAGCGCCACGCCGTCGGGGCGCGGCCCCGCGCCATAGCCGGGGGGCAGCAGGTCGCGGCAGGTGCCGGGATAGATCAGCCCGTCCGGGCCCATGGCGGGCGCTGCCCCTTCCTGCGGGGCGGAGGCTGCGGCGGCAATGTCGCGCCTTGTGCAATGGCAGGGATAGATCAGCTCGCGCCGCCACAGATCGTCCAGTGCCGCGCCATAGGCGGCGCGCCTGTCGGACTGGCGCAGCACCGGCTCTGGCCAGTCGAGCCCCAGCCAGCGCAGGTCGTCGTAAATCTGCGCCTCCCATGCGGGGCGGGAGCGGGTGCTGTCGATATCCTCGATCCGCAGCAGAAACGCCCCGCCCGCCGCGCGGGCCATGTCCTGCGCCAGCAGCGCCGAATAGGCATGGCCCAGATGCAGCGGCCCGGTGGGCGAGGGCGCAAAGCGGGTGCGCATCGCTCAGTCGTCGCTGTCGCGCCGTCCGTAGCGCCGCGCCCGCCGGTCCTCGCGCGCCTGAAAGATCAGCACCCAGGCCAGCAGGATGAACATGGGATGCGTCAGCCCGCCCGAGAACAGGATAGCCGGAACCCAGATCACGAAGACGACGATGGACAGGAAAATCCGCCCCAGCAGCAGGATCGACAGCGGCGGCAGGAACAGGGCAAGCACATAGTTCATGCGGGGATCACCTCCTCCTGTGCCGCAAGCCAGTCGGCCCATGCGGCCTTGGCGCGGTCGGTATAGGCCTTGTAGCGGTCCTTGCGGCCGCGTCTGCCGCCGCGCAGGCCGGTCAGCGGCTGGAACAGGCCGAAATTCACGTTCATCGGCTGAAAGCTCTTGGCCTCGGCGCCACCGGTGATGTGATGGATCAGCGCGCCATGGGCGCTGTCCTGCGGCACGGGCGGCAGCGGCTGGCCAAGGATCTCGGCCACGGCCAGACGGCCCGCGACCAGCCCCATGGCGGCGCTTTCCACATAGCCCTCGACCCCGGTGATCTGTCCGGCAAAGCGCAGATGCGGGCGCGAGCGCAGGCGCATCTGCGCGTCAAGCAGCGTCGGCGAGTTGAGGAAGGTGTTGCGGTGGATGCCGCCCAGCCGGGCAAACTGCGCGTTTTCCAGTCCGGGAATGCGGCGGAACACCTCGGTCTGCGCGCCGTATTTCATCTTCGTCTGGAAGCCCACGATGTTGTAGAGCGTGCCCAGAGCGTTGTCGCGGCGCAGCTGCACCACGGCATAGGGTTTCTGGTCGGGCTGGTGCGGATTGGTCAGCCCCACCGGCTTCATCGGGCCATGGCGCAGGGTTTCACGCCCGCGTTCCGCCATCACCTCGATGGGCAGGCAGCCGTCGAAATAGCCTGCGGTCTCGCCCTCGTGAAACTGGGTCTTTTCGGCGGCGAGCAGCGCGTCGATGAACGCCTCGTAATCGTCGCGGGTCATCGGGCAGTTGATATAGGCCTTCTGCTCGGCCTCGGTCTCGCCCTTGTCGTAGCGGCTCTGCAGCCATGCCTTGCCCATGTCGATGCTGTCATGGTGCACGATGGGGGCGATGGCGTCGAAAAAGGCCAGCGCCTCGGTGCCGGTTTCGGCCTGCAGCGCGCGCCCCAGCGCGTCCGAGGTCAGCGGCCCGGTGGCGATGATCCAGTGGCCCTGATCGGGCAGGGCGGTGATTTCCTCGGAGGAGACGGTGACATTGGGCAGCGCCCGCAATGTCTCGGTCACATGGGCCGAAAAGGCGTCGCGGTCCACCGCCAGCGCGCCGCCCGCAGGCAGGCGATGCGCGGTGGCGGCCTGCATCAGCAGCGAGCCCGCCTGCCGCATTTCCCAATGCAGCAGCCCTACGGCATTCTGTTCGTGATCGTCGGAGCGGAAGGAGTTGGAACAGACCATCTCCGCCAGATTGCCGGTTTGATGGGCGAAGGTTTCCACCTTGGGCCGCATCTCGTGGATGACCACGTCAAGCCCGGCCCGCGCCGCCTGCCAGGCCGCCTCGGATCCGGCCATGCCGCCGCCCACGATATGAAGTGTCTTGTCCATGAAGCGCAGATAGGACATCGCGCTGGCGCTGTTAAGAGGGCAGCGTGGCAAACGGGGGCTCTGCCCCCGCACCCCCGGGATATTTTCAGCCGAAGGAAGAGCCGGGATCAGTCGAGGCGGCCACCTTCGGGCAGGGCCTTGAGATAGGCGGCGACGGCGGCGCGGTCTTCGGCGGGAAGGGCGGCGAAATTGGTGATGACCTCGACCATATGGCCGCCCGCGCTGTCATAGTCAGGGGTGAAGCCCGATTCGAGGTAATAGGCGATGTCTTCCGCGCTCCAGTCCAGCTGGTCGGGGGTGAGGCCGGGGATGGTGCCGCGCCCCGACGGATCGGGCGCGCCGGTCAGCCATGCGCTGCGGTCGAGCCCGCCGAGCGCGGTGCGCGGGCTGTGGCATTCGCCGCAATGGGCCAGCGCCTCGGCCAGATAGCGGCCCCGGGTGAGGTCGGGCGTGCCGGGGTCGGGCAGCACGAAGCCGCGATCCGCGTAAAGCAGTTTCCAGACGCCGACGCCGCGGCGGAGGCTGAACGGGAAGGGCAGGTCATGCGGCTGGTTGGGCGTGGCATCGGCGGGCAGGGTCGCCATATAGGCCCAGAGGTCGGCCAGATCCTGCGGCGCCATCTGCGCATAGGCGGTATAGGGGAAGGCGGGATACAGATGCTGGCCCTCGGGCGAGATGCCGCGCGTCACCGCATTGGCGAATTGCGCGAAGCTCCAGCCACCGATGCCATGGTCGGGATCGGGCGAGATGTTGGGGGCGCGGAAGGTGCCGAAATCCGACGGAAAGCTCTGGCCGCCCGCCAGCACCAGCCGGTCCTCGCTGTCGGGGGCATGGTGGCAGGAGGCGCAGCCTGCGGCGGTGAACACCGCCTCGCCCCGGGCGGCATCGCCGCTGAGCCCGGCCAGCAGTTCCTCGGGGACGGGATCGGGGGCTGTCAGCACCCATCCGGCCCCGGCGAGTGCGACACCCGCCAGAGCCACACCTGCAAGCAGCCTGCGCATGGCTTACTGCGGGGCGCGGTAGGTGTCGTGGCAGGCCTTGCAGGCGCCGCCAAGCCCGCCCATGGCGGGGCCGATCGCCTCCTGCCCGGTGGCGGCAACCTGCTGCATCGCGCTGGCCGCTTCGCCGAAACCTGCCCATTTCGAGGCAAAATCGTCCATGTTGTCCCAGATCTCGGCCTTGGCCCGGGTGCCGTCCATGTCCATTTCCGACGAGCCTTCGGGCCAGAGCGGCGGCTGGTTGATGGTGGAGACGGCGACCAGTGTGTCAGCAGCGGCCTGGGCGGCTTCGGCGTCATATTCGGTCTTGCCCTGAGCCATGTCGCCAAGAATGCCAAGGTTGATGGCCATGATCCGGAACTGCCCCTGACGGGCCTTCACATTGCCGGACAGATCCTGCTCCTGCGCCAGCGCGCCCGTGGCAAGCAGCGCGACCCCCGCTGCGGCTGCAATCGTCATCTTCATCAGAAACTCCCTTGCTTGATCATGGCTGGGCGGGCGGATGCCCGGAAAAACCTTTGCCAGCGTAGCGTAACACCTTTGTGGATCAAGACTTTTGCGCGTGGCCCGCGCGGGCGACAGCCCGGCACGGGCGGCGGGAAATCCCGTTGGGAACAAGGGGGTTGCGGGGTGCTGCGGATCCTTTGGCACCGCGGCGGGGCAAGGGATCACGAAACCTTCATCATCCCCCTGCGGTCAGGGCCGCAGGGGCAGGCGCAGCCGGTCGGGCGACAGCGCCTCCGGCCAGCCGATCCAGCGTTCCACCGCGTAAAGCGCAAGGCAGAGCGCCAGCACGATCAGCACCAGCCTCACCCGCCCGGCAGAGGGCGGGTGGCGGACCCAGCGGGCCATGCGCAAAAGCCAGTGCAGCGGCATGTCAGGCGTCGGTGAAGCGCACCTTGCCGATGAAGGGCAGGTTGCGGTTGCGCTGCGCGAAGTCGATGCCATAGCCCACGACAAATTCATCGGGGATCTCGAAGCCGATCCAGTCGGCGCTGAGCTGCACCTCGCGCCGGGCGGGTTTGTCCAAGAGGGCGATGGTGCGCAGCTTGCGCGGCTTGCGGCTCTCGATCAGGTGGATGACATGGCTGAGCGTGAAGCCGGTATCGACGATGTCCTCGACCAGCAGCACGTCGCGGCCTTCGATGGGGGAACGCAGATCCTTGAGGATCCGCACCTCGCGGCTGGTTTCCATGCCGTCGCCGTATGACGAGGCTTCAAGGAAATCGACCTCCACCGGCAGGTGCAGTTCGCGCACCAGATCGGCGATGAACACGAAACTGCCGCGCAGCAGCCCCACCACCACCAGCTTCTCGGTGCCGGCGTATTCCGCCTCGATGTCGCGCGCCAAGGCCTCGATCCGGGCGGCGATGGATTTGGCAGAAATCATCTGGTCTACCACATAGGGCTTGTCTGGCATGGTTCTCCCCTTGCAAAGCCGGGCGCAGCATAGGAAACCTGCGGGCGTTGTCACGCGATAAAGGGGCGTCATGCCAACCCATTCCGAGACGAAGCGCCTGCCGTATACGGCGCAGCAGATGTATGATCTCGTGGCCGATGTCGCGAATTATCCGCAGTTCCTGCCATGGACAGCGGCCGCGCGTATCCGCACGCGCGAGGACAAGGGCGATCACGAGGTGATGCTGGCCGATCTGGTCATCAGCTTCAAGGTGTTCCGCGAACGTTTCGGCAGCCGCGTCACGCTGTGGCC
>NZ_FNEJ01000037.1 GCF_900100085.1 Salipiger marinus
ATGTAACGGGCACTGATCGGGCGGATCAGCGTGTCCTCGTCCTTCGTCCGGAAGGTGAAGACGATAAACAGATAGCGGCCAACGGCATTGCGCCCGATGGCATTCAGCCGCTCTTCCGTCGCCTGTCCGCGATCCGGAAAAACCGCCGGGCCATGCATCAGCACATGCTCGATCTCGGCCTTGGACACGCCGTGCTTGGCGCATTTCGGCCAGTTGCCCTCATCCCAATCGAATCCTGCTATCGCGACACTCATAGAGATATGATATAGTTTTGTATATACGTTTGTCAATCACAATGTGCCCGCAGGGCATTCTTCAAACAGGGTGGGTCGGGTGGGAAAAGAAGTCTTGGTGACCGCCCGTCAGGCGGTCACCTCTTGTTCTTCAACGGGTTGCAAGCCGCCCAGATAATCGGCGGCGCGTTGCGCGTGAGCGGCGGCGCTGAAGATGGCGCGTTTATCGGTCTTCAGCACCTTCAGCCAGTGGTCGATATAGGCGGCATGCTCGGCGCGGGGCTCGGGACTGATTGCCAGATCGGCGCAGACGAAGGCCGCGCCCAGTTCGGCCACCAGTTCCTCCATCGCATAGCCTGCATCGCCAAAGCGTTTGCGGCCAAAATCACGATCGAGACGGCCCTTGCCCTTCGTCCAGTGGGTCATTTCATGCGCCAAGGTCGCATAGTATGCCTCGGCCTCGCGGAAGGCTTCAAAGGGCGGCATCTGAATCCGATCCTCGGCGGGACTGTAGAAAGCCTGATTACCGCCGTGGCGGATGTCGGCACCGGTCGCGGCAAAGAACCGCTCGGCGGCCTCGATGCGCGCCACAGGATCGGCGGGACGCTCGGCCAAAGCGTAGAAATGGGCCGGTAAACCCTCGACCTGCTCGACGTTGAACACGGTATAGCCCTTCATGAATGGAATATCCCGCTCCTGTTCTGCGCCGCTCTCGTCGGTTTCGGTCTTGGTGATCGTGTTGGCATACACGACCAGATTGCCCTTTTCGCCTTTGCGGACGTGCCCGCCCAGCTCCTGCGCCTGCTTATAGGTCATCCAGATCGGCGCGGCGTAACCACGTTCGCAAGCCGCGCCCCAGAGCATCAGGACATTGATCCCGCGATATGACTGTCCGTTTGCCCGCAAGGGGCGGGTGATCCGGCCTGCGGCATGTTCGGCATTCCACGGCTTGAACCAAGGGCGCACGCCCTTTTCCAGATCGGCCAGAATGGCGTTGGTCACTCTCTCATAAACATCTTGTTTCATTGCCTTTTTCCTTTGACTACGGGTTGCGCATGCAACCCGACTAGCCACGCGGCAATGAGCGGGGGACGGCTGTCAGGACCGGAAAATGGGGGGTGGCGCGGGCCGGAGCGCAGCGACAACACGGCCCCCGTTTTCCGCCCCTTGGGGCTTGGTCTTGACGGCCAAGGGGGCGGCACGCCCCGAACGAAAAGCGGCTACAGCCGCCAGGAAGAGGGTGCGCGGCCTCGGCCGCACCTGAAAACTGGCCAGGGGTCAGCCAAGGCGCGCGGGATCGTTACCGGATGGCCAAGACGCTGGCGGCTTGGGGACACCATTGTCCTAGAGCCCAATGCGGCTTCAGCCGGACGCGCTAAATAAATATGTAAATAAGAATAAATGAATTATGGAATTACTTTCTCCATTTCGTTGTATTAGTGCAACTATTGGGCAGTATCATTATTGCATTTAGGTCAGCTTTATTGACCTAAAGTAAAGGCGAATAGTAATTTTACCTCCAAGTGCTGACCGAAATTATTTGAGGGTCGGTTTTTATTAAAAAGGGACTTTCGCTTTTGCGAAAATCACATTTGGAGGAATAACAACAATGAAAAAAGTACTTCTCGCAGGTACGGCTCTCGTTGCTACGGCGCTGATCGCGTCCCCCGCACAAGCCGAACTGAAATTGGACCTCGGTGGCCACTTCTCCGGCTACGGCGTTTATGTGGATGAAGACGAAGCCGCTGGTACCGACTACGATAATTTCGTTATCCGCAAGAACACCGAAATCCATTTCACCGGTGAAACCACTCTGGACAACGGTCTGACGGTTGGCGTGCACGTTGAGCAAGACATCGAAAACCAGAACGACAACGACGAATCCTATGCCTATTTCTCCGGCGGCTGGGGCCGCGTTAACTTCGGTAACGAAGACGGTGCTGCCTACCTTCTTCAGGTTGCCGCGCCTGCCGCAGACAGCAACGTTGACGGTCTGCGCACGACGATCCAAGGCTACAGCTTTGACTTCGGCACGCTGGACTACGACCACGCGCAATTCGGCAACACGCCTTCCGCAAATATCAACGGGACGGTTGCTGCGGCTGCTGCTGTAACAAGCCCAGATACTTCTGTTGATCGCTTCACCTACCTGACACCGAAGTTTAATGGGTTCCAAGCTGCCGCTTCTTACGCGCCGCGCGCTGAACTCGCTGTTGGTGTCCTGAACACGGTTAGCCCGAGCTCCTATGAAGACCTGTGGGAAGTTTCCGCACGTTGGGATGGTGAATTCGAAGGCGTTGGTCTGTCCTTTGGTGCAGGTTACTCAACGTCTGATGCGACCGTTGGCTTGGCTTCCGGTGCTGGTGATGCAGAAGCTTGGAACGTTGGCTTCAACCTTGGCTGGAACCAGTTCTCCTTCGGCGGCTCCTGGCTCGATGAAGAAAACAACCCGGTCACCGCATTTGTTGTCGGCGGCGACGTTGACACCACGACTTGGGTATTGGGCGCAGCCTGGGACAACGGTCCTTACCATGTCGGCGTTTCCTACTTGGATCGCACGGATGAAATCGCGGCTACGCCGGACATCGACAGCTACAAAACCACTATCGGTGGTGGCTATCAGTTCGGCCCTGGCATGACCTTCCGTGGTGCTGTCGCCTTCGGTGAAGCATCCAACGCTACCCTGCTGGGCGCTGGCGAAGAGGGTGAGTTCACCCAAGTTACGCTGGGTACAGACATCCAGTTCTAATGAGCCTCGGGCACTACGCCCGACCTTCATTAGCGGAAAAGGGAAGGGCTGGAACCGGTGTTCCGGCCCTTCTTTTTTGGAGCTTTCCTCATGGAAAAGAAGAAAAAATCGCGTCCGGTGGATCGCGCTTGGTTTGATCGGCGCATGGCGGAAAAGTCGCTCTCGCTGCGCGGCCTCGCCGTGCTGTCGAACATCAACCCGTCAAACCTCAGTCGCGTGATGCGCGGCCTTCAACCGCTGCGGATCGAGCAAGCCATTCTGATCTCCGAGGCACTCGATGCGCCGGTGGCGCTGGTACTGGAAAAGATCGGCACGAAGCTGCCCACGCGCCTGATCCCTGTGGTCGGGGTGTTGGATGATGGGCTGCACATCGATCGCCGATCGCAGCGCCCCGTCACGCCGCCGATGCAGGCATTCCCCGATTTGCCGCTCAACACCGTCAGCGTGGTTTGTACGGATGCCGTCTCGCCCATGCGCGGCTGGCAGTTCTGCTTCGTCGAGGCGCAAGGAGTCTCAGCTGATGCCGTGAGCCGTCTTTGCGTGGTCCGGCTCGAAGACGGGGACGAGATGATCCGATTTGTGCGGCCCTCCTTGCGGATCGGGCGCTTCGATCTTCTGCCGCTCTTCACCAAGAGACCATATGCCGAGGTAGAAATCGCGGCCGCCACGCCGGTACTGCACATTCGGCCTTGACTGTGCATTTGTGCACGTGTGCACGTCTGCACCAAAGCTAGTCGTGTGCGCATTTACCGGGTCAACTTACGGTCCTGATCCTGCGCCTGTGCTTGCCGATCTTCGGCCCGCACGCGCCGAAGTTCATTGGCCTCTTGATAATCGCGGATATAGCGATCCCGCTCTTCTTCGTGCGCGATGTCGAGCGCGGCCATATCTACGTCAATTTCGTGCGCCGGCCGCGCCGTGTTGTTGTAAAGGCGCAGGGATTCCATCCGCTGGCGGTCGTAGAGATCGGCGAGTATCTTCTTCAGCGCCGGATCGAAGCCCGCATCTTCCGGCGCGATGTCCTTGCCGTGATCCAGGAACCGGGCGTGATATGGCAGCGGTTCATCGTCCATGAAGCTCCTTCCTAATGCCAGAGCACCAACATCGTTGATTTTAATATTGTTTTCTGTCTGATTTTCCAGAATGAATATTATCAAACAACAGAAACGGGGGAACCGCCATGCCCCATAGCGACAAGCGATCAGGCACGGTTGCGGCCATGAATCCCGTAAGGGGCATGGTTGCGATCGCGACGGAAGATGACGGCTATACCATCATCGAACTGCTCGAAGACTGGGACCTTGAGCCGGGCGATGCGATCACCTGGCGGAATGGTTACGGCCTCGGGTCCGAGGTCTATGTGAACGTCTCCAAGGGGACGCGGGCGGAGGTCTACGTGCAGAACCACAGCGTCTCGCAGGCGAACCTGCGGCAACAGCTTCTCTTCTGACGACAGGCAGGCACGGCCCGCCGATCGTTCGGCGTGATACCGGCGGCGGATGTCTCCCGCCGGCAAAGCCCCCCACACAGTCCTTTTGATCCTGCACCCTGGCAGAAGCTGCCTTTAGGCGGCGCAAGCCCTCGTCGGGCTCCTTCACGCTGTTACGGCCGGAACGGTGCGCAGCCGGCAGCCTCTGCCGATGACGGGGCAGAAAGGCCGTGATGGTTGCGGCCTCGCCAGACAGGAGACACGCCATGCGCCTCATCACCGCCGCCGAACTCGATCAACAGCCCGAAGCCGTCCTGCATTCGAAATTCCTGTGCGTCAGCCGCTTCTTGCACCGGACAACCGCGACCACGACACAGCGCGCCAACGCCCTTGCCTCTCTTGAAAACATCAACCAGGCGATCATCCGCCGCCGTTTGAAGGGGCCGGGGATGTGATCCCCGCCCCGGGCTATAGCCGTGGCCCAGACTTTTTTCTGAACGTCGGTGTCAACGGCGGCGGCTCTGCCGGGAGCACCTGCTGCACCGTGCGCGGCGCATCAGGTGGGCGCATAAACCGCGAGGGAGCCATGAAGCGCGATAGGAGCGCCCGCAGCCCCCGCCGTTTGCGGCGCTTCTTGCGCCGTTTAGCAGGCTTCAGGAAGCGGGAAACCACGCGGCGGAACATCGGCAGGAAGCCCGGGGTCATCTCCGGTGGCGCGTCCAGGTCGTCTTCGGCCTCGTCCTTGGCAACCTGTTGTCCCCCTGCGCGGCCCGGTTCTGGTTGCAAGAACAGCGAGCCGCTTACTTTGTCCGGCCAGGCGGACCATCCGCCCCCCTGCCCTGCTGGCGCACCTCTTCTTGCAAGCGGCGCTCTTCCTCGATCCGCGCACGCAGCGCCGCCGCGCGCTGCGTGTCCTGGGCATAGCGCTGCCGCTCGGCCTCGAACGCGGCCGCCTGTTCGCGCTGCTGCTGCGCGTGACGTTCGCGCAATTCATCCATCTGCTCAGCGCGCGTCTGTTCCAACAGCCGCTCCATATCGCGCGCCTCCTGCGCCTGACGGGCGCGCAGATGCCGCCAGGCATCCTTTCGGGCGGCGGCGGCCTCGGCCCCGCGACCGGGATTCAGGCGGTTTTGCAGGGCATCCATGAAACGGTCGATGCCCGTGGTTTGCTGCTCCCGCCGCAAGCGGTCCTGCGCGGCGGCGTGCAGCGCGGCCTGGTGGTCCAGCTTCTCCTGCATTTCCAACGACAGCACATGATCGAGCTGGCGGGCCTCGGCCGCGTGCCATTCAGCCAGCTTCGCCGCTTCGCGTCGCTGGCGCTCGTCGAGCGCCCGCGCCACCACGGGATCAAGAGCGGCGGGATCGAGAGCCGGCTTTTGCGCCTCGGGCGCGGGAGCCAGGTCCTCGGGCAGGTCCGGTGCCTGTTCCGGCACAATCGGCTTTTCCGCCGGCGGCGGGATGTCTGGCACAGAATCCGGGGCGGGTGCTTCCTGGCGCGCCTTCTGCGCCGCACGGGCCTCGGCGGCGGCCGGCAGCACGGCAAGGTCCACGTCCGCCATGAAAGCCCGCACTTCGGCGGCTTTCATTTTTAGCTCGCGGCCAAGGCTGAGCACGGACCCTTCCGCCGTCACCAGCACGAAGTCCCGCCGGTCGCCCTGGGCGAGCACATAGCCCGCGTCTCCCACGGCTGCCCTGAAGGCCGTACCACCGTCACAGGATTCCCTGATGTCGGCGAGCTGCGCCCGCCGGTCGGCAACAGAGAGCGCGGCCCGTTCGGCCTGCTGCCATTCGGCATGACTGATTTCCGCGCGGGGGAATTCGGGCTGTTTCTCGCGGTCGCGTTTGGCGTGCTTGCCGGGCACGGACTCATGCCCGAATTCCCGCTCCATCCGCTGGCTGGCGCGTTCATGGGCCAGATAGTTGAAACCGTCTTCGCGGAGCGTCATGGTTTCAAGATCGGTGCGCTGCCAGACGACATGGATGTGCTGGCGACCTTTCTTTTCGTGCATCACCACGGCGCGGGGCTGGCCGGTCAGGCCCAATTCCTTTTCCAGCACGTCCACGGCCCGCATCCACTGGGCGGCAGTCATGTCATAGCGCGCGTCGGGGTCGATATTGGCGTGGTAGAGGCCCTTGGTGCCGCGCGTCGCCTCGGAAAGAACCTGCCAATCGCGGAGTGTCGCGGCGAGGTCATCGGTGCCAGCGTGCAGTTCCAGGACCTCGACGCGCTCGTTCGTGTCGGTGCGCTGAAGATGAGCGGCAAGCTGCCCTGGTCCGCCCCGTGATCCGCCCTTGATGATCATCGCCGCGCCTTACCGTTTCGGAGGTTTGGGTTTGGTGGGATCGGCGGGCGGCGCTTGATCAGGCGTTTTGCCAAGCGCCTCATAGAGGCGGTCGCGGAGACGGGCGTGATCGGCCAGAATGTCCCGAATGTCGTCCAGCAATACGGCGGCGGTGCCGCCGGTATGCAGATAGCGGGCGATCTGGTTGAGGTTGCTGCCGATCTTCCCGAGGTGTCCGATCACCTCGCGCAGGGCCTGCGCATCGGCGGGAAGCTTCTTCTGTGCGCGTGGTCCGGCATCTTTGATGGCGGCCGCCCGCAGGAAGGCAGCGGTCGTCAGGCCGGCCGCGTCCGCCCGATCGACAAAGCGCGCCTTTTCCTCCGGCGTGAGGCGGGCGAAAACCAACTCGGTGCGCTGCCGGGTCTCGGACTTCCGGCGTTTCGGCGCGGGGCCACTCACATCATCATCCGCCATGCCCTCCCCCTCTGGCTGCGTGGGTCTCGTGTCTCTCCTTTGCGGATTGCTGGCGTGGCCAGCCATTCCGTTGTGGTCGGTGCCGGGCCGAAAACCCGGCTGAGGTGCAGGAACAGCGTGTCCTGCGCGTGGTCGAGGGGACGCATCCCCTCGTCAGGGTGCAGGGGCTCGAAGGTCCCTGCTCGAAGTCCAGAGCGCGAAAGCTCTGGTCGTGGGTGCCGGGATGCGAAAGTTCCGGCGAGTGGTCGAGGGGCGCGATAGCCCTCGTCTGGTTCCAAGGGTGACACGCCTTGGTGGGTGCCGAGGGCAAAGCCCCGGTCAGGGTTTCCAGGGGCAGGAACGCCCCCGGATGGTGTCGAGAGGCCAAGCCTCCGTCATGGGTCGCAGGGAGCACGAAGGCTCCCCGCACGGGTGCATGGGGTGTGAAACCCCTGCTCGGGAGGGATGCAACGGGAGGGCGAAGCGCCACCCTTGCCAAGCCAGCGCCTCTTGGGCGCGGGGACGGACGGTTAGTCCGTACATGGCTTGCACAGCCTCTTAACTCACAACTTAGGATAGCACGAAACGTGCAGGGCTGTGGGGTAGCATCGCATGCAGCAGGACAATTCCTGCCGGTGATGACCATCGTATGCGCCCCGGTCGTACCACACGGCAGCCATCGAGTCGGGGGCGATAGGTCGCGGATATTATACCACAGACTGCCCTGCCCCACCGTCACTTTCATCGCCGCGCCTTCTTCGGCAGAAGCGTGTCGCGGGCGGCATTGAGGTTGCGGGCGATCCAGTCACTGCCCCCTGTGTCTGGGTGCAGTTTCTGGATCAGCCGTTTGTAGGCCGCGCGAATGTCCGCTTCGCTCGCGTCATCCCTCAGGCCAAGGATGGACAGCGCCTCCGCCCGGCTCATGCGGCCGTTGGCGGGGGCCTCGGCTTTCCGCCGCTGTTGCTGGCCAGTGTCCTTGTCCTGCCCGTTGCCCTGCTCCTGTTTCGCCCCTTGCTGCTGTCCAGCACCCTGCTGCTTGCGGGCATGATAGGGATTCGGATCATAGACCAGCGGCGGGTCCCAATAGGTGTGGGAATAGCGGGCCTGAAGCTGCGGGAAGGCCGCTTGCAGGTTCCAATAGTCGATCGGGCGCAGGTAATGGGGGTTGCCGCCCGGATGCGTCACAATCGCGGTCTCGCGGCCGAGGTTCAGGATTTCATCGGGGGCCAGCAGCAGGCGGGCGGTCTCGCCGTAATTGAGGCTTTCACCGTCCTGCCCCTCCCGCTCGCTGCGGCCTACGGTCTGCACCGTTTTCTTGCCCAGCGTCTCGGAAAGGTACTTCGCGCTTTCCAGGTCGTTGACGTTGCAAAACCACTTATAGGCACAGTTGGAGAGGATCGTGCCCGCCGCCTTGCCGTAGAGGTCGCGGAGCTGGTCGATGCCCTGCACCACCAGCGCGTAGTCCACGCCATAGCCCGCCATCGTGGCAAGATCACCGGGCATGTCGGTAATCTTCCCGAGCGCGGGAAACTCGTCGATCAGAATCAGGCAGCGGTGCGACAATCCTGCCGAACTGTTGCGGGCGGCGCGGCGGTAGGTCTGGCTGACGGCAGCGAGCATCAACCGCAGCCAGGTCCGCTGTGTGTCGATCCTGTCTGGCGGGATCACCAGATAGACCGTCCGCCGTTCGTGGATCAGGTCTGTCAACGCAAAGGTGGAGGTCGCCGTGGCGGCCTTCACCTGCGGATCGGAAAGAAACTTGGTGTTCTCCGACAGATTGGCGATGATG
The DNA here is from genome assembly GCF_900100085.1 of Salipiger marinus. Classification (GTDB taxonomy): domain Bacteria; phylum Pseudomonadota; class Alphaproteobacteria; order Rhodobacterales; family Rhodobacteraceae; genus Salipiger; species Salipiger marinus. The sequence goes on from NZ_FNEJ01000037.1 coordinate 8,936, forward strand.
CCGGAATAGGTGTCATCGGCAAGGTCCAGATAGGGGCTGATCAACTCGCGGATGGCTCCGCCAAAGGCTGAGCTTGCCGCCATTGGCACCAGAAACCGGTCGGTAAAATCTTTGCGGCTCAGGCTAACGATCTCGCGGGCGCGGGCGAGCGTCTTGGTCTCCCCCGGCTGATCCGTGATCCAGAGCAGCACGGCGGCGAGCACATTCGCCGCGCTCCCCTGCCAAAAGCTGTCCTTGTCGCCGGGGCTGGACGGACAGACCGCCGCTGCGAGCCCTTGCGCGATCGCGACGGCATTGGGGTCGCCCCGATCCAGCATGTCGAGCGGATTGAAGGTGTCCTGCGGGATGCCCGCCTGCGCATACGCCTTCGCGAGTTCGCCCCACGGGTTGATGACATGCACCTTGTCCGTGACCTTGGCAAAGAGGCGCGGCCGCGCTGTCACGGCGGCATTCTCCCCTTTCGGGTCGATCACCACCATCGACCCCGCATAGCGCAGCAGGGTCGGGATGATGACGCGGGTGCCCTTGCCCGTGCGGGTACGGGCCACGATCAGCGTATGGTTCTCGGGTGTGGTGCAGATCGGGATACCGGGCTGCTGGTCGAGCGGCACGGCGTTCGCGTCCGGATGGCTGCTCTTGCCCAGAAAAATGCCCCTGTGCAGCCAGTCCGGCTGCGGCGGCGTGATCTGCATGCCTTCAAAGGCGGCGGTGCCGTAGTTGTCAGAGAGCGGCCGGTTCCCTTCAGAGATCGCGCGCCGCCCGCGCAGATAGACCAGCAGGCCGATGCCCAGCAGCGGCACGGCATAGGACAGGATACCCACCACGGCGACCAGGAGGTCAGGCGAAGCCACAGCAAGCATCAGGATGCCGCCAAAGAACAGGGTATTGCCGAGGACCAGCAAGCCGAGGCTTTCCAAAAGGCGCGGTCCCGGCGCGGCGGGATCGGCCGTCCAGCCAAGTGCCAGCCAGCAAAACAGCAGACCCGGTGCTTGCAGCAGCAGGAATCCCACCCCCCCGCCGAGCGCCCCACTACCCTGGGACGGCAGGCCCACCACGGCCGCGAGCCAAACCCCGCCGGGCTCGAACAGATAATAGACCTCCGCCATAACGGCGGCGGCAAGGAAAACAGCGCGCGCGGCCGTGCCCGCGCTCTCCCAAAAGGGGCGGTGCCCGGTCAGGCGCACCGCAAGGCCATAGAGTGCACCTGCGGGCAGGCATAGAAGGGCTGCGACTACACCGGACCCGGTCAGCCATTGCCAGAGTGGCACCCGGAGCGCCGGGGCACTCCCGAAGAAGTAGTCGATCGCCAGAAACCCCGCCCAGAGCCAGAACGCGGGCAGGACAGACAAGCCCGCATCAAGGGCCGCCTGCTGCCAGGTGCAAGCGGTCATGCCCCGCAGCACCAGCGCCGCGCCCAGCACGGCCACAATGGATGCGCCAAGGGCATGCGGCACGCCGAGTGTCGCGTCCATGCGGATCTCGATCACGACGACCGTGCCGGCAAAGACCAGCATCAGGACGAAGCCCGCTGCCAGTGCCGGAAAGAAGAAAGCCCCCGGTGGCGCTTCCGCACCGCGTCGGCGGTGCCGGAAAGCCAGCACGGGAGTTGCCGCCGCTGCGATCAAGGCGGCGGGCGGCAACAGAATCGCCCCGAGCAAGAGCAATACGCGGAGCAAGAGCGGCACCCGTCGCCGCGCAGCGGGCATCAGAACGGTCCGCTCTCTTCCTGCGGCACCGCAGGGGGATGTTTATCGGGAATGGCCGCGCCTGGCTCACCGGCCTCGGCACAAAACCTGTTCCACAGCCGCGCGTAATGCGGATGCGCGGTCGGGTCCGTCGCAAGCCCGTGCAGCAAGCCTTGCAAATAATTGTCGATGATCCGGGCCAGCAAGGCCGGTGTCGTGGCGGGACTGCGGCCTGCGGCGGCCGCGTCAAGGCGCTCGATGTGTTCCAGCAGGCGGATCAGCCCCCGTGCGGCGGGGATGGTGTAGGATTCTTCCGTATCATCGCTGTGGGCCGTGTCGGTCAGCGCCGCCAGCGCCGTCAGTTCCGGGTGAGCCAGGAAGCGGGACAGGAGCGCCCGCGAAGCCGGGTCGGACCTGTCAGAGATGCGAGCCCCCTGCCCGCTTTCCCAGGCATCAAGCGCCGACTGTTCCTCTGGCGGCAGAGATTCGGGCTCTTTCATCCTCGTGCCTTTTCGATTGTGCACATGTGCAATTTTGCATTCGCGCACGTCGCGTCCTAGCGGTCGCCAAATTTCCGGGCGGCCAATTCACGCTGGTAAAGGTCTTCAATGGCTTTCTTGATAAGCTGCGAGTTGTCTAGGTCGAGACGAGCCCGCAGAATAGCAACCTGTTCGACGGTCTCACGGTCAAAGTACCCGCCAATATGCTTGAGACCCGCCCTGCCCTTTGCGGCAGGCTTGATTTTCGGCGCGGTGGCTTTGGCAGGCGCAGTTTCGGGCGTGGCCCCAGGGGTATCGTCTTCCGCCAGGGACATATTTTTCAGGAACGCGGCAGCGGTCGGCTTTTTGGCCATGACTTATACCCTTGCTTTCTTCTTGTGCACAGGTGCACTTGTGTCCAATTGCAATTCTGCACAAACCCATGACCAGAGCGCTGCAATTTCCTGTGCGGCTTTGCTCTCGGGCTCCAGTTCCTGGGCACTCAGCCCTTCGCGGCTCGCATCGCGGTGGACTTTGAAGCGGTGGATGACGGCGGGGGCCATTGGCAGATGAAGGTTGGCGAAGATTTCGCGCGTGATTTCTTCTTCAGTGCGGCTGTTGGGCTGGGCGAGGGTGAGGACAGCGGCAGCAGGCTTTCCCGTTGTTCTCGCCAGGCGCGCCGTGCGGGGGAGCTGTTCATATGCCTCGATGTCTGGCGAACAGGGCACCAGCACCAGATCAGCAAATTCAACAGCTGCCGGTGCTTCCGTGCTGCGCGCAGGGGGCGTGTCGATGAGCACGAGGTCGCAACCGGCTTCATCCGCCTGCTTCAGGACTTTCGGCAGGTCTATTTCAGTGACGAAGCGCACCAGGGGCAGTTCGGCACTTCTGCGTTCCGCCCATTGGGCCGTGGATTGTTGGGCATCCATATCGAGGACGAGCACGTTCAGCCCCGCATCCGTGGCAGCCACTGCAAGGGAGCGGGTAAGGGTCGATTTCCCAACGCCTCCCTTTTGCATGGCGATAGCGATTGTTTTCATGTGCACCGTTTCCCTTCTGCAATCCTGCACTTGTGCACAATTGCAAATTAGATCAATATCAAAGGAGTGGGGTGCCGTCAACGGAATAGTGCAGACGTGCACTTGTGCACAATGGCACATCATGATTGGGGGGAGCATGGTATGGGTGGAATGTGGCAAGGAACTGATCGAGGCGGATGTTATTCGTTGGTCAGAGCCGGTCTGGAAGCCGTCCGGTCGCACGGCACGGCGTAAACCTCGAAAAGCGCCGGTCATGATTGGTCGTCGGACGGTGACAGGACAAGTCCAGAAGATCGACCGGAACGGATGGGTGCATGTGTCTGTCGCTGCCTGTGTTGTTGAACCGTTCCCGGACTGGTGGAAGCCGATCCCTGCCTATGGCAAGGACGAAATCATCCGCCGGCAACGAGGCAAGATCGGACGGGGAAAGGTCGAGCGCCTGCTATGGTCGGAGGAAGAGGCGAGGACTGCGATCGTCAGCCGCTCGCGCTTCCTGAACCGGTAGGGCGCGACCTGGCCGATTTCCCTTTTCACTGCCAAGCCTTTAACGCCGCTGCATGCACACCGGTTGAGGTCTGTTCGGTGGTCTTACCAGAACTTATCCACAGGGTGTAGTCGCAAGGGAGGGTGTTAAATGGGTGTTAGAATCTGTGTTAAGGGATTCTGGGAACACACTAAGCCCTTGAATCATCCTGTTGAATCGACTGGCATTTTGCAGAGTCGGTGGGTGAAACCCCGAACGACGGTGGGTGAAACCCCGAACTTTGGTGTCTGAAACCCCGAATCTAGCGGGTGGTGGGCGAAACCCCGAAGCCAATTTGATCGAAGGTGTCAGAAGGCGGCTGCATACGATGGTAGGTGGGTGAAACCCCGAATTTCTTGACGTAGGTGGGCAAAACCCCGAATATGACGCATGGTGTCTGAAACCCCGAATCTGCCGAGTCCCCAAGACGCGCTCCTGCCGGATCGCCACCCGCAGCATGACCTGTTCATCTGCGATGTGGCTGATGCGGTCCTGAAGGACGTGATGCCGCAGATGGAGCACCCGTTCTATTCGCTGTCGAAGAAGCCGGAGAAGAATATTCGGCGCTACGAGCACAACGGCCAATGGATCCAGGTCACGCCAAGCGTGAAGGGTTTGGCGACGATCTACGATAAGGACATCCTGATCTACTGTATTTCGCAGATCATGGCGAAGCTGAAGAACGGCGAGCCTGTGTCCAAGCGGGTGCGTCTCAACACGCGGGACCTGCTGATCTTTGCCAATCGCGGCACGGCAGGGAAGGACTACACGGCGCTTCAGGAAGCCTTGGAGCGGATTCGCGGCACGACGATCTCGACCAACATCCGGACGGGCGACGAAGAGCAGACAGACACTTTCGGTCTGATCGACTCATCCTCGATCCGCCGCAAGCACGGCCTCGACGGTCGCTTGCTCTCCTGCGAGATCACGTTGTCGGATTGGGTTTTCAACGCGATCCGGCATAACGAGGTTCTGACGCTGCACCGGGACTACTTCCGCCTGCGCAAGCCGATCGAGCGCCGCATCTACGAGCTGGCCCGCAAACACTGCGGCCAGCAAACGTCATGGAAAGTGTCCCTGGAGGTCCTGCTGAAGAAGTCAGGATCAAGGTCGTCAGACAAGGAATTCCGGCGGGCCGTCAGAGGGCTGGCGCAGAGCGATCACCTGCCCGACTATCACGTCACCCTGGATGGCACGACGGATATGGTGACGTTCCAGAACCGGGGCACAATGAAGGCAGCGATTGAGGGTTCGGAGCCGTGGACCGGCCGGGTCGATAGCGATGTCTATGGTGATGTTCGTAATGTCGCGCCGGGTTGGGACCCTTATTACCTGGAACAGGAATGGCGAAGCTGGCTCGGGGACAACGAAATTGTGCCCAAACATCCAGAGCGGCATTTCGTGAAGTTCGCCAAGAGCTGGTTTGACAAGCGGGGCAGGCCGTGATCGTGCACCTGTGCACAAGTGCACGATCGAACGCTTTAGGCGCTGGCCGCAGGCCAAAGCTCAGGCCTGAAGGGCGTTGGCGATGCGCAGGGTGCGCCGTGTAAAGCCGGTCAGCTCGCTCGGGTCGATCTGATCCGGCGTTGCGTCAGTCATGTCCTCTCCATGATGATACTGGCTCGTGTAGCCGTTGATCTGGTCCATCTCGTCATAGAGCGCCTGTGCGGGATGCGTGGCACCGCCCTCGCGTATCTTCCGTACCATGTCGCCCAACCAATCATTCGCGAGGAAGCTGCCGGGATAGGTTGTGCGGCAATGGGTTTCGAGGACGACACGCATTTTGCGGACAATATCCAGCAAGCCGCCCGCGCCGGTCGTCAGATAGGTTTGGAGGTCGTCAATGTCTGTGGCCGTCCGACCCCGGCAGGCGTGTTCCAGGTCCACCGGCATGATCTTTGAGCCCTGAGCCCGGTGATCGGCAATCGTCAGAGCGATGCGATCGGCCGCCGGCGATTTATCCCAGACCTGCTTGAGGAAGGTGGCATCATGCGAAAGCACGATTACCTGGGCGCATGCCCCCGCCACCTTCATGATCTCATGCACGGTCTGCCGGCGACGGAAAGCGTCCTGGCTATTGAAGGGATCGTCAAAGACGACGAGCTTGCCGGCCGCCGCCGGATCACGTTCCAGATGGGCAAGGAAAAAGGCGAGGGCGAGGGTGGTGCGATCGCCGGCGCTGAGAGTGTTCTTGAAACTCGGCCGATCTCCCGGTGTCTTGCTGTCGCCAAGGTCCACAGCCGTCTCATTGATGACGAGCTGATAGCTCGATGTGGCCACGCCTCCCGGGTAGGCGTGCTTGGTCTCGGTGATGGTGAACCCGGCGTTGAACGCGGCCAGATAGTCGTTGATGCGCCGCTCGTAGGGCTTCACCACGGTTTTGGTGTGTGCGTCGAGCTGCTTTCTGACCGCCTCCTTGCGCGCCTCGATGGTCTCCTTTTCGCCGGAGAGCTTCGTATAGGTGGCGCAAAGATCGGACACGTCCGCGCGGTGGCGAGTCTGGATTGCGGTCAGACGGGCCAGCTCGGCCTCGGCGGCCTTGAGGTCGCCTGCATCGGCAGCCGCCTTCTTGTCGGCAATGACGGCATTCGCGGTGCGGATTGCGGTATTCGCGGTCGCGATGGCGGCGGTGGCGCTGTCATAGGCCCCGCGAGCGGCCGTGAAGCCTTCATCCGGCGTGATCGGTTCGAGCGGCACGGCCGCTTTGCGATCGAGAAGCCCTATGGCTGCAACGGCCAGCGTGCGGATCGCCTCCACCGCCTCGGCCGGCAAGGTGAGGGCAGGGGTCTCGATCGTGCAGTATTTCTGCCAGAACTCGACATTTCCGTTGTTCTGCTCCGCGACGGTGCCAAGGCGGGCCAGGGCGGCATCGCCCATGTCCCGCGCGATACTGGCTTTCATGCTGGCGATCTCTTCAGCCAGGGCCTTGTATCGCTCGCTGAACACCGCCCGGAACGCGGCGATCAGCGGAAGGCCCCGAATATCCTGGCCGCAGAAGGGGCAGGTATCATCGGCATGTCCGAGGCCGTCCGCGATCCAGTTTCCGCCACTGGCCGTCATGCCATGCGCGGCCAGGTGCGCCGACAGCCTTCGCTCCGCATCCTGCGCAATGTCGTCGATGGTGCGGGTCAACAGATCGGATAAATCAGCCGGCAGGGCCGGAATGACAAATTCCGAAAGGGAAGGACGGGCACGTAGTGCCCCGGCCTGCCGGAGCGCGTCCACGGCGCGTGCTTGCGCCGCGATCTGCGCCGCAATGTCGGCCGTCTCCGGCAGGGCAATGAAGGTGTCGATCTTCATGCCAGCCGGCACATGTGGCTGAACCGCCTTGCCCGCCGTGCTGATCTCGCCAGTCTTGGCCCGGCTTTCCGCAGCCAGTTCGGCATCCTGCCCGGCGAGCGTCACGCCGGCATCGCCCACGATGACACGATAGAGGTTGCGCTTGTGCTCGATGTCCACGACCTCGCCGGAATGGACGTTCTCCGCGACAAACACGCCGTCGAAGATGGCGATTTCCGGCTTGGTCGCATTCCACGCGGTGCCGTCGAAGCGGGCTTGCCCGCCTTCCAGCAGCAACTCGATCGCCGGCGCATCCGTCGCGCCAAGGGTCTTGCGGCCAAGAATATGGGCAGGATCGCCGGTTTGCAGGGAGCGCAGGACGGCGCAGAGCGTTGTCTTGCCGTAGCCATTCGCTCCGGCGATGAAGGTGTGTTTGGCAAGCTGCGGATTGCCGGTGGCGGCCGAGTTTCGGAACCGGCCGACGTTCTTAATCGCGATGATCTTTTTGAGCATTGTTCCCCCCCGATTTATCGAGACTGCTTCGACCACCCGGCAAATGTCGGTAGAGCGTTGCCGGGGAGACTTTCAGCCGTTTGGCCACTTCGTCCACTGTAATCGCGGGATCGCCCAGCATGGCTTTCGCCGCAGCCAAGTCTGCGGGAGAGAGGGCAGGGGGCCTGCCGCCGGTGCGGCCACGGTCGCGCGCGGCCTTCAGGCCGGCGCGGGTGCGCTCGCGGATCACGGAACGCTCGAACTCGGCCAGTGCCCCGAAGATGTGAAAAACGAGCTTGCCCCCGGCGGTCGTGGTGTCGATTGCCTCGGTCAAGGATCGGAAGCCGATGCCCTGGGCCTCAAGCCGGGCGACGGTCTCGATGAGCTGGGGCAGGGAGCGGGCCAGGCGGTCGAGCTTCCAGACCACAAGGCTATCGCCTTCGCGCATGTAGGACAGGGCGGCAGTCAGATCAGGCCGCTCTCGCTGCGCGCCGGATGCCTTCTCGACGAATATCTTTTCACAGCCCGCCGCCTTGAGCGCGTCGGACTGCAAGTTGGGATTCTGGTCCTGTGTCGAGACGCGGGCATAGCCGACAAGCATGCAAAACCTCTTAAAACTCATCTCACTACTAGGAAAATGAGAGATAAATTTCAAGAGATAGTTTTGAGAGACATGGGCGCTCGTGGCGGCGGGACCGGTGGCCGTCCGTCACACTTCTCTCATAAACGACCGTTTTTGCGATACATGGCTGGCTAGAGCTAACCCCTCAGGGCTTGATAAGATTCGGGAATCCCAAACGGATTTCTTTTTGCTAGAGTCGTGACAGGCGGCATCGTGAGTAGGGGAGCACAAGTTTCCCCGCGCCGCCGCCAGGAAGAACAAGGGCAGGAGCGCAGTAATGGCAACAGGAACGGAGAACAGGCAGGCTGTTTTTAGCTGGCTGAATACATTTCTGCGCGATCTTGGCTTTCAGTTCTCCCGATCTGGCTTCAAAGGCGGCAACAACATCGGAAACCATGTCGTCGATGAGGCGACAGGATTTTGGGGAAACCCGCAGTACTCCGGCAATAAGCCACCCCGGCTGCTTCTCCATGTTGATGTCACCGGTGCCGCAGCGGTTGCCCGTTTGCCGGCCGAGCTACAGGAAATCGGTATCGGCGGCTCGAACACCGCCCAAGGCGACAAAGCGGGGCTGGCTGTTCGCATCCTGCCGCTGATTCAGACCGGCGAGGGTGCCTTCCGCCGTTCTGATGATTTCGAAGCCAATCTGATCTTCGTTTTTCACGGACCACTTGCGGCCGGATCGTCCTCGGATGCCTTCTCCTTCAATCCGGAAACGGGCGTGCTTTCCCGCAGCATTGACCGCGCGCCGCACCCGGAAGTGTATATATTCGCCGCGCTGCTGGGCCTGCGGCCGCGCACTGACGCGTTTCCGGTCGAAGTCAACGGAGCACAGCGCACCGTGACCTATGGCGAGGCCCTCGATGCGATTAGTGCCGCGCTGCACGTGCGCCCGAAGGATGGGGCTCTCGGGCTGGTTCCCATCTATGATCTGAGCGATGACGCAACGGCCGAACAGCTGAAAGCGGATATTGAAGCCGCTTGGGCGGCGGCGGGGCCATTGCCGGAACCTGCGGCAAATGGCGCAGAGGATGAAGCGGAAGCCGTCGAAGAGCTTGATTTTGCGAACATCGACATCCCGGTAAACCCGGACCTGCTCGGCATTGACGCGTCTGTGTATCGCCAGATCAACGCCATGCTGCGGTCGGGCAAACAGCACATCATGCTCTACGGCCCGCCCGGCACGGGCAAGACTTCGCTGGCCCGATGGATCGCCAGCAGCCTGCCGGGCGGTCAATGGACACTTGTCACGGGTTCCTCAGACTGGAGTTCGCAGGACATCATCGGAGGCTACCAACCCATCGGCGGCGGCGATGTGGATTTCGTGCCAGGGATTCTGCTGCGCTCCTTCGACCAGCCATTGATCATCGATGAGATGAACCGTTGCGACATCGACAAGGTGATCGGTCCACTTTTTACGGTGCTTTCAGGGCAGCAAACCACGCTGCCCTACCGAACAGACCTGAGCGACAAAGACAGTCATCCCTACGTTATCCTGCCCCGCCCCAAGGCGGGGGCGGCCGCACATGAATTTGCGCCCGGTCCGGCCTGGCGGCTGATCGCGACGATCAACTCTATCGATAAGGCATCGCTCTACCAGATGTCCTATGCGCTGAGCCGCCGTTTCGGCTGGGTCTATGTTGATGCCCCGACTGATCTTGCCGGATTCATCGCGACCTATTTGGCGACACTCGATGCCGCACAGGTCGCGCCGCCGGCGGGCGCGGTTTGTCCGCTGGCAGATGTGTGGCACGCGATCAACGCTGCGCGCGTTATCGGCCCGGCTCCGATCATCGATGCAATCAAGGCAATCCGCGAGATTGCCCCCGGTGCCACCTTCTTCGGGCCGGCTGATCCGGCGATGCGCGCTGCCGCCCTCGATGCGATTGACATGGTGTTGCTGCCGATGCTGGACGGCATCGTGCTTCAGGATGCCCGTAATATTGCTGACGCTGTGATCGCGGCTTTTGCGATCACAGGGACCGATGCCGACCGGGTGGCACGCCGGCTGGAAGGCGTGGCGATCTGATGAGTCTGGATGCAGCGATTGTCGATCACACGGCGGGGCTGCTGCTGAGATATTTCCGCAGCGGCGCTGCTATCGAAGGTGCCGCTCCGCGCCTCGATCAGCGCCGGGATGTCGATATCCTGAAGGGGCACTGGGCGGTTTCGGCACCGGTCCGGCAGCTGACGGCCTACCTGCTTGCGCATCCCCATGAAACGCAGGCTTTGCTGTCCTATCGGGAACGAGTGGATGACGCAGTGGCGCGGGGCCGCCTCGACGCGCGGCGCACCTGGTTCTATCGGCAGCAGTCCGGCATCCCCTCGGCGCTGGTCACGCATGAGCCGGTCCGGAGCTTCAATACCGGGCCGAATCTGCTGCTGGCTTGGGTGCTGCGCGAGGCCGCGTCCTATACGGCGCGGCTTTTCAGCTGGCAGGGCACCACATCTCCTTACCTGCCGACAATTGAAAAGGCACAGGCGGACATTCGCAGCGTACAGAAGATCGATGCGCTGCGCGAACCGCTACGGGCGGTTTCGCTGGGACATCGCCCCAATGCGGCCTCGGTCCGCGACGCTGCGCGGTCACGGCGACAAGTCTATCGACTTGCGGTAGATGCCTACCGACTGTTGCAGGGGTTGGAACGCGGGGAGGCGGATGCGATGGACCGTGTTGCCCGGTCAGCGCTGATCGCGCCACTGGAAGACTGGCGACGGTTTGAACTGGCAGTGGGGCTGAGTATCGGCGAGGCGCTTGCCCAAGCGACAGGGGGGTCGCTGCATTTGCACCTGCTGGGCGCGAAGTCCTCCGGACCTATCGTGACGGCCGGAAGGTTTGCAATCTATTGGCAGCAAATCACCGGGTATCATCAGCCGCCGCCACTCGAACCTTCAGAACTGCGCGTGCGGGCGGTCTTGCAAGCCTACGGGATCAATACTGGCACGGAACGGCCCGACCTGATCGTGGTGGACCGCGATCAGGATGCGGTCGCGGCAGTCGTCGAAGTCAAATACATCGCCGGCGACACGGCAACGACGCGCTTCCGAGAAGCGGTCGATCAGGTTGTACGGTATGGCCGAAGCTATGCGCCGACAGGCGCGACAGCGCCATTGCTCTCGCGCTCTCTTGTCGCGCTCTCCCGCCATGCGCCGGCGCGGATCGATCCCGATGCGCCGGCACCCTTCAGTGTCGATTTCGAAGCGCTCAAACAGCCGCACGGGCTCGACGCTTGGGCTTTGGCTCTGCTTGCTCTTCCGTGACGCGCGGCGGGCGCTTGGCCCCGCCATCGGCGAAGAGCGGTGTATCAGCATCATCGACAGGGACGGCACAGGGTGGGGCAATCTCGTAGCTTGCTGGGCGGTCTTTGAGCAGCGGCACCGGACTCGGCTGAAAGCGAGCCAGTGCGCCGTCCAGATATTCTTCGGACATTTCGCAGCAAACCCATCGGCGACCAAGCACTTCTGCAACGGCACCGGTCACGCACGAACCGCCGAACGGGTCGAGCACGACATCGCCGGGCTCTGTCAGGAACCGGATAAAATATTCGGGCAACTGAGGCGGGAAACGGGCCGGGTGGATCGGGATGTTGTTGTCCCGGCAATACTCCTGATAGCGGCTCGTTGATTCCGTATTGGCGATGGCGAGCAGGTTTGGCGGGACAGAGCCCCCGTTATCCTTCTGGAACTTAGAAGAAATGTCGTGCCCAGATGGACGCAGCTTCGCGACATAACCATTGCGCAGCAGGTCCTGCATCGACTTGCTGTAGGGCGCGAGAACGCGGCGGTTGTTGGCCTTCGGGAAGGGCGTTTTCGACAACCACCAGACAGTATTTACAGCGTCCTTCACCCGCACCCGCCGCACGTTTACCCACTCGGCAGGGGTCGGCAGTTTTGCCGGATTCCACCAATAGTGCTCCTGGCACAGGTGGAATCCGTATTCTTCGACAAGCATCACCAGCAGCTTGAAGTGATAGAGGCTCCGCGTCGGCTGTCCCGGAATCCAGGCCCCGCCGATGTCGATGACCAGACTGCCGTCATCTTTCAGGGCACGCTTGAAGCCCTCGGCGAAAGGGCGGAACCAGTTGCAATACTCGTCGGCATCTTCGTTGCCGTAACTCTTCTTGCGCACCAGCCCAAAGGGCGGACTCGTCATGATGAGGTCCACGCTGTCCGGTTTGGCCCCGTTAAACAAATATGCACGGGAATCGCCCCAGATCATTTCGCCAAGGCGGGTCTTGTGGAAGGATCGGATCAGGCGCTTGGGGTAGCGGGCCTTGAAGTCTTCCGCCGCTGTCGCCTGAACGGTCTCCCCGACACGCTGGTTGTGCAAAAAGCGGATGTACTCGCTGACATTGGCAAAGCCGAGATCGGCAGCCACGTCATCAAATGTCGCGCGCTCTTCGGCGGTAAGCCTGACGTTAATATTTGAATTTCTTGGCTTATTCGCCTTCGGCCGACCCATATCGCCTCACTGATTTGAACACGATAACAGCCTAGCTCATGGCTTTTCGTGTTACAAGAACAAAGAGAGCTTTTTTGTTTTACAGAAACCTCGTCGTCGGGGATGTGGAGGACACGCCAGCCGGCGAAAGCCACCCGAGGCATGATGCCTCGACATGCGGAAGTGGGCGGCTATGCGCCGTCCGCGATCTCCAGCATCACGTCGATGTAAGCGACGGGGCCGCCGGCAGCCTCGATGATGGCAGTGGAAAGCGCGTGTCGGTACGTGCCCTCCGGCGCGATGGGCAGCGGCACGGGGCTCTCGACGCTGATCCGCGCCATGTCATGCAGCCAGGGGTGATAGGTGATTTCCAGCTCGATGCCGTTCCAGTCCATGCGGTGATATTCGGTGTTCTTCATTTTGACGGTCCTCCTGTTGGTGATCTCGATGTGCCCAGGGAATCCGCCGCGCGTCGGAGCCTGAGCCGTCACCGCCGTTTGCGGTGGGAAACAGGAAACACGGGAGCGCCAGCGAAGGAGCGGGCCTCCTGTTGACGGGCAGGCGCGCGCGGCCCCTGCCGGGCGCAAAAGATCGAGACACCCACATGGGGCCGTTCACAAGAAAAACGCCGATCCCCGAAGGGACCGGCGCTTGCGGCGGAAACCGCGATCAGGCTTACGCGGCGCGGCGTAGTGGTGTGGGCAGCCAGCCCGTGCCGCTGATTTCACGCTCGGCCCGTTCAGCCAGCTCGGATTTGGTGAGCTTCAGCCAGGCGGGGGCAGGGGGTTGGTCCCGCGCCTCGGTCAGGTCCTCGATGATCTGCGCTTTGCTGATGCGACCGAAGTAGTTGGCGGCCAGCGGCGTGAACCAGTCGTTCATATCCAGGGTTGTAGCCCGTGCGAGCTGTTGCCCGTGCTGAAGGCGCGGGCTGCCGTCGCGGTCGTTCTTCGTCTTCACGAGGTTGATACAGCACGCGGTACAGAAGGCCAGGAGGGACAACAGCGTGTCCTGCGTCGCCTCAAGGCACCAGGGCCAGAGGTCTTCCGCATTGCCCGGCAGGCGATCGCCCCACTGACAGCGGGTCTGCGCCAGCGCCTGCATCGCGGCGCTCTCGGTCGCCTTGTCCAGCTTGGTCATGCCGAGATTGATTTGCAGGGCCGTTTCTCCGTGCCGCTCGAAGAACACCTGCAAGACCATCGCATGCACCACGGCGGCCAGCGCCACATCTGGCTGGTCCTTCACCTCGGCCGAGAGGGCGGCGGATTTCTGGGTCGTCAGATCCTCTAGCAGTGCAGCGGAGAGGGCCGGGGCTGGCTCGTCCCCTGCTTCGGCGGCAGGTTGCGCCTTCGGCTGGGGCTTCGGTTCATCCTCGCGGCGGATCAGGCCACGCTCTACCGCGAGCTTGCCGTCATACCCGATGCTGACGATGGCCCCGCCGATCGAGAGGGTTTCCGGATCGAAAACCTCGCGCCGGCTGTCATTGATCGCCTCGATCTGGTCGGCAATCTCGTCCATGCGCGCGGGACGATCGTGATCATCGCTGTCGAGCCAAGCGGATTCCAGTGCATCATACTCGGTTTCAAGCGCGGCCAGCGCGTGCGCCTGATCTTCGGACAGCGGGGACAGGGACGGGTGCCGGCGCTGATAGGCGGTGCGGTCGGTCGTGTCGAAGACGGTATGCGCCTCTACCCATTTCCAGCCCTCCTTGCGGACGGTCGCCACGCCACGCGCGAGCTTGTCCGCCACGAGCTGGTCGAGCAGGGCCACATCCTCGATGAACACACCGGCCTCACCTTCGCTGAAGAGGTCACGGCGGATCGTGCCACCGGCCTTCTGATAGCCTTTCAGGGTCACGCATTGCACCCGGCGATCCTCGGCCGATACCTCATGTTCGGTGAGTGCCGCGCGGATGGCACGGGCATTTGTCCACGGGGTCATGCCGTCGAAGACGGTTTTCTGCGCCGTCTTGTCGTCGGTGACAGCGAAGGCCATGACCTGATCGAGGGTCAGCTTGTCGCGGCGGTAGGCCGCCAGGATGGACGCATGCACGCGCGCGAGCTTGAGACGTTGCCGGACCACGGTTTCCGTGGTGCTGAAGCGGGTAGCCACGTCCGCGATGGCCGCGCCACCATCGATCAGGGTGCGGAAGGCCGCGAACTGGTCGGCCGGGTGCATGCTGTCGCGCATCACGTTCTCGACGAGACTGATTTCAGCGGGATCGATGGTGCCGGCGTGAACGACACAGGGCACGGGATGATCCTGCGGAATGTCGCCAGCCTGCGCGAGGTGCTGAAGCGCTTTCAGGCGCTGTGCACCGGCAATGACGGCGTGGCCGTTTTCGTCAGGACAGACGACCAGGTTCTGCCAGAGGCCGTGTTCACGGATGGATGTCGCCAGTTCCGCGATGAAGGCTTTGCTGCGGGACTTGCGGACGTTGCCGGACCAGACATGTAGTTGGTCGAGCGGGATGTGAGTGAGTGTTGTCATGGTATTTTCCTTTTCGTTTCTTGTTGTTGGGAGACGGGAGAGGGGGCGCTCATGCGCCCGCCTCGTCGTCGCCGGCCTTCGGCGGCAGGAGGATGATCTTGCCATCCAGCGGTGTCAGATCGATCTGCACGGTGAAGCCGTCGCCGTTCTGATGTGGCCAGGCTGCGCCGATGCGGGTCCAGTAGGCTTTGCCGCCGGCTTTCCCTTCGCGGACGTGCCAGGCCACCAGTGCCGGCGCTTTGGTTTCGGATTTTTTGGTCATGTTTTTCTCCTTGGTTTGCATCGCCCCCATCGGGCGTGCCCTCGGAGGGCCAGGCGCAAAGGCGCGGCGTCAGACAGGAAAATTGGGGGGACCGGCAAGGGAACCGGCTGCAAGGCAGTGCCGGGGGAGCCGAGGCTTCCTGTTGACGGCACAAGCGCCCGCGCATGGCAGAGGGCTCGACACTGACCGATGGGGATGCAAACGGATCACAAGGAGAGAGTGTGACCGCCCCCGAAACCGTAGGCGGCATTGGATTTGTGCCTGTATTGTTCTATGGAGAAGGCGGCAGCGGCAAAGCCGCCCGCCAAAATTGGCAATTATAGGAACAGCGGAACGGAGCGCACCGATGCGCGCGCGGCGGCGGCAGGATGAAGAGCGGATGAAGGCGCGGGCGCGCCAGGTCATGGCGCTATGGGCGCATGGCCTCTCTGCCGATGCGCCGTCACCCCGTGCGATCGGAAAGGTTGCCTCGACACACGGCCGCCCCTGCTCCTGCTGGCTGTGCCGGAGCCGCAAGGATGTCCCGCCCAAGCGGGAACGGGGTTTCACCCTCCACGAGTGATCAGGCGAGGGCCGCTTCGACCGGTTCGATAAACTGCCGGGTCGGCACGCCCAGAATCTTCGCGATCTCCACCAGTTCCACGACTTCCACCCGCCGCTCGCCAAGTTCGATCTTGGCGACGAAGGACTGCGAACGCCCAAGGCGCTCTGCCAGGTCCTGCTGTGTCAGGCCACTGTCCCTGCGCGCGGCGACCAGTGCCTGCATCAGGGCGATATGGCCCTCTGTGCGTAGGCTTTTGGTCACGGCCGCCCCAAGAGGAAGAATATCTCTTGGTCTTAATCCTGTTTTGGACTAATCCGATTTTGGACTTACCGCGTCACGCGGCATTGCGCGACGCTACGGCCGGCAGGGTGCGCATCATGAATGATTTCAACCAGCAGTATCGGGACGGCTTGATGGGCCGGGATTTTTCCGGCGACAATTTTTACGACCGGGAAATGCACCGCCAAGGGCGGGAGAAACGCTTCTCCGTCAATGGTGCGGGCTCGCCCGCAAGCGGCGGCGGCGGCGGCGGGATTTTCGCGCTCGTCGCGCTCGTTCTGGGTGCGCTGGCGGCTCCCTTCGCGGTCATTCTCGCGGCCATCGCCCATCCGGTGCTGGCCTACCGGCTGCGGCGGCGCGGTACCGGGGCTGACGCGGGAGATGTGCTTCGGTCTGCAATAATCACCGCTTTCGCCGTCATCGCCGTCCATGCGGTCATCCTCGTCTATCCCCAGCTCAGTGCCATTCCCGGCGACGATCCTGTAGCTGATAATCTGCTCTGGTTCGTTCTGGTCACCGAAGCTTTGGCGTGGGTGGTGGCAGGTTTTACCCTGCACCGCCTGTTGGGCGGCAGCTTTCGACTGGCCGCGACGGACGCGGCGCTGGCCTTCATCCTGCCCGCCACGCTGATGGGCGCTTTGCTCGCCTCTGGCTATACTGTCGGTACGCCGCCCTCAAAAATCTCGTTGGGATCACTGCTCTGGGGCACTGGCCTCTCGGCCGGCATCGTCGCCTTTAACATCGGCCTGCTCTATGCGCTCATCGTCAAGTTTGTCTTTCGCCGTCCCTTCGGCACGGCGGTCGTGACTGCCTTCGCGACAAGCTTCGCCGCAGGTATCCTGTCCGGTGTCATCGTGTATTTTTCTCAGGACAATCCCGCCCAGATCATCTCGCTGGTGCTCGCCATTGCGCTGTGCCGGACCATCCTTCGGTGGGAAGGTGCGCCCACAAAGTGGTGGCATCGTTTGCCGGCAGCGATCATTCTCGGCAGTGCCAGTTGGTTTGCGGCTTTGAGCTGGATCGACACGAATATGAGAATTTAACCTGCATTATATTTGCCTGAGGGGACCGCGATGAAAAATCTACGCGTGGTGGCGCTCGCCGCCCTCCTGGCCGGGGGCTGCCATGCGGCCGCTGCCGATACGCCGCTTATCGAGAACGAAGCGGGGTTTGTCGCGCGCTGTCAGGCCGGGGGCGGTTTCGACTGTGCCGTCAAATGGCGGTGGGCAGGCCATGCCGGGCCGATGGCCGAAGCGCTGCTGGCGCTTTCGGACGGTTCAGAATGGTCTCCGGCGGCGGCAGACTCCCTGGGTGATCTCACCGTCACCCTGTCAGGGCAGGACCGCATTGCGTTTCGCTGGCAAAAGCAGGGATCGGAAGGCCACTATGACCTGATCACGGCTTTGCGGCTGCGCGGTGTCACCCTCGAACCGCTCGGCTGCCCGGAGTATCCGATGTATTCGATGGGACAGGAAAAGGTCATGATCGCCCGCGCCGAAGGGCGCACGCCCTTCGTGCTGACGGTCTACAGCCGCGCCGCGCCCATGAGCGCCGAGGTTGGGGCCTATGAGGTCGATGCGGATTTTAGCGGCACGGTGCCGGACCAAGCTGCGCTTACGGCCGGAAACTATCCCGGTGGCGGGGGCCGTGCCTTTGCCGTGGAGTCGACCGGCTGGACAGCGGATTGCCCTGATCCGGGCTTCTGACGACAGCAGCGGTCAAGGCGTATTAGCGGTGGGCAATGTCCTGCTCCATCAGCATGCGGATGTAGCGGGTGAAGGGGATACCTTGTGCCTTCGCCTTGGTTTTCACGGCATCCAGGAGCGGCTGCGGCACGCGCAGGTTCACCTGTGCGCCCTTCTTCGCGAACTCGAACGATGCCGGCTTGAAGCCCGACAGATCGTAGTCCGTCAGGTCGGCCTGATCGACAAAGCGCTCGGCTTCTTCATCCGTCTTGAAGGACGGGAAGGGCTTAGGGGTCTTTTCGTTGCTCATAGTGATCCACCTCCTTCTGGTGCATGTAACGGGCACTGATCGGGCGGATCAGCGTGTCCTCGTCCTTCGTCCGGAAGGTGAAGACGATAAACAGATAGCGGCCAACGGCATTGCGCCC
>NZ_FNEJ01000064.1 GCF_900100085.1 Salipiger marinus
ATGCACGCCGAACCGAGATGTCTGCCGCTATGACCCTGCTCCGCCTGTTCCGCCCCGCCCTTCTTGTGCTTGCGCTGCTGCCCGCCGGGGCCATGACTCATCAGCCCACGTCTGCCACATAGGTGGCGCGCACAAGAGAAGTGGACAAGGCCAAGCACGAAACTGCGAATGACCCCAGCCTGCAAGACTGCGGACAAAAGTGACAGCGCGCAAATAACGTCTTTGATCAATAATCGTCAGGGCGGATTTCCTGTCTCATGGTGATCTCCAGCTGCCGCAGCGCCCGGCCCGCAATCCGGGTGACGGACTAGGCGAAGAGGAACACCACGCTGCCGCTGGTCGAGGCATAGACCGCGAGCAGCGTGACCAGCAGCACCGACATCAGTCCGGCATAGGCGTCGAGATAATGGCGGATGACGGCGGCAAGGACCGGACTCATGGCGTGCTCCCTGTAGGGACCGGAACTGACCAGATACCGATCCAGTTCAGCAGTAAATCCCATCTTGCCACCCTGTGGGGGCCGTGCAAATTTCGCACAATATTCGTGCCTTTTTTCCGATTTAAGACAGCCATTCACTCCAGAGGCTTGGGCATGAAGCTCCGTGACATCCTGATTGCAAAACTGACAGTCGCCCTTGCCGCAGGCATCGTCCTTGTCGAATTTGTCGGCCATCCCTCGGATGGCCGCGCATACCGGTGGGCCATCTGTCGGAGCACGTGCTCCTTTTTACCGCGCTGATGCTGCCCGTCGGAATGTTTCGCCCGGACTGGATGATCTGGATGGTGCCGCTGGCCTGTTTTTTTGCCGTCGTGCTCGAGCTGTTCAGGCTGCACGGCAACCATGTTCATGGCTATGACGTGATCGCGGACGTTTGCGGTATCAGCCTTGCAACTGTCACCATCCCGCTGCTGCGCGCCATCGGTAGCTTCATCAGATCAAGATATGCGCGCCCTTGACCTGCACCCGGCATAGGCGTCGCAATAGCACGGTGAGGAGTACGGGGATCTGCTCGCTTCGCCCGGAAGACGAAGACCGTCCCGGTGAACGGATCCTCGGCTAGGATCGACTGCACCAAAACGGCCAGGCCGTCATGTCTCTTGCGGAAGTCTACCGGCTTGGTCGCCACCAGGATGTGGACACCTTGGGACGGCATCAGCATGTCGATGCTTCCAGGGCATGCGCGATCGCGCGCGGCGATCCGATCTGCCGACGTGTCGAGCGACAGCTCAATCAGCATCGCTCCCTTGACGATCCGGATCATCTGCTTGGGCTTCGCGTATGCCACCGCGTTCGTCTCGACCGGATCGCAAACGACCAGCGGAGCGAAGACTGGTTCGCCGATCTCCTCGGCGGGGAGAACCAGTTGTCCGTTCTTTGCCAGGCGCCGCCAGGCCGTGAGCTGGTTCGGGCGGATGCCATACCGACCGGCGGCCGCATGCACTGTCGCCCCCGGCTCCAAGGTCTCTGCCACAGCGCGAGGCCTTCGCATCGTCCGGCCAAAGCCGGTGACCCAACGCGTAGAACTCAACGCCCAGAGATTTGAGAAACGAATTTGTCGCGCACATTGAGAACCGCCCTCGCCATCATGGGATGGGTATCACCTCGCGGTGCCAGAGCTCATCTACAACGTGGGCCGCAGGCGCCGCTCTGATGTCTTTTTTCAAGGGGCGCGCCACGCGATTTGGAACGCCCGGGCGTTCGTCGTGGTCTGGACGCCCAAGTGTGGGCACGAGGTCTGAAGACGTCGGTGAACAAGCTCTGATGCGCGGGCTGGATACCGCAGGACCGATTGTGCGTCTCGGGGCGATTCCTATCTTACAACGGGCGTCAGCACGAAGCTGGCCACAAAGCGAGTGTCGGATATTCCCCTGCCGCCGACCTCGCGCCCGCCATTGGGCGCGTCGGGGAGCGAGCTCAGCGCGCGGGCATGGTGCGGCGGGCGATGTCCCACATGAACGCCGCCATCTCTCGCGCGATTGCCGCGGTGACGACGGTCGGTTTCTTGCCGCGCTGGCTGAGCTTGCGATATCGGGCCGTCAGGCGAGATTGCGCCTTCTACGCAATGTCCTGAACCTCCAGCGACTGCTCTCTGAGGATGTAGAGCTTCCGCTCGCCTGGTTGTGCCTGCAGGCGGTAAGTCCAAGCCCCCTCGATCAGATTGTGCCGCACGCGGACGTTGCCCGCGCGGGTGATGCCGCCGCGCCTGGTCGTCTTGCCGGTCGAGTATTCGCTCGACACGAGCCCGAGATAGGCCATCAGCGTCACAGGTGTCTCGACCCGCCGCACATCGCCGATCTCGGCCAATCAATTCTGACGTAGATCGTTCCATGGGCGTTCCGCATGTCTTCCCCCATCGCAAACGGACGGCACCCGTCGCCCCGCGATCAGCATACAGGCTGATCCGTCAGGGCCGGGCCGGTGAAAAAGACATGCGGTCTTACGTACAGGCTGCATTACAAGTAGCTTCATATAACCAGATTAGATCTATCTTCGCCGCATGTTTTCTCAGTGACACACCCATTTGAACTAGATTCTATTCGAATGGGTATAGGTAGGAAATTGCGGAGAGGTCGCACCCCACTTCTTGAAATTATCATTTATTTACAAATAACTAGCAGAGAGATCATCAAGGCCGCCCCTCTTGTCGGAAATCGGTTTAAAGAATAAATGCTCTCACTGCAGCACTCAATAAGAAGAACAAAAGCGCTTCCGTGTGCTTGATATTTTTATAAGTGGAGAATTTTAAGTAAACTTATAAAAGGGGAAGTATATCTTCATGACCTGGAAGCTTTTATTAAATATCACGGCCACAATTCTTGCTTCCCTTGCTGCGGCAGGAGTAACCTGCCACTTCTGGCCTCCATCATTTGAGCTCTTTGCCTCCGACAAAATAACTCATGCCATCTTTTTCGGCATGATATTGCTGCCCACATCATTCTTGATGCCCGGCCTTCTCCTTCCTGTCACTGCCTTTTCCATATCTCTGGCCACTGGAATAGAACTTATAGCGCGAGACCATTTCTGCCCATCTGATTTCATGTCTTGGTCTGCCGATCTAATTGGCATAACATCTTCCTACTGCATCATTTCAATTATTCATGGCATTATTCAGCGTAATGCTGACGAGCAAGACTTTGAGATAACATAATTTCAAATTCTCCATTCAATTCAGGCAAAATAAATAATCTGATCAAATCAGAGCGGCGACATGTAGATGGGGCGCTTGGCGCCCTATTTACCCACGTCCCCACGGCAAGCCCTGGATCGATGATGGCGCATCATGGGCGGAATTATCTTCTGAAGCCGTAATGAACTGGATTGACGACACGTTCCGAAGGCGTCTTGTCTTTGCAAGACGCTCTACCATCAGTGGGCGCGCTGGAGCGAGAAGGGAGTCTTCGTAAAGAAAGTCGTGAAAACGACCACCTATGAAGAACTCATGACAAGAGAAATACCATCTTCCAATTTCCTCCATCAAAATCGAGAAAGCAGTCCTTCAAGGCAAGTGAAATATTTCGTATAGAGGTTCGTACAATCTCATGTAGACTATCAAAAACTGCGACAATATTCTCTTTGGGCTCACCTGCAGACGAAATCACGCGAAACACCATGCGATCTCCAGTAATTCCTCCTGTCCGAATTATGAATTCTGAAAGAAGCGCAGACACTTCCTCGTCGCTCAGATTCCCCAAAATTAGGTCTGTAAAATCTTCTGTGCGTTTCTTGTCGCGACGGAGGAAAAAATGTGGATCTTTCATATAAAACCCTTGCCAAGAAAATTCATCTTCCCGCAGCTTTAGCCTGTTTAACGGCACTTGGTGGACAAATCGCATGCTTTACTCTCGTCGAGTCATTAGTGTGGTTTTTGCGAGTGTCGGCTAGAGGTGGTAACATTAGCCAAAAAAGCTCGCGTACTAACTACGACTTTACGCTTCTGCTTTTCACCTAGAACGGAGCCCGGGACTGAAAAGTCTGGCTGAAGTTGAGGTGGCATAAACTGGCGACAATCCAAAACTGAGGACTGCCTTCAGGTAAGGTAGTCCTATATGGCAAGGAATAGGTCCTGTTGACAAGAGGGGCTCTGATGGTGTGACCGCCCCCCGACGGCATCTAGTGTGCCAAGGTGGGTCAGCAATGATCCACGGGAGGGAGCGGTCATGTCGAAGATTACCACGGT
>NZ_FNEJ01000065.1 GCF_900100085.1 Salipiger marinus
GAACGCCTCGCACCCATTGATCGCATCATCATGCTCGTCCTGCTCTGCGAGCTCTACAACGTTTCGGACGCGCCGGAGCGCGAGGCCGTCCTGCGCCTCCTGCCTGATGACGCAGCTCTGGCGCAGCTCGATCACCCATCTATAGTCATGGCCCTGCGGGCGTCTTCGGCCCTCGCGGCGGCCCAAGCGCTCCAGAGGATGGCGCTACCTGCTCGTTCCATGCGCCAGAACGGCCTCACCCTCGAAGAAATTGGCGGGTCGTCTCCCGCGCATCGCATGGCGGGAGACCTCGCTGTGGATATTCAGGCATGCAAAACGGGTGCGGCACGCTGGTCGGAGGTCCCAAGATCCCTACTCTTTTACGGCGTGCCAGGAACTGGCAAGACCGTGTTGGCGCAGGCCATCGCGCGGTCAGCGGATGTGGAAATTGTCATTGCCAGCGCTGGCGAATGGCAATCACGCGGCCATCTCGGTGATATGCTCGGCGCAATGCTCAAGACATTTTCCGATGCGGCCGCGCACCGCCCATGCATCATTTTCATCGACGAAATCGACTCATTCGGCGTTCGCTATGCCTCAGACACCGCGCGTAACAGCAATTATCGAAGACAAGTAATTAACACGCTGCTGCGGGAAATCGACAAGTTTCTCGCCCTCGACGGCACCGTCCTGCTCGGGGCATGCAACAGCGTGGAGACGCTCGATCCTGCAATCGTCCGACCTGGCCGCTTCGATCAGATCGTGGAGCTCACGCGGCCGCCGCTTGCGCAGATTGCCCACATGCTCCGGCAGGTGTTTCCCGGTGCCGCAGACGTGACGCCGCTGGCGCGCCGCTTCGTCGGCCAAACGCCGGCCGAAATCGACGCGACGCTTCGCTCCGCGAGGGCTGCGGCTCGCCGCACCGGGGTCCCTTTCGATGCCGACTATCTCGCGACGCAGATGGGTGCCGCGCGGCCGGAGAACCCCGTTGTGGAGCGGCGGATCGCTGTCCACGAAGCGGGGCATGCGTTGATCACATCGATTTTGCTCGGCACGGCAGCGGTCGAACGTGTCGTGGTCGGGCAGGAGGACGGACGGACGATACGGCGGTCTGCAATCCAAGAGGGGACGCTTGAAGAATTCACGCGTGAAATGATGATGCTCATGGCCGGCCGTGCCGCGGAGCGCCTTGTCCTTGGAAATGTCAGTGCTGGCAGCGGTGGTGGTACGGGCAGCGATCTTGAGCGCGCCACGCGCCTGCAAATGTTCTTTGATCGTCAAACGGGGCTTGGAATTTATGGCCCCGCTTGGCTCGGAGAACCTGAGACGCCCCGGATTCCCGAAAAGTATTGGGATCGCGTGCGCGTCAAGCTTTGGGACTTCGAACAGCGAGCGAGTGACCTCCTGGAACCGCACCGGGACCTGCTCGAACGCCTTGCCGCGGAATTGCTCGTACGGCGTGAAATGGATGCTGACGAGCTGCGACCCTGGCTGAGCCAGATCGGGAACTCCCGGTAACCGATGAACATGCACTACAATTCACTTTGCCCCGACCAATCGCTCTTGGTCGGGGAGAAAAGCATTTCGCCATCTCAACTTGGCGAGGTCCGTGATCTTGTCGAGATCGTCGAGCCGATAGAACTCTCTCTCCACCAGAAAACTTGGCGTGGACCCCCTTACGGCACCGCTGGGATCTATGCCTTCCTCCGCCAGGGCCGACCATGCCTGCGCATCTATGTCGGCGTTTCCTGGGAGGATTTGCTCGAGCGGATCCGCAAGCAAAGATACCAACGCCGATGGGCCGACTTCGTCCTCTTCTTCGAGCTTCCCGGCTTGCTCCGCAGCACGTTGGAGAGCCTCGAGAGCCGCCTTCTGGCCCTTGGTCAAAGATGGCTTCCCAATGCAGTCTGGGACAATATCAAGGGTGTGACCGTAGGCGCCGCGTCTCCAGACTGGAGAGGCCCTTTCGACCTCGACCGCTTGGCGAGAAAGGTGTTCGGTTACATATGGTCGCGCGCACGCTACTCGCATGAGGCAGCTTCCCGACTTGTGTTGACCCCCACGCATCAGATGGGGGATCCGTCAGGGCGTCTATACGGCCTCCTCCATCAGAAAGCGGGCGGTTGGTGTTATCTCCTGCCAAAGTCACGCATCTCGGTGCTTTGTCCAAACTATAGAGCGATGAAGCGGGAGTCCGCTGCGCATGAAGTGCTGAGCAAGCACTACTGTGAGGGAAAAATCTGCTGGAAAGGCAGCTGCCTCAGCCGACCAGCCGGCTTTGTTGTCAGCGAGGCAATCCCGTTCCGGTCCCAGGCTGCTGCCGCAGAATTTCTGTTTGCAGGGCAAGCTGAGGATGACAAATGGGCCAAGACTTGAGACCATTGGGACACCGGACTTCTGGGCTACCTGCCGTTCGAGCCGGACGCCGCCCATCTGTTCTTCCAGCTGGTCAGCCGCCGTTACGAGCGCGGCGCGCTGCTGGTCACCTCGAACCGCGCCGTCGGTGAATGACCCAGGCTGACCGCGGCAATCGCGAAGTCCAGAGATTGAGCAAGAGCCCGGTCCACCGTTTAAGTGGAAACTTTGAAGGCGAGAGGGCTGATTTCGGGTGAATCCACCCATGAAACTAAAACGACACCCGCGGTGAGCTCTTCGCGCTTTATATGTCCGGTAAGGCAAGATTACCGGACATATGTAGGGGCGGCAAGTTGCGGCGGTTCATTGCTGACAGACTGGCCCAAAGCGCCGCTGCATGTTAGGGATCTGCGCATGACCCTGCGCCGTCCGCGTCCCGATCCTCAGCCCCCAAGCCTGCCTCCCGTGCCGCTGCGCGGAGACTCTGGCGCTGCGGACACGCTGGAGGATCATGCGTTCTGGTCGGGGGCGGCACTTGCGCATCTGCATCTGGTGCTGGCGCAGCCCGACTTGCCGCAGCCGCTGCTGCGCGACCGGCTGGCGCTGCGCGCGGCAGAGGCCAGCGTCGCCTTTCAGGGCCGCCGGGAAAGCGCGCGACCATTGATCTGCTCCCTGGGAACTGGACTGCCAGGACTTCTTCTCGGCGATCACTGACCCCAGTCGCAGCGCAAATTTCCGTTTTTTCCGTAGGTGGTCGAACAACTCTCGGCTAAACCGAGCCTCTTCGGTTTCAGCAAACTGAGCTGCTGCCGTTTTCGTGGACGGGAGGTTAAGCTTGCATGGCGCGGTCAGCCTGGGTCATTCACCGACGGCGCGGTTCGAGGTGGCCGGTGCTGCCACGGCTTGGCATTCTTCCGTGGCGGAATGACAGCATGGGCGCCGCGATCCGCGATGGCATCGTGGCATTTGCGGGTGTCATACGCGCCATCTGCCGTGACGCTGGCGATCCCTTCATCTGCGGGAATCTGACTGAGCAGATCGGGCAAGACCGGAGCGTCGCCGATATGGCTCCCGGTGGTCGCGACGCTGATCTCCAACGTTTCCTCGTCAATCCCGAGATGGATCTTGCGCAGACCCGCCGCTTGGGGCCGCCGTGCTTGCGCGCGTGCCATTCATCTTCGCCCTCGACCTTATCCCGGTGCTATCAATCAACAGGTGCAGCGGCCCCTTGGAGCCGCGATACGGGATGGTCACGGCCAGCGTCTTCTGGCGTCGGCTCAGCGTGCTGAAGTCGGGCACCACCCAGTCGAGGCCGACCAGCCGCAACAGGCTCTCGACGAAGCCGGTCGTCTGGCGGAGCGCCATGCCGAACAGCACTTTCATTGAAAGGCACGTCTGAATGGCGGCATCACTGTAGGTCTGCTGGCGGCCGCGCCTGCCTGTCGGCACGGAATCCCAGCTCTTCTCGGGGTTGAACCAGATGCTCAGCAAGCCACGGCGCTTGAGCGCTTCGTTATAGGCCGGCCAGTTCTTGGTCTTGTAGGTTGGGGGGTGTCGGTCTGCTCATGCATCCCAGCTACCATGCTGGATTCAAGAGATGAATCCCTACCCGGCCTTTGCGCAACATGTATAACCGCCCCATGCGCAAGAGGGTTTTTCGGAGCTTCGTCTGGCGCGTCATCAGGTGCTGACATGTATCCGGCCTTATGATGCG
>NZ_FNEJ01000066.1 GCF_900100085.1 Salipiger marinus
GGCCGCCCGTATACGTTCCCCCGCCAGGAAGGACCCACGGATTCGGGCCGGGGCGCGCCCGACCGGGCCGTCTCTCGCCTCAGGGAGCGCCATCCCGCGCATTTTCGGCCATCCGGCAGGTGCTGTGGTGCGACTCGGCGTCAGATGATAGCCTACCTCCATGAAACCCTGCGAACGTCGCACCAAAAGGCGCGACCATAGGAGAGCACAATGCAGGAAAACTGGATCAACACCCGTGTCATGGAATGCAGCGCGGTGAACGGGGAGCGTTACACGGTCATCGAACAGGGTGACGGAACCCAACCCCGCTACGTTCTTGGGAACGGTCGCAAAGTGGCCCGCAACGGGGATGGAAGTTTCACGGTGCCCGGGACAGAGGCGGTACTATGGATCACGGCGCCTTGAACCAAGTGCGCCCGGCAGAGGGGTCTCCTCTCCGGGCGCACAATGGTTCACTGGCAACATGGCAATAGAGTGACTTTGCTGTCAACCCCGATTGGCCCAAGGCCGCTGTGGCGGCAGATCAATGGACACGGAAAAAGCGGTGAGCCCGCTGTGCTGGAAGGTCTGCCGAAGCTCGAGCAGGGCCGACCACCATTGCAGCCATGCCCGGCGCCGCCCCGCCTGCTCTCTGGCATCCCCCTCATAGCGGACAAGACAGATATATCCGTCCTCCTTGCCCAGATGGTTCGCGGGCCAGCGCCCGACGCGCGCATCCCCGGTCCAGAGCGTGCGTTCGGCATAAACGCCGTGTTTGCAGCGGCGCCATCCCATGGGAATGCAGCGCGGCTGCAGGTCCGACCCCCAGTCCGGCATCAATCCGGCCCGGGCCAGTTCGGCAATCCAGATGGCCATGCGCCGTCCGCCGCAGCCCTCGGGCAGAACCGCAAGCGCCGAGGCGACAAGATCCGCATCGGGATGCGACTCTGACCGGCCACCGCCATCCACCGCGCAGCCAAGGTTATGGCGCTGCATCAGGATGTATTCGATGCCCACGCTTGGCCGCTCGCCCGCCAGACGGGCCAGTTCGTCAAATTCGATCGACACCCGCTCCACCTGAAAGGCCCAGACCAGCAGTTCCCAGATGCTGACCGGGCGCTTGGCGCCGCGCCCGGGGCGGATCTTGGTGGTTGGTGCATGGCTTTCTGCCCTGTTCATCTCACCCTCACTCTATATTCTGACCTGCTTTTTCTTTTAGATACAGGATGTTGATTATCGTCTGTTAAGAGGACGGCTTGACCGGCTTGAGAGGCGAAGAGGACGGCCCGAAAGACGGGAAACCCCCAAGACGTCAAGTCATTGAAAAGACTAAAGATGCAGGGCGGGTCACGGCTTGAACGGCCCGAACGGCGTGAAATGCCGACTAACGCATGAGGATCGGATCTTCCCCCGCACCCCCAGTTCTCGCGCGCGCATGCGTGGTCCTGCATCTCGGGCCGTTCAGGCCGGTCAGGCCGTCGATGCCGCGCAAGTCTTTGAAGGCGCAGAATTTCCCCCGGACCCCATGTCAGGCCGTCGAGCCGTGGCAGGGTCGGTTCAGGCCGGTCCGACCGGTCAGATTTCCGAAGGAAGCTGTGGGGGTGCGGGGTGCGGGGCGCCATGACGGGCCGGGATGCACCCCGCGGGCTCATGGATCGAGCCTTTCCGGCGGCAGGGCGGCCAGCCAGGCATTGACCTCTGCCGCGGGGATTTCACAGCAGCTGGCGCTGGAGCGCGGGCGCGACGATGGACGCCGGCGGGCCGCTTCTGCAGCATGATGGGCGGCATAGGCCGCCTCGCGCGCCTGTCTCAGCGCGACAATGCAGGCCTGCTTGCTGGAAAAGGCCTGCCCTTTGGGAATGAAGCCATCCTGCCGCGCCTGATCGACAAAGGCGTCGAGCTCGGCACGGGTCAGGCCAAGGCTGGGGGTCGCGCGACGCCACGCGCCGGGGTTCAGGTCTGCCACATCGTGCCCCCGTCTCCCCCGACCTTGGACGCCACGGGGCGTCCCTTGGCATCGCGTGGTGCATTGTCAAAAGACCGCCGGAAGGTGTCGAGAAACTTCAGCCCCCGGTATCCCGTCGCGTCGCGCTTGCCGGGGCTGTAGGTCTTTCCCGACCGGCTGTCCCGGTAGCGGTCCGCCAGATGCTTGAATTTGAGCGATACCGTGCGATCGCCCCACATGCCCTCGCCGCGCATGTCGAGCCAGAGATTGAAGCCCTGGATCAGCTCGCGCGCCAGAAGGAAATCATCCGGGTCGCCGGTGACGACGCAGGCATCGCCAAGAAAAGTCCCGATCGGGTCGCTGTCGGCGCGATAGTCCTTGGTGGCGTCAAGCACCTGCCGGGGCTCCTGCAGCCCGCGTTCCAGGTAATCGATCAGGCCTGCGATCAGCCAGTTGAGGATCCCGGACCGCTCTTCCCAGAGCTTGTCGCCCAGCTTCTCATCGCGCTCCTCGGTCGGGATCTGCACATCGAAGGGCACCAGCAGCACCCGGCGCCAGATACCGTCATCGGTGCCGCGGATGTCAGGTTTGTGGTTGCCCGACATGGTCAGCTTGAAAAACGGATGCACCTCGATGAATTTCTCGTTCAGCTGGCGCACAAGGATCGGTTCGCCCCCGGTCAGTTCCTTGATCAGCCCTTCCTGCAGCCTCTCGCCCTCCTCCGGCTCCGAGGCGCGCACCATCCGCGCGCCCATCAGCGGGAAGATGTCGGGCGTGGCATCAGCACCCCCGCGCCGGTTGCGCCCGGTGAAGGATTCGATCTTGGCCATATGGGAATAGTCGCCCAGAATCCGGGCGATCAGGTCGACCAGCACGGATTTGCCGTTGGCCCCCGCGCCATACATGAACGCGAATTTCTGGATCTTCAGCCCCGTCATGGACAGGCCAAACCAGCGCTGTAGGAAGGCGCGCATTTCCGGGGCGGGCTGCACCCGGGCCAGAAAGCGGTCAAAGGTCGGGCAGGTCGCTTCCGGATCATAGACCACCGGCATCATCTTTGTGATGATCTGCGGACGCGCCCGCCCGGGCACCGGGATTTCGCGCGCGTGCTCCACCTCTTCCATCGATGCCGTGCGCGACAGGCCCTGATCAGGCCGGGCGGCTTCAACCGAGAAGCTGAGGATGCAGCTTTCCGTGTTCACCGTGAGCGGATCGGAATCCAGATCCTCGACCCCCTGCGCCAGCAGCGCGATCGCCTCGTGCAGCATCGCATCGATGCGATTCTTGTTGCCCGAGGTCTTCGCAAAGCCCCGATGATCGCTCTTCATGGAGGATTTGCGGTCCTTCAGCTTCCGGATGCCGATCAGCTTCTGCGTCAGATCCTCTAGCTCGATCTGCTGTTCCGGGGTCAGATCGTCGCGTTTGATGCCGGTCAGCGCGGCATGACGCGCGCGCGCCCTGGGCTCCCCCTCGATCTCGCGCAGTTGCCAGTCCTCTAACACAAGATGCGGAATCTCCTTCAGGATGCGGGGCGGGACGCCCTGTGCGAGGCGCCGGACCCGGATTTCGTCGGGGTCCAGATGCCAGCGACGGCCATCCCAGATATGCCAGCCGACCCGGGGCACCTTCAGCGCGCTGGCGCCGCAATACCTGGCAAAGCGATGGCCGTTGCCGGTGTCGTTCAAGGGGAAGGCCGCGCAAGCCTTCTCCTCCTGCTGCGCCGGGGTTAAGGCCCTGCCTTTCTTGCCACCTCCCTTGATGCCGCCAGTCTCGGCCTCTTCTGCTGAGCCTTTAGGGTCTTCCTGCGCCTCGGCCGCCACGCCCTCGGGCAGGTCGACATCCTCGGCTGCGGCGAAGCGCGCGCGCACGTCATCTCTGCGGTCGGTCATGCGTCCTGTCCCGTCCTGTCGTCTTTTTGGTCCCGTCCCGTCAGGACATCGTTCAGATCCACCCCCTCCCCGGGATGGACGATCTGGCCGCGCAGGCCGGGCCGCAGCGCCATGGCGCGGCGCAGCCCGCATTCGAGCTTGTGCCGCGTGGCGCGCGGGTCGGAATC
>NZ_FNEJ01000095.1 GCF_900100085.1 Salipiger marinus
CAGAAGAGGATAAATCCTATGTCACACTACGCTCCGCTACCATGCGCTATGCGCATCCTCGGCTTCGGCTCATGGCTTGAGCCCCGTTACATCTTCGCCGCAGGACAACTTGATTAGACCAGTGAGCTGTTACGCTATCTTTAAAGGATGGCTGCTTCTAAGCCAACCTCCTGGTTGTTTTGGTCGTCCCACTTGCTTTCCCACTTAGCCATGAATTGGGGGCCTTAGCCGGAGGTCAGGGTTGTTTCCCTCTTCACGACGGGCGTTAGCACCCGCCGTGTGTCTGCCATCTAGTACTCCCTGGTATTCGGAGTTTGGTTAGGATCAGTAAGCCTGTGGGGCCCCATTACCCATCCAGTGCTCTACCCCCAGGGGTATTCGGATGACGCTCTACCTAAATAGATTTCGCGGAGAACCAGCTATCTCCGAGTTTGATTGGCCTTTCACCCCTAGGCACAACTCATCCCGACCTTTTTCAACAGGTGTGGGTTCGGACCTCCAATACGTGTTACCGTATCTTCATCCTGGTCATGCCTAGATCACTCGGTTTCGGGTCTGATCCATCTAACTCAACGCCCTATTAAGACTCGCTTTCGCTGCGCCTACACCTAACGGCTTAAGCTTGCTAGATAGACCAAGTCGATGACCCATTATACAAAAGGTACGCCGTCACCTCGCAAGGAGGCTCCGACTGATTGTAGGCGTCCGGTTTCAGGTACTGTTTCACTCCCCTCGTCGGGGTGCTTTTCACCTTTCCCTCACGGTACTGGTTCGCTATCGGTCAGTAAGGAGTACTTAGCCTTCGGAGGTGGTCCTCCGATCTTCGAACAGGATTTCACGTGTCCCGCCCTACTTGATACGTTCCATTGAGCTTCCCATACGGGGCTGTCACCCGCTATGGCTGATCTTTCCAGATCATTCTGGTCACTCTCAGGACTCGGCTGGTCCCCGTTCGCTCGCCGCTACTAGGGGAGTCTCTATTGATGTCCTTTCCTCCGGGTACTTAGATGTTTCAGTTCCCCGGGTTTGCTCTTAAGACCCTATGTATTCAGGTCAAAAGTACCTGTTTAAACCCGTTATAGGCTGCTTTCGTCGGACGAGTCCGACGTCAGCAATTATAACGAGCTTTCAGGTGGGTTGCCCCATTCGGAAATTCCTGGATCAAAGCTTATTCTCAGCTCCCCAGGACTTATCGCAGAGTATCACGTCCTTCATCGCCTCTTACTGCCAAGGCATCCACCAAACGCCCTTCTCGCGCTTGATCCGATCCAGAAAGAGCAAGACTCGTAAGTCATGCGGGCACCACGCTGGTTCGTGTGATGCCGTCTTTTCCTGGATCAGAAGCATACTATCCCGCCTGGCTTGCGCCAGACTGGTCCGATCTGGTCGGACCTGGTTAGTGTACTTGACTTGGACAACAACTGTTCGTTTCGGACCGGGATATCGGC
>NZ_FNEJ01000070.1 GCF_900100085.1 Salipiger marinus
GCTGGCGCTGTGTGACGGCCTCGCCCAGGCGGGCTGTGTTCCAGTGGATGACGATTGCGGCGAGGAGGTTGAGCGCGGCCATCCGAAAATGTTGGGGTCGTTTGCGGGAGAGTGTGAAATCCTACGCTAAGCGCCGAGCAGCCGTTTCCCATTCTCGCGCAGGTTTCCCTCTGGGTCGACATACCGATAGAGCGTTACCGGTCTGATCTTCAGCTCCTTGCACAACTCGGAGACGGAGGTATCGCGGTTGGCCATCGCGGCCTGCGCCATGCGCAGCTGAGCCTTGGTCAGCGCGAACTTGCGGCCTCCCTTTCGCCCCCGAGCGCGGGCGGCGGCGAGCCCGGCCATCGTCCGTTCCCGGATGAGCTCGCTCTCGAACTCGGCGAGTGAGGCGAAGATACCGAAGGACAGCCGCCCGTGGGCGGTAGTCGTGTCGATCTGGGCGCCCTGTCCAGTCAGCACCTTCAACCCGATGCCGCGCTCGGAGAGACCGGCGACCGTCTTCACCAAGTGATGCAGGCTGCGGCCCATCCGGTCGAGCTTCCAGATCACCAGCACGTCGCCGTCCCGCAGGGCCTTCAGGCACGCCTCGAGACCGGGCCGCTCGTCCTTCTTCCCGGAAGCTCTGTCCGAGTAGATCTGATCTTCGCCAACGCCCGCTGCGATCAGGGCGTCCCTCTGTAGGTCGAGCGACTGGCTTCCGTCGGCCTTGGAGACCCGCGCGTAGCCGATCAGCATGTGTCGCAAACGATCGTTTGAGACATTTGGCGAAAATCGGCGCTCTTGGCCATTGATACGTTTCCTTAACCCATATCGAAATCAAAGATACGCAATGGAGTAATCGAAGGCAAAAGAAACATGGCCCACCGGACCATCCTGACGCCGAAGCAACGGGAGGTCCTGTTCGGCCTTCCCGCGGACGAGGCGCAGCTGCTCAAGCACTATACGCTATCGGATGAAGACCTCGATCATATCGGCCAGCGCAGGCGCCCGAGAAACCGGCTTGGTTTTGCACTGCAGCTTTGCGCGCTGCGCTATCCCGGACGCGCTCTGCTGCCTGGTGAGGTCATCCCAGTCGAGATCGCCGACTTTCTTGCCGCGTAGCTCGGTCTCAAGGACGCCGACCTCGACGCCTATGCCGCCCGCGAAGAAACGCGGCACGAGCACATGGCCAGCCTGCGTCAGCTCTACGGCTACAGGACCTTCTCCGGCCGCGGTGCCCGCGATCTGAAGCTCTGGCTCCACGGCCAGGCCGAGCACGCCGTTTCCAACGAAGACATCGCCCGCCGTTTCGTCGAGGAATGCCGGAGAACCCTGACCATCCTTCCCGCCATATCGACCATCGAGCGCCTCTGCGCCGACGCGCTCGTCGCCGCCGAGAAACGGATAGAGACGAGGATTGCGGATCGCTTGAGCGATGACGAATGCGTGGCCCTCGACGATCTGCTGTTTGAGATGGTCGAGGATCGGCTGACCCGGTTCGTCTGGCTGCGCAAGTTCGAGGTCGGCAACAATTCGGCCGCTGCACGCCGGCTGCTCGACCGGCTCGATTACCTTCGCAAGATCGACGTTTCGCCGGATGCGTTCCACGATGTTCCGGATCATCGCATCACCCGTCTGCGTCGGCAGGGTGAACGCTATTTCGCGGACGGATTGCGTGATCTGCCGGGCGACCGCCGCCACGCAATCCTTGCCGTCTGCGTATCGGAATGGCGACGCGCGATCGCCGATGCCGTGGTCGAGACACATGACCGGATCGTCGGCAGGACCTGGCGGGAGGCCGCCCGGCTGTGCGATGACCGCATGGACGGAGCGCAACCGGAGGTCCAGAAGACCTTGCGCTCGTTCCGCGACATGGGAGCGGCCCTTCTCGAAGCGAAGAACGACGACGTGTCTCTTGAGGACGCCATCTCGTCCAGTCCGGGATGGACGGATTTGCAGACTCTCGTCGCTGTCGCGGCCCGATTGACGGATACGCTGTCATCGGACCCGATTACTCATGTCGTTCATGGGCATAAGCGGTTTCGTCGATACGCGCCCCGGATGCTGCGGCTTCTTGAAATCGACGGGGCGGACGTGGCCAAACCCCTTCTGGACGCGGCTGAGCTGATCCGGCTCGACAGGGCTCACAGTCGGCCGACGGATTTTCTGCGGCGCACGTCGAAGTGGCACCGCCATCTGAAGACCCAGACCTCCGGGGACGGCCGCCTGTGGGAGGTCGCGGTCATGTTCCATCTGCGCGACGCGTTCCGCTCAGGCGATATCTGGCTGGAACGCTCCCGGCGTTACGGCGATCTGAAACAGGTGTTGGTGCCTGCGCAGGCCGCAAAGGCAAACGCGCGGCTCGCCGTCCCCTTCGATCCCGAGGACTGGCTGGCTGATCGCCATGCGCGAATGGAGATCGGTCTCGAAAAGCTGGCCAAGGCCGCAAAAGCGGGCGCGATCCCCGGCGGATCAATTGCAAACGGCGTGCTTCATCTGAGCCGGTTGCCGACGGCGCCGCCGCAGGGGGCCGATGACCTGCTGTCCGATCTCTACCGCCGCATACCGGAGACGCGGATCACCGACATCATGCTGGAGGTGGACCGCGCGACCGGGTTCACCGAGGCGTTCACGCATCTCAGGACCGGTGCGCCGCCGAAGGACCGGATCGGGCTGATGAACGTGCTTCTGGCCGAAGGTCTTAACCTCGGTCTGAGCAAGATGGCCGAGGCCAGCAATTCCCACGGCTTCTGGGAACTGATGAGGATTTCGCGCTGGCACGTGGAAAGCGATGCTTATGCCCGCGCGTTGGCGAGCGTCGTCGAAGCGCAGGCCGCTCTGCCGATGGCCAGGTTCTGGGGCATGGGCACGACTGCCTCCAGCGACGGACAGTTCTTCCCCACCGCCCGGCAAGGCGAGGCGATGAACCTGATCAACGCGAAATACGGGCGCGAGCCGGGGCTGAAGGCCTACACGCATGTCTCCGACCAGTTCGCGCCCTTCGCGTCGCAGACCATTCCGGCCACAGTCAGCGAAGCGCCCTACATCCTGGATGGGCTGCTGAACAACGAGGTCGGCAAACGGATCAGGGAGCAGTATGCCGATACCGGGGGCTTCACCGATCACGTTTTCGCCGTCACCTCGATACTCGGCCACCGGTTCATTCCGCGCATCCGCGATCTGCCCTCCAAGCGCCTCTACGTCTTCGAGCCGAAGGCCGTGCCGCCGAACCTGCGCGGTCTGGCGGGCGGCACGATCCGGGAGAACCTGATCGCGTCCAACTGGCCCGACATCCTGCGGATCGCGGCGACCATGACGGCCGGGACCGTCGCGCCCAGTCAGATCCTGCGCAAGCTGGCGTCCTATCCCCGCCAGAACGACCTTGCCGTCGCCTTGCGCGAGGTCGGCCGCGTCGAACGGACGCTGTTCATGATCGAATGGGTCCTGAACACCGACATGCAACGCCGCGTCCAGATCGGCCTCAACAAGGGCGAAGCGCACCACGCGCTGAAGAACGCTCTGCGGATCGGCCGACAGGGCGAAATCCGCGACAGGACGGCCGAGGGCCAACATTTTCGGATGGCCGCGCTCAACCTCCTCGCCGCAATCGTCATCCACTGGAACACAGCCCGCCTGGGCGAGGCCGTCACACAGCGCCAGC
>NZ_FNEJ01000108.1 GCF_900100085.1 Salipiger marinus
GACGCCCGGATGGCATTGCTGGCGGTGACCCGCACCACCGGCGTCTCGATGGGCTCGGCGCCGTCGATGATCTCGCCCGCGTCATTGCGCGGCATGGGCCGCACCAGCTCCACCCCGTCGCCATCCTCCACCACCTGCTCGGGGTAAAGCGAGACCGGCGCATCGCCGGGCCAGCCCTCGCGCAGCTCGGTCTCCACCTCGTCGAACTCCGACAGCGGCGTGTCGCCGATGCGGATGTCGGAGATGGAGAGCGGCCCGTAACCCCAGCTTAACAGAGCCGTGACATACTGATCCTCGCCAATGATCGACATATAAGGAGTGGCGAGATGCACAGGGGCGACGCGCAGGCGGCCCAGCACCAGGGGCAGCGCCTCACCGGGGCGCAGCTCGTTGGCCCAGCCCGAGACCAGATAGCGATTGCGGCGGCTGTCCTGATCCGGCACCACCGGCGGCACGATGGCATTGACCAGCGCCGCGCCCAGCAGGTTGAGGCCGATGCCGACCAGCGCCTGCCCCAGCTTGCTGGCCCCGAACGCCTTGCCGAAGAGCGGCGCCACGCTCGGCGCCAGCGCCAGGGCCGCCACGGCGACCACCGCCAGCAGGATCGACCGCGCCCCGCCCTTGCCGGGCACCAGCCGGATCACCACCTGCACCCCCGCCTTGGGCCGGGTGACGTGCCAGAAGCGCGGCTCGATGACCGCAGCACCGGTCTGGCTGACCAGCATCACCCGCAGCTGGCTCCGGTCTTCGGCCAGGAGCCCGGGCAGCGCCTGGCTGACGATCTCGGCCAGAGACAGCCCCTCGGGCAGTTCCAGCCGCTCGCGCGCGGCACCGGGATCCAGCAACGGGGCGGTGAGAACGGGAATGCTCATGCTTGCTCCTCCCGCGCCCGATGCCGGAAGGCGCCGACAAAGCGGCTGCGCCAGAGCGGGCCGTCGGGATCAGCGAGCTGCGAGCCGCCCTCGTCCATATGCAGCATGCGCCCGCGCGCCACATGCAGCCCGACATGGCTGCGCCAGCGCCCGCGCCGGAA
>NZ_FNEJ01000072.1 GCF_900100085.1 Salipiger marinus
CCGGCAGGGGGCGCGGTGTTCGCGTTCCGGGGTCGGAAGGGCGACCGGTTGAAACTCCTTTACTGGGACGGCCAGGGGTTCTGCCTCTACTACAACGATCTGCGTTCATACTACACCTCTTTCCTCCTCAGGTGATGGTTTTGGCGGAACCGCCTCCTGCAGGCGTTCACCCGCCCGATCAGTGAGGCGGTCCCACCGGCTGGAATGCTTTTGCGGCAAGTTTGTAGCGGGGAGTTCGTAGAGACCATAGTGCCCGTTGTAGGCATGGCGGGTTATGAGGCCGTGTTTGACCCAGCTGTTGATGGTGGTCTCGTGGATATTGAGACGGGCAGCTGCTTCCTGCTTGGTCAGCATGCCGCGGGCACGCAGGCGATCATAACGTGAGCGCAACTTATATTGGTGAACGATGTAGGCGACCCGCTTGGAAGTGAATTGGGCGTCATGATGGCCGCGGCGGGAGGCTTCGCCCGGGCGGAGTTCTTGCTGGTTGAGAAGTTCGGCGATCTCGGAATAGACGTGGTCGTCGAGGAGCCTGTCTACCAGTTCGATGACCCCCGGCCTGGTCTTGATCTGCAAGGCGGGCGCTCTTGGGCTCAGGGTGGTGAGGGTCAGGACCTTTCCGCCTATGAACCGCACATGGACCTTGGTCGTTCCTTCCGCCGGCAGCTTGAGGAGGGTGACGTCCTCGATGATGTGGGCGAGCAGCCGCTTGCGGTCACGGTTCGGGGTATTGGGATCGGACCAGAGCTTCTTGAAGTCCTCCGTCATCGCAATGAGCCGCGCCTGGACGGCGTGGTCGAGGACGAATTGATCATGCTCGCGGGCGCGTTCGCGCTCTTCGCGGGCGTTTGCCAATGTGCGAAGCTTCTCGTTCCACTCGCCTTCGAGCGTGTCGGCGACGAGACGGTTATTGGGGTCGACAAGCATGAACCGCCGCTGCGCGAGATCGGCTTCCGTCTGGGCCCGCTCGACCGCGCGGCAGCGCAACCGGTCGGCTTCTTCATGACGTGACTGGATCTCCTTGCGCACGTCGAGCGCCAGTTCGACGGCCTCTGGCGCCATCTGCTCGGCAATCAGCATACCGACGGCCGCGTCGACCGCGGGCCCGGCGATCGACTGGCAGAGGGGGGCACCGCGATAGGCATGGGCGCGATCACAGATGTACCAGGCTTCATGTCGACCGCGCCGGGCAGCGTAGCGAACCCGCAGATGCCGACCACATTGCCCGCATATTGCCCGCCCCTGCAGCAGCGCCGGGCCTTCTCTTGGAATTGACGCCCGCGCCGCGTCATATCCATGGCTGTTCGCCTCCAGAATCTTCAGGTTCTCCTGATGTTGCTGCCAGCTGATGTAGCCGGGATGGGCATCGGGAATGCAGGCCAGCCAATCCTCATTTGACCGGGACCGCACCGTCCTCTTGCCTTCGATGGTGCGCCGGAACTGCCGTCGGCCATAGGCGTAGACGCCAGCATAGCGCGGATTGGTCAGAACGCGCAGTGCTGTCGACACCGTCAGCGGCCGGAAGATTGTCTCGGTGTTGTGCAGGCGCGAGGGGAATGGAAGACCTTCCCGATGAAAGGCTTTAACGGTCTGGGAGGCGGAGCCGACGCGAGAGAAGGTCTCGAAGAAATGGACGATCGTCTCCCTGACCTGCAGGTCAGGATCGAGCCCCACATTGCCGCCGTGGTCATAGACCAGCCCGGTCGGCAGGGGGCAGCGGAACTCGCCGCGCCGGGCCTTGTTGAGGATGCCGCCGCGCAATCTCGCCTTGATCACATGCAGCTCGGCCTCGCTCATTGTGCCCTTCAGGCCCAACAAGAGCCTGTCGTTGAAGCTCGCCGGGTCGTAGACGCCGTCTTCGTCAAGGATCAGGGTGTCGGCCAGGGCGCAGATCTCCAGCAGGCGTTGCCAGTCGGCGTTGTTGCGCGCCAGGCGGGACACTTCCAAGCCCATCACGATCCCGGCGCGGCCCAGCCCGACATCGCTGACCAGCCGCTGGAACCCCTCGCGCCAGGCGGCCGATGCTCCGGATTCTCCCTGGTCGTTGTCGATGACGATAATCTGCTCGTCATGCCAGCCAAGGGCGACGGCGCGTCCGCGAAGCGAATATTGCCGCTTGGCGCTCTCGGTGTTCTCGAGCACTTGACGCATCGAGGACTGGCGGATGTAGAGGTAGGCGTTGCGATCGAGGTGGTGGGGCTGAACTTTGAGGTGCATGTTCATGGGGCTCTCCGCTCGTTTATGCCGGTGTCGTTGATGCTGGTGGCGATCGCCGCAAGGATGTGGACGACGGCGCTGCGCCCGCCCTGCGTCGGCCAGGTGGCTGAAGGCCGGCTGCCTGGCTCTTGAGAAGAGATTGGCGCCGCAGTTATCGCCCTAGCCCATCCCCACATGCCCCGGCGCAGAAAGAGCACCAGGCCGCTGCGGGCCATGAGCGGCAGCGCTTCGCCCAAAGCGGCGGCGCGCAGTACCTCGTACTGAGCTGCGATGGTCGACGATGAACATGCCGCCTTCGCGGCACGGTTCACTTGCCAGTGCTTTTTTTTAGCGCCCGTTCGATCGTTCTGGGGTGGAGCTCGATGTCGAGCTCGTCGTGGACCAGCTTGGCAAGTTCGCGGGCACGGAGGGGTTCGCCAGGCGCCAGCCGTGCCTGCAAGAACGCCAAGATTGCTTCGTCGATCTTGCGCGGCCCGCGGGGCCCTGTCTTCTCCGGCACTAGCCCCGCGATTCCTGCCGTGTCGAAGTTCGCCTTGGCCTGATAGTAGGTCGGCCTGGAGACCCCGTACTCGTCGGCAGCCTCCGTCACCGACAGCTTGTCGACCAAGACGCGACGCAGCATCTCGTATTTGACCTGCACGATGTCGTGCGGGTCGAAGAAGTCGCTGCCGCGAAACTTCGGATCGCGGACCTTGTCCGGCGCCGAATTGAGCGTGCCCTCTTCGGCAAGGGCTGCGGTCTTTGACTGCCTGCTGTCGGGCATCGCTGGCTCTGGACGCAAGAGGGAAAGAATATGTAATAGCAATTATGCCGCAAATGCGCGCGGCGTCAAGATAGTGACTATCTGCGAGCGCCGATTCTAGGCAACTTGTCTCAATAAATCGGCCTAATAACTTCCTAAATCGCATGACTTGCGGCGTAGTTCGCTTTACAGATGCGGCATAATTGACCTTACGATCCATCCCTTGATCACCCCACCAATTTGCCTCTGAGGCGTTCTACCAAGTCAGCCAGTGCCAGCAGGTCAGAAACCCGCAACGCCGCTCGCCCGTGACCCACGACCACTTCTGGATCCGGGCTCGCAAGATCAGTCCAATGCGGAGGAACCGACCAGACGGCGCCATCCTCGGTCTGCAGCAAGAGCCGCGCACCATGTCGGTTCTGGCGGCGGCCCACACATGGCAAGCGACGCTCAAACAGCGGATGAAACGGATGCGTTACCCCCACTAGCTCCTGCTCTGCGTCGAGTGCGGCTGCATTCTCTCGCAAGGTACAAGGTTCTGGAACGCGGCCGCTTTCCTTGGCCGAACACGGCCTCGGGCGCGGTGCGGCTGACCTCGGCCCAGCTGGCGATGCTGTGGGAGGG
>NZ_FNEJ01000074.1 GCF_900100085.1 Salipiger marinus
CGATCTTGAACTCGCGGCTGAACTTCCGTCTCGTCATATCCACTCTCCAGTTCATGGGTCACGATCTTATCTTCGTGTCCACGAAACCGGCAGCACTTCACAGGGCCCGCACGTGAGCCCCAACCGTTAGACAGGCCCTCACCTCGGTAAAACTAGCCACTTGCTCCAGAGGAACTTGCAGGTCATCATGACTTAACGAACCTATCTGGGACTGCCAAGGGACCTTTTATGAGAACCTCTTTCTCACCAGCAAACACAGAAAGCGATGTCGAGCAGTTCTTTGTAATACCATTCCTAACAGGTAAGCAGACCCTTTCAATTCCGGATCCTGCAATTCTCACAAAACCATCACTCGCAACACTTGAAATCGGAAAGGGCAAAAACAAGAGGCGGTATGTTCCCGATTTTCTAGTATACCATGAGGGTCTTCCAAGCGTGGTGATCGAGGCCAAGAATCCTGAAGAGACCTTGGAGACCGCCATCAATGAAGCACAATTGTATGCGCTTGAGATTAACAAAAACTACCCATCTGGTATAAATCCCTGCGAATGGGCAATGGCAACCAATGGTAATGATGTTTGGTTGGCCCATTGGGATAGCGCAGAGGATATTCAGAAAACAGCAACTGCGGGTTTGGTCATCGGATCATCGGTCCTAACCAGCTTTGCGGAGGCGATCGGCTGGGGGGCAATTAGCGACCGCTGCGCTAAGACGCGCCGCAAATTGACTCCTCAAGATTGGACTCGACCTTCCGAGAGTCTCGGCGAAAACCGAGTGAACCTTGCAAAAGCTGGTCACAACTCACTATACGCCGACCTTGAACCTGTTCTCAGAAAGTACTTTGACCCGAAGGATCGGGAGGTTGAAGACCTCATTATCGAAAGAGCCTATGTTTCAACCGATGAGTCCACGAAGTATGAGAGATCATTTGAAGATTTCCTGCGCACGCGGGTCATCCCTCTAGGAGATGATAGGCACTCAAGCGAAATTGCCACAACCCGAAAGGATGCCGGGTCGTTTGGCAAACAGCTGAATAGGCTCGCCGCCCTTCGGCAACCGTTTATGCAGCTAATAATTGGCGGAGTGGGCTCAGGAAAGACAACCTTCCTAAAGCGTTTCTTTAAGCATTTACTGCCGCAGGAAATGAAGGAAAAAATTGTCTACTGCCGGATAAATTTCAACATTGCCCCCGATGACGTCACACACCTTGAGAACTGGGTATGTGAGCAGTTTATTTATCATATTAAGAAGAACTACTCGATCATAATTGATACCGAAACAGAGCACGGCCTTCAATCCGTTTTCTCGGAAGAGATTAAGAATAATAGCGGCGCATACTCGTTTTTGAAGCGCAGCGGCGAAGAAAAGTATCTTGAACGCATAGCTTCTGACCTTTTAGAATGGATGTCAGACCCAAGATCCCTTTCTCGAGCGCTGGCGCGAAGTATTGGAGGGGACAGAGGCTACCTCTTAATTATTGCCTTCGACAACGTTGATCGACGAGAGCGAGATGTCCAATTGAGGATATTTCAGGTCGGACAATGGTTTATGAACCATACCAAGTCGGTTTGCGTAATGACGATGCGCGACGAAACTTTCGAAGCCTACAAGGATGAAAAGCCGCTTGACGCATTCTTGAAGACTGGCAACTTCTACATACGACCGCCACGCTTCGTTGATATGGTTTCTAAGCGCCTCGATCTAGCTATATCAGATATGGCTGGCATAGCTGAATCTACATTCACGTATGAGGTTGATGGCCTTGGGGCCGTGAAA
Source organism: Salipiger marinus (assembly GCF_900100085.1). Taxonomy (GTDB): domain Bacteria; phylum Pseudomonadota; class Alphaproteobacteria; order Rhodobacterales; family Rhodobacteraceae; genus Salipiger; species Salipiger marinus. The sequence continues at coordinate 1,777 of NZ_FNEJ01000074.1, forward strand.
TATCCAGCTACGGCGGTTGGAAATTACCTAACCTCCATCTTTGTCGATCTCTTTAAAAAGAGGAGAAATATCACCACTGTATTGGAGGGGCTTTCGGGCCGAAATGCGCGAAAGAGCTTGGAGATGTTTATCGCCACTCTCACATCAGCTCACTTCAATACACAGCAGTTTAGCAAATCCGTATGGACGATGGGAAGCTATTCAATACATGAGGCTGTTCTGCTGAAGGCATTGATGAGGACGACCTATTTGTATTTCACGCCCTCGCATGGGTTCGTTCGAAATATCTACAACTTCCCGTTAGATTCGCGCCAGCCCGACCATTTCCTAAAGTCTGAAATCCTCGATTTTCTAATCTTAAACCGGAAGAAGGTGGGGGACACACGATATGAGGGCTACTTTACTGCCAGCCGACTAGCTGCGGAGATGGGAAAATTCGGCTATTTGCTGGATGATGTAATGCTCTCAATTGACCAGTTGGTCTTGGACGAACTGGTCATAACTGAACGTCAGACCCGCGCCAGCGTGAAGCCGGAGACGGCTGTTCGAGTTCATCCTTCAGGTTATGTTCATATGAAGATCCTTGCGAGCCGCTCTGAGTATATCTCGTCCTGCGCGCTTATTACCCCTCTGCGCGACACCCAGGTAGCTCAAAACATCGGAGCTAAGTGGCACATAAACGATCCGTATACCGATATCCGAAAAGCTGCGAAGGAGGATGTTGGTTATCTATTCATAAAATACTTAACCGAGGAACAAGCCGGTCTTGCTTCTCAAGCAATAGGTTTAAGGCAAGATGTTCAAGCTGGAAGACAACTCCTGAGGTTGGCGTCTGATGCCATTGGCTATAGCTTTGAGGGGGGCAGCAGTGCTACTGATCATGAGAATGAGTTCGGGAGGCTGTTTGAGTAATTTTAGTTGAAGTTACCAATACATTAAATGCGATCACCAGGGTGACAAGTATCTTCTGACGGACCCATGGCCAACCCTCACGCGAGCCGCAGCGAAGATCGGTTTCTCGCCGAATACGCTGGGAATGCGCCACATGCTTCGCCGCATAACAATGTCGAGATTGGGCTGGGACCGGCCATCCGCAGCGCCTGGCGCGAAGTTCGACTTTGGGCCGTCTGCGACGTCCACTGATGCCTGCCAGTTGACTGATCCGCTGCGACGCCGCATGTCCGCTTGGAGCCTATTCCGTTGAAAAACTCCGCTTGCCTGAAGAGCTGGCCGCTGATTCAATTTGGCTGCGGCAGCTTGAGGTTAACGGCGATGATGG
>NZ_FNEJ01000004.1 GCF_900100085.1 Salipiger marinus
AGCCACGCGCAGGTGGTCGATCTGGCCCGCAGCCTGCTGGGCGAGATCTACGGCCCCGAAGACCTGCACAAGATCTTCACCACCAACGCCGCGCGGTTCTACGGCCTAGCCCCCGTCTGAGCCGCGCCGCTTCTCGCGCAGGCGGTCGAACCAGTCGAGCCGCTTGCGCATCTCGCGCTCGAACCCCCGGTCGGGCGGATCGTAGAAGCGCGTCCGTTCCATGGTTTCGGGGAAATAGTCCTGCCCGGAAAACCCATCCTCGGCGTCGTGGTCATAGGCATAGCCCGCGCCATAGCCCTGATCCTTCATCAGGCCGGTGGGGGCGTTCAGGATATGCTTGGGCGGCGGTTCGGACCCGGTCTTGCGCGCCATGGCGCGGGCCTGCTTATATCCGACATAGCCCGCGTTGGATTTGGGCGCGAGGGCGAGATAGATCACCGACTGCGCCAGCGCCAGTTCCCCCTCGGGCGAGCCCAGCCGTTCATAGGTTTCCCATGCGTGCAGCGCGTGGCTTTGCGCCTGCGGATCGCCAAGGCCGATATCCTCTACCGCCATGCGCACCAGACGGCGGGCAAGGTAGCGCGGATCCTCGCCCCCCTCCAGCATCCGGGCGAACCAGTAAAGCGCGGCATCGGGATCGGAGCCACGGATGGATTTGTGCAGGGCCGAGATCAGGTTGTAATGCTCGTCGCCCGATTTGTCGTATTGCGCGGCCCGCCGCTGCAGCCGCGAGGCCAGATCCTTGGGGGCAAGCGGCGCCCGCACCTTCATGAAGGCGACCTGTTCCACGAGGTTCAGCATGGCCCGCCCGTCGCCATCGGCCATCTCTACCAGCGACAGGCGCGCTTCTTCGGTCAGCGGCAGCTTGCGCCCCAAAGTGGCCTCGGCGCGGTCCAGCAGTTCTTCCAGCGCCGTGGAGTCGAGCCGGTTCAGCACCAGCACCTGCGCGCGCGACAGGAGCGCGCGGTTCAGCTCGAAAGACGGGTTTTCGGTGGTGGCGCCCACCAGCACGATGGTGCCATCCTCCATATGCGGCAGGAAGCCGTCCTGCTGCGCCTTGTTGAAGCGATGGATCTCGTCGACAAACAGCAGCGTGCCCTGACCGGCGCGGCGGCGCTGCTTGGCGGCGTCGAACACCTTGCGCAGTTCCGGCGTGCCGGAAAAGATCGCGCTGATCTGCACGAAGGCCCGGTCCGAGGCATCGGCCAGAAGCCGCGCGATGGTGGTCTTGCCCACGCCCGGCGGCCCCCACAGGATCAGCGAGCTGAGCTGCCCCGCCGCCAGCATCCGCCCCAGCGGCGCCTCGGGATCCAGCAGATGCGCCTGACCGATGACCTGCGACAGATCGCCGGGCCGCAGCCGGTCGGCCAGCGGACGGTCGCGCGCCTCGGGTTCGGGGCTGCGGGAAGGGGGGGCGTGGTCGTCGAAAAGATCGCTCATGCCCCGATCCTAGCGCCCCGCGCGGGCAATGGAAATCGTCTCCGCGTCAGCGGTCCATGCGGTCGCGCAGGCGGTAATATTCGATGGCAAGGCTGCCATAGACCGGATGCAGCCCGTGGAAGGGCAGGGGGCGCAGACGGTCCTCCACCGGCAGGGGCAGGGGGGTGCCATGGGCCAGATGCGCCGCCATCACCTGACCCAGCGCCGTGGCCAGCGCCACGCCGCGCCCGTTGAAGCCGGTGGCGGCCAGCAGACCGGGCGCGGGCGCCAGCAGCCGCAGCCGGTGGTCGGGGGTCATGCCGACCCGCCCGAACCAGTGGTGATCCATGGCAAAGCTGCGCCCGAAGAGCCGGGTCAGTTCCGCCGCGATCCGGTGAAAGGCGGCGGGGCCCTGCGGTTCGGCAAAGCTGCCGCGCCCGCCCAGCATCAGGCGGTTTTCCGGCCCGATGCGGAAATAGGTGCCGACGCGCCGCGCCTCTGACACCACGGCGCCATGGGGCAGGATGCGGGCCAGATCATCGGGATCAAGCGGCGCCGTCGCCACCTGAAAGCTGTGGGCGGGCAGGGTGGCGCGGCGCAGGTCGGGATCGAACCCTGCGGGCGTGTAGACATTGCTGGCCAGCACCACCCGATCCGCGCTGACCGTGGCACCGCGGCCTGTGCGCGCCTGCCAGACGCCGCCGTCGCGCACCAGCGACACCACGGGCGTGTCGCCATAAAGCCGGGCACCGGCGGCGAGGGCGGCCTGCGCCAGACCGCGCGCGAATTTCAGCGGATGGATCTTGCCCGCGCGGCGGTCGATCCAGCCGCCGCAGAAGCTGCGGCTGCCGGTGGCGCGTTCCATGGCGGCGGCATCCAGCCAGTCCACCGGCGCGCCGCGCGCGGCCCATTGCGTCATGCGCGCGCGCAGCCCGGGCAGATGGACCTGCGCCATGCCCGCCTGAATCCAGCCCGCCTGCTGCGCGTCGCAGTCGATCCCCAGCCGGTCCACCAGCGCAAAAAGCCGCGCGGCGGTGGACCCGGCGAACTCCGTCGCCTGCGCCCCCCAAAGCTGGTCCAGCGCGTCGGGATCATCCTTCAGCCCCGGGATCACCTGCCCGCCATTGCGCCCCGAGGCGCCGTGACCGGGCTGCCGCGCCTCCAGCAGCACCACGTCCACGCCCGCCTCGGCCAGATGCAGCGCGGTGGACAGGCCCTGAAACCCGGCGCCGATCACCAGCACGTCGGTGCGCAGGCTTTCGTGCAGCGGCGGCAGGTCAGCCGGGGCGGGCGCGGTGGCGGCCCAGATCGAGGTCAGTGGCATGGTGCGCCCTTTACATCACGTGGCGGACGCGGCGCAGGAAATCCTGCGTGCGCGGGTTCTGCGGATGGACCAGCACCTGTTCGGCCAGCCCCTGTTCGGCGATGCGCCCCTTGTCGAGGAAGAACACGTTGCTGGCCACCTCGCGGGCGAACTGGATCTCGTGGGTGACAATGAGCATGGTCATATGCTCCTGAGCAAGATCGCGCAGCACCGACAGCACCTCGCCCACCATTTCCGGATCCAGCGCCGAGGTGGGCTCGTCGAGCAGGATCGCCTCGGGCCGCATGGCCAGTGCCCGGGCGATGGCCACCCGCTGCTGCTGGCCCCCCGACAGCGCCGAGGGGTAGAAATCGCGCTTGTCCGACAGGCCGACGCGGCGCAGATGCTCCTCGGCGCGGGCGCGGACCTCCTCGCGCGGCTCCCGCAGCACCTGCACCGGTCCTTCCATGACGTTTTCCAGCGCCGTCATGTGCGGGAACAGGTTGAAGCGCTGGAACACCATGGCCACGCGGGTGCGGATGCGGTGGATGCTGGGCGCATGGGCATCGACCCTTTCGCCATCCACAAGGATGTCGCCCTTCTGGTAATCCTCCAGCCCGTTGACGCAGCGCAGCATGGTGGATTTGCCAGAGCCGGAGGCGCCGATCAGGCAGACCACCTGTCCCTTTTCGACCTCGGCATCGATGCCGGTCAGCACCTCGTGGCGGCCAAAGGATTTGTGCAGGTTCAGGAACCGGATCACAGCGCCGCCCCCATGCGTTTTTCCACCCGCCGCATCAGCATGTTGAGCGGGATCGTCAGGCACAGGTAAAGCAGCGCCACCATGGTGAATACCGTCATGTTGTCAAAGGTCGAGGAGGCCAGCATCTTGCCCTGCATGGTCAGTTCGGCGACCGAGATCACCGAGACCTGACTGCTGTCCTTCAGCAGCATGACCATGTTGTTGCCATAGGGCGGCAGCGCGATGCGAAAGGCCTGCGGCAGCACGATGCGGCGCATCATCCGGCGATGTTTCATGCCGATGGATTTGGCGGCCTCGATCTGGCCCTTGTCCACGGCGGCGATGCCGCCCCGGAAGGTTTCGCCGATATAGCAGGAATAGATCAGCGCCAGACCCAGCACCCCGGCCTGAAAGGCGGTCAGATCAAGCCCCAGTTCCGGCATGACGAAATAAATGTAGAAGAGCACCACAAGGATCGGGATCCCGCGCAGGAATTCCACGATGTAGCGTGCGGGCAGTTCCAGCGCCCGGCGCCCCGAACTGCGCAGCATCGCCCAGACCAGCCCCAGCGCCGAGGCAAGGATCAGCGCCAGCACGGTAACGGCCACGGTGCGCCACAGCCCGGTGGCCAGCAGCGGCAGGTAATCGAGCATCCGCTCGGAAAGAGGCGGCATGAGGCCCTCCTGTTCGGCAGCAGGGTGTCCCGCGACGGCGCGCCGGACACCCCGAAAGGGTCAGAGCCCGTATTTCGCGAAAATCTCTGCCAGCTCGCCGCTGTCTTTCATGGCGGCGATGGCGGCATTGACCTCGGACAGAAGCTCGGGCTTGTCCTTCGACACGGCCAAGGCCACGTTGCCCACGCTCATCGGCTCGTAATCCTCCACCAGCCGCACGCCAAGGGCCGGATTTTGCGCGACCTGATAGGCGATGATCGGCTTGTCGCCAAAACCCGCCTTGATCCGCCCCAGCTTCACGTCGCGCATGATGTCCACAAGGCTGTCGTAAAGCTTCACCTCGCTGAAGATGCCCTTGGCCTGCAGCTGGTCGGCAAAGGTGGTGCCGATCTGCGCGCCCACGACCTCACCCGCCAGATCGTCGATCTGATATTCGCCCGCATCTTCGGAGGCCACGAACAGAGCATCACCATAGCTGTAGACCGGATCGGAAAAATCCACGACCTCGCGCCGGGTGTCGGTGGCGAACATGCCCGCCGAGATCAGGTCGATCTTGCCGGTCTGCAGCGCCGGGATCAGCGCGGAAAACTGCGTCAGCGCAAATTCGGGGGTGGCGCCCATGTCCTCGGCGATGGCGGCGGCCAGATCCACCATGGCCCCGGTGGGCTGCTGGCTGGCGGTGTCCACAAAGGTGAAGGGCACGCCGGTGGTGGTGACGCCCACGGTCACCTCCTGCGCTTGGGCGGTCATCGCGCCAAAGGCAAGCGCCCCGGCAAGGGCAAGCGGAAAAAGGTTCATGCAAGGCTCCCTGTGTCTGGCGCGTCTCTGCGGCCCGTCGGGCGCGGCGCGCTTTGTGATGTGGTATCTTCACGATATTGAAGAAATGCCCCGATGCAAGCGCAAAGCTTCATTTTGTTCATCCCAGTGAAATTCCCGTAGGCCTTGCGTGTTTTGCTTCATTTCTCTGCGGGGTGACGCTAGAAAGAACCACGGCCTCCCGGCCCCTTGCCTTCACACAGATGAAAACGCCCATGTCCCTACTTGATACCGAAGCGCGGCTGCAGAGTGATCCCTCGGGGGATATGGACGACGTGTCGCTGGGAGAGGCGGTGCGCCGTGCCCGCAAGTCGCGCGGTCTGTCGCTGCAGGTGGTGGCCGATGGCGTGGGCATTTCCACCGGGCTGCTGAGCCAGATCGAACGCGGCATCTCCTCGCCGTCGATCCGCAACCTGCGCGCCATCTGCGACGTGATCGGCATTCCGTTCCTGTCGCTGTTTTCCAGCGATGACGCGACCAGCCGCGAGGCGGGCATGATCGTGCGCGCGGGCCACCGCCGCACCGTGGATTTTGGCGATCGCGGCATGGTGAAATCCTTTGTCAGCGCCCATGACGAGGGCGCGCTGCAGGTCATGGAACTGGTGCTGTCGCCCGGCGGCGGGTCCGGCGACGACCCCTATACCCATGAGGGCGAGGAATGCGGGCTGGTGCTGGCCGGGCGGCTGGAGCTTTGGGTGGATGACATCCGGCACCTGCTGGCCGAGGGCGATGCCTTCCATTTCGAAAGCCGCCGCCCGCACCGATTCCGCAATGCGGGCGCCGACGAGACGCGGGTGCTTTGGGTGACCACGCCGCCGGTCTGGTGAGCCTGCGGAATTCCGTCCGGTTTCAGGAACACATCTCCGTCTTCGCTGTTTGGAGGGTCAGTGCGCCACGACAGCGGCGCGATCAAACGCGAGGAGAAGATCACCATGAAATTTCTGCTGAGCACCACAGCCGTTCTGGCCACCGCGGCGCTGCCCGCCTTCGCACAGGACACCCAGACGCAGGGGGGCCAGATGTTCATGAGCGGGCCTTCGGAGACCAGCCTGATGGCCTCTGACCTGAACGGCATGAACGTCTATCGCAGCGACGAGGCGGTGCAGGACACCGGCATCGACGGCATGCAGGATTCGTGGGAAGACGTGGGCGAGATCCACGATGTGATCATCTCCCGCGATGGCCAGGTCGAAGCGGTGCTGATCGACATGGGCGGCTTTCTGGGCATGGGCGAACATCGGGTCGCCATGAGCATGGACGCGCTGAGCTTCGCCTCTGACGAGTCCACCGAGGATCCGGGCGATTTCTTCGTTGTTGTGACTGCCGACAACGCCTCGATGCAGGACGCCCCCGCCTATGATCAGGGCGACCAGACCGGCGCGGCCACCGGCACGTCGGGCATGCCTGCGACCACGACCGGGGGCGACAGCGGCAACGCTGCCAACCTGCAGGAGAACGAGGCCGAGCAGGTGGGCAACGAGCCGACCACGTCCGACACCGAGCGCCCGGTCGAGACCACAACGCCCACGCAGGACATGCCCGCGTCCGGCGAGGACCAGATGGCCACGGACAATACCGAAGGCACGTCGCAGTATAATCCGCAGACCGGCGTCACCCCCGGCACCGGCGCCACCGCGCGGGACATGCGCGCCATGCCCGAGGGCTATGCCGAGGCTCCCATGGAGGATCTGACCGCCGAGATGCTGACCGGCGCCACGGTCTATGGGCCGGGCGACGAGAGCCTTGGGGATGTGTCCGAGATCCTGCTGTCCGATGATGGCAGCGTCGATGCGGTGATCGTGGATGTGGGCGGCTTTCTGGGCATCGGCGCCAAGCCGGTGGAGCTGAACCTGTCGGACATCCAGATCCTGCGCCAGTCCAATGGCGGCGCGGTGATCGTGTCGGTGCCGATGACCGAGGAAGAGCTCGAGGCGATGCCCGAATATACCGACTGATCCGGGCCGGGCGCCCGCCTTCCGGCACGCTGCGGGATCACGGGCCGGGCCTTCGGGCCCGGCTTTTTGCATGTCCGCCGCTCTGGTCCGGCGCGTTATGGCTCGCGTCGGGCCAGAATGTCGACCACCACCAGATAGGAACTGGCGATGTGGCTGCGCATCAGGCGGCGCGCCGTTTCGGCATCGCGGGCAAGGATCGCCTGCGCGATGGCGTCATGTTCGGCGCGCGAGGTTGAAAGCCGCCGCGTGTCGGCCTGAAAATTCGCGGCCCGCCAGGCCTGGGTGCGCAGGTTCATCTCGTCCAGCGTAGTGGCCAGCGCCGCGTTGCGTGCGCCTGTCTTCAGGCTGGCATGGAAGCGCGCGTTGATCGCGCCATAGCGCAGCGCATCCTCGCCGCAGGATTTCCCCTCGTCGAGCAGGGCCAGCATCTGCTGCCGCTCGATTTCGGTCATGCGGCTTGCGGCCAGTGCCGCCAGCACGCTTTCCACCTCTCCCACCGCTTCGAACAGATCGGCCAGATCGGCGGCCTTCATCCGGCGCACGACAAAGGCGCGCCGCGCGCCGCGTTCGGCAAGGCTTGCCTGTTCCAGACGGTGCAGCGCCTCGCGCACCGGGGTGCGGGACACGCCGAACTGTTCCGCCAGCGCCTGTTCGGCCAAGGGCTCCCCGGGCAGCATCCCGCCCGCCACGATGCGTCCCACCAGCGTGTCGAAGATGCTTTCTGCTGTTCGAATAATCACCTGCGATCCGCCTTCGCCGAAATGAACACTTTAACCTTGTATATGTATACATAACCTCCCAGCCTGATTCCACCCTGCGGACGGATCGGAGCGGAGGAAACACATCAAATGCCGGTCAATCGGGCGCCCCCATCAGAGCCGGAACAACCGGACAGGGCCGCTGCCCGCTGCACGGAAAAGGGAGGAGACCATGCCAACAGGAGAGACACGACATGACGCAAGTCGACCACAAGAAGCTGCTGGCCGAACGGCTGTCGGCGCGGCTTGGCCGCCGGGCCGTGCTGAAGGGTCTGGGTGCGGGCATCGTTGCCGCCAGCACCGCAGGCAGCTTTCCCGCCATTGCCCGCGCCCAGCAGAGCGGCCATCTGAAGATCGCCTCGATCAAGGTGATCGACACGCTGGACCCGCATTTCACCGGATTTCTGTCCGCCATTCAGGTCATCAACAACATCCATAACGGCCTGCTGAAGATCACCTATGACGGCACGGAGGTGAAATTCGAACCCGATCTGGCCGAGACATGGGATCTGGAAGACGACAAGACCCATGTGTTCAAGCTGCGCGAGGGGGTGATGTTCCATGACGGCACGCCCTGCGATGCCGAAGCGGTGAAATTCTCGCTGCTGCGCGTCAAGGAAGGCACGCCCGCCTCGCCGCATGCCTGGAAGCTGGAGCTGCTGAGCGAGGTCGAGGTGGTCGACCCGCTGACCGTCAAGCTGCATTTCTCCGAACCCTATGCCTTCCTGCCGGTGGCGCTGAACGGCTCCACGGGCCGCGCGGGCACCATCGTCAGCCCCGCCGCCGTGCAGAAATACGGCGCCGATTACGGCCGCAACCCGGTGGGGACGGGGCCGTTCAAATTCGTGTCGTGGCGCGAGAATGACGCCATCGAACTGGAGGCGAACCCCGACTATTTCGAACCCGGCATGCCCAAGCTGGAGCGGGTGACCTTCGTGCTGATGAACGAGGCCTCCACGGCGCTGGCCGCGCTGATGTCGGGCCAGATCGACGGCATGACCGACTGCCCGATGCAACTGGTGGATCAGGTCGCCAAATTCCCCCGCGCCACGCTTTATGGCGAGATCGAGGGCAACTACACCTTCCTTGGCATGAACTGCAAAAGGGGCCCCTTCACCGACATCAACCTGCGCCGCGCCGCGGCTTGGGCGCTGGACCGCGACACGCTGGTGAAACAGGCCTATTTCGGACGGGCGCAGGCGGCCTTCACCCCGATCTCGCCGCCCATGACCGGCTTTTTTGATCCCGACATCGCCACCTCCGGACGTGGGCAGTGGTTCGATCTGGAAAAGGCCAAATCCTTCCGCGCGCAGGCCGCCGAGCAGGGCGAGGTCGAGGTCACCTACATGATGGCCGAACGTGGCCCGGTCGGCACCCGCGTCGCCCAGACCATCGCCCCCATGCTGGCGCAGGTCGGCATCAAGGCCAATCTGGAACTGATCGAACCCGCAGCATGGGTCAAACGCCGCAACGAGGGCGATTTCGACCTCTACGATTTTGAATGGGTGGCGGACCTTGATCCCGACGAGGCGATCTATCCCGAATTCAAGTCGGATGGCGCGTGGAACTTCTGCGGCTGGGTCAACACCGAATTTGACGATCTGTGCAAGCGCGCGCAGGTGCTGCTGGACACGGCGGAACGGGCCAAGCTCTATCACGCCGCCGAGGATCTGCTGATGGACGAGGCGCCCATCGGGATCATGACGCATATGCCCATCTACAAGGTGTTTTCCAACAAGGTTCAGGGCTTCCAGTATATCCCCGCGGATCTGGTCAACCTGCACACGGTCAGCCTCGCCTGATGCTGCGGCAGGCCCTTGGAAAGATCGGGCAGACGCTGGTCGTGCTGTTCATCGTCTCGGTCGCCACCTTCGGCTTGCTGAAGCTGGCACCGGGCGACCCGGTCCAGATCATGCTTGGCTCGGAATACTCGCCAGAGGCCTACGAGCAGCTGACAATCGAGATGGGGCTGGACCGGCCCTTTCTCACCCAATACCTTGATTGGGCTACAAATTTCGTGACGGGCGACTGGGGCACCTCTTTTGTCGCCCGCACCGACATCTTCACCTATGGCTTCATGGAGGCGCTGCCCGTCACGCTGACGCTGGCCTCCTTCTCGCTGGCCTTCGCCATCCTGATCGGCGTGCCGCTGGGGGTGCTGTCGGCGGTGAAGAAAGACACGGCCTGCGACGCGGGCTCGGCGGTGCTGGCGCTGACCGGCACGGCGTTTCCGTCCTTCCTGCTGGGGATCCTGCTGATCTGGTTCTTCGGGGTCAAGCTGGGCTGGTTCCCGGTCATGGGCTATGTCTCGCCATGGCAGGATTTCTGGGGCGGGCTCTATCACATGATCCTGCCCGGGCTGACGCTGTCGACCTATTTCATCGCCATGATCACCCGGCTGACCCGCGCCACGCTGATCGAGGTGCTGGAACAGCCCTATATCGCCGCCGCCCGCGCGCGGGGCGAACCGGGCTGGCGGGTGATCTGGGTGCATGGCGTGCGCAACATCGCCATGCCGCTGGTCACCATTCTGGGCCTTCAGCTGGGCACGCTGCTGCAGGGCACGGTGCTGACCGAGACGGTGTTCAACCTGCCCGGCATCGGCCAGATGCTGACCAGCGCCGTGCTGGGCCGCGAATACATGGTGGTGCAGGCGGGGGTGATGATGACCGCCTTCCTGTTCATCGGGGTCAACCTGCTGGTGGACCTGTCCTATCCCATCCTTGACCCCAGACTGAGAGACCGCAGATGACCGTGCAGGCTCCTCTTCTTTCTGCGCCCGCCGCGCGCAGGCGCCGCGGGCGGCGCTCCATCTTCCTGCGGCGCCCGTTCTTCACCGTGGCGCTGGTCGTGGCGGCGGGCTACCTGCTGGCCGCCATCTTCGCGCCATGGGTCGCGCCTTATGACCCGGTGCTGCAGGACACCAACGCGATGATGATGCCGCCCTCTGGCGCGCATCTGCTGGGCACCGACAGTTACGGGCAGGACATCCTGTCGCGCGTCATCTTCGGCGCGCGCTACGCGCTGGTCATCGGCCTCTGCTCCGTGCTGATCGGGGCGGCGGGCGGGCTGGTGATCGGGCTTGCCGCCGGGCTGGCGGGGGGCTGGGTGGAATGGGCGCTGATGCGGCTCATCGACAGCATCCTTGCGCTGCCCTCGCTGATCCTTGCCGTGGCCTTCATCGCCATTCTGGGGCAGGGGGTCGACAAGGTGGTGATCGCGGTGGGCCTGTCGATGATCGGCCCCTTCGCCCGCACCGTGCGCGCCGACGTGATGCAGGTGCGCGTGCAGGGTTTCATCGAGGCAGCGCATCTGATGTCGATCCCGTCGCTGGCGGTGGTCTGGCGCCACGTGCTGCCCAACGTGATCTTTCCGCTGGCGGTGCAGGTGACGATCCGGATTTCCGAGGCGATCCTTGTCTCCTCCTCGCTGTCCTTTCTGGGCATCGGGGTCACGCCGCCCACACCCGACTGGGGGCTGATGATCGCCGAGGGCCGCGATTTTGTCAGCTTCGCGCCGTGGATGTCGGCCATGCCCGGCTTTGCGCTGGCGCTGCTGCTGATCGCCCTGTCCATCGTGGGGGATGGCATCCGCGAGGAAGTGGATCCCAAAAGCCGGAGGGGCGCATGAAAATGGATGCTATTGCCGCCGACCCGCTGCTGGCCGTCACCGACCTGACCGTCTATCGCGGTCAGGCCAAGATCCTCGACCGGGTGAGCCTGTCGCTGGCGCGCGGCGAGACGCTGGCGCTGGTCGGCGAAAGCGGCGCGGGAAAATCCACCATCGCCACCGCGCTGATGCGGCTTCTGGACGGCGCCGAGGTGGAGGGGCAGGCCGATCTGAGCGGTGCGGGCGATCTGCTGGCCCTGCCAGAGGCGCAGATGGTGCGGCTGCGCGGGCGGCGGATGTCGATGATCTTTCAGGATGCGGGCGCCGCGCTCAACCCCGCCTATACGGTGGGGCGGCAGCTGATTTCGGTGCTGCGCCGCACCATGGGGCTGGACCGGGCCGCCGCGCGCGCCCGGGCGGTGGATCTGTTCACGCAGGTCGGCATCAACGATGCCGAGGCGCGGCTCAGTGCCTTTCCGCATCAGCTGTCGGGCGGGATGCAGCAGCGCGTCATGGTGGCCATCGCCCTTGCCGGCAATCCCGACCTTCTGCTGGCGGATGAGCCGACCTCGGCGCTGGACGTGACCATTCAGGCGCAGATCGTGCGGCTGATCCTGTCGCTGACCCGCGACCGGGGGGCAAGCTGCATCTTCGTGCTGCATGATCTGGCGCTGGCCAGTCAGGCCTGCGACCGCATCGTGGTGCTTTACGCCGGGCAGGTGGTGGAATCCGGGCCCGCCCATGACGTGCTGACCCGCAACCGCCACCCCTATACCCGCCAGCTGCAGGGCTGCGTGCTGGAAATTGGGCGCAAGGATCTGCTGGCGCCCGAAGGCAACGTGCCCTCGCATGACCAGATGCCCGAGGGCTGCCGCTTTGCCACCCGCTGCCCGCGCGCCCTGCCGCATTGCGCGACCGAGCCGCCGCCGCTGGCCGCCGCCGATCCCGCCCGCACCGGGCCGCTGGATCACGCCTTTGCCTGCTGGAACCCGGAATGAGGCCCGCATGATGAAAGACATGTCCGCCATGACCGACCCCCGCCAGCCGCCTGCGCCGACCCGCGCGCCGGTCTTTGAACTGATCGAGGTGGAGAAGGTGTTCCAGATCCGCCGCCCCGGCGCGGGCCTGCGCCGCGACACCGTCGGCCTGCGCGCGCTGGACGGGGTGCGGCTGCGCGTGGAACAGGGCGCCTCGCTGGCGCTGGTGGGCGAAAGCGGCTCTGGCAAATCCACGCTGCTGCGAGTGCTGCTGGGGCTTGATGCGCCTACGGGGGGCCGCGCGCTGTATCACGGGCGCCCGATCCGCGAGGTGCGCGCCGAAGGCCCGCGCTTTGCCCGCGATGTGGCGATGGTCTATCAGGACGCGCGCGGCTCGCTGGACCCGCGCATGACCATCGGTGCGCTGATTGCTGAACCTTTGCGGCATTTCGGCATCGTGCCCGCCGGGCAGGTGGCGGGCCGGGTGGCGGAGCTGCTGGCGCGGGTGGGCCTGCCTGCCGATGCGGCGCAGCGGTATCCGGCGGGGCTGTCGGGCGGTCAGGTGCGGCGGGTGGCCATCGCCCGGGCGCTGGCCTCCGAACCTTCGGTGCTGGTGGCGGACGAGGCGGTGTCGGGGCTTGACGTCTCCACACAGGCGCAGCTGCTGACGCTGCTGCGCGGGCTGCAGCGCGACATGGGGCTGACGCTGGTCTTCATCACCCATGATCTGGGCGTGGCAAGCTATCTTTGCGAAGAGATCGCGATCATGTATCTGGGCCGCATCGTGGAAACCGGCCCCACCGATGCCGTGCTCGCCGCCCCCGCGCATCCCTATGCCGCCGCCCTGCGCGCCGCCGCGCCGCGGTTTTTCGAACCGCTGCCCGAACCGCTGCCGGGCGAGATCCCCAGCCCGCTTGACCTGCCGCCCGGATGCCGCTTTTCTGGGCGCTGTCCCATGGTGCAGCCCGACTGCCAGACGCGCGACCCGCAGCTGGGCCGCCATGGCGAAGGGCGCGCTGTCGCCTGTCTTCACCCGCTTGGCGCCGCCTGACGGCCCCTATTTCCAGATTTGCAGGATAGATCCCGAATGTTCGACTTTTTCTCCGCCCGCCGCCCCGACACGCTGGCCTCGCGCGCGATGATCGCCACCTCGCATCCGCTGGCCACTGCCGCCGGGCTCGAGATGCTGGGCCGGGGCGGTTTGGCCGTGGATGCAGCACTGGCCGCCGTGGCGGTGCAATGCGTGGTGGATCCGCTGATGACCGGCATCGGCGGCGACTGTTTTGCGCTTTACGCGCCAAAGGGCGGCGCGGTGCGGGCGCTCAACGGCTCGGGCCGTGCGCCCGCCGGCGCCACGCTGGAGGCGCTGCGTGCCGCCGGGCTGACCGACGAGATCCCCCAGACCAGCCCCCATGCCGTCACCATCCCCGGGGCCATTTCCGCATGGTGCCGCCTGCATGCCGATTACGGCACGCTGCCGCTTGACCAGATCTTCGCCCGCGCCATCGCCTATGCCCGCGACGGCTATCCGGTGACGCCGCGCGTGGCGCAGGACTGGGCCGCCAATGCAGCCCTTGTGGGGGGCGATGCCCATGCCGCCGCCCTGTTCCTGCCGGGTGGCGCCGCACCGCGCGCGGGCGAGCGCCACGCGCAGCCGCTGCTTGCCGACCGTCTGACCGAAATCGCGGCCCATGGCGCCGCCGCCTTTTACGAAGGCGAGACGGCGTCGCGGATGGCGGCGCATCTGCAGTCGCTGGGCGGTCTGCACACCGCGCAGGATTTCCACGAAGGCCGCGATCAGGCCTTCTGGACCGATCCCATCTCTACGTCTTACGCTGGGTATGACGTGCTGGAATGCCCGCCCAACGGGCAGGGGCTGGTGGCGCTGCTGATCCTGCGCATCCTTGCCAAGTTCGACATGGGCGCGGAGATGTCCGAGGCTGACCGCATCCACCTGCATGCCGAAGCCACCAAGCTTGCCTATCACCATCGCGACGCGCTGATCGCTGATCCCGCATCCTGCCCCGGCGTGACCGACACGCTGCTGTCCGACGCGGTGGTGGATGCGCTTGCCGCGCGGATCGACATGACCCGCGCGCTGCCGCCCGCGCTCTGGGACGAGCCCGAGCACAAGGACACCATCTATCTTTGCGTGGTGGATGCCGAGGGCAACGCGCTGTCCTTCATCAACTCCATCTTCCACGGCTTCGGCTCCACCCGGCTTGACCCAAAGACCGGCGTGCTGTTCCATTCGCGTGGCGCGTCTTTCCGGCTGATCGACGGCCATCCCAATGCCATCGCTCCCGGCAAGCGCCCGATGCACACGATCATCCCCGGCATGCTCTGCAAGGATGGTGCGGCGGTCATGCCCTTTGGCGTGATGGGCGGGCAGTATCAGGCCTCGGGCCATGCCGCCTTCCTGTCGGGCGTGCTGGATCTGGGGATGGATCTGCAGGCGGCCATGGACGCGCCGCGCAGCTTCGCCACGGGGGGCGAGCTGCAGATCGAACCGGGCGTGTCAGAGGCGGCGCGTGCCGATCTGGCGGCACGGGGTCACAAGCTGAAGGTGATGGACAGCCCCATCGGCGGCAGTCAGTCGATCCGCATCGATACCGCAACCGGCCTGCTGCATGGCGGCAGCGACAGCCGCAAGGATGGCATGGCGCTGGGGTTCTGATGGCTTAGGCTTTGCCTTATCCAACCTTCAGACTTCTGTAATTTTGCTGAAGGCCGGATGAGGCTAGTCTGATCCCGGAGCAAGCGGCGGAAAGGGCAGGGCCATGACCATTGAAACGACCGAGGTGCTGGTGGTGGGCGCCGGACAGGCGGGTGTTGCCGCCAGCGAACATCTGACCCGCGCCGGGATCCCGCATCTGGTGCTGGAACGCGCCCGCATCGCCGAACGCTGGCGCAGCGCGCGGTGGGATTCGCTGGTGGCCAATGGCCCGGCTTGGCATGACCGCTTTCCCGGCATGACCTTTCCGCATGACCCCGACGCCTTTGTGGGCAAGGACGAGGTGGCGGAGTATTTCGCCGCCTATGCCCGCCAGTTCAACGCCCCCATCCGCTGCGGGGTGGAGGTCAGCCGCGTCACCAGACTGGAGGGGCGCCCGGGCTTCCGCGCCGAAACCTCTGACGGGGTGATCGAGGCGCAGGCGGTGGTGGCCGCCACCGGGGCGTTCCAGATCCCGGTGATCCCGCCGCTGGTGCCAGAGGATCTGCCGGTCACGCAGATCCATTCCTCGGACTATCGCAACCCGCAGGCGCTGCCCGAAGGCGCGGTGCTGGTGGTGGGGGCGGGCGCCTCGGGCAGCCAGATCGCGGATGAACTGAACCGGGCGGGGCGGCGGGTCTATCTGTCGGTGGGTCCGCATGGCCGCCCGCCGCGCCGCTATCGCGGGCGCGATTTTGTCTGGTGGCTGGGGGTCTTGGGCAAATGGGATCTGGAGGCGCCCGCGCCGGGCACCGACCATGTGACTATCGCGGTCAGCGGCGCCCATGGCGGCGCCACGGTGGATTTCCGGCATCTGGCCGCCGAGGGCATCACCCTGCTGGGCCGCACCGAGGGCTATGACCACGGCGTGCTGCGCATCGCGCCCGATCTTGCCGCCAACATCGCCGCAGGTGACCGCGACTATCTTGCCGTGCTGGACGAGGCCGATGCCTATGTGGCGCGCAACGGGCTTGACCTGCCGCCTGACCCCGAAGCGCGGGAGATGCCCGCCGATCCGGCCTGCCTGACCGATCCGCTAAGCGCGCTCGATCTGGCCAAGGCGGGGATCACCACCATCCTCTGGGCCACCGGCTTCCGGTCGGATTACCGCTGGCTGCCCGAGGGCGCGCTGGACGCGCAGGGACATCCGCGCCACCAGCGCGGCGTGTCCCCCGAAAGCGGCCTCTATTTCCTTGGGCTGCCATGGCAGTCGCGGCGCGGGTCCAGCTTCATCTGGGGCGTCTGGCACGACGCCCGCCATGTGGCCGATCACATCGCCACCCGCCGCAGCTACATGGACTATCACGCGCAGGTTCAGGCGCGGACCGCGCCGCAGGCCGCCGAATAACCCGCACCCTTTGGAGAGACCATCTTGGCCCATACCCGCATCCGCCCCTTCAACACCCGCGACACCTATCCCGAACAGGCGCTGGACAACGACCTGTGTCAGGCGGTGGTCACCCGTGGCGGCCGCACCGTCTGGATGCGCGGCCAGTGCCCGCAGGATCTGGACACCGCGCGCAACATCGACAGCCACGATCCGGTGGAACAGACCCACAAGGTCATGCAGAACATCCGCCAGCTGATCGAGGAGGCGGGCGGCAGCATGGAACATCTGGTCAAGGTGGTGGTCTACATCACCGATGTCCGCCACCGCGAGGCGGTCTATCGCACCATGGGCGAATATATCCGGGGCGTGCATCCGGTCTCCACCGGGCTGGTGGTGTCGGCTCTGGCGCGGCCCGACTGGCTGGTGGAGATCGACGCCACCGCCGTGATCCCGGACTGAGGCCATGACTTTTTCGCTTGTCGCCCGCTGCGCCGAAACCGGCATGTTCGGCATGGTCATCTCCTCCTCCTCTCCGGCGGTGGCGGCGCGCTGCGCCCATGCCCGCGCCGGGGTGGGGGTGGTGGCATCGCAGAACGTCACCGATCCCGCGCTGGGGCCCCGGGTGCTGGACCTGCTGGCACAGGGGATCGCGGCACCCGAAGCCGTGGCGCGGGTGCGCGAGGCGAGCCCCTTCATGGAGTACCGCCAGATTCTGGCCGTGGACGCCACCGGCGCGACGGCGGTGCATTCCGGCGAAAATGCCCTTGGGCTCTGGTCCAGCGCGCAGGGGCAGGACGCGGCGGCGGGCGGCAACCTGCTGGCGCAGGAGGGCGTGCCGCAGGCGATGCTGGACGGGTTTCTGGCCAGATCCGGCCATCTGGGCGACCGGCTGATCGCGGCACTGGTTGCCGGGCTTGACGCGGGCGGTGAGGCGGGGCCGGTGCATTCGGCGGGTCTGCTGCTGGTGGACCGGCTGAGCTGGCCCTTGGCCGAGCTGCGCTGCGACTGGACCGACGCCTGCCCGATCGCCGCCGTGACCGAGGCCTGGGCCGCCTACAGGCCGCAGATGGGCGCCTATGTGCAGCGCGCGCTTGATCCGCGCGCGGCGCCTTCTTACGGGGTGCCCGGCGACGACTGATCCCGCGCCCCGCCCGCCCGGGCGGTGGCGCATCACAAGCGGGCGCGGACCCTATCCTTTGGAACAGGGGGGCCATCCCCCGGCTCCTTGGATCATCCCGACGTCCGCTCGTCCGGCGTGGGCGTCAGGCGTATATCTTGGTTATCGGAAGTTAACGAGTGACCTTGAAAGGAGCCTCCCATGACCGGCTATGTTGAAATCCTCACCTGCCTCGTGGTTGTCTTTGCTGCCGTCGAATTCCTCCACGATCATTACGCCCGCAAGGACGGTGATCACGACCTGTGATCCTGCGCGGCGCGGCCCGGCAGGGCGGCGCGACACCGGACCGGGTGCCGGGGCCGCCCGCCACACCGCACATCTCCCTGCCTGCCCGCGCGGGCGGGGATCAGGACCGGACCAGATGCGGCGCTCCGCAGGGCCCTGACCTTCAGTCCTGCAGCTTCAGCAGCAAATCCTTCAGCTTCTGCGTGTCCCGCCGACCCAGCTTGCGGACCAGCGCCGCCTCGTAATCCTGCGCGGCGCCGGTCAGGACGCGGAACGCCTCTTCGCCCGGCGGTCGCAGCGACAGCCTTTCGCTGCGGCGGTCCTCGGGGCTGGTGGCGCGGGCAAGAAAGCGCTTCTCCTCCAGCGCCCGGACCGCGCGCGACACCTTGGTCTTGTGGATCGAGGCGCGGTCCGAGATCTCCTTGGCGCTGAGATTGCCATAGCGGCCAAGGTGGAACAGCACCCGCCATTCGGTGCGCAGCATCCCGTAGCGGTCGCGGTAATTTGGCGAGAAAACATCGCTTTGCGCCTCCGCCGCCTGATTCAGCAGGAAGGGCGTGAAGGTCGAAAGTTCAAAGCTGTCGCTGTCATCCATCTTTTCTGATTTCGCCTCTTGTTAGTTACAAAAGCAACTAACATCCTCGCGCCAGTCAGTCGAGAGGAGGCGGAGCATGACCGATCAGAGCAGAGTGTCCGGGCTGACCCGGGCCGTGGGCATCAGCGCGCTGCACGAAGGCTACATGCCCGGCTTCGGCAATGATTTCGAGACGGAGGCCCTGCCGGGCGCGCTGCCCGAAGGCCGGAACAGTCCGCAGCGCTGCGCCTACGGGCTTTATGGCGAGCAGCTGTCGGGCACCGCCTTCACCGCGCCCAGCCATCAGAACGAACGGACATGGTGCTACCGCATCCGGCCTTCGGTCAAACATTCCGCCCGTTACGAAAAGATCGCGCTGCCCTACTGGCAGTCGGCGCCGAATGTGGATCCGGACGTGATCAGCCTTGGCCAGTATCGCTGGGATCCGGTGCCGCACAGCGACGCCCCGCTGACATGGCTGACGGGGATGCGGACCATGACCACGGCGGGCGACGTGCATATGCAGGTGGGCATGGCCGCGCATATCTATCTGGTCACCCAGTCGATGCAGGATGCCTATTTCTATTCCGCCGACAGCGAATTGCTGGTGGTGCCGCAGGAGGGGCGGCTGCGGTTCTGCACCGAACTGGGCGTGATCGACCTTGCGCCGCAGGAAATCGCCCTCCTGCCGCGGGGGCTGCTCTACCGGGTCGAACTGGTGGAGGGGCCGGCGCGGGGCTTTGTCTGCGAAAACTACGGGCAGAAATTCACCCTGCCGGGGCGGGGCCCGATCGGTGCCAACTGCATGGCCAACCGCCGCGATTTCAAGACCCCGGTCGCCGCCTTCGAGGATCGCGATGCCGCCTCGACCGTCACGGTCAAATGGCAGGGCCAGTTCCATGTCACCCGGATCGGCCATTCGCCGCTGGATGTGGTGGCGTGGCACGGCAATTACGCGCCGGTGAAATACGACCTGCGCAGCTATTGCCCGGTGGGCGCGGTGCTGTTCGACCATCCGGATCCGTCGATCTTTACCGTGCTGACTGCGCCCTCCGGGGTGGAGGGGACGGCGAACATCGATTTCGTGCTTTTCCGCGAACGCTGGATGGTGGCGGAAAACACCTTCCGCCCGCCTTGGTACCACAAGAACGTCATGTCCGAGCTGATGGGCAATATCTACGGCCAGTATGACGCGAAGCCCCAAGGATTTGTGCCGGGCGGCATGAGTCTTCACAACATGATGCTGCCGCACGGGCCGGACAATGCGGCCTTCGAGAAGGCGAGCCTTGGCGATCTGGCGCCGCACAAGCTCGACCACACCATGTCCTTCATGTTCGAGACGCGCTTTCCCCAGCATCTGACCCGCTTTGCCGCCACGGAGGCGCCGCTGCAGGACGATTACATCGACTGCTGGGAGAGCCTGAAAAAGCGCTTCGACGGCACGCCCGAAGGGAACTGGGAGTGAGCGCCGCGCGCACGGCCCGGGGGCAGGGGGGCGCTGCCCCCCGCCTTCGGCTCCCCCCGGGATATTTCTGGCCGAAGGAAGACGGGGCGCGGTCATGAGCCTGAGGACAAGCTGGGTCGAGAGCGCGAATGCGCCGGGCTGCGAGTTTCCGCTGAACAACCTGCCTTATGGCGTGTTCGATGCCGGGCAGGGGCCGCGCCTGGGGATCGCCATCGGCGACCGGGTGCTGGATGTGGCGGCGGTGGATCACGGGCTTGATGCCGGGCTTTTTGCCGAACCCGCCTGGAACGCGGTGATGGCGGCGGGGCCGCAGGTCTGGGCGGCGCTGCGGGCGCGGCTGACGGTCCTGCTGGGCGATGTGGCGCATCAGGCGGCGGTGGCGCCGCATCTGGTGCGCCTTGAAGAGGTGACGCTGGGCCTGCCCTTCACCGTCAGCGAATTCACCGATTTCTACGCCTCGCGGCATCATGCCACCAATGTCGGCACCATGTTTCGCGGGCCAGAAAACGCGCTGCCGCCGAACTGGCTGTCGATCCCCATCGGCTATAACGGGCGGGCCTCGTCGGTCGTGGTGTCGGGCACGGATGTCCGCAGGCCATGGGGGCAGCTGAAGGCGCCCGGGGCGGATCTGCCGCATCTTGGCCCTTCGGCGCGGTTCGATCTGGAGCTGGAGCTGGGGGCGGTGGTTGGCCTGCCCTCCGCAGGCATGGTGTCGGTGGCGCAGGCGGATGCGATGATCTTCGGCTATGTGCTGCTGAACGACTGGTCGGCGCGCGACATTCAGGCCTGGGAATATCAGCCGCTGGGACCGTTTCAGGCCAAGGCCACGGCGACGACGGTGTCGCCCTGGATCGTGACCAAGGCCGCGCTGGAGCCGTTCCGGGTTGGCCCCCCCGCGCGGGAGCGGCCCCTGCTGCCCTATCTGCGCGAGCCGGGGCCGATGCAATATGACATCGCGCTGAGCGTGGGGCTGACGCCCGAGGGCGGGGCGGAAACCATTCTGGCGCGGACCAATGCCCGGGAGCTGTATTATTCGGCAGCGCAGCAGCTTTGCCATCACACCACCAGCGGCTGCCCGATGCGCACCGGCGACCTGCTGGGGTCGGGCACGATCTCGGGCGGCACGCCGGACAGCCGTGGCTCACTTCTGGAGCTGAGCTGGGGCGGGGCGGAGCCGGTCCGGCTGGCGGATGGCACGGAGCGCCGCTTCCTGCAGGATGGCGACCGGCTGACGCTTTACGGCGCGGCGGAAGGCGAGGGCTATCGCGTGGGCTTCGGCGCCTGCACCGGGCGGGTGCTGCCCGCCCTGCCGCAGCCCGCATGGACACAGGACTGAAGGGAGGATCCCATGACCAAGGCATTCGCGTCGCAAGGCGACATGGACGAGAAAAAGATCAGTTTCACCGAAGTGGGCGAAGGGCTTTTCGCCTTCACCGCAGAGGGGGATCCCAATACCGGGGTGATCATCGGCGATGACAGCGTGATGATCGTCGAGGCGCAGGCGACGCCCCGGCTGGCGCGCAAGGTGATCGACTGCGTGCGCTCGGTCACCGACAAGCCGATCAGCCATCTGGTGCTGACCCATTACCACGCGGTGCGGGTGCTGGGCGCCTCGGCCTATGGCGCGCGTGACATCATCATGAGCGACGTGGCCGCCGCCATGGTCGAGGAGCGCGGGCAGGAAGACTGGGACAGCGAATTCGGGCGCTTTCCACGGCTGTTTCAGGGCCATGAGGAAATTCCCGGCCTGACCCGGCCCACGGTGACCTTCAGCGACCGCATGACCGTCTATCTGGGCCGCAGGCGGGTGGACATCCTGCATCTGGGCCGGGCGCATACCGCAGGCGATGCGGTGGTCTGGGTGCCCGATCAGGAGGTGATGTTCACCGGCGACATCGTGGAGTTCCATTCGGCCTGCTATTGCGGCGACGGGCATTTCGCCGACTGGCCGGAGACGCTGGCGCAGATCGCGGCCTATGAGCCGCGCGCCATCGCGCCGGGGCGCGGCGATGCGCTGCTGGGAGAAGACGCGGTGGCGCAGGCGCTGGAGAACACGGCGGATTTTGTGCGCTCCACCTACAGACCGGTGGCACGCGTGGTGGCGCGGGGCGGCTCGCTGCGGGAGGCATGGGAGGCGGTGCGCGACGCCTGCGATCCCAAATTCTCCGACTACGCGATCTATGAGCATTGCCTGCCGTTCAACGTGGCCCGCGCCTATGACGAGGCGCGCGGCATCGACACGCCGCGGGTCTGGACCGCCGAACGCGACCAGCAGATGTGGGCCGCCCTTCAGGGGTGAGCGCCGGTCCAGGCGCAGCCCGGCGATCTCTCCAGTGGAGAGACCGAGGCGCGAACGGGCGGAGCCCAGCCGGTCCGGGCGCAGCCCGGCGATCTCTCCAGTGGAGAGATCGAGGCGCGAACGGGCGGAGCCCAGCCGGTCCGGGCGCAGCCCGGCGATCTCTCCGGGGGAGAGACCGAGGCGCGAACGGGCGGAGCCCCGCCGGTCCGGGCGCAGCCCGGCGATCTCTCCGGTGGAGAGACCGAGGCGCCAAGGGACAGTGCCCGTGCAGAGCAGGCGCGGGCCGGGGGTGCTGCCCCGGCCTGCGCGCCCCGGTGGTGGAGCACCGGGGACGCAGAGGGAGGAGAGACCATGCCAGCCTATTCCTATGATCCGCAGCCCTTTGTCCGCCCGCCCGAACTGGACGGCGGCCGCACCGGCGCGCCGGTGGCGATTGTCGGCGCGGGGCCGGTGGGGCTTGCCATGGCCATCGATCTTGCGCTGCAGGGCGTGCGGTCGGTGGTGCTGGACGACAACAACGTGGTGTCGGTGGGCAGCCGGGCGATCTGCTGGGCCAAGCGCACGCTGGAGATCTTTGACCGGCTGGGCGTGGGCGAGCGGATGCTGGCCAAGGGCGTGACATGGAAGGTGGGGCGGCTGTTCCATGGCGAGACCGAGGTCTACAGCTTTGACCTGCTGCCCGAGGATGGCCACAAATACCCGGCCTTCATCAATCTGCAGCAATATTACGTCGAACAGTATCTGCTGGACCGGGCCAAGGAGTTCCCCGATCTCATCGACCTGCGTTTTCTGTCGAAGGTGACCGGGCACCACGCCCGGGAGGACGGCGTGACGCTGACCGTCGAGACGCCCGAAGGCGCGTATGACCTGCGCGCCGACTGGCTGCTGGCCTGCGACGGGGCGAATTCGGCCACGCGCCGCCGCATGGGGCTGGCCTTTGCCGGGCAGACCTTTGAAGAGCAGTTCCTGATCGCCGATATCGAGATGGCGGAAAGCCCCTTCGCGCAGGGTCAGCCGGAGCGCTGGTTCTGGTTCGACCCGAGCTTTCATCCCGGCAAGTCGGCGCTGCTGCACATGCAGCCCGATGACATCTACCGCATCGACCTGCAGCTGGATCCGGGCGCCGATGCCAAGGCCGAGGCGACCGAGGAAAAGGTGATCCCGCGCATCCGGGCAATTGTCGGCGACAGGCCGTTCCGGCTGGACTGGCTGTCGGTCTACAGGTTCCGCTGCATCCGGCTGGACCGTTTCGTGCAGGGCCGGGTGATCTTTGTCGGCGACAGCGCGCATGTGGTCAGCCCCTTTGGCGCGCGGGGCGGCAATGGCGGCATTCAGGATGCCGACAATCTGGGCTGGAAGCTGGCCGCCGTGGTAAAGGGGGCGGCTGGCCCCGCGCTGATCGCCAGCTATGACGAGGAACGCGGCCATGGTGCTGCCGAAAACATCCTCAACTCCGCGCGCTCGACCAATTTCATGACCCCCAAGACCCCGGTGGAGGCGCTGTTCCGGCACGAGACGCTGCGGCTGGCGCATGACCACCCCTTCGCCCGGCGGCTGATCAATTCGGGCCGCCTGTCGCTGCCCTGTTCGCTGGCGGGGCTGTCATTGCAGACCCCGGGCGAGGGCCGCGTGGGCGAGCCGATGGTGGATGCGCCGGTGGGCGAGGGCTGGCTCTTGCCGCTGCTGCACGGCGCCTTCACGCTGGTGGGGTTTGGCGACATCGCGCTGCCGGATCTGGGGCTGCGGCGGGTGGGGATCGGCCAGAGCGCCCGCGACTATCCCACCTATGACGACAGGACGGGCCACGCGCTGCAGCGGTATGGCACGGGGCTGGCCTATCTGGTGCGGCCCGATGGCCATGCGGCGGCGGTGTTCCGGGGCAGGGTCGATCCGCAGGCGCTAGACGCGGCGCTGTCCCGCGCCATGGGCCGCGACTGCGAAAGGGCGATGGCATGAGCGCGCAGCAAATGGGTCTGGGCGCCCGGGGTGACGAGTTCTACGAGGCGCTGATGGCGGCGCATGACGGGCTGAGCGAGGCGGAAAGCCACGCGCTGAACGCGCGGCTGGTGCTGCTGCTGGCCAACCGCATCGGCGATGTGGACGCGCTGAAGGATCTGCTGGTGGTGGCGCGCAGCTGTGGCTGAGGTGGTGCTTCACGATTACTGGCGCTCCACGGCAAGCTGGCGGGTGCGGATCGCGCTGAACCTTTCGGGGCTGGCATGGCAGCGCCGCGCTGTCGACCTGCGTGCGGGGGACCAGCACCGGCAGGCGCATCTGGCGCTGAACCCGCAGGGGCTGGTGCCGGTGCTGGAGATCGACGGGCTGCAGCTGACGCAGAGCCTTGCCATTCTGGACTATCTGGAGGCGACGGGGCGGCTGGCGCTGGTGCCGCCCGACCCGGGACAGGCGGCACGCGCGCGCGCGGTGGCTCTGTCCGTGGCCTGCGACATCCACCCGGTCTGCAACCTGCGGGTGGCGGATCACGTGGCGCGGCTGACCGGGCGGGAGGAAACGCGCGCCGACTGGATGCGCGCCACCCTCCTGCCCGGCCTCGCGGCGGTGGAGCGGATGCTGGACCCCCACGGTCCCTTCTGCCTTGGGCCCGATCTGACGCAGCCCGATCTGTGCCTGATCCCGCAGCTTTACAACGCCGCCCGCTGGGGCGTGGCGCCGGACGATCTGCCCCGCATCACGCGGGTGGCTGCGGCCTGCGCCGGTCTCGACGCCTTCCGCAACGCCTCGGCAGAGGAGCTACGGCCCGGCGCGGACCCGTACCTCGGCGCGCCGGGCTGACGCTTACATCCGCATCCGGGGCACGTCATGCGGATCAAGCCGCAGCTCGATCAGCAGCGGGCGGTCGCGCGTCTCGATCGCGGCGAGGGCTTTCTGCAGATCCGCCTCCGACCGGACCAGCACGCCGCGTCCCCCGAGCGAGGTGGCGACATCGGCAAAACAGGGCCAGTCGAATTCGGTCAGCGTCGGATCCATCTGCCGGTCAAGGAACTGGATATGCTCGGCGCCATAGGCGCTGTCATTGCACAGGATCACGATCAGATCCTGCTTCAGCCGCACGGCGGTGTTGAATTCGGTGAGGCCGCCCATCATGAACCCGCCATCGCCGGAAAACAGCACCACGGGGCGATCAGGGGCGGCAATCGCCGCGCCGATGGCTTCGGGCATGCCAAGGCCGATGGAGCCGAAATTGGCGGTGTTCACGAAGCTGCGCGGATCCGGGGCAGAGATGCGGCACCAGACCTCGGTCATGAAGCGGCCGCCATCGCTGACAAGGATGCGGTCCTGCGGCAGCGCCTGTTCCAGCCGCTCCAGCGCGGGGACGTATTTGATGCAGCCCTCGGCCACGGCGCCCTTGGGGGCGGGGGCATGGGCGCGCAGGGTCTGCGGGTCAAGCTCGGGCGTGAAGCCAGAGGCGGGGATCTCGGCCTCGTCCAACCAGTGCACAAAATTGTCGGCGGTCAGCCCGGCATCGGCCACCAGCGCCGCATCGGGATGCACGCTGCGCCCGATGGCGCGCGGATCGGTGTCGACCTGCACCAGCCGCTTGCCCTCCGTCAGCTTGCCGCGATCCGTGGTGAAATCGTGCAGCCCCGCGCCAAAGCACAGGATGCAGTCGGATTTGGCGATGACATCGTAGGCGGCGGGGGTGCTGAGCGTGCCGAAAATGTCCATGTCATAGGGATGACCCCGGAACAGGCCCTTGGCCTTGAGCGTGGTGGCCACCGGCGCCTCCAGCCGTTCGGCAAGGCGGAGGATCTGCGCCCGCGCCCCCGAAGCACCGCTGCCGGCAAGGATCACCGGGCGGCGGGCGCTTGCCACCATACCAAGCGCCTGATCCAGCGCGTCGCCTTCGGGCACATAGCTGCGCGTCTCGAACACGCTCAGCACGTGGCGGTCATACCGCGCCTCCTGCCACATGAAATCGGCGGGCATGTTGAGCACGACAGGCCGCCGTTCGACCTGCGCGCGATACATGGCGCGGGCCACGTCGCGGGCCACGGTGTCGGGGCTGCGCAGCTGTTCGAACCCGGCGCCGGTGGCGGCCACAACCTCGCGCTGGTTGATGCCCTGCAGGTGGCGCGGATTGGACACCGGCGTGTCGCCCGCCAGCAGCACCATGGGGATCTGCCCGCGCACGCCTTCGGTCAGGGCGGTGACGCAGTTGGTCAGCGCGGGGCCATGGGTGATGGTGGCGACCCCGACCCGCCCGGTCACATGGGCCCATGCCAGCGCCATCAGCACCGAACTGCCCTCATGTGCGGCGGGGATGAACCGGCCCCCGCAGGCGCGGGCGAAATGATCGGCGATGAACAGGTTGGCATCGCCCATCAGGCCGAACAGCCTGTCGATGCCATGATCGCGCACCGCCTGCGCGATGGCCTGATGGACATGGGTCTTGGCGGGGGCTTGGGCGGGCTGCGCGTCGTCATACATGGGCTGTCTCCTGAGCTGATGTCAGGATAGCGCGACCATGCCGCATCGTGTGTGCATGTTGCAGGGGGCGCTGCACCACAGATGCAGGCTGCGATGGATTATCCGGGACATTCTGCGTGAAACGTGCATTCTGGCGCGGAACACTGCAAGGGAGCCGCAGATGCCGCTGGACCGTTACGACCGGCAGATTCTCGACGCGCTGCAGCGCGACGGGGCGCTGACCAATGCGGATCTGTCGGCGCGGGTGAATCTCTCGGCCTCGCAATGCTCGCGCCGCCGCGCCGCGCTGGAGGCGGCAGGCTATATCGAAGGCTACCGCGCCCGGCTGAACGCCGTGAAGCTGGGTCTGGGGATCCGGGTGGTGGTGCGGGTGAACCTGCGCAGCCATGGCAAGGACGCGGACAGCCATTTCTCGCGCTGGATCGAGGCGCAGCCCGAGGTGCAGTCGGCCTTTTCCGTCTCGGGGGATGCGGATTACATCCTGCATGTGCGGGCACGCGACCTTGGCGGCTTTTCCGATTTCCTGCACGAACGGCTGCTGATCCAGCCCGAGGTGGCGCAGGTGCGGTCGGATTTTGTGCTGCGCACCTTCAAGGACAGCGACGCGCTGGATCTGGGGCATGCGGGGTAAAGCGGCGCGGCCCGCAGGCCGCGCGCCTTCGCATCAGTAGGGCAGGCCGATGTAATTCTCGGCAAGGTCTTTCTGCGCCGTTTCCGAGTCCGCCAGATGGGCCAGCGTGGCGCGGCGCATCTGCGCGGCAAAACTGTCCTCGCCCTCGAACTGGTGCAGCATGGTCGTCATCTGCCAGCTGAAGCGCATGGCCTTCCAGATCCGCTGCAGCGCGCGGGCCGAATAGCCGTCGATGCCCGCGGTGGAGCCGTGGGCCAGCGCCGCAATCAGCGCCTCGCTGGCGTAATGCACATCCGAAAACGCAAGGTTGAGCCCCTTTGCCCCGGTGGGCGGCACGATATGCGCGGCATCCCCCAGCAGCAGCAGCCGACCCCAGCGCAGCGGTTCCGACACGAAGCTGCGCAGGGGGGCGATGGATTTCTCGATCGACGGGCCGGTGACCAGCGCCGCCGCCGCCTGCGCCGGGATCCGCCGCTTGAATTCGGTCCAGAAGCGGTCGTCGGACCAGTCCTCGACCTTGTCGCTCAGCGGCACCTGCACGTAATAGCGCACCAGATTGGGGTTCCGCATCGAGGCCAGCGCGAAGCCATGTTCGGAATTGGCATAGATCAGCTCGTCATGGACCGGCGGGGTGCGGGACAGGATGCCAAGCCAGCCAAAGGGATAGACCCGCTCGAATTCCTGCCGCTTCGCCTCGGGGATGGTCTTGCGGCTGACGCCGTGGAAACCGTCGCAGCCCGCCACATAGGCGCAGGTCAGGGTCCGGCGCGCGCCATCCACGGTGAAGCTGACAGAGGCCTGCGCCGCATCCAGATCCTCGATCACCACATCCTCGACGCCATGAAGGACCGTCGTGCCCATGGCATCCTGTGCGGCATACAGATCCTCGGTCACTTCGGTCTGGCCATAGATCATGACCCGCCTGCCGGTCAGCGCCTTGAAATCGATATGCACCATGCGGTCGCCATCGGTCAGGTAGGTGCCGTCATGGGGGAGGCCCTGCACGTCCATCCGCGCGCCGATGCCCGCCTCGCGCAGCAGTTCGACCGAGCCCCATTCCAGCACGCCCGCCCGGATCCGCGACAGCACATGCGCCCGGCTCGACCGTTCCAGCACCACCGTGGCGATGCCCGCGCGGTTCAGAACCTGCGACAGCAGCAGCCCGGAGGGCCCGCCTCCGATAATGACGACCTGGGTATCCATGGGGGTCTCCTCCTTTGCCTTGGCGGCCGAAAATAGGGCCTCGGGCGCTGCGGACGAATGGACGGGCGCGGCAATTTCTGGCATTATTCAAACATGACTGCGTCACAGACCATTCCCGTCTTCACCCTGTTCGGGGAAACCAGCGCTTTCCCCGATGTGGTGCATTGCGAACGAATCTGGGACCGCGCGCCGCTGCATGACTGGGAAATCGCGCCGCACCGGCATCATGTGCTCGTGCAGGTGCTGCATATGCGGTCAGGGGCCGCGACGGTGCGGATCGACGGGCGGGAAAGTTCCTTGACGGACGGGGAGTTCCTGTTTGTCCCGGCTGGTATCGTTCATGCTTTCCGGTTCCGGCGCGGCTGCGAAGGTCTGGTGCTGTCCTTTCCGCTGAGCGTGGTGGCGGGGCTTGCGGCGGGCGCGCCCGAGGTGCAGCGCGCCCTGCGGGATCCCTTTGCCGGGCCAGCCCCGGATCTGGCGCTGGTCCTGATGGAGCGGCTGCGGGACAGCTTTGCCAGCGCTGGTTCTTTTCGGGCGGCGGAGCTTCTGGCGACCAGCCACCTGCTGCTGGTCACGCTGGCGGCGGCGCGCGCCGAAGAACCGCAGGAGGCAAACCCCGCCAGCCGCTATCTGCGCGAGTTCGACACGCAGATCCTCGATCATATGGCAGAGGGCTGGGGGGTCACGCAGCATGCCCGCGCCTTGGGCATCACCACCGGGCATCTGAACCGGATCTGCCGGGGCGCCACCGGGCAGACCGCGTCGCACCGGATCGAAAGTGCGGTGATGACCGAAGCGGCGCGGCTTCTGGCCTTTACCCGCCTGCCCGCCGCCGAAATCGGTTTCGAGCTGGGGTTTGACGACCCGTCCTATTTCTCGCGCCGGTTCCGGCATCTGCGCGGCGAAAGCCCTTCGGCCTATCGTCGGCGGGTGGCGGGCTGATCTGGCGCGGGCCTCAGGGCCAGTCCGCGAAGCCCTTGCGCAGCGCCTCCGCCTCGGCGGTGGCAGAGCGCTGCGCCACCGCGCGCCATGCCCCCGGTGACAGGCCGGTGCGCCGCTTGAAATAATGGCTGAACCGGCTGGCATCGGGAAAGCCAAGGTCGGAGGCGATCTTTTTCAGCGGTGCGCCGGAGCGGTCCAGCCGGTCGCAGGCTTCGGCGGTCAGGCGCTGGTTCACCAGATCCGCCGGGCTGCGCGCCAGTTCGGTGCGGCAGAGCCGGTGCAGCCGGTCATAGCTGACGCCAAGCGCCTGCGCATAATCGGCGACCTGCCAGTGCTCCAGATAATGCGTCTCGACCAGATGGCGGAAATGGCGCAGCAGATCGGTCTCCTTGCTGGGGGTGGCATCGCCGCCGGGAAGCCGCAGCCGCCGCGCCTCGATCAGGATCAGCCGCAGGATCGAGGCAAGCAGCATCGTCGACCGCGCCTCCTCGTGACGGGTTTCGGACAGGAACCAGTCCATCAGCACTTCGGCGCGGGCTGCGGTCTGTGGATCGGGCAGGGGGGCGATGAAGGGCGCATCGGTCAGAAGCCGCAGGTCAAGGGATTCAGACCGCGCGCCGATGGCATCCTGCCGGATCCCGTCGCCAAGCCCGATCACCACGGCGCGCGTCCCGGCACCCAGCGTCAGGTCGGAAGGCCCCGGATGCGGCCAGTAGCAATAGGCGGGGGCGGCCAGATGCGGCGCGCCGGTCTCGTCCAGCACCGTGCCTTCGGCCAGATAGACCAGCAGCGCGGATCCGTCGGCAATCCGGGGCCGGACGCGGCGGAGATGCAGCGCGGGCCGTTCCTCGCGCAGCTGCACATAATCGGACATCGGCCCTCCCTCCAGAAAACGACATGACTTTGCCAGTTTGGCGCATTTCGTGTCATCTCCCGCTCTTGTATCTGAAAGGTGGAGGCCGGGTCCATGCCCGGGGAGGATATGACACAGCAGTTTGCCGCAGACCGGCAGGCGCCAGCGCGTGCTGGCGCCCGGCCAGACATGCCCCCCTTTGGCGGGGAGGCGGGCGCGCGTCCGGCGCACAGCCTGACCGACTGCCTGCGCTTCGCCGCGCGTGCGGCGGCGGCCTTTGACAGCTGGAAACGCCGCCCCGTGGCCGAGCGCGCAGCACTGCTGCACGCGCTGGCCGACCGGCTGGAACAGCACGCCGAACCGCTGCGCCTGTGCATGGCCGAGGAAATCGGCACCCCCGCGCCATGGGCGCGCTTCAATGTCAGCTTTGCCGCCCGGCTGCTGCGCGACACCGCCGCCCTTGCCCCGCAGCTGGAGGCTGACGAGCCCCTTGCCGCCGCGTCGGGGCGTGTTGGCCTCGCCCGCCGCCTGCCCTCTGGCGTCAGCCTTGGCGTCGCGCCGTGGAATGCGCCGCTGATCCTTGGCATCCGCGCCATGGCGGCCCCGCTGCTCTGCGGCAATACCGTGCTGCTGAAAGGCTCGGAATTTGCGCCGCAGACCTTCCGGAAGCTGGGCGCGGTGCTGGCGGAGGCCGGACTGCCGCCGGATGTGGCCCGCGTGCTGGTGACCCGGCCCGAGGACAGCGAGGAGATCGTCAGCCAGCTGATTGCGGATCCGGTGGTCACGCGGGTGAATTTCACCGGCTCGACCCGTGTGGGCCGCCGCATCGCCGACATGTGCGCCCGGCATCTGAAACGCCCCCTGCTTGAACTGGGCGGGCAGGCCACGGCGGTGGTGCTGCCCGGGGCGGATCCGGATCTGGCCGCAGGCGCGCTGGCGCTTGGCGCATGGACCAATCAGGGGCAGGTCTGCATGTCGACCGAACGGGTCATCGTCGTGGGCGACATGGCCGAGGCGCTGATCCCGCGGCTGGAGGCTGCGCGGGCCGCGCTGCGGGTGGGCGACGCGCGCGACGAGACCACGCAGATCGGCCCCGTCATCAGCGAGGCCGCCGCCCACCGGCTGGCGGAGATGCTGGAGGATGCGGTGCGGCAGGGGGCGGTGATCGTGGGCGGCGGCGGCATCCAGAGCCGCCATGTGGCGCCCACGCTGATCGACCATGTGACGCCGGACATGCGGCTGGCGCGCGAGGAGGCCTTTGGCCCGGTGCTGTCGGTGCTGCGGGTGCAGAGCCCGCTGGAGGCGCTGACGGTGGCCAATGACAGCGATTACGGCCTTGCCGCCGCAGTTTTCGACCGCGATCCGGACCGGGCCGAGGCCTTTGCCGCCGATCTGCATTGCGGCATCTGCCATATCAACGGCCCCACGATCGACGATCACCCCGGCGCCCCTTTCGGCGGCACGAAGATGAGCGGCTTTGGCCGGTTCGGGGGCCGTTGGGCGCTGGACGAATTTACGGAAACACGCTGGATCACCCGCCCCGAACGCGGCTGATCCGGCAGATCACAGACTTCAGGAGGAAGGACATCATGACCATATCCATGCTTATCGGCGGCAAGGACACTGCCGCCACCGACGGGCGCACCTATGACCGCCGCGATCCGGTCACCGGCGAGGTGGCCACCGTCGCCCCCGCCGCCAGCGTCGCGGATGCGCAGGCTGCCGCCCGCGCCGCCGCCGCCGCCTTTCCGGCTTGGGCGGCCACCGCGCCTGCCAAGCGCCGCGCCCTGCTGCTGAAGGCGGCCGAAGAGATGGACGCGATGACCCCGGAGATCATCGCCACGGCCATCGCGGAAACCGGCGCCACCGGGCCGTGGATCGGGTTCAACTGCATGCTCGCCGCCAACATGCTGCGCGAGGCTGCCTCGATCACCACGATGATCACCGGCGAGGTGATCCCCGCCAACAAGCCCGGCACGCTGGCCATGGCGCAGCGCAAGCCGCTGGGGGTCTGCCTTGGCATTGCGCCTTGGAACGCGCCGGTGATCCTTGGCACCCGCGCGGTGGCAACGGCGGTCGCCTGCGGCAATACCGTGGTGCTGAAGGCGTCGGAACTGTGCCCCGCCACCCATCTGGCCATCGGCGAGGCGTTCCGCCGCGCGGGCTTCCCCGAAGGCGTGGTGAACGTGGTGACCAACGCGCCCGAAGATGCGGCGGAGGTGGTCGCGGCGCTGATCGAGGCGCCCGAGGTGCGGCACATCAACTTCACCGGCTCCACCGGCGTGGGCCGGATCATCGCGCAGAAGGCGGCGGCGGTGCTGAAGCCGGTGCTGCTGGAACTGGGCGGCAAGGCGCCGCTGGTCATTCTGGACGATGCCGATGTCGAGGCGGCGGTGAACGGCGCGGCCTTTGGCGCCTTCATGAACCAGGGCCAGATCTGCATGTCGACCGAGCGGATCATCGTGCATGAGGGCATCGCCGACCGCTTCATCGCGGCGCTTGCCGAAAAGACCAGCGCCCTGCCCGCAGGCAATCCGCGCGACAAGGTGGTGCTGGGCGCGCTGGTGACCCCGGAGGCCGCCGAGAAGATGGACCGCATCATCGCCGATGCCGTCGCCAAGGGCGGCAAGGTCATCGCGGGCGGCACCCGCGACGGCGCCGTGGTCGCGGCCACGCTGATCGATCACGTCACCCCGGACATGACCATTTATGCCGAGGAAAGCTTTGGCCCGGTCAAGCCGATCATCCGCGTCAAGGATGACGACGAGGCGGTGGCCGTGGCCAATGACACGCAATACGGGCTGTCTGCTGCGGTCTATGGCTCTGACATCACCCGCGCGCTGTCGGTGGCGGACCGGATCGAAAGCGGCATCTGCCACATCAACGGCCCCACCGTGTCCGACGAGGCGCAGATGCCCTTCGGCGGCGTGAAGGACTCGGGCTATGGCCGGTTCGGCGGCAAGGCGGGCATCGATGCCTTCACCTCGATCCGCTGGGTCACGATCGAGGATCCGCACCAGCATTTCCCGTTCTGAGGAGCGGGCGCAGACGCAACACGACAAGGCCGCCCCTCGGGGCGGCCTTTTTGGTCTCTCTCAGCGGCGGGCGGCCTCGGTATGGCGGACAAGCGCCAGCAGGGTGCGGCAGACCGGCACCTCGATCCCCAGCGCCTCGGCTTTCGCCACGATGCCGCCGGTTATGGTGTCGATCTCGGTCGCGCGCCCCGCCTCGATGTCCTGCAGCATCGACGGTTTGTGCGCGACATGATGGGCCAGCGCGTAAGACACGGTGTCGCGGATGCGGGCGGGATCCACGGCGATGCCTGCGGCATGGGCGGTGCGGCAGGCTTCCTCCACCATGGCGAAGGCCAGCGCGCGGGTGTCGGGCATCGCGCCGATCCGTCCGACCGGATCGCCGGTGACGGCGCAGAGCGCATTCAGCGCGGCGTTGAACGCGACCTTTTCCCAGATGGCGATGTCGATGCCCGGGTCGATGTCGAGCATCAGCCCCGCCGCGGCGAAGATCCGGTTCAGATCGCCGGTGTCGCAGGGCGCGCGGGGGGCAAGCCGGATGTGGCCCGCGCCCGCAGAGGAGACCTGCCCGGGCCCGTGCAGATCGGCGGGATAGGTGGTCACCCCGACAAACACCCGCTCGGGCGGGGCATGGGCCAGCAGTGCCGCATCGGTGCCAAGGCCGTTCTGCAGGCTGATGAGCCGGGTTGCGGGGCCGATGCAGGCGGCGATGCCGCGCAGGGCGGCAGCGCTGTGCATGGTCTTGGTGAAGACCAGCACGATGTCGAAGACCTGCCGCGCCTCCTGCGGCAGCACCGCCTTGGGCCACACGGTGCGGGTCTGTCCGTTGACGGTCAGCGACAGGCCCCGCGCCGCAACCGCCCCGACATGCGCGGCATCAAGGTCGATCAGCGTCACGTCCTGACCGGCCTCGGCCATGCTGCCGCCAAAGAACGACCCCATGGCCCCCGCGCCCAGAATGCCGATGGAAAGGGGCTGTGTCATGCGCGGATCCTCTGGGGCTGCGTCGAAAGTCCGTCCGGGCGGTCCGTGGCGGGGGGCGCTTCGGTCTGGATATGCTCGGGGCCCAGATCGCGGGCCTTGGGGCAGCCCAGAAGGGCCAGCGTCGTGTCGATCTCGGCGGCGATCATCGCGATGACCTCGCGCACCCCGGCCTCGCCCCGGGCGCCCAGCCCGTAAAGCGCGGCGCGCCCCAGCAGGCACATGCGCGCCCCGGCGGCGAGCGCCTTCACCACATCCTCGCCGCTGCGTATCCCGCTGTCGAGCAGCAGCGGCAGCGCGGTGCGGCCCTGAACGCTGCGCAGCGTGTCGAAGGGGGCCGCCACATCCTCCAGCTGGCGCGCGCCATGGTTCGACAGGATCACCGCGTCACAGCCCGCCGCTTCGGCGCGGGCCAGTTCGGGGGCAGAGGTGAGCCCCTTCAGCACCAGCCGGTGCGGCCAGAGCGCGCGCAGCTCCGCCAGCGCCGCCCAGTCAAAGCCCGCATCCATCTGCCGGTTCAGCAGCGCCGCCTGCGTCGAGGCATCCGCCGCCTCCGCCGAGGCGAAGCTGGCGAGCTGCGGCAGGCCGTGGCGCAGCTGCGCCATGGTCCATGCCGGATGCAGCGCGGCATCCAGCGCGATGCGCGGCGTCAGCCGGAACGGCACCTTGAAGCCGGAGCGCCGGTCGCGCAGGCGTCTGCCATTGACCGGCACGTCCACGGTCAGGATCAGCGTCGTGTAGCCCGCCGCCAGCGCGCGGCGCACAAAGAGCCGAGCCTGATCCCGGTGCAGCACGTAAAGCTGGAACCATTTTTCGCCATCCCCCGCCCGGGCCACCTCCTCGATGCTGGAGGTGGAGGCGGTGGAGAGGCAGAAGGGAATGCCCGCCTGTCCCGCCGCCCGCGCCAGCATCAGGTCGCCCTCCGGACGCAGCACCCCGGTCAGGCCCATGGGGGCAATCGCGAGGGGCAGGGGGTAGTCCCGCCCCCAGAGCGTGACGCCAGCCTCGCGGCGCGAGACGTCGGTCAGGCGGCGCGGCACGAAGAGCGTGCGGGCAAAGGCGGCGCGGTTGCGGTCCAGCCCGCGCTCCTCCCCCGCGGCGCCCTCCACATAATCCATGACCATGCGGGGCAGGTGGCGGGCGGCGCGGCGGCGATAGGCCGCCAGATCCGGGAGCGGGGTCAGGACAGCCACGCGGGCAGCCCCAGCGTCAGCACCGGGAACAGCAGCAGCAGCGCGACCCGCACCAGTTCCGCCCCGAAGAACGGCATCACGCCCTTGAAGGTCTCGATCATCGGGGTGTCGCGGTCCAGCGACGAGATGACGAAGACGTTCATGCCCACAGGCGGGGTGATCAGACCCAGTTCCACCACAATGAGCGCGAGAATGCCGAACCAGACCTTGAGATCCTCGGTGCTCATGCCGAAGCCCGCGCCCTCGGCGCCCTGATAGACGCCGCCATTGATCTCCTGCAGGACGGGCCAGAAGAAGGGGATCACCAGCAGGATCATCGACAGGCTGTCCATCAGGCAGCCCAGCAGGATCAGCGCGACCAGCAGGATCACCAGCACGGTCATCGGCGCCAGACCCGAGGTGGCGATCCAGGTCGCCGCTTCCTGCGGCAGGCCGGAGCGCGACATGAAGATCTTGAGCATCTCCGCCCCGAGCAGGATCAGATAGATCATGCCGCTGGTGGAGGCGGTTTCCAGCAGCGTCTCCCGCAGGTCGGAAAGCGAGATGCGGCGCTGCACAAGACCATAGGCCAGCACGAGGAAAACGCCGACCGCCGCCGCCGGGGTGGGGTTGAAAAGCCCCGCATAGATGCCGCCGATCACCAGCCCGAAGATCAGGAAGACGGGGATCACGCCGATGCTGGCCTCGACCAGTTCGCGGCGCTCGGGGGTCTTGCCGCGGGGGCCCGCCTCGGGGCGGATGGCGACATAGGCGGCGATGGTCAGCAGGAACATGATCACCGCCAGCAGGCCGGGGATCATCGCCGCCATGAACATCGTCACGATATTGGCCTCGACCGTGATCGCGTAGACGATCAGCACCACCGAGGGCGGAATGAGGATGCCCAGCACCCCGCCTGCGGCCAGCGTGCCGGTGGCCAGCGCGCCGGAGAACTTGTAGCGGCGCAGCTCCGGCAGGGCGACCTTGCCCATGGTCGAGGCGGTGGCGAGCGACGATCCGCAGACCGCGCCGAACCCGGCGCAGCCCGCGATGGCGGCCATGGCGGTGCCGCCGGGCAGCCAGCCCATCCACGCATTCGCCGCGCGGAACAGCGCCTGCGACAGCCCGATGCGCGAGGCGATGGCGCCCATCAGCACGAACATCGGCACGACCGACAGGTCGTAGATCGAGAACTGCCCGTAGGCCAGCGTCTTGAGCTGGCTCAGCACCAGCCCCGGACCGTTGAGCAGCAGCGTGCCGATGCCGCCCACAAGGATCATCGCATAGGCGACGGGCATGCGGATCATGATGAGCCCGACAAGCGCCCCCAGCCCCGCCAGCCCGTAGATCAAAGCGTCAGACATGGGCGCCGTCTCCCTGCGTCTTGCCGGAAAGGTTTTCAAGAACGGAGGCCAGCGCGGCCAGCGCCAGCAGCGCCAGCGAGATCAGCACCGGCACATAGGCATACCAGATCGGGATCTGCAGGATGGCCGTGGTGTAGTCGTAGGTCTTCTGGTCCAGCATGCCCAGATACATCCGCCAGATCAGCAGGCCCGCGAAGGCCAGCGCGACCAGACTGCCCAGCAGGGTCAGCAGGGCGATCAGGCCGGGCCGCATCCCGGCGGTGAAGATGTCAGCGGTCACGTTGGCGCCCATGGACTGGCAGTAGGGCAGAAAGGCGAAGGCCGCCACGGCGACGCCCATCTCCGTCAGTTCGAAATCTCCGGGGAAGGGGTGGCCGAAGATGCCCCCGATCACCGAAAACATGTTGATCGACACCACCGCAAACAGCACCAGCCCGCCGAACATGGCCCAGAGCGTGGTGATGCGGCGGACGGCACCGGGAAACCCGGTGCCGAACATGACCGATGGGGCGGCCATCAGCGCGTCGCGTGGTCTGCGATGCCCGCGCGGGCGGCCTCGACCAGTGCCTGACCGTCGATGCCCTTGCTGGAAACCTCCTCGATCCAGCGGTCGACGACCGGGGCCAGCACCTCGTCAAAGGCGGCGGTCTCTTCCTCGGTCAGCACGATATGCTCGTTGCCCGCCTCGACGGCGACCTTGATCCCGGCATCATCGACATCGCGCCAGATCT
Source organism: Salipiger marinus (assembly GCF_900100085.1). Taxonomy (GTDB): domain Bacteria; phylum Pseudomonadota; class Alphaproteobacteria; order Rhodobacterales; family Rhodobacteraceae; genus Salipiger; species Salipiger marinus. Next base: position 37,395 of record NZ_FNEJ01000004.1, read on the forward strand.
GGCCCACCTCGGCCAGCCATTCGCGCCCGGAGGCATCGCGGAACGCCTGCTGGATGTCCTCGGGCAGGCTGTCCCAGCGAGCTTTATTCATGGAGACCTGAAAGATGGTGCTGCCCCAGCGGGCCTCGTCATGGCCTTCGATCTGATACTGGGTCTGGTCCTGCACCTTCAGCGCCGGAATGATCTCCCACGGGATGAAAGCGCCGTCCACGACGCCCTTCTGCAGGGCGGGCGGCAGTTCGGGCGCGGGCATCGCGGCGGGGGAGGCGCCAAGCGCCTCGATCGTCCATGCGCCGGTGCGGGTGGGGATGCGGATTTTCTTGCCGGCCAGATCGGCGGGGCTGCGGACCAGCGTGTCGCGCATGTGGATGCCCTGTCCGGCATGGGCATGCAGGAACATCACTTCGACGCCCTGAAACTCCTCGGCGAGCATGTCGTCAAAGACATCGTCGATGGCAAGGTTGACCGCTGCGGGGTCATTCTTGAAGATCGTCGGCAGTTCGAACACCTCGGTCCGGGGGAACAGGCCCGGCGTGTAGCCATTGGTGGTCCAGACCAGATCAACCACCCCGTCGCGCACCTGCGAGATCAGTTCCGGCGGGCGGCCCCCCAGCGTCATCGACGGGAAGATCTCGATGTTCACGCGGCCATCGGTTGCGGCTTCGATCCGCTCGGCCCAAGGCTCCAGCATGGCGGTCTGCGCCGGGGCGGTGGCGCTCAGGAAATGATGCAGCTTGAAATCGAACTCGGCGGCGCTGACCGCAGCGGTGGAGCCCAGCAGTGCCGCAACCGCAGCCGCAACGGCGTGGGGTGTCTTGGTGGTCATGATCGTTCCTCCCTGGAATGATGGGCCGGCATCTGCCGGTCCCGGCGTCCCGGCCCCGCCTCCTCTGGCAGGGCCCGAAATCCTTCAGCGTTCTATCGCAATGTTCAGCAGCACCTGCCGCCGCTCTTCGGTGGCCACCCGGATCGCGCGGTCCAGCGCTGCGGGCAGGTCGGCGCCTTGGGTGACGCTTTCGGTATAGGCGCGGCTGGCCTCGGCGGTGCGGGTGAAATCGGGCGAGGGTTTGAGCGAGGTCAGCGGCACCTCGTTCGCCTTGGCGGCGAGCCCGTCGGCATAAAGCCCCGACACCGACTGGCGCACGGCGCCCCATTCCTCGTTGTTGAGCACCAGCACGATCACCGGCAGATCCAGCGCTTCGGCGACCTGATGGCAGACGGTGGGATTGGCGAACATGTAGCTGCCATCGCCCATGGTGGCAAAGACCAGCCGTTCCGGTGCCGCCATCTGCGCGCCAAGCGCCGCAGGAAAGCCCCAGCCCAGCCCACCGGAATGCGGCTCCTGAAAATAGGACAGGTGATCTTCCAGCCCCAGCGGCAGCAGCGGGCAGCCGAGTTCATGATACACGGCCGACAGCTGGCCGGTCGCGGCTTTGCGGGCGCGGATCGCCTCGCCAAGGCAGAGGCTGACCCAGTCCTTGGTCATCGGGCCCCGGTTGCCCGCCTCCGCCCGGCTGCGGATCGCGGCGCGGCTGGCGGTGGTCAGGGCGGTGATCTTCTGGCGGCGCGCCGCGATCTCCTCCGCCTGCCTGTCTGGCCCGGCCATCGCGCCGATCAGCGCCAGAATGGTCGGGCCGGTCTCGCCGGGCAGCACCAGATCTGCACGGAAATTGCGCACCGGCGTGCGCGAAAACAGCGGATCCGGCCCCAGCTGGATCACCTTGCAATCCGGGCGCAGCGACACGCGGTCGGGCCACCACGGCGCAAGGCTGTTGATCACCAGCACCACGTCTGCCTCTTCCAGCAGTGCGTCGTGATCCCAGCCGACCTGCATCGGGTGATCCAGCGGCAGGCTCAGCTGGTTGGCCCAGTATTGCGACACGGGCAGGGCCCAGTCGGTGACAAAGCCGGACAGCGCGTCAAAGGCCGCCTGCGTGCCGGTGCCGCGCTGGCTGATGATGAGCGGGGATTTTGCGCCCGCCAGAAGCTCTGCCGCCTGCGCCAGCACCTCGGGCGGCGGGGCGGTGATCACCGGCGCCATGGAGGAGGGCGCATCGAGCCCTTCCGGCGGGGTGGGTTCGCACAGCACCTCGCGGGGCAGGCTCAGATAGACCGGGCCTTTCGGCGTGGAATTGGCGATGGCCCATGCCCTGTCAAAAAGGCCGGAGACCTGTTCGGGGAAGCGCAGTTCGTAATCCCATTTGCTGGCCTCGCGCACCAGCGCGGTCTGGTCGAACATCTCCTGCCCCCAGCCGATGGGCACGGTTCGGGCGCCAAAGCGGTCCTGTTCGGTGACCGGGGTTCGCCCCGACATCAGCAGCATCGGGATATGGTCGCAGGAGGCGTTGATCGCCCCGGTTGCGCCGTTGGACAGCCCGACATTGGTGTGCAGCATCACCGACTGCGGACGCCCGGACATCTGGTAATAGCCATGCGCCATGCTGACGGCGGCCATCTCGTGCGGAACGGTGACGGGGGTGGGCAGATCCACGGCCTGATGCCCGGCGGCAATCAGCCCTTCGATGATCGGCGGAAAATCGGTGCCGGAATTGACGAAGACATGGTCGATGCCAAGCGCCTTGAGCTTGCCGAACATCGCACCGCCCGCGCTCAGCGCCTGCGGCGGGTGGACAGGTGCATCCTTTGCCATGTGCTGGCTCCTTCCCTCGACCGTCCGGAGGTCGTTTGCGCCATCTTCGCGCAGATTCTTTACAAATCTCAATATATGAGATAGTCTTCTCATTAAATGTAATTTACCGCCTTGGCTTGTGTCAAGCGGCAGCTATGCTGGGCGACCAAAAGGACTTGCCCGCAACGGAGGCCCCTGCGTGTCGACCCCCCTCAACGCTTCAGTGCTGAAAGCCTTTTCGATCCTGAGGCTGATCTCGCCGCAGCAGCCAGAGATCACGACGGCCATTGTGGCGGAGGCGCTCGGCACCAACACGGCCACGGCGCACCGTTTCCTGATGACCCTCGTCGCGGCGGGGGCGCTGAGCAGCTACCGGCGGGGTTACTATTCGCTGGGTCCGCTGATCGACGATCTGGGCTTTGCCGCGCAGGCCTGCGCGCCTTCGGTCTCGCGCATCCGGCCGCTGATCCAGAGCCTTGCGCAGGAGGTGAACGAATCCGTCATGGTGTGCCGTCTGGGCATGTCCGGCCCGACCTGCATCGCCGTGGCGAAATCGAACCGCCCGATCTCGGTCGACATCACGGTGGGCACAGTGCTGGCCATCGACCGCACCGCCCATGGCAAGCTCTGGCTGTCGACCATGACCGAGGCGATGCGCAACGACCGCTGCGGCGGCGACTGCGATGTCAGTGCGACGCTGCTTGACCAGATCCGGGGGCAGGGGTTTTCCACCAACAATGGCGAGGCGAATGACGGCATCGGCGCCATCGCCGTGCCGGTGCGCGACGCCGAGGGCGCCATGCCCCTGACCCTGAGCATTTTCGGCATGGAACACCGCTTTGACGAGGCAATGCTGGCCCATGCCCTGCCCATGCTGCTGGACACGGCGGAGCGGATTTCACAGACGCTGGCGCAGTGACGTGCCGGGCGGTTGCACCCCTGTCGCGGTAAGTGCGGCTCAGCAGGTGGTTTCGACCAAGGCCAGCAGGCGCGGGCCAGAGGTGATCTGCAGGCCGGTCGCGCCGGCCCTGACCGTCACATGCTCGCCTTGGTCAAGATTGCCCAGATAGACCACCTCGCGGCGCGTGAGCGGCGCAGGGCAGGGCCGGGCCGCTTCGGCGAGCCTTGAGAAGGTCGGGAAATACAGCAGCCCCACCGCGTTGAAATCCAGCGCCGGAACCGGCGTCTGCACCAGCAGGTCGGGCCCGGTGGCGGGCGTGTCGCGGCTCTGGCGGGCCAGCGTGCGGGCGCGGGCGTGCTGCCGGTCCAGCCCGGGGGTGGCGGCGGCCAGATCGTCAAGCCCGGGCAGGCTGCTGCGCAGCAGCCTGCGGTTCGATCCGCTGCCGTCATGGCGCAGAAAGCAGCTGATCATCCGCAGCGTTCCCAGCCAGCCCTCCGCACCGTAAAAATGATGCTCCGATCCAATGCGGTTCGCCGCCACCGCATGCAGGGTCGAGGTGATCTCGATCCCTGTGCCAAGCAGCGGGCGTGAGGGGCGGGCCAGCGTCAGCTCGGTGGCGCAGAAGGCGGCATAGACCGGATGCCCCTCCGCGTCGCGAAAGGCGATCCCGGACTGGCCAAGCGCGTCCGCGATCAGCGTCCAGTGCCGGTCGCCCGCGTCGCGCAGCAGCCACTGTTCCGACAGCCCGAAAGGCGACAGCATCGCCATGCCCAGCGACAGGCTCTCGCGCCGTTCGACCCGGCGCGGGCCGCCGACGCTGCGCAGCGCGGTGCGGGCCCTCATCCGGCCACCCGCCGTGCGGGCATGGCCAGCTGTGCCGCGATCTGTCCGGCAAGATGGCGGCTGTCTTCCTCGATGCCCAGAAACCGCCCCGAGCCCCATGTATGCAGCCAGCCCAGCCCGATAAAATGCAGCCCCCGATGCGCGGTCACGCCCCGGTCAAACACCGGCTTGCCGCGCGCTTCGAAGACATCGGCCTTGATCCACCCATAATCGGGGCGAAACCCGATGGCCCAGAGCACCGACGTGATCCCCGCCTCGGCAAGGTCAAGCTCGGTCCGCTCCTCCTCCGGGGCCCAGACCTTTTCAAAAGGCGGCTCTGCGGGCGCGTCGATGCCTTCGCGCGCGATGTAGGCGTCGATCTGGGCGCGGATGCCAAGATAGGAGCGGTCGGCATCGTCGAGGTTCTTGGCCAGATCCGGCAGGAAGCGCGCCTTGGGGCCGTCCATATCCGCCAGCGATCCATAAAGCTGCACGCCGTGTTCGACATGGAAGCGGCGCAGGTCGATTTCCTTGCCGCCGTCGCGGCCCGACATGTAGTGGTTGGTCTGGGTCACGGCCTTGACCGGATCGGGATGGCGGGCGATGGTGATGGCGTAATGCCCGGCCTCCTGCAGCCAGTCGGTGGCGTCGCGTCCGCGATACCTGCGCGGGCTGCGTGGCGCGGGGCCTACGGCCAGATGCACGTCGCGACCCGCCCGCAGAAAATCCTCCATCAGCTGCACGCCCGACTGTCCGGTGCCGACGATCAGCACGCCGCCTTCGGGGAACTGGCCGACATTGCGGTACTCGACCGAATGCATCTGGAAAATCCCGGGCGAAAGGCGCTGCGCATAGGCGGGCTCGATCGGCGTGTCATAGCCGCCGGTGGCGATCACCACCTGATCGCAGGTCCACTGTCCGATCGAGGTGTCCACCACAAAGCCGCCGCTGTCCTGCGGCACCACCCGCGTGACCTCGACCCCTTCGCGCAGGTCGGGCTGCGTGCGGTCGGCGAAAGCGTCCAGATAGGCGGTGATCTGGTCCTTCAGCATGAAGCCGTCAGGATCGGTGCCGCCATAGTCGCGGTCATAGTGGAAATCGGGCAGGCGGCATTGCCAGTTCGGCGTGACAAGGCAGAAGCTGTCCCAGCGGTTGTGGCGCCACGAATGGAATTTCTCGTGGCGCTCGAACACGATGCTGTCGATGCCCTTCTGCTTCAGGCACCACGCGGTGGACAGGCCCGCCTGCCCGCCGCCGACGATCACGACGGGACTGTGCGGCTTCGGCTTGTCTGTCATGGGGGATGTCCTCATTGCGAGATGGTCAGGCAGGTGACGCGGGCGCCGTCCTGATCCAGAAACGGGGCGATCCGCGTCTCGATCCGGTCAAGCTGGTCGAGCGCGGAGCTGCAGGCGAAGCCGTATTTGCGCTGCACCCGGTCAGAGGCGCGTTCCATCGCGCTGCGGGCGCGCTGCAGGAAGTCCGGCGCGGGGTAGCTCTGGCCGGGGGCAAAGATCTCGGCCACGACGCTGGAGGGCGAATAAAGCTGCTCCTCTGCGCCGTCCGGCCAGCGGACGGTCCAGAATGTTTCAGGCATGACAGGCTCCAAGATCCAGATAGGGGGTGGCGGCATGGTCCCAGAACAGCGCCTGCGCCGCGCCGACGCAGAGCGTGACCGCGCTGCCGGAGGTGACGCGCCCGATGGCGCTGGCGTCGATGCCCCGGGCGCAGAAGCGCGCGCAGACGGCATTGGCCTGATCCGGTGCCACCGCCAGCAGGAAGCCGAAGCTGGGAAAGCTGCGCAGCCAGCGCTCCCGGTCGATGCGGGGCGGCAGCGTCAGGTTGGTGAGGTCAAGGTCGATCCCCACGGCAGAGCATTCCGCCAGCATCAGCGCCGTGCCGACGATGCCGCCCTGACTGATGTCCTTGCCCGCGCGCACCAGACCCTCCTCCGCCAGCGCGGGCAGCAGGTCCAGATCGCGGCGCAGCCGGTCGGGCGGGGCGTCCAGTGCCGCGCAGAAATTGTCGAAGTTGCGGTAGCTGCCGCGCTGGTCGATGGCGGCGATCAGCAGATCGCCGGGCCGCGCCTCAAAGCTGGAGATCAGGCATCGCGCCCTGCCGAAGACCGAAGCGGCAAGGCCAAGCGCGGGGGCAGCAAGGTTGGTGTGCCCCCCCACCAGCGGCACGCCATACGCGGCGGAGGCATCGCGCATCCCGGCCAGCAGCGGGGCGGCGGCTGCCGCATCCGGCGCCCAGATCTGGTTGACCATGGCCACGGCGCGGCCCCCCATGGCGGCGATGTCCGACAGGTTGACCATCACCGCGCACCAGCCCGCGAACCACGGGTCATCGGCGATGAAGGCGGGGATGAAACCTTCGCCCGCCAGCAGGTCATAGCCGCCGTCGCGGGGCAGGGCTGCGGCATCGTCCCCGGACTGGCCGGGGCTGGCGGCAGTCAGCCCAAGCGCCCGCGTGCTGCGCGCGATGCCCAGCTTGGACCGGATCGAGGGATGGTCGCGCAGGCGTTGCGCCAGCGTCATCAGCGCGCTGTCGGTCATGGCCGGGGCTCGCGCGGGCGGGCGCGGTGATACCAGCCGGTGACCGGATCGGCGCAGGGCGGATAATGGCTCAGATCCGCCTCCATCTTCATGTGTGGCGTGCCGTGGATCATCACCTCGTGCTGCGGGCGCCACCGGAGGCGGCGGAACAGCGGCACGTTCTGCATCTGAACATGCGCCAGAAACCTGTCGCAGCCGCGCGCGGTGGCGGTGCAGACCGCAAGCCGGATCAGTTCGGCCCCCAGCCGGCCCACTGCGCGGAACTCGCGGTCGACGGCCAGCCGTGATCCCCACCACAGGCGTGGGGAGTCCTGATGGATACGCACGGTGCCCACCACCTGATCGGGTTCATGGGCGCAGGTGGACAGCGCCACCAGATGCGTGGCGACCGGATCGATGGCGTCGCGGTCCTGCAGCGGAAAGATGCCCTGTTCCTGCACGAACACCCGGTGGCGCAGGCTGGCCGCGCCCTCTGCCTCGAACCGGGAGGAGACGGCGCGGATGTAATAGCCCGGACAGTGGAACTGCCGCTGGTCAAGCTCCATCATGCGCGGATCTCCTGCGGCAGCTTCAGCATCTCGTAGCTGGACAGGGCCGAACAGGCGCCGCATTTGCCGCAGCCCGCCTTCATGTCGGCCGACCGGATGCCCGCCTCTGCGATCATCTGGCCCAGCGGGCGCAGGATCGAGGCCATGAAACCGGCCGAAGGCGCGGGATGGCTTTCCAGCGGCGTGCCGGAGATCGGCACGAAGGGCACCACAAACGGATAGACCCCCATGGCGCACAGCTTCTCGCCCATCTCGAGGATCGCCTCGCGCGTGTCGCCAAGGCCTGCAAGGATATAGGTGGACACCTGCCCGCGCCCGAAGACCTTCACCGCCGCCTCGAAGCTGGAAAAGTATTTCTCCAGCGGGACGCTGGCCTTGCCGGGCATGATGCGCTGGCGCACCTCGGGGGTGACGGCTTCAAGATGCATGCCCAGCGTGTCGATCCCGGCGTCAAACATGCGCTGATGCCACGCGTCATCTTCGGGCGGCTCGCACTGGCCCTGCAGCGGCAGGTTGACCGCCGCCTTGATGGCCACGGCGCTGTCGCACAGAACCTTGGCGCCGCGATCCTTGCCCGCCGGGGTGCCGGTGGTCAGCACCATATGGGTCACGCCGTCCAGCTCCACCGCCGCCTTGGCGACCTCGGCCAGCTGCGCGGGGGTCTTGTGGGCGATGGTCCGCCCGGCGGCAAGGCTCTGGCCGATGGCGCAGAACTGGCAGGTTTTCTTGCGGCTTTCGTAGCGGATGCAGGTCTGCAGCACGGTGGTCGCCAGCACGTCGCGGGAATGCAGCGCGGCGATATGGCTGTAGGGGATGCCGTCAGCGGTGCTGAGCTGGTAGAATTTCGCGCGGGTGGGAAAGCGCACCATCGCCACCTCGGCGCCGTCGCGGGTGACGCGGGCCGCGCCGGTATCGTCCGGGGCCTCCACCAGATAGGGGCTGTCGAAGCTGGGGGCGGTGTGCACGGGGATCATCACGGTGCGCGCGCCGATGGTGATGGCCTTGTGATCCGAAGGACCGGCGCCGCCCCGGCGGCTGTCCTGCCCGGCGCGCGGATCGACCAGCCGCATGCCATGGGTCTGCAATTCGTTGATAAGCTGGGCGGGATCAAGCATCGGGGCAACCCTCCTCGGGATCTGGGTCTGGCCCGGCCATGGCGGCGGGCTCGTGCCGCGTCGGGGCCGGGCGGGTGTCATGGCGCAGCGACAGCAGTTCGGGCCGGGCGTAATGGCCGACGCTGTCCATCATGCGCTTGCGCTTGGCGATCAGCCGCATGTCGAGATCGGCGATGACGATGCCCTCGCCCTCTGTCAGCGGCTCGGCCAGATGGCGGCCTTCGGGCGAGATGATGCAGGTCATGCAGCCGCTGCGCATCGCCTGCTGCAGCTTGGGATCGGGGTGGAGTTCGGCGATCTGCGCTTCGGTCAGCCAGCCGGTGGCATTGACTACGAAACAGCCCGATTCCAGCGCGTGGTGGCGCATGGTGACCTCGATCTGGTCGCGGAAGATGTCGCCGACAAGGCTGCCGGGATACTGGCCCGCGTGGATTTCCTCGTGCTGGGTCATCAGCGCGTAGCGGGCGAGCGGGTTGTAATGTTCCCAGCAGGCCAGCGCCCCGACCCGGCCCACGCGGGTCTCCACCACCTTCAGCCCGGCGCCATCGCCCTGCCCCCAGACCATGCGTTCGTGATAGGTGGGGGTGATCTTGCGCCGCTTCAGCGCCAGCGTGCCATCCGCGTCAAAGATCAGCTGCGCGTTGTAAAGCGAGCCGTGATCGCGTTCGTTCACCCCCAGCACCACCACCACGCCGCGTCTGCGCGCCGCTTCGGCCACCGCCCGCGTTTCGGCAGAGGGCACGACCACCGCCTCGCGCATCAGATCAAGATGCGGCGCGCCCTGCTGCACCGGGGGCAGCACGAAGCTGAAATAGGGGTAATAGGGCACGAAGGTTTCGGGAAAGACGATGAATTCCGCGCCCTTGTCGGCGGCCTCGGCAATGGCGTTGAGCACGCGCGTCATCGTGCCGGCCCGCCCGGACAGGTCCGGGGCGATCTGGACGGCGGCGGCGCGGATGGTATCGGTTCGCATGGGCTGGCCTGTGACGGAAGGGAAGGCGGACCGGGGGCGGGCTGCCCCCGGAGACAAGGTCATACGGTCCAGGTGTCGAGGATCACCGCATTGGCCTTCTTGTGCAGCAGGATGCAGTCCAGCACGTCCTGCGGCGCGATCGGGGTGATGCCGGGCAGCAGCGATCCTTCGCCATGGCCGTAAAGCGCCTGCAGCGCGAAGCGGCAGGCATAGACCTTGCCGCCTTCGCCCATGAATTTCTTGAGGTTCACGGCAAAGTTCTGATGACCGGGGAAGGCCTCGTCGCCCAGTGTCGGGAAGCCGCGCTGCAGGCCCAGCGTGACGCCGGGGCCGTAAAGCAGGATCGAGGTCTCGTAGCCTTTGCGGTTCAGCCGGATGGCGTTGAGAATGTTCACAAGCCCGATCGAGCCTTCGAACGCCACGGTGTGGAAGGTGACGAGCGCCTTTTCGCCCGCATCCGCCTTCACGTCCTCGAACACTTTTTCCTCGTAATCGACGAAAAAGTCTCCGTCCTTGTGTGGTTCTTTGGTAACCTTTGGCATCTCGCCCTCCTTGTCGCTGCGTGAAGACAGGATGCTGGGCGGTGAGTGATGCAATCAATCATCAGTGCAATCTCCATACAATATAGGCTGCAATAAGATCAGGATCAGCTGGATCTTTGGTCGATTCCCAGGCTCTCTGCTGAAGCGAGAAGCGTTTTTCGTCTGGCGTGGCGCCACCCATCGGGAAGTATTTGCGGCCGTGCATACAATGCCCATTCAATTGCAAGAATCATTCGGGTAAGAGGTGCCGCAACAGGAGATGATGCTGATGATTGACTGGGCGCCCGACACCATCGACACGGGAAAACCGCGCTATCTGGCGATTGCCGATGCCATCGCCCGCGATGTCCAGAGCGGCAGGCTGGGGGGCGGGGACCGGCTGCCGCCGCAGCGCCGGCTGGCGGCGCGGCTTGGCATCGACTTCACCACCGTGTCGCGTGCCTATGCCGAGGCGCAGGCGCGCGGGCTGATCGCCAGCCATGTCGGGCGCGGCACCTTCGTGGCCGACCGCGCGCCCGCCCCCGCCGAAGACCCCGAACGCAGGCGGGCCGGGGATCTGTCGATGAACATGCCGCCGGAACCCAGCGACCCCGATCTTGTGGCGCGGATGAAGGGCGGGCTCGACTATGTGTCGGCCAATCTGGTGGATCTGCTGCGCTATCAGGCACCCATCGGCACCGACCGCGACCGCACCGCCGCCTCCAGCTGGCTGAGCATGCGCGGCATGGTGCCCTCGATGGAGCGGATCGCGGTGACGCCGGGGGCACATGCGACGATGGCGGCGATCCTGTCGATCATCACAAGGCCCGGCGACACGGTGCTGTGCGAACGGGTCACCTATCCCGGCATCCGCAACATCGCGGCGCGCTTCGGGGTGACCCTGATCGGGCTCGACATGGATGGCGAAGGTGTCACGCCCGAAGCGCTGAGCGAAGCCATTGCCCGCCACCGGCCCAAGGCGCTTTACCTCAACCCGACGCTGCAGAACCCGACCACGCTGACCATTCCGGTCGACCGGCGGCTGGCGCTGGCCGAGGTGCTGCGTGCCGAGGGGCTGACCCTGATCGAGGATGACGCCTATGGCTTCATTCCCGCCAAGGCGCCCGCCCCCATCGCGCTGTCGGCGCCGGATCTGACATGGCATATCGGCGGGCTGGCGAAATGTATCGGCGCGGGGCTGCGGCTGGCCTTTACCATCGCGCCCTCGCCGCGCTGCGCCTACCGGCTGGCGCAGGCGATCCGGGCGCTGTCGGTGATGCCCTCGCCGCTGTCCATGGCGCTGACCACGCAATGGATCGAGGATGGCACCGCCGACGGCATCCGCCGGTTCATCCGCGCCGAGACCGCCGCCCGTCAGGCCATCGCGCGCGAAGCGCTGGAGGGGGTGGAGTTCGCGGCAGCCGAGAACGCCTTCAACATCTGGCTGACGCTGCCAAAGGGCGCGGGCCGCGCCGATATCGTGGCGCGCATGGCCGGGCGGCAGCTTGGCATCATGCCGTCAGACGCCTTTACCGTGGCGGGAGAACCGGGAGAGAAGCTGCGCGTCTGCCTTGGCGGCGCGGTCAGCCGCGATGCCCTGCGGGAGAACCTTTTCTTCCTTGGCAACACGCTGGCGCCCAATGCCTTCATGGGCTGACAGGCGTCTGCGGCGCGTCTGCCACGGGGCGGGCTGCCGCCCCGCGGGTTTCGTGTCTGCGGGCTGGTGCCGCGCCGTCAGGACAGCGGCATCGCCTCGGCGCGCTTCAGCGCAGCCGAGATCCGCTCCAGCTGGTCTTCGGGGACGCGGTTGAACGGGGCGCGGCAGGGGCCGACATCGCGGCCCTGCATGTTGATGCAGGCCTTGACCCCGGCGGGCCAGTTGAAGCGGCTGATCTGGCTGCACACGTCGGTGATGGCGAAATGCAGCTTCTGGGCTTTGGCGATGTCGCCGGTCTGCACCGCGTCCCACAGCGCAAGGCAGTGACGCGGCAGCAGCGCCGCAGCCCCCGAAACCGACCCCGTGGCGCCGATAGCAAGCCCGGGATAAAGCAGCCAGTCATGCGCCCAGGTCACCGAGATCTTGTCGCCGATGGTTTCAAGCAGCGCGGTCAGCGTTTCCAGCGAGCCGCCGATGGATTCCTTGGTGGCGATCAGCCCGGTCTCTGACTGGTTCGCGGCCATGCGCTGCATCAGCGGCACGGTGACGGGGGCCGTGGTCAGCACGTTATAGACCATCGTCGGCAGGCCGGATTCCTTGTGGATCGTCGCGTAGAAGTCATAGACGCCATCTTCGGAACAGATCTGGTAGATCGGCGGCGTCACCATCACGCATTGCGCGCCCGCGTCCCGCGCGACCTTGGCGCGTTTCACCGCTTCGCGGGTCGAGGTGGTGATGATCCCGGCCATGACCGGCACCCGCCCGGCGCTGGTTTCCTGCGCGGTGCGGACCAGATGGCCCAGATCCTCGGCATCGAGCGCGTGTCCTTCGCCGGTCGAGCCGCCGACGCAGATCCCCGTGACCCCCAGCGAGATGTTGAACTCCACCTCGCGCCTGAGCGCGTCAAGGTCCAGTTCTTCGTCCTTGGTGAACGGCGATACGACGGGCGGAAAGATTCCGACAACGTCTTCCTTGGTCAGCAATCTGGGCATGAGTCCTCCTCCGGGTCTGGCCGCGGGCAGGCTGCGGCGCTGTGCTTCTTGTATCATTGTTCACATAGTGGTCAATATGATCGTTATGCGGATCATGCCGCCAAGCCCGGCCCATGGCTTGCAAAGGCGGAAAGGACGTGACCTTGTGAGCGGGACTGACCTTGGCGGCATGTGACGGATGGACAATCTCAAGAGCCTCGTGAAGGCGGCGACGATCCTTGACTGTTTTTCGACGCTGGACCGCAAGCTGACGGCGGCGCAGATCGCCACGCGCACCGACATTCCGCGCGGCACGGTGCACCGCATCCTGCGCACCCTGCGCGATCTGGGGCTGGTCGATCAGGACCGCGACCGCGACCAGTACCGGCTTGGCATGAAGCTTTTCGAACTGGGCACCACGGTTCTGGCCAATATGGATCTGCACCGCGAGGCCAGCGCCTCGGTCGAAAGCCTGACGCGGGCCAGCGGCGAGACGGTGCATCTGTCGGTGTTTGACGGGCAGAATTCGACCGTCATCAACCGCACCGATCCGGGGGATGGGCGGGTCAATACCGTGGTCGTGCTGGAATCTTCGCCCGGCCATGCCACCGCCTCCGGCAAGGCGGCGCTGGCCTATCAGTCCGGCGCTGCGATCGAGCGGTTCCTTGCGCGGGGGCTGCCCCGCATCGCGCCGAACACGATCACCGATCCGGCGCGGCTCCTGGCCGAGCTGGAGACGATCCGGGGGCAGGGCTATGCGGTGGATGACGAGGAACTGCAGACCGGCACGCGCTGTGTCGGCGCCCCGATCCGCGACATGTCCGGCCGCGTCTTTGCCGCGATCAGTGTCAGTGGCCGCGCCGACCGGTTCACGCCGGAGCGTATCGCGGTTTATGCCGATCTGGTGCGCCATCACGCGCGGGCCATCTCGCTGCATCTGGGTTACCGGCCCGACGCGCCCGGCTCAGCCGGGCTGGCGGAGCGGGCGTGACAGGAACGCCTCGGCGGCCTCAAGGATGTCGGGCGCGGCGTCCAGATCGAACCCGACCAGCGGCGGGCGGACATGGGCCAGTGCCGCATCGTTGCGGGCGCGCGCGGTCAGCGCCTTGACTGCGGGGACAACCGGATGGCGGCTGATCCGGTGATAGAGCGCGCACATCGCGTCGAAATCCGGGTCATCCTCTGCCAGACCGGGCCGCAGCAGCGCCGCCATCTCTGCCGTGGCGAGATTGCCCAGCCCCGAGATCGCGCCCGCCCCGCCAAGTGCCAGCGCCTGCGGCAGGAAAATCTCGTTGCCCACGAAGATGTCGAGATCGGGAAAGCTTTTCAGGCTCGCCTCGACATGGGCCCAGTCCGGCACGCTGTCCTTGAGCCCGGCGATGACCGGGCCGAAACGGTCGATCAGCCGGAAGATCACCGGCTGCGCGATCGGCACGCCGACAAGCCCCGGAATGTCGTAAAGCGTGAGCCGCAGGCCCGCATCGTTCGCCCCCTCGATCACGGCGGCGATGAAGCGGAACAGCCCTTCCTCGGACACGCCCTTGAACAGGAAGGGCGGCAGCAGAAGCTGGCGCAGGCAGCCTGCGGCGGCGGCATGGTGCGACAGATCCGTGACGTCTGTCAGCGCCGCAGCACCGATGCCGACCATGATCCGCTCCGGCACCACGCCGCCTGAAAGCAGCGCATCAAGTCCGGCCTTGCGTTCGGCTGCGGAAAAGGACTGCGCCTCCCCCAGCGTGCCGAACAGAACGACACCTGCCGCGCCGTCATCCAGCACCTGCCGCGCGAGGCGCGCAAGGGCTCCTGTGTCGAGGCTGCCGTCGGGGGCCAGCGGGGTGATGAGGGGAACATGCAGGACGGGGGTCTTGGCCATAAGGAAATCTCCGGATCGGGGGGTCAGCGGACGAGGTATCTGTCCCAAGCGGCGGGGGTGAAGGTCACGCCATGGCCGGGGCGGTCGGGCACGAGGATCTGGCCATCGCGCAGCTCCAGCCCGTGCTCCATCAGGTCGTCCATGAAGGGGTAATATTCGACATAGGTCGCGCGCGGCAGCGCCGCCGCAAGATGGATGTGCAGCACGGTCATGAAATGCGGCGCCACGGCGAGGCCGAACATGTCCGCCATCTCGCCGATCTTGAGCGCCTCGGTGAAGCCGCCGACAAAGCACAGATCCGGCTGCAGCACGTCCAGCGCGCCCGCCGTCACGAAGGGGGCAAAGTCGCGGCGGGAATGGAAATGCTCGCCCGAGGCCACGGCCATGGGCAGCTGCGCGCGCAGCCGCCGGTAGCCTTCGATGTCCTGAGAGAGGATCGGCTCCTCGAACCAGTAGATGTCCAGATCGCCAAGCTGCCGCCCGAGCCACAGCGCGGCGGGCAGCGACAGCCGTTCGTTGGCATCGCAGAGGATACGCGGGCCGGGGCCGATGGCCTCGCGCACGGCGCGCACGCGCGCGATGTCCTGATCGGGCTGGCGGCCCACGCGGATCTTCACCGCGTCGAAGCCCGCCGCGACATACTCTGCCGAACTGCGCACCAGATCGTCGAGCGGCAGCGAGGGGCTGGCCTTGCCGCTGCCATAGGAGGGCACGCTGGCGCGGCGCTGCCCCAGCATGAAGGCCAGCGAGACGCCGCGCTGGCGCGCCCGCAGATCCCACAGCGCCACGTCAATGGCCGAGATTGCCATGGAGGCGATGCCATGACCAAGGCGATGGGTGCGGTGGAACAGCTCGTCATTGAGCACCTCCACCTCGTCGGCCTCGCGCCCGATGAGACGGTCCAGCAGCACGGTGTCGAGCAGCGCGCGCACCGCTTCCCCGCCGCCATAGTCGGAGGTGAAGGTCCAGCCGGTGCCCTCTTCGCCGCTGTCGTCACGGACCGTGACGCCGATCAGCTCGAAGAATTCGTCGCTGCGTTCGGCGGCCAGCCGGTTGGAGGGAAAGCGCAGGATCCAGCTTTGTGTCGCGCGTATCGTCATGTCTTTCTCCGTCAGTCTTCCAGGGCGACGCTGCGCGCCGGATCAAATTCAAGTGTGACCCGCATGCCCTGACCGGCAGGGGCCGGGGGCGCCGACTGGACGCGGATCAGGGCATGCGGATCGGCATCGGGGGCCACGAAGGTGTCGACAAGCCCGCCGGTGAAGACGGTGGAGGCGACGGTGCCGGGCAGGCGGTTGACCCCGGTCTTGGCGGGCGCGTCGGGGCCTGCGATGCGGATGTCGGTGGGCCGGACGGAAATCCGGCGCATCCCGCCGCCCGCGCGGTCAAGCGCGCCTGCCGCCGCCATCACCGGGGTGCCGTGATAACTGCCGGTCAGCACGCCGCCATTCAGGGAGGCGCTGGACAGGTCGAGGATGTTGGAAAGCCCGATAAATCCCGCGACAAAGGCGTTGCGCGGCCTGTCATAAATCTCGGTCGGTGTGCCGGACTGCACCACCCGCCCGCTTTCCATCACCACGATGCGGTCAGACAGCGCCAGCGCCTCGTCCTGACTGTGGGTGACATAGACGCTGGTGATGCCCAGTTCCTGCTGCAGCCTGCGGATTTCAAAGCGCATCTGTTCACGCAGCACCGCGTCAAGGTTGCTGAGCGGCTCGTCGAAAAGCAGGATGCGCGGCTGCGAGGCGACGGCACGGGCGAGGGCAACGCGCTGCTGCTGGCCGCCGGAAAGCTGGCCGGGATACCGGTCGGCCAGATGATCCATCCCGACGATGGCCAGCACCTGCCGCACCCGTTCGGCGACCTCCGTCCGGTTCATGCCCCGGCGGCGCAGGCCGTAGCCGACATTGTCGGCCACGCGCAGATGCGGCCAGAGCGCATAGGTCTGGAACACCATCCCCATGTCGCGCCGTTCCGGCGGCACCGACAGCGCCCCGTCGGACAGCACCACCGCGCCCGAGGTGATGCGGCCCGAACTGAGCGGCTCCAGCCCCGCGATCATGCGCAGCGTGGTGGTCTTGCCGCAGCCGCTTGGCCCGATCAGCGACACGAGGCTGCCCGCCGCGACGTCGATGTCGATCCCGTGCACGGCGGTGAAGGCCCCGTAGGACTTGCGCACGTCCGACAGGCGCAGATCCTGCGCCTGTCGGGGGCTGCCGGGCCGGGGGCCGGGGGCGGCGTGGTCGGTCATGAGGCTCAGCGTCCGAACGCGGCGTTGAACCTGTCGATCTGGCTGTCACGCTCGGCGGCGATGAAGTCCGCATCGACGGGCACGATGGTCACGTCCCCAACCGCCGTGCCGTCCGGGAAGCGGTAATCGACATCGTTGCGCACCGGCGCGCAGCCAAGGGCCGCCGGCATCATCGCCTGCGCCTCTGCGGAGACGATGAAATCGAGCCATGCCCGCGCCGCTTCCGGGTTCGCCGCGTTTTCGAACATCGCAAAGGACGAGATCTCGCCCGGCGATCCCTCTTCGGGCCAGACGAGGCTGGTGGGATCGCCGCGATTGGCCGAGGTCTGGCCATTGGCCAGAAGCTGCACGGCCAGCGGTCGCTCGCCGCTGGCGGTCATGTCGCGGATCGTGCCATGCGAGCGTTCAAGCCGGGGATCGTTCTGCGCGAGCTTTTCGAAATACTCCCAGCCGAAGCTGCCGTCCTGCTGGCTTGGCAGGTATTCGGAGATGAACCAGATGAAGGAATGCACCGACTGCGAACTGGCAGGATCAGCCAGCGCGATCTGGCTTTTCCAGCGCGGATCCAGAAGATCGTTCCAGCTTGAGGGCCTGTCCTCTTCGGAGATGGCGTTGGTGTTGTATTGCAGCAGATAGAGGTTCACGCAGGCAGGCACCGAGGTGCCGGAGGGATCGCGCACTTCTGAGCGCACCGCGTCAAGCTCCGCAGGCGCGTAGGTGGCAAAGGCCTGATGGGCCTGCTGCAGCGCCGCGATCGAGGCCTGATTGAGGCCGACCAGATCGGCCTGAGGCCGCCCGGCGCGCAGTTCCAGTTCCAGCGTTGACAGCAGCTGTTCCCCGGGCTGGACCGACACCTGCACATCCACATCGGGATGCGCCTTGCCGAAGCCTTCGATCAGGGCCTGCATGTGTTCGTCCGGATAGGCCGAATAGATCCTTAATGCGCCGTCCTGTGCCTGTGCGGCCTGCGTGGCCATCAGGGCTCCGGCAATGGCAAGCGCCACGGGTCTGGTCATGGTCATAGGTCTTCCTCCCTTTATTGGCTTTTCAGCCTCCTCCGAAGATGCTCTTGCGGATGGCGGGCGATCTGCGCCCGACCAGTGCGGCAAGCAGGAACAGCGCCGACACCACGGCGAAGATGCAGACGCCATAGGCGCAGGCGACCGCCAGCCCGCCATTGCCGTTCCACACGCTGAGCAGCGAGGTGGCGACGGTCTGGGTGCCAAAGCCGCGCAGGATGATCGAGGCGCTGAGTTCCGGGATCGCGAGGATGAACACCAGCAGCCATGTATAGACCAGCATCGGCAGCATGAGCGGGATGGTGATGCGCATCAGCGCGCCAAATTCCGTCGATCCGGACACCCGCGCCGCTTCTTCCAGTTCGGGCGCGATCTGCAGCAGGCCGCTTTGCCCGTTGCGCACCCCGATGGGGATGAACCGCGCGAGATAGGCGACAAGCAGGATCATCGCAGTGCCGTAGAAGCCGGTGAGGTTGCCCGGCCAGTTCAGGTAGATGACGATCAGCGCAAAGCCGATCGCGGTGCCCGGCACGGCCAAGGGCAGGATCGAGGCGTAATCCAGCAGGCTGCGCGCGCGCAGCCGGGTGCGCAGGATGACATAGGCGGTCAGCACCCCGATCACGATCACCACCGTCGCGGTGACTGCCGCCAGCCAGAAGCTGAGCCAGACCGCCTGCCGGATCGACGGATCGCCCAGCACCACCACGAAGTTCTGCAGGGTCCAGTTGCCAGCGCTGAAGCCGTTGCCGATGCTTTTCATCGCGCTGACCGCGATCATCGTGCCATAGGGCAGGATCAGCGCCACCATCACGTAAAGAAAGGCCAGCGCGCTGAGCAGATGCGTGGCCGCCCCCAGATCAAGTCGCCGCGCCGCGAAGGCCTTGCCCCCCAGCACGCGGTAGCGGTCGCCATGGCGCAGCAGCGCGCGCTGCAGGCCAAGCGCCAGCGCCGACAGCGCCACCAGCGTCACCGAGGCGACGGAGGCGGTGGAGAATTCGAGGCCAAGCAGCGCCTCCCGGATGGCGACGGTCAGCACGTCGATGCCCAGCATTTCCGGCGCGCCATACATCGCGAGCGAGGTGGCGAAGGCCAGCAGCGCGCCCGCAAGGATCGCCGGGCGCATCAGCGGCAGGGTCACGTCGATCACCGCCCTGAGCGGGCTTGCGCCCTTGAGCCGAGCCGCGTCTTCCAGCGCCGGATCCATGTTCGCCAGTGCCGGAACCAGCGCAAGAAAGACGAAGGCGACGCCATTGGGCAGGGCGGTAAAGATCAGCCCCCACAGCGAGAAGATGTCGAACGGCCCGCTGGTCGCCGAAAGGTCAAAGACCGCGCGCAGCGCCTGATTGGCGTAACCGGCATTCGGTCCCGCCATCAGGATGTAGCCCATCGCCAGCAGGAATTCCGGGCTGATCAGCGACAGGATCATCGCGGCGGAGACCAGCCCCCGGAACCACATCCGCGTCCGGGCCACGCCGAAGGCCAGCGGCACGCCGACAAGGACGCTGAGTGCGGCAATCCCCGTGGCCACGGCCAGACTGTTGAGCGTGGCGGCCAGCATCCGGCGGTCGGTCAGGAAATCGGCATAGGCCGACAGCGACGGCCCGCCGTCATAAAAGCTGGACAGGAAGATCGCACCGACCGGGGCGACGATCAGCACGGCCAGCAGGGCGGCCATCGTGGCCGCGACGGCGCGCGACCAGCCTCCTGCCCCGATGCCGCGCGCGCCGGTCATGGCCGGGCGCCCCGTGGAAGATCGCCGCCGGGGCTCATGCGGGGCTGGTCCAGGACGGGGTCAGAAGCTCGGCGGGAAGGGTGGCGAGATCGGCGGCCACCTCGACCCGGAACGGGATCCGGTCAAGCAGATCGCGGCGCAGATCGACCCCCGGCACGATCTGGGTCAGGCAGAGCCCGCCCGGCCGCACGTCGAAAATGCCGCGATCGGTGATGATGCTGGCCTGCTTGCCCTCGGCGATGCCGCGCTGCGCGTTGAAGGTGATCTGTTCGACCGCCTCGACGAAGCGGCGGATGCGGCCCTCGGTCGTGATGTGCAGCCCGTCAGGGCCGTGGGATTCCTCCAGCCCGCCGGTGGTCAGCGTGCCGCAGAACATCAGGGTGCGGACCCCGTGCACGATGTTGACGAAGCCGCCGCAGCCGGGAAGCATTCCGGAAAAGCGGCTGACATTGATGTTGCCCTGCGCGTCGACCTCGCCGAAGGACAGGATCGACACGTCCGGTCCGCCGCCTTCGTAGAACTGGAACACCTCGTTCTGGTCGAGGATGATTTCCGGGTTGCGCGACACGCCGCCGACCTTGGGCCAGCCGCCGAACGGCCCCTGTTCCACCGTGAAATAGATGTCGTCGCGGCCCATGCCCCGGGCCTGTTCCGGCACCTCGTACATCGGCAGGCCCGCGCCCAGATTGACCATCGCGCCCTTGGGCAGGCGGCTGACCGCGATACGGGCGATCACGTCGCGCGGCAGGTTGCGACCGGCAGGTGCGGGCAGGTCGGCGCGGGCGGCGCCGGTCAGCACCGGATCCTGTTCATCTTCCCAGTCCTCGGGCTGCACCACCACGCCATGCACCAGCCGCCCGGGAATGCGCCCCATCCGGGGGTGGATCTCGCCGGTCTCGACAAGGCGGTTGACCTCGGCGATGACCTTGCCGCCCGACTGGAACGCGGCGAGCGCAAGTTCTATCGTGCCGTGGTCGAAGGCTTCGCGGTCATAGTAAAGGTTGCCGCGCGCATCGGCGGCGCTGGCCTTGATCAGCGCGACATCGACGGGCAGGCGCGGGTAATAGATCATCTCCTCGCCCTCCAGCGAGGTGAGGCGGCAGATCTCCTCCCGCGTTGCGGCATTGACCTTGCCGCCGCCCTGCCGGGGGTCGACGAACGTGCCGATCCCGACCGGCGTGGCAAAGCCCCTGCGCCCTGCGGACGTGGCCCGCAGCAGCTGCACCAGCGTGCCCATCGGGATGTTGTAGGCCTCGGTCTTGTTGGCGCCGATCAGCATGTTCAGTTCGTTGGACGAGGCACGGCTGAAGCTGGAGGTGATGACGCGCTTCATCAGCCCTTCGCGCGCGAGCCGGTTCAGCCCGCTGGAGGCACCCCCCTTGCCGCCGCGCCCGCGTTCGATCATCGCGACCGTGATGACGGTCAGGCCTCGGGGCGTGCCGCGTGCGGCAAAACGGTCTGCAACGGCGGTGATCAGCGATTCCGGAACCACGCGATATCCGCCGCCGGAGACGGCGATCGTGGCGCCATCCGGCACAAGCTCTGCGGCCTGCTGACTGCTTATGACCTGCACGAAGATCCTCCCGTCTGATCCGTTCTTTGGACTCGAGGCTAGGTGAAAGCGCTATCATTGACAAGCGGCGTTTTTGACAGCCTGTCGGGATCGCGCGCGCCCATATCTTCCGAGATGACGCTTAGTGCGCGATATTTCCTAAGATAACTTCATATATTCTGGCTGATAAGCCACTCTGCGCCGTTCTGGAAAACCACATCAAAAGCCCTGAAATTTTGTAAGGGCTTACATTTACAGTTTCCTTTCCGACCCGTCTGTGGCAAGAGCAAGGAAACCCGCAGCCCGGAAGCAAACGAGATCCTGCCATGACACATGCCCTGCAATCCGGAGTGATTCCGGCCCCGATCATGCCCTTTCAGGAAAATGGCGCGATCGACTGGACGACGCTTGACCGCTACGTGGCGCAGATGGCGGGGTCTGGCATCAGCGCGCTGGCCCTGAACATGGCCGCCGCCGAAGCCACCGCGATGTCGCATGCCGAACAGGTCGAGACGCTGCAGCGCAGCCGCAAGGTTCTGGCGGGGCAGGTGCCGCTGGTGTCGGGGCTGATCGCCGGGCACACCGCCGGGGCGGTCGACCATGCGCGCAGGCTGGTCGATGCGGGGGCCGAGGGGCTGGTGGTCTTTCCGCCGCTGCCCACCTTCATGTCGAAGCCGCTGCCGGTTTCGGTGGTGGCGGAGTACCACGCCGCCGTGGTCGAGGCGGTTGATGTGCCGATCATCGCCTTTCAGACCGCCAATGCCGGCTACCCTGTCGGCACGATCCGGGCGCTGGCCGATCTGGGCGGGGTGGTGGCGATCAAGGACGCCGCCTTTGACATCGACCGGACATGGGAGATCGTCGAAGAGGCGCGCGAGACCGAAGGCCGCGTGGCGGTGCTGACCGGCAACGACACGTTCGTGCTGGAGGCGATGCTGATGGGCTGCGAAGGCGCGCTGATCGGACTGGCGGGGGCCTTCACCGCCGAACTCGTCCGGATGCAGCAGTTCGCCGCTGCGGGCAAGGCCACCGAAGCCTATGAAATCTGGAACGAACTGGGGCCGATCGCGCGCCTGTGCTGGTCGAACCCGCTGCGCGATTATCGCCCCCGCATGAAATACGTGCTGATGAAGCAGGGGGTCATCCCCTGCGATGCCACCCGCGCGCCGCAGACCCGCATCTCGGACGCCGACCGCCGCGGGATTGACGCGCTCTTCGCGCGGCACGGGCTCGATCAGGCCCGCTACCTGCCGCAGGGCTGACACCGGACACCCCCATTGCCGAACGAGGAGACTGTCATGACCCCGGAAGACCATAGCGACAAGATCGTGCTGGAACGGCCCGCCGCGCATGTGGCGGTGATCCGCATCACGCGCCCCGAAAAGAAGAACGCGCTGCACAGCTCGATGGTGATCGAGCTGGGGCGGCTGATCGTGGATCTGGACCGCGACGACGATGTGCGCTGCATCGTGCTGACCGGCACCGACACGATCTTTGCGGCAGGCGCGGACATCAAGGAGATGGTGACCTTTGGCCCGCCCGCCACCTCGAACAACCCCCGGCGGGTTGCGGCGTGGCGCGCGATGGAAACCTGCGACACGCCGATGATCGCCGCCGTCAACGGCATCGCCTTTGGCGCCGGGTCGGAACTGGCGATGGTCTGCGATTTCATCATCGCGGGAGAGACGGCCCAGTTCGGCCAGCCCGAGGTCAAGATCGGGGGCATGGCGGGCGATGGCGGCACGCAGCGGCTGCCGCGCAAGATCGGGCAGAACGTGGCGTCCTACATGCTGTTCACCGGCGATCCGATCGACGTGCAGCGCGCCCATCAGCTGGGTCTGGTCGTCGAGATCTGCAAGCCCGAGGCAACGCTCGCCCGCGCCATCGAGATTGCGGAGGTGATCGCCGCCCGCGCGCCTGTTGCCGTGCGATATACCAAGGCCTGCATCCGCACCGCGGTTGGCGCCACGCTGCAGAACGGCATCGCCTTTGAACGCGACGCCATCTGGCGCAACAGCATGACCGAAGACCGGCAGGAGGGCATGACCGCCTTCACCGAAAAGCGCGCGCCCGTCTTCAGGGGGCGCTAGGCGAGACAAAGGCGGCGCCGCGGCGGTCGCGGGAAACCCCGGCAAAGCGGCGCCCCGCCGCTGCCGCCCTCGCGGCGGCAAGGGCGCGGATCTGCGGCAGCGCCGGGTCTGACAGATCGTCGATCTCGATCCCCACGCCTGTCTTCAGGATCCGGCAGCGCAGGGTCTGCAGGCGGGGCGCCAGCCTGCTCAGCGCCTCTTCCATCTCGTTGGCAATTTGCAGATCACCTGCCGCTCCCCCGCCGCCAGAAGCCCGGGGCGGACATCGCCCAGATCATCCGGATTGGCGCCAGAGGCGATGCTGCGGTCGGTCAGCCCGGCGATGCGGTCATAAAGAGTGCTCTTGCAGAAATAGCAGCGGTTCAGCGGGTTGCGCAGATAGCGCGGGTCCGAAAATTCTCCGGCATCAATCTCGGTCAGCGCCCAGCCGTGCCGCCGTGCATGGGCGCGCACCCGCTCTGTTGCGCGGGCGGCACGGCGGGCGAGAGCGCGTGAAAGATCTGCGCATCGGTGCTGTCGGCGGTGATATGGGCCAGCGTCATGGCAAGTCTCCGTCAATGATCCCGCGCCAGAGGTCCGGCGCGGGGCAAGGGCGGGTCAGACCGGGTCCAGCTGCAGCTTGAAGGTCTTGAGTTCCGTGAATTCCTGCACCGCGTTGCGCCCCCGTTCGGATCCAAGCCCGCTGTCGCGATGGCCGACGATGGGCAGTTCCGGCACCCCTGCAAGGAAGGTGTTCACCTCGATATTGCCCGCAGCGACATGGCGGGCGAACTGCATCGCCTTGCTGATGTCGCGGGTCCAGATCCCGGCGGCCAGACCGTAACGCGTGCTGTTGGCCAGCGCGACCGCATCGTGAAAGCCGTCAAAGGGCTGCACACAGAGCACCGGACCAAAGATTTCCTCCTGCGCGATGCTCATGGCGCTATCGACCCCGGTGAAGATGGTGGGCGCCACGAAATGCCCCGGCAGGGACAGGCCGGGCGTCTCGAGGGTCCAGCGCTGCGCGCCGTCGCGGTCGCCTGCGGCAAGATACTCCTCGACCCGGGCTTTCTGCGTCGCGCTGACCAGCGGTCCCATCGTTGTCTCGGCATCCAGCGGATCGCCGATCCTCAGCGTGGCCATGTGATCCTTGACCTGCTGCAGGAAGCTTTCCGCAATGAGGCGTTCCACCAGAAGGCGGGTGCCGCCGACGCAGGCCTGCCCGGCATTTCGCGTCGCGCCAAGGGCGACCTTTTCCGCTGCCGTGGCCAGATCGGCATCGGCACAGACGATCTGCGCGCTTTTCCCGCCCAGTTCGAGCGAGACCTTTTTCAGATGCTGCCCCGCCAGAGCCGCGATCTTGCGCCCCACGGCGGTCGAGCCGGTGAAGGAGACCATGTCGACCTCGGGCGCGGTGCAGAGCCCCTCGCCAAGATCGAGCCCGGTTCCGGCGATGATGTTGACCACGCCCGCAGGCAGGCCCGCCTCCATCAGCAGCTCGCCAAGCCGCAGCGCCGAGCCGGAGGTCAGTTCGCTGGGTTTGACCACCGCCGAACAGCCGACCGCCAGCGCGAAGGGCAGTTTCTGGCTGTTGATCATCAGCGGATAGTTCCACGGGGTGATCATGCTGACCACGCCCACCGGATAGCGCATGACGAAGCCCAGCGACTGGTCGCCGAAGGTGTCGTAGCTGTCGCCGTAGCAGTGGCGGGCCATGGTGGCGGCGTATTCCCAATGCGCGATGGCGCCGCCGATCTCGCGGTCGACAAGGCCGATGGGCTTGCCGACCTCCAGACATTCGATCTCGCGCAGTTCCGTGCGGTGCCGTTCGATCAGGTCGGCCACGCGCAGCAGGATGCGGGCGCGGTCGGCGCCGGAGCGCCCGGCCCAGACCCCCGCATCAAAGGAGCGGCGCGCGGCGGACAGGGCGCGGCGCAGATCCTCCTGCGTGGCCTTGGGATAAAGGCTGACCGGGTGGTTATGGGCGGGATTGTCGCGCGCGATCGTCTCGCGGTCGGAGGCGGGGATGAACGCGCCGTCGATCAGCGCCGCATATTCGCGCGGTGCCTGCGGAAGTTTCAGGGGGCCGGGGCCTGTCGAATGTTCCATGCCGGATCCTTTCGGGGTCGGGGCTCGGTCCAGCCGGTCACGCGCGGCGTGCGGCCAGAATGAGGTCGCTGATGCGCTCGGCGACCATGATGGTGGGAAGGTTGGTGTTGCCGCTGGGGATCATCGGAAAGATCGAGGCATCCACGACCCGCAGGCCATCCACGCCATAGACCCGCCCGTCGGGCGCCGTGACGGCCAGCGGATCGTCTTCGGCCCCCATGCGGCAGGAGCAGGAGGCATGCCAGACCCCCACCGCCGCGCGCCGGATGAAGCGTTCGAGCGCGGCATCATCGGCCATCAGCACGTCGATCGGGTCGCCTTCGACGATGAGGGCGCGGAACAGCAGGCGGCGCAGCGGCGCGGGACCGTCCAGCAGCCGCGCCAGAAGCCCGGTCAGCACCTTGTTGCGCAGCGTCAGCGCCGCCACCTGCCGCACCTTGTCGCTGTAGGAGGCGGGGAAGGTGTCGCTGACCACGCCCTGCATCTCGTCGCTGAGCACGATGGCGGCAAGGCGGCGATAGGCGGCTTTCATCCGGTCCAGATCGCGCCGGTCCGACATCAGGTCGAAATCGACCCGCGGCTCGCTGCGCCAGTCGGCATCGCGCAGGCTGACCGACCCGCTTTCGGAATAGGTCTTGTTGACCCAGATGTTCACGGTGGCAAGCTGGCTGCCCACATCGTGCCATGCCGATTTGGAGGCGATGGAGGCCGCCATGTCGCCCTGCGGCGCATCGCCCATGCCAGAGGAAAACCGCAGCCCCAGCATCAGGTGGCGGCGGGTGACGCCGTTGATGCGGGCCTCGGGCGCGATGAAGCTTGCGACGGCGACCGACGGGTGGTCCATCAGCCGCCGACCCACGCCGGGACGGTCCGCCACCACCTCGATCCCGAGGCGGCGCAGGTCTTCGGCGGGTCCGATCCCGGCGCGCAGCAGATGCGCGGGCGAATGCAGCGCGCCGCTGGCAAGGATGACCTCCTGCGCCAGATGCCGCCGTTCGATGCCGTCGGGCCCCTGCGCCATCACGCCGATGCAGCGCCGGCCCTGAATCAGCAGCCGGGTGACATGGGTGTCGGTCTTCAGGGTCAGGTTGGGTCGGGCGCGCACCCGGTATCCCAGATAGCCGATGGCGGTCGACACCCGCCGGTCATAAAGGTTGGAGATGGCGACCGGGAAATAGCCGTCGACAAAGTCGCCGTTCTGGTCGTCGACGGCATCGAACCCCGCCTGCGCGAAGGCGCGCGCCATGGCCCGCGCGTGGCGGGGCCACAGATCCTCGCCGATGCGCGAAATGGGAATGGGTCCGTCCTGCCCGTGCAGCGGCCCGTCAAAATCCACGTCGCGTTCGAGCTTGCGGAAATAGGGCAGCACCGTGTCCCAGGACCAGCCGCTGGCCCCCAGAGCCTGCCATTCGTCGTAATCATGCGGGGCGCCGCGATTGGCGAGCTGGCCGTTGATGGCCGATCCGCCGCCCAGCACCCGCGCCTGTTCATATTTGCGCAGCCGGGCGGGCGGCGCGCTCGGAGCACTGCCGCCGACATCGGTCGAGGCCTTGAGGTCGTTCCAGAGAAAACGGGAATTGAGATAGGCAAGCCCGGCAAAACTGTCGAGGATGGGCGGCTGCACCCGTCCGGGCGGCGTGTCCTCGCCCGCCTCGATCACCAGCACCTTCAGCTTCGGATCGGCGGAGAGGCGGTTGGCCAGCACGCAGCCCGCCGTTCCGCCGCCGACGATGAGGATCTCATGGACCGTATCCTCCGGACCGGGGGTCATGTCATGCGGCGCCATCGACCCAGCCCCCGTATCTGACGTGATCCTGACCGATCGGCAGATGTACCCTGTCTCCGGTTTCCGCCGAATGGAACAGCGCGGTGATCAGGTCGAGCGAGCGGCGCGCGTCGTCCAGCGTGACGGTAAACGGGCGGTCCTGTTCCAGCGCTTCGGCAAAATCGGCAAACTGGCCCGCAAAATCGGGAAGGCCAAGTGGCGCCTCGCTCAGCACGCGGTCGATTTCGGGCTGAAGCTCGGGCGTGCGGGCGGTCACGAGCCACGGATCGTCCCCGGGTCGCGGCGCCTCTGCACCGTAGCACTGCCGTTCGATGACGAAATGCTCGAAACAGAGCCGCAGCCGCGTGGCGGGACGGGCCGATCCCAGCGTGGCGGCCAGCGCGGCAAGGGATCCGTCGGCCATGCGCAGGCTTGCCACGGCGCAATCTTCAACCTCGATCGGGTTGACGCGGGTGGTCTTGAACCCCTGCACCTCGGCCACGTCGCCCATCAGCCACATGAACAGATCGTGGATGTGGATCGCCTGTGTCAGCAGCACGCCGCCCAGTTCGGTCGCGAACTTGCCGCGCCATGGAACGGCGTAATACTCGGCGCCGCGCTGCCATGCCGTTTCGACCGAAGACAGATAGGTCCGCCCGCCCAGTCCGGACCGGATCAGATGGCGCACCCGCGTGATGCCGTCGGCGAAACGATACTGAAAGATCGGCATGACGCGGGTGGCGGCCTCTGCCTCCGCCGCGATCACCTCGTCCATCAGGCGCAGCGAGCTGGTAAAGGGTTTTTCGCAGATCACATGCTTGCCCGCCGCGAGC
The DNA here is from genome assembly GCF_900100085.1 of Salipiger marinus. Lineage (GTDB taxonomy): Bacteria > Pseudomonadota > Alphaproteobacteria > Rhodobacterales > Rhodobacteraceae > Salipiger > Salipiger marinus. The sequence goes on from NZ_FNEJ01000004.1 coordinate 65,293, forward strand.
CCGGCGAGAGTCATGCCATGATGCAGCGAGGGCGGGGTGCAGATGCTGAGCACGTCGATCCGGTCATCGCGCAGCATCTCGTCAAAACCGGCGGTTGCTGTGGCGATGTCATGGCGTGCGGCGAAGTCTTTGGCGCGGCCCTCTTGGGAATCGCAGCAGGCGATCACCTCGAACCGGTCAGTCAGCAGGTCAAAGCCGCGCGTCATCTGGCTGCCCGCGACCCAGCCGCATCCGACGATCCCGACCCGCAGCCGGGGCTTTGCCATGGCGGGCTCAGATGTCATGTGCTCTGTCCTTCACGCGGGGCCTTGCCTTTCTGGAAGCGCTTTCATAACGATCAAACCGGACCCCGCAAAGCAGGGTCTGACGGGGCAGCGGCCGCGCCGGTTGGGCACGGTCGCGGCACGCGGGGCGCAGGGTCGGGAATGCGGCGGCCATCCCGGTCCCTCAGGCCTCGGGCTTGCGCGGCACGGCACGCAGGAAGTTGAAATCGCAGCCATCCTCGGCCTGAAGCACCTCGTCGAAATAAAGCTTCGCATAGCCGCGTTCGGCATGGACATGCGCGGGCGGGGTCCAGTTTTTGCGCCGTGTGCGCAGCTCCTCCTCCTCGACAAGCAGGGACAGGGTTCCGGCCTCCACATCCAGCGCGATCCGGTCGCCATCGCGCACCAGACCCAGCGGGCCGCCCGCCGCCGCCTCGGGCGAGATGTGCAGCACGATGGCCCCGAAGGCGGTGCCGCTCATCCGGGCATCGGACAGCCGCACCATGTCGCGCACGCCCTGCGCTGCGAGCTTGCGCGGGATCGGGATATATCCCGCCTCGGGCATGCCCGGCGCGCCCTTTGGCCCTGCGTTCTGCAGCACAAGCACGTCGTCGGCGGTCACGTCCAGATCGGGATCGTCCAGACGTTCGGCCATGTCCGCAAGCGAGGTGAAGACCACCGCCCGTCCGGTATGGCGCAGCAGGGCAGGGGTGGCTGCGGCCTGTTTGATGATCGCGCCATTGGGGGCAAGATTGCCGCGCAGCAGGCGGATGCCGCCGCCGGAATGGATCGGGTCGGACAGCGGGCGCACCGTGTCCTGCGACCAGGACGCGGGCTGCGCGTCGATTTCCGCGCCAAGGCTGCGACCGGTCACGGTCAGGCAGTCGCGCGCGATCAGGTCGACGATCTCGCGCAGGACGGTGACAAGCCCGCCCGCCCGGAACAGATCCTCCATGTAATGCTGGCCGGACGGTTTCAGATCGACAAGCACGGGGGTTTCCGCCCCCAGACGGTCCAGATCCTCCAGATCGAGGTCAAAGCCAAGCCGCCCCGCGATGGCTGCCAGATGCACGACGCCATTGGTCGAGCCCCCCACCGCCTGCAGCACCCGCAGCGCGTTGCGCATCGAGGCTTCGGTCATGATCTGGCGCGGGCGCAGATCCTCGGCGGCGATGGCCACGGCCCGCGCGCCGGTCGCCTCGGCATGGCGCATCCGGTCGGCGTGAACGGCGGGGATCGTGGCGCCGCCCGGCAGCATCATGCCCATGGCCTCGCTGACCAGCGCCATGGTGCTGGCGGTGCCCATCACCATGCAGGTGCCGGGCCCCGGTGCAAGCTTGCCGCTGATCTCCTCGATCTCGGCGGCATCGATTTCACCCGCGCGATGCTGACCCCAGAGCCTGCGGCAGTCGGTGCAGGCACCCAGACGTTCGCCCTTGTGGCTGCCGGTGATCATCGGGCCGGTCACGGTCAGGATCGCGGGCACGTCGGCGCTGGCCGCCCCCATCAGCAGGGCAGGCACGGTCTTGTCGCAGCCGCCGATCAGCACCACCGCATCCATGGGCTGGGCGCGGATCATCTCCTCCACATCCATGGCCATCAGGTTGCGCACATACATGCTGGTGGGGTGGGTGAAGGCCTCGTGCATGGAAATGACCGGAAACTCGACCGGCAGCCCCCCGGCCAGCATCACGCCGCGTTTGATCGCCTCGATCATGTCCGGCACGTTGCGGTGGCAGGCATTGAAGCCGGAAAAGGTGTTGGTGATCCCGATGATCGGCCGGTCGAGCGCGTCATCGGAATATCCCATCGCCTTGATGAAGGCCTTGCGCAGGAAAAGCGAAAAACCGGCGTCGCCGTAGCCCGCCAACCCTTTTCGCATGCCTCTGGGTCTGTCGCTCATGTCACTGGTCCCATTGGGTCAGGCGCCTAAGTAAGCGCTTACAATTTGGGCCACGTTATGATACTCATCCCTGCATGTCCATCGGGTATCGCGGGTATTTTGACCCAAGGCGCGAGGACCGTCCCACGGTGTGGAGTTTGCCCGATGTCGGATCATCTGCCTATGGCCTTCTGCAGCGCTCCGGATCCCGGCACGATCCCGGCGGGGGGTGATCGGATTCTTCCGCATCCCCGCCTTTGCCGGTAAAAGGGCTGAACCATGACACTTGGAGAGCAGTGATGAGCGATGGCAGCCCAGCCCCGAAACGGTCGCGTGTGCGGCGGTCCGTCCAGTCTTCGGTCAAGCTTGAGGATGTCGCGCGCCTTGCCAAAGTGTCGACCGCCACCGCGTCTCGGGTCATCAATTCCCCCGAGGCGGTGTCGGCCAAGACGCGGCTCCGGGTGGAGAAAGCGATTGCCGAGCTGGGCTGGATTCCGCATGGCGCCGCGCAGGCGCTGGCCAGCCTGCGCACGCGCACGGTGGGCGCGCTGATCCCGACGCTGGGGCACCAGACCATCGCCACCATGCTGGAATCGCTGCAGCAGACGCTTGGAAATGCGGGCTATACGCTGCTGCTCGGGCGGCCCGACGCCTCGCGCGAGCGCACCACCGTGCAGCTGTCGAAGATGATCCAGAACGGCGTGGAATGTATGGTGCTGATGGGGGAGGATCACCCGCCCGAGCTTTACGCCCTGCTGGAGCAGCGCAAGATCTTCTACGTCATCGCCTATACGACCGGGGCCTATGGGCACACCAACTGCATCGGCATCGACAATCATGACGAGATGCGCAAGATGGTGAGCTATCTGCTGGGGCTCGGGCACCGCTCCTTCGGGATCATCGCCGCCAATCACGACCATAACGACCGTATCCGCCTGCGCATCGATGCCATCCGCGACACGCTGGCTGCCGAAGGGATTGCGGTGCGCCCGCAGCATTTCAAGGTTGTCCCGAACTGGACGATCGCCTGCGGTCGGCAGGGGATGCAGGCCATCCTTGAAGAAGACGTGCGGCCCACCGCGATCATCTGCACCAACGATTATCTGGCCACGGGCGCGGTGATCGAGGCCAAGGCGGCGGGCCTGTCGGTGCCGGGCGATCTGAGCATCTCGGGCTTTGATGACAACGAACTGGCCTCGCATATGGACCCGCCGCTGACGACCGTGCATGTGCCCGCGGCGGAAATGGGCCGCACCATCGCCGAACATGTCATCTTCGTGCTGGATGGCGGCGAGGCCGAGCTGCCGCTGCGGCTGGAGGCGCAGCTTGTCATCCGCAACTCCACCGCAGCCCCGCCCGCAGGCCCTTAGGGCTGAGCGGCGGGCACCGTCGCCGCGATCAGGGGGCCAAGGTTCTGCGCCTGTGACAGGTCGCGGCACAGGGTCACCAACTGGCGGGCTTCGTCCGCCGACAGCACCATGGCAAAAAGCTCTGCCGCCTTGGCCTCGATCTGGTCGGGGCGCATGGGGTTTTCCTTGCGGCCCGCCACGTGCAGCCCTTGGCGGGCGGCATGGGTGCCCTGTGGCGTCTCGATCTCGATCCGCGCTTCGAACCGGTCCTGCCCGGGCTCGGAGGGCAGGAAATCGATGCGCTGCCCCAGACGCTGCACCGCGTCTTCCTGCATCCGCGCCTCGTCATGGGAGGCGGCGAAGCTCAGGCCGCCGTCCAGCAGCGTCACCGCCATGCAGTAGCGCAGGTTGAGGTCGGGCATGCCGTTTTCATCGCCGATGACCTTGTACCAGTCCGGATCGTAGCGGATGCGGATCTGCCGGATCTCCTCGGGGTCTGGGGCATGCCGGGCGATGATCTCTTCCAGCGCCGAAATCGGCGCGGCGATCGGAAAGCCGACGCTGTATTTCTTGATGTCGGTTTCCAGAATGCGGAACACCTGCCCAAGCCCGCGCTGCAGCGCCTCTGGCGCCATGCCGGAGGGCATCGCGTCAAAGAAATTGCGGTTGCCGGGGTCAAGAACATCGCCGCTGCCGGTGAAGCCCGACCGCACGAGCGCCGCCACCTTGACGGCATTGCTGGCAGGCATGCCCGCAAAGACATAGCTTTTCAGCGTATGCGCACGGTCCAGCCGCCATGTCGTCAGGCCAGAGGCTTCCTGTGCAAGATAGTTGAGCAGGATCAGGAACTGCGTCTCGTCAAACTCCATCAGGCTGCCTGCGGCAAACCCTGCGCCGAATAATGGCCCATACGCATGGCAGGACAGGGACGAGCGCGCAAAGCTGAGCCCGGGCGCCATCGCTTCGCCAAAGCGGATGCTCATTTCGTATCCCAGACTGACGGCGCGGATGAACGCATCGCCGCTGGCCCCGGTCGCCTCGGCTACGGCCAGCGCCGCCGGAACCACCCCGCAGCCCGGATGGGTCTGGCTGGTTTCGTGGGAATCGTCGGATTCATCGGCATGGGCGGCCATGCCATTGGCCAGCGCCGCCTCGATCAGCGGCACCCTGTCGCCGCTGCCCAGCACCGTCGCGATCCCGGGGCCGCCCAGTCCGCGCACATAGCTCTGCCCAGCCCGCCCGGCTTCGAGCGCCGAGCCGGAGACGATGGCCGCCAGCGTGTCGAGAATGTGCAGCCGCGTCTTCAGCGCGACCTCTTCGGGGATCTCGCGGCGGCGCCAGTCGACCGCCGCGCGCGCCAGCGCCCGGCCATGTTGCGGCTCGTTCATGTCAGTTTCCTTTCAGGACTGGGCGTTTGCGCCGCCTACGGCTGCGGCGTGGCGACCGGCACAAAATCTCCGCCGGATTCAAGGCTCTGCTGCGCCGCAGCCGCGACGCAAACCAGATGCAACGCCAGATCAAGCTGGGTGTCCCCGGCATCGGGGCGCCCCGCCACGGTGTCGCGCAGCGTTGCGGCGGCACGGGCAAAGGTCGCCTTGCGGTCATAGCTGAGGCCCGGCAGATCGACGCTGGTGCCATTGCGGAACTGATAGCTTTCGGCAAGCTGCACCGAGGCATCCCTGAGGTTCAGCAGCAGCGTGGAGCTTTGCCCGCCCTCGTGACGGAAGGACAGCGTGAAGGCGCCGTCCGGCTCCGTGCGCCCCGCTACTTCGCGCACGGGCCCAAGCGCCGAGACCAGCACCGACATCCCGTGCGGCGCGGCATCGTGCAGCGCGCCATACTGCGCCTGCCGCCATGGCGAGGCGGCATAGGGCCCGGCGCCAAGCGCGTTGGAGCGGAATTCGGCCCGGCCCTCGCGCGCGTCAAGCGCGCGGGCCCGGCCGAGAAAGGCGGCGATTTCGGGCACGAACATGCGGGTCAGGAAGCACAGGCCGGTGACCCCCGCCGCAGTGATGGCCCGCCGGATCGCCAGCGCGCTGTCGATGCTGTCGCCCAGAGGTTTTTCAAGGATCACATGCCGCCCCCGCGCGATGGCCAAGGGGGCGAGACGGGACTGGACCTCGGGCGGGACGGCAAAGCTCAGCGCGTCGACAGTGTCGAGCAGCGCCTCGAACGAGGGAAAGGCGGTGACGCCCGTCTTGTCTGCAAGACGCGCCGCAGGCTCGGGGCTGCGCCCCCAGAGCCCGACAAGCTCGATGCCATCGGGGGCCGCCAGCCCGGGCAGGTGGACATGTTCGGCCCAGAAGGCGGTGCCGCATACCCCGATTTTTAACGTCATGTCAGTGGTCCTTCTCGGGATTGGGGGCTGCGCTGTCGGGCTCAGCCAAAGGCGAGCCGCGGCAGCCATGTCACGAGGAACGGGATCAGCATGATGAGCACGTTGACCGCCAGAAGTGCCAGCACGAATGGCAGGATGGCGCGCGACGCCTCGCCGATGGAGATCCGCGCGATGCCCGCCGCGATGAACAGCAGCGTGCCGACCGGAGGCGTCACCCCGCCGATCAGGCAGGTGACGACGATGACGATGCCGGAATGCACCGGATCATAACCCAGCGTGGCGCAGACGGCGGCGAGGGGGGCTGCGAACATGATCAGCACGGCGGTGGCATCGATGAACAGCGTCAGGAACAGCAGCGCCAGAATGATCAGCAGCATCTGCACTTCGGCGATCGGGCTGACCGCTGACAGCAGGTCGATCAGGGTGCTCTGGAACCGGGCGCGCGTCAGCAGGTTCGCAAACACCGTCGAGGCCGCAAGGATCATCATCACCATGGCGGTGGTGTAACCGGCGCTGAGGAAGGCTTCGCGCAGCGAGGCCCATGTGAAGCTGCGGTAGATCAGCGCCCCGATCAGCAGGATGGTGACAACGGCGACCACGCCCGCCTCGGTCGGGGTGAAGAAGCCGCCGACGATGCCGCCGATGATGACGACGGGCACCAGCATGGCGGGGCCGGAGTCCTTGGCGATGGACCAGAAGGTGGCGAAGGTGCGCGGACGGTCGTCATGGTCATGCCCGATGCCAAGCCGCACCGCCTGAATATGCGCGACCAGCATCAGCGCCAGACCGACAAGGATGCCGGGGATCACGCCGCCAAGGAACAGCCGCCCCGTCGACACCCCGGTGAGGAAGCCGTAGACGATCATCAGCGTGCTCGGCGGGATGATCGACCCGATCACCGAGGAGGCTGCCGTTACCGCCGCCGAATAGCCCGCCGGATAGCCCTGCGATTTCATCGCGGGGATCATCATGGACCCGGTCGCCGCCGCATCCGCGACCGCAGAGCCGGTGACGCCACCAAAGAGCATGGAGGCGACGATGTTCACATGGGCGAGCCCCGCCCGCATCCGCCCGACCATGAAGCCGGCCAGCGCCGCGATCCGGTCCGTCAGGTTGCAGGCGCCCGCCAGCGTGCCGGTCAGCACGAAGAACGGGATCGCCATCAGCGGAAAGGAGTCGATGCCCCCGAACATGCGGCTGACGACGATGCTGAGCGGCAGGTTTCCCTGAAGCACGATCGGGACCAGCGCCCCCAGACCGATCGCGAAGGCGATCGGCACCCCAAGAAGGAGCAGGATCAAGAACGAGGTGAACAGGATGCCGACCATGAAGGACCAATCCGCAGGCTAGAGGGGAAAAGAAGGTGTCGCGGTGCGACGGCGCAGGGCGCTCAGTCGTCGACCAGCGAGGCGGCGGTGGAGGTGCCGGTCAGTTCCAGCACGATCAGCCGCAGCGTTTCAAAGACCATGATCGCAGCGCCCGCCGGGATCGCCGCATAGGCATAGCTCATCGGCATCCGGAGCGAGGCCGACTGCTGCGCGTGGTTCGAGATGGCAAGCTGGGTTCCATACCACAGCAGCACCCCCTCGAAGACCAGCATCAGGGCATAGGCGAACAGGAACATCCCGCGCCGCACGCTTCCGGGCGCGGCCATGGCGATCATGTCGGCGCTGAGATGGATGCCCCTGCGGACGCCCAGCCCGGCGGCCAGAAACACCATCCAGATGCTGACATAGCGCGTCACCTCCTCGGCCCAGAAGATGCCGCCGAAGCCCGGCACGAACCGGATCATCGCCGAGGTGAAGGTCAGCGCGACCATGACGATAAGCCCAAGGATGATGAGCGCCTCGATCAGGTGAATGTAGATCTTGGTCATGCCAGACTCTCTTGTGGGATGTCGGAGATGATTCGGCGCGCGGGCAGTGTGAGCCCGCGCAGCCTAGCAGGGGGCGGATCCGATGCCGATAAAATCGCGCCGGATCCGCACCTGATGACCTGCTCAGTCCGCCGAGACCTCCAGCATCTTCTGATACACGGCGTAGACGTCGTCGCCCTTGCTCTTGATGTAGTCATCCATCGCGGCAAGCACCGGTTCGCGGAACGGTTCGGTGTCCAGTTCGATGATCTCGACCCCGGCATCGCGCATCGTCTGCAGTGCCGCGTCATCGGCTGCCTTGTGCAGCGACAGCTGGTATTCGCCCGCTTCCTTGGCCGAGGTTTCGATGACCTCGCGCTGGTCATCGGTCAGGCCGTCCCACCACGACTTGTTCACCACCATCGGCTGCGGATAGTAATTGTGCTGCGTCAGCGTCAGATAACCAGCATTCTCATAGAACTTGCTGGAGACGATGGTTTCCGATGTCCCCTCGACCGCGTCGATCACGCCGGATTCAAGCGAGGTATAGACCTCGCCAAGGCTGATCGCCGTCGGCGTGGCGTTCCAGGACTGCGCCAGCGCCACAAACAGCGGGGTCTGCGGGATGCGCAGCTTCAGGCCCTGCATGTCCTCGAAGCTGCGGACCGGCTTGGTGGACAGCAGGTTGCGCGGGCCCTGATACATGGTGCCGACAAGGTGGAAGCCCTGCGGTTCCATGAACACGTTCAGGTCGGATTCGATGGCCCGCACGACTTCGGCCAGCTCTTCGACGGAGTCATAGGTGTAGAAGGCCTCCATCACCTCGATCTGCGGCACGAAGGCGCCGGTGCCGGGCAGGCCGCTCAGCACCATTTCGAGCCCGCCAGCGCGGGTCATCTCGGCCATCTCGCGTTCCGATCCAAGTTCTTCGGCATAGAAGACCTCGACCTCGATGGCGCCATCGGATTTCTCCTCGACCAGCCGCTCGAATTCGGCGCTGGCCTGAGAGATCGTGTGCGTGGTCTGGTAGACCGTGCCGACGCGCATGGTCAGATCGGCGGCATGGCCGGCCACCGCCGACAGCGCGATGACCGAAGCGGCCCCGGCAAATATCTTGGTAAACTGCATTTTTTCTCCTCCATTGGCGTCCGGATTGTCTTCGGCCCGGCGCAGGGCCGCAACGGTGTGGGATCCGATATCGGACGGCGCCCGGACGTTGCGCCACCTGCCCTCCCGCAGGCTCCGATATGTAATCGCTTACACTATCGACAAGATGACGGCACAGGTCAATGACCAATCTTGCGCGATGTGAAAATCCTTTGGTCTGTTTCCACCTTCCCCGGATGATACAAAAGAAATCTGCGGAAAACGGCAGAAAAATACCCGTGTCACACTTGGCTTCTCTGCGCTGCGGACAGTCTGGCGTATAAGTCTGGCAGGCGCACCTGTCCGCCGCAGCTGGGAGGCGGGCGCAACTGGCCTATTGTCTAAATCGCTTACATCGGTAGTGTGACGTCAGGTTTCCCCAGCGAGAAGACCCCGACATGACCGACAGACCCGAGTATCATCCCGCCCATCGCATCGCCCGCGTGGACGTGCATCTTGTCTCCACACGGGTGGCCTCCGGCTTTGCCGACGCGACACGCACCGTTGAATGTGTGGGCTTTACCGTCGTGCGGGTGACGACGGATCAGGGGCTGGAAGGATTTGGCCTGACCTATCACGAGGTGGGGGGCGAGGCGACGCGCAGCCTGATCCTCAACAACATCGCCCCTGCCATCATCGGGCGCGATCCGCTGGAAACCGAAGCGATCTGGACCGACCTGTTCCACTACCTGCGCGGCGTCGGTCGCAAGGGGCTGACCTTTGCGGCACTCAGCGCGATCGATCTGGCGCTCTGGGATCTGAAGGGCAAGATCGTCGACCTGCCGGTGTTTCGTCTGCTGGGGGGCAACCAGACCCGCGTGCCGGTCTATGCCTCGGGCGGCTGGACCTCCTATGACGATGACCAGCTTCTGGCCGAGATGACGGACATGGTCGCGCAGGGCTATTCGCATATCAAGTTCAAGGTCGGCGTCGAGGGCGCGACCAACCTGCGCCGCGATGTCGAACGGGTCCGCAAGGTGCGCGATGCGGTCGGGCCCGACATCCGGCTGCTGCTTGACGCCAACAACTGCTGGGATGCAGCCACGGCGGTGCAGTTCGCCAACCGGGTGCGCGACTGCGACATCTTTCTGTTCGAGGAGCCGGTGCTCGCCGATGACATTCCGGGGCTCGCGCGGTTCAAGCGGGGCACCGACATCCCACTTGCCACCGGCGAGCATGAATACACCCGTTACGGCGTGCGTGACCTGATCCTTGCGGAGGCCGCCGACATCGTGCAGGCCGATGCCGCGCGGGCGGGCGGTTACACGGAAATGCTGAAGATCGGGGCGCTGACGCAGGCATGGAACCTGCGGTTTGCGCCGCATGCGATGGAGCATATGCACCTGCATCTTGTCAGCGCGATGCCGAACGCCCCCTTTGTCGAACGCCTGCGGCTTTTCGAGGAGATCACCGGGCTGGTGCTGAAAGACGGGCCGATGCCCGAGGCGGGCGCCTTCACGCTCAACGAAAAGCCGGGATTCGGTCTGGAGCTTGACATGGACTTCATCCGCGACGCCGACGAGGCGCGCTGAGCCCCCGCCGGGCTGGCGGCGCAATATCTGCCGCCAGCCTCCGCCTCCCGACGGATGTCCAGCAGATCAGCGCGGCATCAGGGCCCGCGGGTCGCGGCGCAGGAATTCCCGAAGCAGGCAGCGGGGCGCCTCGGCGCGCAGTGGGCGGGTGCCGATCTCCAGCCAGTCCTGCGCGGCGAATTCGGGAAAGAACGTGTCGGCCCCCTCCACGGCAATGTCGACCTCGGTGATCAGCAGGCGATGCGCCAGCGGCAGCATCTCGGCATAGATCGCGGCGCCGCCGATGGCGTAGATCCGGCTGACCCCCTGCGCCCGGGCATGGCGCAGCGCCTCTTCGACCGACCGGCACAGGTCGGGGCCGTCGGGCAGCGCGGCGGAGACCACGATGTTCAGCCGGTTCGGCAGCGGTTTTCGGGGCAGGCTGTCCCACGTCCTGCGGCCCATGATCACCGCGCCGCCCAGAGTTTCCTGCTTGAACGCGGCCAGATCCTCCGGCGCGTGCCACGGGATGGTGTTTGCCTTGCCGATTGCGCCGTTGCGCGCGCGGGCCACGATGACGGTGATCATGATTACACCGCCACCGGGGCCTTGATGGCCGGATCGGGATCATAGCCGGTGATCTCGAAATCCTCATATCTGAAGTCGAAGATGTCGCTGACCTCGCGGCGGAACCTGAGCTGGGGCAGGGGCTTGGGCTGCCGGGACAGCTGCAGGGTCACCTGATCGACATGGTTGAGATAGATATGCGCGTCGCCGATGCTGTGGATGAATTCCCCCGGCTCATAGCCGGTGACCTGCGCAAGCATCCGCAGCAGCAGCGCGTAAGAGGCGATGTTGAAGGGCACGCCAAGGAACATGTCCGCCGAGCGCTGGTAAAGCTGCAGATGCAGCCGACCGCCAAGGATGCGCACCTGCCAGAGCGTGTGGCAGGGCGGCAGGGCCATCTGCGCCAGTTCAGCCGGGTTCCATGCCGAAACCAGCAGCCGCCTGCTGCTGGGGGAGGTGCGGATCGCCGCGACCAGATCCGCGATCTGGTCGATGCCGCTCTGGCCGTCCGGGCCGGGCTGGGCGGTGGCGAAGCTGCGCCACTGCTTGCCATAGACCGGGCCAAGCTCTCCGGTCTCGTCCGCCCATTCGTCCCAGATCGAGACGCCGTTTTCCTTCAGATAGCCGATATTGGTGCTGCCGGACAGGAACCACAGCAGTTCATGCAGGATGGAGCGCAGATGCAGCTTCTTCGTCGTCACCAGCGGGAAGCCATCCGCCAGATCATAGCGCGTCTGCATCCCGAAATAGGAAATCGTGCCGGTGCCGGTGCGGTCGTCGCTGGGGATCCCCTGCGTCAGAACGGTGCGGAGGGCTTCATGGTATTGGCGCATCGCGACGCTCCCTGTGGGTCCAAGGGGGGAGTGTATCCGGTGGTGCGGGCCGGTCCAAGGGCAGGAAACGGCGCGCAGCGCAGGTCCGTCCTTGCGAGAAGGCACGGCAGGGGCTGTTCAGTCCGGCGCGTCGAGCACCAGATCCTGCCCCCGGACGTTGAAGGCCTCAAGCCGGACCTCGCTGCCGGTATGGGCCAGAACCGTCAGGCTGGCCGGGCCCACGGGAATGATCTTGGACGGCGACAGCGACAGGCTGGCATCCAGCGCGGCGCGGATCACCCCGCCATGGCAGACCAGCGCCACCGTATCGGGCCCGGCGGCAAAGGCCTCCTCGATCACCTGCCGGATGCGGGACCGGAAGATGGTCCAGTCCTCCGCCCCCGGCGGGGTGAAGCGGCCCGCGCGCCATGCCAGATACTCCTCGCGGCTTTCGGCGCAGATCTCGGCGATCTCGCGGCCTTCCCAGTCGCCAAGCGCCTGCTCGCGCAGCCCCGGCTCGGGCTCCGCTGCCGGATGGCCCAGCAGATCCGCCGTGCGCCGCGCCCGGCGCAGATCGGAACTGCGCACCAGCCCGGGGGCGAGCGAGGCCACCAGCGGGGCCAGCGCGCGGGCCTGCGCCTCGCCCTCGGGGCTGAGTGCGATGTCGCACTGGCCCTGCAGGCGCCGCAGCGCGTTCCATTCGGTTTCACCGTGGCGGATCAGAAGCAGGCGTTTCAAGGGTGGGGGTCTCCTTCGGGAAAGATCGTGGGGCTGCTGTCGGGCAGCAGGATGTGAAGGCGGTCGGGGAGCGCGGTGCCGCGCGGCACCACCGCCGTCAGCCGCTGGCCCTCGACCCGGGCGGTGACCAGCCACTGCCCCGCCATCGGGATCACCTCGATCCGCTCGGCGGGCAGGCTGCCGGGGGCGGGGCTGTCGGTCAGGCGCAGATCCTCGGCCCGCACCATCGCAAGCCCGGTCCGGCCCGCAAGCTGCGGTGCCGGATGGCGGCCAAACCATGCACCGTCCCGCACCGGCACCAGATTGGCGGGCGGGGTGCCGACAAACCGCGCCACAAAGGCGCTGGCGGGCTGGTCCAGAAGCTGCATCGGCGGCGCGAACTGTTCGATGCGCCCGCGGTTCAGCACCGCCACATCGGTGGCGAGCGTCATCGCCTCCACCTGATCATGGGTGACATAGACCGAGGTGGCGCCGGTTTCCGCATGGATCCGCGCCAGTTCATGCCGCATCTCGACCCGCAGCGCGGCATCGAGATTGGACAGCGGCTCATCGAACAGCATCACCGGCGGGCGGGGCGCGATCATCCGCGCCAGCGCCACGCGCTGCTGCTGCCCGCCCGAGATCTCGCCGGTATGGCGGCCCGCAAGCTCGGCGATGCCCATCATCTCCAGCGCCTCGCCCACCCGCCTGCGCCGCTCGGGGGCTGCCATGCCCGCCACCTTCAGCGGCCAGTCGACATTGCCCGCCACCGTCATGTGCGGCCAAAGCGCGTAGGACTGGAACACCAGCCCCGCGCCGCGCTTTTCGGCGGGCAGCGACAGCGCGCCGCCTTGGGCCACCAGCCGGTCGCCGAAGCGGATGGTGCCTGCGGTCGGCGCCTCCAGCCCCGCGAGCATGCGCAGGATGGTGGATTTGCCGCAGCCCGAGGGGCCGAGCAGCACCAGAAAGGCGCCGGGCCGCACCGACAGCGAAATGTCGCGGACCACCGGGCCCGTGCCGTAATCCTTGGTCAGCCGGTCAATGGCGATCATGGGCGGCGTCCTTTCAGAAGCTGGGCCAGTGCCGTCGCCGCGACCGAGATCGCAAGGATCACCACGGTGATGGCATTGGCGAATTGCTGGAACCCGTCAGAGGCGTAGCGGTAGGACAGCACCGACAGGACGGGGGTGTCGGGGGTATAAAGCAGCGCCACGATGGCCAGATCGCCCACGACATTGACAAAGACCAGCAGCGCGCCCGCGATCAGGCCACGGCTGGCCAGCGGCAGCGTGATCGCCACCAGCCTGCGCGGGAAGGAGGCGCCGGTCATCCGCGCCGCCTCGTCGATGTCGCCCGCGATCTGCGCCACGGTGGCGCGGCCCGTCTGCACCGCGAAGGGCAGCGAGGCGGCGGTCAGCGCCAGCCCCAGCAGCAGCGGCGTGCCGTAAAGCCCTGGAACCGGACCGAAGCCCGCGCCGTAAAGCACGATGAAGGCGGCGCCAAAGGCGATGCCGGGCAGCAGCATCGGCAAAAAGGACAGCTGGTTGACCGTTTCGGTCAGGACGCGGATCCGCGGGCCGGTCAGCACAAGCGCGGCCAGAACGCCAAGGATCACCGCCGCCACGGCCACCGCCACGCCCAGCCCCAGCGTGATGACCAGCGCCTTGACGATCTGCGGGTTGCGAAAGATCCCGGCCTGACCGCGGGCGAAATCGGGATCGGCGGCGCCGGTCCAGAACTGCAGGGTCCAGTCCGAAAAGAGCGCGGATCCCTGCGGCGCAAGGCTGGCGGCGACCAGCAGCAGGATCGGGCCAAGCGTGGTGACAAAGCAGATCGCCATGGCGGTGCAGCAGAGCGGCCAGCGCGCGCGGCCGAGCTTCATCCGGTGCCGCCGCGCGCCCTTGCCCGAGATGGTGGCAAAGCTGCGCCGCCCGACCAGCAGCCGGTTGCCGACCCCCAGCAGGGCGGCTGAGACGAGGATCAGCAGGATCGCCAGCACATAGCCCCGTTCGGCCTGCCCGATCTCGATCATGCCGAACAGGCGGGTGGACAGGGTCTGCATCCGCACCGGCAGGCCCATCAGCGCGGGGGCGGCAAAATTCGACACGGCGGCGGCAAAGGCAAGCGAGGCCCCCGCCAGCAGCGCGGGCGTGACCATCGGCAGCACGATCCCCAGCAGGATGCGGCGCCGCGGCGCGCCCGACATCTCTGCCGCCTCGACGGCATCGCCGTTGAGCGAGGCGAGCGCGGCCGCGACCACGGTGAAGACCAGCGCGTAATACTGCGCGATCAGCACAAACAGCGTGGGCAGCAGCCCCCAGGCCAGCCAGTCGGGGCTGTCAAAGCCCAGGCCCGCCAGCATGCCGGTGCTGCCGCCGGTGCGGCTGTTGCGGAAAAGGCTCGACCATGCCAGCGCGGTGGCGAAGCTGGGGATCATGAAGGGCAGCGTCGCCAGCACTCCCAGCGTGCGCGCCAGCGGCACGTCGGTCATCACCACCAGCCATGCGAAAAACCCGCCGATCAGCAGCGATCCGATGGCGGTGCCAAGGCCAAGGATCATCGTATTGCCCAAGGGCTCCCATGTCAGGTTGCGCGACAGGCGGCTGACCAGCACGTCGGACCATGCGGCACTGCCAAGCGTCTGTCCCAGAATGGACAGCAGCGGCGCCGCCACCAGCAGGATCAGCGGCACCAGCACCACAAGGGTCAGGCCAAGGCGCTTTGGCAGGATCATCACGGTCTCCGCAGGCAGGGGCAGGGGGCAAAAAAGGCGGGCCCCCGCGGGGGCCCGCATCGTTAGGTGGCCCGGAGGGGCCGGGCGGATTATTGCAGCGTCAGGATCAGGTCGGCGACCTCGGCCCGGATCTCTGCGGACTTGACGGCGTCGATCTGCCAGCCGTTGAACTGGTCGAGCGGGATGGCATCCTGATGCGGCGTGATGTCGGTGCGCGTCGCCCAGTCACCGGCCACGTAGAAGGGTGCAAAGCCCGCGCCGCCGGTGTCGCTGTCATCGCCCATCAGGAAATCGATGGCGAGCCGCGCGGCGGCGGGGTTCTGCGGGGCGGCGGTCAGCGCCAGAACCGCCGGAAAGACGATGCCATTGGCCGGGGCCACGTCATTGGCCACCTGCAGCGCCCAGCCTTCTTCGGCATTGTCGCGCCGGTCGGAATAGCTGGTGAAGCCGATGGGGGCCGCCTCCTGTCCCAGCGTGCCGATGGCCGCGTTGACATCGTCGGTGGAGCCGACCAGCACCAGATCATTGGCGAAAAGATCCGCGATGAACTGCTCGCCCGCGGAGCGCAGGCCGCTGTCAAGCTCGATCGGGGCGCCGAATTCCGCCTCATAGGCGGTGGCCATCTCCTCGGCGCGCAGCACGATCTCGGTCATCAGATCCAGATAGTCGCCGCGCTGCAGCGGATCGACCATCACCACCTTGCCCGCCCATTCGGGGCGGGTCAGATCCCACAGGCTGTCGACCGGCGCGCCGTCGGGATAGGTTTCTTCGTTATACATCAGAACCTTGGTCGACAGGCGCTGCGCCAGAAGCGGCGATGTGAACTGCGCGGGCACAAGCTCTGCCACGCGCGGCGGCACATAGGGGGACAGCAGGCCGCTTTCCAGAAGCTCGGTGGTGACCACCGGCGTGTCGGAGACATAGATCACGTCGGCCACCGTCTGGCCTGCCGCCGCCTCGGCCTTCAGCCGGGTGATCTGTTCGGTGGAGGACAGATCATAGCCGATCATGTCGATGCCGGGATAGGCGGCCTCGAAAGCCTCCTCGACCCGGCCGATGCGGCTGGTGAAGGAATAGACGGTCACGCTGCCTTCGGCCTGCGCCTGCGGCAGCAGGTCGGCGGCGGAGAGCCCGTCAAGATGCTGCGCGGCGGCGGGCAGGGCGAGCGCGGTCAGGGCGAGACCGGCAAGGGTCGAAGTCATAAGTCGCATGGGAAACCTCGGGTCAGGGGGCGTTGCACCCTCTGTGTAGGCTTATCTTGCAAAATATTTATGACATGCAAGATAACTTGCAGAAAATCCCCCGCCTATTTGCGCGTCACCCCGTCCGCCTCGAAACTGGCGATCAGCGCGCCCAGATCGGAGAGCGAGGAGATGGCCTCGCTCCGCCGCCCCAGCGCAAGGATCAGCGCGTTCAGGATCAGCATGGGCACGGTCAGCGTCTGGAACCCGTCCGGCACGCCGGTGCGCGGCGCGGCAAGCATGCCTTCCGCCGCAGGCCGCAGCAGCGGGCCGACCTCGTCGGCGATGACCAGCGTCCGGGCGCCGACCTGCCGCGCCCGGTCCATCAGCGCGGCATAACCGGGCGGCTGATGGCGGAAGGCAAACAGCAGCACCGCATCCTGCCCGGTGATCCCCAGCGCGGTTTCGGCAAGATCGCGGGCGCTGCCTTCCAGCATCCGCACGTCCACCGCCATGCGCTGCAGCCGCCGTTCCGCCTGCGCGGCCAGCA
Organism: Salipiger marinus; assembly: GCF_900100085.1. GTDB lineage: Bacteria > Pseudomonadota > Alphaproteobacteria > Rhodobacterales > Rhodobacteraceae > Salipiger > Salipiger marinus. The sequence goes on from NZ_FNEJ01000004.1 coordinate 82,198, forward strand.
CGCTGGCATTGCCATGGGCGAAGACAAAGACCCGGCGCCCGTCCAGAATTTCCGCCGCCGCCGCGATCTGTGCGGCGTCCACATGATCGGTCAGACGGCCCAGCGAGGCGGTTTCCAGCGCGATCAGATGGCGCAGCGGATCCTCTCCCGCCTCGCTCAGCGTGCTGGCCATGCGCGTCGCGGGCTCGCCGCCCAGATAGGCCTGCTGCATCGCGCGCCGGAAGGCGGCATAGCTGTCATATCCCAGCTTGCGCGCCAGCCGCGAACAGGTCGCCTCGTGCAGCCCCGCCCGTTCCGCAAAGGCCGCCGCCGACAGCAGCGCCACATCGCGCGGCGCCTTGACCAGTTCGGCGACAAGACGCTCTTCCGACTGCGTCAGAACCACCGCCCGGTCGCGGATGCGCGCCATCATGTCCATCGCCTGCGCCATGTCGTCTCCCTCGCTGATCCTGCCGGTCTTTCCGGAGGGAAAGCGCGGCTGCCTGTCTGCCTACATCATAATATCGCACCGGCCCAGAGAGGTGCCGGGCCGCGTCCGGCGATCTGTCTTGGACGCGTGACAGAATTCGGGCTAACGCTTGGCGGGGCAGGGCCGTCATGGCCCCCCAAAACCGGGGCCACGGACAGGACGGACCCATGATGGCCAAGAAAAACGGCGGTGTTTCCTTCTGGTACGAGGCGCTTGGCGGTGTTCCCCGCTATCGCGCGCCGCTGCCCGGCGATCTGGAGGCGGATGTCTGCATCATCGGCGCGGGCTATACCGGGCTCTGGTCGGCCTATTACCTGACCGAACGGGATCCCGGCCTGCGCATCGTGATCGTCGAGAAAGAATTTGCGGGGTTCGGGGGATCTGGCCGCAATGGCGGCTGGTGCACCGGCGAATTCAGCTGGAACCGGGACAGCTATCTGTCGACCGGCACCCGCGCCGGTGTCATCGCGTTCGAGCGGCAGCTGCGCGATACCGTGGCCGAGGTGCAGCGGGTGACCGAGACACATGGCATCGACTGCGATTTCCTGATGACCGACTGCCTGACTTACGCGCAGACCCCGGCGCAATGGCAGCGCCTGCAGCAGGACCACGCCGAAGCCCTGTCATGGGACGTGCCCGCCAGCCGGCTCGAGCTGATCGACGGGGCAGAGGCCGCCGCGCGCATCCGGGTGCCGGATGCCCATGGCGCGCTGGTCCGGCACGGTGTGGCGCGGGTGCAGCCTGCCAAGCTGGTGCGCGGCCTTGCCGATCTGGTCGAACGGCGCGGGGTCAGGATCTATGAACAGACCGCCGTCACCGGCATCGAAAAGGGCCGCGTGTCGACCAGCCGCGGCACGGTCAGGGCCCAGCGGATCCTTCGCGCGACCGAAGGATTCACCCATGGCATCAAGGGGCAGGAACGGGAATGGCTGCCGCTCAATTCCGCGCAGATCGTGACGGAGCCGCTGCCTGACGCGCTGTGGCAGCAGATCGGCTGGGACCGGTTCCAGCTTCTGGGGGATGCGAGCCACGCCTACTGCTATTCGCAGCGCACCGCCGACAACCGCATCGCCATGGGCGGGCGCGGCGTGCCCTATCGCTTCGGCTCCGCGACCGATGTGAACGGCCAGACGCAGCCTGCCACCGTCGCGGCGCTGGTCCGGATCCTGCACCGGATGCTGCCGCAGACACGGGGGCTCGCCATCGACCATGCGTGGTGCGGGGTGCTGGGCGTGCCGCGCGACTGGTGCGCCACCGCAGGCATGGACCGTGCCACCGGCATCGGCTGGGCGGGCGGCTATGTCGGGCTAGGCGTCTCCACGTCGAACCTCGCGGGGCAGACGCTGGCGGATCTGGTGCTGGACCGGCAGACCGAGCGCACCGCGCTGCCATGGGTCAACCGCCGCCCGCGCAGATGGGAGGTGGAGCCCTTGCGCTGGCTGGGGGTGCACGGCATGTACGGGCTCTATCATCTTGCCGACCGCCTTGAGGCCCGTTCGGGGCGCAGGACCACCTCCGTTCTGGCCAGTCTGGCCAACACGCTGACCGGGCGCTAGCCGCCGCAGGAGAATGCCATGATCGATCTGTCCGTCTTCACCGCCCTGTCCGGCATCGACCTTGGCGCGCTGCAGGACAAGCCGACCACCCTGACCCCCGGTCAGAGCGAGGCGGCGCAGCCGCTCTGGACCTCGCCCGATGGCCAGCTCGAGATCGGGCTCTGGGAATGCACGCCGGGGCAGTTCACCGCCGACCGTTCGGCGGCGGCGGAATTCTGCTATTTTCTGAAGGGCCGGATCGTGATGACCCATCTTGACGGCACGCGGAAAACCCTTGGGCCGGGGGATGCGATCCTGCTGCCCAAGGGCTGGAAGGGCACGTGGGAGATCACCGAGCACACGCGCAAGATCTACGTCTTTTTCGAAGGCTGAACGCCAGAGGGCAGGGCCGCGATGGTCAGCGCAAATCTGCGCGCTGTGCCAGACGGGTGGCGGCGCGGTCGAACCTTGTGCGGGTGGCCTGCCGCGCGGCCTCGGCATCGCGGGCGCGCAGCGCCTCGACCACGGCGCGGTGTTCCCCAAGGATGCTGGCGCCAAATTCGCAGGCGGCGGCATTCTTCAGAAAGGCCGAGCGCAGGTTGTTCTGGATCGTGCTTTCGATCATCAGCGTGACCTCGACATAATAGCCGTTGCCGCTGGCCTCGGCGATGCGGCGATACAGCATCAATTCGCTGTCCACCCGCAGTTCCAGCGCCGCTTCGGGGCCAAGCCGGTCGGCGGCCTCGAGTTCGGCAAAGATCCGGTCGATGTCGCGCATGTCGGCCTTGCTGCGCATCCCTGCGGCCAGCGCGCTGGCCTCGGCCTGAACCCCGGTGCGCAGCTGCAGCAGCTGCACGATGCGCTTGCGCTTTTCGAAACAGGCGGGGCTGATGCGGAAGGAAGATCGCTGCGCCGGATCCGTGACAAAGGCGCCGACCCCGCGCCGCGAATCCACCAGCCCGTCATAGCGCAGCAGCGAGATCGCCTCGCGCACCACGGTGCGGGCGACGCCGAAACGTGCCGACAGATCCGCCTCGGTGGGCAGGCGGTCGCCGGGTTTCAGCTGTCCGGTCTCGATGGCCGCGATCAGCGCGGTCGCCACCTCGTCCGGCAGGCGGCGGGGGCGGTCGATCCTTTCGAACAGCGGCGTGGCTTCTGGCATGGTGGCTCCTGAGGGGATGGCACTCGCATATTCTACCAGCCGCCCTGTTGTCAGACAACCAGACATATGGCTAGAAAGGCTGACGCAAGGGGAGGGGACGCGGCAAAAACCGGCGACGGTTTCCGCCACATTCCCTCCCCCCTCACAGGAGCCTTTGCATGATCTTTGACCACCGCATCTATACCTGCCGCCCCGGCACCATCAAAAAGCACATGGCGCTTTATGAAGAGCACGGCTTTGCCGCGCAGTCGCGGCATCTGGGCGCGCCGGTGCTGTATGGCGCGACCGAAACCGGCGACGTGAACAGCTATGTGCATGTCTGGCGCTATGACAGCCCGCAGCACCGCACCGATTGCCGCGCGGCGCTGGCCGCTGATCCGGACTGGCAGGCCTATCTGCGGCTGAGCGCCGAGGCGGGCTATCTGACCTCGCAGGTCAATTCGATCCTGACGCCCGCGCCGTTCTTCACCCTGCCCGGCACGGAGTGACCCAAGGCCCCCCGCCGCCGCGACAGGCGCGGCGCGCGGGACCGCCGGTCAGGGCGTTTTTCTGCGCGACACCAGCCCCGCGCCAAGGATCACCATGCCGATCCGGCTGATATGGCTGACCACGACAAACGAAACCTCGAGGTTCAGCGCCAGCGCGACAAGGCTCATCTCGGCCAGCCCGCCGGGGGCAAAGGCCAGCAGGATGCCCTCCACCGGGACGTCGATCAGATATTGCAGCCCCAGCGCGAACAGCAGCGCCACCCCCAGCAGGATCACCGTGGATCCGGCGGAGGTCAGCAGGATATGCAGGATGCGGCGGCTGGAGGTGCCCGCGAACCGGCAGCCGACCGTGGTGCCCAGCACGATCTGCGCCACGGCGATCACCCCGCTTGGCACGGTGAATCCGGTGGCACCGGTCCAGTGCAGCGCCATGCTGACCAGCATGGGCCCGATCAGGAAGGGCGCGGGCATCCGCAGCAGACGGCCCAGCCCGGTGCCAAGCGCGATGGCACCCAGAAAGAACGCGACATCCAGCAGCCCCATCTCCGCCAGAGGCCGCCATGCCGCGACGCGCGCGCCGGGATCGGCCCCGGTCACCAGCGTCATCAGCGGCGGCAGGCCCAGCACGACCAGAAAGATGCGCGAGGAATGCATAAGCGCGATGGTGCGTTCATCGCCGCCGCGTTCGGCCCCCAGCAGCACCATGTCGATCAGCCCGCCGGGCATTGCCGAAAAGAACGCGGTGGGACCGTCCATGCGGATCATGCGCCGCAGATAGACGGTGCAGAGCACCGCCGAGACCAGCAGATAGGCGGCAAGCGCGACCAGCGCAGGCCACCAGTCGGCGACAGTTTCCAGCGTATGGGGGCCGAACTGCGAGCCCAGCATGACCCCGATCACCGCCGACATCGGCGGACGGGCGCGGGCCCAGCCCTTCACCGGCAGATGCAGGATGGAGGCGAGCCCCGTCGCGGTCATTGCGCCCAGCATCCATGACAGCGGCATGCCGATCAGCGTGAACAGCGCGCCCCCCAGCGTGCCGATCGCCAGCGCCATGGCAAAGCTCGGGCGCAGGGCCCCCATGCGCCCCGCCGTCATGCCGCCTGTTGGTCGTTGAGGTGGCAGGCAGAGCTGTGGCCGGGCGCGATCTCGCGCCGCTTTGGAACCTCGACGCGGCAGCGCTCATGGGCCATGGGGCAGCGCGGGTGGAAATGGCAGCCTTTCGGCGGGTCAAGCGGGCTTGGCAGTTCGCCCTTCATCGCGGCGAAGCGGCGCTTGCCCGGACGGATGCGCGGCACCTCGGCCAGCAGCTGCTGCGTGTAGGGATGGTTGGGCCGCGCGAAGACCTCCGCAACCGGCGCCTCTTCTACGACGCGGCCCAGATACATGATCGCGACCCGGTCAGAGATATGTTCGACCACGCCCAGATCATGGCTGACGAACAGGTAGGTCAGATCAAGCTGTTCGCGCAGGTCCATGAAAAGATTGAGGATCTGCGCCTGAATCGACACGTCGAGCGCCGCGACGCTTTCATCGCAGACAAGGAAATCCGGCTGCACCGCCAGCGCCCGCGCGATGTTGACCCGCGCGCGCTGCCCGCCGGAAAACTGGTGCGGCAGGCGGCGCTTCATCGCCGGATCGAAGCCCGCCTTGCGCAGGTAATCGTCCACATAGGCGCTGCGGTCGCCTTGGATCATGCCATGGATCTGCGGCGCCTCGGCCACCAGCGTCTCGATGCTCATGCGCGGGTTGAGCGCCGCCATCGGGTTCTGAAAGATCATCTGCGCGGCCAGATCGGCATCGCGCAGCTGCCGTCCGGACAGGCGCTGGCGGTCCTCGCCTTTCCACAGCACCTGCCCCGAAGAGGGCGGCAGGATCCCGGCGGCGATGCGCCCGAGCGTGGATTTGCCGCAGCCGGATTCGCCCACAAGCCCAAGCACTTCGCCCTTGCGCACGGTCAGGTTGACCTCATCCAGCGCATGGACCACGGGGGGCGGCTTGGCTGCGCCAAGCGCGATGGCGATGCGTGCGGCCAGATCGGGGCGGCTGCCGAAGGTGCGGGACACCTGACGCAGGTCCAGCAGGGGGGCGGTGGCGGGGGTCTCGGTCAGGCTCATACTCACGCAAGCGCCTCCTCATGCGGGTGGAAACAGCGGTGATAGGTCTGGTCCGTGCCAAAGCGGCCGGGGCGTTCGGCGCAGGTGCTGTCGGCGCGGGCGCAGCGGGTGCGGAAGGCGCAGCCCTGCGGCATCCGCGCCAGACCGGGCGTGACCCCGGGGATCTGCGCCAGCCGGGTGCCACGGGTGTTTTCCGACGGGACCGACCGGATCAGACCGCGCGTATAGGGGTGGCGCGGACGTTCCAGCACCTCGGTGATCGGGCCGGTCTCGACGATGCGCCCGCCATACATGACGGCAATGCGGTCAGCGAGCCCCGAGACGATGGCCAGATCATGGGTGATCCAGATCACCGCCGTGCCCTGATCCTCGGTCAGCTTCTGGAATTCCGAGATGATCTGCGCCTGAATCGTCACGTCGAGCGCGGTGGTGGGCTCGTCCGCGATGATGAGGTCGGGCCGGTGCAGCAGGGCGATGGCGATGGCCACCCGCTGCCGCATCCCGCCCGAGAACTGGTGCGGATAGGCCGCCAGCCGCTCCTCGGGGCTGGGGATGCCCACCTGACCCAGCGCGTCGCGGGCCCGCGCATGGGCCTCCTGCCGGGACAGGGTTTCATGCGCGTGCAGGGTTTCGGTCATCTGGGTGCCGATGCGCAGCACCGGGTTCAGGGTCATCATCGGATCCTGAAAGACCATGGCGATGCGCCGCCCGCGCAGCGACCGGCGGGTTTCCGGATCGGCCTTGGCAAGATCGCTGCCGTCGAACAGGATCTGCCCTGCGGCGATGCGGCCCGGAGGATCGACAAGCCCCATGATCGAAAAGCCGGTGACGCTTTTGCCCGATCCGCTTTCGCCGACGAGCCCCAGCACCTCGCCGCGGTGCACCTGCAGCGACACCTCGTCCACGGCGCGCAGATCCCGGCCGTCGCTGGGAAAGACCGTCACAAGGTCGCGAACGTCGAGCAGCGGGGTCATCGGGCGTTCCTCGGGTTGAGCACGTCGCGGAGCCTGTCGCCGACGAGATTGATGGAGACGATGGTGATCAGCAGCGCGATGCCGGGATAGAAGCTGATCCAGTAGAGCCCCGAGAGCAGATACTGATAGCCATTGGCGATCAGCATGCCGAGCGAGGGCTGCGTGACCGAGGCGCCAAGCCCCAGAAAGGACAGCGTGGCCTCCAGCCCGATGGCGCGGGCGACCTGCATCGTGGCGATGACGATGATGGGCGCAAGGCAGTTCGGCAGCAGATGGCGCAGCAGCACCCGGTGGCCGGGGATGCGCAGGCAGCGTGCGGCTTCGATATATTCCTTTTCGCGCTCCACCAGGGCCGTGCCGCGCGCGGTGCGGGCATAGGTCGCCCATTCCGCAACGATGATCGCCAGCACCACGTTGGTGACGCCATTGCCAAGGATCGCCAGCACCATCAGCGCCATCAGGATGGTCGGGAAAGACAGCTGCAGATCCACGAGCCGCATCATGAACGTCTCGGTGCGTCCGCCCATATAGGCGGCCATCAGCCCCGCCGTGGTGCCGATCAGCGCGGCCACGAATGCCGAGGCGATGCCCACGATCAGCGAGGTGCGCAGCCCGTAGAGGATACCCGACAGGATGTCGCGGCCCTGCCCGTCGGTGCCAAGGTGATAGGGCACGCCGGAAAAGCTTTCCGATCCGGGCGCCAGACGGCTGTCCATGATGTCGAGCTGCATCAGGTCATAGGGATCCTGCGGCGAGATCAGCGGCGCGAAGATCGCGGCTCCGATGACCAGCAGCAGTCCGACCGCGCCAAGCAGGGCGGCGGGGGCGGAAAAGAAGCGCCGGATCGCGGGCCAGACGCGGCGCGGTGGCGGCGCTTCGGTCACCGCGATATCCGCGGCGTCGGCGAGCTTGGTGTCCATGGCGGATTATCCCTTGCCGTCGAGCCGGACACGCGGGTCCAGCAGCGTATAGCAGATGTCGATGATGAAATTCAGCGACACGAACAGCACGACCATCATCATCAGGTAGGCCACGATGACGGGCCGATCCAGCAGGTTGATGCTGTCGATGATGAGCTTGCCCATCCCGGGCCAGCCGAAGATGCTTTCGGTCACCACGGAAAAGGCGATGAGCGAGCCGAATTCCAGCCCGATGATGGTGACCACCGGGATCATCAGGTTCTTGAGGATGTGGACCAGCACGATGCGGTTCTCGCGCAGGCCCTTGGCGCGGGCGAACTTGACGAAATCCTGCATCACCACCTCCTGCACGCCCGCACGGGTCAGCCGCAGGATGAGCGAGGTCTTGAACAGGGCGAGGTTGAGCGCGGGCAGGAACAGATGCGCCAGCCCGTCGCTGGTGAGAAAGGACCAGCGCGCGCCCAGAAACTCCGCCGTCTCGCCCCGCCCGTTGGAGGGCAGCCAGCCCAGTTGCACCGCAAAGAGCAGGATGAACATCAGCCCCACCCAGAAGGTCGGCAGCGAAAACCCGAGGATGGAGCCGGTCATGATCAGCCGCGACGACAGCCGCTCCGGATAAAGCCCGGCGTAAAGCCCCAGCGGCAGGCCCACCACCAGCGCGATCAGCATGGCGCAGAGCGCCAGTTCCAGCGTCGCGGGCAGGCGTTCCACGATCACGTCCAGCGCGGGCTTGCTGTAGACGAAGCTGTCGCCGAAATTGCCCTGCGTCAGCCCGTGCAGAAAGCTCAGATACTGGCGCCAGAGCGGCTGGTCGAGCCCGAGATTCTGCATCACGCGCAGCCGTTCGGCCTGATTGAGGTCGGGATTGATGAGGATGTCGACCGGGTTGCCGATCACGTTGACGCCAAGAAAGACGATCAGCGTCATCGCGAAGATGACGAACCCCGCCTGAATCGCGCGGCGTATGAGGGTGGTGATCATGGGCTTGCTCCTCCGGGTTCAGTCGACGCTGATCGCCATGCCGTCACGCTGCGGATCCGCCGCGCCCGAGGAGACCCCGTCCTTGATCCGGATACCGTGCAGGGCGGCGAAGGCATAGGTCTGCGGCGAGCGGACCACCTCGTAGCCCTGCGCGCGCAGGTCATCGGCGACGGACCGGCGGATGCGGTTGCAGATGTCGATGCTGTTGGACACCCCCACCAGCCGCGGTGCTGCCACCGCCTCGTGGATGCCCATGCCGAAATCGAGCATGTTGATGATGCCCTGCGCCACGGTGGGCGCGATATAGCTGCCCCCCGGCGCCCCGATGACGATGGCGGGGGCGTCGCCGTCAAAGACGATGGTGGGGGCCGCCGAACTGGCGCGGCGCTTGCGCGGCGCGATGGACGCGGCCTTGCCCGGGCGCGGGTCGAACCGGCCCATGAGCCCGTTATACATGAAGCCGAGCCCGTCGGTGATCGCCCCCGACGGCGAGCCCAGCGAATGGGTCAGGGCCACGGCATTGCCCTGCTTGTCCACCACGGAGATATGGGTGGTGTCGCGCTGCGACAGGTCCAGCCGTTCGACATTGGCCCGGTCGCCGCTGCGGATGCGCGCGGCAAGATCCGCAGCATGGCTCTTGGACAGCAGCGCCTCCACGGGCACGTCGACATAGGCCGGATCGCCCATATGGGCGTCCTTGTCGATGGTCATGTATTTCATCGCCTCGAACAGCGTGCGCACATAGTCGCTGGACCCGTGACGCATCGCGCCAAGGTCGAAATTCTCGAGGATGTGCAGCAGTTCGATCATCGGCAGGCCCGATCCCGGCGGCGGGCTGGAGGCGATGCGGTGCCCGCGATAGCTGCCCCAGAGCGGTTCGGCCTTGGTCACGGCATAGTGCGCCAGATCCTCCAGACCGATCAGCCCGCCCTTGGCGGCAAAATCCGCGGCGATCTGCTCGGCGATCTCGCCGTGATAGAAGATGTCAGAGCCGCCGCTTTCGGCGACGCGGCGCAGCGTGCGGCCAAGATCGGGGTTGCGCAGGATCTCTCCGACATTGCGCAGCTGCCCGTCGGGATGGAAATAGACGCGCCTTCCGGTTTCGGAAAACCGCAGCTTGTCCATGGTGTTGGCCTGCCCGTCGGCGGTCTGGTCCTTGGTCCAGTACCAGTGCATGTGCGGGCGGATCTTGAAGCCGTCCTCGGCATAGCGGATGGCGGGCGCGATCAGGTCGGCCCAGTCCCAGCTGCCATACTCGCGCAGCGCCGTCTCGTACCCCTTGAGCGAGCCGGGGGTGCAGCAGGCGAGATAGCCGATTTCGGAGATGTTGTTTTCGAGGATGAAGCCGAACCCGTCGCGGCTCTGGCCCTTGAGCTTGTCGAGCCACATGTCCGGGGTCGCGGCGGCGGGCGCCAGCGCGTAGAATTCGAGGATCTCGTGCAGGCCGCGGCTTGGCATATAGACCTGCATCGAGCCGAAGCCGCCGATGCCCGACATCTGCGGATCGACCACCCCCTGCACGAAGGCGCAGGCCAGCGCCGCGTCGACGGCATTGCCGCCGCGCTCCAGCACCTCGGCCCCGGCCTCGACGGCTTCGGGCTGCGGCGCCACGATGGTGGCGTTGCGGATCATGCGCGCATCTCCTTCAGCGTGCAGGTCAGGAAGGCCTTGACGGGCCCAAGGCATTTGAGCCGGTCATGGGACACGCCGGGCACCTCGTCGAAGGTGACGCGGACGCCCGCCGCCTCGAAGGATTTCTGCAGGCTGCGCAGCCGTTCCGGCCGGGTCGCGCCCGCGTCATTGGCGCCCTCCATGTAATAGGCGGCGCCGGGCTTGTGGGTGATCTCCCATGTCTCGAGGTCGAGCCCGCCCACGACCATCTGCACCGGCACCTTTGCCAGCGCTGCGGCATCGAAGGGGCGACCGAACTTTTCGGCCAGATCCCGAATGCCCACCCACCAGTCGCGGTCCGGATCAAGCAGCGTCACCGATCCCGGCGCGCCGATGCAGGCGGCCCACAGCTTTTCCGGGTGCAGGATGGCGAAGCGATGGGTGAAATGCCCGCCGCCGGAATAGCCGAACATGGCGAATTGCGACCAGTCCTGACCGTATTTTTCGGCCATCTCGGCCACCATGGCCAGCACCACCTCGTCGTAGCGGATGTCGCCCTCGCGTATGTATTTGTAGCCCGAGCGTGCGCCGTCGCCGCGCACGTTCACCGGAAAGATCGGGCAGAGAATGGCGCAGTCGTTGTAGAGCCCGAATTCGGCAAAGCCGTCGCGGAATTCCAGCGCCGAGGTGCGCCCGGTTCCGTGCACCGCGACCAGCAGGTCGACCTTGCGCCCCTCTGCGGCGGCGGGGGGGACGTAAAGCAGCATGTGAAACCGCGGATCGGCGCTGGAGGCGAAGATCGCCGTGTCGCCATAGTCGTAAATCGCGCGGGCGCGCTCTGTGGCGCCGCCCGGTGCAAGCTCCTGCATGGGATCTCCTGTGGGGGAAGGGTCGTCCGTGCCGCGGGGGAGGGCGCGGCAAAAGGCGGGGGGCAGCACCTGCCGCCCCCCGCAGTCGGGGAGTTATTCGACGCTGCCGTGCACCTCGTAGGCGAGCGTGTACTTGTCGCTGCGCGGGGTGAACTCGATGCTGCTCTTGGCGCCCAGAACCACGTTTTCGTAATGCATGGGCAGCAGCCACGTGTCGTTGAAGGTCAGTGCAGAGACCTGCTGCAGCAGCGGTTCGCGGTCCGCCTCGTCAAGCGTCGAGGTCGCCTGTTCCAGAAGGTCGTTGATCTCGGTCACGTTGATGCCGCCGCCGTTGTAGCGGCCCGTGCCCTTGTCGGCATCGCGGCCCGCGACCACCGCCAGCGCCGGGTTCGACACCTCGCCGGTGTTCACGCCCCAGGAACCGAGGAACAGCGAATATTCTCCGTCCGAATAATTGTTGGAATAGACCGACCACGGCATCACTTCGACCTTGGTGTCGATGCCGATGCGGCTCAGCATCTGGCCTGCGGCCTGCAGCACCTCGCTGTCATTCACATAACGCCCGGAAGGGCCGTGGATGGTCAGCCCGAAGCCGTCGGGATACCCCGCCTCGGCCAGCAGCGCCTTGGCGCCTTCGGGATCATAGGCGACGTTCTCGACCTCGTCGGAATGGCCAAAGAAGCCTTCGGCCACATATTGATGCGCCACGGTGCCGTTCTTCTGCATCACGCGGTCCACGATGGCCTCGCGGTTCATCGCCATCAGCAGCGCCTTGCGGACCCGTGCATCCTTGAACGGGTTGCTGTCCAGCGGCGTGCCATCCTTGGCGGTGACGAAGGGCGACACGTCGCGCGACACGTCCATGCCCAGATAGACCAGCCGGGTCGACTGGCCGCGGATCACCTCGAGCCCGTCGCCGGACTCGACCCGGGCGACCCCCTCGGCGGGCAGGTTCTCGATCAGGTCCAGATCGCCCGCGAGCAGCGAGGCAAGGCGGCCACCGTCATCGGGCACAAGCCGCAGCGTGACCTTGCTCCATTCCGAGGGGCCGTCGAAATAATCGTCGTTGCGCTCCAGCTCGATGCGGTCGCCGGGGGTGTAGGAGACCAGCTTGAACGGGCCGGTGCCCACGGCGGCGGGGCCGTTTTCGAACTCGGCGACACCGGCCTCGGCATAGTCGGAGCTGATGATGCGGATCCGGCTCAGCGAGTTGAGGATCATCGGATCGGGCGCCGTGGTTTCCACCACGACCGTATGCGGATCCTCGGCGGTGACTTCGGCGATGTTGCGGGTATAGGCGGCGAAGGCCTGGCTTTCCTTGTCGCGAGCGCGGATCAGCGAGGCGATCACGTCCTCGGCGTCAAAGGCCGAGCCGTCATGAAAGGTCACGCCCTCGCGCAGCTTGAAGCGCCAGTGCGTGTCATCGACGATCTCCCATTCGGAGGCCAGCTGCGGCTTGTTCTCGGCGGAGCCGCCCCGGTTGATCAGGCTGTCCCAGATGTGGCGGCTGGCGGCGTTGTTCGGCGAATTCGAATCCTCGTGCGGATCAAGCGAGGTGATCGGGGCGGCCATGCCGATGGACAGATGCGCCTCTTGAGCAAAAGCCGGGCTGGCAGTGGCGGCGACCAGGGCGAGGACGGAGCCATGGAAGCGGCGCCGGGTCATGGAATGCATCAATGTCAGGTTCCCTTGCTGGATGTCTGCCCGCCTTCGGCTGGGCGTTTTGATCGGGATGTGGCCATCGCCGATGCCCCGACAAAACGAAACGTGAGGCCTATGTGTCAATTTTATTTTCCGCTTGTTTCGTTAAATGAAACGCATAAGTTCACTGGTAGAAAGCAATTTTCAGGCGAGGTGAGATGCAGGATTATATAGTAGAATCAGTAGATAAAGCGATTGACCTGCTGATGGCCGTTGCGCGCAAGCCGAACATTGGCGTAACGGAACTGGCGAAAAAAACCGGGGTGACCAAGTCCCGTGCCTTCCGTCTGTTACACACAATGGAACAGCGCAAGATCATCAAACGGACCAGTGAAAGCACCTATGGGCTGGGAGAGGCCATGCTGGTGCTTGGCATCACGGCCAGCACCCAGACCGATGTGATTCGTCTTGCCACCCCGATCCTCGAGGAACTTTGCCAGCGGGTGAACGAGACGGTGCAGCTGCGCATCGTCGACGGGCTTGATGCGCTCTGCATCGCCAAGGCGGAGCCGTCGCGCGATCTGCGGGTGCATGCGAATGTGGGGCGCCGCAGGCCGCTTTATGCCGGATCTCCGAAATGCCTGCTGGCCTTCCAGCCGCAGGAGTTCATCGACCGCTGCGTGCCGCTGAAGCCGCCAGCGCTGACCGCGCATACGCCCAAATCCCGCGCCGTCATTCTGGAAGAGCTGATAAAAATCCGCAGGCAGGGCTATTGCGTCAGCCGGGGCGAGGTCAGCGACCATCAGGTGTCCTGCGCGGCCCCGGTCTTTGCGCTCGACAATTCCGTGGTGGCGACGATCCATGTGGTGGCCCCGGCCTTCCGCATCCGCGAGTCGGAGCTGGAGCACATCATCCGCATCGCCACCTCCGCCGCGCAACGGCTGTCGCGGGCGCTTGGCTGGTCCGAGGAGGAGACGGCGGTCTGAGGGCTCAAGCGCTGTCGAGCGGCAGGGAAAACCCGGTCTTGACCCGGTCCATGACGGCGCTGGTGCGAAAGCGCAGGATGTTGTCTTCGGCAAAGAAATGACGGCGGGTGAAGGCGTCGTAATCGGCCATGTCGCGGGCGGAGAGGATCAGGATAAAATCCGCGTTTCCGGTGACATAGTAGCACTGCATCACTTCGGGCGCCGCCTGCATCGCGGTCTTGAACCGGTCCAGATCCGCTTTGCGTTCGTTCTGCAGCGTCACCTCGACGATCAGGATCAGCCCGCGCCCGACCCGCGCAGGGTCCAGCACGGCGATCTCGGCCTCGATGATGCCGCTGGCACGCAGCCGCGCCAGCCGTTTGCGGCAGGCATCGGGCGACAGTGCCACCTGTTCTGAGAGGGCTTCGGCGGTGGCGCGGGCATTCCGCTGCAACGCTTCGAGGAGGAGGGCATCAAATCTGTCCATGCGGCAGGGATCGCGCAGAATCGGACCAAAGCGAAGCAGGAACTGCCGCCCGGTCTGGAAAACCGCGCCTTTCGCGCCTGCGGGTCCGGAAACCGGCCCGACTGCGGCGCAGATTTCCGGAACCGGTAGCCGCGTCTGCGCTAGGCTCTGGAACAGCGAAAGGAGCTACTCATGGTGCATATCTTCCGGAATCCGTGGCGCGGCGGCGGGATTGACGGGGCAGGGCTGCTGCCGCTGGCAGAGGCGGGCGACGTGGCGGCCCTGCTGCAGCGCTGTCCGGCCCATGCGGCGACCCCCCTGCGCCCCGCGCCGGATCTGGCGGCAGAGCTTGGGATCGCGGCGCTGTGGCTGAAGGACGAGCGCACGCGCATGGGGCTGGGCAGCTTCAAGGCGCTTGGCGCCGCCCATGCCATCGCGCGCGAGGCGGCAGCGACCGGAGCAGAGGATCTGCGCCATGCGCTGCGGGGGCGGGTCTATGTCACCGCCAGCGCGGGCAATCATGGCCTGTCCGTGGCGGCGGGTGCCCGGCTTTTTGGCGCGCGCGCGGTGATCCATCTGGCCGAGACCGTGCCGGACGCCTTTGCCACCCGGCTGCAGGACAAGGGGGCCGAGGTGGTCCGCTCTGGCGCCACGTATGAGGACAGCATGCGGGAAGCCGCCCGCGCGGCGGAGGTGCAGGGCTGGACGCTGCTGTCGGACAGTTCATGGCCGGGATATACCGAGCTGCCCCTGCGCGTGATGGAAGGCTATCTGCAGCTGGCCGCCGAGGCTGCCGCGCAGATCGACGGGCCGCCGACCCATATCCTGCTGCAGGCCGGGGTGGGCGGGCTCGCCGCCGCCGTGGCCGCCCATGCGCGGCATGTCTGGGGGCAGGCGCCGCAGATCGTGGTGGTGGAACCCGAGGCGGCCCCGGCGCTGCGCGACAGCCTGCGCGTGGGCCGGGTGGTGGACACGCAGGGCCCGGTTTCGATCATGGGGCGGCTCGACTGCAAGACGCCGTCGCTGATCGCGCTCAACGGGCTGGCGCGCGATGCCGACGCAATCGCCACCATTTCGGAGGAGGAGGCGCAGCGCGGCGTCGACTTGCTGGCCCGGCACGGCCTTGCCACGACCGCCTCGGGTGGGGCCGGGGTCGCGGCGCTGCTGGCGGGGCTCGACCTGCCCCCCGACGCGCGGGTGCTGGCCATCCTCAGCGAGGGGCCGGAACTGGGCTGACCGCGCGCGGCCTTTGCGGCGGTCAGGCGAAGCGCTTGGCCCCCGCCACACAAAGACCGACAAGGGCCGTGACCACGATCATCGACCCTGCCACCGGCTCGCCCAGAAGCAGGCCCGCCAGCGCCAGACCGAAGAAGGGCTGCAGCAGCTGCAGCTGGCCCACGCCCGCGATCCCGCCAAGCGCGAGACCGCGATACCAGAACACAAATCCCACCAGCATGCTGAAGACAGACACATAGCCAAGCCCCAGCCATTCCGGCAGGCTGACCTCTGAAAATCCTGCGGGCCAGCTGGCCAGCATCACCGCAGCCATGCCCGGCAGCGCCAGCACCAGCGCCCAGGAGATCACCTGCCAGCCTCCCAGGCGGCGGGACAGGGTGGCGCCTTCGGCATAGCCCAGACCGCAGATCAGGATGGCGCCCAGCATCAGCAGGGTGCCGGTCAGCGTGCCGCCATCCCCCTGCCGTCCGGCAAACAGCGCCACGGCAAGGCTTCCGGCGCAGGAGAACAGCCAGAAGACGGGGCGGGGCCGCTCCCTGCCGCGCAGCACGCCGAAAAGGGCTGTGGCCAGCGGCAGCAACCCGATAAAGACGATGGACTGCGCCGAGGTGATGTGGCGCAGCGCCAGCGCCGTCAGCAGCGGAAAGCCCACGACCACCCCCGCCGCGGTAAGGGCAAGCGGGACAAGGTCGCGCCGCTGCGGCCATGCCTGCCGCAGCAGCAGCAGAAGCGCAGCCCCCAGCAGGGCGGCGATCACCGCGCGGGCGGAGGTCAGGAACAGCGGGCTGAATCCCCCGACCGCGACCCGCGTCGCCGGAAGCGAGCCGCTGAATATGATCACCCCGAGCATCCCGCTGCCCCAGCCCGCGCCTGTCTGCGTCATCACCTGCTCCTTGTGGTTCCTTCCCGGATAGGGATTTGCCGCTGGCGGGGACAGGGACAGACCCATACAATTGCGCCAAACTGTATGGATCGGATGAAGGATACACTTGGCCCCATGGCACAGGGATCGCGCACGGCAGAGGTGATGGAGGCGATCCGCCGCAGGCTGGCGACACGCGCCCTTGCCCCCGGAGAGCGTCTGCCCTCGATCCGCCGGTTCGCGGGGGTGATGGGAGTGTCGCCCTCGACGGTGGTCGAAGCCTATGACCGGCTGGCCGCCGAGGGGGTGATCCGGTCCCGCCCGGGGTCGGGCTTTTATGTGGTGGGGGTGGCGCCCTCGCTGGATCTGCGGGCGCCGGGGCCGCAGCGCGACCGTGCGGTGGATCCGTTCTGGGTCTCGCGACAGTCGCTGGATGCCGGGGCCGAGGTGCTGAAACCCGGATGCGGCTGGCTGCCCCCGGACTGGATGCCGCAGACCGCGCTGCGGCGCGCGCTGCGCCAGCTTGCCCGTGCCCCCGACGCGCTGCTGGCCGAATATGGCAGCAGCCTTGGCCCGCCCCGGCTGCGCCGCATCCTTGCCCGCCACTGCGCCGAGGAAGGGCTGGAGATCGGCCCTGACGCGCTTCTGCTGACGCCCTCCGGGTCGCAGTCCATCGACCTTGTCTGCCGCTATCTGCTGCGCCCCGGCGACACGGTGCTGGTGGATGACCCCTGCTATTTCAACTTTCAGGCGCTGCTGCGGGTGCACAAGGTGCGGATCGTCTCTGTGCCGTTCACGGCCTCGGGGCCGGATCTGGACCTGTTCGCGGCGGCGCTGGCCGAGCATCGGCCCCGGCTCTACATCACCAACTCCGCGCTGCACAATCCCACCGGCGGCACGCTCACGGCGCAGACCGCGCATCGGCTGCTGGTGCTGGCGGGGGCGCATGACCTGACCGTGATCGAGGACGAGACCTTTGCCGCGCTGGAGCCCGAGCCGTCGCCACGCCTTGCCGTGCTGGACGGGCTGGAGCGGGTCATCCGCATCGGCAGCTTTTCCAAGACGCTGTCGGCTGCCGCCCGCTGCGGCTATGTCGCGGGCCCGCCCGACCTGATCGCCGCGCTGACCGATCTGCAGGTGGCCACCAATTTTGGCGGACCAAGCCCCATCGCCGCCGAGATCGTGGCCGCGGCGCTGAGCGATGGCAGCTATCGCAAACATGTGGAGGGGGTCCGGCGGCGGCTGTCCCGCGCGCGAAAGGAGGCTGCCGCGCGGCTGGCCGATCTGGGCATCACGCCATGGCTGATGCCGCGCGGCGGCTTCTATCTGTGGTGCCACCTGCCCGAAGGCCGGGACGCCGCCGATCTGTCGCGGGCGGCGCTGCGCGAGACTGTGGTGCTGGCGCCCGGCAACATCTTCAGCCCGGCGCAGACGGCGGCGGGCTTCATGCGGTTCAATGTAAGCCAGATGCCGGAGCGCGCGTGGCAGGTTCTGGCGCATGTGCTTGCCGAACCGCCGGACCGGCACGGCTGACCGCACGGGCCAGCCGGACCGGGGCTGCGGCGCTTAGTCCAGCGTCACCACCTCGGGGGCGGCGGCGGCAAGCGGGCCGGGGGCGAGGATCGCGGCGATGTCGGCGGTGGTCGGCACTTCGGCGCGGATCACGCCCTGACCGACGATCCACGCGGCCTCGCTCGCCAGCAGTTCCGGCAGATCGGGGGCCAGCACGGTGCCGAATTCCATATCGGCCCACATGCCCTGCAGCGTCTCCACCGACACGTTGCCGCTGAGCGAGGCCGAAACCCTGTCCGCCGCCATGGCGGGATCGGCGGCGACATCGGCATCAGCCCGGACCAGCGCGCCCAGAAAGGCGGTCAGATCGGCATCGCGCGCCAGCATGTCGGGGCTTGCGGCCAGAATGTAATGCGGCTCGTAGCTGCCGGGCCGCAGTTCCAGATACCGCGCGCCAAGCGCGTCCTTGGCGCCCTGATAGAAGGTCGGGAAGGGCACGATGGCGTCGACATCGCCGCGCACCAGCGCCGGGACCAGATCGCCGGGCGCGGCATTGATGACCTCTGCCGAAACCCCCGCCTCGGTCAGTGCCGTGGACAGGAAGTAATCCACATTGGTGCCAAGCGTGGTGCCGATGCGCTTGCCGTCCAAATCGGAGAGGCTGTCGAGCGGCGACTGGTCGCTGTTGCCGATGATCCGGCTGCCGGTGTAGCGGGTCAGATCGGCCACGATGGCAAAATCCTGCCCGGTCAGCGCGCCGGTCGCTGCGGGAAATTCCGCCATGAAGGCGATGTCGACCTGCCCGCCGAGCAGCGCCTCGAACGCCTCGCGCCCGGAGGCGAAATTGACCAGCGCGACCTCCAGCCCCGCCTCCTCGAAATAGCCGTCGGCCAGGGCGACATCGACCTGCGGCGTCTGCGGGTTCGGGGTCCAGGCAAAGGTGATGGGATCCGCAGCGGCGGCGGCGGGGATCAGCGACAGGGCAAAGATGGCGTGTTTCATGACAGTCCTCATGCGCGGGAGTGGGGGGAAGTGGGGTGAAGAAGCTCGATGATCTCTTCGCGGATCGGCAGCAGCACCTCGGCCTGCGCGCGCAGCGACCGGGGGCGGGGCAGATCCAGCGGATAGTCGCGCAGGATCCGGCCCGGGGCCTGACTCATCACGCAGACGCGGTCGGCGAGCAGCAGCGCCTCGTCAACGTCATGGGTGACGAACAGCACGGTGGCGCGGTGCTTCTGCCAGATGTCGATCAGCAGGCGGTGCATCACGATCCGGGTCTGGGCATCCAGCGCGCCGAAGGGTTCGTCCATCAGCAGCACCTTGGGGCCGGAGGCGAAGGTGCGGGCGATGGCCACGCGCTGCTTCATTCCGCCGGACAGCTCCTGCGGGAACTTGCGCGCGTGATCCGCCAGATTGACCTCCTCCAGCGCGGCCATGGCCCGGTCCTGCAGCTCTGCCTTGGGCAGGCCCAGACGTTTCAGCGCGAACTTGACGTTGCCAAGCGCCGTGAACCACGGAAACAGCGCGTATTGCTGGAAGATCACCCCGACATCGGGCCGGGGGCCGGAAATGCCGGTGCCGTCCAGCGTGATGGCGCCGCTGGCGGGGGTGACGAAGCCCGCGATGGCGTTCATCAGCGTGGACTTGCCGCAGCCGGACGGGCCGATCAGCGCGGTGAAGCTGCCGGGCGCCAGATGCAGCGTGGTGGGGGCCAGCGCCGTGACCGGCCCCTCCTTGCCCTTGAAGGTGATCGATACCTGATCGACGCGGACATGACCTGACATCGCCATCACCCCTGCTGCCAGTGGACAAGTTTGCGGCCCGCCCATCGGACCAGCAGATCGACGCAGGCCCCGAGCGCGCCCAGAAGGATCAGCAGCGCGAACATGCGGTCGGTGCGGATATACTGCCGTGCTTCCTGCAGCCGGTATCCCAGCCCCGAGGACGCGCCCGACAGTTCCGCCGCCACAAGGCTCAGGAACGCCAGCGCCACGCCCAGCCTCAGCCCCGCCACGATATGCGGGGCGGCGGCAGGGATCACCACGGTCAGGAATTCCCGCTGCCGCGACGCCCCCAGAGAGCGCGAGGCGCGCAGATAGATCTCGGGGATGTATTCCATGCCGTGATGCGTGTTGAACCAGACGGTGAGGAACACGGTGTAGGAGACGACGAAATATTTCGACCCCTCGCCGATGCCGAACCAGACGATCGCCACGGGCACCAGAGCGATGGCCGGGATCGGGCGCAGCAGTGTCAGAAAGGGGTTGAGCAGCGCGCGGACCAGCGCCACCCGTCCCGTCAGCAGGCCCAGCGTGACCCCCAGCACCGACCCGATGGCAAAGCCGGTGGCCGCCCGCCGCATCGACACGGCAAGATCGGTGGCAAGCGTGCCGTTCTCCGCCATCTCGACCCCGGCCTGCCAGACCGACAGCGGCGAGGGGAAGATCTGTTCCGGCACCAGCCCGGCGGCGGTGACAAAAAACCACAGCATCAGGATGAAGCCGAAAGACAGCAGCGGTCGGCCAAGGCCGGTGGCCCCTGCCAGCCCCATGGCCAGCAGCGGCCGGACCCGCCGCGGGGAAGCAGGATCAGCCATGCGCGCGCTCCTTCAGCCATGGCAGCGCCGAAGCCGGGTAACGATGCGCGCGGAAGCAGCTGTTATGCTCGCCGGTGATGAACTGGGCCAGCGGTTCGGGATAGGCCGCGAAGTCCGGGATGACATATTCCCAGACCACCGCGCCCTCTGGCGTGACCTCGAACAGGCGGCCAAAGGCGCTTTCGCAGATGAAGGTATTGCCGTTCCACAGCCGCTGGCAGCCGCCCATATAGGGCGAGAAAAACGCCATCGGCAGCGGATCGGCATAGGACCACACGACCCGGCCCGAGCGGTCGAATTCCAGCGCCCGGGAAAACGGCGAGGTGGATCCGGTGCGCAGGTTGCCATTGTCGAAGACAAGGATGTTGCCGCCTTCGGTTTCCACCGGCGTGTGCTGCTGCGCCACGACCTCGGGGCCGACATGCCAGACCACCGCGCCCGTCTCGCGGTTCACCGCCACCACGCCGGAGGTGGTGCGCAGGCTCAGCAGCATCAGCCCGTCGCTGGTCACCGACACGCCGTTGACCATCGGCCAGTGGCGGCGGTCGAAATTGGCATGGACGGGAAAATCCGCGGGATCGAGGTGATCCCAGATCCGCCATTCCCACACCACCTCGCCCGCGCGGTTCACCTCGCGCAGGATGTCGGACTGGATGATGCCATCCGCCCCGTCCTTGCGCGGATCGCCCCCGGTGACGCGGGCGGCCTTGTCGGCGGGCAGCGGCGCCGCAACGGTGTAAAGCAGGTTGCCGTTGGGCAGCCAGTGCGCGTCATGGTGGTGATAGATGTCCTCGTGCCGCCAGACGATGTCGCCCTCGGGGGTCGCTTCGTAGAAATCGCCGCCATGCCACAGATCCCATGCCGGATAGAGCGCCGCCGAAGTGGCGTGGCTGCCATTGTAGCCAATGTTGCCATTGGGCAGGATCACCGCATCGCGGCCCGGGCGCACCGGCATCTGCCAGCGATGCGCGGAATTTCCCTCGACATCCACCAGATCGACCCGGCCTTCGCCGGTCTGGGGCGCAAACAGCGTGTAGCCGCCTGCGGTGCGGTCCCGGTCGATGGCGGTGAGTCCGGTCCTGCGACGGCGGAGCGTGGTTTGATCAACAGCGGTCATCTGGGCCTCTTAAAACGATTTAACCAAGCGTTACGGACGATTCCGCCTTGAGTAAAACGTTTTAAAGGTCGAGGCTGGCCTTAAAGAAGCGCCCGCTGATAAAACGGGCAGAATGATGAATGGCAAGGCAGGATATGGACAGACCAGCGGGGCGGCGACCGACCGTCAAGGATGTGGCGAAGCTTGCCGGGGTGTCGCAGGGCACGGTGTCGAACGCGCTGTCGGGGATGCGCGGGGTCGATCCGGTGACGCGGCAGCGCATCGATCAGGCCGTGGCGCAGCTTGGTTATGTGCCCAACCTTGCGGCCCGGCGCATGCGCACCGGCATGACCCATGCCATCGCGGTGATGACCTCGATGCCGGCGGCGGTGTCGGCGGGCAGTTCGCGGCTGGGGTTCCTGATGGAAATCGCCGCCTCTGCGGCGATTCACGCGCTGGAGCATAATTCGGCGCTGGTGCTGGTGCCGCCGGTCGCCGATCCCGCGACCGCGCTGCGCAACGTGGCCATGGACGGCGCGATCATCATCGAGCCGCAGCGCGACGACGCCTTCCTGTCGCTGCTCCGGCAGCGCGGCCTGCCCACCGTGGTGATCGGCCAGCCTGCACAGGACGATCTGCCATGGATCGACATGCATTATTCGGAAACGGCAGAGATGCTGCTGTCCCATCTGCTGCAGCAGGGCTCGCGGCGCATCGCGCTGATCATCGGCGCCTCGCAGCGGGTGTCGCAGGGCATCACCGAACAGGTCTATCACGCGCAGATGCAGCGGTTCGGCATCGCGCCGCGCGTGATCCGTGTTCCCGAGGCGGAGGGGGAAGAGGGCGCCTATCGCGTCACCCGCGCGCTTCTGCAGCAGGATCCCGGGCTCGACGGCATCTTTGCCCCGGTGGATGCCTTCGCCTCCGGCGTGATGCGGGCGCTGCGCGAGGAAGGGCGGGCGGTGCCGGGCGAGGTGCGCGTGGTGACCCGTTACGACGGCCTCCGCGCGCGGGAGGAACGCCCGGCGCTGACCGCCGCGAACCTGCATCTGGATCAGGTCGCGGCCATGGCCACGCGCGTGCTGATGGATCTGATTGCCGGGCGCGAGATCGCGCATTGCACCAAGGGCCCGAGCCCGTCGCTGGTCATCCGCGACTCCTCGGCAGTGCAGGGCGGCTGACAGGGGCCGCGCCGTCTGCCCTCAGCGCGCGACTTGGGCCCGGGCGCTGCGCAGCGGACGGGCGGCGGGGGCCGGGGCGCTTGCGACCAGCGCGCGCAGGGCGGTGTCCAGCGGCTCGCGCAGCGCGCCCAGCAGTTCGGACTGGGCGCTGCCATCGCTGACCGACACCCGCACCTTGTCGAGAGAGCGCAGCATCGGCGCCACCTCCAGCGTCTGGACGAAGCGGCTGAACACTTCGGGGTTCTGCACGAAAGGCCCGGTCAGGATCACCCGGTCCGGGAACAGCAGGCGGCAGAGATTGGCGGTCACCCGCAGCATTTCCGACAGGGCCGCCTGCACCACGCGCGAGTCGCGCAGATCCATGCGCGCCAGATGGGCGGCGATGGCATGTTCGCTGGCGGGCAGGCCGGGAAATTCGGCGGCCAGATCCGACCGGATCGCCCAGAGTCCCGCGACGGTTTCCAGACAGTCGCTGTTGCCGCAGTTGCAGCGCAGGCCGCGCCCGTTGCCAAGGCCCCAGTGGCCGATCTCGCAGAACCGGCCGCGGCTGCGGTTCACCACCTCGTTTCCGGCGGCATAGGCGGCGCCGATGCCGTGGCCCCAGTGCAGCAGCAGCGCGGTCTCTTCGGGGCCGTGGTTTTCCTGCACGCGCAGCCCCGCCATTTCCGCGTCAAGGTTGCGGATCAGCCAGACCGGGCAGCCGAACCCGTCCAGCGCTGCGCCAAGGTCCAGATTGCGCAGCTGCGGCCAGCGTGCCGAGACGCACCAGATCTTGCGCCCCACATCCAGCAGGCCGGACATGGCGCAGACGATGGCCGCAAGCTCCACCTGCGGGGCAAACAGCGCGGCGGTTTCGGTCACAAGCTGGCGCAGCGTGGCGGCGATGCTGGCGCTGTCGCTGTCCATCGGCGGGGCGGCGGTGATCTGGCCCAGCACCCGCAGATCCAGATCCACCGCGCTTGCCACCAGCGTCTGGTCCATCACGGTGACGAACACCGCCCCCAGCCGCTGCTGGTTGAAGGACAGCACGGCGGCGGGGCGGCCCTTGCCCCGTCCGCGCGCGCTGTTTTCGTGCAGCACCTCCTGCGCGATGAGCTGGCCCACCAGATCCGACACCGAGGTGGAGCGCAGGCCCAGCTGGCGCGAGATCTCGCCCCGGTTGGTCGCGTGGCCGCTGCGCACCAAGGAGGCGACGGCGATCAAGTCATCGGTGCGGGCAGTGTCCATGGCAGGCGTCATCGCATCAGGGCAGGCAGGGTCATCGTCAGCGCCGGCACATATGTCACCAGCAGCAGGACCACAATCATGGCCGCGTAGAAGGGCCACATCTGCCGCACCGCCGCCCCCATGCGGATCCGCGCGATGCCGCAGCCGACGATCAGCGAGGTGCCGACCGGCGGGGTGCAGAGCCCGATGCCAAGGTTGAGGATCATCATCACTCCGAAATGGATGGGATCGACCCCGACCTTGGTGACGATGGGCAGCAGGATCGGCGTCAGCAGCAGGATCAGCACGCCCATGTCCATCAGCATCCCCAGCACCAGCAGCAGCAGGTTGATGGCCAGCAGCACGAAGATCTTGTTTTCGGAGATGAAGAAGATCCCCTCCGCCAGCAGGGCCGGGATGCGCAGATAGGACAGCAGGAAGCCGAAGACCGAGGAGGTCATGATGATCGCCGTAACCATGGCCAGCGTGGTCAGCGTGGTGGTGAAGATGCGCGACACCGCCACCCGGTCGAGGCTGCGATACCAGAACAGCGTGACCAGCAGCGCATAGACCACGGCGATGGCGGCGGATTCCGTAGCGGTGAAGATGCCGGACAGGATGCCGCCGATGATGATGACGATGGTGAAAAGCCCGATGGCGGCATCGGCCAGCGCCTTCATGCCGCTGCGCAGGTCATAGCGCTGGCCCATCGGGTGGCGGTGCCGCTTGGCCATGATCGCGCAGATCACCATCAGCGAGGCCCCCAGCAGGAAACCCGGCACATAGCCCGCAAGAAACAGGGTGGAGATCGGCAGCCCCCCGGCGGCAAGCGCGTAGAAGATCATGTTCTGGCTCGGCGGGATCAGCACCCCCTGTACCGAGGAGGTGATGGTGACCGACACCGAATAGCCCTGCGGATAGCCTGCCTTGGTCATGGCCGGGATCAGGAACGACCCGATGGAGGCGACATCGGCCACGGAGGATCCGGAAATGCCCCCGAACATGGTGCTGGCCACCACATTGCCATGGGCAAGCCCGCCGCGCAGGCGCCCCACCAGCACATCGGCAAGCTTGACCAGCTTGTCGGAAATCCCGCCCTCGGTCATGATGTTGCCGACGAGGATGAAGAAGGGCACCGCGAGGAAGGTAAAGGAATTCAGCCCGTTGATCATGCGCTGCGCGACCAGGAGCAGCGGCAGGCCAAGATGCAGCGCCGTGGCGAGCGAGGCGAGGCCAAGCGCGAAGGCGATCGGCACCCGCAGCAGCATCAGCCCCAGAAAGCCGCCCAGAAGCAGCGTGATCCCGATCCAGTCAACCGACATGATGCGCCTCCGGATGGTCCGAAACATCCGCGTCCGGCATCGACACGTCGCGCAGCAGGATGTTGCCAAGCGCGTTCAGGATGCCAAGACCCCCGCCCACCGTGGCGGAATAATACAGCAGCGCCTTCGGCCAGCCCGAGGCAGGCAGCACCTGCACCCCGGTCAGCGCGATCAGATCCTGCCCGTAATACATCACGCTGAACATGAACCCGGCCATGGCCAGCTGCGCGAGATAGTCAAGCGCCAGCGCCAGCGGCAGGGGCAGCAGGTCGCGCAGGAAGGTGATGGCGACATGTTCATGCCGCCTGATCCCCACCGCCACCGCCAAGAGCCCGAACCAGATCAGGAACAGCAGGGCGATTTCCTCTGACCAGCTGGTCGGGCTGTTCAGGGCGAAGCGCAGGAACACCTGCGCCACGGTGACAGCCGTGATCGCCACCAGAAGCAGGTGGCAGATCAGGGCGGCCAGCCGGTTGAGCCCGTCGAGTGCGAAGGCCAGCTGGCCGCGCCATGCTGTTGTCATGCCAGACCGCCGGTTACTTTGCGGCCCGGATGCGCTCGAGCAGCGGCATCAGATCGGGAAATTCCTCGTAGATCGGCTGCACCGCTTCCTGAAACGGCGCGTTGTCGATCTCTGTCACCGTGGCGCCGCCTTCGGTCACGGTCTGGCGGGCCTGCTCGTTGGCCTCGCGCATCAGGTCGCGTTCATACATGGCGGCATCGACGGCGGCGCGGGTGATCGCCTCCTGCTGTTCGGGCGGCAGGCTGTCAAAGCGCATCTTGTTCATCAGCAGCAGCGCGGGCGGGCTGAGATGCGCGTCCTCCACGTAATTCGGCGCCACCTCGTAATGGGCGGAGGTGTGGTAGGAGACGAAGTCGTTTTCCGCCCCGTCGATCACCCCGGTCTGCAGCGCGGAATAGACCTCGCCATAGTTCATGGGCGTCGGCACCGCCCCCAGCAGTTCCATCATGCGGATGGAGATGGGCGCGGGCTGCACCCGGATCTTGAGCCCCTGCATGTCGTCGATGCTGGCAATCGTCTTGCCCTCGACCGTGTAGAAGGACCGCGACCCGGCATCCATATAGGCAAAGCCCTTCAGCCCGACCTCTTCGAGATCGGCCAGCACTTCGGCGCCGATGTCGCCGTCCAGCACCTTGTATTTGTGATCCCAGTCCGCGAACACGTAAGGCAGGGTGAAGGCGCCCATGGACGGGCTGACATTGGCAAGCCCCACCGAATTGACGCGGGTGAAGTCGACGATCCCGGCCTGCGCCTGTTCGATCGTCTCGGGCTCCTGACCCAGCTGGGCGCCGGAAAAGACCTGCACCTCGACCTCGCCTCCGGAATACTCCTTCACCAGATCGGCGAAGTGATACATGGCGACGGTGACCGGGTTGGTGTCCGGCTGGTTTTCGGCCAGTCGCAGGACCGTCTGGGCCGAGGCAGCCCCCGGCACGATGGCGGCGCTGGCCAGCAGGCCGAGCAGGGCGTGACGCATGTTCATTGGAAATCTCCCTATTGGATTCTTGTCTTTGGCCCAGCAAAGCGCGCGATCTGCCTTCCGTCAATATATTTGAACATCTTGGTTCTAAAAAAGTGCCGCAAGCCCATGGATCAGTTGACAGGGGAAATCATTGTTGATTTTTATATCGCAACGCAGACGTTCAAAAAGGTGAGCCGATGAAGATTGTTGTGCATGACGACAAGGCGGCGATGGGCCGCGCGGCGGCGGCAGAGAGCATTGCTGCCATCCGCGAGGCTCTGGCGCGGGACGGGCGCGCGGCGATCATCGTCGCCACCGGGATGAGCCAGTTCGAGATGCTGGAGGAGCTGGTGCAGGCCGATCTGGACTGGAGCCGGATCACCGCCTATCACCTTGATGAATATGTCGGGCTTTCGCGCGACCACCCTGCCAGCTTCCGCGGCTATCTGCAGACGCGCTTTGTCGAGAAGGTGGGCGCGCTTGGCGAATTTGTTGCCGTGGATGGCGACGCGCCCGACCTGCAGGCCGAGATCGCGCGGCTGAATGCCCGCATCGCCGCCGAGGACATTGCCGTCTGCTTCGCGGGGGTGGGCGAGAACTGCCATCTGGCCTTCAACGATCCGCCCGCCGATTTCGACACCGACGCCCCCTATCTGGTGGTGGATCTGGATGCGGCCTGCCGCCAGCAGCAATATGGCGAAGGCTGGTTCCCGACGCTGGAGGATGTGCCGGCGCAGGCGATTTCCATGTCGATCCGCCAGATCCTGAAGGCGCGCAAGATCATCCTGACCGTGCCCGACGCGCGCAAGGCCAAGGCCGCAAAGGCCGCGCTGGAAGGGCCGGTGACCAATACCGCGCCCGCCTCGATCCTGCAGACCCATGGCGATGTCAGCGTCCACATGGACCCGCCCGCCGCGTCCCTGCTGGACGCCAAGGGCTGAGGCGGGGCGGTGCGGACCGAGGGGCTTTTTGACCTGCAGGTGAACGGCTATGGCGGCGTCGATTTCAACGACGCCGCGCTGACCGCCGACCGTCTGGATCACGCGCTGGCGGCGATGCTGGACGATGGCGTGACCGGCTGTCTGCCCACGCTCATCACCGCCACGCCGGAGCAGCTGCGCGACCGCATCGCGGCGCTGGATGCCGCCGTGCAGGGCAGCCGTCTGGGGCCGCTCATGGTGCCCGGCTATCACCTTGAAGGGCCGTTCCTGAACGCGGGAGAGGGCTATCACGGCTGCCACCCCGCCGCCGCGATGTCCGATCCCGACCGCGCGCTGGTGGCGGATCTGGAGGCGGGGCTGTCCCGGCCCATCCTGCTGCTGACGCTGGCGCCGGAACGTCCGGGCGCGCTGGACGCGATCCGGCACTGGGCGGCGGAGGGCAAGACGCTTGCCGTGGCCCATTCTGCGGCGGATTTTGCCTGCGTGCGCGCCGCCGCCGATGCCGGGCTGAGCCTGTCGACCCATCTGGGCAATGGCCTGCCGCAGATGCTGCCCAAGCTCGACAACACGCTGCTGGCGCAGCTGGCCGAACCCCGGCTTGCCGCCTGCCTGATCGCCGATGGCCACCACATCCCGCCCGAGGCGCTGCGCGCGCTGGTGGCACTCAAAGGGCCGGAGCACTGCATCCTTGTCAGCGATGCGGTGGTGGCCGCCGGGATGCCGCCGGGAGATTACAGCTTTGCGGGCATGGGCGTGCGGCTGACCCCCGAAGGCCGCGTGGTGCAGCCTTCGGGCACGGGGCTGGCGGGGTCGGCGCTGCGGCTGGATCAGGCGGTGCGCAATCTGGTGGACTGGTCCATCGCCCCGCCCGAATTGGCGGCGGCCATGGCAGGATCCGCGCCGCGCGCAGCACTGCGCCGCACGCTCGACCGGCACGGCATCACGCTTGATCCCGGCGAGGTGACATGGTCCGACGCGCTGCGCCCACGCATCAGCCGCAGGCCTGCGGTGCTGCGGCGATGAGCGGCGCGGCGCCCCGTTTGGGCGTGGTGGGCTGCGGCACCTATGGCCAGCAGATCCTGCGCTGCTTTGCCGCCGAGGCCCGGCGCGGGCGGGTCACGCTGGTGGCGCTCTGCGATCCTCACGCCGACCGCCGCGCCCGCGCGGAAGCGGAATTTGCTCTGCCCGGCTTTGCAGAGGCCGGGCAGATGATGCAGAACTGCGCGCTGGATGCGGTGGCGGTGGCCACACCCGACCATCTGCATGCCGGGGTGATCGAGACGGCGGCGCATCATGGCCTGCATGTCATGGTTGAAAAACCGCTGGACGTGAATCTGGCCCGCGCCACAAGGCTCTCCGACAGCTTCGCCCGCGCCGACCGCATCCTTTATGTGGATCAGCACAAGCGGTTCGATCCCGGCCATATCCGCCTGCGGCAGGATCTGGCGGCGGGGGCGTTCGGGCGCCCGCTTTACGGCAGCGTGCATATGGAAGACCGGATCGAGGTGCCCGAGATCTGGCTGCGCGACTGGGTCGGGCACAGCTCTCCGTCGTGGTTTCTGGGGGTCAATTTCTACGATCTGGTCACATGGCTGACCGGGCTCGCGCCGCGCCGGGTCTATGCCACCGGGCAGAAAGGCGTGCTGGAGCAGCGCGGCCTGCCCGGGATCTGGGACAGCGTTCAGGCCAAGGTGGACTATGACACCGGCTTTTCCATGCATTACGATCTGTCGTGGATCCTGCCCGCCTCCTTTCCCTCCATCGTCAATCAGGGCATCCGCATCGTCGGGTCCGAAGGGCTGGCCGAGGTCGACAGCCAGCAGCGCGGCTATTTCGCCGCCCGCGCCGATGCCCCCGGCGCGCTGGAGGGGAACCCTTTCGGCGTTCTGGAACATGACCATCCGCTGTTCGGCCCCGTCACCGACGGCTATGTCTTCGAGGCGATCCGGCATTTTCTGGACGTGCTTGCGGCATGGCGGGACGGGGGCTCGGCCCGGGCGCTGGCCGGTCGCTATCCCGATGCCGCCTCCGCGCTGACGGCGATCCGTCTGGCCGAAGCGGTGGACCGCAGCCTTGCCAGCGGCGGCATCGAACCGGTCTGATCCCCGCCGCGTCTTGCGCGCCCCCTAAAGTCATGGTGCCGATCCGGGCCGGGTGTGCCGCCCCGCAGATCGGTCTTGTGCCGCGCCGCGAATCGTAACATATAAAGTTACATGAAAAGAGACAGCCGCCTTTCCTCCGTCCTTCACGCGCTGCTGCATATGGCAGAGCACCGGGCGCCCATGACCTCGGACCAGCTGTCGCTCTGCCTCGGGACCAACCCGGTGGTGGTGCGGCGCAGCATGGGCTTCCTGCGCCGGGCCAAGATCGTGTGCTCTGACCGGGGCCATGCCGGGGGCTGGCGGATCTGTCGCGACCTTGCCACGATCACGCTGCGCGACCTTTACGCCGCGCTGGAAGAGCCGGAGGTCTTTGCCCTCGGCCATCGCAGCGAGGCGCCGGAATGCCTTGTGGAACAGGCGGTCAATGCCGCGCTGGATCAGGCCTTCGCCGAAGCCGAGGCGCTGCTGCTGCAGCGGATGGGAGAGGTCACGCTGGCCGATCTTGCAGAAGATTTCACCCGGCGCCATGCGGCCCGCAGCGCCCGACAGGGGGAGCACACACATGACACATGATCTGATCGTCATCGGCGGCAGCTATGCCGGGATGGCGGCCGCGCTGCAGGTGCTGCGCGCGCGGCGGCGGGTGCTGGTGATCGACGCAAGCCTGCGCCGCAACCGCTTTGCCCGCCATGCGCATGGCTTTCTGGGGCAGGATGGCGTGCCGCCAGAGCAGATCGTCGCCAAGGCCCGCGCGCAGCTTATGGCCTATCCCGGCCTGACATGGCTGGAGGGCGAGGCGGTGGCGCTGCACGGCGCCCGCGATGCCTTCGAGGTCGTGCTGGGTCAGGGGCAGCGGGTCGCGGGGCGCCGGATCCTGTTTGCCACCGGGGTCCGCGACGCGCTGCCCGCGATCGAGGGACTGGAGGATCGCTGGGGGCGGTCGGTGTTTCACTGCCCCTACTGCCACGGCTACGAGCTCGACGGCGGCGCCATCGGTGTGCTCGGCAGCAGCCCGATGTCGGTGCATCAGGCCGAACTGCTGGGCGACTGGGGCCCGGTCACCTTCGTGCCCAACGGCGCGGTGCCGCTGACCGAGGAGATGCGCGCGACCCTGTCGCAGCGGGGCGTCACGCTGGACGAGACGCCGGTGCTGCGGGTGGAGGGCGAGGCCGACCTGCGCCTTGCCGATGGCCGCCTCCTGTCCTTCGCGGGGCTTTTTGTCGCCACCACCGTATCGCCCGCAAGCCCGCTGCCGGAACAGATCGGCTGCGAGATCACGCAGACCGCCATGGGCAGCATCCTGCGCACCGACGGCTCCAAGCAGACCTCGATCCCCGGCATTTACGCCTGTGGTGACGTGGCCCACCTGCCGCATTCGGTGTCGCTGGCCGTGGGCGATGGCGCCATGGCCGGGGCGCAGGTGCATCGCTCGCTGGTCTGGCCCGACATGTGACGCCAGACCGGTGACCCCGCCCGGGTCAGGAGCGGACGAGGCCCATGGCGCGGATCGGCATGGCGGCCCGGGCAACGGACAGCGCCGCCTCTGCCGCCTCCATCCCCTTGATCCGGAAATGGTTTTCGAAAAACCCGATGTGATCCGGGGTCGGCTGGAAATGATGCGGCGTCAGCGAGACCGACAGCACCGGCGTGCCGGTTTTCAGCTGCACCTCCATCAGGCCGGAAATCACGGCGGCGGCGACAAAATCGTGCCGGTAGATGCCGCCATCCACGACAAGGGCAGCGGCGACGATAGCATCGAACCCGCCCGCCTGCGCCAGACCCTGCGCGCGCAGCGGCAGCTCGAAAGCGCCGGGGACATCGAACACCTCGACCGTGGCCTCCTGCGAGGTCTGGGCGAGCCGTTCGTGGAAGCCGTCAAGCGCGCGGTCCACGATGCTGGCATGCCAGTTGGCCTTGACGAAGGCGAAGCGGAACGGAGCGGCGGGCATGGAAAATCTCCTTGTGCGAGGATGTTACGCGGGAAGGGCAGGGGGCCAGCCCCGGCTGTCCGAGCGGGCGAGCGCGCCCAGCAGGTCAAGCAGGACGCGCGCGTCCTCCTCGGCGAGGCGGCCCAGCAGATCGGCCTCGGCGGCCCGGATCGCGGCCACCACCCGGATCAGGGTATCGCGCCCCGCTTCGGTCAGGTGCAGCGCCGGATCGGGCGCGTCCGGCTGCGGATCCATGCGGACCAGCCCGCGTTCGGCCAGCGCCGCGCAGTCGCAGCGCCCCACCTCGGCCCCGCGCTGCGAGGCCAGCGGCAGGACATGGGCCAGCGGCAGGCCGTCGCGATGCCCCAGAAGTGTCAGCACCGCATAGTGCGGATCGGTCAGGTCCAGCTTCGCCCGCGCCTCGGCAGAGGCGGCGCGCAACTCGTGAAAGCTGCGCGACAGCAGCCAAGCCAGATTGCCCGCGCCCAGCGTTTCGGGGCGTTCGGGCGCGGCGGGGGTCGCGCGCTGCCGCACCAGCCGCCCGTATCTGCCGCCATGGAACAGCAGCGGTGCGGCATCAGAGCGCTGAAATCCGGTGACCTCTCCGACAAAGATCACGTGATCGCCGCCGTCATAGCGATAGACGGTGCGGCATTCGAACCGTGCGGCGCAGTGCCGGAGCAGCGGAATGCCCTCCGCGCCGCGCTCGGTCTCGAGCCCGGCAAAGCGGTCGGCGGATTTGCCGGCAAAGCGCCCGGACAGCTCGTCCTGATCCGCCGCCAGCACATGCACCGCAAAATGCCGCGCCTCGGCAAAGGCGGCATGGCTGCTGGAACTGCGCGCGAGGCTCCACAGGATCATCGGGGGATCAAGCGAGACCGAGCTGAAGCTGTTGGCGGTGCGGCCGATATCCTCTCCGGCCGCACTGCGTGTCGTGACGATGGTCACGCCGGTGGCGAAACTGCCCATCGCGTCGCGAAGGGCGCGCTGCGGCGTGGCTTGCGGATCGGCCATGGCAGTCTCTCCTGTGCTTCGGTCAGAGCGGGATGTCGATGTCGAGCACCGGCGCGTGCTGCTGGCAGCCATAGACATCGGTGTCGCCGATATCTCCGGCGGGAACGGCGCGCGGGAAGGTGATCTTGAACGCCGCCGCCGGGTCATAGGGAGTAAAGAGGATGTCCGCCTCCTCCACGCCGTAAAGCTGCGCGAACAGCGCGGGCGTCAGCACCCCCGTCGCCTTTACGGCGCGATACATGTCGTGATCCTCGAACAGGATGTCGACCGTGACGTTGAAGGGCCCGGCATTCTTGCTTTTGCAGATCTGGGCGATGTTCTTGATAAGCGCCATGGCTTAGACCTTTTCATGTTCGATGGGGAACATCGCGCAGGGATCCTGCACCGCGACGGTGTGGAACACCGAAAAGCGGTACATTGCCCCCATGGCGATGTCAGACGGGCTGAACGGGAAGGCCATGTTGCCCTCCTTGCAGAGCCGCCCCGGGAAATCCGCGTGCAGCAGCGAGGTGCGGGCCATGGCCAGCACGGCATCCGCGATCTCCTGCGTGTCGGCGACCACCTCGACCACGAAGCCCAGTTCATGCGCGGCGCTGTCCTGCTTCGGCTCCCACGGGCCCATGACGCCGTTCTTGCCATAGGCATGCACGATCATGCGATAGGCGCCGGGCGGCACGCCAAAGCTTTCCGCCTTGGCCGCCACCTTGGCCCGGTGGGTGTCCAGATAGCTGTCGATCTGGCCGATCAGCACCGGGTCGCGCGTGCCGCAGATGGTGATGGCGCGGTACCCGGCAAGCTCGACGCCCTCAAGCTTCACGGTATACTGCTCTGCCGGGGTCCATGTCATGCCGTCGATCTTCACGGCGCGGTCGCTGACGGCGGTGAAGCGGCAGGCGGAGGTGTCCAGCAGCCCCCCCGGTTCGGTATGGTGAATGGGGCTTGCGTTTTCATGCAGGGCGAAGTTCGACACCGCCAGCGGGGTGGAACGGCGGATCGGGTTCGGCGGTTCGCAGATGACGTGATCGTCGCGCACCCGCAGGAAGATGCAGTCCGGTTCTTTCGGCACGCTGGGTTCGGCGCCGCATTCCAGCATCTTGCCTGCATACCACGACGGCGCCGGAGCCATGCCCGCGCGGATCGCCGGAGCCGCCCATTGCGCGGGATCGCTGCTGCGCCCGGTCAGGATCACCTGCGCGCCTTCGTCCAGCGCCTTGGCGATGGGTTCCGGCCCCATCATGCCGACGATGCGGGTGGCGCGGCGGATCGTCGCCTCGTCCAGCGGCGGCATCTTCACCAAGGGCGCGGTCAGCCCCTGCGCCACCCAGTCCACCAGCGCATCGGCGGGCTGTTCGGAATGGATCAGCGCCATGTTGAAATGCAGCCCCTCCTCGCGCGCGATCTCGCGCACCAGCGCGGCGGTGTCCTGCAGATGCGGCTCGCCGCCCGCGCCGCCGGAGGTGCCGATGATGCAGGGGATCCCCGCCTCCACTGCCGCCATCAGCATCAGCCGCAGGTCGCGCTTGACCGAAAGGCGCGAGCAGAACGAAGTGCCCGATCCAAGGTAATGCGGGCCGGGATCGGTGCTGCCGCCATCGCAGCCGATCACATGCGGCTGCCATGACATGCCGATTTTCAGCGATTCCTCGGCATAGCCATAGCCAAGGATGCCGCTCGTCGAGAGCATTCGAAATTCGTCCAAGATTGTCTCCTCCTGCAACGCGGTCCGGGGCTCAGAGCGCCGGAAGTCCAAGATTTTCGCGCAGCGTCGTGCCGGCGTAGTCCTTGTGGTAGACGCCGCGGCGCTGAAGTTCGGGCACCACGAAGCGGGTGAAATCCTCGAACGCGCCGGGGGTGTGGGTGGCGGCCAGCACGAAACCGTCGCAGGCGCGGGCCTCGAACCAGTCCTGCATCTGGTCGGCGACTTCAGTGGGCGTGCCGCAGAAGATGGGAAATTCCGCGATGGTGCCGCGCTTCGAGAATTCGACAAAATCGCCGACGGTGGGGTTCTCCTTGCCGCTCAGCGCCACGACCCGCTCGCGGAACCCGGTCCACGAGATTTTCGCCAGCTCTTCCTCGGTGAATTCTTCCTCCAGCGACTTGCAGCCGAAGTCGAAATTCAGCGCCTCCGACAGCAGGCAAAGCGCGTCGATGGGCTTGGCGAGGTTCAGGATGAAATCGCGCTTCTGTTCGGCGATCTCGCGGGTTTCGCCCACGCAGACATAACAGGCGGGGCAGATCGCCACCTCGTCGGGGTTGCGCCCGGCCTTGGCCACCTCTTCCTTCACGGCGGCATATTGTTTCTGGCCCAGATCCTTGTTGGGATAGACCACGAAGATCAGGTTGCCCCATTTGCCCGCGAATTCGCGCCCGCGCCCGCTTTGGCCTGCCTGAATCAGCACCGGCTGGCCCTGAGGGGAGCGCGGCACCGGCAGCGGGCCCTTGCAGCTGAAATACTTGCCCTTGTGATCCAGCCTGCGGACCTTGTCCGGATCGGCGAAGCGTCCGCCTTCCTTGTCGAGCACGATGGCGTCATCGTCCCAGCTGTTCCAGAGCCCGGTCACCACATCCAGAAACTCGTCGGCGCGGTCATAGCGTTCGGCATGGGCCAGATGGCCCGCGCGCCCGAAATTCGCCGCCTCGCTGTCGTTGAGCGAGGTCACGACGTTCCATGCGGCGCGGCCCCCGGTCATCAGATCCAGCGTGCCGAACAGCCGCGCGACGTGGAAGGGTTCGTAATAGGTGGTGGAATAGGTGATCCCCAGCCCGATGCGGCTGGTGGCCATGCCGATGGCGGTGATGATCGACACCGGATCCATCTTGACCACGCGCACGCCGTTTTCCACCGCCTCGCGGTGGTCGTCGTTGTAGATGTCGGGCATGGCCAGCCGGTCGTCAAAAAACGCGAGGTGGAACTTGCCCTCCTCCAGAACCCGGCCCACGCGCTGGAAATAGTCGGGGGTCAGAAAATCGGTCGCCCCCGCAGGATGACGCCAAGACCCCGGCGCGATCGAGCAGTTCTGAGCCTGCAGGAATCCCACCATCTTCATCTGTCTGCCGGTCGCGGCCATATGTCCTGATCCTCCCTTGAATGCGGCGGTGCGCCGCGTAAGTTGCGCACACGTTTGCGCACTGTGTTCAAGCAATCCGACTGGTGTATAAAAGTCAAGGCTCGGTTATGGGATTTGGCGGTCGAAATGCGGCGCGCGCGGTGCTGCGGCCATCGCCGGAGGGGAGAAGACGCTTGAAACGCAAAGCTTTGCAGCACCCCGCAGGCAGTTCCGGGCTGCCCGGATGAGCCGCTCTGACGAGGAGGGTGGCACCCGCAGGCCCACCGTGGTCACGCTGTCGAAGCTGGCGGGGGTCGCGCCGTCGACGGTGACCCGGGCGCTGCGCGGCGATTCCCGCATCTCCAAAAAGACCCGCGACCGGATCCTCGCGCTGGCCAAGGGCGCGGGCTACACGCCCAACATCATGGCGCGCACCCTGTCCTCGGGGCGCAACGGGCTTTACGGGCTGGTGCTTGGCCCGCAGGACAACCCGTTTTACGCCCAGATCCTGTATGAAGCGACGGCCCAGGCCGAAGACCTTGGGTTCCGGCTGCTCATCATCCATGCCGGGCCCGGCCCGATCGAGGAAAGCACGGCGCAGGCGCTGCTGAACTATCAGGTGAATGGCTGCCTGATCTCCTCCGCCATGCTGTCCTCGCAGGCGGGGCGCATCTGCGAGGAGAACCGGGTGCCGCTGGTGATGGTCAACCGCGTCGCCTATCAGCAGGGCTGTGCGGTGACCTGCGACAATCGCGGCGGCGGGGCCGAACTGGCGCGGCATCTGCTGTCCCGGGGGCGGCGCAGCTTCGGCATCATCCGCACCTCGAATTTCAGCTCCACCGCGCGCGACCGCGAGGAGGGCTTCGCCGGGGCGCTGGCCGAGGCGGGGCTGGAGGTGATGCTGCGCTATGACGGCAAGTCGAATTATGACGGCGGGTTTGCGGCGGGCGAAGAGATCGCAAGACTGCCCGACAGCCAGCGTCCGGATGCGTTTTTCGCCCTCAGCGACATCATGGCCATGGGGCTGATGGACGGGCTGCGGCTGAACGGCCTGCGCGTGCCAGAGGATGTGGCGGTGGTGGGCTTTGACGGGCTGCCGCAGGCGGCGCGGCGCATCTATGACCTGACGACCATCGAACAGCCGCTGACGCTGATGCTGCGCCGCGCCTTCCAGATGGTGGAGGCGCGGATGGAGGATCGCAGCCTGCCGGAAGAGGTGGTCACCCTTCGCGGCAGGCTGATCGCGCGCGCCAGCGGGTAGCGCGCGCGCAGGCTCAGCTGGCGAAAGGCAGCCAGAGCACGATGGCCGGGAAGGCGTAAAGCACCCCCACCATGGCCAGCATGATCAGCGCATAGGGCACGACGCCAAGGATCACCTCCTTTAGATCGGCGCGGGCCACGGACTGGATGACGAAGAGGTTCATCCCCACCGGGGGCGAGATCAGCGCCAGTTCGATCATCAGCACGAAGAAGATGCCGAACCAGATCGGGTCGATGCCATGCACGCCAAGCGAGGGCAGCAGGACCGGCAGAACGATGAGGATCATCGCGATCCCTTCAAGGAACAGCCCCAGCACGATCAGCAGCAGCATGACCACAAGGATGAACATGCCCGCCGAGGTGATGT
This sequence comes from Salipiger marinus, assembly GCF_900100085.1. GTDB lineage: Bacteria > Pseudomonadota > Alphaproteobacteria > Rhodobacterales > Rhodobacteraceae > Salipiger > Salipiger marinus. The sequence continues at coordinate 119,550 of NZ_FNEJ01000004.1, forward strand.
TGGCGGCGATCCATGTCGAGATGTCGAAGGGAATCCGGTAAAGCAGGATCGCCTTGCCAAAGACATTGGCGCCCCCCACGATCAGCAGCAGGTTCGCCGTGGTGGTCCCCGACTGGACCACAGCACCGCGCAGGCCGCGCATGTCCAGCGACCGGCGCAGGAACATCACGTAGATCACCGTCATCGCAAGCCCCACGGCGGCGGATTCCGTCGGCGTGAAGATGCCCGCATAGATGCCGCCGATCATGGTCAGCGCGATGGCCACGGTGGGCAGCGCCTTGAGCGAGACGCGCCAGCGCGAGCCCAGTTCGGCGGCGGAATCCTCGTGCACCGGCGCGCCGCCCATGAAGGACTTGATCACGCAATAGACCAGAAAGGCGCCCACCAGAACGATGCCCGGCCCCACACCGGCCAAGAACATGGCGGCGGTCGACTGTTCGGTGACGGCGGCATAGACGATGAGCGGAATGGAGGGCGGGATCAGGATGCCCAGCGTCGCCCCTGCCGCCAGCGTGCCCATGACAAAGCGCTGGTTGTAGCCGCGGCGGGTCATTTCGGGAATGGCGACGGTGCCGATCATCGCCGCCACGGCCACGGACGAGCCCGAGATCGCGGCGAAGATCGCACAGCTGAGGATGGTGGAGACAGCAACGCCGCCCCGGATGCCGCCGACCCAGCGCTGCACCGCGTCGAACAGATCGCGCGCCACGCCCGCCCGCAGCAGGATGTTCGAGGTCAGCAGGAAGATCGGCACGGCAAGCAGGATGAAGCTGTTGAAAGATCCCAGAAATTCCTCCGGGATGCCCGCCAGCGGGATGCCCTTGAAGAGATAGAGCGCGGCCCCCATCAGGGTCAGCGCAAGCCCCACCGGCACACCGGCAAAAAGGCAGGCGAACAGGGCCGTAAGAATGGCGACGGTCTGCATGTCAGATTTCCTCTTGGCCGAAGCCGGGCTTGAGACGGTGGCCGGTCAGCAGCATCGCCCCGATTTCGGCCAGCGCCTGCAGCAGGAACAGCACGAAGCCCAGAACGATCGGCAGGTAGAAGATCCAGTAGGGCAGCGACAGCGTGGTGTTGGTGCGCCGGTTGACCGAGATGGTCTGGATCATCGACTCGATGCCGTACCACGCGATCACCCCTGCCAGCAGCGTGAAAAGCACAAAGATCACAAGCTCTTGCATGAAGCGCGCCCGCGGGCCAAGCGCTTGGGAGACGATGGTGATGGTGATCAGCTGACGGCGGCTGAGGCAGGTGGCGAGGATCAGGAACGTGCCCCAGACCATGCCGAGCCGCGACATCTCTTCGACCCAATGGGTCGGGCTGTTGAACACGTAGCGCGAGACCACTTCGTAGACCACGCAGACGCCGATGATGAAATAGATCCACGATCCGATCTCGCCGGCGGTGTGGGACACCCGTTCGCACATGCGCAAAAGTCGCGGGTGCGGACCGGTGGGAGGGGAATGGGGGTCGGTGGGCATGGGCTGCTCGCTTGGAAAAGGGAAGGGAGCCGCGCTGCACCCGGTGCGCGCTGGTCCCCGGCAGCCACGGGGGCGCCGGGGACAGGGCTGCAGCAGGCGCGCCGTGCGGCGTGTTACTGGATCTTCTCGGCTTCCTCGAAGACCGTAACGGAGACGGGATCGGCGCCTTCGACAAACTGCCGGGCGATCGGGGCGGTGGCCTCTTTCCACGCGGCCTTTTCTTCGGGCGTCAGTTCGACGACCTCCATCTTGCCGTCCAGCTCCGCCTTGACCTCGTCGACCACGGCAAAGACCTCGTCCAGCAGCTTGCCTTCCAGATCCTGACCAACCTCGCGGAAGACCTCCTGATGCTCGGGCGACAGGCTTTCCCATGTGCTCTGCTTCATCAGGGCGAAATGGGTTTCATACATGTGGTCGGTGGTGACCACATATTGCGCCACGTCATAAAGCCTGCGTCCGGTGATCGAACTCCAGCCGGTCAGCCCGCCATCGACCAGCCCGCGCTGCAGCGCAAGGAACTGCTCGCCCCCGCTGGTCACGACCGGGGCCGCACCAACGGATTCGATGAATTCGCTGACGGTGGCGCCGAAGCTGCGGATCTTCTTGCCCTGCATCTGGTCGGGGGTGCGCACCGGATCGTCACGCATCACCATGGCGATGGCGCCATAGGGAATCCAGAACACGGCGTTCAGGCCGACATTGCGGATTTCGGCATCAAGCGTGTCCCGGATGGGCGTGCCGACGCTGACGGAATTGTCCAGCTTCTCGCGCGTGTCGAAATAGAACGGCACCGCAAAGATGTTGAGCGCGGGAATGGTCCCGGCAAGGATCGAGGCGGAGCCGACGCCAATATCGACGATGCCGCTGGCCACGGCCTGATCCATCTGCTGGTCGGTGACCAGCGACTGCGCCGGGTAAATCTCGAACGCGATGTCGCCGCCGGTCCGTTCGGTGACCTGATCGGCGAATTCGGCGATGCTGACCGTCAGGTAATGATCCTGCGGCACGCTGGTCGCGATGCGCAGGGTCCGCTCCTGCGCCCATGCAGCCGTCGATCCGACCGCAAGCACAAGGGCAGCCCCCAAGGTGACATGAGTTTTCATATTTCCTCCTCCGTTGTTGGTGGTCCGAAGTCCCGTGCCCAGCGTCTGGCCGCGCGCCGGGTCTCCCCTCCCGGGCGAAAACGGCTGGCGTTTATGCAAGCGTTTGCGCACTTCGATCAGAGAAGAAAAAGTTACATCCGTCAACCCGGTTTATGGGGGAGGCGGCGAAGTTCTTGTGGCAGCCCCCGCCCTGCCGCGCCGCTGGCAGCGGCCGCAGCGCCCGCAGTCCCGGCACGGTGACCGCCGCAAAGGGCGGGCCACGCGGCAGGGCTGCGGTCAATCCGTGACGGGCTGGGGCAGGTGGAACAGGTCGACAAAGCGGCGCAGCAGATCCGGATCGCCAAGGCAGCGCACCCCCGCCTGATCCGGCGGAACCTTGCCGTAGACCATCGCCGCAAGCGCAGGCGCGGCAGGCGCCTCGATCCGCAGGTCGGGCGAGGCCGCAGCGCCCCGCTCCACCGGCATGCCCCCCCCGGCCAGCCGCGCGGTGAACTGCGTGCGGTCGATCTCGAACACCACCGTCGCCGTCAGGGCCCGCGCCGCCCCGCCGTCAAGCATGGTGCGCAGCGACAGCATGAAGGCGGCAGGGGAAAGCGGCAGCGTCGGGTCATGCAGCGGCGAGGCGGCGGCCCAGCGTCCCAGATCCTGAATGATGGGCTCGGCGGCGTAGCCCCATGCGGTCAGCCCGTAAAGCTGCGCCGGGGCGGGGTCGGGGGCCGCATGACGGCGCAGCACGCCGCTCGCCTCCAGCCCCGACAGCCGCTCGGTCAGCACCTTGGCGCTGAGGCCGGGCAGCTGCGCGCGGATGTCGCTGAAGCGGCGCGGCCCGAACATCAGTTCGCGCACGATCAGCAGCGACCAGCGCTCGCCAAGGACTTCCAGCCCGAAGGCCGTGCCGCAGGCATCACCATACCAGCGGCCATGGGGGGTTTTCGCCTGCTCAGTTTCTTTTTGTAACTTCATGGTTGCTTTTTGTAATCGACTCCGCCTAGCCTGTCCATATCGAAACCGTGGCGTGCCCGGAGGCCAACATGTCGAGACTGATTTTCGTGAACCTGCCCGTGACCGATGTGGCGCGCGCCACCGCTTTCTACGAAGCCATCGGCTTCGAGAAGATCGCGGCCTTTTCCAACGAACAGGCCAGCGCGATGCGCTGGTCCGACGCGATCCATGTGATGCTGCTCGATCAGGCCTATTACGCCACCTTCACCTCCAAGCGCATCATCGATGCCAAGACGGAAAGCGGGGCGCTGCTCTGTCTGTCCTTCGACAGCCGCGAGGCGGTGGACAGCATCCATCAGCGCGCCGCCGCCGCAGGCGGGCACGAGACGCGCCCGATCGAGGATCAGGGCTTCATGTATGGCGGCGCCTTCGACGATCCCGATGGCCATGGCTGGGAAACGGTCTGGATGTCCCCCGCCGCCATGGAAAACGGCCCGGAGGCGGCGCAGGCCAAGTGATCCCGCCCTCCGCCCCGGCGGGCGGCTGACGTCCCGGGCCAAGACCCCGATCCCACAGGAAGGACCGATCATGCGCAACGAACACGGCGATTTCATCTGGTATGAACTGATGACCGACGATGCCCCCGCCGCGACGGCGTTCTACAGCCGGATCGTGGGCTGGCGCGCGTCTCCCGCCGATGCCTCGGCGGCGGAGGGCTACCAGCTGTTCCGGGCAGACGGCCCGCCCGTCTGCGGCCTGCTGCCCCTGACCCAGCAGATGCGCGCCTCGGGTGCCCGGACCGGCTGGCTGGGTTATATCGGGGTTTCGGATGTGGACGCCACCGCCGAGGCCGTCCGCCACGCCGGGGGCGCGGTGCTGATGCCGCCGGTCACGATGGAGGGCGTCGGGCGGCTGGCGCTTGTGCAGGATCCGCAGGGACTGCCCTTCTACATCATGCGCGGCGCGGTCGACATGCCCAGCCAGTCCTTCGCGCAGGATGCCCCGCGCGACGGGCATTGCGCGTGGAACGAACTGGCCACCCCCGATCCGGAGGGCGCGCTGGCCTTTTACGGCAGCTGCTTCGGCTGGGAGGTCGCGGACAGCCTCGATATGGGGCCGATGGGCGCCTACCGCATGCTGCGCAACCCGCCGCACCGGACCCTGCTGGGCGCGGTGATGAAGGCGCAGGAGGCGCCGCCGGGCTGGAGCTTTTACATGCGTGTCCCCGACATCGACGCCGCCGCTGCCGCAATCGCCGCGCAGGGGGGCAGCCTCTTGGCGCCGCCCGGCGAAATCCCCGGCGGCGAATTCACCCTTGCCGCCCGCGACCCGCAAGGCGCCGCCTTTGCGCTTATCGGCCCCCGGATGGCCTGAGGAGAAAGCCATGACCCAGCCGAAAGCCGCCGTCTTTCTGTGGTTCGACAGCGACGCCGAGGAGGCGGCGCGGTTCTATTCCGCGACCTTCCCCGACAGCGCCATCACCCAGATCATCCGCATCCCCGAAGGCCATCCCACCGCCGCGCCGGGGTCGGTGCAGGTGGTGGAGATGGTGCTGCTTGGCCTGCCCTATGTGCTGCTGAACACCGGGCGGCCGATGCCGCCCAATGACGCCTATTCGCTGCAGGTCTATACCGAGGGTCAGGCCGAGACCGACCAGCTCTGGGATGCGATCCTGAGCAATGGCGGCGCCCCGATCATGTGCGGCTGGTGCAAGGACCGCTGGGGATACCGCTGGCAGATCACCCCGCGGATTCTGATGGCGGCGCTGTCGCATCCGGATCCCGCCGCCTCGGCCCGGGCGCAGGCCGCGATGATGCAGATGCAGAAAATCGACATCGCGGGGATCGAGGCGGCGCTTGCGGGCGCGTCCTGATCCCGTGCGCGCGGCGGTCAGTCCGGGAACAGCTCCACATGGGTTTCGGCGGTGCGCCCGAAATAGACCACGCGGCGCCCGGGGAAGGACACCAGATAGCCCGCGCAGCCCGCAGCCTTGGCCCGTTCGGAAAAGCGGGCATAGCTATAACCGTCGGGCTGCGCCTGCGCCCAGCGGACAAGGCGCGCCATCTCGGCGGCATCAAAGCGCGGCGCGACCGGCGCCTCCGGCTGGTCCATTGCCAGCACAAGGCTGTCGCCCTCGGGCAGATAGAAGGTCTGGCTGGTGCGGCGGTAATCCACCATGTAGCCGTCAAATCCGGCGGCGATCAGCCTGCCGATGATGTCGGGAAAGCTCAGGCTGCCATCATGGGCGGCCTTCAAGCAGGTTTCGGCAACGGCACTCCGGTCCGCATCCATGGCGGGTCCTTTCGGTCTGGGGTGTGGGGGGGGCAGATCCGGCGGGTCAGTCCACCGGCGGTTTCGTCAAGCCCCGGCGTTCAGCAAGGGCCCGCAGGATCCGGTCAAGCGCGTCACGCTCCTCCGCGGTCAGCACGCCGAAATGCGCGGCGTCATTCTCGTCGGCGAGCCGCGCCAGCACGGGCAGCTTCGCCCGCCCTTCCGGCGTCAGCGTCAGGCTCTGACCGCGCCCGCCGGTGGCCGAGCGGCGCAGCAGCCCTTTCGCCACCAGCCGGTCAGCGAGCTTGCTGATCGCGCCGCGCGTCATGCCCATCCTGTCCGCCAGCGCGGTCGGAGAGGTGCCGTCCTCGCCATAGACAGCCCGCAGAAACGCCCATTCCGCAACCGTCACCCCCTCTGACGTGACCTTGCGGGCAAATTCCTGCGACACCGCATTGGACACCATGCGCAGCCAGTATCCGGTGTGGTCGGTCAGGTCAGAAAGGGGCATCGCGACTCGCTTCATCTTGTTGACTAGGAAACTAACCCGCGCGTGTTTCCTAGTCAACATGAAGAACCGCGCCACGGACCGCGGCCCGGATGCCTTGACCGCGCGCTTGGGGGCGTGTCACCTCGGACCAGCAACGGAGAGATCATGACGCAGAGCACAGAAATGGTGGCCGGGATGCCGGTCCTGTTCGTGATGGCCGCCGAGGCGGAATATGGCCCGGCGCTGCGCGCCCGGATCACACCGCTGATGACCGGCGTCGGCCCGGTGGAGGCGGCGGTGGTGCTGACCGCGACGCTGGCGGCGCTGCCGCAGCCGCCGCGTCTCATCGTCTCGCTGGGATCGGCAGGCTCGCGCCATCTGGAGCAGGGGCAGGTCTATCAGGTCTCCGCCGTGGCCTATCGCGACATGGATGCCTCGGCGCTGGGGTTCGAGCGGGGGCGAACGCCGTTTCTGGACCTGCCTGCGCGGATCGACCTGCCGCACCGGCTTCCCGGTCTTGCCGCCGCCAGCCTGTCCACCGGAGCGAATATCGTCAGCGGTCCCGCCTATGAGGCCATCGCCGAAGAGATGGTGGATATGGAAACCTTTGCCCATCTGCGCGCGGCGCAGCGTTTCGGCATTCCGCTGATGGGGCTGCGCGGCATTTCTGACGGCGCCGAAGAACTGCGGCACCTGTCCGACTGGACGCAGTATCTGCACGAGATCGACCTGCGGCTGGCCGAGGCGGTGGATCTGCTGCGCGACACGATCGCCGCAGGCGGGCTGCGGCCCTGATCCCGCGCCTAGCGCTGCGACCAGTCCTCCAGCGCTGCGACCACGCCCGCGCCGATGCCATGCGGCTTGGCCGTCAAGAGCGGGCAGGGGGAGGACAGGCGGTCCCGCGCATCGTCCATGTGAAAGCCGTCGGCGCGGTCCAGACCGGCCAGTTCTGCCCAGCTGACCGGCAGGGCCACGGCGGCCCCGGGCCGGGCGCGCAGGGCATAGGGCGCAATGGCGGTGGCGCCGCGTTCGTTGCGCAGCCAGTCGATGAAGATGCGGCCCTTGCGCTTGGCCTTGGACATGGTCGCGGTATAGCGGTCGGGATGGCGTTCGGCGAGGATGCGGGCGAAGGTCTGCGCGAAGCCCTTCACGGTGTCCCAGCCCGCGACGCGGCGCAGCGGCACCACCACATGCACACCCTTGCCGCCCGTCACCATCGGCGCGCTGTCGAGCCCCACCGCCGCCAGACCCTCACGCAGTTCCCCGGCTGCGGCGACAACATCGGCAAATCCCAGCGACGGGTCGGGATCAAGGTCAAAGACCAGCCGGTCGGGCCGCTCCAGCCGGTCGCGGCGCGCGCCCCACAGGTGGACCTCCAGCGCCCCCATCTGCGCGGCCCCGACCAGCCCTTCGGCTGTGGTCACATACATGTAATCGGCGGTCGTGCCGTCCTTTTCGCGGATCGGCACCGGCTTCACCGCATCGGGAAAGCCCTTGCCGGCGTGACGCTGGAAAAAGCACTCCGCGCCGATGCCATCGGGACAGCGCAGCAGCGACAGGGGCCGGTCCGCGGCGTGCTGCAGCATCCGGTCGGCGATGTCGGCATAATACTGCGCCACCTCGCCCTTGGTGACGCCCGCCCCGGGATAGACCACGCGCCCGGCGCTGGACACGCGCAGGCCCGCGATGTGGCGGGTTTCCGTCTCGCTGTCGGCTTCGGCTTCAGCCATGGCGCTGACCTCCTCTGCTGGCTTGTCCTCGCGCAGCCCCCGGAACACGCCGTGGCGCAGACGGCCCTCGCCGGTGAAATCGGCATAGGACACCTCCACCACCAGCCGGGGGGTGATCCAGCGCGCGCCGCGTGCCTCTTCCGGCAGGGTGCCGCCAAAGGGCGCGGTCTTGCGCGAAAGCGGCGCCATGGCCGCCGTCAACGCCTCAAAATCCCGCTCGGTAAAGCCCGATCCGACCCGCCCGCGATAGACCAGCGCGCCACCCTCGTAACTGCCAAGGATCAAAGAGGAAAACGCCCGCCCGCGCTTGTCCGACGGCGACCAGCCCGCCACCACGAATTCGGCGCGGCGCAGACATTTCGACTTGATCCAGCTGCCGCTCCGCCCGCCGCGATAGGGCGCGTCCAGCCGTTTTGACACCACGCCCTCGCCGCCCGCCGCGCAGACCGCTGCCAGCGCCGCCGCGCCATCCCCCGCCAGCACCGGACTCAGCCGCAAGGGGCCGCGCGGGGGCAGCGGCTGCATCAGCCCCTCCAGGGCGCGGCGCCGGTCCGACAGCGGTCGGGTGGTCAGGTCGACACCGTCCAGCGACAGGCAGTCAAAGGCGTAATAGGTCAGCGGCGCGCCCGACCTCAGCGCCTCCTGCAGGGCGCCAAAATCACCGCCATGGCCCGCGACCACCTCGCCATCGATCAGCGCCGCCGCGCAGGGCAGGGTGGCGGCAGGGGCGCAGAGCACGCCGAAGCGGTCCGACCAGTCCTTGCCGTTCCGGGTGTAAAGCCGCACGCCGCCCTTTCCGACCGCGATCAGGCAGCGGTAGCCGTCGAACTTCGCTTCGTGCTGCCAGCTCTCGCCCGCAGGCGGCGCCTCCTTCAGCGTCGCCAGCTGCACCGCGCGGAACCGCGGCGCGGGCTTGGTATGGCGGGCCTCAGCGGGGGGCTGCGCCTGCGCGATGGCCCGCATGGCGCGCCCGGTGGTGACGCTGGTCCGGTGGCGGCGGGTAAGCCCGTCCGGACTGCGCCCGGCAAAGCGGTCGCGTTCCTTGATCAGCAGCCAGTTCTCGGCCCGCTCGCGCGGCTTGCTCCGCATCCGCACCAGCGTCCAGCCGCCCTTCATCCGCGCGCCATGCAGGCGGAACTTCAGCTTGCCCGCCGCAAGCCCTTCGCCCGGATCGCCAAGCGGCTCCCACCAGCCGCTGTCCCACAGCATCACCGTGCCACCGCCATACTGGGATTCGGGAATGGTGCCCTCGAAAGCGCCATAGGCCAGCGGGTGATCTTCGGTGCGCACCGACAGGCGCTTCTGCCCCGGATCCGCCGAAGGCCCCTTGGTGACCGCCCAGGACAGCAGCACGCCCTGCCATTCCAGCCGGAAATCGTAATGCAGGCGGCTGGCATCATGCTTCTGCACGACAAAGGCAAGCTCCGTGCCCGCGGCCTCTGCCAGGTCGGCGCGGGGTTCGGGCGTCGCCGCAAAATCGCGCTTCGCCTCATAGGTCTCCAGCGATCTCATGACGCTTTCTTGCGGCGCGCGCCGCCCTGGCTGTCCTTGAGGCTTTTCTTCAGCGCATCCATCAGATCGACGACGTTTTCACCCTCGCCACCCTTGTCCTTGTCATCCGCCTTGGCGCGCGGCGTCTTGCGGGATCTGCGCTTGCGGTCGATCAGATCCTGCAGCGCCGAGGCATAATGATCCTCAAACGCGGTGGCATCAAACGGCGCCGTCTTCTTTTCGATCAGCTGTGTCGCGACCTCCAGCAGCTCGTCATCAGAGGCGGCATCGGCGATGCCTGAAAACATCGGATCCGCCGCGCGCAGGTCTTCCTTGTAATGCAGCGTCTCCATCAGCAGCCCGTCGCCGCAGGGCCGGATGGCACACAGATGCTCCCGCCCCCGCATGGTCAGCTGTCCGAGCCCGCATTTGCGGGTCTTGCGCAGCGCGTCGCGCACCACGCGATAGGCATCTTCGGCCAGCTCATCCGTGGGCACGACGTAATAGGGCCGGTCGAACCAGATCGGCGCGATCTCGGAGCTTTCGACGAACTGCACCAGCTCCAGCGTCTTTTTGGTGTCAAGCTTGATGGCGTCGATCTCGTCCGGGTCCAGCAGGATATACTCGCCCTTGTCGGTCTCGTATCCCTTGAGGATGTCGGCGCTGTCGACCGGGCCCACGCCCTCCACCGTCTTCTGGTAGCGCACCGGCTTGCCGGACGGCCCGTGGATCTGCCGAAAGGACACCCGCGCGCCGGAATTGCGGGCAGAGTAGATCTCGACCGGGATCGACACCAGCGACAGGCGCAGCTGACCTTTCCAAAGCGCTCTTGGGGCCATGTTCACGTCCTTTCCGCAGGCGGGGCCGGGCGCGCCCGGCCAGACACCTGTTCCAGACGTGAACCCGCAACCCGGCAGAAGGTTTCCGGAACCCTGCGGCGCGGGGGCGCGCTATTCGCGCCACGCCCGTTCGCTGACGGTGTAAAGAAAGGTCGCCGACCATGTCAGCACCATGAACCCGCCCAGCGACTGCATCATGCTGACAAGGCGGATCGGGCCGCTGGTTTCGATCTGCGTATATCCCAGCGTGGCGAAGTTCATCCCCGAGAAATAGACAAGCTGCCCCCAGTCCATCTCCTGCCCGGTGCCGATGCTGCCAAGCGCGCCCCAGTGCAGCAGGCCGCGATAGATCGCGGCAAAGGCCACGATTTCCAGCATATGCAGCGCCAGCAGCCCCAGAAACGCGATGGCGATGGCGCGCTGCGGCGCCTCGTTCGGGTTCGGTTTCAGCGCGCGCACGCCCCGCAGGCCAAACTGATGCGCAATCCCAAGCGCCGCAACAAGCAGGAAGCCGATGATGAGTGCCATGTCCGATCCTTTCGCGCGGGGCTGCCGCTGCGCCCCTAGCGGGTCGCGTTCGGGTCGGTCAACCGTAGGGCTGTCGCGTAGAGCGTTGCAGGGGTGGGAGGCGGCTGGCTCAAACTGGCGCGCACAGGTCATATGGACTTTACTTTACGGCCATATGGCCTATGCTTGCCCCAAAGGAGATCAAGATGCAGCTTGTCGCCGAAACCCGTGACTCCGCCCGGATCACTGCCGTCGCGCTCAAGGCCTATGCGCGCATAGTCGAGGCTTGGGCGCTGAGCCTGAAAGAGGCGGCGGCGCTGGCGGACATGTCCGAAAGCACGTGGAAGCGCGCCAGAAAGCCCGATTTTTCCGGAGACCTGACCAAGGACCAACTGCTGCGGCTTAGCGCGGTGGTGGGAATCTACAAATCGCTGGAGCTTTACTTTTCCGACCCGCTTGCCCGGACATGGATCACCCGGCCCAACACCGGCCCGCTTTTTGGCGGGGCACGCCCGCTCGACAGCGCGATCGAAGGCGGCCTGCCGCAGATCCTCGCGATCCGGACCTATCTGGACGCCCTGCGGGGCGGCGCATGACGCAGACCCAGATTTCGGACCGCGGGCTTGTCCGCCTGCTGCCCGCGACCTATCACAAGCCGCCCGCGCTGCGCGGTCTGGTCGACAGTGATGACGAACTGGCGATCCTTGCCGAAATCGAAGGCATGACCAGCGGGCGGCTGCAGGCCGAGCGGGGCCGCAACCCGCATCTTGACCCGCGCGAACTGGCATGGCGGCGGCGCAGCCAAGACCTGCGCATCTATGGCGACACCCATGTCAACGCCGCCTTCACCTATACCCGGGCGGGCGGCAACCGCTTCAACAGCGAAGAGCGTGGCGCATGGTATTGTGCGTGGGATGTCATGGTGTCGGTCAACGAAGTCGCGTGGCACCGCACGCGGGAGCTGACCTATACCGGCAGCCTGCAGGACAGCGCCCGTTATGTGGAACTGCTGGCGGATTTTATCGGCGGGTTCGAGGACATCACCGCCGAGCCCGGCCATCCCGCGCTGCATCCCGACCCCGCGATCGGCTATCCCGAGGGCCAGAGCCTTGCGCAGCATCTGCGGCGGCAGGGCGCGCGCGGGCTGATCTATCCCTCCGTGCGCGCGCCCGTACCGGGCGGCACCTGTCTGGTCTGTTTCGAACCCCACGCCATCCAGAACGTCCGGCCCGGGGCGTCATGGGATCTCGTCTGGGACGGCACGCCAGACTATTCGATCATCGCCGTCGCCTGAGGCTCCGGCTCCGGCAGCGGCATTCCCTTGCGCCTGCGCAGGGGAGGGCGCTCAGGCGCCCTCCTCCTCCAGCAGCTTGTCCAGCGTCAGCGGCAGATCCCGCAGGCGCGTTCCGGTGGCGTTGAACACCGCATTGGCGATGGCGGCGGCGACGCCGGTGATGGCGATCTCGCCGATGCCCCGGGCGCCAAGCGGCGATCTGGGGTCCGGAATGCCGGTCCAGCGCACATCGATCTCGGGAATGTCGAGATGGGCGGGAATGTGGTAATCGGCAAGGCCCGCATTCATGATCCGCCCGCTGCGCTCGTCAAACAGCACCTCCTCGCTCAGCGCCATGCCAAGCCCCATGATCATCCCGCCGCGCAGCTGGCTCGCGGCGGTGCGGGGGTTGAGGATGGTGCCCACGTCAAAGACGCCCAACAGCCGGGTGATGCGGATCTCGCCGGTCACCGCGCTGACCCGCAGGTCGCAGAAATTGGCCGACTGGCTTTGCATCGCGTATTTGAACATCTCCAGCGGGGCTGCGGCGCTTTCGGTCACCGTGATGTCCTCGCGCCCCGCCCGGGACAGGATCGCGTCAAAGCTGTCGCGGCGCGCGGGATCGGCAAGGCTGACCAGCCCGCCCTCCTGCAGCCGCACCTCGCCCGCGCGCAACCCGGCCAGCGGGCTGGCATTGCCCGCAAGCCGCAGCAGTTCGCCGGTCAGCTTGGTTGCGGCAGCGGCCACCGCCGCCACAATCGATACGGTCTGCCCCGATCCCCCGGCCATCGGCGCGGGCGGAAGGTCTGAATCCCCCATCTCGAAACTGACCGCCGCCAGCGGCAGGCCAAGCCGGTCGGCGGCGTGCTGGCTCTGCACCGTGGCGGTGCCCATGCCCATGTCCTGCGCCGAACAGGCAACGCTGGCCCGCCCGTCACGGGTCAGGCGGATGCGGACGGCACCTGCAGGCATCCGGACATAGGGAAAGCTCCCCGTCGCACAGCCCATCCCCAGCAGCCATTCGCCCTCGCGCCGGGTTCGCGGCGTGGCGTTGCGCGCGGCCCAGCCGAACGCCTCCGCCCCCTGACGGTAGGCCTCGGCCAGCGCCCGCTGCGAAAAGGGGATGCCGCTGAGCGGGTGAACCTCGGGATCGTTGCGCAGCCGCAGCTCGATCGGGTCCATGCTCATCTGATGCGCCAGCTCGTCCACGGCGCTTTCCAGCGCAAAGCTGCCCACGGCCTCGCCCGGCGCGCGCATGTAGGTGTTCGGCACCACGTCAAGGTCGAGATGTTTCTGCCCGAACCGGACGTTCTGCGCCCGATACAGCGCACGGCTGCCCAGCGTATACTGCTCGGGGCAGGCGCCATAGGGGGGCATGACCGAATAGCCGGTATGGATCAGCGCCGTGAACCGGCCCCCGGCCTCCGCCGCAAGTGCGACGCGCTGTTCGGTCGGGCTGCGGCCACCGACCATGCGGAACACCGCCTCGCGGCTCAGCACCAGCCGCACCGGACGGCGGACCAGCCGGGCGGCGGCCACCGCCAGCACGTGATGGTCCCAGAACCCCTTGGCGCCAAAGCCGCCCCCGACAAAGGGCGACAGCACGCGCACATCCTCGCGCCTGATGTCGAAAAGCTTGGCCAGCGCCGCCGCCGTTGGGGCGATGGCCTGCGTCGCGTCATGCAGCACCAGCCTGTCGCCGGTCCAGGCTGCGGTCACCGCATGCGGCTCGATGGCGGCGTGGTTGTGGCCGGGGGTGGTGTAAATGGCATCGACCTGAAACGCGGACTGCCGCAGCGCCGCCTCGGCATCGCCGACCGCTTCTTCGTTCCGCTCCACAAGGATCGAGGCGGGGGTGCGCGCCTGCGGTTTGGCCGCTTCAAACCGGGTGCGGGCTGGGGCCTCGTCATAGCTGATGTCGATCAGGCTTGCGGCAAAATCAGCCTGCTGCGGGGTCTCGGCAAGGACAAGCGCCACGACCTGCCCGTTATAGCGGATTTCGGGATCCTGCAGGATCGGCAGCGCGCTGTTGCCGACCGCCGTCATGTTGGTGATGCTGATCAGCGGCACGGGCTCCAGACGCGGCATGGTGCGGTGCGTCAGCACCAGAACCACGCCCGGAGCCGCCTCTGCCGCGCGGGTGTCGAGCGTGGCGATGCGCCCGCGCGCGACCGGGCTGTGGACCAGCGCGGCATGGCAGAGCTGCTCCAGCGGCACCTCGGCGGCAAAGCGCGCGGCCCCGGTCACCTTCAGCGGGCCGTCGAGATGGCCAAGCTGCCGCCCGACCTCGCCATGGCGCCCGATCAGCGGATCGGGCGACCCGCCCGGCAGCCAGCGTTCCGGCAGCCAGCCGACCACGGTGCGGACGGAGCCGATGACGGCGTTTTGAACCCGGCTCATGCGGCATCTCCGATCAGATCGGCCAGAACCGCCATGGCGGTGCGGCTGGCAAGTGGCAGTTTGAAGGCGTTTCCGTCCAACGGCTTGGCCTCGGCAAAGTCCAGCGCCAGCGCTGCCGCGATGGCCTGCGGCGTGGCGGGGGTGCCGCGCAGCGCCTCCTCGGCCCGCAGGGCACGCCATGGCTTGGGCGCGATGCCGCCAAAGGCCAGCCGGATGTCGGTCAGCGTGCCCCGGTCGACCGTGACGCAGGCCGCGACCGAGACCAGCGCAAAGGCATAGCTCGCCCGGTCCCGCACCTTGCGATAGGCGGACCGCATCGCGGCGGGCGGGGGCGGCAGTTCAAGGGCGGTGATGATCTCGCCGGGCTGCAGGACGGTGTCCAGATGCGGCGCATCGCCGGGCAGGCGGTGAAATTCCACCAGCGGCACCACCCGCAGACCGGCGGCACTGGCAAGGTGGACCTGCGCATCCAAGGCGGCAAGGGCCACGCACATGTCCGAAGGATGGGTGGCGATGCAGGCGGAGGACCCGCCAAGGATGGCGTGATAGCGGCTGAAGCCGCCCTGCGCGTCGCAGCCGCTGCCGGGGCTGCGCTTGTTGCAGCCACGGGTGGCGGCATCGGTGAAATAGGCGCAGCGGGTGCGCTGCATGATGTTGCCCGCCACCGTCGCCATGTTGCGGATCTGCGCCGAGGCCCCGGCAAGCACCGCGCGCGACAGCACCGGATACTCGCGGCGCACCGCCGGATGCCCCGCCAGCGCGGCGTTGCGTACGGCGCCGCCGATCATCAGCCCGCCCTGCGGCGTCGGGCGGATGTCATCCGACAGGCCGGTCACATCGACCAGCCTCTCCGGCTGCTCCACCCCCCGGCGCATCAGGTCGACAAGGTTGGTCCCGCCCCCCAGCAGGCGGTGCCCGGATGCGGCGGCGGCGGTGGCCTGCTCTGCGGTGCCGGCGCGGCTGTAGCTGAAGGGGATCATGCCGCGCGCTCCTCTGCCACCTGCAGGATCGCCGCGACGATCCCGGGATGGGCGCCGCAGCGGCAGAGATTGCCGCTCATCCTTTCGCGGATTTCCTCGGCGCTAAGCGGGGCAGGGGCCGTGATGTCAGCGGTGACATAGCTGGGCAACCCCTCCGCCAGTTCGCGCAGCAGCGCCTCGGCGGCGCAGATCTGGCCGGGCGTGCAGTAACCGCACTGAAACCCGTCCTGCGCGATGAAGGCCGCCTGCAGCGGGTGAAGCTGGTCTGCCTCCGCCAGCCCTTCGATGGTGGTGACCCGGCGGCCTTCGGCCTGCACGGCCAGCGTCAGGCAGGACAGCACGCGCGCGCCGTCCAGCAGCACGGTGCAGGCGCCGCAGCCGCCCTGATTGCAGCCGATCTTGGTCCCGGTGAGGTGCAGGTCGTCGCGCAGCAGATCGGCCAGCGACACGCGCGGGTCGTCCGGAAGCGCTACGTCTCTGCCGTTGATGGAAATGGCCATGTCTTCATCCCTTGCGATGTTGGGGTGAGCCGTCATGCAAGGAGATATTACTACGACATTCGGACTATTCAATCCTCGGAGGAAGAGATTTTCCCGATCAGACCGATAAAAACGGGCCGTTCCTCTGGCAGAAGCTGGTCCAGCATGGCGCGGAACATGGTCTGATGCGCGGCGCGCTGCGCTTCGGCATAGGCGACGCCCTCGTCGGTCAGCTGCAGCGCCACGGCGCGGCGGTCATCCGACGGGCGCAGCCGCTGCAGCAGTCCGCGCTTGGCCAGCCGGTCCGTGGCCGAGGAAATGGTCGTCAGCGCAATCCCGAAGGCGCGCGCCACATCCGAGGGCCCGCAGCCGGGCTGGGCCGCCACATGCTGGAGGATATGCTTGTCTATCTCGGCCAGCGGGCGCCCGCCCAGACTGGCATCCGACAGCTTGAATCGCCGCGAGAGCCTGTCCAGCGCGGCGGCGAGTTCCGCAACCTGATCGTTCGTAGGATCTTTCATCCCGCCAGTTTACGGCCCCGCGCGCCGCGGTGCCAGAGCTGTTCGCCGGGTGCGGAGTTTCTGCCGCGCGTGGGGCCGCGCGGGGGCCACACCATCCTGTGTTTTGCCGCGCAGGCTCTGCCCTTGCGTTGGCGCAGCCTTGGGCAGACCACCCCGGGCGCCCGGTTCAGGCCAGCGCCGCTGTCAGCCATGTGCGGAAGCTGCGCATTCCTTGCGTTTCCTTGCGGGTCTGCGGCCATGTCAGCCAGTAGCTGCCCATGTCCACCTCCGGCGCGAAGGGGCGGACAAGGCGCCCGGTCTCCTCCCAGAGCCGGAAGAGCCGGTGCGGCAGGATCGCGACCCCGTGACCCTGTGCCGCCATTTCGGCCAGCGCCAGCGAGCTGTCCAGCGTCGGGCCGCGCAGGGGCGGGCAGGGCAGCCCCACCTCCTCGAACCACCGCTCCCATTCCGAACTGCGGTAAGAGCGCAGCAGCGTCAGCCCGCGCAGATCCGCCGCCCCTTCCAGCCCTGCGGCAAGAGCGGGCGCGCACATCGGCGTCAGCGGCGCCTCCATCACCTTGACCGAGGCCAGCCCGTGCCAAGACCCGTCGCCAAAACGCAGCGCCAGATCCAGCCCTTCGCCGGTGATGGTGACGCGGTTGTTGTTGGTGAAGATCCGCAGGTCGACCTCGGGATGCGCGGCCTCGAATTCGGGCAGGCGCGGGATCAGCCAGCCGATCGCGAAGGTGCCGACCACGCCAAGGTTGAGCGCCTCGTGAAACCGGCCCCCGGAAAACCGGTCCAGCGTCTCGCCGATGCTGTCCAGTGCGGCGGTCACCACGGGGGCCAGCGCCACACCCTCCTCGGTCAGCACCAGCCCGCGCGGCACGCGGCGGAACAGCGCCACGCCCAGCCGGTCCTCCAGATTGCGGATCTGATGGCTGAGGGCGGCCTGCGTCACGCAAAGCTCCACCGCCGCATGGGTCAGCGTCAGATGGCGGGCGGCGGCTTCGAAGGCGCGCAGCGCGTTCAGCGGAAGGTTCGGGCGATCCATGACGACCTATTAGTTTTTCTACAGACTATCTCAAGAATTGATCTTTTGAAGCGGGTAATCCCCCAAGATAGGCAGGGACAGGCAAATTCAGTTCAAGTCAGGCGTGACGACACGCCCCCAGCGACAGGCGACAAACCCATGACATCCCCCTTTGTGTTCACCCTCGCGGCTGCGGTCTGCGCCGCCCCGGCTCTGGCCGCGCCCCTGTCCGACGCGCGGATCCAGCAGCTTGGCGACGCGGTCTTCGGCCCGGTGATGACCGAACATGACATCCCCGGCATGGCCATCGGCATCACCTACCGGGGCGAAAACCATGTCCTCACCCGTGGGCTGGCCGTGCGGGAGGGCGCGCAGCCGGTGACCGCCGACACGCTTTTCGAACTGGGCTCGGTCAGCAAGCTGTTCAACGTGGCGCTGGCCGGGCTCGCGGCAGAGCGTGGCCTGCTGTCGCTGGACGCCGCCGTGTCGGATCTGCGGCCCGACCTGCAGGGCAGCGCCTTTGACTGGATCACGCTTTACGATCTGGCCGCACATGCCAATGGCGGGCTGCCGCTGCAGGTGCCGGACACGATCACCACCGAGGCCGAGCTGTCCGACTGGCTTGCAGGCTGGACCACCGCCGCAGAGCCGCAGAGCCTGCGCGCCTATTCCAACCTGAGCATCGGCCTGCTGGGCCGCCTGACCGCAGAGGCCTTTGGTCGCGATTACGAGACGGCGCTGACCGAGGACCTGCTGCCGGAGCTTGGCCTGAGCCACACCTATGTCACCGTGCCGGACGCGGCGATGCCCGACTATGCCTTTGGCTATGCCCGGCCGGACGACAGCGCGGTGCGGGTCACTCCGGGGATGCTGGATGCCGAGGCTTATGGCATCAAATCCTCCGTCACCGACATGCTGCGCTTTCTGGACGCCTATCTTGGCGCATGGCCGGTGTCGCCGGAGGTGGAGGCGGCGCTGTCCCGCACGCGCGAGGCCCGTTACGACACCGCCCATTACGCGCAGGCGATGATCTGGGAGGACTATGCGTGGCCCGTCACCGCCGCGCAGCTGGCGGCGGGCAACAGCAGCGAGATGGCTCTGACCCCGCAGCCGATCACCCGCCGCGACAGAGCGCGCAGCGGGCCGGTGTTCCTGAACAAGACCGGGGCGACAAACGGCTTTGGCGCCTATGTGGCCATGGTCCCGCAGGAAGAGATCGGCGTGGTCGTTCTGGCCAACCGCAATTATCCCAACGCGGCCCGCGCCGAGGCGACGCTGGATCTGATCACCCGCATCCTTGCCGAAGACTGAAACCCGCGGCGGGGAGGGCTTTGCCTTCCCCGTCCGGACCCTTGCGCGTGAATCCTGTAATGATGATTATGTAATACTAGTGTTGAAAGGCTCGCCCCGTCAGGCGGCCCGCCTTTTGGCAAAAAGCGGCTTGCTCTGCCGCGCGACATGTTCGACGAAAAGCCGGATCTTCGGATCCTGCAGCTTCTTGTGCGGGTAAAGACAGCCGAAGATCGTCGGCAGCGGCGGCGTCTCGGGCAGCACCTCGACCAGACGCCCCGTCGCCAGATGATCCTGCACGTCAAAGCGCGGCTTGTTCACGATGCCCCGGCCCGCCAGCGCCCAGTCGGTCAGCACGTCGCCGTCATCCGCATCATATTTGCCGCGCACTTCCAGCTTCTGCGGCCCGGCGGGGGTCATCACGGTCCAGAAATATTCGGGCGACCGGGGATAGCGCAGCAGCAGGCAGTTATGCACCGCCTGCAGCAGATCGTCGGGCGTGCGCGGCGTGCCCGCGCGCGCCAGATAGTCGGGGGCCGCACAAAGCACGCGGTCGCAATCGGCGATCTTGCGCAGCTTCAGATTGGAATCGCCCGGCTCGCCGACAAAAAACGCGATGTCGAGCCCGTCCGCCAGCAGATCCACCTTGCGGTCGGAGAGGCGCATCCGCACCTCGGTTTCCGGGTATCTGTCGGAAAATCCGGGCACCAGCGGCGCCACGATCCGGCGCCCGACCCCCAAGGGCGCGGTGACGCGGATCGCCCCGCGCGGCACCTGCGAAAAGCTGGCTACCCGCGCTTCGGCGTTTTCCAGCGCCAGCAGCACCGCACGCGCCTCGTCATAAAAGACCCGCCCCGCCTCGGTGGGGTTGATCGACCGGGTGGTGCGGTTGAACAGCCGCACGCCAAGATGTTTCTCCAGCTCTTTCAGCCGCTTGCTGGCCACAGCCGGGGTCAGCCGCAGATCGCGCCCGCCCGAGGTGATGCTGCCCAGTTCCAGAACCCGGACAAAGACCCGCAGGCTTTCGATATAGGACATGGGCTGCCTCCCGCGCTGCCAGCTGCCCCCATTCTGCGCGCAGCGCCCGGCTTTTTCAACGATCTGTTGAAAGTATTTGCCGATACGAGCGATTTTTCGAGCCAATTTCGCGCCGTATGCTGTGCGTGGCCCCGGGATGCGTGACCCAAGACCCAAGGCCAAGCGGAGGACAGCATGACAGATCGCGACGACATTCGTTTCATACTCAACGGCAAAGAAATCTCGGTCCGCGATGTCGAGGCCAGCCGCACCCTGCTTGATTTCCTGCGGCTGGAGCGGCGCCTGACCGGCACCAAGGAAGGCTGCGCCGAGGGCGACTGCGGCGCCTGCACCGTGCTGGTCGGACGGCTGACCGCCACCGGGCTGGTCTATGCGCCGGTCAATGCCTGCATCCGCTTTCTGGCTTCGGTCGATGGCTGCCACGTCGTCACCATCGAACATCTGGCCGGGCCCGACGGGCGGCTGCACCCGGTGCAGCAGGCGATGATCGACCATCACGGCAGCCAGTGCGGCTTCTGCACGCCGGGCTTCGTGATGTCGCTTTACGCGCTGTGGATGCAGACGCCGGAGCCGACCGAGGCGCAGGTGGAAACCGCCCTGCAGGGCAATCTCTGCCGCTGCACCGGCTATGCGCCGATCATCCGCGCCGCCGTGGCGGTCAGCCGCTACGGCACCCCCGCCTCGGATCACCTGACCGCCGAACGCGAGGCGATGACGGCACGGCTTGCCGCGCTGCGCGACGGGCGGCGCGTGATCAGCGGGCCGCAGGACAATCTGGCCATCCTGCCTGCCGACGTGGACGATCTGGCCGACTGCCTGCTGCGCTGGCCGGGGGCGACGATCATCGCCGGGGCCACCGATGTCGGGCTCTGGGTCACCAAATTCCTGCGCCCCATCGGGCCTGCGATCTTCATCGGGCATCTGGACGCGCTGAAACGGGTCGAACGGCAGGGCGACAGCCTGCTGATCGGCGCAAGCGCCAGCTATACCGACTGCCAGAGCGTTCTGGCCGAGCACCTGCCGCATCTGTCGCGCTACTGGGACCGCATCGCCGGATGGCAGGTGCGCAACATGGGCACCGTGGGCGGCAACATCGCCAATGGCTCGCCCATCGGGGACACGCCGCCGGTGCTGATCGCGCTTGGGGCAGAGATCGTGCTGCGCCACGGCGCCGACCGCCGCCGCCTGCCGCTGCAGGACTTCTTCCTTGATTACGGCAAGCAGGACCGCGCGGCGGGCGAATTTGTGGAAAGCATCCACATTCCCCTGCCCGGCGCCGATGACCTTCATGCCGCCTACAAGCTGTCCAAGCGCCGGGACGAGGATATCTCGGCGGTGGCGGCGGGATTCCGCATCACCGTGGAGCAGGGCCGGATCACGCAGGCCCGGCTGGCCTTTGGCGGCATGGCGGCGACCCCCAAACGCGCCAGCGGTGCCGAACGGGCGCTGACCGGCCAGCCTTGGTCAGAAGCGGCGTTCGAGGCGGCGGCAGAGGCGCTGGCGCAGGATTTCACCCCGCTGGACGACTGGCGGGCCTCGGCGGCCTACCGGATGCTGGGCGCGCAGAACCTGCTGCGCCGCTTCTTTCTGGAACATGACGCCGCCACCACCGCCCCCATCCAACTTGAAACCGCGTAAGCCGGGAAAGGACAGCACGATGAAGGATACCCTGACCATCAGCGGCGCGGCCCATACCGACCGCACCCATGACAGCGCCGTCAAACATGTGACGGGCCGCGCCGATTACACCGATGACATCGCCCAGCCGGAAGGCACGCTGCACGCCTATCTGGGCGTGTCGGACGTGGCCCATGCCCGGCTGAACGGGCTCGACCTCACTGCAGTGCTGGCCTATCCGGGCGTGGTGGGGGTGCTGACCGCCGCCGACGTGCCCGGGGTCAACGACATCAGCCCCACCGGCCAGAATGACGAGCCGGTCTTTCCCACCGACCTGATCCAGTTCCATGGCCAGCCGCTGTTCGCGGTGGTGGCCGAAACCCGCGACATCGCCCGCCGTGCGGCAGCACTGGCACGGATCGACTGCGAGGTGCTGCCCCACGCGCTTGATCCGCTTGCGGCACAGGAGGCGGGCTATCCCCATGTGACCGCGCCGCTGAAGCTGGAGCGGGGCGATGTGGAGGCAGGCTTCGCGCAGGCGCCGCACCGGATCAGCGGGCGGATGCATGTGGGCGGGCAGGATCACATGTATCTGGAAGGCCAGATCGCCTTTGCCATCCCCGGCGAGGATGACGACATAGTGGTGCACTGCTCCACCCAGCATCCTTCGGAGGCGCAGCATATGGTGGCGCATGTGCTGGGCGTGCCGTCCAATGCGGTGGTGGTCGACGTGCGGCGCATGGGTGGCGGGTTCGGCGGCAAGGAAAGCCAGATGAACCTGTTCTGCGTCGTCGCCGCCATGGCCGCGAAGAAGTGGAACCGTGCGGTCAAGATCCGGCCCGACCGCGATCAGGACATGACCGCCACCGGCAAGCGCCATGATTTCGTGATTGATTACGACGTTGGCTTTGACGAGACGGGCCGCATTCTGGCCGTGGGCGGCACCTTTGCGGCGCGCTGCGGCTTTTCCGCCGACCTCTCCGGCCCGGTCACCGACCGCGCGCTGTTCCATGCCGACAACGCCTATTTCTATCCGCATGTGCGGCTGACCAGCCGCCCGATGAAGACCAACACCGTCTCCAACACCGCGTTTCGCGGCTTTGGCGGGCCGCAGGGGGTGATGGCAGCGGAACGGATGATCGAGGAGATCGCCTATGCCACCGGGCAGGATCCGCTCGACGTGCGCCGGATCAACTTCTACGGCGGTGCGGGCCGCGACCTGACCCCCTATCACCAGCAGGTAGAAGACAACATCCTTGACCGGCTGGTCACGGATCTGGAGGAAAGCAGCGCCTATCGCCAGCGCCGCCGCGACATCGTGGCCCATAACGCCGCCTCGAAGGTGCTGAAAAAGGGCATCGCGCTGACGCCGGTCAAGTTCGGCATCTCCTTCACCGCGACATGGTACAATCAGGCAGGCGCGCTGGTGCATGTCTATAGCGACGGCTCCATCCACCTCAATCATGGCGGCACCGAGATGGGCCAAGGGCTCAACACCAAGGTGGCGCAGGTGGTGGCCGAGGCGTTTCAGGTCGATTTCGAGCGCATCAAGATCACCAAGACCACAACGGAAAAGGTGCCCAACACCTCCGCCACCGCCGCCTCCTCGGGGACCGACCTCAACGGCATGGCAGCACTTGACGCGGTGGAACAGATCAAGGCGCGGCTGGTCAGCTTCGCGGCGGAGCGCTGGAGCGTCGCCCCCGACGCCGTGCGGTTTGTCGCCAATCAGGTGCATGTGGGCGACGAGGTGCTGTCCTTTGACGCCTTCATCCGGCAGGCCTATCTGGCGCGGATGCAGCTGTCGGCGGCGGGCTTCTACAAGACGCCGAAAATCCACTGGGACCGCGCCAAGGGACAGGGCCGCCCCTTCTATTACTACGCCTATGGCGCCGCCTGTTCCGAGGTGACCATCGACACGCTGACCGGCGAATACCGGGTGGACCGCACCGACATCCTGCATGATGTGGGCCGCTCGCTGAACCCGGCGCTGGACCGGGGGCAGGTGGAAGGCGCCTTCGTGCAGGGCATGGGCTGGCTTACCACCGAAGAACTGTGGTGGGACAAGGCCGGGCGGCTGCGCACCCACGCGCCCTCCACCTACAAGATCCCGCTCGCCTCTGACCGGCCGCGCATCTTCAACGTGCGGCTGGCGGACTGGTCGGAGAACCGCGAACTGACCATCAAGCGGTCCAAGGCCGTGGGAGAGCCGCCCTTCATGCTGGGCATCTCGGTTTTCGAGGCGCTGTCCATGGCGGTGGCCTCGGTCGCGGATTACCGCGTCTGCCCGCGCCTTGACGCGCCCGCCACCCCCGAACGGGTGCTGATGGCCGTGGCGCGGCTGCGGCGCGGGGACTGAGGCCATGGCACGGCAGGTCACCGAGCTTGCCCGGTTCCTCGGGGCGCAGGGCGCGGTGATCCGCGTGGCGCTGACCCGGGTGCGCGGCTCCTCGCCGCGCGAGGCGGGCACCGAGATGTTCGTGGCCCCGGCAGCAGTTTACGGCACCATCGGCGGCGGCCAGCTGGAACACCGCGCCATCGAGGCGGCGCGCGCCATGCTGCGCGACGGCGTGCTGACCACGGCCATGGACGTGCCCTTAGGGCCAGAGATCGGCCAGTGCTGCGGCGGGCGGGTGGAAATGGCGCTGACCCGGATGCGCGGGTCGGACAAGCGCGCCGCCCTCCGCCGCGCCGGGGCCGAGGCGCGCGCCCTGCCCCATGTCTATGTGCTGGGCGCGGGCCATGTGGGCCGCGCCATCGCCCTGCAGCTGCAGCACATGCCGGTGCGCTGCATCCTGATCGACCCGCGCGCGCAGGAACTGGCGCTGTGCGAGGCGGCGGTGGAAACCCGGCTGTCGGTCATGCCGGAAATGGACATCACCGCCGCCCCGCCCGGCAGCGCCTTTGTCGTGCTGACCCATGACCACGGGCTGGATTTCCTGCTGACCGCCGCGGCGCTGGCCCGGGGCGATGCGGCCTATGTCGGCATGATCGGTTCCGCCACCAAACGCGCCAAGCTGAAAAGCTGGATGCGCGCGCAGGGCGGGCTGGCCGGGTTCGACCAACTCATCTGCCCTATCGGGGCAAGCGGCAGCCGCGACAAGCGGCCCAGCCTGATCGCGGCCTTTGTCGTGGCCGAGATCATGGCTGATCTGACCTCTGAAACTGTCGCAACCAGCCCCGCTCAGGCGGGACAGGGGCCCGAGGCGGGCCATTACCACGACCAGAAGGGAGCGTCGGCCCGGTAGCGGACGGCGGAGCTGGTCAAAGCGGAGGAGGAGACCGTCATGGACGGGACACGTTACAGCTACCGGGTGTTTTCACCCGGCGATACCAGTGCCTTCTGGGCACTGTTCACCGACAATCTCGTGAACCTGCTGATCCTGTCGGGGATCTGCCAGTTCGTGTTCGGCATGCCCGCCGAGATCGTCTTCGGGCGCATCGTGCCGGGGGCGGCGGTGGCCATCCTTGCGGGGGTCGCGGTCTATACCGTCATGGCGAAGGTCACGGCGACCCGGCAGGGCCGCGACGTCACCGCCCTGCCCTACGGCATCTCGACCCCGGTCATGTTCGTCTACCTCTTCGGCGTGATCGGCCCGATCTACTGGGCGACGCAGGATCCGCTGCTGGCGTGGCAGGTCGGCATCGGCGCGGGCTTCATGGGCGGCATCGTCGCGGCCATGGGCGCCATCATCGGCCCGTGGCTGAAGCGGATCACCCCGCGCGCGGGCATGCTGGGCACGCTCTGCGGGATCGCGCTGATGTTCATCGGTGCGGTGCCGCTGTCGCAGATCTTCGAACATCCGGTGATCGGCTTCACCTCGCTGCTCTTCATCCTGTGGGGGCTGATCGGGCGGTTCCGCCTGCCCGGCAACATCCCCGCCGGGCTTGCGGCCATCGCGGCGGGCACGCTGATCGCGCTGTTTCTGGGGGAGTCGCGGATCGACACCTCGGGGCTCGGGTTTTATGCGCCGGTGCCCTATTTTGGCGATCTGATCGCGGGGATCCAGTATCTCTTCGCCAATCCCGAACTGTTCCTCGTTCTGGTGCCGGTGCAGATCTACAATTTCATCGAGACGATGAACAACGTGGAATCCGCCGAAGCGGCGGGGGACAGCTATCCGGTGGGGCTGTGCCAGCTGACCGACGGGGCAGGCACCATGATCGGCGCGGTCTTCGGCTCGCCCTTTCCCACCACGGTCTATATCGGCCATCCCGCCTACAAGCGGCTTGACGCGCGCGCGGGCTATATCATCGGCGTGGCGCTGGTGATCGCGGCGGCGGCGTTTCTGGGCTTCCTGTCGCTGCTGGCAGGGCTGATCCCGGTGGCGGCGGCAGCGCCGGTGCTGGTCTTTGTCTCGGTCAGTCTCATCACCAACACCGCATGGGCGGTGAAACCCGCGCATATGGCGGCGGTGTCCTTTGCGATCCTGCCGCATGTCTCGTCGCTGCTCATCACCAAATGGGGCTCGCTGATGAACGCGCTGCGCGCCTCGGGGGCGGAAAACCTGCCCGCGCTGGGGGAGGACGGCCTGACCGCCGCCCTGCTGATGGAGGGCGCGCATTACGAGGGCCATCTGGCGCTGAGCCAGGGCGCGATCCTGACCGGGCTGGTCTGGGGTGCCATCGTCGCCGACGTGATCGAAGGGCGGTTCCGCCGCGCGGGCGGCTTTGCGCTGGCAGCGGCGGTGATGTCTTCGGTGGGGGTGATCCATGCCGCGGCCCTGCAGGTGCCGCAACTCGACGGCATCACCATCGGCTATCTCATCATCGGCGGGTTCCTCTGCCTCTATCCGCTGGTGGCCCCGCGCGAGGATCTGACCCAGCGCGTCATCGTCCCCGACGAGCCCGACATGATCGACGACACAAGCCCCGCGCAGCGGGCCTGATGTCCCCGGGGGCGGCGGCGCCGCCCCCTTCCCTTTCTGACAGACCGGAGACCGCCCATGACCGAAACCCTGCTTCGCGGACGCCTGCTGACCTTCCATCGCGACCCGGCCGGTCCGGACGATGCCGAGGCCTATACCTATCTTGACGATGCGGGGCTTCTGTTGCGCGACGGGCGGATCGCCGCCTCCGGCGCTTTTGCCGATGTCGCGCCGCAGGCCCCCCATGCGCCGGTGGTGGATCACCGCCCGCATCTGATGATGGCGGGGTTCATCGACACGCATATCCATTTCCCGCAGGTGCAGGTCATCGCCTCGTGGGGGGCGCAGCTGCTGGACTGGCTGAACGGCTATACCTTCCCCGAAGAGCTGCGCTTTGCCGATCCCGACCACTGCGCGCGCATGGCGCAGGCCTTTCTCGACCAGCTCACCGTCAACGGCACCACCACCGCCGTGGCCTTCTGTTCGGTCCATGCCGCCAGCGCCGAGGCGCTGTTTGCCGAGGCCACGCGGCGCGACATGCGGATGCTGGGCGGCAAGGTGATGATGGACCGCAACGCGCCCGACGGGCTGCGCGACACGCCGCAGCAGGGCTATGACGACAGTGCCGCGCTGATCGCGCGCTGGCACGGGCGGGGGCGCAACGGCTATGTGATCACCCCGCGGTTCGCCATCACCTCGACCCCCGACCAGCTGGAGATGGCAGGCGCGCTTGCCGCCGCGCATCCCGGCTGTCACATCCAGACGCATCTGTCGGAAAATCTGGCGGAAATCGCCTATACCGCCGAACTTTACCCCGAGGCGCGCGATTACCTCGACATCTACGAACGCTTCGGCCTGCTTGGCCCCCGGACCCTGCTGGGCCATGCCATCCACCTGCGCCCGCGCGAGATCGACGCGCTGGCCGCGACCGGGGCGCACCCGGTGTTCTGCCCGACCTCGAACCTGTTTCTTGGCAGCGGGCTTTTTGACGAAGGCGGGCTGCGGGCGCGCGGCATCACCAGCGGCATCGCCACCGATGTGGGCGCGGGCACCAGCTATTCCATGCTGCAGACCCTGAACGAAGGCTACAAGGTGCTGCAGCTGCAGGGCCAGCCGCTGCATCCGCTGCGTGCCTTCCACTGGGCGACGCGCGGCAATGCCGAAGTGCTGGGGCTGGCGGACCGCATCGGCACGCTTGATCCGGGCACAGAGGCGGACATCACCGTGCTCAACGTGCGCGCGACCGAGGCGATGGCGCTGCGTGCCGAACGCGCCAGCACTCTGGCGGAGGAACTGTTCATCCTGCAGATGATGGGCGATGACCGCGCCATCGCCGAGGTCTATGTCGCCGGCACCCCGCGCAAGGCCGCGGCGCGCGGCGCGGCGCGGATGCGGCATCCCGAACCGGCCTGATCCCGGCCAAGCCGGCGGCGGGCGCCCCCGCCGCCGGGATTTTCAATATTTTCGGAAAAGAGCTGTCCGATCTTTATGGGTTTCACTGGAAATGGCGCCGCGCCATACCTTTCCGGACAGCCGCGACCTTCAGGAGATTTGCATGTCCGCGACCTATTACGCCCCCCATGGCGGCCTGCCCGGCCAGGACCAGCTCCTGACCGACCGCGCCATCTTTACCGAGGCTTACGCGGTCATCCCCAAGGGCACGATGCGCGACATCGTCACCAGCTTCCTGCCCGGCTGGACCGGCACGCGGCTTTGGGTGATCGCGCGCCCGCTGTCGGGATTTGCCGAGACCTTTTCGCAATACATCATGGAAGTGCAGCCGGGCGGCGGATCCGACACGCCCGAGACCGACCCCGAGGCCGAAGGCGTGCTGTTCGTGGTCGAGGGCGAGGCGGAGCTGGAGGTCAATGGCGACACCCACCGCCTGACCCCCGGCGGCTATGCCTATCTGCCGCCCTCCGCCGACTGGCGCCTGCACAACCGCGGCCCCGAGGTGCTGCGCTTTCACTGGGTGCGCAAGGCCTATGAGCCCGCGCCGGGGCTCGACGAGCCCGATGTGCTGATCCTGAACGAAAACGACATCGCCCCCACCCCCATGCCCGACACCAATGGCGCATGGGCCACCACCCGCTTTGTCGATCCCAACGACCTGCGCCATGACATGCATGTCACCGTCGTGACCTTTCAGCCGGGCGGGGTCATTCCCTTCCTTGAGACCCATGTGATGGAGCACGGGCTTTACGTGCTGGAGGGCAAGGCGGTCTACAAGCTCAACAATGACTGGGTCGAGGTCGAGGCGGGCGATTTCATGTGGCTGCGCGCCTTCTGCCCGCAGGCCTGCTACGCAGGCGGGCCGGGGCGGTTCCGCTACCTGCTCTACAAGGATGTGAACCGCCACATGGCGCTGCGCCCCGGCGCGCAGGCCCTGCCCCGCAGGACGAACAACCGGTAAACCGGGCGCGTCTAGGGCCCGGCCTCAGACCGCCTGCCGCAAGCTGACACGGCCCCTCCTGAGGCAAGGGTCGAACCCGCGCCCGGCAGAGACCGGGCGCGTCAGAACCTCTTCAGCAGGAAATGGTGGTTCGGTCGAAGCTGAACTCTGCAGGGGCGGCGCAGCGATCCAGAGTGTAGGGCACTCTTCCCGTTTGAAGCGCAAAAGGATCAGCAGGCAGGGCTGAGACGACCGTGCGCCGCGCAAGAGCCAAGCTTTCACACGCAAACGTCCCGCCCTGTTTGCGGGTCACTGGATTGAAGCTGTTCGGGAGATGGCGCCAGCACATTGCCTCTTGTCCGGCCACGACATCCCTTTTGTAGTCTTCCGGCACGCCAAGCCTGTTGCCGGGATACCAAAGCCACGCCTTTCCTTCAGGCGCGAGATAATTCACCTGAAACCCATGCGCGCGGGAAAAGGACAGATAGGTCGTGTCAGGCTGAGGATAAGTCGGGACACGGTTCTGGCGCGCACTTACCTCTGCAATCGCATGTGCCGAAACCGGTGGCGGCTGTTGATCGGAACAGCCGCCGAGCAAGACAAATAGGGCCGCAATCGCTCCCCGCGTCATGGTGGGATCCGTCAGCACTCCAGTGAAACGGACCAGCCCGCGAAGCGGCCTGACACCTTGGTGCGCAATGCGGCAAGGTCAGTTGTCGCAATGTCTCCCCCCAGAAAAGCCAGAATGCCCGGGTCGAAGGTGCCCGCACATCCCGTGGCCGTGCGCGATGCCGCTTCTATATCCGCGGCGAAATACGGCGTGGACGGTCCCACAAGGTCCACAAGCGCTTGATCGCGTTCGGTCACATGGGCGACGCGAAACGTTTTGCCATTGACCGTCACCGTTTTGGCTTCGGACAGCGCAGCGTCTGTTTGCGCAAGCTTGGCCTCTCGCTCTGCCCTTTGTTCCGGCGGAAGCTGCGAGCCGCCACACGCCGACACCAGCGATGCGAGAATAACGATAGAAACTGCAATGCGCATGATCTGCCCCTCATATCTATTTCCCAAAAGTATCCATCTGACCGCAGGGAAGAAAGGGAAATCCGCAAGATAACCTGCAAACGTCTGAATGCGCCAGAAACCCCTATTGATATGTCTCGAGGCTTGGAACTGACATTTGCCCGACCGCAGCGGAATTGCGCTTCGCTGATCTTCTTGGGTGGTGGGCCAAGGTCGCAGATAAATCGGCCCTGCTGACCCACCAAAATCGTCTCCCTTGTCGCGTGGCTGTCGCCAGCGGGGCTCAGACCCGCGGCGGAGTGACCTTTCCGCCGATCGCTTCCGTCAGCATGCGGGCCGCCTCGACCACGGGGCGGCTCAGCTTGTGCAGCGCCTCCGCCGTCACCCGGCTGGTGGGGCCAGACACCGACAGTCCGGCGATGGCCTCGCCGTTGATGTCAAACACCGGCGCCGCGATGCAGCGCATGCCGATATTGCGCTCCTCGTCGTCGCAGGAATAGCCGCGCGCCCGGATCTGCCGCAGATCCGCCATCAGCCTGTCCCGGTCGGTCACCGTCTTTTCGGTGAAGGCGTCAAGCCCCCCCTCCAGCCTGCGCGCCAGCCGCGCGTCATCCATCTGCGCCAGCAGCGCCTTGCCGATGCCAGAGGCGTGCATCGCCGACAGCGTGCCCGGCGGAAAGAAGGCGCGGATATTGGCATGGGTTTCGACCTGACTGAGGAACAGCACCTTTCCCTCTTTCTCGACGCCCAGATTGGCGGTCTCGCCCGTCGCCTCCATCAGCGCGCGCATCACCGGGCGGGCGCGGTCCACAAGGCTGGTGCGGCGCAGGAACCGCGACCCGATCATGAAGGCGCGCGGGCCGATATGCCAAAGCTGCTCTTCGGCGTCGAATTCCACCAGCCCCCGTCCCTCCAGCGTCACCAGCACGCGATAGATGGTGGAGGGCGACTGCCCCATGTCATCGGCGATGGCGCTCAGCGCGATCCCCTGCCGTTCGCTGAGAAATTCAAAGACCTCCATCGCCCGGTCCAGCGACTTGATGGTGTTCTGCGCCGTCTTGTCCTCCCAGTCGCGCGGCCGTCCCCGGGCCTTGCGCGGACCGCGCGCGGCATTGTCTTGGAATTCCATGAGATGCCTTCTGTTTTTAATGAAAAGTGAATTCACGATATGAAAAATATAAACCCCTGTAAACGGATGATTTTTCCGGATCACCCCCAAAATGAAAAAGCCATTCAAAAAAATATGCGGCACGGGCAGGGCTCCGTAAGGTGACGGACATGACGGAAGGAGACACGCCATGAGCTTTCAGAACCCGGTTTTCATTCCCGGTCCGACCAACATCCCCGAGCGGCTGCGCAAGGCCTGCGACATGCCGACGATCGACCACCGCTCGCCGCTCTTCGGCCAGATCCTGCATCCCGCCCGCGAGGGCGTGCGCCGGGTGCTGAAAAGCGACAGCGCGCAGATTTTCATCTTTCCGTCCACCGGCACCGGGGGCTGGGAAACCGCGCTGAGCAACTGCCTGTCCGCCGGGGATACGGTTCTGGCCGCCCGCAACGGCATGTTCAGCCACCGCTGGATCGACATGTGCCAGCGCCACGGGCTCGGGGTCGAGATCGTGGAAACCCCGTGGGGTCACGGCCTGCCCGCCGACCGCTACGAAGAGATCCTGACCGCCGATACCGGCCACCGGATCAAGGCGGTTCTGGCCACCCATAACGAGACCGCGACCGGCGTGAAATCCGACATCGCCGCCGTCCGCCGCGCGCTGGATGCCGCAGGCCATCCGGCGCTGCTGTTTGTCGACGGGGTCAGCTCCATCGCCTCCATGGACTTCCGCTTCGACGACTGGGGGGTCGACGTGGCCGTGACCGGATCGCAGAAAGGCTTCATGCTGCCGCCCGGCCTTGCCATCACCGCCTTCAGCGCAAAGGCCATGGCGGCCACCGACACCGCCACCCTGCCCCGCACCTTCTTCGACGTGAAGGACATGGCGAAGGGCTATGCCAACAACGCCTATCCCTATACCCCCGCCGTGGGGCTGCTGAACGGGCTGAACGAGGCCTGCGGGATGCTGCTGGCCGAAGGGCTCGACAATGTCTTCGCCCGGCACCACCGCATCGCCGAAGGCGTGCGCGCCGCCGTCCGCGCCTGGGGGCTGGAGCTGTGCGCGGTGTCGCCGGAGGTCTATTCGGACACGGTCAGCGCCATCCGCACCCCCGAAGGCTTCAACGCCACCGACATCGTCTCCCATGCCGCCAGCGCCTATGGCGTTGCCTTCGGCACCGGGCTGGGCGAGGTTGCGGGCAAGGTGTTCCGCATCGGCCATCTGGGGTCGCTCACCGATGTCATGGCGCTGTCGGGCCTTGCCACGGCAGAGATGGTCATGGCCGATCTGGGACTGGACATCCGGCTGGGATCCGGCGTGGCGGCGGCGCAGGACTATTATCGCGGCTGCCGCATCGAGACCCGGAAGGCGGCCGCCTGAGATGAAGGACAGCGCGATGATCATCCCCACCTTCGAGGACATGCTGGCCGCCCATGAGCGGATCAAGCCGCATATCCGCCGCACCGAGGTCCGCAGATCTGCCTTTCTGAACGAGCTGACCGGGGCGGATCTGTTCTTCAAATGCGAAAACTTTCAGGAGCCGGGCGCCTTCAAGGTGCGCGGCGCCGCCAACGCGGTCTTCGGGCTGGACGAGGCGCAGGCGAAGCTGGGCGTGGCCACCCATTCCAGCGGCAACCATGCCTCCTGTCTCAGCTATGCCGCGATGCGCCGGGGCATCCCCTGCAACGTGGTGATGCCGCGCACCGCCCCGCAGGCCAAGAAGGACACGGTGCGCCGCTATGGCGGCGTGATCACCGAATGCGAGCCCTCCACCTCCAGCCGCGAGGCGACCTTTGCCGAGGTGCAGGCCGCGACGGGGGGCGATTTTGTGCACCCCTACAACGATCCGCGCGTGATCGCGGGTCAGGGCACCTGTTCGCGGGAGTTCATGGAACAGACCGACGGTCTGGACATGGTCGTGGCTCCCATCGGCGGCGGCGGCATGATCTCCGGCACCTGCCTGACGCTCGCGACGCTGGCGCCGGAATGCCGGGTGATCGCCGCAGAGCCGGAACAGGCCGATGACGCCTATCGCAGCTTCAAGGCCGGGCATATCATCGCCGATGACGCGCCCAAGACCATCGCCGACGGGCTGCTGATGCCGCTCAAGGATCTGACATGGCATTTCGTGTCCCGCCATGTCAGCGAGATCTACACCGCCTCGGATCAGGAAATCATCGACGCGATGAAGCTGATCTGGAAGCATCTGCGCGTGGTGATGGAGCCGTCCAGCGCCGTGCCGCTCGCCACCATCCTGAAACAGCCCGACGCCTTCAGGGGCAAGCGCGTGGGCATCATCATCACCGGCGGCAATGTCGATCTTGACCGGCTGCCGTGGACCCAGTGAGGGAGACAAGACAATGAACGCACCCGTGAATTTCGACCAGCTCGAAGTGGGCTTCGACATCCCCGCCCTGCCCGGCATGGACGAGGCCGACATCCAGACGCCCTGTCTGGTGCTCGACCTTGACGCGCTGGAACGCAACATCCGCAAGATGGGCGACTATGCCCGCGCCCATGGCATGCGCCACCGCGCCCATGGCAAGATGCACAAATCCGTGGACGTGCTGAAGCTGCAGATGGAGCTGGGCGGCGCGGTCGGCGTCTGCTGCCAGAAAGTGTCCGAGGCCGAGGTCTTCGTGCGCGGCGGCATCAAGGAAGTGCTGGTGTCCAATCAGGTGCGCGACCCCGCCAAGATCGACCGTCTGGCCCGCCTGCCCGAGCAGGGCGCCGATATCATCGTCTGCGTCGATGACGTGGCCAATGTGGCCGAACTCTCGGCGGCGGCGCAGCGTTACGGCACCCGGCTGGGCATCTTCGTGGAAATCGACTGCGGCGCGGGCCGCTGCGGCGTGACCACGACCCCCGCCGTGGTGGAGATCGTGCGCGCCGTCGAGGCGGCCCCGAACCTCAGCTATCGCGGCATTCAGGCCTATCAGGGCGCGATGCAGCACATGGACAGTTTCGAGGACCGGCAGGCCAAGATCGACGCCGCCGTGGCACAGGTCAAGGACGCGGTGGACACGCTGAAATCCGAAGGCATCGACACCGAACTGGTCTCGGGCGGCGGCACCGGTTCCTACTATTTCGAGTCGACCTCGGGGGTCTATAACGAGCTTCAGTGCGGATCCTATGCCTTCATGGACGCGGATTACGGCCGCATCCTCGACAAGGACGGCAAGCGCATCGACGCGGGCGAATGGGAAAACGCCTTCTTCATCCTGACCTCGGTCATGAGCCATGCCAAGGCGGACAAGGCGATCTGCGATGCGGGCCTCAAGGCGCAGTCGGTGGACAGCGGCCTGCCGGTGATCTTTGGCCGCGATGACGTGGAATATGTCAAATGCTCGGACGAGCATGGCGTGATCAGCGATCCCAAGGGCGTGCTGAAGGTCAATGACAAGCTGCGCCTCGTGCCCGGCCACTGCGACCCCACCGCCAATGTCCATGACTGGTATGTGGGCGTGCGGAACGGCAAGGTCGAATGCGTCTGGCCGGTGTCGGCGCGCGGCAAGGCCTACTGATCCCCACAGGGGGGCCGGTTCGGGAGGAGCCGGAAGTCGCCCGCCGTGTATGCCATCCCCCCGGCAGCGGCACGCGGGCGCACGAAACATCATCCACGGAGAGACCCATGCTGATCGTGCCCGAACGCGAGATCGCCGACCTGATGACCCGCGACGCGGCCTTTGCGGCTGTGGAACAGGTCTTTGCCGCCATGGCCGCCGACAAGGCCTATAACTTCCCGGTGGTGCGCGAGGCCATCGGCCATGAAGACGCGCTTTATGGCTTCAAGGGCGGGTTCGACCGCGCCGGGCTGACGCTGGGCCTGAAGGCCGGGGGCTACTGGCCGAACAACATGGACAAGCGCGGGCTGATCAACCACCAGTCCACCGTGTTCCTGTTCGATCCCGACACCGGCAAGGTGCGGGCGATGGTGGGGGGCAACCTGCTGACCGCGCTGCGCACCGCCGCCGCCTCCTCGGTGTCGATCCGGCATCTGGCCCGCAAGGACGCAAAGGTGATCGGCATGATCGGCGCCGGGCATCAGGCCACCTTCCAGCTGCGCGCGGCGCTGGAGCAGCGCGGCTTTGAAAAGGTGATCGGCTGGAATTACCACCCCGAGATGCTGCCCAACATCGAAAAGGTGGCAACCGAGGCGGGCCTGCCCTTCGCGGCGGTGGATCTGCCCGGCATGGCCGAGGCCGATGTCATCATCACCATCACCTCGGCCTTTGCGCCCTCGCTGCTGGCGGAGCATGTCAGCCCCGGCACCCATATCGCCTGCATGGGCACCGACACCAAGGGCAAGCAGGAGGTGGAGGCGGCGCTGCTGGCCCGCGCCACGGTCTTTGCCGACGAGATCGCGCAGTCGGTCAGCATCGGCGAGGCGCAGCACGCCATCGCCGAGGGGCTGCTGCAGGAGGCGGACATCGCCCAGCTGGGCGCGGTGATCAACGGCACCCATCCGGGCCGCAAAGACGCCGCCGAGATCACGCTGTTTGACGGCACCGGGGTCGGCCTGCAGGATCTGGCGGTCGCGGCGGCGGTGGTCGATCTGGCCGTGGCCCAAGGCCGCGCGATCGAGGTCGATTTCTAGACCCCCCCCTCACCTTTCGACAGATCACCGGGCTGCGGCGGATGCGCCGCAGCCTGCCTCTCCGCTCATGTCCGATGCAAAGGCCCGCGCCATGCTGCTGCCCCTGTCTCTGCTGTTTGTCGGTGCCGTGCTGGTGCTGAACGGCCTGTGGATGGCCGGGCGCATCGACGACCGCGAGATCGTGCTGATCAACGGCGCCACCGCCGCGATCACCGCCGCCGTCGCCGCCGTGTCGCTGGTGCAGGCGCGGGACGTGGCCGATGTGCGCGCCGTGGCGATGACCCTTCTGTTCAGCGTCACCTATCTGTGGGTGGCCTTCAACCGGGTCAGCGGATCGGACGGGCGCGGGCTGGGGTGGTTTTCGCTGTTCGTGGCGCTGTCGGTGCTGCCAGAGGCGGTGCGGACCCTGCGCGCCGCCACCACCGCGATGGAGACATGGCTGGGCCTGTGCTGGCTCGCGTGGGCCGGGCTGTGGTTCCTGTATTTCCTGACGCTGGCGCTGCAGCGCGGCTTCCGGCGGCAGACGGCGCTGGCCACCCTGTGCAGCGGCGTGCTGACCGCGTGGCTGCCCGCGCTGGTGCTGATGTATGGGGGCCGCGCATGACCCGCCCCGTGCGCATCTTTCTCAACGGTTTTGGCCGGATCGGCCGGACGGTGTTTCGCCAGATCGTCGCGGCGGGGGCCAAGCTGGACATCGTCGGGATCAACGACATTGCCCCGCTCGACACCTGCGCCTATCTGCTGCGTTATGACAGCGTCTATGGCCCCTTCCCCGGCACGGTCAGCACCGGCAGGGGCTGGATCGGGGTGGACCGGCGCCGCATCGCCTTCACGCAGGCGCCCGACCTGCGCGCGCTGGATCTGCGCGACGTCGATGTGGTGCTGGACTGCACCGGGCAGGCGCAGGCGCGACCCATGGCCGAGGCGGGGCTGGTCGCGGGCGCGCGCTCTGTCCTGATCTCGGGGCCCTCGCCCGCCGCTGACGTGACGGTGGTGCTGGGCGCCAACGATCAGGAACTGGGGGCGGCGCGCATCGTGTCCAACGCCTCCTGCACCACCAATGCCATCGCGCCGCTGCTGCGGATGCTTGATCTTGGGCTCGGCATCGAAAAGGCCCATTTCACCACGGTGCACTGCTATACCGGCAGCCAGCCCACGGTGGACCGGCCCGGCCCCTCGCCCGAACGCAGCCGCGCCGCCGCCGTGTCGATGATCCCCACCACCACCAGTGCCGCCGGGCAGGTGATCGGCGTGCTGCCGGAATTTCAGGGACGGCTCAGCATCGCCGCCCTGCGCGTGCCCTGCCTGTCCGTCTCGGCCATCGATGCGGTGATCCGCACCTGCGAGGATTTCGAACAGCCCGTCACCGATTTCCTGCGCGAGGCCTTTGACGGCTCGCCGCTGGTGGGGCTGACCGACGATCCCTGCGTGTCGACGGATTTCCGGGGCCGCCCGGAATCGCTGGTGCTGGCGCTGCCCGAAACCATGACCACCGGCACCCGGCAGCTGCGGCTGATGGGCTGGTATGACAACGAATGGGGCTTTTCGGCCCGCCTGATCGAGATGGCGCAGCGCATGGCCGCCCGCCCCGATCCAGCGGCCTGAGCCACCCCACCCCGACAGGAGGAGAAACGCATGGATCCCGAAGCCTCGCGGCAGCAGCTGGAACGGCAGGCGGCGCTTGACTATCACGCCCATCCGCGCCCCGGAAAGCTGGAGATCCGCCCGACCAAGCCCATGGCCACGGCCCGCGACCTGAGCCGCGCCTATTCGCCCGGAGTCGCCGAGGCCTGTCTGGAGATCGCGGCCGATCCGGCGCTGGCCACGCGCTACACCGCCAAGCGCAACCTTGTCGCGGTCATTTCCAACGGCACCGCCGTGCTGGGTCTGGGCAATATCGGCGCGCAGGCCGCCAAGCCGGTGATGGAGGGCAAGGCGGTGCTGTTCAAGAAATTCGCCGGGATCGACTGTTTCGACATCGAGGTGGACGAACCCGATCCCGAGGCGCTGGCCGATCTGGTCTGCCGGCTGGAGCCGACCTTTGGCGCCATTAACCTTGAAGACATCAAGGCGCCCGACTGTTTCACCGTGGAGCGGATCTGCCGCGACCGCATGGGCATTCCGGTCTTTCACGATGACCAGCACGGCACTGCCATCGTGGTTGCCGCCGCCGTGCAGAACGCGCTGCGCCTTGCGGGCAAGCGCGCGCAGGACATCCGCATCGTCGGGCTGGGGGCGGGGGCTGCCGGGGTGGCCTGCCTGACCATGCTGCACAAGATGGGCGTGCCGCTGGACAACATCACCGTCTTTGACCGGTCGGGCGTGCTGCATGCCGGGCGCACCGGGCTCGCCCCCGAACAGATGGTCTTTGCCACCGCCCCCGCCGGGCTGACGCTGGAACAGGCGCTGAAAGGCGCGGACATGTTTCTGGGCCTCTCCGGTCCCGGCGCGCTGCCCACCGCAAGCGTGCGCGAGATGGCCGAGACGCCGATCATCTTCGCGCTCGCCAATCCGACCCCGGAAATCATGCCCGATGCGGCGCGCACCGCAGCCCCGGGGGCGATGATCGCCACCGGCAGGTCGGATTTCCCGAACCAGGTCAATAACGTGCTGTGTTTCCCGTTCATCTTCCGTGGCGCGCTTGATGCCGAGGCGACAGAGATCAACGACGCGATGAAGCTGGCCTGTGTGGATGCCATCGCGGCGCTGGCCCGGCAGACCACCTCTGCCGAGGTGGGCGTGGCCTATGAGGGCGAGCGCCTGACCTTCGGCCCCGACTACCTGATCCCCAAACCCTTCGATCCGCGCCTGCTGCCAACCGTCGCCGTCGCGGTGGCGCGGGCGGCAATGGAGTCGGGCGCGGCGCGTCTTGGATCTGGAGGATTACCGGCAGGTGCTGGAGGCGGAGGTGTTCAAATCCTCGCTGGTGATGCGCGGGGTCTTTGCCGCCGCCCGCCTGTCGCGCCGCCGCATCGTCTTTGCCGAGGGCGAGGATGACCGCGTGCTGCGCGCGGCACAGGTGATGAGCGAGGACAGCACCGATCACGCCATCCTCATCGGGCGCCCCGAGGTGATCGCACAGCGCATCGACCGGGCCGGGCTGTCGATCCAGCCGGGGCGGGATTTCGAGATCGTGAATCCCGAAAGCGACGAGCGGTACCGCGATTACTGGCAGAGCTATCATCAGGTCATGCGCCGCCATGGCGTGACGCCCGATCTGGCCAAGGCGGTGCTGCGCACCAACACCACGGCGATTGCCGCCACCATGGTGCATCGCGGCGATGCGGACAGCCTGATCTGCGGCACCTTCGGCCAGTATCTGTGGCATCTGAACTATGTCAGCCAGATGCTGTCGACGCCGGATCTGTCGCCTGCGGGGGCCCTGTCGCTGGTGATCCTTGAAGACGGGCCGCTTTTTGTCGCCGACACCCATGTGCATGTCGAACAGGGCCCCGAGACGCTGGCCCGCACCGTGCTGGCCGCCGCCCGCCATGTCCGCCGCTTCGGGCTGGAGCCGAAGATCGCGCTCTGCTCGGGGTCGCAGTTCGGCAATCTGGACAACCGGTCGGGCCGGGCCATGCGCGGCGCGCTCGCGATCCTCGACGGCCAGCCGCGCGATTTCCAGTATGAGGGCGAGATGCACACCGATGCGGCGCTGGATCCGGCGCTGCGCGAGCGGCTGCTGCCCGGCAACCGGCTGGAGGGTGCGGCCAATGTGCTGGTCTATGCCACCACCGACGCGGCAGGCGCCGCGCGCAACCTGCTGAAAAGTGCAGCGAACGGGCTGGAGGTGGGCCCGATCCTGATGGGCATGGGCAACCGCGCCCATATCGTCACGCCCGGCGTGACGCCGCGCGGCCTGCTGAACATCGCCGCTCTGGCTGGCGCCGACGTCGCCACCTACGGCTGAACGATCCCGCGGCGCGCGGTCAGGGAGGGTCGCGCGCCCCCGCCACCGCAGGGTGGCACCCTTTGGAGGAGGAAAACATGTCAACAAAAGATCTCGTGGATCCGGTCAATGAACGGCTGCCTGCGGGCAAGCTCTTTACGCTTGGCCTGCAGCATGTGCTGGTGATGTATGCGGGCGCCATCGCGGTGCCGCTGATCGTCGGGCGGGTGCTGCAGCTGACGCCGGAACAGGTGGCCTTCCTGATTTCGGCGGATCTGTTCGTCTGCGGTCTGGTCACCATCATCCAGTCGATGGGGGCCACGAAATGGTTCGGCATCCGCATGCCGGTGATGATGGGGGTGACCTTCGCCTCGGTCGGGCCGATGGTGTCCATCGCCGCCAGCAACCCGGGCACCGATGGCGCGCGGATGATCTTTGGCGCCATCATCGGGGCGGGCATCATCGCGATGCTGATCGCGCCGCTGGTCAGCCGGATGCTGCGGTTTTTCCCGCCCATCGTCACCGGCACGATCATCCTTGTGATCGGCGTCACGCTGATGCGGGTGGGGATCAACTGGATCTTCGGCGTGCCGGTGGGCGCCACCGCGCCGCAGGTCGTCGATCCGGCCCATGCCGACTGGCTGCAGCGGCTGGCCAGCCTGCCCGAGGGCACCGTGCCCGCCATGCCCGAAGGCCTGCGGCTGGCCGCCACGCTGGACAACGTGAATTATGCCACCCCGCTCAACATGGCGATTTCGGCGGTGGTGCTGACCACGATCATTCTGGTGATGAAATTCGCCCGCGGCTTTCTGGCCAACATCTCGGTGCTGCTGGGGATCATCGTGGGCGCGGTGCTTGCCGCCTCCATGGGTCTCATGCATTTCGACCATGTGGACCGCGCCGACTGGTTCGAACTGATCACCCCCTTCCGCTTTGGCCTGCCGATCTTTGATCCGGTGATGATCCTGACCATGACGCTGGTCATGATCGTGGTGATGATCGAATCCACCGGCATGTTCCTTGCGCTGGGGGATATCTGCGGGCGCACCATCGAACGCCCGTCGCTGTCTGCGGGCCTGCGCACGGACGGGCTGGGCACGCTGATCGGCGGGCTGTTCAACACCTTCCCCTATACCTCGTTCAGCCAGAATGTCGGGCTGGTCGGCGTCACCGGCATCCGCTCGCGCTATGTCTGCGTGATGGGCGGCGCGATCATGATCGTGCTGGGGCTGGTGCCCAAGATGGGCGCGCTGGTGGAATCGCTGCCGGTCGCCGTGCTGGGCGGGGCCGGGCTGGTGATGTTCGGCATGGTCGCGGCCACCGGCATCCGCATCCTTGGCGGGGTCGATTTCAAGGCCAACCGCTTCAACGGGCTGATCGTGGCGATTTCGCTGGGGATGGGGATGATCCCGCTGATCGCGCCGCAGTTTTCCATGTGGCTGCCGCACGCCATCGAACCGCTGATCGACTCTGGCATCCTGCTGGCCTCGATCACCGCCGTCGCGCTGAATGTCGTGTTCAACGGCGCCCGCGAGGTCAGCGAGGACGACCTGCGCCACGCCGCGCTGCAGGCGGAAGGCGGGCACTGACCCGGCCCTTGCCCCTGACAGACCCGCCCCGGCTGTCGCACGGCCGGGGCTTTTGCCGTAAGGACAGACGACAGACCGCAGGAGCAGACCATGCCGCACGCCCCATCCCACGTCGTCACGGTGATCCTGCGCCGGATGCGGCAAGAGGCCCGGCCCGAGGTGATCGCCGCCCATGCCCGGCTGCGGGCCGCCGCAGCGCAGGCCGAAGGCTTCCTTGGCGCACAGGACAGCTGGCTGCCGCCGCATGGCGACGAGATCGATCTGGTGACGGTGTTCAGCTTCCGCTCCCGCAGGGATCTGGAGGCATGGGACCGCGCGCCGGAACGGCAGCGGCTGATCGCGGATCTGGACCGGCACTGTCTCGACATATCGGAACGGGCGGCGTTTGACGGGCTGGCGCTGCTGCAGCCCGACCGGGTCAGGGTCAGCAAGCCCGAGACGGTGGCGATCCTGATCGGGCTGATCCTGACGCTGGGCTGGCTTGCGGATCTGCTGCTGCCGCCGTTTCCGGAACCGGGGCGGACCGTGCTTGCCGTGTCGGTGAATGTCTGCCTGATCAGCTATGGTTTCCTGCCATGGTCGATCCGGCTGCTGGACGCACTAAAACGGAAGGCCCGCTAGGGCCCTCCGTCCTGCAACCTCCGGTAAGCGTGGTTCAGACCCGGTCGGGGGCGGTCGTGGATTTGCCGCGTCCGGCCATGCCGCCCGACACCTCTTCGGTGGCTTCGTCCGCAAGCTCCTGCGGCAGGATGAGGTTGAGCGCGATGGCAATGACCGCCGCAGGCAGGATGCCCGAGGTCGCCAGCACCATCATCGTGCCCGGCAGATATTGCAGCGCGGCGGGTTCCAGCTGCAGGCCAAGGCCCAGCGACAGGGCGATGGCAAAGATCACCATGTTGCGGCGGTTCCACGTCACGTCCGACAGCATCGAGATGCCCGCCGCCACGACCATGCCGAACATCACGATGACGCCGCCGCCCAGCACCTCGATCGGCACCGAAGAGATCACCGCGCCGATTTTCGGCACCAGCCCGCAGAGGATCAGGAAGACCGCGCCGATGGTGACCACCGTGCGGCTCATGACGCCGGTCATGGCGATCAGCCCGACATTCTGGCTGAACGAGGTGTTGGGCAGCGCGCCGAACAGGCCCGACAGCGCGGTGCCCAGACCATCGGCAAAGGTCGCGCCCTGAATTTCGGTATCTGTGGCCTCGCGGCCCGCGCCGCCCTTGGTGATGCCGCTGACATCGCCCACCGTCTCCACCGCCGAGACAAAGCCCAGCAGGCAGAACCCGATGACCGCCGCCACCGAAAATTCCAGCCCGAAATGCAGCGGATCGGGCAGCGCGAACGACGCCGCACTGCCGACGCTGGCAAGGCTCACCTCGCCCAGGGCAAAGGCCAGCACATAGCCGACCAGCAGCCCGATCAGCACCGCCGACACCGACAGCATGCCGCGCGCGAAAAACTTCAGCCCCAGCGTCACGATGATCACCGTCGCCGCCATCAGCCAGTTCCGCCCGGATCCGTATTCCGCCGTGCCGATGGCGGGGACACCCCCCGCCGCATACTGGATGCCGGTCTTGACCAGCGCGAGCCCGATCATCGTGACCACCAGCCCGGTGACCAGAGGCGGCAGGGCAAAGCGGATCCTGCCGATGAAAAAGCCAAGGCAGGCATGGAAAAGACCGCCCACCAGAATGCCGCCCATCAGCACGGCCATGGCCTCCACCCCCTTGCCCGCCACCAGCGGAATCATGATCGGGATGAAGGCGAAAGAGGTGCCCTGCACGATCGGCAGGCGCGCGCCCACCGGACCAAAGCCGATGGTCTGGAACAGCGTCGCGATGCCCGCAAAGAACATCGACATCTGGATCATGTAGATCATCTGCGGGAAGTCGGGCGAATTGGAGCCGTAGCCGAAGCCCGCCGCCCCGCAGACGATGATCGCAGGCGTCACGTTGGACACGAACATGGCCAGCACATGCTGGATCCCCAAGGGCACCGCCTTGATCAGCGGCGGCGTGTAATTCGGATCGCGGAGCTGCTCCGGCGTGCCGATGGATCTGTCTGCCATTCGTCGTTCCTCCCTTGGGGTGCGGGTGCCAGCTCCTCTTCCGACGGCCCTTTTTACGTTTCGATCAGGTAAGGCTCCGTGAACCAGTGTTCTTCAAGGTTCGGCCCCGCGCCGATGCGGTCGACCACCGCAAAAAGGCCGGGGGCGGAGAGCGGGCAGAGCACGCCGTGCCAGACCCCGCGATGATAGTTCACGCCCTGCCCTGCTTGGGTCAGAAAGGCGCGCGGCCTGCCGG
Source organism: Salipiger marinus (assembly GCF_900100085.1). Taxonomy (GTDB): domain Bacteria; phylum Pseudomonadota; class Alphaproteobacteria; order Rhodobacterales; family Rhodobacteraceae; genus Salipiger; species Salipiger marinus. The sequence continues at coordinate 162,790 of NZ_FNEJ01000004.1, forward strand.
GGGTGCCGCCCTCGTCGGGGGCCACCACCACCAGAAACGGCGCCTCGCTCATCGGGAGGAAGGCCTGACTGCCGTCGGGATGGCGTTCCACCATGTCCAGCACCAGCGGAAGCGTGCGCGGCTCCGCCCGGAACAGGCTGATGCCCGCGCGGCCATCGGCAAAGTCCAGCGCGGCGCGGTCGTGAAACCGCCCGCACAGGCCTTGGTTGATGATCCGGTCGGGCGCACCCGAGGTGTCGAGCACGTCGCCGAACGGGGCGAAGGCCTCTGCGGTAAGCGGCTGCAGCGCGATCCGGGTCATGCGCCCAGCTTGTCGATCAGGCGCAGTTCCGCGATGCGTTCCACCTGACGGCAGGCTTCGGCAAACTCGGTGGCGCGGTCATTGTCGATGCGGCGCTGGAAGGCGTCCAGAATGCTCGCCTTGGTGTTGTCCTTCACCGCGATGATGAAGGGAAAGCCGTGCTTGGCGGTATAGGCGTCGTTAAGCTGCGTGAAGGTGGCGCGTTCCTCGTCGGTCAGGAGGTCAAGCCCCGCCCCCGCCTGTTCGGCGGTCGACTCGGCGGTCAGCCTTCCGGCGGCGGCGAGCTTGCCGGCAAGGTCGGGGTGGGCGGTCAGCACGCTCAGCCGCTGTTCGTCAGAGGCGGAGCGGAACACGCGGGCCAGCGCGTTATGCACGCCCGCCGCACTGTCGCTGTAGCTGCCCAGTTCCAGCGCATGCGCGCCTTCGGCGATCCACGGGCTGTGTTCGAACACGCCGCCAAAGGCCGCCACGAAGCTGTCGCGGTCCATCTCCGAAGGGCGCGGGCCGGATACGGGCGGATGCGTCGCCGCCCAGTGATCGGCGATCTGCGCGCGCGTGGCGAACCAGACGCCGTCATGACCGGCCATATAGTCCATCACCCGCTTCAGCGCGGCGGCGCGGCTGGGGCGACCGATCAGGCGGCAGTGCAGGCCGATGGACAGCATCTTGGGCGCGCCCGCCTGCCCTTCGGCATAAAGCACGTCGAAGGCATCGCGCACCATCACCTCGAAATCGTCGCCGCGGGTGAATCCCGCCTGAATCGCGAAGCGCATGTCGTTGCAGTCCATCGTATAGGGCACGATGAGCTGGTCCTTGCCGCCCGCCTTCATCCAATAGGGCAGGTCATCGGCGTAACTGTCTGCGATATAGGCGAAATCGCCCTCTTCGGCAGCCAGATCCACGGTGTTCATGGAACAGCGCCCGGTATACCAGCCACGCGGTGGCGCGCCCACCACCTCGGTATGCAGGCGGATCGCCTCGCGGATCTGCGCGCGCTCTTCCTCGGCGGGCATGTCCTTGTGTTCGACCCATTTCAGCCCGTGGCTGGCGATTTCCCAGCCCGCGTCCTTCATCGCCTTGAGCTGCGCAGGCGCCCGCGCCAAGGCGGTGGCCACCCCGTAGACGGTGATCGGCGTATCCTTCAGCAGCGCATGCACCCGCCAGAACCCGGACCGCGATCCGTATTCATAGATCGTTTCCATGTTCCAGTGCCGCTGCCCCGGCCAGGGCTGCGCGCCCGTGATCTCGGACAGGAACCCTTCGGACGCGGCATCGCCGTGCAGGATGTTGTTCTCGCCGCCTTCTTCGTAATTCAGCACGATCTGGACGGCGATCTTCGCGCCGTTCGGCCAGTCTGCCGCAGGCACGGTCTGCCCGTAGCCTGCCATGTCTCGGGGATATCTGTTCACCTGCGTCACCTCCGCTTTCGCAGATTGATAATCCATAAAATTCCCGGAGATTATCAAAAAAAAGAAGAAGGAGCCTTTGGTTACTGAACCTTTGTCACCAGAGCGCGCCAATGCCTATGAAGGGGGCAGAGTTCAGGAGAGCCACATATGACCGGATATCTGACGACGCACGTTCTGGACACGGCGCGGGGCTGCCCCGCCGCAGGCCTGAAGATCGAGCTTTACCGCCTTGAGGGCGAAAGCCGCACCCATCTGAAAACGCTGGTCACCAATGAGGACGGGCGCACCGACACGCAGATCCTGCCTGCGGCGGAATTTGCCACCGGCACTTACGAGCTGGTCTTTCACGCGGGCGCCTATCTGGATGCCAGCGGCACCCCGCCCGAGACGCCGCGGTTTCTGGACGTGATCCCGCTCCGCTTCGGCATGTCGGAGGCACAGCATTACCATGTGCCGCTGCTGCTGTCGCCCTTCGGCTATTCCACCTATCGCGGCAGCTGACCGCCTTACCGGATCGGATCGGCCTGCTGAAAGGCCGCGCCGATCCGGTCGATGACAAAATCCATGAAAATCCGGGTCTTCGGATCCTGCCTGCGCCGATGGGTGAACAGGCAGGCCATCTGAATGGCCTCGGGCGGGGTGCGGACCGCGACCGGCACCAGCGCGCCAGACCGCAGATGCTCCGACACCTCGAACACCGGCTTCAGCACGATCCCGTGCCCGGCCAGCGCCCAGTCGGTCAGCACGTCGCCATCATCGGATTCGTAGCGCCCGGCCACGGCAAAGCGGCGCGGCCCGTCGCTGGTTTCCAGCCGCCACTGGAATTCCGACACGCCGGGAAACCGCAGGTTCAGGCATTCATGCCGCTCCGACAGCAGCGCGTCACCATCCGCAGGCATGCCGCGCCGCGCGATATAGTCGGGCGAGGCGCAGAGCACGCGCGGCACATCGGCGATCTTGCGGATGCGCAGGTTGCTGTCTTCGGGCTGTCCCAGAAAAAACGCGAGATCCAGCCCCTCGGTGGTCAGATCGACCTTCCTGTCGGTCAGGCGCAGGCGGATGCTGACATCCGGATATTCCGCCAGAAAGCCGGGAACCTGCGGCGCGATCAGACGCCGTCCCACCCCAAGCGGGGCTGCCACATAAAGCGCGCCCTTGAGATGTTCCGTCACGTTGACGATCTGCGCCTCGGCGCTTTCGATCGCCTCCAGAATTTCCGTGGCGCCGCGATAGAAGGATTTGCCATGTTCGGTGGGCGTCAGGCTGCGGGTGGTGCGCTGGAACAGGCGCACGCCCAGATGATCCTCCAGCTGCGAAATACGCGAGGAGGTGACCGCCGAAGAAATGCGCAGATCCCGGCCTGCGGCGGACATGCTGCCCAGTTCATAGACACGGACAAAGGTCCGGATGTTGTCGAAATAGGACATTGTTCCGATTTTTTTGATACTGCTTGGTCTTTCTTGCAAATAGCAGCAAATGCAAGGCTCCGCTACTGTCCGGCCAACACGAGACTCGGGAGGACACCATGTACGACATGGCTATCATTTGGGACTGGATCGCCTTTTCGGTCCGCTGGCTGCATGTCATCACCGCGATGGCGTGGATCGGCGCATCCTTTTACTTCATCGCACTGGATCTGATGCTGAAGCCCAATCCGGCCCTGCCCCATGGCGCCCATGGCGAGGAATGGGAGGTGCATGGCGGCGGTTTCTACCACACGGTGAAATACCTCGTGGCGCCCGCGCAGATGCCGGAGCACCTGACATGGCACAAATGGCAGAGCTATTCGACGTGGCTCTCGGGTGCCGCGCTGCTGATGATCATCTACTGGGTGGGCGGGGAGCTGTTCCTGATCGACCCGACCAAGGCCGATCTGGCGCTGTGGCAGGGCATCCTGATCTCGGGCGGATCGCTGACCATCGGCTGGCTTGCCTATGACGCCATGTGCAAGTCGAAGCTGGCGGATCACCCGACCCTGCTGATGCTGCTGCTGTTCGTGATCCTCGTGATCATGTCATGGGGCTATCACCAGATCTTCACGGGCCGCGCCGCGCTGCTGCATCTGGGCGCCTTCACCGCCACGATCATGACCGGCAACGTGTTTTTCCAGATCATGCCGAACCAGCGCATCGTGGTCGAGGATCTGAAGGCCGGGCGGACGCCTGATGCCAAATACGGCAAGATCGCCAAGGTTCGCTCGACCCATAACAATTACCTGACCCTGCCGGTCGTGTTCCTGATGCTGTCGAACCATTACCCGCTGGCCTTCGCCACGCAGCACGCCTGGATCATCGCGGCGCTGATCTTTCTGACCGGCGTCACCATCCGGCATTATTTCAACACCATGCACCGCACCGGGCGCGGCCCGAACTGGACATGGCCGGTGACCGTGGGCATCATGATCCTGATCGCGTGGCTGTCCACCCAGCCCGGCATGGACAGCTATGAAGAGAGCGAGGCGCGCGCCCTTACGGCGCATGAGACCCGCTTCGCCTCTGCCGCAAGCTTCGAGGATGCCTATTTCGCGGTGGTCGGCAACTGCTCCATGTGCCACGGGCGCGAACCGTCATGGGACGGGATGAACTGGCCCCCCAAGGGTGTCGTGCTGGAAACCGAGGCCGATGTCGCCCGCCATGCCGAACAGATCTACCTGCAGGCGGGCCGGACCCACGCCATGCCGCCCCCCAACGCGATCCAGATGGATCCCGAGGCCCGGCGGCAGATCGTGACATGGTATAACGACGTCACCCGCGGCGACCAAGGCTGAGCGCGCCATGACGGACAAAGCCCCGCTGCGGCTCGCCCTGATCGGATATGGCGCCATCGCGCAGAGCCTGCTTGACCTGCTGCCGCAGGGCCTTGCGCCGGAGGTGGTGGTGCTGGTCCGGCGCCTGCCCGACACGCCACGCCCGGGCTGCCGCTTTGTCACCGACGCGGCGGCGCTTGTGGCGGCGGCGCCCGATCTGGTCGTGGAATGCGCCGGGCACGGGGCTGTCGCCGCTTATGGCGAGCAGGTGCTTGCCGCCGGGATCGACCTTGTCCCCGCCTCCGTGGGGGCGCTGGCCTGCGCCGATCTGCACGCGCGGCTTCGCGCGGCGGCGCAGGCGGCAGGGGCGCGGCTGATCCTGCCGAGCGGCGCCATCGGCGGGCTCGACCTGCTGGCGGCGCTGTCTGTGCAGGGCGCGGTCGAGGTCAGCTATGAGGGCATCAAGCCGCCCGCCGCATGGCGCGGCACCCCGGCGGAGGCGGGCGTTGATCTGGCAGCCCTGACCGAACCGCGCCTTGTCTATGAGGGCACAGCGCGCGACGCGGCCCGGCTTTTCCCGAAGAATTCCAATGTGGTGGCAGCTCTGGCCTTGGCCGGACCCGGCTTTGACGCCGTGTCGGTCCGGCTCATCGCCGATCCCGCCGCGACCGGCAATCGCCACCGCTACCATGTCCGCGCCGCAGGCTGCCGCGCCACGGTCGAAATCGAAAGCCAGCCCTCCTCCGGCAATGCGCGCAGTTCGCAGACGACCGTCTTCAGCCTGATCCACGAGATCACCGCCGCCGCAGAGGACAAGGCGCGCGGCGCCTAGCGGACGATTGCGCATGACAGCCGCCGCCCGCGCGCCTATTTCTGCGGGCAGACAGTCACGCGCGGGGGTGCCATGGATCTCAGCTTGTCCCAGAAACAGGCTCTGGTGCCGACCGGGTGCCTGCGGGCGGCGCTCAATCACGGGAATTTTGTGCTGGTGTCGCGCAACGAACAGCACCAACCCATGGGCATCAGCGTCGATCTGGCGCGCGCCTTTGCCAAGGCTGCCGGGCTTGATCTGGATTTCGTCGAATATGACCGGGCGGCGGATGTTTCCGCCTCGGCAGACCGCGGCGAGTGGGACATCTGTTTTCTGGCCGTGGATCCGAAGCGGGCGGAAACGCTGGACTTCACCCAGCCCTATATCCGGATCGACGGGCGCTACCTTGCCGGGCCGCACTGCGATCTGGCCGATGCCGGGGCACTGGTCGCGGCGGGGGCCAAGGTCGGCTCGGTCGAGGGCAGCGCCTATACGCTGACGCTGGCGCGCCAAGAGGGCGCGGAGCATCTGGTGCTGTTCCCGACCCTTGCGGAGTCCCTTGCCGCGCTTGACGCAGGCAAGGTCGCGGCGATTGCCGGGATCGGCGAGGCCATGGCGCATGAGGCGGCCAAGCGCCCCGGCAGCCGCGTTCTGTCGCCCCCGTTCATGGAGATCCGTCAGGCGATGGCCATGCCGCAGGGACGGCCGGAGGCCGCGCGGATCCTCAAGGACTGGCTGGCCGGGGCGGCGCGCAGCGGCCTGACCGGCGACATTCTGGAACGCCACGGCGTCGCCCGCAGCTGCGCCCTGCTGCCCGACTAGGCCCCCGCAGCGCATAAAAACGGCGAGGCCCGCAAGCCTCGCCGTTCTCATCTGTCAGGACCGCTGCGGCAGCGGCTTAGCGCGCTGCGGCCTCCCGGCGGGCCTGCGCGCGGGCGCGGCGGCCCAGCCAAGCCGGCAGGATCACCACAAGCAGCGCCAGACCGTAAAGCAGGACGCTTTTCCAGTGCGCGACGAGGATGCTCCAGTCGCCGCCCGAGATCGACAGGGCGCGGCGCAGGTTGTCCTCGAACAGGCCGCCCAGCACGAAGCCAAGGATGACCGGCGCCAGCGAGAAGTCGAGCTTGCGCAGGAACCAGCCAAAGATGCCAAGCCCGGTGATCATGAACAGGTCATGCGGGTTGCCGACAATCGTGTAGATCCCGATGAAGGCAAGGATGGCGATCAGCGGCGTCAGGTAGTGCTGCGGGATGGTCAGCATCCGGGCGAACAGCCCGACCAGCGGTAGGTTGATGATCAGCAGCGCGACGTTGCCGATATACATGGAGGCGACAAGACCCCATGCCACTTCGGGACGCTGCGCGAACATCATCGGGCCGGGCTGGATGTTGAACATCAAAAGCGCGCCCAGCAGGATCGCCGTGGTGCCGGATCCGGGGATGCCCAGCGTCAGCATCGGCACCATGGCGCCACCCGCCGCCGCGTTGTTCGCCGCCTCCGGCGCCGCAAGGCCGCGCACGTCGCCATGGCCAAAGGTGCCGTCCTTGTCGCTGATGCGCTTTTCGGTGCCATAGGCCACCGCCGAGGCCACCGAGGCGCCGGTGCCGGGCAGGATGCCAATGAAGAAGCCGATCAGCGACGAGCGCAGGATGGTCCATTTGGTCGCCGCAAGATCGGCCATGCGCACGAAGCTTTTGTCGACGGGCAGCGATTTCAGCGTGCCGCGCGCCTGATGCTCCACAAGGGTCAGCAGTTCGGCCATGCCGAACAGGCCGACGACCACGATCAGGAAATCGATCCCGGCAAGGATGTCCGGAATGCCGAAGGTGTAGCGCGGCACGCCGGTATTGGCGTCGATGCCGATGGTCGCCATCATCAGGCCGATGGTCGCGCCCAGCAGGGTCTTGACCGTGCTCTTGCCCACCAGCGACGCGAGCGAGGCGAAGGCGAAGACCATCAGCGCCACGTAATCCGCAGGCCCGAAGGTCACCGCGAAGCCCGCCAGCGCCGGGGCAAAGAGCGACATCAGGATCACCGCGAAGGTGCCGCCGACAAAGGAGGCCACCGCCGACAGCGACAGCGCCCGGCCCGCCTGACCTGCCCGCGCCAGCGGGTTGCCGTCCAGCGTGGTCATCACCGCCCCGGCATCGCCGGGCACGTTGAGCAGGATCGACGAGATGCGCCCGCCATATTCCGCGCCGTAATAGATGCCCGCCAACAAGATCAGCGCCGATTCCGGCGGAAAGCCAAGGCTGTAGGCGATGGGCAGCAGGATCGCCACGCCATTGATCGGGCCAAGCCCGGGCAGCGCGCCGATCAGCGTGCCGAAGAAGCAGCCGACCAGCACCAGCATGAGGTTGAACGGGTCAAGGGCGACCGCAAAGCCGGTCGCAAGACCGGACAGGACCGTATCCATCAGCTCTCTCCTTGCTGGCTGGTCTCGAACAGCGGCTCGAACAGCGCGCCTTCGGGAAGGTTGAGATCCATCAGGGTGACGCAGAGCAGGTAACCCGCCACGCCCGAGGCCACGCCGAAGCCGAGCGCGCGCAGTTTCTGGGCGCCCAGCATGGCCGACAGGATCGTGCCGAACAGGATGGTCGACAGGATGAATCCCAGCGGCTCGTAAAGTTCGGCATAGCCGAACAGCAGGACCACGGCGGCGGTCAGGCGGAACCAGACGCGGCGGGTCACGTCGAGCCCATCGGCATCGGGTTTCCACAGGATGAAGAGCAGGCACAGGATCGCGACAGCCGACAGGATGCGCGGCCAGCTTTCCGGGCCCAGCGGGTCGTATTGGAACGGCGCCTTGATCGTGGTGAAGGCGATGACCGCATAACCAAGGGTCACGACCAGAAGCACCGCCGCAAAGATGCGGTTGGCCATTCGTAGCCTCCTAATTTGGGGGATGACGGCTGGCGTCAGGGCCGGATCCGCGCGGGATCCGGCCCTGAGCCCTGTCCGTGGGGTTTACTGGATCAGGCCCGCTTCGATGCTGATCTCGCGCAGCGTCTCGATGCTCTTGGCGATGGCGGCGTCAAGCTCGGCACCGGCCATGTTTAGCGGCAGCAGGCCACGTTCCTGCTGGACCTTGGCGAAATCTTCGGTGGCATAGGCCGCGGTGAAGGCATCGACCCATTTCTGGTAGTCCTCGTCCGAGGTCTGCCCGCCCATGTAGAAGCCGCGCAGGATGGTCCATTCCACGTCGAACCCCTGTTCCTTGGCGGTGGGGATCTCGTTGAACGGCGCGTCAAGGCGTTCGGGCGCAAGCACCCCAAGCACGCGCAGGTCGCCGCTGTCGAGATAGGGCACCATTTCGCCCACGTCGCCGGTATAGACCTCGATCGAGCCGCCCAGCAGGGCCGCGATGGCATCGCCGCCGCCGTCGAAGGCGACATAGCGCATCTGCATCGGCGTGCCGCCCGCCTCGCGCATCAGCAGCGCGCCCTTCATCCAGTCCTGCGATCCGACCGAACCGCCCGCCCCGACCACGACGCCCTGCGGATCGGTGCTGAGATCGTCCATCACGTCCTTCAGCGTCTGATATTCGCTGTCCGCGCGCACGATGACGGCGCCGAAATCGGCCCCGGCGGTGGCGACCCAGCGCACCGAGTTTTCATCGAAGGCGCCGTATTTGCCGGTGATGATGTTCAGCAGCGACCCGGTGGAGAAGGCCACGATGGCGCTGCCGTCATCGGCGCGGTTGGTGTTGAACTGGTTGAACGCCACGGCGCCGATGCCGCCGGGCATGAAGGTCACCTGCACCGGGCTTGCGACATGCGGCGCAAGGCCGGTCTGCGCCACGCGGCAGGTCAGGTCGAAGCCGCCGCCCGGATTGGCCGGGGCCACGCATTCGGGCCGGTCGATCTGGGCCTGTGCAAAGGCCGGGGCAGCAAGACCCAGCGCGCAGGCGAGTGCCGCCGAAAAACGGATAAATGTCATATGATCCTCCCTAGGTTCATCATGCGATGGACACTCCGCTTATGCGCCGCCAAGGCTGAGCCGATGCTGACGCGAAGCTGACAGGATGCTGACATGGCCCCGTCCCTGCCGATGGCCGCTTCTCGGAGCTGTGACTTGGGGCTAGAGTCGGGGCATGAGAATGCTTCTGGTCGAGGATAATGACGAACTGGCCGAGACGATTCTTGATCGTCTGCGGAGCGAAGGCCATTCCGTCGACCGCGAGGCCAATGGCGACGAGGCCAACGACCTTCTGCGCTTCTCCTCCTTTGACATCGTGCTTCTGGACATCAACCTGCCCGGGCGCAGCGGCTACGAGGTGCTGCGCTCGATGCGGTCGCGCGGCGACGCGACGCCGGTGATCGTGCTGACCGCGCGCAGCGAAATCGACGACCGCGTGGTGGGGCTGGACGCGGGCGCCGATGATTACATGGTGAAGCCCTTCGATTTCCGCGAGCTTTCGGCGCGCTGCCGGGTGCTGGCGCGGCGCCGCGCCGGGGCGTCAAGCAATGTCTTCAGCGCGGGCAGCTTCCGCTTCGACCGTGCCGCCAAGCAGGCCCATGTCGAGGGACGCCAGCTGGATCTGCGCGCCCGCGAGGTGCAGCTTCTGGAAATCATGCTCGACAATCTCGGGCGGATGCTGACCAAGGAAGAGGTCGCCGACAAGCTTTACACCTTCAACGAGACCCCCAGCCTGAACGCGGTGGAACAGCTGGTGACCCGGCTGCGCCGCAAGCTGGAAGGCGCGCCGCTGGTGATCAAGACGGCGCGCGGGCTTGGATACATGGCCTATGTCAGCGACGACGACTAGGGCACGGCGCGGCCATTCGCTGCAGCGGCGGCTGCTGGCCAGCATGACGGCGGCCTTCGTGCTGCTGCTGCTGCTGATCTCGGTGCTGCTGTGGAACTATTCGCGCGCGGCGGCCAACCGCACCTATGACCTGCTGCTGGCCGGGGCGGCGCTGTCGGTGCTGGAACGCATCTCCTACACCGCCGCCGGGCCGACCGTGGACCTGCCGCAATCGGCCATGGACATCCTCGCGCTCGCGGCGGATGACCGGGTGGTCTACCGGGTGTTTTCCCCCGGCTATGGCGATCTGACCGGCACGCCGGATCTGCCGCTGCCTGCGGATGCGCGCGCCTCGGTCGATCCTGTGTTCTATGATGTCCGGCTCGATGAGCCGTTCCGCTTCATCTATCAGGGGCGGCAGATCACCTCCAGTTCGGGGCGGGACTGGGTGTTCGTGCAGATCGGCCAGACGCAGGGCGCGCGCCGCGCACAGCTTGATACGCTGTTTCTTTATGGCATGGCCGGGCTGGGGGGCGTGTCGCTGATCGGGCTGGTCTTTGTCTGGCTCGCGATCCGTTCCTCGCTGGCGCCGCTGGGGGACATCGCCCATACCCTGCTGGCGCGCAACCCGCGCGACCTGTCCCCCATCGAAGGCGACCCCCCGCAGGAGATCGCCGCCCTGTTCCGCGCGATCAACAGCTTCATCTCGCAGCTTGGCCGCAGCCGGGCGCTGACCGAAAGCTTCATCGCCGACGTGGCGCATCAGACCCGCACCTCGCTGTCGGCGCTGCAGGGGCAGCTTGCGCTCGCCGTCGATGCGGACGAGCCCGAACGGATGCGCGGTCGGCTGGGCAAAGCCGAAAAGCAGGCCGAGCGCACCATGCACCTGACCAACCAGCTGCTGGCCAATGCCATGGTGATCCACCGCTCCGACGAGGCGCAGCTGGAACCGCTCGACCTGCGCAGGCTGGTGCGCGACACGCTGGCCGAACTGCTGCGCGAGCGGCGGCTGCGGGCGGTGACCATCTCGCTTGAAGACGAGGATCTGCCCGGCGGCACCGCCCCGGTGCGGGGCGATGCCATCTCCATCCGCGAGGCGCTGCGCAACCTCATCGACAATGCGGTGCGCCATGGCGGGCCGGAAAACACCATCCTCATCGAACTGGACGGCACGGCCGAGGTGGTGCGCCTGACCGTGTCCGATGCGGGACCCGGCATTCCCGCCGCCGACCGGCTGCGCGCCACCGAACGCTTCACCTCCATCAACTCTGCCACCGCCGGATCCGGGCTGGGGCTCGCCATCGTGCGGTCGGTGGCCGAAGGTCACGGCGCGCGGCTGGACCTGGGCAGCGCGGATCTGGGCGGGCTGCGCGCCCGCATCGTATTCCCCCGGCTGGCGACGCTGCTGCTGGCGGGGCTTCTGCTGAGTGCCGCGCCGCGCGGGGCCATGGCCGACGAGATCACCATCTGGGCCTCGACCGATCAGGTCGCCATGGCGCCGCTGATCTCCGCCTTTGCGGAACGTCATGCCGGGCTCGACATCACCTATCGCGAATTCCAGACCGTGGATCTGCACCGCGCCGTGCTGGAGGCGGGGGCAGAGGACATGCCCGATCTGGTCATCTCCTCGGCCATGGATCTACAGGTGGATCTGGTCAATCGCGGGCTTGCCCACCGGCTGCGCATCCCCGAGATGATCCAGCCGCCCGGATGGGCGAAATGGCGGTCAGAGCTTTTCGGCTTCACCTTCGAACCCGCCGCCATCCTTTATGACCGCCGCGCCTTTTCCGCGCGCGAACTGCCGACCAGCCACCGCGACCTGTCCAGCTTCATCCGCGATCACGAAAACGACCTGCGCGGCAAGATCGGCGGCTATGACCTGCGGCGGTCGGGGATCGGCTATCTTTTCGCCACGCAGGACACGATCCAGAGCGTGCAGGCCCAGCGTCTGACCGAGGTGCTGGGCCGCGCCCACATGCGCCGCTACTGCTGCACGGCGGATATGGCGGTGGCGACGCAGCGCGGCGAACTGGCCATGGCGCTGAACGTCATCGGATCCTACGCGCTGCATCTGGGCAAGGAATTCCCCGATATCGGGGTGCATTTCCTCGACGACTACAATCTGGTCATGTCGCGCACGGTCTTCGTGCCGAAAGGCGCGCGCAATCCGCAGCGCGCCGAAACCTTCGTGATCTTCCTGCTGTCGCAGGAAGGGCAGGCGCTGATCGAATCCGGCACGGCGCTGATCCCGCTCGAACCGGTCAGCGAGCCGCACTCGCCCATTGCCGGGCTGCTGGCCAGCAAGTCCGGAAGCTTTCTGCCGATCCGGCTGGGGCCGGGCCTCTTGACCTTTCTCGACGAGATCAAGCGCCGCGAATTCCTGCGCAGCTGGGACGCGACGATGATCGACGATTACGGGCCATAGACCCGCCTGCCCTCGGGCGCGGCAGGCCGCGCTCAGCCGCAGCGCAGGCCGGTGATGATGCCGCTGGCGTCATGGTCGATGTTCAGACGCTCCGGGTTGTGGTCCATGGTCACCATGGTGTCGGGGCCGATCACCCGGATCATGGGATCCGCAGGCAGCGTCACCGCCGCGATGTTCTTGCCCACCAGCGCCTCGTAGCGGTCGGGGGCGCAGGCCTGCGCCCCGGCATCGGGGGTCGCGGGCGGGACGGAGGGTTCCGCGCAGGCGGAAAGACCAAGGGCGGCCAGCGTGGCCAGCAGCGGCAGACGGGTCTGGATCATGATAGGCTCCTTCTGGGACATGCCCGGATGACAGGGGCAGGCTTGCGGCACTGTGGCACGGCTGTCGATCCGGATCCGTCGCGAAAGCCGGGGCCGGCAGATTTCCGCCCGATCCTGATTTGCGCCCCTGCCTCAGCTGCCGCGCACGCTGGTCCGGGCCAGCGCCGCGATCAGATCGGTGCGCGTGACGATGCCCACCAGCCTGTCGCGCTGCAGCACCGGCACCGCATCCACGCCGCCATCGGCCATCATCGGCAGCAGCGCCGCAACCGGGGTGGCGCGCGTTGCGCGCGGCCCGGCGACGCTCATGATCTCCTCCGCCCGGACCGGACGGGCGCGGCCCCGGTCCAGCAGCCGCTTCAGCGCCGGGGCAAAGCCCCGGTCAAGCCGCAGCGCATCCTCGCGCGCCCGGGTGATGAGGTGGATCTGGAAGATCACCCCCAGAAAGCGGTCCTGCGGTCCCACCACCGGCAGCGAGGTGAAACGGTGGCGCCGGAACAGATCCGCCACCTCGGCAAGGCGGGTGTCGGGCCGCACCGTCACCAGATCGCGCGACATGATGTCCCCGGCATGGGCCGGGCCGGTCTGACGCGCCGCCGCCTGCAGCTCTGCCGCGCCGATCAGCCGCGCCAGATCCTCGACCCCAAGGTTGAAAGACTGGCGGTAGCGGTCCAGAATCCGGCTCAGTTCCGCCTCCGTCAGGCCCAGCCGGGCCACGGGATCGGCATCGCGGGTGCCCCGGTCATTGGGTGCCTCGAACTGGCGGAAGGGATAGCGGCGCCCGGTCAGCCGGGCATAGATCGCGGCAAGCCCGACAAGCGTGACGGTGCCCACCCCCACCGGCGCAAGCGCGAACCAGAACCCCAGCCGCTCCACCGCCTCGGGGCTCAGCGCCACGGTCATGGCGACCGCCCCGGCGGGCGGATGCACCGCGCGGCAGAGCATGGTCGCGGCAACCGCCAGCCCCACCGCCAGCGCGACCCGCGCCACTGGTGGCTCCACCAGCAGGCATACGGCAACGCCCACCAGCGCCGCGACCATATTGCCGACGATTGCCGACCATGGCTGCGCCAGCGGGCTGTTGGGCACCGCGAACAGCAGCACCGAACTCGCCCCGAAGGGCGCGACCAGATAAAGGCCAAGGTTCAGGTCGGCCACGGGCGACAGCACCAGCAGCCCCGTCACCCCCAGCCCGAACACCGCGCCAAGCCCGGCCCGCAGCGCCTCCACCGGCGGCACCCGCGCCACTGCCGGGCCAAGACCCCGGAACGCTCGAAACATCACATCCCCCGATTTTTGCTGAAAGTTTCAGCAAAATGAAAAGAGTGCAACCCGCCGCCGCAGAGGGGGAATTTCCGGCGCCGGACCCCGGAACCCCGGTCGCGGGGCTGGCCCCTGTTGCCGCCGCGTCTTATAAGCCAGCAGGATAAACGGCCCAGAGTGATTGGTCATGCTGACGCTTCGACATTACGAGCTGCTGGTCACGCTGGCCGAAGAGCTGCATTTTGGCCGCGCCGCCGAACGGCTGGGCATTTCGCAGCCGCAGCTGACGCTGCAGCTCAAGCAGATGGAAGAAATGATCGGCGCGCTGCTGTTCGACCGGACGCGGCGGCGGGTGGCGCTGTCCACGGCGGGCGCGCTGCTGCTGCCAGAGGCGCGCGCGGTGCTGCGCCATGCCGAACGCGCGCAGGATGTGGCGCTGCGCGTCGGGCGCGGCATGATCGGCGAACTGGCGCTGGGATATATCGGCGCCGCCGCCTATAACGGCGTGCTGACCCGGCTGGTGCGCCGCTACCGCGAACGGGCGCCGCAGACCACGCTGCAGCTGACGCTGATGGATCTGGACCGCTCCATCCCCGAGGTGGCGGCGGGCAATCTGGATGCGGGCATCGTGCGCCTGCCCTTCCCCGACCTGCCCGCCAGCCTGACCACGCGCACGCTCTGCGCCGAACCGCTGTGGATCGCCCTGCCCGAGGATCACCCGCTGGCCGCCCCCGGCCTGCCCGTGGCGCTGCGCGACCTGAAGGGCGAGCCGTTCATCGCCACGCATCTGCCGCCCAATTCCGGCTTTTCCGCCGCGATGCACCGCGCCTGCGCCAGCGCCGGGATCACGCCCGACATCGTGCAGCGCTCGCCGCAATTCGCCTCCATCGTCAGCCTCGTGGCGGCGGGGCTGGGGGTGGCGGTGGTGCCCGAGGCGATCCGCCATGTGCAGCTGGAAGGCGTGGTCTACAAACCGCTCGACGGGCTGACGGTGACCGCCGACATTTCGCTGGTCTATCAGACCGACCGGGACAGCCCGCCGCTGGCGCTGCTGCTGTCCTGCCTTGATGACACCCCGCTGTAAGGAGTTCCCATGGAAAGCTTCACCACCTTTGACGGCCTGTTCCACGGCCACCGCCCCGCCACGGGCAACGCCCCCACGCTGGTTTTTGCCAATTCGCTTGGCACCGACCTGCGGGTCTGGGACCGGGTCGTGGCGCTGCTGCCCGACACATGGGGCGTGCTGCGGATGGACAAGCGCGGCCACGGCCTCAGCGCCGCGCGCGACACGCTGAGCATCGAGACGCTGGCCGATGACGCGGAGGCGCTGCTGGACCATCACGGCATCACGCAGTTTGTCGGCGTCGGCCTGTCGGTGGGCGGGCTCATCATGCAGCGGCTGGCGCTGCGCCGCGCGGGTGCTATGACGCATCTGGTGCTGTCCGACACCGCCGCCAAGATCGGCTCGCCCGAGATCTGGAACCCGCGCATCGACACGGTGCGGGCGCAGGGCATCGCCTCGATCGGGGACATGATCCTGCAGCGCTGGTTCGTGCCCGCCTATCGCGACACGCAGGATTTCGCCATGTGGCGCGCCATGCTGGAACGCACCCCCGCCGAAGGCTATGCGCAGGTCTGCGAGGCGATCCGCGATGCCGATTACACCGCCGATCTGGCGCGCATCGCGAAGCCCACGCTGGTGGTGGTGGGCGAGGGCGACGCCTCGACCCCGCCCGCGCTGGTGAAAGCCACAGCAGAGGCCATCCCCGGCGCCCGGTTTGTCGAGATTGCCGAAGCCGGCCACCTGCCCTGCGTCGAACAGCCCGCGCGGTTTGCCGCCCTGCTGCAGGAGCATGTGGCGGCCTGACCACCGTTTCGGCCCGGCGTCACCGCCGGGCCGCCCGGGCCTAGCCCACCGTCACGCCGCCGCAGACAAACAGCGTCTGGCCGGTGACAAAGCCCGCTTCGGGCGCGCAGAAGAACGACACGGCATTGGCCACATCCTCTACCGTGCCGACGCGGCGCAGCGGCACGTGGTCGATGATCTCGCGCGTCAGCGGCGCGTCGGGCGGGTTGTTGCGCCAGAAGGCGTCGGTGCCGATGGGACCGGGCGCCACGCAGTTGACGGTGATGCCATGCGGCCCCAGTTCCAGCGCCCAAGTCCGGGCCATGGACTGCGCCGCCCCCTTGCTGGCGGAGTAAAGCGTGCGCCGTTCCTTGCCCAGCGTCACGCGGCTGGTGTTCATCACGATCCGCCCGCCGCCCGCCGCCTTCATCCCCGGCAGGAAGGCCTGCGCGCACAGGATCGAAGGCCGCAGGTTCACATGCAGCAGGCGGTCGAAATCGGCGGGATCGACCTCTTCCAGCGGCGCGGGGCAGACGATGCCCACATTGTTGACAAGGCAGGTCACCTCTTCCTCGGCGGCGATCCGCGCGCAGAGCGCCTGCACCGCCGCCGCATCGGAGAGATCCACCACATGGAACCGGTCGACCTGCGCCGCAGGCTCTGCCTGATCCAGCACGATGACGCGGAAGCCGTCGGCAGCGAGCCGCGCCGCGATGCCCGCGCCGATGCCGCCCGCGCCCCCGGTGACCACCGCCGCGCGGCGGCTGAAGCCGCTCACAGGTCGCCCTCCCGGATCGAGGAGGGATGCCGGCAGAGCGGCGTCACCTCGATCTGCATCCACGGAAACAGCGGCAGGCTGCTCAGCACCTCGTGCAGATGGGCGTTGTCGCGGCAGTCAAGGATGCTGACATTGCGATATTCGCCCACCACGCGCCACAGATGCCGCCAGATGCCCTGCGCCTGCAGATCCTGCGCATAGGTCTTTTCCCGCGCCTTGATGTCCTCGGCCTCCGCCGGATCCATGTCCGGCGGCAGCGTCACGGTCATGGTCACATGATACAGCATCAGCCCTCGTCCAGTGTGTTGCGCCCGTCCAGATAGGCCTTGCGCCAGCGGGTGACGGTGACCCGGTCAAACAGATCGCCCGCGAAGAAGGGATCACCTTCGATGAAGGCCTGCGCCTTGGCGCGGCTGTCCACGTCCAGCAGGTAAAGCCCGCCGCTCGCCGCCTGCCCGTCCTCGTCCAGCTTGGCGCCGCAGGCCAGCAGCAGCGCCTTGTGCCGCTCCAGATAGTCCAGATGCGCGGGGCGCAGATCCAGCCGCAGCGCGCCGTGATCCGGCTTGTCCCATGTTTCGATCATGTATGGCATCTCAGGCTCCCATCATGCCCCAGAGAGTGACCGTGGCCAGAAACACCACGCCCAGATAAAGCAGCACCAGCACCATGTAGCCCATCAGATCCTTGAGCTTCAGCCCCGAGATGGCGAGCGCGGGCAGCAGCCAGAAGGGCTGCACCATGTTGGTCCACTGGTCGCCGATCTGCACCGCCAGCGCCGTGGCCGGGATCGAGGCACCCAGCTCCTTGGCCGCTGCCATCATCACCGGGCCCTGAATGACCCACTGCCCGCCGCCCGACGGCACGAGGATGTTGATGATCCCCGCCGAAAGGAACGACCAGATCGGCAGCGTCTGCGCGGTGGAGAAGGACACGAACCAGTTGGAGAAGGTCACGATCAGCCCGGATCCGGCCAGAATGGCAAGGATGCCCGCATAGAACGGGTATTGCACGATGATGCCGCCCACCACCTTCACCCCGTCATTCAGCGCCGCCAGAAACCGCGCGGGCGTGACGAACAGCGTGACGCCAAGGAACAGGAACAGCAGGTTGACGAAATTGAGCGTGATGCTGCCGCCATCGACCAGATAAAGCGCGGCATAGAACAGCCCGAACAGACCCATGCCCACACCCAGCACCGGCGAGCGGTTCAGCCGCTCGGCCAGCGTGCGTTCGGCCGGGTCGGCGGCGGGCTCTGCCGCGATTTCGGGGGCGGGTTTGGCCCGGACCACGTCGGCGGGGTTCTTGGGGTGCAGCATCGCGTTGAAGAGCGGCAGCGTCACCAGCAGGATCAGGTTCATGGTCAGCAGATAGGGCGAAAAGATCGTGTCCGACAGCGAGACCAGCCCGATCGTCTCTTCAAGGAAATGGCCGGGCGTGTTGATGAGCAGCGGCACCGATCCCGACAGGCCCACGCCATAGACGGCAAAGCCGGAATAGCCCGCCGCGATGACCAGCGGGTAATGCAGGCCCTCGACCTTGCGCCCCAGTTTCTGCGCGATCAGCGTGCCCAGAACCAGACCGAAGCCCCAGTTGAGCCAGCTTCCCACGCCGCCGAACAGCGTGGCGGCGATGATCGCCGCGCGCGGCGTGGTGATGCCCGACACCACCATGTCCATCAGCCGGTCCACCGCCGGGGTGCGCGCAAGGATGTAGCCCGCCAGCAGGATCACGGTCATCTGCATGGTGAAGGCAAGCAGGTTCCAGAAGCCGTCGCCCCAGTAGCGGGTCGCTTCCAGAAAGCCGGTGCCCTGCGCCAGCATGGCGATCAGCACGGTCAGCGCGGTCAGCAGGATCGCCACGACCAGCGGGTCGGGCATGTAGCGGTTCACGATCCGCGTAAAGAAGTTCGCAAGTGCGGTCACGGTCTGTCTCCTCGCCGGGTCACGGTCCCCGGCTCTCCCTCTGTGATAATCATTGCAAATCATACAAAGCCAGTTATCTTGTCAACCAATATGATGGAGGAGATTTACATGGATCGTCTTGCGGTCATCGGCGCGGGCATCATGGGCACGCGCATCGTGCGGCATTTCCTGAACGCGGGCTGGCAGGTGGCGCTGGTCGATCCTTCCGCCGAAGCCCGCGACGCGGCGCGGGCCGTGCTGGGGGATGCCGCCTGCTTGGTGGTCGAGGTCGGCGATCTGGGCCCGGACTGGGACGCGACGCGGCTGGTGATCGAGGCGGTGCCGGAACTGCTGGACCTGAAACGCCGGGTGCTTGCGGATCTGGAGGCGCGCTTTGCGCCGCAGACCATCCTCGCCTCCAACACCTCGGGGCTGGCCAGTGCGGACCTGACCCGCGACCTGCGCCATCCCGACCGTTTTGTCATCGCGCATTTCTTCAACCCCGCCGATCTGGTGCCCGCCGTGGAACTGGTGCCCGGCCCCGCCACCCGCGCGGAGGTGATGCGTGACACCGCCGACCTGCTGGCGCGTTCGGGCAAGATGCCTGCCGTGCTGAAGGCCGATGTGCCGGGCTTCATCGCCAACCGGCTGCAGCACGCCCTGATGCGCGAATGTTTCCACCTGATCGATCAGGGCGTGGCCGATGCGGAAACCATCGACCTTGTCACCCGCTGGTCGGTGGGGGTGCGGCTGGCGCTGACCGGGCCGATGCTGCAGCGCGACCTGAACGGGCTCGACACGCATCTGCGGATCGCCGAGTATCTGTATCCCGATCTGGACGCGCGCCAGACCCCGCCCGACCTGCTGGCCCGCAAGGTGGCGGCGGGTGAGCTGGGGCGCAAATCCGGGCGGGGGTTTTATGACTGGGACGCGGCGCGGCAGGCACAGGCCGCCGCGACAGAGCGGATGCTGCCCGAGGTGATCCGCCTTGCCCGCGCCGCCGACAGCACGGAGGACAACTGAGCCATGCCGCATTGGGTGAACCGGCCCGAAGGGTCGAACTGGGGCGATTTCGGCCCGGACGACCAGCTGGGCACGCTGAATTACATCGGCCCCGACCAGCGCCGCGCCGCCGCGGCGGAGATTGTCGAGGGGCAGGCCTTCTGCCTGTCGCTGCCGCTGGATCTGCCCGGCACGCTGGTGCTGAACCCGCGCCGCAAGCCGCCGGTGCTGGCCCCCACCCGGCTGGGCGAGGTGCCCTATATCAACTACCCGCTGTCAGAGGTGGATCCGATCCTGCGCGACGTGCTGAGCGACGATCAGGTGCTGCTGTCCACGCAATATTCCACGCAATGGGATTCGCTGGCCCATGTCGGCGCGTTGTTCGATGCCGATGGCGATGGCGTGGCCGAACGGGTCTATTACAACGGCCACCGCCCCGGCCATGACGTGATGGGCGCGGGCGCCGAGGGCGAACACGGATCCTATGCGCGCCGCCTGTCGGTCTGCGAAATGGCCAAGACCCCGATTCAGGGCCGCGGCGTGCTGGTGGATTTTGTCCGCCATTTCGGCATGGACCGCCGCATCGTCACCCGCCGCGATCTGGAGGAGGTGCTGGAAGCGCAGCAGGTGGAGATCCGCCGCGGCGACATCCTGCTGCTGCGCACCGGCTATGCCGAGGCGCTGCGCGACATGCAGGACGCGCCCGATCCCGAAAGGCTGGACCGCACCGGCGCCGTGCTCGACGGCACTGATGCCAGCCTGCAGGACTGGATCACGCAAAGCCGCATCGCCGCCATCGCCGCCGACAATTACGCGGTGGAGAACCCCCATACCGACCCGCAGGCCTGCTGCCTGCGCCTGCCGCTGCACCATCACTGCCTGTTCAAGCTGGGCCTGCCGCTGGCAGAGCTGTGGGATTTCCGCGATCTGGCGCAGGCGCTTGAGGCGCGGGGGCGGCACGCGGTGTTCCTGACCGCGCCGCCGCTTTACCTGCCCGGCGCCATCGGCTCACCGGTGACGCCGGTCGCCACGATCTGAGCCTAAAGCAGCTTTCCGGGATTCATCAGCCCCAGCGGGTCAAGGGCGGCCTTGATGCCTTCCATGACCCGCAGCGCCACCGGATCCTTGTAATGGCGCAGTTCGGCCCGGCGGGTCAGCCCGATGCCATGCTCGGCAGAGATCGACCCGCCCATGGCCACCACGATGTCATGCACCACGCGGTTGACCGCCTCGGTCCGGGTCAGGAACTCGGCATCCGTCATGTCGAGCGGGCGCGACAGGTTGAAATGGATGTTGCCGTCGCCAAAATGGCCAAAGGCGCAGACCCGCGCCGTGGGCATCAGCGCAAGGCAGCCCTGCCGCGCCGCCGCGATGAATTCCGCCACCCGCGACACCGGCACCGCCACGTCATGCTTGATCGAGGCGCCTTCGGCCTTCTGCACCTCCGCCAGATTTTCGCGCAGCGCCCAAAGGGCGGCACGCTGCGCCTCGGAGCTTGCCAGCACCGCATCGGCAATGTCCCCGGCCTCGAACGCGGCGCCCAGCGTATGTTCCAGCCGCGCGTCCAGATCGGCCTCGGGATCGGGGGCGGTCAGTTCCACCAGCGCATAGGCCTGATGCCGCTCCGCCATGGGATCGCTGCAGCCGGGGCCGTGATCGACAACCATCTGCAGCGCGGTGCGGTCGATATATTCAAAGGTGGTCAGGCTGTCGGCATCGCGCGCCCGCATCCGGTCATAAAGCGCAAGCGCCGCTTCGGGATCGGCGCAGCCCACCATCGCCGTCGCCCGGCGCGCGGGTCTGGGATGCAGCTTCAGCACGGCGGCGGTGATGATCCCCAGCGTGCCTTCGGAGCCGATGAAGAGATGGCGCAGATCGTAGCCGGTGTTGTTCTTGCGCAGCCCGGTCAGGTCCGACAGGATCTCGCCATCGGGCAGCACCACTTCCAGCCCAAGCACCAGTTCGCGCGTGGTGCCATAGCGCAGCACCGCCGTGCCGCCCGCATTGGTGGCAAGGTTGCCGCCGATCTGGCACGACCCTTCGGAGGCCAGCGAAAGCGGAAACAGCCGGTCCATTTCTTCCGCCGTCTGCTGGATGGTCAGCAGCAGGCAGCCCGCCTCCACCGTCATGGTGGAGTTGAGCGGGTCGCGGTCGCGGATCGCGGTCAGCCGGTCGGTGGCAAGGATCACCGCATCACGCGGCACGCTGCCGCCCACCAGCCCGGTATTGCCGCCCTGCGGCACCACCGGCAGACGGGCGGCATGGCACAGACGCATCACCGCCGCCACCTCTGCGGTGGAGCCGGGACGCACCAGCGCCAGCGCGTGCCCCTGATAGAGCCCGCGATGATCCGCCACCCGCCCCGCCATGTCGGCGGGAAGGGTGGTCACATAGGTCGCCCCCACCACCTGCTGTATCTGTGCCAGCACCTCGGCAGGCAGGGTGGCTTCGGGTCTGGTCAGGGTGGTGGCAGTCATGGGCGCTCCGGTCAGGCCGACTGTTTCGCCAGCGCCGCCTTGCGCAGCGCGGTGATGGTGGTGCGGGTGGAGATCTGTTCGGGATCGGTCACCAGTTCCAGCACCGCAGGCTGTCCGCTGGCGCGGGCGCGTTCAAAGGCCGGAGCAAACTCCTCGGTCCGGGTGACGCGTTCGGCGTAACAGCCCAAGCCCTCGGCCATGCGCACGAAATCCTGATTGCGCAGCGTGGTGCCCGACACCCGCTCGGGATGCTCGCGTTCCTGATGCATGCGGATGGTGCCGTAAGTGCCGTTGTTGAACAGCAGCACGATGGGCCGCCCGCCATATTGCGCGGCGGTGGCAAGCTCGGCGCCGCTCATCATGAAGCCGCCATCGCCCACGAAGGACAGCACCAGCTGGTCAGGATTGCGCAGCGAGGCGGCGACGGCGGCAGGCACCGAATAGCCCATGGCGCCGCAGGTGGATCCGACGATGCGGCCCGGCCGTCCGAAGCGCAGGAAGCGCTGCGCCCAGCCGGTATGGTTGCCCGCATCCAGCGTCACCACCACGTCATCGGGCAGGCTGTCGCGGATCTGGGTCAGGGCCACGCCCATGTCGAGCTGCCAGTCGCCGCCATTGGGCGCCTCGGTATCGGCCAGATAGTCGCCATGCAGCGCCGCACACCAGTCGGCCCACTGGTCCTTGCGGCCCAGATCGGTGCCGTCCAGCGCCTCGGCCAGCACGGCGGGCGCGCAGGCCAGACCCAGATCGGGGGAATAGACGCGACCGATCTCGTCGGCCTCGGGATGGACATGCACCAGCCGGATGCCGGGATTGGGCGAGTCCATCGTGGTATAGGTGCGGGTCGTCATTTCGCCCAGCCGGGCGCCGATCACCACCAGCAGATCCGCCTCTGCCAGACGTTTGTAAAGCGAGGGCGCGGTGGAGGTGCCGAAATCCCCGGCATAGACCGGCGACAGGTTGTCGACGATGTCCTGCCGCCGGAACGAGCAGCTGACCGGAATGCCGTTGGTTTCGGCAAAGCGGGTGATGGCAGCGGCGGCCGCGTCATCCCAGCCCGACCCGCCAAGCAGCAGCAGCGGGCGTTCGGCGCGGGACAGCTCTGCGGTCAGCGCGTCCAGATCGGCGGGCACGATGCCTGCGGCAGTGGCGGCATAGGGCCGCGCGTCGGGCACCGCGACGCGGTCGGTCAGCATGTCTTCGGGCAGGGCGATGACCACCGGGCCGGGACGGCCCGAGGTCGCGACGCGGAAGGCCCGCGCCATGTATTCCGGAATGCGCCGCGCGTCGTCGATCTGCGTCGCCCATTTGGCGATGGGGCCGAACATGGCGCGGTAATCGACCTCCTGAAAGGCTTCGCGGTCGGTGGTGTCCCGCGCGATCTGGCCGACCAGAAGGATCATCGGCGTGCTGTCCTGCTGGGCGATGTGGACGCCGATGGCGGCATGGCAGGCGCCGGGGCCACGGGTGACCATGCAGATCCCCGGGCGCCCGGTCAGCTTGCCATAAGCCTCGGCCATGTCGGCGGCACCCGCCTCGTGCCGGGCATTGATCAGCGTGAAACGGTCCGTCACGTCATGCAGGGCATCCAGCACCTCAAGGTAGCTTTCCCCCGGCACGCAATAGGCGGTGTCCGCGCCATGGATCAGAAGCTGATCCACTAGGATCTGTCCGCCGCTGCGCACGGGGGGGGTGGATTTCTGCGACATGAAGGGTCTCCGTCTCACGCTTGGATCTTTGCCCGCTCCGGTCGGAGCGGGCGAGGGGTCATTTCCCCGCCTGCGTGGCGGGTTTGGGTTGGATGAGGGTCTGCGAGGCATAGACCGCGCCCGCACAGACCACCCCTGCCAGCGTGACACGCCAGTCGGGATAGATGAAGCACAGCGAGCCTGCAAAGAGCACGAAGGCCTGCCAGTAGGCGAGCTTGCCGTAGAAGTAGCGCTGCAGCGCCGCCGCAAGCAGCACGACCCCCGCCGTGGCCTGCACCACCACCACGACGATGCGCAGCGGATCGCCCTGCATCAGGATCGTCGGTTCATAGACGAACATGAAGGGCACGATGAAGCCGGTGGCGCCAAGCCTCACCGCCGCGATGCTCGCCTCGACGATCTTGGCCTGACTGAGGGTGTTGGCCGCATAGACCGCCATGGCAACCGGCGGGGTGATGGCCGACAGGATCGCGAAGTAGAAGACGAAAAGATGCGCCGCCTCCTGCTGCACGCCCAGCTTGACCAGCGCGGGCACCAGAAGCGCCACCTGCACGATATAGGCCGGCGTGGTGGGCATGCCCATGCCAAGGATGATGCCCGCCACCATGGACAGCAGCAGCGCGATGACCAGCCGGTCCTGTGCCGCCGAGATCACGAAGTTGGAGAAGGTGAGCCCCAGCCCGGTGATGTCGATGACCCCCACCACGATGCCCGCGCAGGCGCAGGCCGCCGCGATGGACAGCACGTTGCGCGCGCCGCCTTCAAGAGCCGCAAGGATGTTGTCGATGGTCGCGTAATGCCGGGTGGTCTTGCGCATCGCCGCCACCGGCACGACCGAGATCACGCCGCAGAGCGCCGCATAGGGTGCCGAATAGCCCATCAGCAGCACGCCGATGATGACGACAAGCGGCAGGAACAGGTGACCCCGTTCGCGCAGCACCTTGCGCATCGGCACCATGTCTTCCTTGGGGACGGCGCCGATGCCACGGCGCTTGGCCTCGAAATGCACGGCGGCAAAGAGCGCGACATAGAAGAGCAGCGCGGGGATGATGGCGTAAACCGCGACCTGCAGGTAGCCCACGCCCAGATATTCCGCCATCACGAAGGCGGCAGCGCCCATGACCGGCGGCATGATCTGCCCGCCCGTCGAGGCCACGGCCTCCACCGCGCCGGCAAAGGCGGGCTTGAAGCCCATGCGCTTCATCAGCGGAATAGAGAAGGTGCCGGTGGTCATCACGTTGGCCACGGCAGAGCCCGAGACGGAGCCGAACATGCCCGAGGTGACGCAGGCCACCTTGGCGGGGCCGCCCGCCTGCTTGCCGGTCAGCGCCACGGCAAAATCCATGAACAGCTGCCCCACGCCCATGCGTTCGACCAGCGCGCCGAACAGGATGAACAGCACCATATAGGTGGCGGACACAGCGATCGGGATGCCGAAGATGCCTTCGGTGGTCATGAACAGCTGTTCCAGCAGCACGCTCGGCAGCGTGGAGGTGAACATCAGCCCGTAAAGGATGAAGCACAGCGCGGTGATGGGCAGCACCGGCCCCAGCATCCGCCGCGTCGCCTCCAGCAGCAGCACGACCAGCGTGATGCCCACCACGATGTCGCGCGTTTCCAGCGGATCGACATAAAGGAAGCGGGCAAAGATGTATTCGAGGTTGAGCGAGGGGTAGAGCGCCGCAAAAAAGGCGATCAGACCGAGGATCATGTCATACCAGCGCGGAACCTCGATGGGCAGGCCCTTGAAGTCCACGGTGAAGAAAATCAGCACCAAGGCCAGCGCCACATGGACGCCGCGCATGACATAGGGGTTGGGCGGCCCGGCAAAGGCCACATACAGATGCCAGAGCGCCATGCCGATCAGGACCAGGCGGGTGATCCGCGCGATCAGGGGCAGGCTCCGGTCGAAAACAGTCAGGCTCATGGCAGTCCTCCCATTGGCGCCTCAGGGACCGTCGGCGCCGCGCGCCGGTCTGGGCCGCCCGGCCATCTTCCGGGCGACAAACAGCGGGGCCGTCAGGGCCCCGCCGCGTTCAGTCCTGTGGGCTGCGGATCACTCGACCGTGACGCCGCGCTCGGCGTAGAATTCCTTCGCCGCCGGGTGGAAGGGCACGCCGATCTCGGTCGCCATCATCTCCAGCGTCAGGCCTTCCATGGACTTGGTGATGGAGGCGAAGGTGTCGTTGTTGTCGGCCACCGCCGCCAGCACCGCCTTGACCATCTCGCCGTCATAATCGCAGGCCGCGATCATGTGGGTGTCATAGCTGATCGCGCGCACCGGCTCGTCGAAGCCCTGATAGGCGCCTGCGGGCACGTCGCGCAGCTGGAACGCGGCGTTCTGGTCCTTGAAGTGCTTGAAGGTCTCTTCATCCACGTCGATCAGCACGATGTCGCGGGCCGAAGCCAGATCCATCACCGACCCGGTGGGCAGCGACGAGCCCAGCGTGAAGAAATCGGCGTGGCCGTCCTTCATCTGCGACGCGCTGTCCGAATAGGAGGTGTGCGCCACCGAGGCGAGATCGTCAAAGGTCAGGCCGGCGGTCGACAGCAGCTCATGCGTCAGGAATTCGCCGGTATTGCCGGTCTGCTGCGTGGTCAGGCGCTTGCCCTTCATGTCGGCCACGGTGCGGATGCCGGAATCGGCCAGTGCCACCACCTGATAATACTGGGGATAGAGCACGCCCAGATTGCAGACATTGGTCGCGGCCTTGCGGAACGGCTCCTTGCCGCTCAGGCTGTCCACGGTGGAGATCGAGTTGGCGAAGGCGATGGGGAAGCGGCCGCCATCCACGCCCACCACATTGGCCACGCCCGCACCGGGGGTGACGGTGATGCTGGTGCCCGGCACTTCGCGTTCGACGATGGCCTTGATGGCGCCGCCGACCGGATACCACGACCCGCCCTGCTGGCCGGTGGCCATGACAAAATCCGCCGCCGAGGCGCCGACCGTCCCTGCCGCCAGAATCAGCGCGGACATCGCGGCGCCACGCGCCACCTTGAAAATCTCAGACATGTCTTTCCTCCCGAAAGGTTCCGTAAGTTTCAAAGCGCGGCGGTCGCTTCCGGCTCCTCCCCGAAATGACCGTTCAGCCCGCGCCTCCGTCCCGTTGCGGCACCGGCGTGCCGTCGCCGGAACCTTGGATCATCCGGGGCTTTCCTGTCAAATTAAAATACAGGTCAGGTGGCAATCTTTGGGATTTTTCTCAGGACACTTGCCAAGCCACTGTGAAATGTGAATAATTTCTCTGGCTTGTGCGGAGCATGTAAGGTCATCATATTGACAGCGAACCCCACAACCCCCGCCATGGGCACAGGAGGCAGGCCATGACCGACATTCTGCGCAACGCGGCCCCGCTGGCCCGTGGCGCCACGCTCAGCGATCAGGTGACCGATGCGTTGCGGCGCAGCGTGACCAGCGGCGCCTTTGCCGTGGGCAGCCCCTTTCCCTCCGAATCGGCGCTGTCGCAGGAACTGTCGGTCAGCCGCAGCGTGGTGCGCGAAGCGGTGGCCCGGCTGAAGGCCGAGGGCCTGCTGCACAGCCAGCAGGGGCGCGGCGCCTATGTGGCCAGCACCCGCCCGCGCATGGGCTTTGCCATCGACATGAGCGATGTGGCCAACCTGCAGAAGCTGTCGCAGGTGCTGGAACTGCGCCTTGGCGTCGAGATAGAGGCGGCGGCCATCGCCGCCACCCGCCGCACGCCGGAGGATCTGGCGGAACTCGACGCGGCGGTGGAGCGGTTTTCGGCGCAGCAGCGCCACAGCCCGGAAAACGCCCGCGACGGGGTCGAGGCCGACATGCGCTTTCACCGCGCCCTCTGCGAGGCCACCGGCAATGCCTATTACCTGAGCCTGTTCAACTATCTCAGCGCCTCGCTGCAGGAAAGCATCGAGGCCGGGCGGCTGCGCGCGCTGGAACGCGGCGGCGACAGCCGCGAGGCGGCGGAGGAACATCGCGCCATTGCCGAGGCGATCCGCGCGCAGGATGCCTCTGCCGCGCGCAGGCTGATGCGCCGCCATCTGGTGCTGTCGCGCGACCGGCTTCTGGGCAATCTCTCCCCCGGGGCGGCGCGCCCCAAGGCGGCGGAATGACCGCCCTGCCCCCCGCGCTTCATTCGGCGCTGCGCGCGCCCGAAGTGCTGATCGTCGCGGTCAGCGGCGGCGTGGACAGCCTGTGCCTGTCGGCGGCGGCGCAGGTGGCGCGCGCAGGCGCCGGGCTGCGGCTGGTGCATGCCGTCTCCCCCGCCGTGCCGCAGGCCGCCACGACCCGCGTGCAGCGCTTTGCCGCCGAGCGCGGGCTTGATCTGGCGCTGATCGCGTCAGGCGAATTCGAGGATCCGCGGTATCGCGCGAACCCGGTCGACCGCTGCTATTACTGCAAGACCCATCTTTACGGCACGCTGGCGGATCTGGCGCAGCAGGGCGCCGTGGCGGCGGGCACCAATCTGGACGATCTGGGCGATTTCCGCCCCGGCCTGCGCGCTGCCGCCGAACGCGGCGTGATCCATCCCTTTGTCGATGCGGCCATGACCAAGGCCGATGTGCGCGCGCTGGCCCGCGCGCTGGGGCTGCAGGAGATCGCCGAACTGCCCGCCGCCCCCTGCCTTGCCAGCCGGATCGAAACCGGCCTGCGGGTGGAACCTGCCGATCTGGCCATGATCGACGCGGTCGAAGAGGCCCTGCGCGCCGATCTGGGCGCCGTCACCCTGCGCTGCCGCCGCACCCATGCCGGACTGGCGGTGGAGCTGGACGCCGCGATTCTGGCCGGGCTTTCCGCCGACCGGCAGCAGGCGCTCTCGGCACTGGCGCGGGCCGCCTGTCTGCCCCATGGTGGCGGCGATCTGCCCCTGACCCTCCGTCCCTATCGCCAAGGAAGCGCCTTTCTTCATGACTGACCGTCCCGCCCCCCGTGACAGCCATCCCAGCGTGACCTTCGACCGCGACCGCAAGTCCCGCATCGGGCTGGAAGAGGCGGTGCTGGCGGAACCCAAGACCGTCGAGCAGATCGCCGCCATCGTCGGCGACGCCCATGCCGAAGGCCGCCGCCTGCTGCTGACCCGGCTGCTGCCCGCGCAGCTGGATGGCCTGCCCGCCGATCTGCGCGGCGCGCTGGATTACTGCCCGCTGTCGCGCACCGCGATCCTTGGGGCCCTGCCGCCGCAGCGCGACGATCCGGCGGTGGCGCTGGTCAGCGCGGGCACCTCTGATGCCGGTCCCGCCGCCGAGGCGCGGCGGGTGCTGGCCTATTCCGGGCTTGCCGCGACCGAGATCGCCGATGTGGGCGTGGCGGGCCTGTGGCGGCTTCTGGCGCGCGAGGACCAGTTGCGCAGCATGCAGGTGGTCATCGTGTTTGCGGGCATGGACGCGGCGCTGCCCAGCGTGGTGGCCGGGCTGGTGCCGGGGCTGGTGATCGCGGTGCCGACCTCTGTCGGTTATGGCGTGGCGGCAGGCGGGCGCGCGGCGCTTGATTCCGTGCTGTCAAGCTGCGCGCCGGGGGTGCTGGTGACCAATATCGACAATGGCTATGGCGCCGCCTGCGCCGCGCTGCGCTTTGCCTCGGCACAGGCGGCAGGGCGGGCGGACTGAGACGCGGAAGGCTTTGCATGGCTCCGACAGCCCCGATAGAAGGGACCGGCACCACCCGCCAGACTGCCGGATATGACCCCCTGACCATGGAAACGCCCAAGCTGACCATCCGCAAGCGCAAGTCGCTGTCTGACCAGCTTTACGGCCAGATCCTTGAACAGATCGTCAGCGGCGCGCTGCAGCAGGGGGAAAAGCTGCCCTCGGAAAACCAGATCTGCTCGGCCTTCGGGGTGTCGCGCCCGGTGGTGCGCGACGCGCTGCGCAAGCTGCAGGAGGACGGTCTGGTCGAGGCGCGGCGCGGGGTCGGATCCTTCGTGCTGAAACGCCCGCCGCAGGGGCTGATCGATTATGCCAGCGCGGGCAGCGTGTCGGGCCTGATGCGCACGATCGAGGCGCGGACGGTGCTGGAAAAGGCCACCGCCCGGCTGGCGGCGCTGCGCGCGGGCCCGCGCGATCTGGCCCGGATCGAGGCGACGCTGGAGGCGCTGGAAGCGGCAATGCGCGCCCGCGCCCCGGCCCGGGACGCGGATTTCGAATTTCATCTGGCGGTGGCGGTGGCCAGCGGCAACGAGGTCTTCGTCACCATGCTGACCGCCATCCGCGAGACCATGGAACAGACGATCCAGGTGGCGCAGGACATCACCCGCTCCGGCTCGCAGTCCCGCGCCGATCAGGTGGCGCGGGAGCATCGTCAGATTTACGAGGCGATCCTTGCCCGCGATCCCGATGCGGCGGAGCTGACCATGGGCTATCACCTGCTGCAGGTGCGCCAGCGCGTCACCGACAACGCGCGGGACATGTGACCGGCGCGGCTATCGCGCCAGCCGCGCCACCAGCCCGTCCAGTTCCCGCGCCAGCATCCACGCATCCCCCGCGATGGCGGTGAAGTCGAAACCCATCTCGAAATAGCGCCGCGCCGCCGCCTCGCCATAACCAAGGATTCCCGCCGCCTTGCCGCCCGCATGGATCGCCGCCAGCGCCTCGGCAATGGCCTGCTGCACCGGCTCGGCCATGGTCTGGCCGGGGTAGCCCATGGCGGCGGCCAGATCGCCGGGTCCGACAAAGATCGCGTCCACCCCCGGCACGGCGGCAATCTCGGCGATATTGGCCAGCGCCTCGGGGGTTTCGACCTGCAGGATCAGGCACAGCTCCTCGGCATAGCGGCTCAGGTAATCGCCCTGCCGGGCATAGTCATTGGCGCGGATGGTGGCAGAGATGCCGCGCACGCCTTCGGGGGCGTAGCGGGTCCATGACACCGCCTGCCGCGCCGCCTCGGCATCCTGAATCATCGGAAACATCAGGTTGCGCACGCCGATGTCGAGAAGCCGCTTGGTCATCACCTGATCCGAGGAGGGCGGGCGCACGATCACCTCCGCCCCGCTGTCGCCAGAGGCGCCGCGCGCCGCGCGCAGGTGATCGGCGATCTGCGACAGATCGGCGGGGGCATGTTCCATATCGACCAGCAGCCAGTCCGCGCCGCTGCCCGCCGCGATTTCGGTCACGGTGGGCGAACAGAGCGACAGCCAGATTCCGGGCAGCCGGGCGCCGGGGGTCATGGCGTTCTTGAGCGGGGTGGATGGCATCGGGGTCTCCTCCTTGGATGCGTGGGTCAGGGGCGCGGGGCCGCCTGCGGATCGGGGGCAAAATACTGCGGAAAGGCCGCGCGTTTTTCGCTGAGCCGGTCGACGGTGCGCTGCAGGTGGCGCGACAGCGCGTCCACCGCGCCGTCGGGATCGCGCCGCGCCAGCGCGTCGATGATTTCGGCATGGCCGCGCAGCACCGCATCCATGCGCGGCGGGCCGCTCTCCTGCCCGTCATCGGACAGGAACAGCCGCCGCAGCCGGTCCAGATGCCCGGCCCGGCTCTGCATCAGCCGCTGGCTGTGCAGATGGCCCGCCGTGGCAAAAAGCGCGGTGTGAAAAAGCTCGTCCAGTTCCTGAAACTGCGCGATGCGGGCGGGATCGCCGGCGACCTCGGCCTGCGCGGCCTGAATCGCGCGCAGCCGGTCCAGACCGGCGGGCTCCATGCCGCCTGCCAGACGGCGCACCACTTCGCGTTCCAGCGCCATGCGCATGAACTGAGCCTCGCGCACGCCCGCCTCGTTGATGGGGGCGACCAGCGTGCGCGACCGGGGGAAAATCTGCACCAGCCCCTCCTCCGCCAGCCGCTGCAGCGCGTCGCGCAGCGGCGTCAGGCTGACGCCGAAGGTCTGCGCCAGCTCGGCGCGCGGCAGCGGCGTGCCGGGCGGCAGCGCCAGCCGCACGATGCGGGCGCGCAGGGCGGCATAGACCGCGCTGCTGGCCGATCCATCCTCCCACGGGCCCGGCGCGGCCTCTTCCAGCCCGAAGCGGCGGGCCAGCCCCTGCCCGGGATCGGGATCGGTCTCGCGGTCACGCGGCGCCGACACATCCTGCATTGCAGCCTCCCTGTCCGGTTGCTATGTCTGATATATCAGATTGGCGAGGACTGTCGATTCCCCGTTTCGACAGCGGGAGCGCCGATCAAGGGAGGATCCGCCATGACCACACTCACCGCCATGCCCACGCGCCCCATGGCGCTGCGGCTGAACGCGGGCGACAATGTCGTTGTCGCCATCCGCGACATCCCCGCCGGAACCCACCTGCCCGACGAAGATGTGACCACGACGCAGGATGTGCCGCAGGGCCACAAGATCGCCACGCGCCCCATTCAGGCAGGCGCGCCGATCCTGAAATACGAGGTGGTCATCGGCTATGCCGCGCAGGATCTGGCGCCCGGCGACTGGCTGCACAGCCACAACATCCGGTTCGACGCGGTGGAAAAAGATTACGCCTTTGGCCGCGATTACGTCCCCACAGAGATCCTGCCGCCCGAGCAGCGCGCCAGCTTTCAGGGCATCCGCCGCGCCAATGGCCGGGTCGGCACGCGCAATTACATCGGGCTGTTCGTCACGGTGAACTGTTCGGCCACCGTCGCGCGCAAGATCGCCAATTACTTCGACGAAGAGCGGATGGAGGACTGGCCCAATGTCGATGGGGTGATCCCCTTCATCCATGAAAGCGGCTGCGGCATGGAGCTGACCGGGGAGCCGATGGATCTGCTGCGCCGCACGCTGGCGGGCTATATCCGCCATCCCAACATGGCGGGCGCGGTCGTGGTCTCGCTGGGCTGCGAGCGCAACAACCTGCTGCAGTTCTTCGAGGAGCAGAGCCTTGCCGAGGGCAAGATGCTGCGCACGCTGACCATGCAGCATCTGGGTGGGACGGCGCAGGCCATCGCCGAAGGCAAGGCGGCGGTGCGCGCCATGCTGGACGAGGCCAATCAGGTGACGCGCGAGCCCTGTTCGGCGGAACATATCACCATCGGCATGCAATGCGGCGGCTCGGACGGGCTGTCGGGCCTGACCGCCAATCCGGCGCTGGGGCGCGCCGCCGACATCCTGATCCGCCATGGCGGCACGGCGATCCTGTCGGAAACACCCGAGATCTTTGGCGTGGAGCATCTGCTGACCCGCCGCGCCCGCACCGAAACCGTGGGCCGCAAGCTGGTCGAACGCATGGACTGGTGGCTGGACTATACCAAGGGCCGCGACACGCAGATCAACGGCGTGGTCAGCCCCGGCAACAACGCGGGCGGGCTTGCCAACGTGCTGGAAAAATCGCTGGGCGGGGCCAAGAAAAGCGGCTCCACCGGGCTGATGGAGGTCTATCGCTACGCCGAGCCGGTGACCGAAAAGGGCTTTGTCTTCATGGACACGCCGGGGTTTGATCCGGTCTCCGCCACCGGGCAGATCGCGGGGGGCGCCAATCTCATCTGTTTCACCACCGGGCGCGGATCCTGTTTCGGCTCCTACCCCTCTCCCACCATCAAGCTTGCCTCCAACACC
Organism: Salipiger marinus; assembly: GCF_900100085.1. Taxonomy (GTDB): domain Bacteria; phylum Pseudomonadota; class Alphaproteobacteria; order Rhodobacterales; family Rhodobacteraceae; genus Salipiger; species Salipiger marinus. Next base: position 195,976 of record NZ_FNEJ01000004.1, read on the forward strand.
CCGATGTTCGACCGCATGGCCTCGGACATGGATGTGAACTGCGGGCAGATCGTGGACGGCACCCTGACGCTGGACGAGATGGGCGAGGAGATCTTTGCCCGCATTCTCGCCATCGCCTCGGGAGAGAAAAGCAAATCCGAAGCCCTTGGCGTGGGGGAGGAAGAATTCGCCCCCTGGCCCATCGGCGTCACCGGCTGAAGGAGCGGACCGATGGACGCACAGAAACCCAATTACGTGAAGCTGGTGGAAAACACCCCCCTGCCGCGCATCGCCCTCTGCCGCCAGAGCTTTGCCGCCACGCGGATCGAGGATCCCGCCGCCGCCGTGCACGAGGCCATGGCCGATGCCGCCTGCTGCGCCAAGATCCGGCCCGGCATGTCCATCGCGATCACCGCCGGCAGCCGGGGCATCGCGGTTTTCCCCGAACTGCTGACGGCGCTTGTGGCCGAGGTGGCGGCGCGCGGCGCGCATCCCTTCGTGGTGCCCGCCATGGGCAGCCATGGCGGTGCCACCGCCGAAGGGCAGACGGCCTTGCTGGCCAAGCTGGGCGTCACCGAAGCGGTGATCGGCTGCCCCATCCGGTCGTCCATGGACACGGTGGAAATCGGCACGCTCGACAATGGCATGTCGGTGCGCATGGACCGCCACGCGCAGGAGGCGGACGGCATCATCCTGTTCAACCGGATCAAGCCGCATACCTCGTTCCGCGCGCCCAATGAAAGCGGGCTCGCCAAGATGCTGTCCATCGGGCTCGGCAAGCAGTCGGGCGCCGAACAGTGCCATTCGCGCGGCATCGACGAGGTGCCCGTCTATGTCGACCTGATGGCCCGCATGAAGCTGGACCGCTGCAAGGTGCTGTTCGGGCTGGGCACGGTGGAAAACGCCTATGACCAGCTCGCGCGTGTCGTGGTGCTGGACAGCGAAAGGCTTCTGGAGGCGGAACAGCCCTATCTGCGCGAGGCGATGGCCAACATGCCGCGCCTGCCGCTGGGTCCGGTCGACGCGCCGGTGGCGGCAGGGCAGCTTGACGTGCTGGTGGTGGATCAGATCGGCAAGGAGTTTTCCGGCACCGGCATGGATCCCAACATCATCCACCGCTTCTCCTCGGCCAAGATGGCGCCCCATGCCACGGTGCAGATCGCGCGGCTGGCGGCGCTGGAACTGTCGCCCCGGTCGAACGGCAATGCCAATGGCGCGGCCCGCGCCGATGTGGTGACCGCGCGGCTGGAAGCGGCCTTCGACCGCGAGGCGGTCTATGCCAATGCGCTGACCTCCACCGTGCTGATTCAGGCCAAGATGCCCATGGTCATGCCCGATGACCGCAGCGCCATTCAGGCGGCGGTCAAGACCTGCGGCGCCGAGGACATCCGCCGCGCCCGCCTGCTGCGCATCCCCAACACGCTGCAGCTGGAATATCTTTATGCCTCCGAGGCGATGCTGCCCGAACTGCGCGAACGTCCGGGGTTCGAGGTTCTCGGCGATCTGGAAGAGATGCGGTTCGAGGGCGAGCGGCTGGTGAACCCGTGGCCGGAGGCGCATTGAGCATGGGCCAAGCTTTGGGCGCGGGGCTGCACCTGCATCTGGATCCAGTGGGCGGCGCTGCGGGCGACATATTCGTGGCGGCGCTGCTGGATGCCTTTCCCGATCTTGCGGCGCGGGTCATGGCGGATGTGGCAGCCTTGCTGCCCGCCGAGGCGGGCCGCGCCGAGCTGCAGACCGGGAAAAGCGGCGGAATGGCGGTGCGCCGCTTCCGGCTGGTGGACACGCCGCACGCCCATCATGACCACGGTCACCACCATCACCATCATGACCACGACACCACCTATCGCGGCCTGCGCGCCCGGATCGAGGCGGCGCCGCTGGCGGAGGGCACCGCAGAGCATGCCTGCGCCATCCTGCACCGCATCGCCGAAGCCGAGGCACTGGCGCATGACCTGCCGATCGACCGGGTGCATTTCCACGAGATCGCCGACTGGGATTCGCTGATGGATGTCACGGCGGCGGGCAGCCTCGTCGCGGCGCTGGCCGGGGCAAGCTGGTCGCTGGCGCCGCTGCCCTTGGGCGGGGGCACGGTGCGCACCGCCCATGGCATCCTGCCGGTGCCCGCCCCCGCCACGGCGCGCATCCTTGCAGGCTATGACTGGATCGATGACGGCGTGCCCGGCGAACGGGTCACCCCCACCGGCGCTGCCATCCTTGCCCATGTCACCGGCGGTGCGCCCGCCCCGCGCCATGCCGGACGGCTGCGCGCCAGCGGCATGGGGGCGGGCACGCGCGATCTGCCGGACCGGCCCAACGTGCTGCGCGTCACCGCCTTTGACACCGGCGCGGCCAAGGGCTGGCAGCGCGACCGGGTGCTGCGGCTGGCCTGCGATCTGGATGACATGACCGGAGAAGAGATCGGCGCCGCCACAGAGGCGCTGCGCGCCCTGCCCGGCGTGCTCGATCTGGTGCTGCTGGCGGCGCAGGGCAAGAAGGCGCGCCCGCTGACCCGGCTGGAATTGCTGCTGCGCCCCGAGGCCGAGGAGGCCGTGGCCGCAGCCCTGTTCGATCTGACCAGCACGCTGGGTCTGCGCCGCGAGGAGGTGGCGCGGCTGATCCTGCCGCGCGAGGCCGAGCCCGGCCCCGTGGGCCCGCGCAAACGCGCCGACCGCCCCTCCGGCCCGACGCGCAAGGCGGAAAGCGATGCGCTGGCCTCAGCCCCGACGCTGGCGCAGCGCCGCGCGCTGGCCCGCCGCATCGAAGAGGGCTGAGCGCGGCGCTACCCCGCCGCCAGCCACGCGCGGCTGCGCGCTGCCACATGCGCCAGCACCGCTGCGGAACCCTCTGCTTGCTGCAGCCGGGCCATTGGCACCTCCAGCGCCAGCGGCAGATCGGGGGGCAGCGCCGCCAGAAAGCCGCGCAGGTCGATGCCGCCCGCGCCGGGCGGCAGCCGGTCCTCGCGCGCGGTCGTCAGCAGCTCTGCGGTGCTGTAGGGCGGCGCCACCGGCGCATCGCAAAGATGCGCGAAGGCCAGCAGACCGGGTGGCACCCGCGCCAGATCGTCCAGCCGCGAGCCGGAGCGGTCCAGATGCAGGCTGTCCACCAGCAGCTGCACCCCCGGCCCCGCGGCGCGCAGCACCTGCAGCGCGGCGGCCAGATCGGGCACGTCGGTCCATGGAAAGAATTCCAGCACCACGCCCAAGCCCCGCGCCTGCCCCATCTCGGCCAGCGCCGCCAGCCGGTCCGCCAGTCGCGCGGGGTCGGGATCGTAAGGCGCCGTGATCAGATGCCGCGCCCCCAGATCCGCGCCCATGTCGAACAGCCAGCCCTGATCGGCGGGGCGCAGATCCGGCGTGATCTTCAGGAATTCGATGTCCCGCACCGCAAGCCCGGTGGCAGCCATGGCGGCCTGCGTCGCGCGCAGCGCGGCGCCGCGCAGCGGATAGCCGGGAGAATCATCGGTCACCGCCAAGAGCCGCAGCCCCACCCCGTCAAACCCCGCGCGCGCTGCCGCCTCGATGAAGGCGGGGGGCGGCAGATCGAGGGCGGTCAGATGGGCGACGGACAGCGGACGGGTCATGCCGGATCCTGCGAGGCCGCATGACGCGCGGCGATGAAGCCGAAGGTCAGCGCCGGGCCAAGGTTGATGCCGCCCGCCGGATAGGTGCCGCCAAAGATGCTCGCCGCATCGCTGCCCGCCGCATAAAGCCCCGCAATCGCCCGCCCCTGCCCGTCCAGCACCCGCGCCTGCGCATCGGTCCTGAGCCCGGCGAAGGTGCCGAAACTGCCCGGCTCCACCTTCACCGCGTAAAAGGGCGCGCGGGTGATCGGCGCGACATTGGGATTGGGCCGCTGGTCGGGATCGCCCTGCAGCCGCATATAGGCGCTGCTGCCCCGGCCAAACTCCGGATCGGCGCCTTGGGCCGCATGGGCATTCCAGCGCTCCAGCGTTGCCTCCAGCCCGGCGGGGTCGATGCCGCAGGCAAGGGCCAGATCGCGCGGGCTTTGCCCCCGTCGCAGATAGCCTGCACGGATCCAGCCGCCATAGGGCACCGGCGCGGGCCGCACGATGCCCAGACCATAGCGGCGCAGGAAGCGGTGATCGCAGACCAGCCAGGACTGCGCCGCCTCGCCTTCGGGCACCGCCGCCAGCAGCGCGGTGACGTAGTCATGATAGCCAAGCCCTTCGTTGCAGAAGCGCGCGCCATTGGCCAGAACGCCGATCACCCCGGGCTTGCCCCGGTCGATGATATGGGGAAAGCGCCCCTCGGACCCGTCGGGCCATGGCACGCGCGACACCGGGCAAAGCGCTGCAGCACTTGCAAGGTCATGATCCAGCGCCGCCCCCACCGCCTCGGCCAGCCGCAGGCCGCCGCCCTTGGCCGTGGGCACCGACAGCGACAGATGCTCCGCCGCGCGCGGCAGCAGGTCGGCGGCGCGCGCGGCGTCATGGCCGAACCCGCCGCAGGCCAGCACCACGCCGCGCCGCGCGGTCAGGCGGCGGCCGTCTGCCAGCATCACGCCGCAGACCCGGCCCCGGTCCATGCTGAGCGCGCTGACCTGCTGCGACAGGCGCAGATCTACCCCCGCCCGGCGCGCCGACAGCAGCAGCCGCCCGATCAGCGCCGCGCCATTGCGCAGATCCATGCCCCGGCCATGGAGGGCCAGATCGCGGCCATGGCGCAGCACCCGGCCCGCCACATGGCCCAGCGACCGCAGCGACCGGGTCATGGTCAGGAAGGCGCGCAGATCCGGCCCCGCCTGAATCGTCATGCCGCGAAACGTGGTCTCTGCCAGCGGCAGGCGCAGCAGCGCAAGTGCGGGCCCCAGCGCCCGCGCGTCAAAGGGCGCCGCGATGACCGACCGGCCCCCCATGCCCGCGCCGGGCAGATGGCCATAGGTGTCGGGGATGGTCAGCCCGCCCTGAAACTGCAGCGCGGTGTTCTGTTCAAAAAACGCCACCATCTCGGGGGCGGCGGCAAGAAAGGCATCGACCCTGTCCGCCCGGAACCGGTTGCCCGCCACCGCCTGCAGATAGGCGCGCGGCGCCTCGGGCGGCTCGTCGATGCCCGCGCGCCGGGCCACCGGGTTGCGGGGCGCAAAGATCCACCCGCCCGACCAGGCCGAGGTGCCGCCCGCCACCTCGGCCTGTTCCAGCACCACCACGCGCAGGCCATGGATCGCGGCGGTCACGGCGGCGGCAAGCCCGGCGGCGCCGGATCCCAGCACGATCAGATCCACGGTGTCTTCGGCGCAGGGCGCAGGCAATTTGGTCATGGGCGTCTCCTCGCCCGGACTGTCCCGGCTTGACATATTAACGTCAAGTATCAAGATTGCGCTGCGATTAACCTGAAGTTAACCGAAGGCGGCCATGCGCGACATCACCCTGCGCCAGATCGAGGTCATCCGCGCCGTCATGCTGCGCGGCACCATCATCGGGGCGGCGGAATATCTGGGCGTTTCGGCGCCCGGCATCAGCCGCCTGCTGAAACATACCGAGGAAACGCTGAACCTGCGGCTCTTCGAACGGCGGGGCGGGCTTTTTGTGCCTTCGGTGGAGGCGCAGGCGGTGTTCGACCAGATCCGCACGGTCTATCGCGGGGTGGAGAACCTGCAGCTTGCGCTCGACAGCCTGAAAAAGGGCCAGAACGTGCAGCTGGCCTTTGCCTCGGCGCCGTCGGTGGCGCAGTTCATCGCCGCCCGCGCCATCCGCAACATCCGCGCGCAGTTCCCGGATCTGTATATCGACCTCAACATCCTCAAGATCGAGGAAACGGTGGATTACCTGCTGCTGGAACGCGGCGAGTTCGTCATCATGAGCTCGGCGGTGGACAACCCCGGCATCGACAGCGAGTTGATCGCCGAAACCTCGCTGGTCTGCGTGCTGCCCGAAGGTCACCGGCTGGCCGAAGAACCGCAGATCTCGGTCTTTGACCTGCTGGAGGAGCCGCTGGTGGGCATTGATCCCGCGGATCCCTATGGCGAGCTGCTGATGCGGCCCTTTGTCGAGAACGGGCTGGAGGTTACCCACAGCATGCGCGGGCGGTTTGCGCAGACCGTGGTCAGCCTCGTGCGGCACGGGCTGGGGGTGGCGCTGATCGACCGCTTCTCGGTGGCCGAGGTCTATATGCCCGGAATCGTGCGCCGCCCGCTGAAAGAGCCAAGCTGCATCCGCAGCTATGTGGTGACGAAACAGGGCCGGGTGCTGTCCAGCTTTGCCGAATACGCCATTGCGCAGTTCAGAAAGGAGTTGACGCTTGCCGCAACCGAGCCTTTAACCCGTTAACGTGCAAGGATTTTCCTGCATGGCTGCGGAATTTTCCCACTCATGAATAACATCAAGTTAATAATGTCGATCATTCGGTATTTGACGTTATTCCCGCAGATGACGATGCTGACCCACAGCCGGACGCAGGGGAGCGTCCAGAGCAGATCCGAGGGAGGATACACCATGACACGATTTCTGATCGGTGCCGTGTCGGCGCTGAGCCTGCTGGCAGGCACCGCCACCGCACAGGACTATCCCGCGAAGGAAATTCAGGGGATCATCCAGTGGGGCGCGGGCGGCTCCACCGACACCGTGATGCGCGCCGTCACCCCCCATGCCGAAGAGGTTCTGGGCGGCACCATCGTGCTGCAGAACATGACCGGCGGCGTCGGCGCCATCGCGCTGAACCACGTGGCGGATGAAGACGCCGATGGCTACAAGCTGCTTATGGGGGCCGAAAACCCGCTGCTTTACAAGGTGATGGGCCTTGGCGACAAGGATTACTCCGACTTCACCGCGATCAGCATTCTGGCGCGCGGCACGCCGATTCTTGTGGCCAACAACGACGCGCCCTTCGACGATTATCCGGGCATGCTGGCCTATATCGCCGAAAACCCCGGCGAGCTGCGTTTCGGCTCCACCGGGCCGGGCGGGCTGCCGTCGGTGGTGACCGCGATGGTCGAGGCGGTCGAGGGCGATCTGGACGTGATTTCCGTGCCTTATGATGGCGACGGCCCGGCGCTGACCGCGCTGCAGGGCGGGGCCATCGACGTGATGCCCGCCGTGCTGGGCGCCTCCATCGAGGCGATCAAGGCCGGCAACATGAAGGCGCTGGCCGTGGTCGATGTCGAGGCCAACGAGTTCCTGCCCGACGTGCCGCCGGTGCTGGAGTTCAACGAGGGCTACAGCACCTATCTGCCCTGGGGCCCGTTCTTTGGCATCTTCGTCAAGAACGGCACGCCCGAGGATGTGGTGGCCAAGCTGCAGGATGCGTTCTCGCAATCCGCCGAACAGCAGGCGTTCAAGGATCTGATGGCCACCCGTGGCTTCACCCTGATGAACACCTCCGGGGACGAGGCGCAGGAGTTCCTGACCAGCTGGCAGAGCAACACCGCATGGCTGCTGCAGGATGCGGGCATGGCCAAGACCTCGCCCGAGGAATTCGGCATCGCCCGTCCCGGCGAATAAGCCTGCCGCGACCGGCCTGCCCGCTGTGGCAGGCCCCCTGCTGGCGCCGCCCTTTTCCGGCAAGAGGGCGGCGCCGTTCATGACCGATCCAGCCATCCCGGAGGAGAGATGCAGGACCACGTTCACCCCCACGACTCTGCGCGCGACGGATCCTCGGATGCCACCCCGGGCGGCATGCCCGGCAAACGCCGCCCCGGAGAGCTGCTGTTCACCGTGTTTCTGGTGCTGTTCAGCGGCGTGCTGCTGTGGAACGCCTTTGGCATCTCCGGGTTCGAGGCGCTGTCCGGGCCGGGGGCCGTGCCCATGGCCACCGCTGCGGTGATGCTGGTCAGCGCGCTGATCGTGCTGGTGCGCACCCTGCCGCTGCCGCGCACGACAGACGAGACGGTGATGCGGGACATCCTGCCGCCGCTGGCCATCGTGATCGTGCTGCTGCTGGTCGCTTACGGCCTGCTGCTGCGGCCCTTGGGCTTTCTGCCGACCTCGGCGCTGTTCCTGATCGCCGCCATCAAGATCCTGTCGCGGCGCGGCTGGGGTTTCACCGTGGCGGTGTCGCTGGGCAGCCTCGTGCTCATCTATCTGGTATTCCGCATCGTGTTTTCGGTGCTGATGCCCGCAGGCATCGTGCCCGAGGGCGAGATGCTGCAGGCGCTGCGCGACCTGTTCGGAGGAGGTGTCTGATGGATGCGCTCATGGCCTTTCTGACCGTCTTCACCCAGCCGCAGCTTCTGCTGCTGGTGGCGGCGGGCACCTTTGCCGGGGTCTATGTCGGGGCGATCCCGGGACTGTCGGTCACCATGGCGGTGTCGATCCTGATCTCTTTCACCTTCTCGTGGGACGTGCTGCCTGCCATCTCGCTGATGATCGGCGTCTATATGGGCGGGGTCTATGGCGGGTCGCGCACCGCCATCCTGCTCAACATCCCCGGCGCGCCCTCGGCCATCGCTACCGCCATGGACGGCTATCCCATGGCGCAGCGCGGCGAGGCGGGCGAGGCCATCGGCATCACCACCGTCATGTCGTTCTTCGGCGGCTTCGTGGGCATCGCCGTGCTGGCGCTGCTGGCCCCCACCGTTTCGGACTTTGCGATCCGCTTCCAGCCGCGCGATTACATGCTGATCGCCGTGCTGGGGATCCTGCTGGTGGGCTCGCTGTCCTCGGGCTCGCTGGTCAAGGGCATCTTTGCGGGGGCGCTTGGCATCGGCATCGGCGCCGTGGGGATGGATCCGCTGACCTTCACCGAACGCTTCACCTTCGACATTCCGCTGCTGCGCGGCGGCATCTCCTTCATCGCGGTGATGATCGGCATGTTCGGCGTGTCCGAGGCGCTGATGCAGCTGCACAACATCGACACGCCCGCGATCAAGCAGAAGATCAGCCGCATCGTTCCCTCCTTCGGCACGATCCGCAAGCATCTGCCGCTGTCGCTGCAGACCTCCTCGCTGGGGGTGCTGATCGGCGCGCTGCCCGGCACCGGCGGCGACATCGCGGCGCTGATGGCCTATGACCATGCCAAGCGCGTGACCAAATCCCCCTCGCGCCCCTTCGGGCAGGGCGCCATCGAAGGGCTGGTGGCGCCAGAGACCGCCAACAACGCCGCCGTGGGCGGGGCCTTCATTCCCATGATGACGCTGGGCATTCCCGGCGACGCGGTGACCGCCATCATGATCGGCGCGCTGTTCATCCACGGGCTGAACCCCGGCCCGTTGCTGATGGTCGACCAGCCGGACATGTTCTGGTTCATCGTGGGCGCGCTGGTGACCGCAAACTGCTTCATGCTGCTTTTTGGCCTGACCGGCATCAAGCTGTTCACCCGCATCGTGGAAATGCCGCGCGCGGTGCTGATCCCGCTGATCCTGCTGCTGTCCATCGTCGGCGCCTATGCGGTCAACAATGCCATCACCGATGTCTACTGGATGCTGGGCTTCGGGGTCTTCGGCTATTTCATGCGCCATTACGGCTATCCGCTGGGGCCGGTGATCCTTGGGGTGATCCTGTCGCGGCTGCTGGATGACAACTGGCGCCGCGCCATCATCTCCGAACGCGAGGATCTGGGCCGGTTCTTTTACGGCATCGTCACCAGCCCGCTGTCGCTGTGCCTGCTGGTGGCGGTCATCCTGATCTTCGTGTCGCAGACCCCGCTCTGGACCCGGTTCCGCAAGAAGGAAAGCTCCGCCAAATGACCGCCCCCGACATCCGTCTTGGCCTGATCGGCGACAATATCGCGGCCTCCCGCTCGCCGCGCCTGCACGAACTGGCGGGGCTGCAGAATGCCCGCGTGGTGCAGTATGACCGGCTGGTGCCGCAGGATCTGGGCCAAAGCTGGGACGCGATCTTTGACGGGCTGGCGGCCAAGGGCTATCGCGGCACCAACATCACCTATCCCTACAAGGAAAAGGTGGTGCCGCGCCTTGTCATCGAGGATCCGCTGGTGCGGGCCATCGGCGCCTGCAACACCGCGATTTTTGATCAGGGCCGGGCGCTTGGCCACAACACCGATTACAGCGGCTTTGTCGCCGCCTATCGCCGCCTGCGGGGCGACACGCCCACCGGGCCGGTGCTGATGATCGGCACCGGCGGGGTGGGCCGCGCCGTGGCCTTCGGGCTGGTGGCGCTTGGCACGCCAGAGATCCGGCTGGTGGACATGGATCCCGCCAAGGCCCGCGCGCTGGCCGAGGATCTGCGCGCCGCAGCCCCCGGGCTGCGGGTGATCGTGGGCGAGGATGCCGCCACGGCGGCGCAGGGCGCCGAGGGGCTGATCAACTGCACCCCCGTCGGCATGGTCGGCAAGCCCGGCACGCCGCTGCCCGCCACAGCCATGGCCAGCGGCACATGGGCCTTTGACGCGGTCTATACCCCGGTGGACACGCAGTTCCTGACCGATGCCGCCGCGCGCGGCCTGCAGATCCTGTCGGGCTGGGAGCTGTTTTTCTATCAGGGCGTACATGCATGGACGCTTTTCACCGGCCTGCCGCTGGACGAGGCGCGGCTGCGCGCCGATCTTCTGGCCTGAGCCGCCGCATTTCTCCGTTCCGCCTCTGGAGGGCCTGTCATGAAAACCTCGATCGCCACCGTGTCCGTGTCCGGGGATCTGCGCGAAAAGCTGGAGGCGATCGCCGCTGCGGGCTTTGACGGAATCGAGATCTTCGAACAGGATTTTATCGCCCATGACGGCAGTCCGCGCGATGTGGGCAACATGGTGCGCGATCACGGGCTGGAAATCGCGCTGTTCCAGCCCTTCCGCGATTTCGAAGGCCTGCCCGAACCGCTGCGCGCCAAGGCCTTTGACCGGGCGGAGCGCAAGTTCGACCTGATGCAGGAACTGGGCACGGATCTGGTGCTGGTCTGCTCCTCGGTGCATCCGCAGGCCTTGGGCGGCATCGACCGCGCCGCCGCCGATTTCCGCGAACTGGGCGAACGGGCGGCCAGACGCGGGCTGCGCGTCGGATACGAGGCGCTGTGCTGGGGCCGCCATGTCAACGACCACCGCGACGCATGGGAAATCGTGCGCCGCGCCGACCATCCCAATGTCGGGCTGATCGTCGACAGCTTCCACACGCTGGGCCGCAAGCTGTCGCCCGAAACCCTGCGCGGCATTCCCGGCGACCGCATCTTCTTCGTGCAGATGGCCGATGCCCCGCTGATCGAGATGGACCTGCTCTACTGGTCGCGCCATTTCCGCAACATGCCCGGCGAGGGCGATCTGGACGTGACCGGCTTTCTGCGCGCGGTGCTGGCGGCGGGCTATCAGGGGCCGCTGTCGCTGGAAATCTTCAACGACCAGTTCCGCGGCGCCAATACCGCGCAGGTGGCGCGCGATGGCTACCGGTCGCTGGTGGCGCTGATGGATGACGTGCGCCGCACCGAACCCGACCTGCCGCAGACCCTGCCCGCGCTGCCGCCGCGCGTCCGGCCCGAAGGCGTGGCCTTTGTGGAGTTTGCCGCACAGGGGCGCGAGGCGCAGCATCTGGCCGGGCTGCTGGACACGCTGGGTTTCGCCCGCGCCGCCACCCACCGCAACAAGGCGCTGACGCTCTGGCAGCAGGGCGAAATCCGCATCGTGGTGAACGAGGAAACCTCGGGCCATGCCGCCCATGCGTGGAACGCGCGCGGCACCACGGTCTGCGATCTTGGGCTGGCGGTCAGTTCCGCCCGCGACGCGCTGGCCCGCGCCACCGCCACCGGGGCGGAGCCGTTTTCCCAGCCGCTTGGCATCGGCGAGCTCGACATTCCCGCGATCCGGGGGCTGGGCGGATCGGTGCTGCATTTCATCGACAGCGGATCGGGGCTCGACCGGGTGTGGGAGGTGGAGTTCGACCCCATCCCCGGCGCGGATCTGGCAGGCGCCGGGCTGACCCGGATCGACCATCTGGCCCAGACCATGAGCTATGAAGACATGCTGAGCTGGACGCTGTTCTACACCGCGATCTTTGACGTGCGCAAAAGCCCGATGGTCGACGTGATCGACCCCGACGGGCTGGTGCGGTCGCAGGTGGTGGAGGCGCAGGACGGCGCGCTGCGCATCACCCTGAACGGGGCGGACACCCATCGCACGCTGGCGGGGCGGTTTCTGGCGGACAGCTTCGGCGCCTCGGTCCAGCATCTGGCGCTGGAAAGCGCGGATATTTTCGACACGGCGGCACGGCTTGCCGCGCGCGGGTTCGAGCCGCTGCCGATCCCGGCCAATTATTACGACGACCTGACCGCGCGCTTCGATTTCCCCCCCGGCCTGCTGGAACGGATGCAGGCCGCGCAGGTCATGTATGACCGCGACAGCCGGGGCGAGTTCTTTCAGCTCTATTCCGGCAGCTTCGCGGGCGGGCTGTTCTTCGAGATCCTGCAGCGCAGCGGTTATGGCGGCTATGGCGCCCCCAACGCGCCCTTCCGCATCGCGGCGCAAAAGCGGCGGCTGGGACCAAAGGGCATGCCCGCCCGGTAAGGCATGCTTCAGGGCGTGCCGATCCGGGTGATGCGCTGCGTCATGTCCTGCGCCACCGCCAGCGCGCGGGCCGTGGCAGCCAGCATCTGCGGCAGCACCATCCATTCCAGCGTCCAAGCGCTGCCGGACCGTTCCTGTTCATGCACCATGGCCAGATGCAGGGCCGACAGCTGCACCGCGTTGAACCGGGCCAGCGTCACCAGCAGTTCGGCGGACACCGGGTTCTGCTTGTGCGGCATGGCCGAGGATCCGCCGCCGCCGGTCAGGGTGATCTCGTCCAGCCCCTGCTGCGCCATCAGCGCCACGTCCTGCCCCATCTTGCCAAGGCTGCCGGTCACCAGCGACAGCAGGTTCGCATAGTCGGCGATGCCCTCGCGCATCGCATGCCACGCGCGCGGCGCGGGCTGCAGCCCAAGTGCCGCCGCGACATCCGCCACCACCTGATCGGCCCTGTCCCCAAGCGCCCTGCGGTCGCCCGAGGCGCCGCCGACCTGCACCCGTTCGACCCGGGGCCGCAGCGCCGCCAGACGCGCGGCATGACCCTCCAGCGGCAGCCGCCAGACCTGCAGCCGGTCGGCCACGGTGATCTGCGTCGCGGCCTGCATCCGGGTGCGCCCCATCAGCGGCGCAGCACCAAACCGCGCCTCCAGCGCCGCAAGCCCGGCCTGAACCGCCTCCAGCCGCGCGGCGATCAGATCCGAGGCCTCGACCAGCGTGCAGGCCAGCGCGCTGTCCACCACATCCTGCGAAGTAGCACCCTTGTGCAGCGCCCCCGCAGGCGCGACCTGTTTGAGCTGCGCCACCAGCCGGGGCACCGGCACGCCATCCTGCGCCATGCCCGCCGCCAGATCGGCCCGGTCGATCCGCGCGGCCTCGATGGCGCGGGCGGCGGTCTCCGCCTGGCCCGCGTCAAAGATCCCGGCCCGCCCGCAGGCGCGGCTCCATGCCGCCTCGAAGGCGAGCATATGCGCCAGCTGCCGGTCCGGTGACAGGATTGCGGCCATGTCGGCATCGCCGAACAGCCCCGACAGCCACGGATGGTCGAAAACGCCGCTGCCCTGCGGATCAGAGGTCAAGGAACACCGTCTCCTTGGGGCCCTGCAGATGGATGTCGAAGCGGTAGCGCCCTTCGTCCAGCTTGCGGGCGATCAGCGTCTCGACCCGGGGGCGCTGTTCGATGCGCGCCAGCAGCGGATCGGCGGAATTGTCCTCGTCCTCGAAATAGACCCGGGTGCTGAGCCCGATATTGATGCCGCGCGCCACGATCCAGAGCGAGACATGCGGCGCCGAGACCAGACCGCCGCGCCCGCGCACCGGGCCGGGCTTGACGGTGCGCAGGGTGAATTCCCCCGACTGCGCATCGGCGGCAAAGCGGCAGAAGCCGGTCAGCCCCGGATCCGCCCCCGGCTGGCCGGGAAAGATCCCCGCCGCGTCGCATTGCCAGCTTTCGATCATCGCGTCGCGCATCGCCCAGCCGGTGCCGTCATGCACCGAACCGGTGATCTCGATGATCTGGCCCGTCACCTCCCCGCAAAGCGGCGAGGTGCCGATTTCCTCGTCAAAGCTGCCGGGATTGCCCGCATAGCTGGGCATCAGCCCGATATGCACATAAGGCCCCGCCGTCTGAGAGGCGGTTTCAGGCAGGGTGTCCAGTTTCTGCACCATGGGTCACATCCCCTCGAGCTTGTTTTCGAACATGGTCTGGCGGCGGCCACGCAGCACGATGTCGAATTTATAGGCCAGATAATCCAGCGGGCGCGACATGGAGAAATCCAGAGGCGCCACCAGCCGGTCAAGCGCGCTGCGATCCTTGACCGTCGCGGCGATGGGGCAATGCGCGATCAGCGGGTCGCCCTCGAAATAAAGCTGGGTGATCAGCCGCTGGCCGAAGCTGTGGCCAAAGACCGACACATGGATGTGCATGGGCCGCCAGTCATTGCCGCGATTGGGCCAAGGATAGGCGCCGGGCCGGATGGTCAGGAACTGATAGCGGCCTTCGTCATCTGTCAGCGTGCGCCCGCAGCCGCCGAAATTGGGATCAAGCGGCGCGAAATAGCTGTCCTTCACATGGCGATAGCGCCCGCCCGCATTGGCCTGCCAGACCTCCACCAGCGTCTGCGGCACGGGCCGGGCGTTTTCGTCCAGCACACGGCCATGCACCAGAATGCGCTCTCCAACCGCAGGGGCGGCGCCGCGGGTCCAGTTCAGGATCAGGTTGTTGTCAAGCGGCCCAAGCCGGGCGTGACCGAAGCGCGGCCCGGTCTCTTCCGAGGGCGTGCTTTCCATCGACAGCAGCGGCAGGTTCGGCGCGCGGGTGACGCTGGTCTTGTAATCGGGATCATAGGGCACCGGGTGGATGCTGCGGTTGCGCGGGATCAGCGGCCCGGCATCGCGCGACGGGGTCAAGGTCATTGCGCGGTCTCCTCCATCTCCGCATAGGTCTGCCGCGCCAGTTTCAGCGCGTGATTGGCGCGCGGCACACCCGCATAGATCGCCACATGCTGCAGCGCCTCGGCCACATCGGCCATCGACGCGCCGGTGCGGGCGGTGGCGCGGATATGCATCGGGATTTCCTCGAAATTGCCGGTCGCGGCCAGCAGCGCAATGGTCAGCATCGACCGTTCCCGCCGCGTGATCCGGTCAGAGGCCCAGACCGTGCCCCATGCGCTTTCGGTGATCAGGCTCTGGAACGGCGTGTCGAATTCGGTCTTGGCGGCCTCGGCGCGGGCGACATGGGCCTCGCCCAGCACCTCGCGGCGGACGGCCATGCCACGGTCATAGGTCTGGCTCATGCGGTCTTCCTTCTGTCAGGCGGGCGGGCATCCATAACCGATGCCACGTCAAACCCAAGGGTGACACGGATTTTCCGTTGGCAAAACTACAAACTCGTGCCACATCCATAACCCCATGGTTTTACCCAACGGCATGAAACTGCGCCATCTGGAGGCGTTTCTGGCGGTCGCGCAGCACGGCACGATCTCGGCCGCCGCGCGGGCGCGGCATGTGTCGCAGCCTGCCCTCTCCAAGACCATCGCAGAGCTGGAGCTGCTGCTGGGAACGGCGCTGTTTGACCGCAGCGGGCGGCGCGTGGTGCTGACCCCGGCAGGCAGCGGCTTTCGCGCCCATGCACTGGCCGCGCTCAGCCGGCTGGAAACCGGGGTGCGGGCGCTGTCGGGGCAGCCGCCCGCCGGGCTGGTCAAGGTGGGGGTGCTGCCCACGGTGGCGGGCGGGTTCTTCCCGGCGGTGGCGCTGGATTTTGCCCGCCAGCGCCCCGAGGCGCGGATCGGCGTGGTGACCGGGCCGAACCGCTACCTGATCGGGCAGCTGCGCGCGGGAAAGATCGACCTGATGGTGGGCCGGATGCCGCAGCCAGAGGACATGCCGGGCCTGTCCTTCGATTATCTTTATGACGAACCGATCCTGCTGGTGGGCCGGGCGGGGCATCCGGCGGCGGCGGACCCGGCCCCGCGCGCGCTGGCCCGCCATCCGGTGATCCTGCCCAATCCTGGCGCGATCATCCGCCAGACGGTGGACCGCTATCTGGCGGCACAGGGGCTGGCGGGGCTGGTCCCCGCCTTCGAGACGGTGGCGCTGCCCGTGGCGCTTGGCCTGCTGGAACGGTCGGATCTGCTGTGGTTCATCTCGCGCGGGGTGGTGGAGCGCGAATTGCAGCGCGGCACGCTGGTGGCGCTGGATCTGCGCTCCGACTACATGGCGGGCGCGGTGGGGCTGACGCGGCAGTTCACCTTTGATGCCGACAGCCCCGCCGATCTTCTGGCGCGGCTGCTGCATGAACGGGCGCGGGATCTGACCGCGCTCGCCGAAAGCGGTCACACCGCCTGAAGCGCCACCGCGATGCCCTGCCCCACGCCGATGCACATGGTGGAGAGGCTGCGTTCGCCGGATTTGAGATCGAGCATCGCAGAGCCGGTGATGCGCGCGCCGGACATGCCCAAGGGATGGCCCAGAGCGATGGCGCCGCCGTTGCGGTTCACCCGCGCGTCGTCATCCGCCACGCCAAGCGCGCGCAGCGTCGCCAGCCCCTGCGAGGCAAAGGCCTCGTTAAGCTCGATCACCGCAAAATCGTCGATGCCCAGCCCAAGCCGCGCCATCAGCTTCTGCGACGCGGGCGCGGGACCAAAGCCCATGATACGCGGCGCCACACCGGCAGTCGCGCCGCCCAGCACACGGGCGCGCGGGGTCAGGCCGTGACGCTTCACCGCCTCGGCAGAGGCCAGCACCAGTGCGGCAGCCCCGTCATTGACCCCCGAGGCATTGCCCGCCGTCACCGTGCCATCGGCCTTGACGAAGGTCTTGAGCCCCTGCAGCGCCTCCAGCGTGGTGTCGGGGCGCGGGTGTTCGTCCTGCTCCACCCGCTTGGGATCGCCGCGCCGCTGCGGCAGCATCACTGGCACGATTTCCTGCGCCAGCCGCCCCGAGGCCATGGCGGCGCCCGCCTTCTGCTGGGAGCGCAGCGCAAACAGATCCTGATCCTCGCGCGAGATGCCGAAATCTTCGGCCACGTTCTCGGCGGTCTCGGGCATGCTGTCGACGCCATACTGCGCCTTCATGAGCGGGTTGATGAAGCGCCAGCCGATGGTGGTGTCTTCGACCGAGGCGCTGCGCGAGAAGGCAGAGGTGGCTTTCGGCATGACGAACGGCGCGCGGGACATGGATTCGACGCCCCCCGCAACGATCAGATCAGCCTCGCCCGCTTTGATGGCGCGGGCGGCGGTGATGACCGCATCCATGCCCGACCCGCAGAGCCGGTTCATGGTGGTGCCGGGCACGGTGTCGGGATAGCCCGCCAGCAGCGACGCCATGCGTGCCACGTTGCGGTTGTCCTCTCCGGCCTGATTGGCGCAGCCAAGGATCACTTCCTCGATCGCGGCCAGATCCAGACCGGAATTGCGCTCGGCCAGCGCCCGCAGCGGGATCGCCGCCAGATCATCGGGCCGGACCGAGGACAGCGCGCCGCCGTAACGGCCAATCGGAGTGCGGATGTAGTCGCAGATAAAGACGTCGCGCATCACAGGGTCTCCGGAACAAGAAGGTCGCCCACCGGGCCATCAAGATGCAGCTTGGCACCCGTCACCGCCTGCAGCGCCTCGAGGCTGAGCTGGGGCAGCTTTTCGCGCAGCACGAAGCGTCCGCCTTCGATGTCGATCACCGCCAGCGAGGTATAGACGCGGGTGACGCAGGCCACCCCGGTCAGCGGGAAGCTGCATTTTTCCACCAGCTTCGGCTGGCCGTCCTTGGTGACGTGATCGGTGACCACCGCCACGCGCTTTGCGCCATGCACCAGATCCATGGCGCCGCCCACGGCAGGCACACCCTTGCTGCCGACGCGCCAGTTGGCCAGATCGCCGGTCTGCGCGACCTGATAGGCCCCCAGCACCGCCAGATCCAGATGGCCGCCGCGCACCATGGCGAAGCTGTCGGCATGGTGAAAGAACGCGGCGCCCGGCTTCAGCGTCACCGCCCTTTTGCCGGCATTGATCAGATCCCAGTCTTCCTGCCCGGGCTCGGGCGCCTGCCCGAACCCCAGAACGCCGTTTTCGGTGTGATAGGTCACCTCGCGCCCCTCGGGCTGGAAGGTGGCGATCATCTCGGGAAAGCCGATGCCAAGATTGACATAGGATCCGTCCTCCAGATCCTGCGCGGCGCGCCACGCGATCTGGGCATTGCTCAGCTTGTCGTCCATCAGCGAAAATTCCGACATCAGTAGACCACTCCCGTGCGCACGAGCACTTCTTCCTGTTGCGGATCCGGCACCGCGACCACGCGGTCGATGAAGATGCCGGGGGTGACGACCTCGGCCGGGTCGATGCTGCCCGGCTCGCCCAGATCGGCGACCTGCGCGATGGTGCGGGCGGCGGCCATGGCCATCAGCGGGTTGAAGTTGCGCGCGGCCATCCGGTAGGTCAGGTTGCCCAGCGGGTCGCCCTTCTGCGCCTTCAGCAGCGCAAAATCCGCCTTCAGCCAGCGTTCCCGCACATACATCTTGCCGTCGAAGTCCTCCACCGGCTTGCCCTCGGCCAGTTCGGTTCCATAGGAAGACGGCGTGTAAAAGGCCGGGATCCCGGCGCCGCCCGCGCGGATGCGCTCGGCCAGCGTGCCCTGCGGCACCAGTTCCAGCGCGATCTCTCCGGCCAGATAACGGCTGTTGAACGCATCCGCATTGGACGAGCGCGGGAAAGAGCAGATCATCTTGGCCACCATGCCCGCCTTGATCATGGCGGCGATGCCGATGGCGCCGTTGCCGGCGTTGTTGTTGATGATCGTCAGATTGGTGGGGCTGCCGGTGGCCCGAAAGCGGTCGATCAGCGCATGGATCAACTCGATCGGGGCGCCGGATCCGCCGAAACCTCCGATCATGACGGTTGCGCCGTCGGGAATGTCGGCGACCGCTTCCGCGGGCGTGGACGTGACCTTGTTCATCGATGTCCTCCTGTCATGCCGTCGGCATAGCGCCGCAGGGCAAGCCGTGGCGAGTCCTTCCGTGCGCATGTTGATCTTTGTTCACGCAGCGGATAATTTCGTGCGCATGTTGAACAAACCCACCGATCACATCGCCTCTCTGGCCAAGGGGCTGCGGCTGATCGAATGCTTCGGCCCCGACACGCCGCGCCTGTCCATCGCGCAGGCCGCCGCCGCCTCGGGGCTGGATCGCGCCACCGCGCGCCGGGTGCTGCTGACCCTGCACCGCGAGGGCTATGCCGAGTATGACGGAAAATTCTTCACGCTGACACCCCGGATCCTGCGGCTTGGCATGGCGGCGCTGGCCTCGCTGCCGCTGTCGCAGATCGTGCAGCCGTGGCTGGACCAGCTGTCGGAAGGCATCGGGCAAAGCTGTTCGGTGGCGCTGCTGGACGAGACGGAGATCGTGTATATCGCCCGCGCCGCGCAGAAACGGGTCATGTCCATCGGGCTGATGCCGGGATCGCGGCTGCCCGCCTTCTGCACCTCCATGGGGCGGGTGCTGCTGGCGGCCCTGCCGCGCGATCAGGCCCGCGCGCTGGTCGAGGCCTCCGATCTGGCGCCGCGCACCGCCTTTTCCGCCAGCGACCCCGACGAGATCATGGCGCGCATCGATCAGGTTCGCGCGCAGGGCTATGCGCTGATCGATCAGGAGGTGGAGCTGGGCCTGCGGTCGGTGGCGGTGCCGCTGATCGACGGGCGCGACCGGGTGGTGGCGGCGCTGAACACCGGCATGGCCGCCACGCAGGACCGCGTCGATCTGCTGGCGGATCTGTATCTGCCCCGGCTGCGCAAGGTGCAGGCAGGGCTGCGCCGCGTGCTCTAGGCCGCGACTCACCCGCGGCGACGGCAGGGCATCCCCGACCGGACCGGATGTAACATCTGCGCAAATTTGCAGCGGCTCCGCGCCGCCAATGCCTGACTGTGCGCGGCAACAGGCGAGGCTTTGCCATACCACGAAAATTTTTAAGCGAGCGCTCGCCTGCCGCTGCGATTCCCGTTGCGATATGGCGCGGCTGGAACAAGAAGGCGCAGAGTGCAATGTCACCGGAGATCCGCATGTCTGCCGACACGCATACCCGCCGCGCCTTTCTGGCCAGCGCCCTTGGCGCTGGCGCGTTCTTCCTGCTGCCCGAGATGGCCCGCGCCCAGTCAGAGGCGGTGGCCTCCGGCATCCCGCTGGGGCCTGCCGAGCCGTTTTCCTTTGACCGGCTGCGCGACATCGCCCGGAGCCTGTCGCGCGAACCGTTCACGCCCATGGCGATGCCGGACGCGGAAACGCTGCAGCAGATCGATTATGACGCCCATGGCGCCATCCGCTTCCGCCGCGACCGCGCGCTCTGGGGCGAGACCCAGACCGACAACCCGGTGCAGTTCTTTTTCCCCGGGCGCTATTTCCCCGAGCCGGTGCATATCTACGCCGTCGAGGAGGGCATGGCGCGCGAGGTGCCGTTTTCGCGCGACCTGTTCAGCATCCCCGAAGACAGCCCCGCGCAGCGGCTGAGCAAGACCGAAGGCTTTGCCGGGTTTTCCGTGCAGGATCCGGCGCAGCGGTCGGACTGGATGGCGTTTCTGGGCGCCTCCTACTGGCGGACGGCGGGCTATTCCGGGCAGTTCGGCCTGTCGGTGCGCGGGCTCGCGCTGGACACCGCGATCCCCGACGGCCCCGAAGAGTTTCCGCGCTTCACCCGCTTCTGGCTGGAACAGCATGGCGATGGCAGCGTGACCACCTGCGCGCTGCTGGAAAGCCCGCGTGCCACGGGCGCCTATCGCATCGTGTCGCGCCGCGACAATGGCGTGATTCAGGACGTGTCGGCGGACATCTTCCTGCGCGGCGATGTCTCGCGGCTGGGTCTGGCGCCGCTCACCTCCATGTACTGGTTCGGCAAGCACAACCGCCATGTCGCCGCCGACTGGCGCCCCGAAGTGC
Source organism: Salipiger marinus (assembly GCF_900100085.1). Taxonomy (GTDB): domain Bacteria; phylum Pseudomonadota; class Alphaproteobacteria; order Rhodobacterales; family Rhodobacteraceae; genus Salipiger; species Salipiger marinus. The sequence continues at coordinate 216,763 of NZ_FNEJ01000004.1, forward strand.
ATGACAGCGACGGGCTGGAAATTCATCTGGGCAATGGCGAACGGATCTGGCGTCCGCTCAACAACCCGCCGCGGATCATGGCCAACAGCTTTGCCACCCCCAGCCCGCGCGGCTTTGGCCTGATGCAGCGCGAGCGCGATTTCGACCAGTATCAGGATGACGGCGTGTTCTATGACCGCCGCGCCTCGGCATGGGTGGAACCGCGCGAGGACTGGGGCATGGGGGCGGTGACGCTGATCGAACTGCCCACCGATGACGAGACCTTCGACAATATCGTGGCCTTCTGGACCCCGGCCGATCACGCGATGTCGGGCAGCGAATACCAGCTGAACTACACGCTGAGCTGGCTGGAAGATGGCCCCGTCAAGCCAGAGCATGCCCGGTTCCGCGCCGTGCGGCTTGGCAAGGGCGGCATTCCCGGCCAGCCCCGCCCCGCCGACACGGTCAAGGTGGTCTGCGATCTTGACTCCACCGGCTTTGACGGGCTGACGCGCGGGCCGCTGACCCGCACCATGGTCACCACCTCGCGCGGGGTGATCTCGAACGAGGCGGCCTATCCGGTGGTGGGCGAAGACGCGTGGCGCGCGATCTTCGACGTGGATTTTTCCGACCTGCCGCTGGATCAGGACGACCCCATCGACCTGCGCGTCTATGTGGCCCATGACGGCGCCGCCAAGACCGAAACGCTGGTGCTGCAGCTGTTCCCCAGCCAGCTGCGCGAGCTGCTGTCGGCGCGCACCTGACCCCTGCCGCGGCGGCGCGACCCTTTGGCCCGCGCCGCCGTTTCCCCGCCTGAAACGCTCGCACCCCGTCCGGTTTTCTGTCACAGCAGGGGCAGACACAGACAACCGAGGTGCAGATGCGGAAAATCCCGCTTTCCGAACGTCCCGACTGGCGCGACAAGGCCAAGGAACTGGGCTTCACCTTCGCCGACATGTATGGCGAACCCTATTGGGACGAAAGCTCGGCCTATCAGTTCAGCCTGCGCGAGATCGAGGACGATCTGGAGGATCCGGCCACCGAACTGCACGGCATGTGCCGCGAGGCCGCCGCCGCGATCTGCGCCAGCGAGGAGCTGCTCACCAAGCTGGGCATCCCGGCGGAGTTTCACGATCTGGTCGCGGGCAGCTGGGACCGGCAGGAGCCCGAGATCTATGGCCGCTTCGATCTGGCCTATGACGGCACCGGCCCGGCCAAGATGCTGGAATACAACGCCGACACCCCCACCTCGCTTTACGAAAGCGCCTCCTTCCAGTGGGGATGGCTGGAGGATCAGCTGGCGGCGGGCGTGCTGCGTGACGGTGACGACCAGTTCAACGGCATCCACGAGGCTCTGGTGGCGCATTTCGCCGCGACCTTCGCCCCCGGCACCGATCTGCATTTCACCGCCATCGCGGGCAATCCCGAGGATTACGGCACGGTGGAGGCCATGGGCTGGGCCGCGCGCGAGGCCGATCTGGGCGCGCATTACACCGATCTGGACAAGCTGGGGCTCAGCCCTGACGGGCAGTTCATCGACGATCAGGACCGGGTCATCGGCATCCTGTTCAAGCTTTATCCGTGGGAGGATCTGCTGCGCGACGACTATGCCCAACACATCGCGGGCTCGGGCTGTCTGATGCTGGAACCGGCATGGAAGGCGGTGCTGTCCAACAAGGGGCTGCTGCCGGTGCTGTGGCAGATGTTCGAAGGCCATCCCAACCTGCTGCCTGCGTTTTTCGAGGCGGAGATGCAGGCGGGCAGCCCGGCGCTGGACCGCGCCGAAGAGGTGCTGCGTAAGGGCCATGTCATCAAGCCATTGTTTTCCCGCGAAGGCGCCGCCATATCCATCGTGGAAAACGGCGCGCCGACCGAAACCAGCCCCGAGGCGGGCTATGGCCAGCATCCGCGCATCGTGCAGGCCTATACGCCCCTGACCGCCTTTGACGGGTTCCACCCGGTGATCGGCGCATGGATCGTGGGGCAGGCCTGCGCGGGCATCGGCATCCGCGAGGATCGTGGGCGCATCACGCAGAACCTGTCGCGGTTCAAGCCGCATTTCATCCGCGACTGAGGAGGAGAGACATGAGAAAACGTTCCAGAACCGTGGCCCTTGCCATTGTCGGCGCCGCCTCCTTTGCGCTGGCGGGCTGCCGCGAGGAACAGGTGGATGCGCAGGCCTTTCCTGATCTGGAAAGCTGCCGCGAGGCCTCGACCACGGGCGGGCTGTTTTCGGTGGAGGAGTGCAACACCGCCTTCGCCGAGGCGGAGGAGCTGCATGTGGAAACGGCGCCGCGCTATGACAGCCTGCAGGTCTGCGAGGAACAGCATGGCGAAGGCGCCTGTGGCAGCGAGGCTCAGGCGACCAGCGGCGGGTCGGGCGGCATCTTCATGCCGCTGCTGGCGGGCTATCTGCTGGGCAACATGCTGGGCGGGCGCGGCATGGGCGCGCAGCCGATGTATCGCTCAGCCGACGGGCGGTTTACCAATGCCAATGGCGCGGCATTTTCCAGCAATACCGGCCGCGCCAAGATGGGCAGCGGCATTTTCGCCCGCCCCGCCACCACCGTGGGCAAGCCGCCGATGACCCGCACCACCGCCGCCTCGCGCGGGGGGTTCGGCAGCACCGGCGGATCGCGCGGCATGGGCTTCGGCGGCTGAACCCGGACCGGGCCGGGCGGCGTCACGGCGCCCACCGGAGCGCGCGCAGCAGACAGGGCGACGCCGAGCGCCGCCCTGTCCTGTTCTGCCGGGCCGCCGCTCAGTTATCCGGGTTGGCGGGCGGATCGATCGGCTCCACCTCCTCGACCGGGGCGGAATCGGGCACGTTCACGTCGCCGTCCTGAGTTTCCGTCGCGGTCGGGCTTTCGGTGGCGGGGCTCTCATCCTCGGGGGCGGTGGCGACCTCTTCGCCCACCCAGTAAAGGATGATGCCGACGCCGAAACACACCACCAGCAGGATGCCCAGAAGCGGGCCCCAGTGGCGTTTGGTCTGCTTTTTGGTATTGGTGTCCGGAGCGGACATGGAAAATCTCCCATCTGTTTCTGAAGCGCCCGCGGGCGCGGGGGGCCGGGGCGGCGGGCAGGGTCAGCCCGTCACGACCAGCTGGTTCTCGACCGTCAGCACCCCGGCCACGGTTTCGGTGACCGCGCAGGACAGCGTGCGCTGGAATTCCCGCGGCACCTGTCCGGTCAGCGTCACCACCCCCTGACGCAGCGCCACGCCGATCCGGCAGCCTGCAAGCCGCCCCTCCGCCGCAAGGGCCGCGCAAATCGCCTCGTGCAGATCCGCATCGGTGGGCTGATCGCGCGGGGGATAGACCGGCGGATCGGGCAGGATGGGCTGGCGCACGCCGTAATATCCCTCGGGGCGGCTGGGTTCGGCCAGATCCGACCGCACGCGGCGCAGCTTGGGATCGTCGGGGGTGTCCTGAGCATCGGTCATGATGTCATCCTTCGATCATCTCGTCCGTGTCGCCGTGTTCCGGCATGGTGGAGGAACGGACCAGACTGCCATCGGGGCGCACCAGCGCCCACCAGCCGCCATAGCTGAAGATGCCCTGCCCTTCGGGAGCCTCGCCCAAGATATCGCGGTGGAACTGGAACAGGGGCTGGTCGGCATAGGTCAGCACGTTGACGCCGCGCCATGGCTTCGTGTCCACCAGCGCGGCCTCGATGCCCTCGCCGAAACTGGGCTCGCCCTCGGTCACCAGCAGCGGCCAGTCCTGCAGGCAGCTGGCCCCGCAGGAGGCGAGCGGATCCTCGTCATCGCCGCCGCTGCCCTTGGTGAGCATGGCATAGACCGGGCGACCGTCCGGCCCGACAAGATGGGTGCCGTCCGCCTCGCTGGACGCAAGCGACAGGGCGGGGGTCGGCTGCGCAAGGGCGGGAAGCGCGGTCAGGGCCAGAAGACCGGTCAGCAGGGAAAGGTTGCGGAAAGACAGAACGGATGACATTGGACAGCTCCTTGTCTGGATGAACCGGAAACAAATCCGCCGCTCCGATGTTCCCAGACCTGCGTGCCATCTGCCGCGGGCCTGCTGACCGGCCCCGGCGCTGCCCACGCTCCCCGCCGTTACCCGAAAGGAACAGCGCATGACCGAGCCCCGCAAAACGCCCCGCACAGGCCCGAGCCAGGATCAGTTGATGGCCCTGCACCTTCAGGGCCTGCGGCAGAGGCCGGTCCCCGGCCCGCTGCTGGAGCTCGCCCTGCGGCTGCAGGCCCTGCTCAGAGACGCGGAGCGGAGCGGCTAAAGCCGCTCCGGCACCTTTTCGCCCAGTTCTTCGATCACCATGACGCGAGCCCGGTTCACCCGGCTCTTGATGGTGCCGATGGCCACGCCACAGATCTCGGCGGCGGTCTCGTAGCTTTCGCCCAGCATCACCACGAGGATCAGCGTCTCGCGGTAATGGGCGGGCAGGCGAGAGATTGCGCTCATCAGTTCGCTGCCCCGCAGCGCCCATTCCTGCGTGCTGGGAACCGAGGCGGTGCCGGACACGCAGTCCTCGCCGCCGGGGCGTTCGCGCTTGGTCTTGACGATCTCGTTGTAGAACGTGTTGCGCATGATGGTCATGAGCCACGCGCGCAGATTGGTGCCGGGGCGGAACCGGTGCACATTGGCGATGGCCTTGGTCAGGGTTTCCTGAACCAGATCATCAACATCCTGATGGCGGCGGGTAAGCGTCCACGCATAGGCACGCAGGGCCGGGATGTAGCTGATGACATCCTCGGAAAACAGGGTTTGGTCAGTCTGGGTAGACATATCAGCTCCAGTGTTCACTCCTTGCGGGGGCAGAGACGGTGCAGGCAGGAACCGGACCCGCTCCGGCCCGCGCGGCGCGACGGAGGAGGGGCAAAGGGACGGTTGATCCCACCTGCCGCGACTGACCCCGGAGGGAGAGGTGCGGGCAACAGGATACGGGTCTGGGGCGATAACGATGTCGCTTGTGACAGGATCGTAGGTCCGTGCACCACCGGGTCAAGGCAACAGCCCCACCCCGCCGGGGGATGCCGTTGCGGAACCGGCAACAATGCCCGCGCCACTGTGACGGGCGGGACTGGCCGCCAGGATCATTTGTCGCAACGTCCTCAGCGGGTAAGCGGCTGCGGCACCTGTGTGCCATGGCAGTGCGGCGCCGATGCGGCGGGAAACCGCCACCCCCGCGCAGGTTCTGTCCGCTGACGGACCCCGGCGGATTTCCGCAGCCGCGCGGCAGGGCCCCGTCAGGCCGAAAGGTCTGGCTGACCTCCATAATTCGATCATCTGTCACCCCCGTTCAACTTGAAGACGAGCGGGGCAAACAGGAGTGTGCGGCCTTTGTTCCAGCACAATTTCAGGAAATGCGCAAAACCGACAGATTTTCTGTGCCGCTGCGGCTTTTCGGCAGTCTGTGCCGCGCAGCGCGGGCGGGCGGGATAGGTCAGTCTTGGCCGGAGGGTTTGCGCAGATGGACCTGCAGCTGCCGGGCAAGGTCCAGCAGGCGGTCGGGCACGTCTTCTTTTGCGATCGCCTCAAGCTGGCGGTTCAGCTCGACGTCCAGAACGTCGGGGGCGGGCTTGGTCAGATGAGGGTTTGTCATGGCGGCATGGTCCGTCTTTAGTGCGCAAGCCCAACTATTACGCAGGTCCGGCGGCAGCGGATCACTCTGGCCCCGGCGGGGGGCGATCTTTTTCCGGATCCGCTGCGGAATCCCCCCGCTGCGCGCGGGAACAGGACCCGTCCCGGTTGGTTCAGGACAGAGCCCTCCCCCGCATGACGGAGCCGTTATGACCGATCCGAACCGCCAGACCCCCGACAGCCCCACCACCCTGCGGGGTGTGGTCGACCGCCTGCACGATGCCGCCAACAAGGAGGAAACCTCGCTCAATGACGTGGTCGAAGGCCTGGGCCATGCCTCTTTTGTGCCGGTGCTGCTGGTCCCCGCGCTGGCGGTGGTCACGCCGCTGTCGGGCGTGCCGCTGTTCTCCAGCACCTGCGGCATCCTGATCGCGCTGATCGCCGGGCAGATGCTGCTGGGGCGGCGCCACCTGTGGCTGCCCCGCTGGATCATGAAGCGCCGCGTGCCCTCGGACAGGCTGCGCAAGGCGGCGGACAGCCTGCGCAAACCGGCGGACTGGCTGGACGCGCATACCGGCAAGCGGCTGAGCGTTCTGGTCAGGCCGCCCATGGACCGGCTGCTGCATCTGGCCTGCGTGCTGTGCGGCATCGCCATGCCGGTGCTGGAACTGGTGCCCTTCACCTCGTCAATCCTTGGCGCCGCCGTGGTGCTGCTGGCAATGACGCTGCTGGTGCGCGACGGGCTGCTGGCGCTGCTGGCGCTGGCGGTGATCGGGGCTGCGGTCTGGGTCGGGGTGCAGGTGGTCTGAGACCACCCGCCCCCCGCGTGGGTCAGTCCGCCACGGACGCGCCGCCATCGGGATGCAGCACGTGGCCGGTCATGTAGGATCCATCCTCGCAGGCCAGAAACAGCACCGAAGGCGCCACCTCGTTGGGCTGGCCGGGGCGGCCCAGCTTGGTGCCCTGACCAAAGCTCTCGACCTTGTCGGGCGGGAAGGACGCCGGGATCAGCGGTGTCCAGATCGGCCCCGGCGCCACGCCATTGACCCGGATGCCCCGGTCCGCCAGCTTGGAGGCGAGCGCCCGGATGAAAGACAGGATCGCGCCCTTGGTGGCGGAATAGTCGATCAGCAGATCCTGCCCGCGATAGGCGGTGACAGAGGTGATGCCGATGATCGACGCGCCCTGTTTCAGATGCGGCAGGGCTGCCTGCACCATGAACATCTGGCCGAAGATGTTGGTGCGGAAGGTCGCCTCGATCTGCTCCTCGCTCACATCCTCGAAATGCTCCTGCGCGTGCTGTTCGGCGGCGTTGTTCACCAGCACGTCCAGCCGCCCGAACCGGTCGATCACCTGACGCACTGCATCGACGCAGACGGCGCGCTGGCCGACATCGCCCTTGATCGCCAGCCCCTCGCGGCCTTCGGCCCGAATTGCCTCAAGGGTCGTGTCGGCGTCGCGATCCTCGGACTTGTAAAGGATGGCCACATCCGCGCCCTCGCGGGCGAACAGCACGGCGCTGGCGCGCCCGATGCCGGAATCGCCCCCGGTGATGATCGCCACCTTGCCAGTAAGCCGCCCCGAGCCGGGATAGCGCGGGGTGAATTCGGGCGCGGGGGACATCTCGTGCTCCAGCCCGGGCTGCTGGTCCTGCACGCGGTTGTCGGAATATTGGGTCATTATCTGTCTGTCCTTTCGGGTTGAGGTCAGGATCCGCCCATCAGGTAAAGCGCCACGGCGACCACGATCACCGCGACCGCAGCCCACGGCATCCACGCCGGATGGCGCGAGCGCTGCAGATCGGCGGGACCGGCCTTGTCGGTCTCGGCCACATGCTTGGCGGCACCCTTGGTCGGGCCATGCGCGGTTTCGGCGGCTTTGGCGTGGCGCAGCTGCGCCGGATCGACGCTGTTGGTGCCCGCCTCGTCATCGGTGCCAAGCGGCGCGGCGGAAGGGTCGCTGAAATCGACCTTGTCGCCGGTTTCCCCGCGGTCGATGCGGTCGCGCAGGCGCGCGGCCTCGCCGCCCGCCGGGCGGGCGGGCTCATTGTCGGATTGGGCCATTGGGCTGTCCTTTCTGGGCAGGAAACGCGCGGGCGGGCGAAAAGGCTCCGCCGGTCAGCCCGCAATATCCGCGCGACGGGTCGACTGCGGGCGCGCGCGCAGCACCGGCAGGGTCAGCAGCACCAGCACCAGAATGACCGTGGGCGCCACCAGCCGGGGCACCTGCGCCCAAGGCTCCAGCCCTTTTTCCCACAGCGCCCAGACCACGGTGAAGGCATAGGTGGCAAGATAGACCCACAGCGCCATCATCGAGGCATTGAGCAGGAACCATGCCGTCACGCACAGCCCCAGCCCGGCCACGGCGTAATACCAGCTGCCGCCCAGCGTGATCAGCCAGATGCCGCCGCCAAGGATGGCCACGCCAAACAGCGCCAGCACGATGGCCAGAAGCACCGTCGCGACATAGCCGCCCCCTTCGGCCCGGGAGCCGGTCTGCCAGCCCTCGGTGCTTCGTCTTGATCGCAGATCGGTCATTCTGTCCTCCTTCGCAGCGGGATCGGTGATCCTCGGAACAGGACAGGGGCGCGGATGTTCCCGCGCGGCGCAGCTTTTGGCCGGGACAGGATCAGCCGGGCAGCGGCGCTGTGCCCGCGCCCTGCGCCAGCTGGCGGCGCAGTTCTTCCATGAAGCTCAGCAGCAGGCCGGAATGCGGCACGCCCTTGCGGGTGATCATCGAGGCGCGCACCTCGCAGGCGGGGGCGAAGGGGCGCGAGACCAGACCCCGGCTCAGATAGGGTTCGGCGGAATAGGGATCGACCACGGTGACGCCCATGCCTTCGGCCACCAGTGCGGCGGCGGTCTGGCAGTAGCGCACCTCGATCCCCGGATGGTAGGTGCCACCGCCCTGCGCAAAGCCCTTGGCCACCAGCCGCCCCAGCTGCGAGGCCTGATCGATGCCGACGATCTGCCGCCCCGACAGGGCTGCGGCGGTGACGAAGGGCTGCCGCGCCAGCGGGTCATCCCCGGGCAGCAGCACGATCATCTGGCTGCGCTGGATCAGTTCGGAATTCACCGTTTCCAGCCGTTCGGCATTCAGCACCATGCCGATATCGGCCTGCCCGGTCTGCACCGCGTCCAGCACGTTTTCCAGCCGCCGCACGTCATAGCTGATGGTCACCTCGGGGCGGGCGGCGTGAAAGGCGCGCAGCGCGCGCGGTGCCAGCGAATAGCCCAAGGGCGGGGTCGACATCACCCGCAGCCGCCCCACCTGCCCCGACCGGATGTCCCGCGCGCGGGTGGTGAAGGCGCGCAGGATGCCGAAAAGCGGGCGGATTTCCTCGAAGAGGTCATTCGCCTCCCCGGTGGGAGTCAGGCGGCGGCCCGTGCGTTCGAACAGCGCAAAGCCCAGCTGATGCTCCAGCTGGCGCAGACCCGCCGAGACGGCGGGCTGCGAGATGCCCAGAAATTCCGCCGTCTCCACCGTGGTGGTGCAGCGCATCATGGCGGCAAAGATCTCCAGCAGCCGCAGCGATACATCCGGCAGATCCGCCGGACGCGTTCTCACGACACGGCACCCAGCGCCATGGCCGCCCCCGCCATCACCGGATCGATGATGGCGACGCCGATCTCGGCCTCCAGCCGCGCGCGGATCGGCGCCATGCCCGCACAGCCCAGCACGATGGCGCCCGCCCCCATGTCGCGCAGGCGCGCCGCCGCCTCCAGCACTTCGGCATAGACCGCCGGATCGCGGCCCGAGGCTTCGGCAGAGACGCCCGAGAGCGGCAGTTCGCCCGCCAGCCGCGCCTCTACCCCCATCTGGCGGATCTTGCGCAGGTGGCGGGGCACGGATTTTGGCCCCAGCGCCACGATGCCGAAGCGGTCGGCGCGCGCGAGCGCGGTCAGGATGCCCGCCTCCTGAATGCCGATCACCGGGCGGCGGGTCAGGCTGCGCGCCAGATCAAGCCCGGGGTCAGAAAAACAGGCGGTGACATAGGCCAGCGCCTCCTGCTGCCGGACCAGATCGGCGACCCCCAGCCCGGCCCGCGCCACGTCTTCTTCGGTGGCGATGGTGGCGGGCTGGTCGGCGAGATCGCAGACGCGGAAATGATCGCCCAAGGGCGCCAGCGCCGTCGCGATGCCGTCGGTGACGGCGCGGGCGGAATTGGGGTTGATGACAAGGATCTTCATCGCAGCACCGTTCCGAAATTCTGCGCGGGGTCAAATTCCGGCGCAAGATAGCCCTGCCTGCCACGCGGATCCACGGGGGCCCGGCCAAAGAACCGCCCCTGCCCTTCGCGCGCCTTCAGGCTGCCATGCTCCACGATCATCTCGCCGCGGGTCATCACGATCTCGGGCACGCCCTGCAGCTCCATCCCCTCGAACGGCGTGTAATCCATGTTGTCATGCATGTCGGCCTGCGTCACGACGCGCCGCGTCTCGGGGTTCCAGATGGCGATATCGGCATCCATGCCGGGGGCGATCCGGCCCTTGGTGGTGCAGCCGAAGGTGCGCGCGGCATTGGTCGAGGACAGCGCCACGAACTGCTCCGCCGTGATGCGGCCCTTGACCACGCCTTCGGAAAACAGCCACGGCAGGCGCGCGGCGATGCCGGGCATGCCATTGGCGATCTTGGGATAAGGCGCATCAGCACCGTTCAGGAACTTGCCCGTCTCGTCAAAGCGATAGGGCGCGTGATCCGAAGACACGCTTTCAAACGTGCCCTGCGCGATATGATGCCAGAGTGCCGCCTGCGTGTCGGCGCCGCGCAGCGGCGGGGAGCAGATGAACTTCGCGCCCTCCATGCCGGGGCGGTCCAGATCGTCACGGGTGAGCGCCAGATATTGCGGGCAGGTTTCGGCAAAAAGCCGGGCGCCGTTGAACTTTTCCTGCCGCACGATCTCGGCGCCGCGCGCGGTGGACACATGCACGATGAACAGCGGCGCATCCACCAGCTTGGCCAGCTGGATGGCGCGGTGGATCGCCTCTTCCTCGGCCAGTTCGGGGCGGGAAATGGCGTGATACTTTGGCGCGGTCAGCCCGCGCGCCGCCAGCTGCCGGTTCATCCATTTGACCATGTCGTTGTTTTCGGCATGGACCATAGTGATGGCGCCATGGGTCCGCGCCACGGTCAGAATGTCGAGCATGCCGGCATCGCCGAGATTCATCAGATCATAGGTCATGAAGACCTTGAAGCTGGTGATGCCCCGGGCAAAGGCGCGCGGCAGCTGATCCTGCAGCACCTCCGGCGTCGGGTCGGAGATGATGAGGTGATAGCTGTAATCGATGACCGACCGCGCGCCGCGCGCGTCATAGGTGGCGATGACCTCATCCACCGACTGGCCGCGATGCTGCGCGGCAAAGGGGATGAAGCTGGAATTGCCGCCAAAGGCCGCCGAAATGGACCCCGACAGGTAGTCATCCGCCGACATCACGCCCGCCGAGCTTTCCTGTGCGATATGGGCATGCGCCTCGATCCCGCCGGGCAGCACCAGCCGCCCGCCCGCGTCGATGCGGCGCGCGCCGCCCTCGATCCGTTCGGCCACGGCGGCGATGCGGCCCTGCGCGATGCCGACATCGCCTTGAAACTGCCCCTCCGCGGTGACGACGGTGCCGCCATGAATGACTGTATCAAATGTCATTGCTGCGGCTCCTTGACCCCGGTCTGGCTGGCGATCAGGCCATAATGCTCGATCCGGCGGTGCGCTGCAAAGTTGAACACGGTCGATTTGCCAAAGGCGCATTTGTCGAAATCCGCCTCGGCCACGATCAGCTCGTCACCCTCGCCGGTGGCGCGGGCCAGCACGAAGCCGTCCGGATCCACGATGATCGAGCCGCCGATCATGTGATTGCCGTCTTCCATCCCGCATTTGGCGACAGCGATGGCATAGGTGGAGTTCTGGTAGGCCCCGGCGCAGACCGACAGTTCATGATGATACAGCCGCTTTTCCAGCCCTTCGGTCTTGGACAGGTTGTTCTGCGACGGCGTGTTGTAGCCGATGGAGACCAGTTCGACCCCCTGCAGCCCCATGACCCGCCAGCTTTCCGGCCAGCGCCGGTCGTTGCAGATCGCCATGCCCATCAGCACGTCCTGACTGCGCGCGACGTTGAACCCGGTATCGCCGGGCAGGAAATAGCGCTTTTCCAGATGCTGGTGGGTGCGTTCGGGTTCATACTCGGCATGGCCGGGCAGATGGGTCTTGCGGTAGGTCAGCACGATCTCGCCTTCGGGCGAGACAATGACCGAAGTGTTGAAATGCTGCCCCTCGGGGGTCAGTTCGCAATAGCCGAAGGTGAAGCCCATGCCATAGTCCCGCGCCCGGTCGAACAGCGGCTGCACGGCGGCATTGGGCATCTCCGTCTCGAACCAATGGTCGAATTCGGCGCGGTCCTCCACATAGAAGCGCGGAAAGAAGGTGGTCAGCGTCATCTCGGGATAGGCCAGAAACTTGACACCCTGCGCATGGGCCGCGTCCATCAGCGCGATCATCCGCGCCACCACCGCCTCGCGGCTTTCCGCTTTCTGGATGCCGCCGATCTGCGCGGCTGCGATCATCATTTTTCTCATGGTAGGTCCTTTCGGGTCAGGTCACGGCAAGGCCGCGCTGGTAGCGCGAGATCACGCGGACCAGCGGCCAGAGCACAATCAGATACATGCCCGCCGCAAGCACCAGCGGCGAGGCGTTATAGGTCACAGACCGCGCCATGTTGGCGGAATAAAGCAGCTCCGACAGCGACACGACCGAGGTCAGCTTCACCACCTCCACCGTGTTGGACAGAAGGTCGGGCAGCACGTTGCGCACCGCCTGCGGCAGCACGACAAAGCCCATGGTCTGCGCGGGCGACAGGCCGGTGGCGCGCGCGGCCTCGGTCTGGCCCTTGGGCACGGCATTGATGCCCGCGCGGAACACTTCGGCGAAATAGGCGGAGTTGTTGAGGAAAAACGCGATCACCACCGCCATGAAGGGCGTGAGCCGGAGCCCCGCGAAGGGCAGGCCGGAATAGACGAAGACCAGCAGCACCAGCGGCGGCAGCGCGCGGAAGAGGTCGATGAAGACCACCGCGCTCCAGTGCAGAGCCGCGTTGCGCGACAGGGCGGCCAGCGCCAGCGCCAGCCCCCCCGCCAGCCCGGCCACGATCACCACCGCGCAGAGCTGCAGCGTGGTCACCGCCCCCTTGAGCAGCAGGGGCAGCGCCTGCGCCATGATGTCGAGGTTGAAGAAGGTGTAGATGAAAGTGTCCATGCCGCCTCTCAGGTCGCGTAGTGGTAGCGCCGCTCGATCCGGTGCGAGGCGATGACGGCGGGGATGAAAAGGACCAGATAGGCGATGGCGGCCATGGTCAGCGGCGTGGCGGATCCGGAAAAGCTTTGCGCCGAGGAAGAGACCGACAGGATCTCCTTGACCCCGATCACCGAGCCCAGGGCGGTGAGCTTCGTGGTGGCCAGCACCCGGTTGACCAGCGGCGGGATGCCCCGGCGCGCGGCCTGCGGAAAGGTGATGAAGACCAGCGTCTGCGCCTTGGACAGGCCCGTGGCGCGCCCCGCCTCCCACTGGCCGGCGGGAATGGCGGTCAGGCCACCCCAGAAAATCTCCTCGGCAAAGGCGGTCAGAACGGCGGACAGCACGAGATAGAGCACCATCCAGCCCGACAGGTTCAGCCCCGCGAGGGCATGCCGAAGAACAGGATCAGGATCAGCACCAGCGGCGGCAGCGCCCGCATGACATCGGCAAAGACGATGATGAGGAAGTTGACGGGGCGGATCCCCGCCACCCGCAGGCAGGCCAGCGCCGCACCGCAGAGGATGCCGGTGACGATGGTGGCCACGGCAAGGCCCAGCGTGACCCCCATCGCCGCGATCAGGTCGGGCAGGTAATTGGCGATGACCTGTCCGTTGAAGAAGGTGTCAAGAAACCGCATCATTCCGCCTCTGCCGGGTGAGAGACGCGGGACAGGAAGGCGCGCAGCCGTTCGGATTTCGGCGCGCCGAAAATCTGTTCGGGCGGGCCTTCCTCGACCACCACACCGCCATCCATGAACACGACGCGGTCGGCGGCTTCGCGGGCGAAGTCCATCTCGTGGCTGACCACCAGCATGGTCATGCCCTTGCGGCGCAGATCCTTCATCACCTTGAGCACCGAGCCCACCAGTTCCGGATCAAGCGCCGAGGTCGGCTCGTCAAACAGCATCACCCGGGGGTCGAGCGCCAGCGCCCGGGCGATGGCCACGCGCTGCTGCTGGCCACCCGACAGTTCGGCGGGCATCGCTTCGGCCTTGTGGCGCAGCCCGACCTGATCGAGCATGTCGAGCGCGCGCGCCTCCGCCTCGGGCTTGGGCCGTTTCAGCGCGCGCACCTGTGCCAGCATCACGTTTTTCAGCACCGACATGTGCGGGTAAAGATGGAAGCCCTGAAACACCATGCCGACCTTCAGCCGCATCCGGTCCAGATCGCGGCGCGGAATGTCGGTGATGCGCGCGCCTTCGATCATGATGGCGCCGCTGGTGGGCTCTTCCAGCCGGTTGCAGCAGCGCAGCATGGTGGATTTGCCCGAGCCCGAGGGGCCGATGACGAAGACAAGCTCGCCCTCGCGCACCTTCAGGTCGATGTTCTTCAGCACCTCGGTCTGGCCGAAACTTTTTCCGAGGGCGCCGCCATGGTGCCATCGGTCTTGAGGCATTCCAGCACGCTGTCGATCAGGTCGCGCGTGGCCACGTCATCCTTGCGGAAGGGCAGGCCCCAGACCAGACCGGTGGCATATTCGTAGGAGAGCGCGATCTGCGGGTTCTTCTGCACGGCCCATGCCGACACGGTCGCGCCCGCCATGTTGGCATCCGCCCGGCCCGAGGTCATGGCCTGAATGGCATCGGTGTTGGTGCCGAAGGCGACCACGGTCCAGCCCATCTCGGCGGCGCGTTCGGTCAGGAAGCTTTCATAGACCGAGCCCTTGTTGACGGCGATGGTCAGGCCCTTGAAATCCTCGAGGCTGTCGAAGCCTTCGGCCTCGGATCCCTTGGGCACGGTGAAGCGGAAGTTGGTGTCCATGAAGCCTTCGGTGAAGAGCAGGTTCTGCGCGCGCTCTTCGGTCACCGTGGTGGGGGCGACGAGAAAGTCATAGGTGCCCGCCTGCAGCGCCGGGATCAGGCCGGAAAACTGCGCGGCGGTCACTTCCATGGGCACGCCGAGCTTTTCGCCGATGGCGGCGGCCAGATCGACGTTGAAGCCTTCGACACCGCCGGACATGGTGGGCATGGCATGGGGGGCGAAGGTGCCGTCAAGCGCGGTGCGATAGCCTTCGGGCTTGATCTGCGCGAGTTCGGCGGCGGCGGCACCGGTCAGCGCGAGGCTGGCGGCGGAGGCGAGGAGGAGGGATTTCAGCATGGGAGGATCCTGTTGGTTGCGTCTGTCGGATCACGTTCTGAAGCGTGTCCTGCTTTTCAGAAGCCACCAGCGGCGCCACTTTTCCAGTATAGAACAGGATTATTATAAAATTATCAATATAAGCACAGATTATAGGACGGCCTCCGGCGCGGTGCCGCAGCTCTGCGGCGCTTTTCACCCATGCTGTTGATTTGTTTAACGGAAACGGGGTCTGAAGCCCCGCTTTTTCTGACCTCCGTCACGGCTCTGCGGAGGGCCGAGGGCGGAGGGGCCGCTCTTTACCGCCGAAAGGCAGTGCGTAAGGAAAAGGCAGAACCGCCGCGATCTGCGGCCCTCATGAAGGATTCCCGATGACTTCCCTGTTCCATCTTGCGCTGCACGTCACCGATCTGGACGAGACACGCGCCTTTTACGGCGAGGTGCTGGGCTGCACCGAGGGCCGGTCCACCGACACATGGGTCGATTTCGACTTTTTCGGGCATCAGCTGTCGTTTCATCTGGGCACGCCCTTTGCCACCACGCGCAGCGGGCGCGTCGGCGATCACATGGTGATGATGCCGCATATGGGCGCGGTGCTGCCGCTGGCGGACTGGATGGCGCTGGCCGCCCGGCTGGAGGAAAAAGGCGTGGCCTTCGACATCCCGCCGGTGATCCGCTTCGAGGGCGAGCCCGGCGAGCAGCGCACGATGTTCTTCTTCGACCCTTCGGGCAATCCCATCGAGATCAAGGGTTTTGCCGATTTCGACGGACTTTTCGCCAAATGACCCCCCATCCGCAAAGGAGAGACCCATGGCCCTGCTGACGGAAGACGCGCGTGGCGTGTTCGTGATTTCGGTGACGCCCTTCCACCCCGATGGTTCGATCGATGTTGAGAGCCTCGACCGGGTGACCGACTTCTACATCGAAAAGGGCGCGACCGGCCTCACCATCCTTGGCATGATGGGCGAGGCGCCGAAGCTGACGCAGGCCGAATCCCGCGCCGTGGCGGAGCGGGTGATTGCGCGGGCCGGCGATCTGCCCGTGGTGGTGGGCGTGTCGGCGCCCGGGCTTGCCGCCATCACCGAACTGTCGGCGGCGGTCATGGACATGGGTGCTGCCGGGGTGATGATCGCCCCGCCCGGCGGGCTGCGCACCGATGCCCAGATCACCGGCTATTATGCCCAGGCCTGTGCCGCGGCAGGCGACGGCGTGCCGGTGGTGGTGCAGGATTTCCCGCTGGCT
Organism: Salipiger marinus; assembly: GCF_900100085.1. Lineage (GTDB taxonomy): Bacteria > Pseudomonadota > Alphaproteobacteria > Rhodobacterales > Rhodobacteraceae > Salipiger > Salipiger marinus. The sequence goes on from NZ_FNEJ01000004.1 coordinate 232,899, forward strand.
ACCGGGGTCAGCATGGATGTGTCCGTGCTGAACCGCATCGTCGCCGATCTGCCGCAGGTGGTGATGCTGAAGCACGAGGACTGGCCGGGCCTGCCCAAGATCACCGCCCTGCGCCGGGCCGAGGCGGCGGGACAGCGCCGCATCTCGATCCTTTGCGGCAATGGCGGCATCTTCCTGCCCGAGGAGATGGGCCGGGGCGCCGATGGCGCGATGACCGGCTTTGCCTTTCCGGAAATGCTGCGGCAGGTTGTGGATCTGTGCGCCGCGGGCGACATGGACCGCGCGCAGGACATCTTTGACGCCTATCTGCCGCTGGTGCGCTATGAGCAGCAGCCGGGGGCGGGGCTGGCCGTGCGCAAATACGTGCTGGCCAAGCGCGGCGCCATCGCCTCGGCGGCGCTGCGCCATCCCGGCGCCCTGCCCGCGCCGGAAACCGTGGCGGAGGTGGAGCGCCTGCTGGCGCGGCTGGACACAAGACTGAAGGAGCTGGACTGATGGATTACGGACTGAGCGGCAAACGCGCGCTGGTGCTGGGCGGCAGCCGGGGGCTGGGCGCGGCCTGTGCCGCACTTCTGGCCGCCGAAGGGGTGGAGGTGCTGGCCGCCTCGCGCTCGGGCAGCGCCTCTGGCGCGGGCATCACCGGCGTGGCGCTGGATCTGGCCGATGAGGCGGCGGTGTCGGACATGGCCGCGCGGCTGGCGGACGCGCCGGTGGACATCCTGATCAACAACTGCGGCGGCCCCAAGGCGGGGCCTGCGCGCGGGCAGTCGCCGCAGGCATGGCGTGCGGCCTTCGACGCCATGGCCACCCCGGTGTTCCGGCTGACCGATGCCGCCCTGCCGGGCATGGAAGCGGCGGGCTGGGGCCGCATCGTGACCATCGGATCCTCGGGGATCGAGGTGCCGATCCCGGCGCTGGCGCTGTCCAACGGCGTGCGCGGCGCCATGGCGGGCTGGTCCAAGACGCTGGCGGCAGAGGTCGCGGCGCGCGGCATCACCGTCAACATGGTGCTGCCCGGGCGCATCGCCACCGACCGTCTGGCCGAGCTTGACGGCATCAAGGCCGAGAAATCCGGCCAGTCGGTGGAGGAGGTGCAGGCCGCCTCGCGCGCGACCATCCCCGCCGGGCGGTATGGCCGCCCCGAGGAGTTCGCGGCAGCTGTGGCCTTCCTGTGTTCGGTGCAGGCGGGCTACATCACCGGATCGATGATCCGCGTCGATGGCGGCATGATCCGCAGCCTCTGAACCTTGACCGGGGGAGCCTGTCTTCCCCGGTTGTCCGGACTGGCGCGATTTTCCCGGAACAAACTGCCGCGCCCCCTGTTGCAGAGGCCATGAAGCGGACACCGGTCGACGGCCCGCCCCCAAGGAAAGGGATCAGGTTCATGGCTCTGTTTTCCAAAGACATCAAGACGATGGAAGATCTTTACCTGCATATGCTGCAGGACATCTACTATGCCGAGATCCAGATCGAAAAAACCCTGCCCAAGATGATCGACAAGGCCTCCGAAGGGGCGCTGCGCGACGCCTTCCAGTCGCATCTGCAGGAAACCCGTGGCCATGTCGAACGGCTGGAACAGGTCTTTGACATGATCGGCGAAAAGGTGAAGGGCACCACCTGCCCCGCCATCGACGGCATCATCAAGGAAACCGAGGAAGTCTCGGGCGAGATCGCGGATCAGAACGTGCTCGACGCGGCGCTGGCCGCTGCGGCGCAGGCGGTGGAGCATTACGAGATCACCCGCTACGGCACCCTGATCGCATGGTCGCAGGAACTGGGCCGCGGCGACTGCGCCACGCTGCTGAAGCAGACGCTGAGCGAGGAACACGCGGCGGATGAAAAGCTGAGCGATCTGGCGGAAGCCCGGCTCAACAAGGCGGCCTGACGCCGCCCGCGCACCGCGCGGCAAGCCCCCGGTGCGCCCCGACTTCCCCGAAGGCTGCGGTCGACCTCAGCCGCAGCATTCGGGGGCAGCAGCGGTCTGCTCCGCTCTCCGGGCAGGCCGCCACGCGACCCGCCGTCGTGTTTCGCCGATGACACCCCTCAGCACGGCGGCGGCGCGGGACCGGCAGGACGGATCCGGCATGCGCCGGACGTCCGGACCGGTCCCGCATCCCCGATCCGGGGCGGCGCGCGTTCCGCCCGGTCCGACCCGCATGAAAGGAAAGATCAGATGATATTGCGCAACCCCGCCCCGCGTCCCGCCATGCTCTGGCTGTCGACGGGGCTTGTGGTGCTGGGGATGACCGCAGCGCCGGTGTCAGGGCAAGAGGCTCCGACCCCGGAGACCGGCACTGCCGAGTCGCCGGAGCAGAGCCCGCAGGATCAGGCGCCCGCCGATCTGGTGCAGGAGCCCCCCGCAGAAGACGCGCCGGACCCCGCGCCTCCGGCAGCGGAAGAGACCCCGGCAGAGCCCGCCCCCACGACCCCGCCCGCAGCACAGGAAACGCAGGCCCAGCCCGCCGAGGAGCCGCCCGCCCAGCTGTCGCCGGATGCGTCCGAAGCGCAAACGCAGGCGCAGCCGCTGCCCGATAGCTTTCTGGAGCCGGTCGAGCCGCCGCAGGGCACATCGCGTGCCCGCGCCGCCGCCGACCTGCCGCGTCAGGCCTCCGAAGACTGGCCATTCTGGGGGGGTGGCGCCGATGCCACCCGCTATTCGCCGCTGGACCAGATCACCCGCGACAATGTCGGCGATCTGGAGCGGGCCTTTGTCTACCGCACCGGCGACATGCCGGAAGGCACGGCGATGGGGAAATATTCCCCGGAAACCACGCCGCTGAAGGTGGGCAATGATCTGCTGATGTGTTCGGCGATGAACGTGCTGATCTCTGTCGATGCGGCCAGCGGCGAGGAGAACTGGCGCTTTGATCCCGGCGTGCCGAACGAGGCCATCCCCTATGGTGCGACCTGCCGCGGGGTGGCGATCTGGACCGATCCCGAAGCGGCGGAAGGTGATGCCTGCGCCACCAAGGTGGTTCAGGGCACGCTTGACGCCAAGCTGGTGGCGGTGGATGCGGCAACCGGCGATCCCTGCGTGGAATTCGGCGAAAACGGCACCGTCGATCTGTGGCAGGATCTCGGCGAACGGGTGCCCGGCTGGTATGCCGTCACCGCCCCGCCCGCCATCGTGCGCGGCATCATCGTCACCGGCGCGCAGGTCAAGGACGGTCAGGCCGAGGATGCGCCGTCTGGCGTGATCCGGGGCTATGACGCCGTGACCGGCGAGCTGGCCTGGGCCTGGGATCTGGCCGCCCCCGAGGAGATGCGCGACGGCCCGCCCGAAGGCGAGGTCTATACGCGCGGCACGCCCAACATGTGGACCACCGCCGCGACCGACGAGGATCTGGGATATGTCTATCTGCCAATGGGCAATTCCTCGGTCGATTATTACGGCTCCAACCGGTCCGAGGCGGAAAACGACTATGCCACGGCGCTGGTGGCGCTGGATGCCACCACCGGCGAGGCGGTCTGGCATTTCCAGACGGTGCGCAATGACGTGTGGGATTACGATCTGGGCAGCCAGCCCACGCTTCTGGACTATGACGGCACCCCCGCCATCCTGCTGCCGTCGAAACAGGGCGACATCTACATCCTTGACCGCGAGACCGGCGAGCCGCTGACCCCGGTGGGCGAGCTGAGCGGATTGCCGAAAGGCGAGGTGGAGCCGGATTACATCTCCGACACGCAGCCCACCTCGGAATGGCACACGCTGCTGCAGCCGCCCTTGGAGGAAAAGGATGCGTGGGGTTTCACCCCGCTGGACCAGCTCTGGTGCCGGATCCAGTTCCGCCGCGCCAATTACGAAGGCTTCTATACCCCGCCCTCCAGCGAACGCCCGTGGATCCAGTATCCCGGCTATAACGGCGGATCGGACTGGGGATCGGTGGCGCTTGATCCCGAACGCGGCGTGCTGATCGCCAATTACAACGACGTGCCGAACTACAACCGCCTGATTCCGCGCGAAGAAGCGGACGAGCGCGGGCTGCAGCCCATCTATGCCGAAGACCAGAGCGAAGGCAGCGGCGACAATGCCGAAGGGGCGGGCGATCCGCAGACAGGCTCCCCCTATGCCATCGAGGTGAATGCAGGCTGGCGCAGCGAGCTGACCGACATGCCCTGCGTGGAGCCGCCCTATGGCGGGATCCGGGCCATCGACATGGCCACCGGCGAAACCCTGTGGGACACGCCCATCGGCACCGCGCGGCGCAACGGGCCGTTCGGCATCCCGTCGATGCTGCCCTTCAAGATCGGCACGCCGAACAATGGCGGGTCGGTGGTCACGGCGGGCGGTCTGATCTTCATCGCGGCGGCCACGGACAACCTGTTCCGCGCCATCGACATCGAGACCGGCGAAACCGTCTGGAGCGACGTGCTGCCCGCAGGCGGGCAGGCCAATCCCATCGCCTATGAGGTGGATGGCAAGCAGTATGTGATGATCGCGGCCACCGGGCATCACTTCATGGAAACGCCCATCGGCGACTATCTGATCGCCTATGCGCTGCCCTAGGCGCCTTTCTCCCGGCGGCGCCCTGCCGCCGGGAAATTATGGCGCGGCGGCTGGTTGTCTTTCCAACACCTTCCCCCATCCACGACAGGAGACACAGATGTGCGAGGCGGCGCGCCCCATCGATCCCGACGCGATCCGCAGCTGGGCCGACGCCCGCGCGAAGGTACTGGACAGCCGCGCGGGCGGCCCGCTGCCCTGCGCGATCAACCTGCCGAAACCAGAGCCGGAACCGCTGGACTGGGACGCCTTCTTTGACATCTTCGCCGATCACTGGATGGCCAAGTTTTACCGAAACCAGACCGGACGCGACGACCCCGCCCTGCGCGAGGGCTGAGGCCACGGCCCGTCTCGTCCCGGTCACTCCTGAAAGGACAAGACATGCTGCCGAGACTTTTCCTTGTCGCCGCCGCCTTCGCGGGGGGATGGGCGCTTAGCCGCAGGGCAGAGCGCCGCGATGCCACGCCGGATGTGCGCGATGCGGGCACCAGCCAGATGCGCAACCCGCCGCAGACATGGGACCAGCAGGACGAACGGTCGGACGAATCCTTTCCCGCCAGCGATCCGCCGGGTACCTACTGACTCTCGGAACTGCCGGGCGCCGCAAAAAGGGCGGAGGCATCTGCCTCCGCCCTTTCTTATGTCACTCGCGTTCTTCGAAAACGCCGCAGCCGATCCGGTCGCCCGCATCGCCCGCAGGCTGGCTTTCGTAATCATCGACACCGCCGTGGATGACAAAGGCGCCGCCATCTTCGTCCAGCAGATCACGCTCCACCTCCAGCAGCGACAGGAAGACCTCGGCCTCGCCGGATCCATCCGCCTTCACCGTCAGGTTGGGCATGTCGCCCGGATGCGGCCCGTCTTCGGACAGCACGCCATGGCTGTGCTCGCCCGCGATATGACCCCCGGCAGAGCTGAAATCCTCTGCCGAACAGTCGCCGGTTTCGTGCAGGTGCACGGCCAGCACGCCTTCGGGCAGATTGACAAGCGTCAGCGTCGCCAGCGCCATGCCCGAGGGCGTATCGGCCACGCGCACGGCGCCCAGATCGTTGCCCTCGCGGTCCTGCACCTGAGCCGTGGCTTCGGCGGCGTGAACGGCGGGGGCAAGCAGCGCGAGGCTTAGCGCTGTGGCGGCGGTGGTCAGGGTTTTCATGATGTCCTCCTTGGTTGCTGCGCCATCGCGGCGCCTCCCAAGGAAAACCCGTCCGGCGGCGCGATGTTCCCATCCGCCGCCGCACCGGCGTCAGTCGCGGCGCCGCGCCTCGGCCAAATGCCGGATCTCGGCCAGTTCGTCGGCAAGGCTCAGCGACAGGGCGGCGCTGTCATCGGGCAGCACGCCCGGATCCTCCTGCCCGTCCTGCAGCACGGAGCGTTCGGCCAGCCACAGCGTCAGATCATCCCGCGCCTGCGGATCCAGCGCCGCCACCAGCCGCGCCAGCAGGCGGCGATGCGCCAGCAGCCGTCCTTCGATTTCCGCCTCGGTCATGCGTTTCGCCCCTGCGCCTGCGGCAGCCGGTCGGGCGGCAGTTCCGGGGGCGGCGGCGGTGTTTCCTCGGGGGGCGTCGCCGGTGGCACCTCGGCGGGCGGCGTCTCTGGCGGCATCTCCGGGGGCGGGGTCGGCCCCTGCGCGCTGAGGGAAGGCAGGATCTGCGGGCGCATGGCGCTCTCCTTCTGGAACATGTCCGGACAGAACCAGCGGGCCGGGCGAATGTTCCGGTGGCGGGCTCAGCCGCGCAGCGCCCGCCACAGGCTCAGCGCCAGATCCGACACATCGCCAAGCCGCGCCGCCAGATGTTCCCGCGCCAGCCCCTGCCCCGCGCCCTCGGTCCGGTCGAGCCGGTCCAACAGCCGCATCAGGCGGCGGCGATGGGTGCCGGTGGCGCGCTGCACCGGATCGGCCAGCACGCCTGCGAAGGTGGTCACCAGCGAGGCGAGCATTGCCAGCGCCACCCCGGTCAGCACCACCTGCCATGGCGGCAGCGTCACCGGGAAGGCGGCGTAATACATCCGCCCCAGCCCCTGCCCCAGCGGAAAGCCCGCAATCGCCTCCGCCTCGGCGCGCAGGGTGGCGATGGGGCCCGCCAGCGACAGGATTCCCGGCGTGGCCGAATGGAAGACCGCATAGCCCGACACCAGCACCAGCAGGGTGGTGGTCATCTCCGACACGGCGCTGCGCACCCCGGCATAATCCTGCACCGCGCGGCTCACCGCCTGTGGCGAGGCCGCCACCCCCAGCCCCCGCGCCTGCAGATCGTCCAGCAGCCCCTGCACCTCTGCGGCGACGCGGCGTGCCACCTGCGTTTCCAGCAGCACCTGCCGCGCCAGCAGAAAATCGGCCAGCCGGTGCAGCCGCAGCGCCATGGCCAGCATCGCCAGAAGCCGGGTCATCAGGAAGACCGGCGCCAGCACCACATTGGCGGGCGCGCGCAGCAGATCGGCGCCGAGCGCGGCGCGGTGCAGCCGCAGCGTGCCGCGCAGGCCGAAGTGACGGCGCACGAAATCGCGCACCACGGCCTGCCGTGCGGCGACAAGACGGCTGCGGTCTTCCCCGATCTGATCACGCACCTGCCCGGCTCCTTCTGCCACGCCGCAAAGATAGGGCCTCTGCCGCGTCGCGGGAAGCCGTCAGGCGCGCGGGCCCCCTGTTCAGCGGGCGGCGCGGGTCATGCGCGCGGCGTAATCCAGCGCAGAAAGCATGTTGCCGTGATTGGCCCGGCCCGTGCCCGCGATGTCAAAGGCGGTGCCGTGATCCACCGAACAGCGGTCGATGGGCAGGCCCAGCGACACGTTGACCGCCGTATCAAACGCCACCAGCTTGATGGGGATATGGCCCTGATCGTGATATTGCGCGATCACCAGATCGAACGCCCCCTGATAGGCGCGGTGATAGACGGTATCGGCAGAGATCGGCCCCACCACGTCGATGCCTTCGGCCTGCGCGGCCTTCACGGCGGGCACCAGCGCCTCGTCATCCTCGGTGCCGAAAAGACCGTTTTCGCCGCAATGCGGGTTGATCCCCGCCACGGCTAGGCGCGGTGCCTCCAGCCCCATGCGCAGCAGATGGCGGTGGCCGGTGCGGATCGTCTCCAGCACGCGCTCGGGCGTGGCCCGGGCGATGGCGTCGCGCAGCGACACATGAGTGGACACATGCACGACGCTCAGCCGTTCCGAGGCGAGCAGCATCCACGACGACCGCGACCCGGTCAGATGCGCCAGCATCCCGGTATGGCCGTCATAGTGATGACCGGCGGCGTTCAGCGCTTCCTTGTTGATCGGGGCGGTGACGATGCAGGCCGCCTGCCCGTCGAGGCTTTTCTGCACGGCGCGTTCGATGAACCGGAACGAGGCCTCGCCGCAGGCCGGATCCAGCACGCCGAACCGTCCGGGCAGCCCCGCCACCGCGACATGCTCCACCCGGATGCCGTCGCCGGAGGCGTCGGGAGCCAGCAGCGGCAGGCTGACGCCGCTCACCTCTGCCGCGCGGGCAAGCGTGTCGCGGTCGCCGATCACCAGCGTCGCCGCCCGGGTGGCAGCGTCCCGCTCTGCCAGCGCCTTGACGGTGACTTCGGCGCCGACCCCGGAAGGATCCCCCATGGTGATGACGATTGGTGTGCTCATGGCAGCCTCCCTGCGGCGATGTCGCGCGGACCGTAGCCTATGGCCCCTCCGGGCGCAACTTGTGCCAAGGCCTTCGGCTCTGCCCGCTAACCCCCTGTGACTTTGCACTTTATGCGACAAAGCCGGACGTGCTACGGAAGGTCGCAAAGCTGGATCGGGGGGCCGGATGCCGCATGTTCTTATCGTTGCCGACGATCTGACCGGCGCACTGGACAGTTCCGTCGCCTTTGCCGCGCCGGGCCGCCGCGTGGTGGTGTCGCTGCGCCCCGACGCGCTGCCCGCCGCTCTGGCCCGGAAGGCGCAGGTTCTGGTGCTGACCACCGCCAGCCGAGAGATCGCCGCAGACGCCGCCCGCGCCCGGATCGAAGCCGCGCTGACGGGGCTTGATCTGGCCCGGATCCCGGTGGTGATGAAAAAGGTCGACAGCCGCCTGAAGGGCAATACTGCCGTGGAAACCGCCGTGCTTGCCACGGCGATGGCGGCAGAAGCCTGCATCGCCTGCCCCGCCATTCCCGACATGGACCGCGTGGTGAGCGGCGGCGCGCTGACCGGCATGGGCGTGGCCGCACCCATCGACGTGGCGGCGCGGTTCGACCTGAAGGTAGAGGTGCCCGACACCCTGACCGAGGCCGATCTGGACGCGGTGGTGGGCGCGGCGCAGGGGCGCCCGCTCTGGATCGGGGCGCGGGGTCTGGCGCGGGCGCTGGCCCGGCAGCAGCCGCACCCGCCCGCCGAGGTGCCGCCGCTGGAGGCGCCGCTGCTGATCGCCAGCGGATCGCGCGATCCGGTGACGCTGGCGCAGATGGACGCGCTGCGCGAGGCGATGTCCGTGCATCTGGCCCCCGACGGCGCGGTGCCACCGCTGCCCCAAGCCCCCCGTGTGGCGCTGAGCATCAGCGACGGGGCGGGCGCACTGACTGGGGCGGAGGCGGCGCGGCGTTATGCACAGGGCCTGCTGGCGGCCTGCGCGACGCTGCGCCCCAGAAGCCTGCTGATCTGCGGCGGCGAGACCGCGCAGGCGCTGCTGGACGCGCTTGGCATCGACTGTCTGGAGGTGCTGGACGAACTGCGGCCCGGCCTGCCGCTTTGCCGGATCGTGGCACCCTGGGGGCCGGTGCTGCTGGTGACCAAATCGGGCGGCTTTGGCGGGCCCGGCCTGCTGCACGATATCGCGACCAGCGCGGCGGCTGAAGTCAGCCGGGGATAAGCGCCCGTCCCCGGCGGCACAAATCCGCGCCCGGCACGGGCAGCGGGCCTGATGGCATCTTCGCTTCCCCGCCCGGGGCCTATAGGCAGCACGGGCGGGCCGATGGGCTGCGCCGGATCATCAGGGACATACGCATGAGCACCGCACTGCATTATTTCAAATGGGCCTTTCTGGTCACGCTGGCCGGGCTGGCGGGCAGCTTCTGGCTGGGCTGGTCCTATGGCGGCACGCTGGGATCGGCGCTGTCCTTCCTGCTGATCGGCACGGTGCTGGCGGTGCTGGAGATCTCGCTGAGCTTCGACAATGCCATCGTCAACGCCAACAAGCTCAAGACCATGACGCCGATCTGGCAGCAGCGCTTTCTGACATGGGGCATCCTGATCGCGGTGTTCGGCATGCGCATCGTCTTTCCGCTGGCGGTGGTGGCGGTAGCCGCACAGGTCGGGCCGCTGCAGGCGCTGCGGCTGGCCGCGACCGAACCGCAGGAATATGCCCGGCTGATGAATGAAAGCCATCTGTCCATCGCGGCCTTTGGCGGTGCCTTCCTGATGATGGTGGCGCTGTCGTTCTTTGTCGACGAGGGCAAGGAGGTGGACTGGATCGCGCGGATCGAACGCCGGATGCGGTCCATGGGCACCATCAAGGGCGTGACCTATGGTCTGGTGCTGCTGATCGTGCTGGCCTTCGGCAGCCAGCTCAGCGTGCCGGATCAGGCGACCTTCTACACCGCCGCGATCCTTGGGCTGGTGGTGTTCATGGGCGTCGATACGCTGAGCCATATTCTGGACGCGGAGCCCGAGGTGCAGAGTGCGGCGCGCGCGGGCGGCTTGGGCGCGTTCCTGTATCTGGAGGTGCTGGATGCCTCTTTCAGCTTTGACGGGGTGATCGGGGCCTTCGCGCTGACGCAGAACCTGTTCCTGATCGCCATCGGGCTGGGCATCGGGGCGATGTATGTGCGCTCCATGACCATCATGCTGGTCGACCGCCGCACCCTGTCGGAATTCCGCTTTCTGGAACATGGCGCGTTTTATTCGATCCTTGCGCTGGCGGTCATCATGTTCGCGCAAAGCGTGGTGCATGTGCCCGAGGTGGTGACCGGGCTGCTGGGGGCCACGATCATCGTGCTGTCGCTGGTCTCTTCGATCCGCTTCAACCGCCGCGCGGCCTGACCGCGAGTTGCCCGGCCCGGGGGCGACCCCGGGCCGGGCATGGCTTGACCGCCCGGTGGGCGCATGGTTGATACGTTATATCATAACGAATCACGGAGACCTCCATGCCCAAGCGCCCCCTTCCCGCCGTCCTGCTGCTGCTGGCGCTGGCCAGCACCGCCGCAGCCGACGAGGATCACAGCGTTTTCCGCGTCTTTGTCGGGGATCATGCCGCGCCGCGCGTCACCGCCTTTGATCTGGCGGCGCCAGACATCCGCTGGCAGTTCGACATCACCGGACAGGCCAAGCTTTACCCGCTGGCCGGGGGCGCCGTGGTCGCCGCCGTGCAGTCCGATGACGACGCGGTGCAGTTCCTGCACAGCGGCATCACGCTGGAAAACCACGGCGACCATTCCGATCTGGAGATCGGCGAGCCCGCGCCCTTGGGCGCACCCCTGACCGGGCCGCGGCCCTTTCACGTGGTCAGCCATGACGGGCAGAGCTTCATCAACTTCGACCGGGGCGGCTATGCCGCGATCCTTGACGAGACCGAGCTGAGCGAAGGCCGGATCGACCCCGTCCAGTTCCAGCAGGCCCGCGCCCATCACGGCTTTGTCGCAGCTCTTGGGGAGGTGCTGGTCAGCACCGTCGCCGCCGAGGCGGAGGACGCGCCGCGTCTGGGGCTGCAGGCTTTCAGCGCCGATGGCACACCTGCGGGCGATCTTGCCCCCTGCACCGGCATCCATGGCGAGGCGTTTTCCGGCGCCTATCTGGCGGCGGGCTGCAAGGAGGGCGTGCTGACCGCGCGGGTGGAGGGCGGCAGCGTCGCCTATGACATGCTGGATTACCCCGCCGATTTCCCCGAAGGCACCACAGGCACCCTGCTGGGCGGGCGGGTGCTGCAGCTGTTTCTGGGCAACCACGGCGCCGACGGGCTGGTGGTGATCGACCCCGCGTCAGAGCCGCATCTGCGCCGCATCGCCCTGCCCTTCCGCCGCGTGGATTTTGCGCTGGACCCGAAGCTTCCGACCACCGGCTGGGTGCTGACCGAGGATGGCAGCCTACACCGCATCGACCTGCTCGCCGCCAAGATCACCGGCAGCGCCAAGGTCACGGGCCCCTATTCCATGGACGGGCACTGGAACGACCCGCGCCCGCGGCTGGCGCTGGCGGGGGACGAAGTGCTGCTGACCGACCCTCAGGCCGGGCTGCTGCGCCGCATCTCTGCCGCCACGCTTCAGGAGTCCGGCACCATCGCGCTGGAGGGCCTGCCCTATAACCTGACCGTGGTGGGCGGCAGCGGGCTGTCGCACTAAGCCTTGCGGGGGGCGGGTTACTGCCCCGTCCGCAGCGCGGGCAGGCCAACGCCGGTGGACTGGAACCCCCCGTCCGAGGCGATGGTCTGCCCCGTCACGTAGCTGGCCTTGTCCGAGCACAGGAAGACGATGACCGACGCGATCTCGTCTTCGGACCCATACCGGTTGAGCGGGATGGCGTCGTGATAGGCGGCGCGGATTTCGGGCGTGTGCACCGCCAGCGCCAGCTTGGTGTTCACCGGCCCCGGCGCCACGCAATTGGCGCGGATGCCGTATTCGCCCAGTTCCGCCGCCTGCTGCATGGTCAGATGGATCACCGCCGCCTTGGAGGTGCCATAGGCCACCCGCAGCGTCGAGGCGCGCAGGCCCGAGATCGAGGCGATGTTGACGATGGCGCCGCGCGTGGCGCGCAGATGCGGGATCGCGGCCTGCGTGCACAGGAACACGCCGTCCAGATTGGTGTCCATCACCCGGCGCCAGCGGGCAAAGGTGGTGTCCTCGATCGGGCCGAAATCCGCGACGCCGGCATTGTTCACCAGCGCGTCGATGCGGCCCAGCTCGCGGGCGCAGTGCTCCATCATCTGCGCGACCTGATCCGGCTGCGACACGTCGCAGGGCACGGGGACCGCGCCTTCCAGCCCCTCTGCCGCCTCGGCCAGCGCCTCGGCGTCGCGGTCGACCATGGCGACGCGGCGGCCTTCGGCAAGAAACTGGCGGGCGGTGGCAAGGCCGATGCCGCGCGCGGCGCCGGTGACGATGGCGGTTTTCTGGGTCATGTCAGGGTCTTTCAGCAAGGGATCACTGCGGCGTGCCCAGCACACCAAGCGACAGCTGCGGGAAGAGCCCGATCACCGCCAGCCCGATGAGCGAGACGACAAGGAACGGCAGAGCCCCCCGCGCCACCCGTTCGATGGGCAGGCGGGTGACATTGGCCGCGACGTAAAGGTTGATGCCCACGGGCGGGGTGATGAGCCCGATGGCAAGGTTGACCATGACCAGAACGCCGAACCACACCGGGTTCCAGCCCAGTTCATGCACCACCGGCATGAAGATCGGCAGCGAGATGAACATCACCGTCACCGCATCCATGAACATGCCCGCCACCAGCAGGATCAGCATGATGACCAGCAGGATCACGCCCTGATTTTCGCTGAGCCCCAGCAGCGCGCTGGAATAGCTGCCGATCAGATCCTCGACCGTGACGACCCAGCCGAAGAGGCTGGCATAGGCCACCACCAGCATCACCGTGGCCGAAGACGCGGCGGCATCCGACAGGCTGTCATAAAGCCCGCGCAGCGTCAGCGTGCGATAGGCAAGCCCGCCCACCAGCAGCGCATAGACCGTGGCGACCAGCGCCGCCTCGGTCGGGGTGAAGACGCCGGAATAGATGCCGCCCAGAATGACCACCGGCGTCATCAGCCCCCAGAAACTGTCGCGGAACGACAGCCACAGCCGCGCCCCGTAGGGCCGGTCGGCATAGGGCATCGGGCTCAGCGCCTCCAGCGCCGGGCTGCGGCTCGGTTTGGCGAAGGGCAGCGTCAGCAGCATCATCAGGCCCATGAACAGGCCCGGCAGGATCGCCGCCAGAAACAGCTGCGAAATCGAGGTTTCCGCGATCACGCCATAGATCACCAGCCCGATCGAGGGCGGGATGACGATGGACAGCGCCGCCCCGGTGCAGACCAGACCCGCCGCATAGGCGCGGGAATAGCCGTCCTCCTCCATGCCTTTGATGATCATGGGGCCGATGGCCGCGACAGAGGCCGGGCCCGATCCGCTGACCGCGCCCCAGAACAGGCAGACCACGGTGCCCACCACGCCCATGCCGCCGGGGGTGGCGCCGATCAGCACCCGGAAGAACCGGATCATGCGTTCGGCAATGCCAAGCGAGCCCATCAGCGCGCCAGCAAGGATGAAGAAGGGGATGGCCAGAAGCGAGAATTTGGTGATGCCGGTGGCGATCAGGTCGCCCGCCAGTTCCAGCCCGAAGCCGATCTGCCACATGGCGTAAAGCGCCGACAGGCCCAGCGAAAAGGCGACCGGCACCCGCAGGGCGATCAGCACGAAGAACAGGATCACCATTTCGGTGCCCGCAGGCAGGCCGGGGATCAGGTCATACATCGGGGATCCCCTCGGAGGCCGTGCCACGCAGCATTTCGACCGCATGCTGCAGGTAGCGCACCAGCACCAGCGCAAAGCCGAAAGGCACCGCTGCCTGATAATACCACGCCGGAATCCCCAGCGCATAGGACCGCATGCCATTGGCCATGAGATTGGTCACCGCCTGCCACGAATACCACGCCGACAGGCCCAGCAGCAGCGCGGTCAGCAGCAGCGACAGGCCGAAGACCACGCGCTGCAGCGGGCGCGGCAGCAGGTCATGCACCAGCGTCACCGCCAGATGCTCGCCGCGCCGGGCCGCAATGGCCGCCCCGAACACGGTCAGCAGCAGAAAGCCGTTGGTCAGCAGTTCCTCTGACGCGGCCAGCGAATAATGCGTGCCGTAGCGCACCACCACATTGGCAAAGCCAAGGAACGTCATGGCCAGAAAGAGCACCGCACAGATGATCTTTTCGGCCTCGCGCAGGATGAAGGACATGGAACCCCTCGCGGGTCAGGCCAGAATCAGGACAGCGGCAGGGCCGGGCACCCGCAGGGCACCCGGCTGTCGCGTGGTTCAGTTCGCGCTGTCGATGGCGCTCTGGAAGGCCTGCACCAGTTCGGGGCCGACCTTTTCCGCCCAAGTGTCGAAGGCGGGCTGGGTGGCTTCCTTGAACACGGCCAGTTCCTCGGCGCTGGGTTCATAGACTTCCATGCCCTTCTCGCGCAGGAATTCGATCCCCGAGGCGGTCGCCTCGCGCGAGATGTCGCGCTGGTATTTCATCGCCTCGACCGCGGCGGTCTTCAGCTTTTCCTGCATCTCGGCATCGTAGCTGTCCCATTTCTGCTGGCTGATGCCGATGAAGATGGGGTCATAGGAATAATGCCATGTCGTGAGGTATTTCTGCACCTCATAGACCTGCTGCGGGATGATCACGGCGCCGATGGGGTTTTCCTGCCCGTCGACCACGCCCTGCTGCAGCGCGGTCATGGTTTCGGTCCACTGCATCTGCTGCGGGTTGGCGCCAAGCGCGTTCATCACGTCGATATACATGGGGCCCGCCACCCGCATGTTCAGGCCCTTCATGTCTTCGGGGCTCTGCACCGGGCGGACGTTGTTGGTCACTTCACGGAAGCCGTTTTCGCCCCATGCCAGCACCACGATGCCCTTGCCCTTCAGGATCTCCGCCAGCATCTCGCCGGGGGCGCCCTGCGTGGTGGCATCGACCTGCGCATAATCGGAATAAAGGTAGGGCAGCGAGAACACCGCCATTTCGGGCACCAGCGGCGTCACGTTGATGGCAGAGGTCACTACCAGATCCAGCGCGCCCCGGCCCACCATTTCCGCCTGACGCATCTGGTCGCCGCCCGCAAGCTGGGCATTCGGGAAGACGCGCACGGTGGTCTCGCCGCCGGTCGCCTCGGACAGCAGTTCGGCGAACTTGTCGGCGCCCTTCTGCCATGTGGTGGTGTCGCCGGTATTGTGCGACAGACGCAGGGTTTCTGCCGCAGCGCCCCCCACCAGAACCGCGCTTGCCAGCACCGTTGCCAGCGCCGTCATGCCAAATCTTGCAAAGGTCATGTCTTCCTCCCTGATCTCCGGCCCCGTCCGGCCGACATGGCGCCACCTCCCGCGGCGCACTGTGATCCACATAATGGAACAGTTTTATTTTCACGGACAAGAAGAACTTGCAATATTCCGCAAGAAACAAAAAATAGGCAGCAACAAACGGGAACGTGTGGAAAAGGGAACGTGGCGCTGGTCCAGCATATGGAACATAGCAAACCGGAGGCGCCGGAGGGCGCGCAGACGGTGGACCGGGCGCTGGCGCTTCTGGGGATGGTCGGCCGGCATGCAGCCGACGGCGCGAGCCTTGGCGCGCTGGTGGCCGAAAGCGGGCTCAACAAACCCACCGTGCGGCGCCTGCTGCTGGCGCTGATGCGGGGCGGCATGGTTGAACAGAACGCCACCACCCGGCGCTATTTTCTGGGGGAGGAGGCCTATATCCTTGGCACCTTCGCCGCGCACCGCCATGGCCTGCTGGAAATTGCCGCCGAAACCCTGACCCGGCTGGCGCGCGACACGGGCGACGCGGCCTTCCTGTCGGTGCGGCGCGGCTGGTCGTCGCTCTGCCTGCATCGCGAGGAAGGCAGCTACCCGATCCGCACCTTTGCGCTGATGACCGGACGGCTGCATCCGCTGGGGGTGGGGGCGGGATCGCTGGCCATGCTCGCCGCCCTGCCCGATGCCGAGGTTGACGCGGCACTCGCCGCCAATGCCCCGGAACTTGCCACCGATTTTCCCGACCTGAGCCCGGATCTGATCCGCGGCCATGTCGCCACCACCCGCGCGGCGGGCCATGCGCTTAATCCCGGGCTGATCTATCCCGACAGCTGGGGCTTGGGCATCGCGCTGCGCCGCCCCGATGGCACGCTGGCGGGCGCGCTGTCCATCGCCGCCATCGAAAGCCGCATGGCAGAGCCGCGACGCAGCGATCTGGTGGCGAAACTGCGCGCCGCGGCGCAGGCTGTCGAAACACCGCTGGCGCAGCTTTACGCCGCGCGCACCCGCATCTGAGGAGGACATGATGACCGAAGCACAGATCGTCGGCTGGGGGCACACCGCCTTTGGCAAATCCGACCTGCCCGACACCGAATCGCTGATGGCCGCCGCCGTGGCGGAGGCGCTGGACCATGCCGGCATCACCCCCGAGGATGTGGATGGCCTGTTCGTGGGCGTGTTCAACAACGGCTTTTCCCGGCAGGATTTTCAGGCGGGGCTGGTGGCCATGGGCGACGACCGCTTCGCCCATACCCCCGCCACGCGCTATGAAAACGCCTGCGCCACCGGGTCGGCGGCGCTGCATGGCGCGCTGGATTTCATCGCGGCGGGCCGGGGCCGCATCGCGCTGGTGGTGGGCGCCGAAAAGATGACCGCCACCCCCACGCCAGAGGTGGGCGACATCCTGCTGGGCGCCAGCTACCGCAAGGAAGAGGCAGAGATCGACGGCGGCTTTGCCGGGCTTTTCGGACAGATCGCGGGCAGCTATTTCCAGCGCTATGGCGACCGCTCCGAAGATCTGGCGATGATCGCCGCCAAGAACCATTCCAACGGCATGGAAAACCCGCTTGCGCATATGCGCAAGGATTTTGGCGCGGCCTTCTGCAACACCGTGTCCGAAAAGAACCCGCTGGTCGCCGGGCCGCTGCGCCGCACCGACTGTTCTCTGGTCTCTGACGGGGCTGCGGCGCTGGTGCTGGCCGATCCCGACACGGCGGCAGAGATGCGCCGCGCCATCGCCTTTCGTGCCCGCACGCAGGCCAACGAGATCATGGCCCTGTCGCGCCGCGACGTGCTGGAATTTGCAGGCGCGCGGCGGG
This sequence comes from Salipiger marinus, assembly GCF_900100085.1. GTDB lineage: Bacteria > Pseudomonadota > Alphaproteobacteria > Rhodobacterales > Rhodobacteraceae > Salipiger > Salipiger marinus. The sequence continues at coordinate 250,173 of NZ_FNEJ01000004.1, forward strand.
CATGGGCGCAGGCGCTGGACCATGCCGGGCTGACGCTGGACGATCTGTCGCTGGTGGAAACCCATGACTGTTTCACCATCGCCGAATTGCTGGAATACGAGGCGATGGGGCTTGCAGACCCCGGTCAGGGCGGCCGCGTGATCCGCGAGGGCATCACCGCCAAGGACGGGCGGCTGCCGGTCAATGCCTCGGGCGGGCTGAAATCCAAGGGCCACCCGATCGGCGCCACCGGCGTGTCCATGCATGTCATGGCCGCGATGCAGCTGACCGGCGAGGCGGGCGGCATGCAGATCCCCGGCGCGCGGCTCGCGGGCGTGTTCAACATGGGCGGGGCGGCGGTGGCCAATTACGTCTCCATTCTGGAGCGGGTGAAATGACCATCGACCTGAGCCAAGGCATTCTCCCGGTCTCGACCCGGGTGATGAACCTGTCGCAGTTCCTGACCGACAGCGCGCGGCGGCATCCGCAGCAGGTGGGCTTCGTCTGGGGCGACAGGACATGGTCCTGGGCCGAGATGGAGGCGCGTTCGGCGGCTTTTGCGGTGGTGCTGCGCGACCGTTACGGCCTGCGCAAGGGCGACCGGCTGCTGGTGCAGTCGGCCAACAACAACCAGATGTTCGAGGCGATGTTCGCCTGCTGGCGGATCGGTGCGGTCTGGGTGCCCGCCAATTACCGCCAGTCCCCGGAAGAGATCGCGTATCTGGCGCGCAGTTCCGGCGCCAAGGGGCTGCTCTGCGGCGCGGAATTCCCCGACCACGCGCGGGCCTGCGACGGCGTGGGCTTCACCATCCTGATCGGCGGCTCGGACGAGGCCAGCTATGACGCGCTGGTGGAGGCGCATCTGGGACAAAGCTGCGAACCGGTGGCGGTCTGGCGCGACGATCCCTGCTGGTTCTTCTTCACCTCCGGCACCACCGGCAAGCCCAAGGCGGCGGTGCTGACCCATGGCCAGATGGCCTTTGTCGTCACCAACCATCTGTGCGACCTGATGCCCGGCACCGGGCCCGAGGATGCCTCGGTCGTGGTGGCGCCGCTGAGCCATGGCGCGGGGATCCACCAGCTGGCGCAGGTGGCGCATGGGGTCAAGACCATCTTGCCCGCCGGGGCCCGCTTCGATCCCGCCGAGATCTGGGGGCTGGTGGAAAAATGGCGGGTCACCAACCTCTTTACCGTGCCCACCATCGTCAAGCTGCTGGTGGAACACCCCTCTGTCACCGAACACGATCATTCCAGCCTGCGCTACATGATCTATGCCGGGGCGCCGATGTATCGCGCCGACCAGATCCGCGCGCTGCAGGTGCTGGGGCCGAAGCTGGTGCAGTATTTCGGGCTGGGCGAGGTCACTGGCAACATCACCGTGCTGCCGCCCGCGCATCACTCGGTGGAGGATGCGTCCATGCGCATCGGCAGCTGCGGCTTTGCCCGCACCGGCATGATGGTGCAGATTCAGGATCCGCAGGGCCGCGCCCTGCCCGCGTTCGAGACCGGCGAGATTGCGGTGATCGGCCCCGCCGTCTTTGCGGGCTATTTCGACAATCCCGAGGCCAATGCCAAAAGCTTCCGCGACGGCTGGTTCCTGACCGGCGATCTGGGCCATATGGATGCGGAAGGCTTCGTCTATCTGACCGGGCGCGCCTCTGACATGTATATCTCGGGCGGCTCCAACATCTATCCGCGCGAGATCGAGGAGAAAATCCTCGCCCATCCCGACATTTCCGAAGTGGCGGTGCTGGGCGTGGCCGATCCGGTCTGGGGGGAAATCGGCGTGGCGGTCTGCGTCGCGCGCCCCGGCGCCATGATGCAGCCCGAACTGCTGCTGGCATGGCTCGAATCCCGGCTCGCCCGCTACAAGATGCCGAAACATGTGGTGTTCTGGCCGGAGATGCCGAAATCCGCCTATGGCAAGATCACCAAGAAGCTGATCCGCGAGGAGCTGACCACGCGCGGCGATCTGGATCCGGCGGTGCCCGCGCAATGACGGCGCCGCGCGTGCTGCGCCATCCCGGCCCGCAGGCCGCGATCCGCCATGCCGCCCTGCCCTGCGCCGCGCATCCGGTGACGCTGCGGCTGGAGCCGGGCCTGCCCTTCGATCAGGCGGTGACGCAGGCCTTTGCGGCGGCGGGATATGACGCGGGCTATCTGCGGCTTTGCGATCTGCGCTTTGCCCGGCTCGCCTGGGTCATGCCCGCGCCTGCCCCCGGCGATGGCCGCGCCGCGTGGTATTCCGCAACCGAGGTGTTTCAGGACGCGGTGCTGCATCAGGGCGGCCTGCATCTGGGCCAGCGCGACGGCGCACCGTTCGTGCATTGTCACGGCGTCTGGTCCGGGCCGGAGGCTGTGCCGCGCATGGGCCATCTGCTGAACCCCGAAAGCACGCTTGCGACCTCAGCAGAGGTGACGGGCTGGGGGCTTTCCGGCGCCCGGCTGGAGGTGGTGCCCGATCCCGAAACCGGCTTTGCCCTGTTCAGCCCCCACGCGCACGGCATGGCCGACCCCGGGGGCGCCCCTGCCCTGCTCTGCACCTTGCGGCCCAACAGCGACCCCCACGCGCTGCTGCCGCAGATCGCAGCACAGCACGGGGTTTCCGCCGCAAGGATCGAGGGCCTTGGCAGTCTGGTCGGGGTCAGCTTCACCGAAAGCCGGATCGCCGATTACGCCACCGAACTGCTGCTGACCGGGGGCAGGCTGGATCAGGGCCACGCCACGCTTGAGGCCGTGGCCACCGGCTTTGACGGGCATCCCCATGCCGGGCGGCTGGCCGAGGGGCGCAACCGCATCTGCATCACCGCCGAACTGCTGATCCTGCCGCAGGTCTGATCCCGACAGGGCAGAGGTCTGTTTCGTTTGGTGCAGTGTCGCAATCGGCACGCGGAATCGACCCCATGACGGTATGGTGACGGCAAGATCGGGCGCGGCAAAAAGCTGGCCACCGGCCACCGTGTCCCGACCGCCTGTCCCACCGCCACGGGCGGGACGGCGTCGGCAGGATTCCTGACGGGGCCGCTTCTGTCCGGGGCTTCAGCCTCACCCGGGAAACCCTCCCGGCATCGGAGTTCGGCCATGGAAGCTGACGCCAAAGCCCTGTCCCTGTTGCACCGGCGCAAGCCCGGTCATGCGCTCGATCAGGCGTTCTACTGCGATCCCGACATCTTTGCGCTGGATATGGCGCGCATTTTCCAGACGGACTGGCTGTTCGTCGCGCCCGCTTGCACGATGCCAAAGCCCGGATCCTACATCACCCACCGCGTCGGCGGTTACGGGCTGATCCTTGTGCGGGGCCGCGACCAGCAGATCCGCGCCTTTCACAACAGCTGCCGCCATCGCGGCTCGATCCTGTGCAAGGGCGCTGCTGGCCATGTGGCCAAGCTGGTCTGCCCCTATCACCAGTGGACCTATGAACTGGACGGCAAGCTGCTGTGGGCCCGCGACATGGGGCCGGAATTCGACCCCTCCGCCCATGGGCTGAAGACCGTGCACTGCCGCGAAGTCGCGGGGCTGGTCTATATCTGCCTTGCAGACCATGCGCCGGATTTCGACGCCTTCGCGGCCATGGCCGCCCCCTATCTGGCCCCGCATGACCTGAACGATGCCAAGGTCGCCTATCAGTCCACCATCGTGGAAAAGGGCAACTGGAAGCTGGTCTGGGAAAACAACCGCGAATGTTATCACTGCGCGGGCAACCACCCCTCGCTCTGCCGCACCTATCCCGAGGATCCGACCATCACCGGCGTGAAGGCCGATGGCAGCTTCCCCCCCAAGGTCGAGGAGCATTTTTCGCGGCTGGAAGCGGTGGGGGCGCCGTCGCGCTTCCGCATCTCGGCGGACGGGCAATACCGGCTGGCGCGGATGCCGCTGCTGGACGGGGTGCAGAGCTACACCATGGACGGCAAGATCGCCGCGACCAAACGTCTGGGCCGGGTGCCCTATCTGGATGCCGGATCACTGATGAAGTTCCACTACCCCACCACGTGGAACCACTTCCTGTCCGACCATTCCATCACCTTCCGCGTCACGCCGCTGTCGCCCACCGAAACCGAGGTGCAGACCACGTGGCTCGTGCACAAGGACGCGGTCGAGGGCGTCGATTACGACCTGCAGCGCCTGACCGAGGTCTGGATCGCCACCAATGACGAAGACCGCCGCGTGGTCGAGGACAACCAGATGGGCATCAATTCGCCCGCCTACGAACCCGGACCCTATTCGGCGATCCACGAAGACGGCGTGCTGCAGTTCGTCGACTGGTATTGCACCACGCTGCAGCACCGCCTGACCCCGGCGCGGATGGCGGCGGAATGACCGTTCCCCTGCCCCTGCCCGGGGCCGCGGTGCGCTACTGGGATGCGACCGAGATGCTGGAATGCGTCTCGGTCATCCCCGAAGCGCCGGACGTGGCCACCTTCTGCTTCGTGGCGCCTTCGGGCGCGCTCTTTGCCTATCTGCCCGGACAGTTCGTGACGCTGGAACTGCCAGTGCCGGGCGGTCCGCTCTACCGGACCTATACCATCTCCTCCTCGCCCTCGCGGCCGCTGTCGATCACCGTGACGGTGAAGGCGCAGAAGGGATCCATCGGCACGCGCTGGATGCTGGACACCCTGCGCCCGGGAATGCGCATCCGCGCCACCGGGCCCTTGGGCAGCTTCACCTCGCATCACCACCCGGCAGAGAAATACCTGTTCATCTCGGCGGGGTCGGGCATTACGCCGATGATGTCGATGACGACCTACATGTATGATCTGGGCCGGATCCCGGATGTGGTGTTCATCAACTGCGCGCGCCGCCCGTCGGACATCGTGTTCCGCGAACGGCTGGAACATATCGCCAGCCGGGTGGACGGCATCAAGCTGCGCTGGGTGGTGGAGGATTCCGACCGTTACCAGCCATGGACCGGCTATCAGGGCTTTCTGAACCAGCTGATGCTGGGTCTCATGGCGCCCGACTATCTGGAGCGCGAGGTGTTCTGCTGCGGGCCGGAGCCGTTCATGCAGGCGGTGCGCGACGCGCTGACCGGGCTTGGCTATGACATGGCCCGCTACCATCAGGAAAGCTTCCACCCCTCGCTGGCGGAAGAGCAGGCCGAACCCACCGCCGATGACGTGGTGCCCGATGACGCCGCAAAGGCAGAGGTGGAATTCAGCCTGTCCGGCGTCACGCAAAGCTGCACCGAAGGCGACACAATCCTTGCCACCGCCCGCGCGGCGGGGCTGAACATCCCCTCGGGCTGCACCTTCGGTGTCTGCGGCACCTGCCGGATCCGCAAGCTGTCGGGGCAGGTTCACATGGTCCATAACGGCGGCATCACCGACGAGGACATCGAGGACGGCTATATCCTCGCCTGCTGTTCCCAGCCCATGGGCCGGGTCGAGGTCGAGGCCTGACCCAAAAAGGCGGGGGATTTTCCCCCGGCTTTCAGCAAAGGGTGCAGCCTGAAGCGCCCAAGCTTAGCGGCACGACGCCATATTGAACAGAAGCTCCCGAAGAGGTCTTCGGGAGCTTCTGGGTCGGATGTCAGTTAAGCGGACAAAGCGGACGGTGAGGATGACGTCGGAGGAAGAGGCTTGCACAGAGTCCAACTTTGTTTGAGAGTTGCGCCTGTCTGTCACGGCAAGATCGGCAATTGAGATGAGCAACGACGAATACGAAACTACAGCACGCGAGGCGATCAAATCGCTGATTGGAAAGCCGGAAGGCGAGGATAACGTGACCTTGTTTTTAGAACATCACTTGGCCGAACTTGAACCGGAATACTTCTCAAGCACCTATGGAAGCACAACGCCGGAAGCGACCCAGATCGTCGATTCATTGGTCTTTGTACATTCTTGGAGCTCTGAGGACGATGGCACAGTCGATGTGTTCGATTTCAGCCTCCCGGGCAGCGTGACCGACTACCTATTGTCGGTTCGGTTTTCCGGCGACGAGGTCAAAGAAATCTCCATGGAGAGTTGAAACCCACGCGCTTTGGTCGTTCCTGAAAAGTCCGGCACAATGGGCTCTCAGCTGACATTTCCATGCTGCACGATCAACTGCAAGCGGCGGGGGAACTCCCCCCGCCTTTCTGTTTCGAGGGATCAGAAATCCCAGTCTTCGTCTTCGGTGGCCACCGCCTTGCCGATGACATAGGACGACCCGCTGCCCGAGAAGAAATCGTGGTTCTCGTCGGCATTGGGGCTGAGCGCGGCCATGATCGCGGGGTTCACCCGGCACAGCTCGTCCGGGAACAGCCCTTCGAAGCCCAGATTCTGCAGCGCCTTGTTGGCGTTGTAATGCAGGAAGTTCTTCACGTCCTCGGTCAGGCCCAGCGGATCATACAGGCTTTCGGTGTAGCGGCTTTCGATCTCGTAAAGATCGAACAGCAGCGCAAAGGCGAAATCCTTGATCTCGGCGCGCTCGGCCTCGGTCAGCCGCTCCATGGCGCGCTGGAACTTGTAGCCGATGTAATAGCCATGCACCGCCTCGTCGCGGATGATGAGCCGGATCAGGTCGGCGGTGTTGGTCAGCCGGGCGCGGCTTGACCAGTGCATCGGCAGGTAGAAGCCCGAATAGAACAGGAAGCTTTCCAGAAACACGCTTGCCACCTTGCGGCGCAGCGGGTTGGCGGTGGCGTCGTATTCGTCAAGGATCAGCCGCGACTTGCGCTGCAGATGCGGGTTCTCCTCGGACCAGCGGAAGGCCTCGTCCACCTCGCGGGTGGAGCAGAGCGTGGAGAAGATCGACGAATAGCTGCGCGCATGCACCGCCTCCATGAAGGCGATGTTGGTCAGCACCGCCTCTTCATGCGGGGTGACGGCATCGGCCATCAGCGCGGGCGCGCCGACGCTGTTCTGGATGGTGTCGAGCAGCGTCAGCCCGGTGAAGACGCGGATGGTCAGCGTCTGCTCCTGCTCGGTCAGGTGCGACCAGCTCTGGATGTCGTTCGACAGCGGCATCTTTTCCGGCAGCCAGAAATTCACCGTCAGGCGGTTCCAGATCTCCAGATCCTTGTCGTCCTGCAGGCGGTTCCAGTTGATGGCGCGGGGCACGGCGCGGTGCGGGGCAAGATCTTTCATGCGGGGCCTCCGATGGGGCGCAAAACAGGGGTCACGGGATTACAGCGAACAGGACACGCAGCCCTGCACCTCGGTGCCTTCAAGGGCCATCTGGCGCAGGCGGATGTAGTAGATGGTCTTGACGCCCTTCTTCCACGCATGGATCTGCGCGCGGTTGATGTCGCGGGTGCTGGCGGTGTCCTTGAAGAACAGCGTCAGCGACAGGCCCTGATCCACATGCTCGGTCGCCGCCGCATAGGTGTCGATGATCGGCTCGGGGCCGATTTCGTAGGCGTCGCGGTAATATTCCAGATTGTCGTTGGTCATGTAGGGGGCAGGGTAATAGACCCGACCGATCTTGCCTTCCTTGCGGATCTCGATCTTGGAGGTGATCGGGTGGATCGAGGCGGTGGCATAGTTGATGTAGCTGATCGAGCCGGTGGGCGGCACCGCCTGCAGGTTGCGGTTCCACAGCCCGTCGCGCATCACGTCCTCTTTCAGCGCGGCCCAGTCCTGACGAGTGGGCACATGCACGCCGAAACGGTCGAACACGGCTTTGACGGCCTCGGTCTCGGGCAGCCAGTCGCGCGTGGTGTATTTGTCGAAGAAGCTGCCATCGGCATAGCGCGAGGCGGCAAAGCCCTTGAAGCTGGCGCCGCGTTCGCGGGCCAGCGCGTTCGACGCGCGCAGGCAGTGGAACAGCACGGTGGCAAAGTAGATGCTGGTGAAGTCGATGCCTTCAGTGCTGCCATACTGGATGCGCTCGCGCGCCAGAAAGCCGTGCAGGTTCATCTGCCCCAGCCCGATGGCATGGCTTTCGTCATTGCCGCGCCGGATCGAGGGCACGGAATCGATCGCCGACATTTCCGACACGGCGTTGAGCGCGCGCACCGCCGCCTCGACCGTGGCCCCCAGATCGCCGCCATCCATGGCCTTGGCGATGTTGAGCGAGCCGAGGTTGCAGGAAATGTCGGTGCCCATATGGCTGTAGCTGAGATCGTCGTTGAATTCCGATGCCTCGTTCACCTGCAGGATCTCGGAACACAGGTTGGACATGCTGATGCGCCCGGCCACCGGATTGGCGCGGTTCACCGTGTCCTCGAACATGATGTAGGGATAGCCGCTTTCGAACTGGATCTCGGCCAGCGTCTGGAAGAAGGCGCGGGCATTGATCTTTTTCTTGCGGATCTTCGGGTTGTCGACCATCGCGTGATACTGCTCGGTCACCGAGATTTCCGACAGCGGCTTGCCATAGACCCGCGCCACATCATGCGGCGAGAACAGATACATGTCCTCGTTTTTCTTCGCGAGTTCAAAGGTGATGTCGGGGATGACCACGCCAAGGCTCAGCGTCTTGATGCGGATTTTCTCGTCGGCATTTTCGCGCTTGGTGTCCAGAAAGCGCAGGATGTCGGGATGGTGGGCGTTCAGATAGACCGCCCCCGCCCCCTGCCGCGCGCCCAGCTGGTTGGCATAGCTGAAGGAATCCTCCAGCAGCTTCATGATGGGGATGACGCCGGAGGACTGGTTTTCGATGCCCTTGATCGGGGCGCCATGCTCGCGGATGTTGGTCAGCATCAGGGCCACGCCGCCGCCGCGCTTCGACAGCTGCAGGGCGGAGTTGATGCCGCGCCCGATGGATTCCATGTTGTCCTCAAGCCGCAGCAGGAAGCAGGAAATCAGCTCGCCGCGCTGCGCCTTGCCGGCATTGAGGAAGGTCGGCGTGGCGGGCTGGAAACGGCCTGCCAGCATTTCGGTCATCAGCTGCAGGGCAAGCGTGCGGTCGCCCCGCGCCAGCGCCAGCGCCACCATGACCACGCGGTCCTCGAACCGCTCCAGATAGCGTTTGCCGTCGCGCGTTTTCAGCGTGTAGCTGGTGTAATACTTGAACGCGCCAAGGAAGGTCGGGAAGCGGAATTTCTGCGCGAAGGCCGCGCGCCAGATCTCGGCGATGAAGGCCTCGTCATACTGCTCCAGCACGGCGGGCTCGTAATAGCCCTCCTCCACCAGATAGCGCAGCTTTTCCTCCAGCGAATGGAAGAAGACGGTGTTCTGGTTGACATGCGTCAGGAAATACTGACGCGCCGCCATCCGGTCGGCGTCAAAGCGGATCTTGCCGTGCTCGTCATAGAGGTTGAGCATGGCGTTCAGCGCGTGGTGGTCCATGCCCTGCCATTCGGCGGGCACAGCCTTGGCGGGCGCGGCTGTCGTCAGATCACGGTCGAGAGTTGCGCTTTCCAAAACCTGTCCAATCCTTCTGTGACGCGGGCGAGGTCGGTCTCTGATCCCGCCAGTTCGAAACGATAAAGCACGGGGACGGCGCATTTCTGCGCCACCACATCACCCGCAAGGGCGAAGGTTGTCCCGAAATTGCGGTTGCCCGCGGCGATGACGCCGCGCAGCTTCTGGCGGCGGTCCGGGTCGTTCAGGAACCGGATCACCTGTTTTGGCACCGCGCCCCGCCCTTCGCCATCGGCATAGGTGGGCAGGACCAGCACGAAGGGCTGCGAAGGGGCGGGCATGGGGTCGCCGGGCGAAATGGGGATCCGCGCGGCGGCGATCCCCAGCCGGGTCACGAAGCGGTGGGTGTTGCCCGACCGCGAGGAGTAATAGACCAGCCCGCCCATGCGCTCAGCTGAGCGCGCCGATCTTGTCGGGACGGAAGCCCGCCCAATGGTCGTCTCCGGCCATGACCACGGGGGCCTGCCGGTAGCCCAGTTCGGTGACGCGGGCCAGCGCCTGCGCATCCTCGGTCAGGTCGACCAGTTCGAACTCCAGCCCGCGGGCGGCCAGCGCCCGGGTGGTGGCGGTGCATTGCACGCAGGCGGGCTTGGAATAGACGATGATGGTCATGGCGGTCTCCGCAGGGTCAGGTGTCAGGTCGGTCTGGGCCCGAACGGCGGAGACGCAGGCAGGCGCGGCTTTTGGAGGCCACGCTTTTGCCGCACGTTCCGGACCCGCCGTCCGGAGTGATTTCAGCGTCTTGGCAGGTCTCCTGACTTGCAGCTCGGACACCGGGCCAGCCTTCCCGGCCCATGGGCCAGTGACGTGTTCGGCCGCGGTTCGCTGCTCACAGTTGCGGGGGCAGTGCCGGACTGGATTGCTCGCACCGGCTTCCCATTTTCACCCGCGAGTCACGGGCACCAAGACAACTGCATATTGATAGCATGCGGGTGCTGACGTCAATATCTGGCGTGAGCATCTGCGTGGAAGCGGGTTTGCGCGAATGGCATGGCTGTTTTTGCAGCCGCAGAATCCACCTTTACAGCCGGGTGATCGGGGGTCTATCTGGGGCAGCTTCGGTCCGGGCAGGCGACTGTCCGGGTAAAAGGGAACGTGGTGCGGCGCCATAAGCGCCAAATCCGCGACTGCCCCCGCAACTGTAAGCGGCGAGCGACGCCGGGACATGCCACTGCCCGCAAGGGTGGGAAGGTCCGGTCGAGCGATGACCCGCAAGTCAGGAGACCTGCCGAAGCAACACCCTGTCCGACTGCGGGGCGCATGTCGGGCTGCGGAACGTCTTCCGCCGCGGTGTCTTCGCCATCTGCGGGAAGACTCTGTCCCCCGCAGGTCAGACCGGAATCGCGCGGACCCTGAACGGGCCGCGTCTGAGGGACAAGACAATGACCCGGACCCATCTGCTGGCGGCGCTGGCCGCCTCCACCCTGCTGACCCCCCTGCCCCTGCTGGCACAGGACGCCTATGATCTGGGCGAAATCGTGCTGTCCGGCGGGCTAAGCGAGATCGCCGCCGACCGCTATGGCCGCGCCTCCACCGTATTGACCCGCGCCGAGATCGAGGAGCGGGGCATCGCCACCGTGCAGGACGCGCTGCGCGCCATGCCCGGCCTGTCGGTCACAAGCTCTGGCAGCAGCCTGACCGCCGTGCGCATCCGGGGCGCCGAGGCCGCCCATACGCTGATCCTGATCGACGGCATCGAAGCGGCGGCAGGCGATGGCAACTACGCGCTGAGCGGGCTTGAGACCGCGAATATCGAACGGATCGAGGTGCTGCGCGGGCCGCAGTCGGTGTTCTACGGCTCGGATGCCTCGGCGGGGGTCATCAACATCATCACCCGCAAGGGCAGCGAGGGCCGCACCCTGCGCAGCACGCTGGAAATCGGCGTCGGTCAGGGCTGGAGCGCCAGCGCCTTTGCCGCCAATCGCAGCGCACGCGGCGGCGTGTCGCTGTCGCTGGCCTATGCCGAGGACGAGGGCTTCGACACTTCCGGGGACGGCGGCGAAAAGGATGGCATCAACCGCGGCACCGCGATCCTGTCGGGGGATCACATGATCGGCGATGCGCTGAAACTGGGCTTCACCCTGCGTCGGTCTCGGGAAGACTATGAGTATGATTCCAACAGCTGGACCCCGACCGGGCCGGATGATTACGTCGTGGACGACAAAAAACCCTACAGCAACCGCTGGGAAACCACGGCGGGCCTCTTTGGCGAATACGCCACCCCCGGCAGCGCGCTGGCGCAGCGACTGAGCTTAGAGACCACGCGCAATGCCCAGAGCTATGACGGCGGCAGCCCCACCAACACCCGCACCGATGCGGCCAAATACCGGCTGAGCTTTGCGCTCGACGGGCGGGATGTGGCGCAGACCGATCATCTGCTGAACACGCTGCTGGAATGGGAACGCGACGACAGTTCCAGCAATCCCGAATACGAACGCGAGACGTCCTCGCTGGCCCTGGAGTATCGAGGCCGCCTGTTCGAGGGTTTCGACCTTCAGGCGGGCCTGCGGCATGATGACAACACCCGCTTCGACGACATCACCACTTGGACGCTGGGCCTGTCATGGCAGCTGGAGAACGGGATGCGGCTGCATGCCTCCGGCGGCAAGGGGGTCGTCAACCCGTCCTATTTCGACCTTTACGCCGAGAGTTATGGCTATGTCGGCAACCCCGATCTGACGCCGGAAATCAACACGGGCTGGGATCTGGGCGTGGAGCTTCCGGTGCTGTCCGGGCGCGGCACGGTCGATCTGACCTATTTCCGCGAAAACCTGGCCGACGAGATCACCGAGGTTTCGCTGCCGGGTGGCGGCATCAGCTTCATCAACCAGTCCGGCGAAAGCACCCGCGAGGGCGTCGAGGTTTCGGGTCAGGTGCAGGCGACCGATGCGCTGGGGCTGCGGCTTGGCTATACGTGGCTGAACGCGGAAAATCCCGATGGCAGCGTCGAGGTGCGGAGCCCCGAACACGAGCTGACGCTGGGCGCCACGCTGGCCGCCTTTGACGGGCGCGGCACCGTCACCGCCGACCTGCGTCATGTCGCGGGGAATTACGGCAAAACCAGTTGGGGCGATCAAGGGGTCGAGGAACTGCCCGCCTTCACCACGGTGGACGTGGCGGCGCGCTATGCGCTGAACGACCGGCTGACCCTGACGGGGCGGGTGACGAACCTGTTCGACAAGGATGCGGTGGAGGTCTGGGGCTATGCCAACCGGGGACGTGCGGTCTATGTCGGGCTTTCGTCGGAGTTTTGAGGCCCTGATGCTGGCGGCGGGGCTCTGTGCCCTGCCGCCCGCCAGCGAGGCGGCGCCATTGCGCGTCGTCTCCATCAACCTGTGCACCGACCAGATGGCGATGCTGCTTGCCGCGCCGGGGCAGCTGCTGTCGGTGTCGCATCTGGCGCGTGATCCGCGCAGTTCCGCCATGGCGCAGCAGGCCGAGCACTGGCCGCTCAACCATGGCGGCGCCGAAGAGGTCTATCTGCTGCGCCCCGATCTGGTGCTGGCAGGCAGCTATACCGCGGGCGCCACCGTCTCGATGCTGGAACGGCTGGGGATCCCGGTCGCGCAATTCGCCCCGGTGACCGGGCTTGACGACATGCGCGCCCATCTGGCCCGCATGGGCGAGGTGCTGGGCCGCGAAGAGCAGGCGACAGCACTGCTGGCCGAATTCGAGGCGCGGCTTGCCACGCTGCACGACCCAGCCGCCACCCCGCCGCGCGCAGCGCTCTATTTCCCCAATGGCTATACGCTGGGCGGCAACACCTTGGGCGGCGAAATTCTGGAGGCGGCGGGCTTTGCCAATGTGGCGGCGGAGCTGGGGCTGACCCGCGGCGGGGTGATCCCGCTGGAACTGCTGGCGCTGGCCGCCCCCGATGCGGTGCTGACCAGCCAGCCCTATCCCGGCGGATCGCGGTCCGAAGACATCATGGCGCATCCCGTGGTGGCGGCGCTGCGCGCGCAGATGCCCATGGCGGCGGTGACCGATGCCGACTGGGTCTGCGGCACCCCGCATGTGCTGCGCGCCATGGAAGACACGGCGCGCCTGCGCCGCGCCCTGGAGGATACGGAATGAAACTGGTGCTGGGTCTGTCCCTGACCGTTCTGGCGCTGGTCACGCTGTCGCTGCTGACCGGCCCCGCAGAGGTCGGCGCGGGCGAAAGCCTGCGCGCGCTGGTGTTTGGCAGCGACGGGCCGCTTGGCATGGTCATGCGCGAAATCCGTCTGCCGCGCGCGCTGCTGGCGCCGCTGATCGGCGCCGGGCTGGGGCTGGCCGGGGCGGCGATGCAGGGCTATCTGCGCAACCCGCTGGCCGATCCCGGCCTGATCGGCGTGTCGGGATCAGCCGCACTTGGCGCGGTGCTGGCGATCCAGACCGGGATCGCGGGCAGCCTGACGCTGGGCCTGCCGCTGTCGGCGCTGGCGGGCGCGCTGGTGGGGGTGGCGCTGGTGCTGGTGCTGGCGGGACCGGGAGGCGGCGCGCTGACGCTGATCCTTGCGGGCATCGCCATCTCGGCGCTGGCCGGGGCGCTGACCTCGCTGGTGCTGAACCTGTCGCCCAACCCCTATGCCGCCAATGAAATCGTGTTCTGGACCATGGGATCGCTGGCCGACCGGTCGATGACCCATCTCTGGCTGGCGCTGCCGCTGCTGGCGGTCGGCATGGCGCTGCTGCTGAGCCTCGGGCGCGGGCTGGACGCGCTGACGCTGGGCGAGGATGCGGCGGCGGCCATGGGGGTGCGCCCCGCCCGGCTGCGGCTGGGGCTGGTGATCGGCACGGCGCTGGTGGTGGGGGCGGCCACGGCGGTGGCGGGATCCATCGGCTTTGTCGGGCTGGTGGTGCCGCATCTGCTGCGCCGCGCCACCGGCGGGCGGCCCGCGCCGCTGCTCTGGGCCTCGGCGCTTGGCGGGGCGGCGATGCTGACCGCCGCCGACATCGCGGTGCGGCTGGTGCTGCCCGACCGCGACCTGAAGCTGGGGGTGCTGACGGCACTGGTGGGCGCGCCGCTGTTCCTGCACCTGATCTGGCGCAGCCGGGGAGAGCGCGCATGACCCTGCTGACACTGGACCGGATCTCTGTCACCCGCCGGGACCGCGCCGTGCTGCGCGACATCACGCTGTCGGTGGGCGCGGGCGAACTGGTGGGGGTGATCGGCCCCAATGGCGCGGGCAAGACCACGCTGCTGCGCACGGCGCTGGGGCTGGTGGCGCATGAGGGGCACTCCTCTCTGGCGGCCCTGCCCGAGCCCGCCCGCGCCCGTGCCGCCGCATGGCTGCCGCAGACGCGAGAGATCGCATGGCCGGTCAGCGTGGAAACGCTGGTGGGGCTCGGCCGCCTGCCGCATCTGGGACCGGGGCGGCGCATGGGCGCTGCGGACCGTGTCGCCGTCGATCATGCGCTGGACGCGCTGGGTCTGGGACCGCTGCGGCCGCGCACCGCCACGCGGCTTTCGGGCGGCGAACAGGCGCGGGTGCTGATCGCGCGTGCGCTGGCGCAGGACACGCCGCTGCTGCTGGCCGATGAACCCATCGCGGGGCTGGATCCGGAACACCAGATCGCCACGATGACCGTCTTTGCGACGCTGGCCGCCGAAGGGCGCGGCGTGATCGTGTCGCTGCATGATCTGGGGCTGGCGGTGCGGCACTGCACCCGGCTTCTGGTGCTGGACCATGGGCGGCTGGTGGCGGATGGCCCGCCCCGCGAGGTGCTGACCCCCGATCTGGTCGCCCGGGTGTTCCGGGTCAGCGCGCATTTTGCCGACACGCCGCAGGGCCCGGTCTTTCAACCGCTGGAGGTGCTGCCCTGCCCGCCGTCACCCTGAATGCGCCATGGCTGAGCCTTGATCTGGGGGCAGAGCTGCGGGTGCTGAGCTGGGCGCTGAACCGTCCCGGCTATGTCCGGGCGCGGCGCATCCTGTGGCGCGAGGTGCGCAATGCCGATCTGCCGCCCGATCTGGACGTGCGCGCATGGCTCGCCGCCGAACTTGACGCGCTTGGTGCGGCGGATGCGGTGGTGCTGCTGACCTCGCGCGATGTGACCAGCCATCGCAGCGCTGCGGTGCCGGGGGCGTTCTGCCTTGCCACGGTGGGCCTGTCCAATGCCGAACGGGTGGGGCATCGCGTGCCCCGCGACCCAAGCCGCTGGGGCACCATCAACCTTGCCCTGCAGCTGGATGCGCCGCTCAGCGACACCGGCCTGCTGGAGGCGCTGAGCATCGCCACGCAGGCGCGCACCGCCGCCGTGATGGATCTGGGGCTGCGTTTGCCGGGGGGCATCGCCACCGGCACCGGCACGGACTGCATCGTCGTGGCCGCCCCCGAAGGCGGGCAGGATTACGCGGGCCTGCATACCGATACGGGCGAGGCGATCGGCGCCGCCGTCTATGCCGCCGTGACGGCGGGCGGGCAGGACTGGATGCGCGATGTGGCGCCCCGGTTTACGCCGCCGCCAGCATAAGCCCCGCCACAAGCAGGGCGGGCAGCACCAGCAGCAGGCGCGGCGCCCGCTCCTCGATCCCGGTCAGCAGCAGGCCAAGCGCAAGGGCGGCCAGCGTCAGGATCCCCGCCCATGCGGTCAGGCCCAGCCCCCGCCCCCACTGATCGAGCGCCGCCCAAAGCGACAGCGCCAGCAGCAGCGCCCCCGCCCCCTGCCAGAGCCGGGGCCGCAGCGGCGCACCCCGCCGCCCGGTGAGCTGGGCAAAATGCCGGGGCATGGCGCAGGCCAGCGCAGCAAAGCCCGCGTAGCACAAGAGCAGCGACAGCCATCCCGCCATGGTCATTCCCCCGCGATGCGTGGCGCGCGCAGGCGCGGCGCCGGGCTGGGCAGGCGGCGTTTGCGCGGACCGGCATACCACCACGCCAGCGCATAGGCCGCGCCGCAGACCAGCGCCGCCAGATCGAAGCTGGCAAGGATCCAGCTGCCCTGTGCCACCGCCTGCGGCAGGCCCGCACCCCCCGTGGCCGGGTTGAGCAGCGGCAGCCCCAGCAGCAGCAGCGCGGTCAGCCCCAGCTGTTCGGGCCATGCCCGCGCGGGACCGCGCAGGAACGGGTGCAGCACCGCCGCAGCCCAAAGCGCGAAAAACACGGCAATCTCGGCCTCCGCCCGCTGGTCAAGGCGGACGGGCAGCAGACGGTTGGCCCAGAAATACCCCGCCGTGGCCAGCGACAGCCCGGCGATGCCGCCGACATTCAGCCGCTCCACCAGCCGGAAGCCCAGAGGCGTGACACCGGAT
This sequence comes from Salipiger marinus, assembly GCF_900100085.1. Classification (GTDB taxonomy): domain Bacteria; phylum Pseudomonadota; class Alphaproteobacteria; order Rhodobacterales; family Rhodobacteraceae; genus Salipiger; species Salipiger marinus. The sequence goes on from NZ_FNEJ01000004.1 coordinate 266,667, forward strand.
TTGGCGTGTTTCATGCCGCGCTTCGCGGTCCAGAGCAGCAGCCCGGTGCCCACCATGACCGTGCCCGCAAGGCCCGACAGGAAGAACAGCCAGCGCAGGTCGGTATCGGCGAAACGCCCGCGATGCAGCGCGCCCAGCACGTTGTGGGTCGCGGTGATCGCGCTGACCCGGGGCGGCAGGGTTTCCTCCAGCAGCGCGCCGGTGGTGCCGTCAAAGCGCAGGCGCGCGCCCCCTCCCCCGCCGCCGCCCTGCGTGGCAAGACTGTCATTGCGCGCGGGCGACAGGGTGATCTCTGGCCGCGCGCTCAGGCGCCCCTCGACGCTGATGCGGCCAGCGGGCATGTCCCAGCGGGCCTGCGCCTCGGCCAGCAGAGGGGCGATGGGGACCAGCGGCGCGGGCGCGGTCAGGGCGGGCGGCGGGTCGGTCCGCGGCGCGGCCTGACGGGTGCGGCCTTCGACCACGAAGGGCAGCAGCGTGGCGGTGAACAGCAGCAGCCCCGAATAGGTGATCATCAGGTGATAGGGCAGCGCCAGCACGGCGGTCATGTTGTGCAGATCAAGCCAAGACCTCTGGCCCTTTCTGGGGCGGAAGGTGAAGAAGTCCTTGAAGATCTTCTTGTGGGTGATGACCCCGCTCAGGATCGCCACGAACATGGCCATGGTGGCGACGCCAACGATCCAGCGCGCAGCCTCGCGCGGCAGCCCGTGCAGTTCGAAATGGAAGCGGTAGAGGAAATTGCCGCCCGCCGTGTCGCGCGGGGTCAGCAGGGCACCGGTGGCGGGATCCATCACCTGCCCCGCGCCGCGCTGCTGCGGCTGGCCCGGATCGCGCCATGACAGCCCCAGCACCGGGCTGCGTTCCGAGGGCAGCGTCACCGACCAGCTGTCGGCCTCCGGCGCCAGTTCCGCCAGCCGGTCCAGTGCCAGCTGTGCGGGCGCCTGCCCGGGCCGCGCGGCGTGCAGTTCCGGCGTCATCCACAGCGTGATCTCGCTGCGGAAATAGGCGAGCGTCCCGGTCAGGAAGACCGCGAACAGCAGCCAGCCCAGAACCAGCCCCGTCCATGTGTGCAGCCAGGCCATGTTCTGGCGAAAGCCCTGTTTCACGACAGCCCCCCAAAAAACCAGAGCAGCAGCACCAGCGCCGCCGCAGGCAGGACCAGCCCCGCCGCCATGCGGGCCGGGCTGCGGATGGAAAAGACCCAGACCGGGACCAGCGCAAAGACCATGAAGGCCAGCATCGCGCCAAGCCGCGCGCCGTCCTGCCCCGCAAGCGGCAGCAGGCGGCAGGCCAGCACGGTCAGATTGGCCAGCCCGTACCCCCCGACCAAAGCCGCCGCCACCCGGAGGGTGACGGCGCTTCGTGGAGAGAGGGCGGCGGAGGGAAACGCCACGCCTGCCCCCTGTCTCAGAACCGGGCCGTCAGGCCGACGAAATAGCGCCGTCCGTCCAGCAGCGAGCCGTAATCCTCGCTGGTGATCTGCTTGTCGAAGGCGTTGTAGATGCCGAAATTGCCCTGGATGCTGTCGTTGAAATCATAGGTCGCGCCCAGATCCACGATGGTGTAGCCGGGCACCCGGTCACTGCTGGCTTCCTCGTTGGTCTCGCTTTTGAATTTGACCTTGCTCCACAGCGACAGCCGGTCATTGGCCTGCCAGTCGAGCCCGAGATTGACCATGTGCTGCGGCAGCGCGTTCAGCCGTTCGCCCTTGTTGACGCCCGAGGTGATCTCGCTGTCGGACCATGTGTAATTCGCGGTCACGTCAAGATCGCGCCAGCGATAGTCCAGCGTCGCCTCGACCCCCTGAATCTCGGCCTCGTCAAGGTTCACATACTGGTTGATCCACTGCCGGGTCTCGCCGTTATAGACGCAGCTCCATTCGGCCTCGTCCACGGTGCCGTCGCCATTGGTGTCGGGGCTGTCGCAGATGCGTTCCTTGTCGATCTTGTCGGTGAACTTGGTGTGATAGGCGGTCAGCCCCAGCTGCAGGTCGCTGCGCGGCGTCCAGACCATGCCAAGCTCGTAATTGGTGCTTTCCTCGGGCTGCAGGCTGCTGTTGCCCTTGTCCCAGCCCCGGCCCCGGCCCGCCTGTTCCACGATGCCGTCATCGGTGCGTTTCAGTGCGGGCACGGTATAGCCGCCGCTGACGCCGCCCTTCAGGGTCAGCGTGTCGCGCAGATGCCAGACGCCATAGATGCGCGGCGTGAAGTTGTCGCCGAACTTCTCGTTCTCGTCATAACGCCCGCCCAGCGTCAGGGTGAAATCGTCGGTCAGGCTGATCTCGTCCTCGACAAACAGCGAGGCATGCCAGCGTTCCAGATCGGTGTTGATCGATCCCGGAAAGCGGTCAGCGTCGTGGAAGGTCTTTTCCAGCTTGTAATCAAGGCCTGCGGTCATCTTGTGGGCGCCGAAGATCATCAGCGTCTTGCTGTTGAAATTCAGCTGCTCGAAGGAGGACAGGTTGCTGCCCTCGTCGATCTCCACCCGCTCTTTCTTGAGGAAGGAGGTGGTCTCGAACCCGTTCTGCCAGCGCAGCTGGTGGCTCAGCGCCACATCGTGCCGGGTGGTGTTCACATCGGTTTCGGTGGTGCCGTTGTCCAGATCGCGCGTCGTGGTCTGCCGCGACTTGCTGTAATCCAGATCCAGATCCTGCGCTTCGGTCATCTGCCAGGTCAGCCGCACGCCATTGGTGCGCCGTTCGATGCCGGAAAACCCGCCCTCGTATTTGTCGGAGGCGCGGTCGAAGGTGGATCCGTAAAAGCTCAGCCCCAGACGGTCCTTCACCAGCGGCCCGGTCAGGTAATAGTTGGTCTGCAGCGAATCCGAGGATTTGCCGTCTTCCTGCAGGGTCTGGCCCACCGACAGCGTGCCGGTCCAGACATCCGCCGTGGGTTTGGTGATGATGTTGATGACCCCGCCCGAGGCAGCGGATCCATAAAGCGACGACATCGGGCCACGGATCACCTCGATCCGGTCGATGATGGCGGGGGGCGGCAGAAGCTGGGTGCGCTGGCCGCTGCCCCAGCCGTTGTAATAGGCATCCTGACTGTCGCCGACGGGTTTGCCATCGACAAGGAACAGGATGTAATCCTCGCCAAAGCCGCGAATGTTGATCGAGCTTGATCCGGGCAGCTTGCCCGAGCCGCTTGATTCGATGGAAATGCCGGGGATGGTGTCCAGAATGTCGGTGATGCCGCTATAGGAGCGGCCCTCGATCTCTTCCGAGGAAATGACGGTGATCGTGGCGGGGGCGTCGGCGATCTGCTGTTCGAACCCGGTGGCCGAGATGACGATTTCGCCCAGATAGGCGTCATCAAGGCTGAGATCCTGCGCCAGCACCGGAGTGGAGGCAAGCATCAGCGGCAGCGCCGCGCAGCCCGAACGCAACCGCCCGGCGAAGGTGATCCTGTGTGTCATGGTCCTGTCCCGCTTTCCGCCGGGGACACGCCCCGACGCCATATTCACAGCGGAGCGCCGCCCCAAGACAGCACCCGCAACTTTATGATCCGATTGCTGGGAAAAACCTGGCCTGTCGGCGCCGGCCCGTCTGCCGGCGACGGGAGGGGCTTAGCAGAGGTTGAGTTTTTTAGTCAACTACGTTTCTGACTTTTCCGCGATCCGCGCGTGATCGGGGCGCCGCCGTGCTGGCAGCGCCCCCTGCCCTGCCCTGCCCGCCGTCAATGCGCGGGCGGTTTGGCGCCGCGGGCGGGCGGCTTCATCGCCAGCGCCATGACGGCAAGCCCCACAAACAGCAGGGTCAGCAGCAGGAAGACATCGATGAAGGACATCACCACCGCCTGCCCCGCCACACGCTGTGCCAGCTGCGCCAGCGCCCCCTGCGCGCCGTCCAGCCCCTGCGCCGACAGAGTGGCGGCCATCTGGTCAAGCTGCCGCAGCGCCTCGGGGTTGGACCATGTCAGCGCCTCGTCCAGCCGGGCGGTGTGCAGCGCGCGCCGGTCGCTGAGCAGCGTGTTGATCAGCGCCAGCCCCACCGCGCCGCCAAGGTTGCGCATCAGGTTGTAAAGCCCCGAGGCGCCCTTCATCTTGTCGGGCGGCAGCGTGCCAAGCGCGAGGTTGTTGATCGGCACCATGCAGATCATCAGCGACATGCCGCGCAGGATCTGCGGCAGCAGCAGTTCCTGAAAATCCCATTCCGCCGTCATCCCGGTCAGCATCCATGACGACAGGCCAAAGCCCAGAAAGCCCACCAGCAGCATGGCCCGCAGATCCACGCGCGAGGCCAGCATCCCCGCCAGCGGCGCGGTGCAGAACATGGCAAGCCCCGACACGAACACGGTCTGCCCGGTCATCAGGCTGTCATAGCCCCGGACCGAAGACAGATAGAGCGGGTAAAGATAGGTCATGCCGTAAAGGCCGATGCCCATCACGAAGCTGAACACCGAACCGACCGCGAAGTTGGTATTGGCAAAGGCCGACAGATCCACCACCGGATCGCGCCGCGTGACGGCCCGCCAGAAGGTCAGGATGCCGCCCACCACCATGACGGCGAACAGGACCGCCACGGCCTCGTCCTGAAACCAGTCATTGCCGGGGCCTTCTTCCAGCACGAATTCCATGCCGCCCAGAAAGCAGGCCAGCGCGCCCAGCCCCAGCCAGTCGAACCGGTCGAAAAGCGACCAGTCGGGGCGGTCGAAATCGATCAGCGCCAGCGCGCCAAGGCTCACCAATATCCCCGCAGGCACGTTGACCAGAAACAGCCAGTGCCAGCTGAAGGTATGGCTGAGATAGCCGCCCACGGTCGGCCCCACGGTGGGCGCCAGCGTCGCGATCAGCCCGATCATCGGCGAGACGATGTTGCGCTTGCTGGCCGGAAAGATGGTGAAGGCGGCGGCAAAGACCGACGGAATCATGCCCCCGCCCAGAAAGCCCTGCACCCCGCGCCACAGGATCATTTCCGAGATGCTGCCCGAGGTCGCGCAGAGAAAGGAGGCGGCGGTGAAGCCCGCCGCCGACAGCGCGAACAGATACCGCGTGGACATCATCCGCGCCAGCAGCCCTGACAGCGGGATCATCACCACCTCGGCGATGAGATAGGATGTCTGCACCCACGAGATCTCGTCAGACGAGGCCCCCAGCCCCGCCTGAATCTCGGGCAGAGAGGCCGACACGATCTGGATGTCGAGAATGGCCATGAACATGCCAAACACCATGACGAGAAACGCCGCGACCCGGCGCGGCGTAAGGTCTGGTTCGGTGTCCTGTGTCGCCGTGCTCATTGCCGCACCTCCGCCACGGCGGTGCCCTCAGGCGCGGTGCGGCGGTCGATCTCCACCACCACCGACAGGCCCGCGCGCAGGCCTTGGGTGCCGTCGGGCAGATCGATCCGCACCGGCACGCGCTGCACGATCTTGGTGAAGTTGCCGGTGGCATTGTCCGCGGGCAAGAGCGAGAAGACCGAGCCGGTGGCGGGCGCCAGCGACACCACACGGCCCTCGATCTCGTGCCCCTCCATCGCGTCGATGCGGATCCGCGCGGTTTCGCCCGCCACGATCTCGGCCAGCTGGGTTTCCTTGAAATTCGCCTCCACATACAGGCCATGATCGGGCACCACCGCCGCCAGCCGAGCGCCGGGGCTGACCAGTTCGCCCTGTTCAATGGCGACATTGGCCACGGTGCCATCGAACGGCGCGCGCAGCACGGTCATGTCCAGATCGCGCTGCGCCTGAGCAACGGCAAGCTGCAGGTCGGCGCGGCTCGACTCCGTCTCGGCGCGCTGTGCCTGCAGCACCTCCACCTCGGCGCGCGCACCGGTGATGGCGGCTTCGGCAGCGGCAAGATTGGCGCGGGCGGTGTCCAGCGCGCCAGTGGCCTCATCAAGATCAGCCTGAGAAGTGACGCGGCGCGCGGCCAGATCTCGGGCGCGCTCCGCCGCCGTGCTGGCGGTGCGCAGGCTTGCCTGCGCCGCAGCGCGCTGCGCCTCTGCCTGTGTCACGGCGGCCTCGGCGGCGCTGACCTGCGCGTCGATCCGGGCCAGCGTGCGGTCCAGCGTCGGCAGCTTGGCCTGCGCCTGCTGCAGCGCGATGCGGTAATCGCCATCGTCGATGCGCACCAGCACCTCGCCCTGCCGGACATGCTGGTTCGCCTCCACCGGGATTTCGGCGACATAGCCTTCGAGCTTGGAGGAGACCAGCGACAGATCCGCCTGCACATAGGCATCGTCGGTCTCGATCAGGAACCGCCCCTCGCTCCACCACGACCAGCCCTGCCAGCCGCCCGCCAGAAGCGCCACCAGCGCGAGCCCGGCCAGCACGGGCCCCTTGCGGCGGCGGGGCGGCGGCGTGTCCATGGCCGAAGGGGTGGCGGTGGCGGGGTCGATCGGATCGTGGCGGGACATGAGCGTGACTTTCGGTGACATTGGCCCGGCCCATCGAACCGGGTGGTTCGACAGGCAGATAGGACGCTGGCGGGCAAAGATCAAGACTTCATCGAACCGAACAGTTCGATTATACAGGGCACATGACCCAGACTGATGCCCCTGCCCCGCCCTCGCCGAAACGCCGCCATGCTGCGGGTGCCGACCCTGACAAACGCCGCCAGATCCTGCGCGGCGCTTGGCAGGTGTTTCTGGAACAGGGATTTGACGCCGCCAGCATGAACGCCGTGTGCAAGGCGGCGGGCGTGTCGAAGGGCACGATCTATGTCTATTTCGAGCACAAGGAGGATCTGTTCTTTGCCTTGGTCGAGGACATGCGCGCGCGATTTTTCCGCGGCATCAGCGAACCTCTGGCCGGGCCGGGCTGCACCGAGGACCGGCTGCGCAGCTATGCCACCGGCCTTGCGCGGCAGCTGACCTCGGAAGAGGTGGTGCGGGCGCAGCGCATCGTGGTCGCGGTGGTGGAACGGATGCCACATCTGGGCCAGCGCTTCTACGATGCAGGGGCTCGGCATGTGCTGAGCGCGCTGTCGGACTGGCTGGCCGCCGAGGCCACGGCCGGGCGGCTGCGGATCGACGATCCCGAACTGGCCGCGCAGCAGTTTCTGGAACTGTCCACTGCCGGTCTCTGGCGGCAGCGGGTGTTCGGGCGCCGCCTTGCCCCGCCGGATGAGGCGGAGATCACCCGCACCGCCGAAGCTGCCGTGCGGGTGTTTCTGGCCGCTTACGGACCCGAGAGCTAGCGTGCCATCCAGCCGCCATCCACCGTCACGCAGCTGCCTGTGACATAGCCCGATCCCGGCGCGCAGAGAAACAGCACCGCGCTCATCAGATCCTCCGGCGCGCCCCAGCGCCCGGCGGGGATACGCTCCAGAATGGCTTGCGAGCGGTCGTCGTCGGCGCGCAGGGCGGCGGTGTTGTCCGTGGCGATGTAGCCCGGGGCGATGGCATTGACCGTGACCCCCTGCCCCGCCAGTTCGTTCGACATGGCCCGCGTCAGCCCAAGCAGCCCGTGCTTGGCGGCAGTATAAGACGCAACCCGGATGCCGCCCTGAAACGACAGCAGCGAGGCGATGTTGACGATCCGCCCCGGCACGCCGCGCGCCACCATCTGCCGCGCCGCCGCCTGCGCCAGCCCGAACGCGGCGGTCAGGTTGATCTGCAGGATCGCGTCCCAGTCGCTTTGCGGAAACTCCAGCAGGTCATGACGGCGGATCTGGCCCGCGTTGTTCACCAGAATGTCGACCGGACCGGCGCGGTCCAGCACCGCGTCGAAATCTTGTGCCGCGGACAAATCCACTTCCAGCGCGTCAAAGCTGCGGCCCATGGCGGTGATGCGCGCGGCGGTCTCCGGCATGGGGCTTGATCCCAGCCCGACGATATCGGCGCCAGCGGCGGCCAGCGCGGCACAGGCGGCCTGCCCGATGCCGCTGCGCGCGCCGGTGACCAGCGCGCGGCGTCCGGTCAGATCAAAGAGGGAGGCAAGATCGGGGATATCGGTCTTGGTCATGGCGGGGCCTTTCTGAAGGATGTGAGGACGGGGCCAGAGCTAGCAGCCGCAGCCGGGGCCGGAAAGCGGCGCGGTTACAGGCCGAAGGTGACATGCCCTTCGGCATCAATCTGCCAAGCCGGGTTCCACGCGATTTCCCAGGCATGGCCGTCCGGGTCGGCGACATAGCCGCGAAAGCCGCCATGCGGGGGCGCATCGGCTGGGCGCAGCACCCGTCCTCCGGCGCGGACCAGCCGTTCCATCAGCGGCGCCACCTCCGCCTCTGTGGCGACGTTATGTGCCAAGGCCATGGCGGCGGGACCGGCCTGCGGGGTCTGGCCCATATCCTCTGCCATCGCCTCGCGCTTGAAAATGCCCAGCAGGAAGCCGTTCATCTGATAGAACAGGATCTGCTCGTTCTGGAACACCGGCTGCCAGCCGAACCCTTCCGCGAGGAATTTCTGGGATTGCGCAAGATCTGCGCTGCCGAGGGTGATGACGGCGATCTGCTGCTGCATGGCGTTCTCCAATCCGGGGTGCAGGATCATTCTGCGGCTGGGAGGGCAGGGGTCAAGCGTGGCCTTGTCCGCGGACAAAAAGGTGCTGGTCATTGTCCGCGGACAAAGCGGGGCCGTCAGGTGGCCCGCGCCTGTTGTCGGGACAGCCGGTCGATCAGCGCCCAAGGATCGAAACCCTGCGACCGTCTGCCGCTGGTCAGCGCGCGGAAATAGGCACCAATCTGGCGCACCTTTCCCTGCAATTGCAGCACCGCCCAGATGGTCAGGGCCGTGCCGGTCTGGCCAAGCCGGTCTTCGGCCAAGCTGTAAGTGCTGGTGTCTATACCCATCATCGGCGCCAGCATCCGGGCATGGGCGACAACCTCCGCCACGGATCGCGGCTTTCCCTGCAGATAACTTGCGGCTTCGGGACAGGCGTGCAGCAGGGCAGGGATGGCGAGGCTTTGGTCTTTGGAATCTTTTTCTTCGGTATTTGACTTAAGATGGTGCCGGACAATCTGGCCGTCATCGCCGGACAGAATGCTGGCTGGCGGGGGGGTGTCCGTAGCCTGTAGCGGCTGCTCCGGCCAGTCCTGCAGCATCAGCTCCAGCGTCGCCAGATCGAGATTGCGGCGCAGCATCCGCCGGGCTTCCAGTGCCTCGGGATGCTGCGGCTCCAGATCCAGCACGCGGGACAGGGCTACGCGCAGGCGCTGGCGCAGAAAGCTGCGGCGACGGTCCATCTGGCGCTGTGCTTCGGCCAGATGCTGCAGCTCATCAAGCCGGGCAAAGAGCGGCGCAAGATCGAAGCCAAAGCGCAGCATGCCTTGGCCATCGGGATCATGGCAGGTGTAGCGTTTGCCATTGGGACTGTCATGGCGCATCAGCAGGCCGGCCTCCTCCAGCTTCACCACATGGCGGCGCAGGCTGCGTTCGCTGAGCCCGCTGCGCCGGAAAGTCAGCGTGGAGTTTGAGGCGAAGACCACGTCGTGCCGCCGCCGTGGTGGCAGGCAGGACAGCAGCACCTCCAAGGTTGCCACCACGGCAGGTTTCAGCCCAAGGCTTGGCGCCGCAAGCCGCAGGGTGTCGATGACGGCGAACCGGTCCGGCCGGGCGTCGTCTGCGGGCAAAGCTGCGCCCGGCCGCTCCCCGGTGGGGGCGGAAATCTGTGTAAAACCCATGGTGATGTCACGGCGGGCCGGACCCCGGGAGCCGGGCGCGCAAGGTCACAGCAGGGTTTTTCCCTGAAAAAGGCAAAAACTCTGGGTCAGCCGAATCGGCTGTTCTTGACTGTGGCGGAGAAGCTGGTAAATCTGAGGGTGCTAAGCAACAGATTGGGCTCTCCGGGGGTGACCTTGGGGGGCTCTTTCTTTTTGGTGCGGCGGCGCTTTGTGCTCCTTGTTGTTGCTGCTCGAAAGGGTGGGCTCAGTCCGTTCCGGCTTTCCACGCCGCATAGAGGCGCAGCAGTTCCGGGGCGGCATTCTCGCGCATCCAGCGGGTGAACTCCGGCTGGTCACTGGCGGAGAATTTCAGGGTCAGGGCACGCGGCGTGTCGCGGATCTCGGCGATCTGGACGCCGTCCTCGGTGCTGACCGGCAGGGCAGGGGGGCTGCCTGCGGCGACACGGTCGACCTTGGCGGCACGCGCCACGCGGTCAGCCAGACGGGAAAACCGGTCATCCGATCCCAGACCCTCAGTGCTGTCGGCAAGCTCGGTCACCAGCGCGTCAAGATCGGGGGCGCGGTCCAGCACCACATTGGCCAGATCCTCCCACCGTCTGCGGCCCACGCCATGGGCGGGGCCGATCCAGTGCACCACCGGGGCGGGCAGGGCGCGCGCCACCTTGTTCATGCGTGACAGCATGGGCTTGTCCACCGCCAGCGCGTCAAGGATCACCGCCTGCTCATAGCCGGTATCGGCCAGTTCGGCCGCAAACAGCGCCTTTTCGATGAAGCTGGGATCCAGCCGCAGGCTGTTTTCCTGCCCCTGCGCCAGAATCGCCTGCGCATCGTCCAGCGACCGCACCAGCGCCTTGGCGGGCTGGCCCAGAAGCCGCAGCGCCCGCAGACGGCGGCGGCCATAGACGATGCGGAACCGTCCGGGCTGGTCGGGCAGGGGGCGCACCATGATGGGCACCTGCTGGCCATGCGCGCGGATGCTTTCGGCCAGATCGGCCACGTCGGCATCGCTGAACTCCAACCGGTCCTTGGGGCCGCCCGCGTCGATCAGCGCGGGGTCAATCTCGCGCACCGCATTGCTGGACAGATCGCGCAGCGTCGATTTCATGCCGGTCATGGCGCCGGTGGCCGGAAAGCGGGTGCGCTGCTCTGCCGGGTCGGCAGCGGCAGGCGGGGGCGGAGGGGTAAAGATGTTGCGCCGTGCCATCAGCCTGCCTTTCTGCCCCAGGCCTGCTGGATGGCCTGTTCGAATTCATCGGCAACCCCGTTCACGCTTTCCAGAATGCGGTCCAGCGTCTTGCGCACCACCTGCCCGGGATCAAGTTCGTAGATCGTCTGCTGGGTCATGCCCGCGTCAGAGATGGCGGTGGATTTCAGCATCGGCGTGGTCAGCACCTGATCCAGCAGGATCGACCGCAGGAACCCCGCCATCTGCGACTGCGGCACGTCGGTGGGTTCGTAGCGGGCCACGAGGAATTTCAGGAATTTCCAGTCAGTGGGGCCTGTCGCCTCTTCCAGAGTTCTGACGGTTTCTCCAGCCATTTCAAGGAATTGCGCCATGGACGCCACGTCCAGCATCGAGGGCACGACGGTGATCAGCAGCCCCGTGGAGGCCAGAAGCGCCGTCATCGTGGTGAAGCCAAGCTGCGGCGGGCAGTCGATGATCACCAGATCATATTCGGCCTCCACCTCGTCCAGCGCGATGGCCAGCCGCTGGGTAAAGGGCGGATCCAGCCGGTGCTGCAGCGCATAGGCGGTCTCGGTCTCGTATTCCGACAGCATCAGCCCGGCGGGGGCCAGATCCAGCTTGTGGAAATAGGTCTTGCGGATGACCTGACTCAGCGGCACCGGATCTTCGTAACGCAGCGCGTCATAGACCGTGCCTCCGGCGGCGAATTCAATCTCGGGGCGGTAGCCGAACATGGTGGTCAGGCTGGCCTGCGGATCCATGTCGATGGCCAGCACGCGATAGCCGCGCAGGGCATAACGCTGCGCGAGATGGATCGCGGTGGTGGTCTTGCTGGAGCCACCCTTGAAATTGACGATGGAGATGATCTGCAGCCCGTCACCGTCGCGGCGACCGGGCAGATAGGCGTCGCCATTGCGTCCGGTGCGGGCCATGACCTCGCGGATCGTGTCGATCTCGGCGGCGGAATAGAGCCTGCGACCACGCGCGTCGGTCTCCACCTCGGGGAAATCCCCCTCCTGATGGCGGGTGCGCAGGTTCGACATGCTGATGCCGGTCAGTTCCGAGACTTCGGCAGGATGAAACTTGCGCAGCGATTTGCGGCTGTCCGGCTGGAAGCTGTTGCGCATATGATCGTTGAGCGCGTCCGACAGGCGGGCGGCGTTGCTGCTGATCGTCTCGGCGATCGACCCCGGCAGGGGAAGTTCGGTCGTCTGGTTCATGCTGCCCTCGGGTCTTTTGTTGGACCTCTTGTCTGTCGTCGCACAAACGCGCCTATGGCGCAATCAGGCGACAATGAAACTTCTGGCACGCAACTTGGCAGCAAACAACAGCTTTTTCAGCGGGCGGCAAGAAACTGTGCCGGGGCAGGCTTTGACGGGATCTGAAGATCCGCCATCAAGCTCATGAAATGACTGTGAAATAATCGCTTGTGGATAAGTTGGGCCAAACGCCGCGAAATGCGGTCTTGGGCGGGCGTGCAGGGCAGGGCGCGGGGCGCCTGCAGAATCGGTGGAACAGGGGCGGCGCTTCAGCGCCGCCGGGGCACGCCCTGCGGCGGCACGCGCTTTGCCGGCAGTTCGATGTTGATCTCGAGGCTGGAGAAGTCGTCGCCGCGTTCCATGCGCACGTCGACCGCGTCATTGTCGATCTGCATGTGGCGGCGCACCACCTCCAGAATGTCGCGCTGCAGCTGCGGCAGGAAGTCCGGGGCCTCCGCACTGCTGCCGCGCTCATGCGCGAGAAGGATCTGCAGCCGCTCCTTGGCGGTCTGCCCCGAGGACTGTTTGCGGGGCCACAGGCCGAATCCGAATTTCTTCATGCCGACCGCCCGAACAGCCGGTTGAAGAAGCCGGGCCGTTTCTCGTCTTCGATCCGCATGTCGACCTTGTCGCCCAGAAGCCGCGCCACCGCGTCCTCATAGGCAGCGCTGGCATTGGAGGGCTCGTCCAGCACCACCGGCACGCCGACGTTGGAGGCACGCAGCACCGCCGTGCTTTCGGGGATGATCCCCAGAAGCGGCACGGCAAGGATTTCCAGCACGTCCTCGAGCGACATCATCTCGCCCTTCTTGATGCGGGCGCTGTCGTAGCGGGTCAGCAGCACCTGCGCCTTGATCGGCTCGCCACCTTCTTCGGCGCGCTTGGTCTTGCTGGCCAGAAGCCCCAGCACCCGGTCGCTGTCGCGGACCGAGGACACTTCGGGGTTGGTCACCACGATGGCCTCGTCGGCGAAATACATCGCCAGCTGCGCGCCGCGTTCGATGCCCGCCGGGCTGTCGCAGATGATGTAGTCGAATTCCTCGCGCAGTTCGGCCAGCACCTTTTCCACGCCTTCGGTGGTCAGCGCGTCCTTGTCGCGGGTCTGCGAGGTGGGCAGCACCGACAGCGTGTCCAGCCGCTTGTCCTTGATCAGCGCCTGTTTCAGCCGGGCCTCGCCCTGAATCACGTTGATGAAGTCAAAGACCACGCGGCGTTCGCAGCCCATGATCATGTCGAGGTTGCGCAGGCCCACGTCAAAGTCGATGACGACGGTCTTGTGCCCGCGCTTGGCAAGCGCGGCGCTGATGGCTGCGGCAGAGGTGGTCTTGCCGACGCCCCCCTTGCCGGACGTGACGACGATGATCTTGCTCACTCTCTGGTCCTCATTGGAATCCGGTGTCATCCGAGCGCCTCCACACAAAGGTTCTGATCCCGAAGGAAGACCTGCACGGCTTTCCGCCGCAGATGCTCCTCCAGATGTTCGTTGGTCCGGTAGAGCCCGGCAATGGCCAGAAGCTCGGCATCGAGGTTCTGGCAGAAGATACGCGCATTTTCGTTGCCATCGACACCCGCCATGGCGCGGCCGCGCATCCGGCCATAGACATGGATGTTGCCGCTGGCGATCAGTTCGGCGCCCGAGGCCACGGATCCCACCACGATCAGATCACCGCGTTCGGCATAGATCAGCTGACCGGAGCGCACCGGCACCGTCACCAGCTTGTTGGCCGGATCGTGCAGCCGGGCGGCGGCATCGGCGCGGCGGCGCGACCGGGTTTCTTCGCGCACGGGCGTGTCGCGCCCGCCGGAGACCGGGATCAGCCCGGCTTCGGTCGCGATGCGCACCTGTTCGGGTCCGGCATTCTGGAACCCGAACACCGCAAGCTTGCGCGCGCGCAGCGCGTCGATCAGCGCGCGCAGCGCGTCCGGATCCGACAGGTTGGTGGCCAGATCCAGATCCAGCACCATGGGCGCGTCGGTATAGAACTGCGGCGTCTGGCGCAGCTGCAGATCCAGCGCCTCGAAAAACGCCGCGTCCACGGGCGCATCCTCGGGACGCAGGGCCACGGCGGTCAGGAACCGTCCCCGGATCTGGAAGGGGCGGATGGTGGTGACGGGGCCGTCACGGGATGTCTGGTCTTGCGTGGGCACGCCTTGTCCTGCGCTCCTGCTCGGATGCGGGCGCGGATTCGACTGCGCACCGCCTGATCTTCCTCCCTAGTGCCTTGCCGGGCTGGGGTCCATCGCGTGCCGCTGGTTTTTATGGGCTAAGCGGGGCCTTGCCGGGGGTCTTATGCTCAATGCCGGTATTGCGGTTCTTCGGCATCAAGCTGACGGCGCAGCGCCGCCAGATGCAGCCGGGCCGACTCCGCGTCGCCCTCGCGCATCTGGTCATAGGCCGCCTGCGCGATCGCTGGATCGACCGGCAGCACCGCCCGCCCGGTGGACATGGCCAGCACCTGCACCTCTGCCGCGCGTTCGAGATAGTAAAGATCATCCCACGCCTCGGCGATGGTGGGGGCCAGCACCATGACGCCATGATGCTTCATGAAGATGATGTCGGCATCGCCCACGGCGCCTGCGATGCGCGCGCCCTCGGTCGCATCCAGCGCGAGCCCGTTGTAATCCTCGTCCACTGCGGTGCGGCCATAGAATTTCAGCGCGGTCTGCCCCGCCCAGACCAGCGGCGGGCCTTCGGTCATCGACAGGGCGGTGGCATAGGGCATGTGGGTGTGAAAGGCGACGCGGGCGCGCGGCACGCGGCGATGCACCTCGGCATGGATGAAAAACGCGGTGGCCTCCGGCTCGCCGTCGCCGTCCAGCACGTTGCCGTCGAAATCGCAGATCAGCAGCTGCGATGCGGTGATCTCGCGGAAGGCGCGGCCATAGGGATTGACCAGAAACAGGTCGTCATGGCCCGGCACCACCGCAGAGAAGTGGTTGCAGATCCCCTCCTCGAAGCCGTTGCGGGCGGCCATGCGGAAACAGGCGGCCAGATCCTCGCGCGCGGTGCGGATCGCGTCGCTGGCAAGGTCGGGCCGGTTCGAACGCCGCGCGACCGCGGCAGGGGAGGCGGGGGTCTGCAGGGGATGGGCCATGATCTTCCTTTATCCTGTGGCAGGAGCCTGCCGCGCGTTTCGGCACAGCGCAAGCCCCTGCTTGGTCGGTCTAGCGCCCGTGGTCCTTGCGCCATGCCTCGAACGCCTCGCGGTGTTCGTCCTTGGTGCAGGGGTAAAGCCCGATGATCGACTGGCCCGCCTTCACCTGCTCCACCACAAAATCCTCGTAGGCGGTCATCTCCACCGCCTCGCTTGCCACCTCGTCCGCGATGGCGGCGGGAATGACGATGACGCAGTCGGCATCGCCCACCACGATGTCCCCCGGAAACACCGGCGTGTCGCCGCAGCCGATCGGGCCGTTGATCTCGATCGCCTCGTGCAGCGTCAGGTTGGTGGGGCTGGAGGGGCGGTGATGATAGGCGGGCATGTCCAGATCGCCGATGGAGGACGCATCGCGGAAGCCGCCATCGGTGACGATGCCCGCGCCGCCGCGCACCATCAGCCGGGTCACAAGGATGTCGCCCGCGCTGGCGGCGCGCGCGTCCTTGCGGCTGTCGATCACCATGACATGCCCCTTGGGGCACTGTTCGATGGCCTGCCGCTGCGGATGCTCGGGATTGCGGAATTCGACCAGCTGGTTGCGGTCCTCGCGCGCGGGCATGTAGCGCAGGGTGAAGGCGGGGCCGACCATGTTGACCCCCTTGGCCTTGACCGGGTGCACGCCCTGGATGACCTGGGAACGCAGGCCGCGCTTGTACAGCGCGGTGGCCAGCGTGGCGACGGACACACCCATCAGCTTGTCGCGGGTTTCGGGATTCATTGGCGGCGCTCCTTCGGGCTGGGTCTGCATCAGAAAATGTCGGGTTCGCCCGCGGCAGGACCGAAGCCGCGTTCGAGGAAGTCGAAATCGCAGCCCTTGTCGGCCTGCAGCACGTGTTTGGAGAACATCCAGCCATAGCCGCGCTGGAACCTCGGCTCGGGCGGGGTCCATGCGGCGCGGCGCGCCTCCAGCTCCTCTTCGGAGACCAGCATGTCAAGCCGCCGCGCGGGCACGTCCAGCCGCACGATATCGCCGGTTTTCAGCAGCGCCAGCGGCCCGCCGACATAGCTTTCCGGCGCCACATGCAGCACGCAGGCGCCATAAGAGGTGCCCGACATCCGCGCGTCGGAAATCCGCAGCATGTCGCGATGGCCCTGCTTGATCAGCGCCTTGGGGATCGGCAACATGCCCCATTCCGGCATGCCCGGCCCGCCCTGCGGCCCGGCATTGCGCAGCACCAGCACGTGATCGGGCGTCACCTCCAGCGTCTCGTCGTCGATGGCGGCCTTCATCTCGGGGTAGCTGTCGAAGACCAGCGCGGGGCCTTCATGGACATAGTATTTCGGATCGCAGGCGGCGGGCTTGATGACCGCGCCATCGGGGCAGAGGTTGCCGCGCAGCAGCGCCAGCGAGCCTTCGTGATAGACCGGGTTCGACAGCGGGCGGATCACGTCGTCATTATAGACGACGGCGCCTTCAAGGTTTTCGCCCAAGCTCTTGCCGGTGACGGTCAGGCAGGACAGATCCAGCCGTTCCTCAAGCTGCTTCATCAGCGCGCGCAGCCCGCCCGCGTAGAAGAAATCCTCCATCAGGTAATCCTTGCCGGAGGGGCGGACATTGGCGATCAGCGGCGTGGTGCGCCCCAGCGCGTCCAGATCATCCAGCGTGAATTCGACGCCCGCGCGGCGGGCCATGGCGATCAGATGCACCACGGCATTGGTGGAACAGCCCGTGGCCATGGCGGTGACGGCGGCATTGCGCACGGCGGCATCGGTGATGATGCGGTCGGGGGTCAGCTCTTCGTGCACCATCTCGACGATGCGGCGGCCACAGGCGGAGGACATGCGCTGGTGTCCGGCATCGGCAGCCGGGATCGACGAGGCGCCGGGCAGGGTCAGCCCCATCGCATCGGTGATCGCCGTCATGGTCGAGGCGGTGCCCATGGTCATGCAGGTGCCGACCGAACGGGCGATGCCGCCCTGAATCCCCAGCCATTCCTCGTCGGAAATGTTGCCCGCGCGGCGTTCGTCCCAGTATTTCCACGCATCCGACCCCGATCCGAGGATCCGGCCGGCATAATGGCCGCGCAGCATCGGCCCGGCGGGCAGGTAGATCATCGGGATCCCGGCGGTGATGGCGCCCATCACCAGCCCCGGCGTGGTCTTGTCGCAGCCACCCATCAGCACCACGCCGTCAAACGGGTGAGAGCGGATCATCTCCTCCGTCTCCATGGCCAGCATGTTGCGATAGAGCATCGAGGTCGGCTTGGTGAAGGACTCGTCCACCGACAGCGACGGCATTTCCACCGCGAAGCCGCCCGCCTGCGCCACGCCGCGCTTCACGTCCTGCGCGCGTTCGCGGAAATGGCCGTGGCAGGAATTCATCTCGGACCATGTGTTCAGGATGCCGATGATCGGTTTGCCGCGGAAATCTTCCTCGGAATAGCCAAGCTGCATCATGCGCGAGCGGTGACCGAAGCTGCGCAGGTCATCGGGGGCGAACCAGCGGTCGCTGCGCAGCTTGGTGCTGCCTTTGGTCGGATCCTGTGCCATGGGGGCCTCCTCTGCTTTGGGCCTCATGTATGCGCATTCATCATACATGGTCAATCCCGGATTCAGCTCCATATATGGGCCGCTTTTGGGTTGAGACAGCCCATGTATCCGCATACAAGCTCAGGCAAGACTGATCGCGGCGAAAGGCGGGCGCATGCACATCCCGGACGGCGGCGAGCCGAAATCCCGGCGGGGCCGGGGGGTGACCATGCAGGATGTGGGCCGCATGGCGGGCGTGTCGCAGGTCACCGTCTCGCGCGCGCTCAGCGATCCCGCCAAGGTGTCGCCCGACACGCTGCGCCGCATCACTCAGGCCATCGAGGCGACGGGATTTGTGCCCAATGCGCTGGCGGGCGCGCTGGCCTCGCGCCGCAGCGGGCTGGTCACCGCGCTGGTGCCGTCGATCACCAACATCATCTATGCCTCCATGGTGCAGGCCTTCGGGCTGCGGATGCGCGACGCGGGCTATCAGATCCTGCTGTCGGAAACCGGCCTGACGCTGGAGGCCGAGGAAGAGACGCTGGCCCGCCACCTGTCGCGCCGTCCCGATGCGGTGCTGCTGACCGGCATCCATCATACGGCGCGCACGCGGCGGATGCTGCTGGCCTCCGGCATTCCGGTGGTCGAGGTCTGGGATTTCACCGAAACCCCCATCGACGCCTGCGTGGGCTTCGATCATGCGGCAACGGGCCGGGCGGTGGGCGATCTGGCCGCCGATCTGGGCCATGTGCAGGCGGCGACGGTCTGCGCGGGGGACGAACGCGCAAAGCGGCGCATGGCGGGCTTCGCCACGCAGTTCACGCGGCGCGGCGGGCAGGCGGTGCTGGAACTGGGTTATGACGATCAGGCGAGCCTTGCGGGCGGGCGTGCGGCGCTGGCGCGGCTGCTGGACGAGATGGGCTTTGACCGCGGGCTGGTCTTCTGCAGTTCCGACATCCTCGCCCATGGCGTGCTGATCGAGGCACAGGCGCGCGGGCTGCGCGTGCCGCAGGACATCGCCGTGGTCGGCTTCGGCGATCAGGAGTTTTCGGACGCCACCAATCCCCCGATCAGCACCGTGCATGTCGACCGCGAGGCCTTTGGCCGCGCTGCCGCCGAGGCGCTGCTGTCGGGCATCGAAGGGCGGCGCGACGGTCCCGCCGCGATTGACCTTGGATTTCGCATCCTGCGGCGCGGCTCGGCCTGAGTTCAGGGGCAATGTGAGCCGGGCTCATGATCGACATGCCGATTATGAATTGGCATAATGCAGCCCGATCCCTTAGACAGTGCCCTTCCAGACCAGAAGGAACATCCGCCCGTGTCCCGCACCGCTCTTCGCCGCTCCCCGGTATTCGCCCAGCTTGAGGCCGCCGCGCGCGACCGCATCCTGATCCTTGACGGTGCCATGGGCACGCAGATCCAGCAGCTGGGTCTGTCCGAGGGCGATTTTCAGGGCTGCGGCGGCGGCGCCTGTTCCTGCCATCTGCCCCATGCCACCGACCGCCCGCAGCAGGGCAACAACGACCTGCTGAACCTCACCAAGCCCGAGGCGATCGAAGACATCCATTACCGCTACGCGATGGCCGGGGCGGATATTGTCGAGACCAACACCTTTTCCTCCACCACCATCGCGCAGGCGGATTACGCGCTGGAGGCGGCGGTCCATGACCTGAACTTCCACGGCGCGCGGCTGGCGCGGCAGGCGATGGACCGGGCCGAGGCCGAGGATGGCCGCCACCGCTTTGTCGCGGGCGCGCTTGGGCCGACCAACCGCACCGCGTCGATCAGCCCGGATGTGAACAATCCCGGCTTCCGCGCCGTCAGCTTCGACCAGCTGCGCGTGGCCTATGCCGAACAGGCGCGCGCGCTGATCGAGGGCGGCGCCGACATCCTGCTGATCGAGACCATCTTCGACACGCTGAACGCCAAGGCCGCGATCTTTGCCTGTGAAGAGGTGTTCGCCGAACGCGGCGAACGGCTGCCGGTGATGATCTCGGGCACCATCACGGACCTGTCGGGGCGCACGCTGTCGGGGCAGACGCCCTCGGCCTTCTGGTATTCGGTGCGTCATGCGCAGCCGCTGACCGTGGGGCTGAACTGCGCGCTGGGGGCCAGCGCCATGCGTCCGCATCTGGCCGAACTGTCGGGCGTGGCCGAGACGCTGATCTGCGCCTATCCCAATGCGGGCCTGCCCAACGAGATGGGCGAATATGACGAGACGCCGGAACAGATGGCCGCGCAGGTGGCGGAATTTGCCCGCGACGGTCTGGTGAACATCGTCGGCGGCTGCTGCGGGTCGACCTATGACCACATCCGCGCCATCGCCAAGGCGGTGGAGGGCTTTGCCCCGCGCGCGCTGCCGACGCCCGCGCCGCTGATGCGGCTGTCGGGGCTGGAACCCTTCGTGCTGACGCCCGAGATCCCCTTCGTCAACGTGGGGGAACGCACTAACGTCACCGGCTCCGCCCGGTTCCGCAAGCTGATCACCAATGGCGACTATGCCGCCGCCCTCGACGTGGCGCGCCAGCAGGTGGAAAACGGCGCGCAGATCATCGACGTGAACATGGATGAGGGCCTGATCGACAGCAAGCAGGCGATGATCGAGTTCCTGAACCTGATCGCCGCCGAGCCGGACATCGCCCGCGTGCCGCTGATGATCGACAGCTCCAAATGGGAGGTGATCGAGGCCGGGCTGAAATGTGTGCAGGGCAAGTCCATCGTCAACTCCATCTCCATGAAGGAGGGCGAGGAGGCGTTCCTGCAGCAGGCGCGGCTGTGCCGGGCCTATGGCGCCGCCGTGGTGGTCATGGCCTTTGACGAACAGGGGCAGGCCGATACCGAGGCGCGCAAGGTCGAAATCTGCACCCGCGCCTATCAGCTTCTGACCGAGGACGTGGGCTTCCCGCCCGAAGACATCATCTTCGACCCCAATGTCTTTGCCGTGGCGACCGGGATCGAGGAGCACGACAATTACGGCGTGGACTTCATTCAGGCCACCCGGCGCATCACCGACACCTGCCCGCATGTGCATATCTCGGGCGGGGTGTCGAACCTGTCCTTCAGCTTCCGCGGCAACGAGCCGGTGCGCGAGGCGATGCACGCGGTGTTCCTGTATCACGCCATCCAGAACGGCATGGACATGGGCATCGTCAATGCGGGGCAGCTGGCGGTCTATGACCAGATCGACCCCGACCTGCGCGAGGCCTGCGAGGATGTGGTGCTGAACCGCACGCCCGCAAACGGCGGCACCGCCACCGAAAACCTGCTGGATCTGGCCGAGAAATATCGCGGGCAGGGCGGCGCCAAGGCCCGCGAAAAAGACATGAGCTGGCGCGAATGGACCGTGGAAAAGCGGCTGGAGCACGCGCTGGTCAACGGCATCACCGAATTCATCGACGCCGATACCGAAGAGGCGCGGCTGGTCGCCGAACGTCCGCTGCATGTGATCGAAGGCCCGCTGATGGCGGGCATGAACGTGGTGGGCGACCTTTTTGGCGCGGGCAAGATGTTCCTGCCGCAGGTGGTGAAATCCGCCCGCGTGATGAAACAGGCCGTCGCGGTGCTGCTGCCCTACATGGAAGAGGAAAAGCGCCTGTCGGGCGGCGAGGGCCGCGAAAGCGCCGGCAAGGTGCTGATGGCCACGGTGAAGGGCGATGTGCATGACATCGGCAAGAACATCGTCGGCGTCGTGCTGGCCTGCAACAATTACGAGATCCTCGATCTGGGCGTGATGGTTCCGGCGGAAAAGATCCTCGCCACCGCCAAGGCCGAAGGCGTGGACGTGATCGGGCTTTCGGGGCTCATCACGCCCTCGCTTGACGAGATGGTGCATGTGGCCTCCGAGATGGAGCGGCAGGGCTTCGACATCCCGCTGCTGATCGGCGGCGCCACCACCAGCCGCGTGCATACGGCGGTGAAGATCCATCCGCGCTACAGCAAGGGGCAGACGGTCTATGTGACCGATGCCAGCCGCGCGGTGGGGGTGGTGTCCTCGCTGCTGTCGCCGGTGCAGAAGCCGCAATATGTGGCCAATGTTCAGGGCGAATATGCCGATCTGGCGGAAAAGCACGCCCGGGCCGAACTGGCCAAGAAACGCCTGCCGCTGGAGGATGCCCGCGCCAACGCGCTGCGGCTCGACTTCCCCGGCACGCCCGCGCCCGGGTTTCTGGGCACCAAGGTCTATCAGGACTGGGATCTGGCGGATCTGGCGCGCTACATCGACTGGACGCCGTTCTTCCAGACATGGGAGCTGAAGGGCGTCTATCCGCGCATCCTTGACGATCCCGCGCAGGGCGAGGCGGCGCGGGCGCTGTTTGCTGACGCGCAGGAGATGCTGGCGCGGATCATCGCGGAGAAATGGTTCAACCCGCGCGCCGTGGTGGGCTTCTGGCCCGCCAATGCGGTGGGGGATGACATCCGGCTTTACACCGATGACAGCCGGACCACGCCGCTGGCCACCTTCCACACCCTGCGCCAGCAGACCACCAAGCGCGGCGACCGGCCCAATGTGGCGCTGTCGGATTTTGTCGCCCCCGAAGGGGTGGCGCCGGATTATGTCGGCGGGTTCGTGGTGACGGCGGGCATCGAGGAAGAGCGCATCGCCAAAGAGTTCGAGGCGGGCAATGACGATTATTCCGCCATTCTGGTCAAGGCGCTGGCTGACCGCTTCGCCGAAGCCTTTGCCGAACGGATGCACGAGATTGTGCGCACCGACCTGTGGGGCTACGCGCGGGAGGAATCCTGCGCGCCCGAGGATCTGATCGCGGAACGTTATGACGGCATCCGCCCGGCGCCGGGCTATCCCGCCCAGCCCGACCATACCGAAAAGACCACGCTGTTCTCGCTGCTGGACGCCACCGCCACCACCGGGGTGGAACTGACGGAAAGCTTCGCGATGTGGCCGGGCTCGTCGGTCTCGGGGCTCTATATCGCGCATCCGGGCAGCTATTACTTCGGCGTGGCGCGGGTGGAACGCGATCAGGTCGAGGATTACGCCGCGCGCAAGGGCATGACGCTGGCCGAGGTGGAGCGCTGGCTGGGGCCGATCCTGAACTATGTGCCGAATGGCGTGGACACGCTGGCCGCACAGTAACCCGCCCGATGCGGGTCCGCGCAGCGCGCTGCCTTCGGGTTGACGCGGGCCGGACCCGGGGGCATCCCTTGCACCGGAGAAAACCGCCCCGGATCAAAGGACTGCCGCCATGAGCATCACCGCAACCACGCTTCGCCCCGTGTCGGATACCGGGCTTGAGGTGACCGCGCTGGGGCTGGGCAGCGCGCCGCTTGGCGGGCTTTACGGCGATGTGCCCCGCACCGAGGCGCTGGCCGTGATCGAGGCGGCATGGGACCGGGGCCTGCGCTATTTCGACACCGCGCCCATGTATGGCCTGACCCGGTCAGAGCATCTGATGGGCCATGTGCTGCGCGAAAAATCCGAAGGCTTCACGCTGTCCACCAAGGTCGGGCGCCTGATGACCACCGCGCGCGCCGGTCGCGACCTGCCGCCGCCGCCCAAGAAGAACCGCCTTGATCCCGGCTTCGCCAATGCGCTGCCCTTCCGGGAGGTGTTCGATTACAGCTATGACGCCATCATGCGCAGCTATGACGACAGCCAGCAGCGGCTGGGGCTGACCCGGCTCGATCTGCTTTTCGTGCATGACATCGGCAGCCTCACCCATGGCGAGGCGCAGCCCCGCCACTGGGAGGCGCTGACCAAGGGCGGCGGCTTCCGCGCGCTGCAGGAGCTGAAGGCGGCGGGCGACATCAGGGGGTTTGGCCTTGGCGTCAACGAATGGCAGGTGATCCGCGACGCGCTGGAAGAAACCGATCTGGATTGCTGCCTGCTGGCGGGGCGCTATTCGCTGCTCGACCGTGACGCGGAAGACACCTTCCTGCCGCTGGCGCAGGCGCGCGGCGTCGCGCTGATGCTGGGCGGCGTGTTCAATTCCGGCATCCTTGCCGCCCCGAAAGGGGCGCGGCAGATGTTCAACTATGCCGAGGCGCCCGCGGCCATCGTGGCCCGCGCCGATGCGCTGCGGTCGGTCTGCGACGATCACGGCGTGTCGCTGGGGGCTGCCGCGCTGCGCTTCCCGCTGCGGCATCCGGCGGTCACCAGCGTGGTGATCGGCGCCAAATCCCCCGACCAGCTGCACCAGAATGTCGACTGGTTCGGCACCGACCTGCCCGACAGCCTGTGGTCCGATCTGGACGCAGCGCTGGCCAATGCCCCCGCTGCCTGAGGAGAGCCGCGATGCTGAAATCTGTAGACCCCCTGCTGACCGGCGATCTGCTCGCCATCCTGCGTGACATGGGCCATGGCGACGAGATCGTCGTGGTGGATGGCAATTTCCCCGCAGCCTCTGTGGCGCAGCGTCTTGTGCGCCTGCCCGGCATCGCCGCCGACCGTGCCGCCGAAGCGATCCTGTCGCTGCTGCCGCTCGATGATTTTGTCGACCAGCCCGCCGCCGCCATGGCCAGCCCCGATGGCCGCCCCGAGATCTA
>NZ_FNEJ01000075.1 GCF_900100085.1 Salipiger marinus
GAAGTGGTGCACCCGACAGAACAACGCTAAACCAAGTTAAGACAATAGCTTGCGGGGCAATGTTCCAAAATGTGGTACCTATGGAAATCAATAAGTTACGGACAGCGTTCCAACTGAAAAGGCCGCGATGGCCAAGGGCGATGACGATGCAGCGTATACCTACCTCCTCATGCGAGGCGCGGACAACGGCTTTGGAGGCCGTTCGAAGTTGCTGTGTTACACCAGAAAACTTCCAACTCAGATACATCCGGCTCTAAGCCCCTCAACAAGTTGCGGCGCTTTTGCCAAACACTTGACCTTGAGGCCCTGGAACTTGGCGATTCGCTACTTTCGTGCGAGCAATGTTGATCGGCCATTGATCGCCAGGTTCGTCATCCACTCCAAAGATGAGTTGATAGACGGTGAGGCTGGCTGTACTCGCAAAATAGGCGGTAATCGGTTAGAAGCCACACGAACTTGGAGCCGACGTGCTGCGCCATGACCTCGCTCACTGGTGGTGCGGCAAGGTTGTGACGACGGGCGCGCTACCAGACTAGTATTGATTGTGTCCGCAAAATCGCTTCATAATTCGGAACGCAAGGGGAACACTGAACGATGACATACAGTATGAGGAAGAACCGAGCCGGTCAGCCATGAACCTTCTGGCAAACGATTCATACGAAGTCAGCGCAAACACGATCTCACCGATGCGCGAGATGGGCGCATATGAAGCGCTCTGGATGCAACAGGGCATGACCTGGAAGCGCATGGCGGACAAATTTCGCAATGACCCCACCGCGCTTCCCTCTGATTTTGTGCCGCTGCATGAGGCTTCTGCAATCGCCAGAAGAGTCATGGCGCACCTGAAGGAACGGCAGGTGCATAGATTTGGCGTGCGCATCCACCACGCGGGAGACTACCCGCATAAGCTCCGGGACGCCAAAAATCCTGTCGAAATGCTCTATTATCAGGGTGCTTGGGAACTATCCGAAATGCGCAGTTTGGCGATTGTCGGAAGCCGGAACGCATCCGATGATGGTCAGGCCAGAGCAGCACGGCTAGCGCGTGAGCTTGTGAAGAGGGACTTTGCGGTTGTTTCGGGGTTAGCGAATGGAATTGATGGCGCGGCTCACAGGGCGGCGCTCGAAGCTGGCGGCACCACGATTGCCGTAATTGGAACTCCGCTTGGTGAACACTACCCGAAAGAGAATGCCGAACTGCAGGACGTCATAGCAAAAGACCATCTACTGATCTCGCAAGTACCTGTCATGCGCTATTCTCAAGAGCCCTTCCGCAACAAACGTATGTATTTTCCAGAGCGCAATGCCACGATGTCTGCTCTAACTGAAGGCACCATAATCGTAGAAGCCGGGGAAACATCCGGCACACTCACGCAAGCTCGCGCTGCAATGTTCCAAGGAAGAAAACTTTTCATATTGGACAGCTGCTTCCAGCGCAACGACATCACCTGGCCAAGCCGTTTCGAAGCCCAGGGCGCAATTCGCGTTCGAACCCCGGACGACATTTGGAATTCAATTGAATAATCCCTCTATTAAATTCACCCAAATAGATGAAAAAAACTGCGAAGATCACCCGAACTTCGAACGGGGCGATCAATGGATGTTTCTTTGGGAGAAAACTTCTGGTCGGGATTATACCTTCAGCGACACGAACAACCTCATCTCTAACCTAAAAAAATCGGTCAATAGCTCTCCTGGCCAGCTGTACTATAAAAACCAAGCAATTATCCGATGTGCGCGATCTATGCGCGAAGCGATAAACGATAAATGGCTTGAAATCGGAACATTAGTGCCGGTGCCACCTTCAAAAGCGCCGACGCATCCGCTTTACGACAACCGAATGGAACAAGTATGCAATCTGATCTGGCCTGGAGTTGCGGACGTCAGAAACTTGGTTGTTCAAAACACGTCAATGCAAGCAAGCCATGAACGCGGTCAAGGCCAGCCTCGGATAACAAAAGACGAATTGATCGCCTCTTACACTATAGAAGAGAGCTTCGCCAACCCTGCCCCGACAAGCATTGCCATCGTCGATGACATGCTGACGGCAGGAACCCACTACCGCGCTATGCACTATGTTTTGTCGCGACGCTTCCCAGAGGCCCAAATTGTCGGCATGTTTGTTGCACGCAGAATTTTCCCAGATGACGCTTGGGAATCTTGACCTCGAGCTATAATCGAATTTTCAGGACTAGAAGTACCCCCTTTGAATTAAGCCGAGATAGACGTTCCTAGGAAAACAAAAGAAGTCGTATATTTGACAACCGCGCTCAACTAACCGCTGATCCCGATGGAACTCTGGTCAGGCAGACCGGAAATCTCAGACCGCATCACCGACGAGCGCATCAAAATCCTGCACCATCAGGTTCAGTAGGGAGACAAAAGGTAGGTGATAAGAGATTCGAACTCCTGACATCTTCGATGTGAACAAAGGCTTGGGCAGCCAAGCTATTGATGTCCGGCCCAAGAGCCTCTTCTTAAAACACAAAATGCCCCACCTATCCAACCTATCCCGGTTCACGCAGGTTCAGTGAACCGGGATCCACTTCGTAAAAGGCACGAGAGGAGAGACGGCGATGTCCCGCGCGAGCCCAGATAGGAAGGAGAGCGGTACTATTCGCACCGAAAGAAAGATTTTGCCTCTAAGTCGAACTAAGCTGCCTGCTCGAAAACTTTCTCGTACGTCAGAACGTCTTGAGCGAGTTTGATGAGCTTGACCCGCATCATATCGGTGTACTTCCGCTGCGGCTTCTTTCCCAAGCTCCGATAATACTCAAGGCGAGCATTGCGAATACCGCAATGCCCCGCGTTAGCGGGGCTCTCGGGACCGCTCTCACCGTCTAAAGTCGGCTCACGAGTGACGCCGAAAATGGATTCATTACTCGCGTCGTTCTCGGTGCAGCCC
>NZ_FNEJ01000045.1 GCF_900100085.1 Salipiger marinus
TGAACTCGCGGCTGAACTTCCGTCTCGTCATATCCACTCTCCAGTTCATGGGTCACGATCTTATCTTCGTGTCCACGAAACCGGCAGCAGCTCACCAAGGCTGAAGGTCCGCAATGGGCCCGCCTCCGCCGGGCAGGCCGTCTCAACAGAGCGAGTTGGCCGCTGCGGTGTGGCAGATCCGCTTCGAACCCAACTGAGCGTCCAGATCAGCAGTCATGATCTTTCCGTTCCTGTCGTCTGCCGCTCATGAGGATCGCGCTGCACGCGATCAGGGCGATCCCGAGCGCTTCCCGGGCCGTGGGAATGTCTCCGAAAAGGATGACGCCCCAGACGGCCGCGAAGCCCAGGTAGGCGGTATCGAAGACACCGACGACCGGCGTCGGGGCCACCCGGTAGGCCGTCGCGACCGCCGTAGCGATCACCGCCAAGAGACATCCGAGCACGAACGCGAGGCTCCAGTCCGCGAGCGTGAGCCGTGGCCAGAACGCCAGAACGAAGCTCTCTGTGCCGCCCGGCCGAAAGAGCGAGAGGGGCAGTAGCGCGGCGGCGGCAACACAGACGAGACACAGGTTGAGCGTCAGGGCAATCGCGCCGGGGCTTTCCGCCCGGCACTGGCTCCAAGTGATGAGCCCCGCCAGAGCATAGAACGCGGCGGCCGCGAGCGGGAGCAGCAGCATGGGGGTGAACGTGTCAGCCGATGGCGATACCGCCAGCAGCACCCCGGCAAGAGACAGTGCCACGGCGGTCCATCCGCGCCCGCCGATCGTCATCCCCAGCAGGACGCGCCCCAGTAACGCCATCCAGGCGGGGGCGGTGTAATAGCACGCTGCGGCGAGGGCGAAGGACATGGCCGGCAGCGCTGCGTAATAGCTCAGCCACATGGCGGCGAGGCAGAGACTACGCGCCCAAACCCAGCCGCGGCGGGTGAGACAAGGGCTCGACCGGCCATGTATGGGCAGGAGCCAGGCGGCGAGCAGCAGTGCAGCAAAGGCCATAGCCTTTGCTTTGCGGAACGTGAGGAAATAGCCCTCGAATGCGCTTGGGGCACCGGCGTGCGCGCGATCAGGCGCAAGCTGGGCCGTTCGTCTAGGACGATTGCAGCCGGATCTGCCGCTGAGTGTGCTCGACCCGGTCAGCGGCGCTGAAAGCGCTCCCGGACAGGCAGGCGAGATATCCGGCTCAGTTCTGGGTGGAAATCAACAAAACAGCTTTGATCGGATATTGCAGCGCGTTCGACCGCCCGTTGATCTTAGATCGCAGATGACGACAGTTCATAGCTTGACGATCTTACTATCGACCTGTCATACCACTGGCAGGACAGGAGATGCGGAGAGTCCTGCGGGTCCGGTCGGCGGTGCCGATGGGCGTGTGGCGGCGGCGGTCTGTTTCGGGGGCAACCTGCGGGACATATCTGGGCCCCCAGCAGGAACTCCACGCGGGTGCGACAGGATCGAGGACACGAAACATGAAGATTGCAATCATTGGCTGCGGCGTTGTCGGCTCGTCTTGGGCGCTGGTCTTTGCGCGCGCCGGGCACGATCTTGCGATCCATGACCATAGCGAAGCCGCTGCCGCTGCTGCGGTGGCTTTCGTGGCCGCAGCCGATCCCGCGTTGGCGGCGCGCTGCCGGGTGGCGACAAGCCTTGCCGACGCGCTTGCGGGTGCGGATTACGTTCAGGAAAGCGCGCCGGAACGTCTGCCGATCAAGCAGGCGCTGTATCGCGAGATGGATGCGCTGCTGTCACCGGCCACCATCGTCGGCAGTTCGACCTCGGGATTTCCCGCCTCCAGCTTCACCGAAGGGCTCGACAATGCTGCCCGCTGCCTTGTTGCGCATCCGATCAACCCTCCGCATCTCATTCCGCTGGTCGAGCTGATCCCGGCGCCGTGGACCGCGCCCGAAACGCTGGCCTTCACCGGGGATCTGATGCGCGATCTGGGGCAGAGCCCGATCACTCTGACGCGCGAGATCAACGGGTTCGTGGTCAACCGGCTGCAGAGCGCGCTGCTGGGCGAGGCGTTCCGGCTGGTGGAAGACGGCATCTGCACCCCGAGCGAGGTGGATGCCGCCGTGGCGGACGGGCTTGGCCTCCGCTGGGCGTTCATGGGGCCCTTTGCCACCATCGACCTCAACGCGGCGAATGGCGTGGCGGAATACTGCGCCAATCTGGGGCCGATGTATTACGGGCTGGCCAAGGAACAGGCCGACCCGCGCGAATGGGGGCCGGATCTTGTCGCCTCGGTTGAGGCCAAAATGCGCGCGCAGGTGCCTGCCGCCGACCTTCCCCAGCGCCGCCAGTGGCGGGACCGCTTCCTGGCCGCCATCGTCGCCGCCAAGCGCGAGATCACGAAAGATGTCGGCGCATGAGCAGCTTTGGGGCCCCCAGCCATCTGCGTCGCGATCGGCTGTCGGACCAGATCGCCAAGGACATCGAGGCGCGGGTGCTGTCGGGCGAACTGGCGATTGGCGACCGCCTGCCGTCAGAACGTGATCTGATGGCGCATTATGGCGTCGGTCGGCCTGCGGTGCGCGAGGCGCTGCTGTGGCTGAACAAGACCGGCATGCTGTCGGTGTCGAACGGAGACCGTTCGCGCGTCACCGAACCCGATCCCCGCGAGCTGCTGCAGCTGCTTTCGGGGGCGGCGCGGATGCTGGTGTCGCGCAATTCGGGGATCCGACAGTTCCAGAAGACGCGGACCTTTGTGGAAGTCGCCATCGTGCGCGAGGCGGTGCGGCAGGCCAGCGAAGAGGACATCGCGGATCTGGCGGAGCTTCTGGCGCAGAACGAGGCCAGTGCCGAGGATATCGCGCTTTTTTCCCGGACGGATGACGCGTTTCACCACCGGATTGCCAGCATCGCGCAGGATCCGCTGCTGGATGCGCTGTATCATGTCGTGCTGGAGCTGCTGGAGGACCAGCGGCGCATGTCGCTGAGCCATCCCGAGGCCCTGTCCAAGGCCATTGAAGCGCACCGGCAGATTTTCGAGGCGATCCGGGACCGCGACGCGGACCGCGCCGAGGCAGCGATGCGCGCCCACCTGACGACGGTGGTCCAGACCTACTGGGACATCCGCGAAGAGGCCGCCGATCCGGCGGACTGACACAGACGGCACAGGGCGTCGCTGCGTTGCGCTCGGACGGGGGGCGTTTGCCTGCCCGGGCTGCGGCAGTCACCGCACGCCGGTGCCAACCGAACATTCTGCAAAGGCTCTATGATGCTTCTTGGCTGTATAGGCGATGATTTCACCGGCTCCAGCGATCTGGCCAACACCCTTGCCAAGCAGGGCATGCGGGTCACCCAGTATTCCGGCGTTCCGGATCAGCCGGCTGATCCGGTGATCGAGGCCGGGGTCGTCGCACTGAAATCGCGCAGCGTTCCGGTGGAACAGGCGGTTGCGCAGTCGCTGGCGGCGCTGGACTGGCTTCGGGCGCAGGGCTGCCAGCAGATCCTGTTCAAATACTGCTCGACCTTCGACAGCACCCCGCAGGGCAATATCGGTCCCGTCGCCATGGCCTTGGCCGAAGCGCTGGCGGCACGCAGGGTGGTGGTCTGCCCGGCTTTCCCGGCGGCGGGCCGCATGGTTTATCAGGGGCATCTCTTTGTTCATGACCGCCTGCTGAACGAAAGCGGGATGGAGCATCACCCGCTCAACCCGATGACGGATGCCGATATCCGCCGCTGGCTCTCGCTGCAGACCGGGGCGCCGGTCGGGCATGTGCCCTTTGCGGAGATGCGGCAGGGGGCGGCTGCAATCGCCACCGCGCTGGCGCGCGCCGAAGAGCAGGGCACGCCGCTGATCGTCGTTGACGCGCTGAGCGACAGCGACCTGATCGAGATCGGTACCGCGCTTGACGGCCTGCCGCTGGTCACCGGCGGTTCTGGCATCGCCATGGGCCTGCCCGGGAATTTCCGCCGCAGGGGGCTGCTGTCGGGGCAGGGCAGCGCGTGGCAGGGTCATGCGGGCCGGTGCGTGGTGCTGTCGGGTTCCTGTTCGGCAGCGACCCGCGGACAGATCGCGCGCCATCTGGAGGCGGGCCTGCCTGCCCGGGAGATCCGTGCGGAGGAGGCGGTTGCGGGCCGGATCGACCCTGCGGAGATCGCCGCATGGTCGATGGCGCAGGAAAAGCGCCCACTGGTGTTTTCCTCGGCGGCGCCGGATGAGGTGCGCAGAGCTCAGCAGGCCCATGGCCGCGAGCGGGTGGCCGCCGCCATCGAGGCGCTGTTTGCGGCCATAGCAAAGGCGCTGGTCGCCGCTGGAGCGGGGCGGCTGGTCGTGGCGGGAGGCGAAACGTCCGGCGCGGTGGTCGAGGGGCTGGGCCTCAGTGCGCTGGATATCGGGCCAGAGATCGCGCCGGGCGCCCCGGCGCTGCGCGCGGCGCTACCCCAAGGCGGCCACATCGCTTTGGCCCTGAAATCGGGAAATTTTGGCGGACCGGACTTCTTTGCGGAAGCCAGCGCCATTCTGCGCGGGGTCTGATCCCTGCCAGAGACGCCGCGGTTCGGAGTGCCGCGGCAGAGTTCATCAAACGGAGGAGACATCATGTTCGACTATCTGGGAAAGACCCTGAAACTGGCATCCGTGGTCGCGCTTTCGGGCCTGACCATCGCGGCCGCCCCGCAGGCGGCGCAGGCGCAGGAGGTTCTGAACCTCAAGCTGGGCCACATCCAGTCCGAGAAGGATTTGTGGCATTTCGGCGCCGAGAAATTCAAGGAAGAGCTTGAGGCGCGCTCGAACGGCACGATCACCCTGACGATCTATCCCAACTCCACCCTCGGCGGCGACCGGGACATGGTGGAGGGGATGCAGATGGGCACCGCCGATTTCAGCCTGATCGCCGGGGTTCTGGGCAATTTCGCGCCCTCGATCCAGCTGCTTGAACTGCCCTACATGTTCCAGTCGCAGGAAGAGTTCGACTCCATCATCAGCGGTCCCATCGGCGAGGAAATCGCCGCCGATGTCCGCGAAAACGCCAATGTCCGCATTCTGAACTGGTGGGAACGCGGCTCGCGTCAGGTCACCTCGAACAAGCCGATCAACGGTCTGGAAGACCTGCAGGGTCTCAAGATCCGCGTGCCCGAGATTCCCGCGATGGTGTCGACATGGCGGGCGATCGGGGCCAACCCCACGCCGATGGCATGGAGCGAGGTCTATACCGGGCTGGAGCAGAACGTGATCGAGGCGCAGGAAAACCCGATCCCCTTCATCTTTGGCGGCCGGATCAACGAGGTGCAGGATTACCTCGCCTTCACCGACCACAAGTATGAATACGTGACCCTCGCGATGAGCGAGCTGCGCTGGAACCAGCTGACGCCGGAACAGCAGCAGATCGTCACCGACGCCGCTGCCGCCGCGACCAAGGCCGAAAATGAGGCCGTGCGCAGCCAGACCGACCAGATGCTGCAGGAAATGGTGGATGCGGGCCTGACCGTCACCCGCCCCGACACGGCTCCGATCGCTGCCGCCGCAGTTGCCGCGCACGAGGCGTTTGCCGCCGAGGTCGACATCGACCTTTACCGCCGGATGCTGGCCGAACTCGGCCGCTAAGACCGCAGGGCCTATGCCCGCCGCCCCGTCACGGGCGGCGGGCAGCACCACAGGCAGAGGAGAGACAGCTTGGACAAGCTTGATCGGCTGATACACATAATCCTTCTTTGGGCCATCGGGGCGCTGATCTTTGCCATGATGACCGTGACCTTCTCGCAGGTGGTCGCGCGCTATCTTCTGGCGCATTCGCTCAGCTGGTCCGAAGAGCTTGGGCGTTACATCTTTGTCTGGATCACCTTTCTGGGCCTCGCCGCCGCCTTCCAGTCCAAGGCGCATGTGGCGCTGGACTTCGTCGCCACGCTGCTGCCTGCCGCGCCGTCGCGCGTGCTGCGGGTGGTCAACGCGCTGCTGGTGGCGGGGGTCGGTCTGGCGCTGATCATCGGGGGGCAGGCGTTGATCGGCTTCGGCATGAACCAGCGCAGCGCGGCCCTTGGGCTGCCGATGTACACTGTCTACTCGGTGATCCCCTTCAGCGGCGCGATGCTGCTTTACTTCGCGCTGCGCGACGCATGGCGCCTTGCCACGTCCGGCGGAAAGGTCTCTTCATGATCGCCCTCATCCTATTTGGCGGCTTCGCGCTGTTTCTGGTTCTGGGCTTGCCGGTGGCCTTCGGCATCGCGCTCGCCGGGCTTGGGGGCATCCTCTACCAGGGCTATCCGATGGCGCTGTTCGGGCAGCGGCTGTTCACCTCGGTGGATTCGTTTCCGCTGATGGCCATTCCGCTGTTCATGCTGGCCGGGTCGCTGATGGGCCATGGCGGCATCACGCGGCGCATCATCAATCTGGCGCTGGCGCTGGTGGGCAATATCCGTGGCAGCCTTGCCCATGTGGTTTCGGTGAGTGGCGTCATCATGGGCGGCATTTCCGGATCTGGCGTGGCCGATGTGGCGGCGCTGGGATCGGTGATGATCCCCGAGATGAAGCAGCGGCGCTACGATGCGGGCTTCTCGGCGGCACTGGTGGCCTGTTCGGGCAGCCTTGGTCTTATCATCCCGCCCAGCATCGCGATCATCATCTATGGCGTGTCCACACAATCCTCCATCGGGGATCTGTTCATGGCGGCCATCGCCCCCGGCCTGCTGATCGGCCTGCTGTTCGCGGTCTACTCCTATTTCTACGCCCGCAAGCATGGCTATCCCACCGAAGGCAGGGTCAGCGGCGCCGAAAAATGGCGGCGGCTGAAGGAGGCAAGCTGGGCGCTGATGATGCCGGTCATCATCATCGGCGGGATCCGCATGGGTGTCTTCACCCCGACCGAGGGCGGGGCGGTGGTGGCCGTCTATGCCTTTCTGGTGGGCATCTTTGTCTACAAGGAAATCACGCTGCACAAGATCCCCGCGATCTGCATGGAGGCCGCCATCGGCACCGCAGTCATCGCGGCGATCATTGCCGCCACCTCGCTGTTCGGCTGGCTGCTGACCAATGCGCAGCTGCCGCAGACCATCGCTGGGGCCATCCTCGGGCTGACCGAAAACCGTATCCTGCTGCTGCTGCTCATCAACCTGATGCTGCTGGTGGTGGGCATGTTCCTTGACAGCGGTCCCGCCATCCTGCTGCTGACGCCGATCCTTGCGCCGGTGGCGGGGCATCTGGGGGTCGATCCGGTGCAGTTCGGGCTGATCATGGTCATCAACCTGACCATCGGGCTGCTGACACCGCCGGTGGGCACGGCGATGTATCTTGCCAGCAGCATCTCGGGCGTGTCCATCCTGAGGCTGTCGCGCGCCATGCTGCCGTTCTGGGGGATCATGCTGGCGGTGCTGATGCTGGTGACCTATGTCCCCGGCTTCACCAGCTGGGCCCTTTCGAACTGATCCTGTCGACCTGACCCGGCGCGCCGCCTTGCCCTGCGGGGCAGGCGGCGCGGACGGGCTCAGATCTTGCGCAGCAGATCCTGCGGGGAGGTGGCGCCCGATGCGGTGTCGAGGCTGACCGCCGACAGTT
Organism: Salipiger marinus; assembly: GCF_900100085.1. Classification (GTDB taxonomy): domain Bacteria; phylum Pseudomonadota; class Alphaproteobacteria; order Rhodobacterales; family Rhodobacteraceae; genus Salipiger; species Salipiger marinus. The sequence continues at coordinate 7,492 of NZ_FNEJ01000045.1, forward strand.
CCTTGAATAGCATGAATAGCCCCATGTTTTCTGGACGCCTTTTTCGCTAGCTTTGAGGCAAGGAGGCCATGATGGGCACACGCAATTTCACAGACGAGTTCAAGCGTGACCCGCCTTCTGATGCGTTCCAAAAACTTGGCAGGGACACTGTTGCAATGGCTGAACCGTTCCAACGGGCCGTCGGGCAAGAGGTACTCCCACGGGCAGGCCTTACGTCTCGTTCTGCGGCAGTTCGTCAGCGATCTCGGAATAGTCGCCCTTCTCTGAGACGAAGATATGCACCGACAGGAAGGTGTCGGTCGGTCCGTCGAACACACCCATCGCAATGGCCGCCCAGTCGCGGTGGATCGGATCCCAGAACAGGGTCGAACCGCATATGCCGCAGAACCCGCGCCGAACTTTCTCGGAGGATTGATACCACCCCACGAGATCTTCACCCTCCACGCGCAAGGCGGCGCAGGGGATTTCGAGGGACGCGCCGTAGTGGCCCCCGTGTTTCCGGTAGGCGACGCAGTGGCAGGCGTTCGGTCGGGGAAGATCGCCATCGACCGCAATCTTCACGGCTCCGCAGAGGCACGATCCTCTATGCATCGGTCCGCTCCAAGGCCACCGCCTCGGGCCGCATCCGCCGTCTTGGCCCAAGCGCGCGGATCAGCGCCTTGGCTTCTGCGGGGGGCTTCTGCTCGCGCCGACGATAGTCTGAGCCATCGGGCCGACGGGTGAGCAGACCGCACGAGATCATGGTCCGGCGCAGGGTAGCCGGGTCCTCAAATAGATGCTCCGCGCACAGCATTGCGCTGACCTCGCGCTCGTGGAGCGACCGCCCCGATGGGAGGCTAGCTCAGAGCACCCAAAGCGCGAGGGTTTGGACGCTCCGCTTGGACGGCCACTGCCGGAGGCGGCCAGCGGCGTCGAACTGGTGCAATGCCCGCTCCACCGTTCGCGGATCGGCGAGCCGCTCGTCAGCTGCCCGGTCGAGCCGCTGCGCAGACGCGTGCGCGGCCCTCATGTGCTGGACGTTCTCGTATCCGGCCGCGCGGGCCAGCATGTTCATCAGTGTCAGGTGCGATGGGCTCGCCTTGCCGAGCTGCTGCGAGAGCCTGCGCGCGAAGGGTGTCAGGTCATCAGCTCGGAGCGGAAGAGGTGTCTTGGGCATGTTACATCCAGGTCGGGCGCCGTCCAGGGGCGTCGGTCGCTGGCTTGACGACGCAGCGCCTCATGGCTGCAGTGCCGTTCGATGGTGTTGGCAGGTTCAGCTCTCCAAAAGGAGCAGCGACGCCTCGGTGTCTGCCGACCGTGCAGTAAGGCTAGCAGACGGCGCCGCACGGGCCAACTACTTCGAAGGTCCTCGCAACGTAACGCAAGTATATCTGATTGATACGGGCATTCACGCACCATGCCGCTAAAGCCCGTTTCGTCCCGCATAGCAGACTTTGCATGGTCAATAATGCCGCGCCAAGCAGGAACGTCCGGTCTGGAGAAGCTACATGGGGCATCCGTCGAGCGACGAACGGCCGCTCAGGGCCGGGCGCGACGGTCGCGCAGAGGGCGGGAAGCGGACCGATGCATGTGCGGCAAACCTATTAGCGTTCCAGCAGAAACAGCTATTCGATCTCGATGCAAGTAGCGGGCGACGTTTTCGGTCCGGATAGGCGCAAAGAGCCCGTTTGCGGACGTTGACGAAGGTAGCTGTTCTGATAACTTGACCGCCGGTGAACGGAGCGCCGCAGTGAGCATTGAGGAAAGTCTAATTGCCCTGAGTGGGATATTCCTGCTGGCCTGTTGCAGTCCAGGGCCAGTCTTCCTGCTAATCGCCTCTACCGCGGCTCAGCATGGACGTGCTGAAGGTGTCCGCGTTGCTCTTGGCGTTGCAGGCGCCACGTTCGTTTGGACGGCTTTAACCGTTCTGGGACTGGGTGTTGTTTTGGCATCAGTCGTTTGGGCGCAGACCGCGATCAGGACCGTGGCGGGCCTCTATCTGTTCTGGATCGGACTAGGCATGATACGAAGCAGCCTGTTCGGTCGCCCTGGTCTCACCCGAGCTATATCCTCACGTAACTCAGCATATACGCGCGGGTTCGTCGCCAGCGTAACCAACCCAAAAGCATTGGCCTTCTTCGGGAGCGCCTTTGCGCTCACTGCACCTGCGCAGGCTACCCCACAGTATCATCTGGCTGCCGTCGTAATTCTTACGACGCTGTCTGCTACTTGGCATAGTTTGCTGGCCCTTATCTTTGCAACGCCCGTCCTGCAAATTGGCTATCAGGGCCTGAAGCGCCAGATCGATCTTCTTGTAGGCTCTGTTTTGATCGTCCTCGGCGGCGGAATGCTCGCTCAAGGACGCCGGGTGTTCTAGGTTCAACGTAAGCCTCCGGTGACGGCCGTCTGCCACGGTTGAACGATTGGTCTTAAGGCATTGCCTTATGGCATGCGCTTCAGTTGTTTCCCCGATTGAGATTTTCACGTCCGACGAGCTTGGCCGTCGTCGGCATTGGTCAGACGCGGACAAGGTGCGGATCGTCGAGGAGAGCCTGCGGGGTCAACGGCAGGGGTCCGCGACGGCACGGCGATACGGGATTTCGCGATCGCTTCTGACGGTTTGGCGGCGTGAGTATCGGACGGGCGCTCTTGACGGGCGCGGGGCGATCAAGGGCTTCGTGCCGCTCGTGGTGGAAGACGCCACGCCGATGGGTCCGGAAGCGGCCGTGGTGGCGGGCACGATAGAGACGATCGGCATCACGCTTACGAACGGGCGTCGCATGACGATCCCTGTTTCACTGGCCCCGGCGCATCTGGCTGCGCTGCTGGCTGTACTGGATCCGCGATGATCGCGTTCCCGGCGGGGGTGCGCGTGTGGATCGCAGGCGGCGTGACGGATATGCGCTGCGGGATGAACAGCCTGGCGCTGAAGGTGCAGGAGGGCCTCGGGCGCGATCCGCATGCTGGCGAAATCTTCTGCTTCCGCGGGCGCCGGGGCGATCTTGTAAAACTTCTTTGGCATGATGGGGTCGGCATGTCGCTGTACGCCAAGCGGCTCGAGGCGGGAAAGTTCATTTGGCCCGCGGGCGCCTCGGGGGAGGCTGTTCAGGTCTCTGCTGCGCAACTCGGCTATCTTCTCGAGGGGATCGACTGGCGCAATCCGCGCTGGACGCAACGTCCTGCGAAGGTTGGATAAATCCACTGGAAAGCCCTTGTTTTACTGGTTCTTGGCGGGTGATCGTGGTAGGCAGTCGCCATGTCAGAGGGCCGCTCCGAACTCGAAGAATTGCGCGCCGCGCTTGCGGCGTCGGAGCAGCGCGCGGTGGCGGCTGAAGCCGATCTCGCACGGGTGCGCGCGGTGGTCTCGACCTCCGAGGCGATGATCGCGGGCCTCAAACTCGAGATCGCGCTGCTCAAGCGCGACAAGTATGGCCGCAGTGCGGAGCGCAGCGCCAAGTTATTCGACCAGTTGGAACTCCAGCTCGGGGAGCTGATTGCAGACGCCGCCGAGGACCGGGTGCAGGCTGAGCGGAAGACGACCAAGGTCGGTGCCTTCGAGCGGCGCAAACCGGTCAAGAAAGCATTCCCGGATCACCTGCCGCGCGAACGCGTGGTGATCGAAGCCCCCAGCACCTGTTCATGCTGCGGCTCCGAGCGCATCGTGAAGATGGGCGAGGACATCACCGAGACGCTCGAGGTCATTCCGCGCCAGTGGAAGGTGATCCAGACGGTCCGCGAGAAGTTTACCTGCCGGGCCTGCGAGAAGATCACCCAGCCCCCGGCGCCCTTCCATCCGATCCCACGGGGATGGGCCGGCCCCAGCCTGCTGGCAATGATCGTGTTCGAGAAATACGGCCAGCATCAGCCCCTCAACCGTCAGGCCGAACGCTACGCCCGCGAGGGCGTGGACCTCAGCCTCTCCACGCTCGCTGATCAGGTCGGCGCGGTGGCCGAGTTGCTGAAGCCGCTGAACGCCCTGATCGAGGCGCATGTCTTCACCGCGGCCCGGTTGCATGGGGACGACACCACGGTGCCGCTGTTGGCCCGCGGCGGCACGAAAACCGCCCGGCTGTGGACCTATGTGCGCGATGATCGCCCCTTCGACGGGACTGCGCCGCCCGCGGTCGTGTTCCGCTTCTCCTCTGATCGCGCGGGGGAACATCCGACGAAACATCTGGCAGGCTGGAAGGGCGTTCTGCAGGCGGATGCCTATGCCGGATACAACCAGCTCTACGAGGTCGCTCGACAACCCGGACCGGTGGCATCGGCGCTGTGTTGGGCCCACGCGCGGCGCAAGTTCTTCGAGCTCGCCGACGTGCAGACCAACATCCGCAAGGGCAAGTCGCCCAAGGAGATCTCGCCCATCGCCGTGGAGGCGGTGAAGCGCATCGACGCGCTGTTCGAGATCGAGCGCATGGTCAACGGGCAGGCCCCGGAGGCGCGGCTTGAGATTCGGAAGCGCCAGTCGGCCCCGCTGGTCGCGGACCTCGAGCGGTGGCTTCGCGGCGAGCGCGCGCTCCTGTCGAAGCATGCCAAGGTGGCGAAAGCCATCGACTACCTGCTGTCGCCCAACCACTGGCCGGGCTTCACGCGGTTCCTCGAGGACGGGCGGGTCTGCCTCTCGAACAACGCCGCCGAGCGTTCCTTGCGCGGTGTAGCCCTCGGACGGAAATCCTGGCTCTTCGCCGGATCAGAGCGCGGTGGGCAGCGCGCGGCGGCAATGTACACCTTGATCGGCACCGCCAAGCTCAACGACATCGACCCGCAGGCGTGGCTTGCCGACGTCATCGCCCGGATCTCCGACACGCCCGTCTCGCGGCTGAGCGAGTTGCTCCCATGGAACTGGGCTGGAGCGCGCAAGGATCTGGAGATCGCCGCATGACGCTGGTCGCACGCCTGAAGATCACGCTGTCCGACGTCGAGCCGCAAGTTCTCCGGCGCTTTGATGTGCCCCTCAAGATCAGGCTGAACCGTCTGCACGAGGTGATCCAGGCGGCTATGGGCTGGACGGATACCCATCTCTACGAGTTCAGGGCGGGTGGGGTCGGCTGGGGTGTGCCCGACCCCGATGGGTTCTACGAAGGGCCTCTGCCAGCGAGCAAGACCAGCCTGCTCGACGTCATGGAAGATGTGGGAACGAAGACGATCCACTACATCTACGACTTCGGCGACAACTGGCACCACGTGATCAAGGTCGAGAAGATCGACGACGCCATGCCCGGTGCAGAATATCCGCGCCTCGTCCGGGCCATCGGTGCGTGCCCACCTGAGGACATCGGCGGCGTCCCAGGCTATGCCGACTTCCTAGAGGCGATCGCAGATCCCGCGCACGAGGCACATGCCGAGATGCTTGAATGGTATGGCTCCGACTTCGACGTCGAAGACGCCGGGATCGATCGCATCCTCGACAAGTTTGAACATCTCGCCAAGAAATGGGCCCCAAGACCACGGAAAACTCCAGCCAACGGCAGATCATCTTGATCAACGCCAAATCCCGCGGCTCTCGCCGGATGCTTAC
>NZ_FNEJ01000077.1 GCF_900100085.1 Salipiger marinus
GAGAACACGTGGCCGCGCGAAGCGCAGCTCCGTCGCATCTGTGCACATTTCGGAGTCGACGCACGCATTCTTCTAGACCCCTTGGAAGGGACGGACTCGCAGGAACAAGGTCAGAAATAACTATCTGCGTCCCCACCCCGGTGGCCGCAGTGTCCGGCCCGGTCACTTCTCTACGCCAGCACGGCGCGCAGGAAGGTGGTGACGCATGATCCAGACACCCCGCACCCACACCAGCGCCCAGCCCCTGCTGCGGCGCGTCCAGCCTTCGACACCGCCCACTGGCAAGAAACTGGAGGAGGACGAGTTCGCAACCCGCTGGAGCGCCATGGCAGCAGCAGAGGGCCATCGCCGCGTGCTGCCGCCATCCCCGCCCGCACCGCCACCGCTCGACGCTGACGGGCTTGCCGTAGGCTCTGCCGGTGCCCGCCTCCTTGAGGCGCTGCGCGCCAGCCCCGGCACCCGGGTTGATCTGATCGGGCGCGCCGGCATCACGCGCGGCATGTGGTCGACCGCGCTGTTCCAGATCCGGGCCGCCGGCATCGCCGTAGTCACCGAGACCATCCGCAGCAAAACCTCGCGGACAGTCTATCGGCTGGGGGATCAGGAATGACCTCCACCAAGCTCTGTCATCGTTGCGCTCCATTCGACTGCAAATGCCCCAATGCGCCGACCGGATGGCAGTGCCCCCTCTGCTACGTGGTGCACGCCCCCAGCGTGAAGGCGTGCCGCTGCGCCGTCAGCGGGCGGCTGAGCATGGAATGCCCGCGATGCGCCGGTCCAGGTCCGTGCAAGGCCCCGGACTGCATGCACCATCTGGTCGGCGCGCCGGCACAGGGAGGTGCCGCATGAACATGATCCGCATCATGCTGCAGGATATCCGCCGCAACCTGACCTTCTTGTGCTTCTGCATTTCCTTGCTTTGCGGCGTGATCTCCGGCGCATTCACATTCGCCTATCTCGGTCTAGACCCCGTCCTGGGAAGCGCGATTGCGATTGTCGCCTTCGCCATCGGTCACCCCCTTTGGCTGTGGGCTGCATCCGCGCGGGGACGGGCGAAAGAGGACGAACGGGAATGGGAAGCATGAGCCCGCACCGCATCCAGATGACCCGCGCCCGCCCGTCGCGCGCAGAGCACCCCGAGGCGGTGATGGGCCAGCTTGGCCTCCTCAGGTTCACAATCGATGTTAGCGGGCGGCAAGCACTCAAGCGTCCGAAGAGAAATGATGTGCTTACGTGCCGCCCGCTCCAAGCTGACAGCAAGTTCAACGATTTGATAAGTTTAGTGGGCCGTGCCTGGGACCGTCTCACCTTAGATCACAGGGTGGTTAAAGGGCCATGAACCAACGTCCTGACTGCATCCAGATTAACTGCAGCCGCTCGTGGCGCGCTGAGCATTTCAAAGCGTTCCGTGTTCAACGCTCTGCATTGAGGCGGGCGTGTTGCTGAAAATCGTAAACAAGGAGGGCTGAGTATGGCGCGCGCGCGACCGTCACAGGCTGTCATCCGTAACGCGATCCTCGCAGCCCGGGACTGCGGGCTGGAGATCGGCGCGGTCGAGATCACGCGCGACGGCGGCGCGCGAATCCTTGTCGGGTCCGGCACGGCCCCCCTATCGTCCCGAGGCGACGACGAAGGGGGCAACACATGCGACGAACTGTTCAGGGGAACGTCAAGTTGAAGCACCTGAACCGGTCCGGCGACTGGCCCAGCGGCAACCCGCGGTTCTACTTCCGCCCCAAGGGGCAGAAGGGCCGCGCCCTACCCGATCTGCCCGCCCATCATCCGGAATGGCTGGAGGCCTACAGCGCGATGCTGCGGGACTATGACGGCAGCAAGCCACCGCCCACCGTGACACACCCAACCGGCAGCATCGGGGCCGCGCTGCGCGCCTATCTGGTGTCGGATCATTTCCTCGGGCTGGCGCAATCCACCAGAGGCGTGTGGCGCCGGATGATCGAGGATATCGAATCCCTCTATGGGCGCGGTCGGCTGGCCGATCTGCGGTCCCGGCACATCCGGCAGGACTTGGCGCGCCTCGGGCCGCACCCGGCCAACAACCGGCTGAAGGTGTGGCGCGGATTTTCGCGCTGGTGCGTCGATGCCGGGCTGATCGATGCCGACCCGGCGCGCGACGTGCGCAAGCGGGCAGCACCGCAGACCGACGGGCACAAGGCATGGTCGCGCGAGGATGTGGCGGCGTTCCGGGCCCACTGGCCGCATGACACGGCGCAGCGGCTCGCTTTCGAGCTGATGCACCGCACCTGCGCCAGCATCGGCGATGCCTGCCAGCTCAGCCCCGGCATGGTGCGCGACGGCTGGCTGACCTATCGGCGCAAGAAAAGCGGCAGCGAGGCGACATGCCCCTTCACCGTGCCCGGGCCGGACTGGTTTGAGGCTGATGACCATCTGGCAAAATGCCTGGCAGCGGCGCCCCGGCACATGACGTTTCTGGTCACCCGCAGCGGTGCGGCGCGGTCCCACAAGGCGGCGGCGCAATGGTTCAGCCGCGCCTGCTCAGACGCCGGGCTCGCCGAGCTGAGCGCGCACGGGATCCGGAAACACCGGGCCGCGATCTTCAAGGAAAACGGCGCAACCAACGAACAGCGCATGGCGATCTTGGGTCACGAGACCGAGGCGGAGGCCACCAGATACAGCCGCTCGGCAGACCTGCGAAAGATCGTTTCCGGAACAGAAGTTCCAACTCGGTCCGATCCAAGTTCCAACTCGGTCGAATTATCCAAGGAAATCAAGGGCCGTTAGGGGAAGTGGTGCACCCGACAG
>NZ_FNEJ01000054.1 GCF_900100085.1 Salipiger marinus
CGAAGCTGCTGGCGGATTTTGGTGTAGCAACTTGATTCTACGGCGCTTTCAGGCGCACGCAACCTGCCCCCATCGATTTGGATGAATAAACCGGGATAAAGGTAGTGCCACTGACGTGACTTAGCTACCACTGGGGCAACGATATCGAGGCCCTTGATGAACCCCACCGAAATTTACGACGCACTGGCGGAGATTTCCGCAAAACCATTTGATGCGAACGAATTCCCTTTTGCCTTTGCCGCAGCCACCGATGGCGCGAAGGCGGCCATTTCAAAGCTGCGGGGCGGGTCGACAAATAAGTCCGATCTCCCCGGGGGGGTGCTCTTCGGGAAAAGGTTCCACTATGCGCCCGCGCTCTCGGGACTGACCGATGTCACCCTTGACCAGATCCGCGCCTCGAAAAAAACCAAGACGTCAAAGCCCGCAATCCTGATCGCGACGGATGGCGAGATGATCTCGGCGGAACACCTTGCCTCGGGGGACACGCTCCACTGCCGCTTTGACGAGCTGGGCGACAACTTCGGTTTCTTCCTGCCCGCTGCGGGCAAGGAACGTTACCGCGCGGTCGAGGAAAACCCGGTTGACGTCAAGGCGACCGGCAAGCTCGCCCGGCTCTATGATGCGCTGACCAAGGCCAACCCGGACTGGGGCAGCGACGCGCGTCGGCACGAGATGAATCAGCTGATGATGCGGCTGATCTTCTGCATGTTCGCCGAAGACGTTGGCATTTTCCCGGACAACCAGTTCTCGCGCCTGCTGTTCACCCATGCGGGCAACAAGGGCGAGGAGGCCTGCGAAACCATCATCGCGGCCTTCCGGGCGATGAACCTGCCCAAGGACAAACGCGCGGGCCTGCCCGCATGGACGGGCGAGCTGGAATACGTCAATGGCGGGCTCTTCGAGGGCACGATCGACGCACCGCGTTTTGATGCCGCATCCTTCCGCTATCTGCGCGAGGCCTGCGACCTGAACTGGCGCGAGATCAATCCGGACATCTTCGGTTCGATGATCCAGTCGGTCGCGGACCCGAAGCAGCGTTCGGAACTGGGGATGCACTACACCTCGGTGCCCAACATCATGAAGGTGATCGGGCCGCTGTTCCTCGACGATCTGGATGCGGAGATCCACAAGGCGTGGGACCGCGCCCGCGCGCTGCAACAGGTGCTGGACCGGATGTCGCGGATCCGCGTGTTCGATCCGGCCTGCGGCTCGGGCAATTTTCTTGTCGTGTCCTATCGCGAATTGCGGGCACGTGAGACGCGCATCCTGCGGCGGCTGGAAGAGCTGACCGGCCCCGGCTCGATGCAGATGTTCTCGGCCATCCCGATCAGCCATTTCTACGGCATCGAGATCGCAGATTTTGCGGCAGAGACCGCCAAGCTGGCGCTGTTCATCGCCGAGTATCAGGCCAATGCCAGCTTTGCGGAGGTGTTTGGCCGTCGACCAGCAGCGCTGCCACTGAAGGACGCCGCACACATCCGAACCGGGAACTCTCTGCGGATGGATTGGGAAGACGTATGCCCTCCACCTACCGAGGGAGAGGTAGTCTTCATCGCGGGCAATCCGCCATTCCTAGGCAAAGCAAAACAGGACAAATCTCAGAAAGCCGACCGCGACTATGTATTTTCGGGAAAGCTTAAGAGTTTCAAGGCTCTGGATTTCGTAGCGGGTTGGACGTTCAAAGCAAGCAATTATATCCGTGGTCGAAATGCAGAAGCGGCATTGGTGTCTACCAACTCTCTTTGCCAAGGCGCGTCAGTTCCATTGCTATGGCCATCTGTATTACGTCAGGATCTCGAAATTCACTTTGCTCATAGATCCTTCAAGTGGAGAAATAGCGCAGCAAAAAATGCCGCGGTGATCTGTGTGATTACCGGCATGCGAAATATATCACGCGAGCCAAAACGTCTTTTCTCCGAAGGAATAGAAGCATCTGTTTCTCATATCAATGCCTACCTCGTTCACCACTCAGACGTTTGGATTCAATCCTCAGGAAAAAGTCTGTTTGGACTGCCGCATATGGCTTTTGGGTGTATGCCATATGATGCCGGCAAGCTCCTCCTTTCCCCCTCAGAAAAAGAGGAGATGATCCAAAATTGGCCCGAGGCGGAAAGCTACATTCGCAGACTCATGGGCTCGCAAGAAGTCGTAAAAGGTATCGAGCGGTATTGCTTATGGATTTCTGACGACGATCTTCACAATGCGGTGCGCATTCCCGCGATCGCCGCGAAAATTGAAGAAACTCGTTTAGCTCGCCTTGAGATGAAGGATGCCGCTGGTCGAGCTCTTGCAGGCAAGCCATATCAGTTCAGGGAGCACATTGCCCCGGAGCATCATGCCATCCTTGTTCCTAGCGTCACATCAGAACGCCGTCCTTACTTGCCTGTTGAGCGGGTCGGCGCAGACGTCATTGCCTCGAACCTCAACCAAGTACTTTACGACGCTCCAGAGTGGTGCATCGCGCTGATCGCATCGCGCCTGCACCTTGTCTGGATCGCGACCGTCTGCGGCAAGCTGAAGTCCGACTTCCGCTACTCCAACACCCTCGGCTGGAACACCTTCCCTGTGCCGAAATTCACCGAGGATCAGCTGGAGGCGCTCTCGGCCTCGGCCCGCAGGATCCTGCGCTGCCGCTACTCCCATTACCCGGCCACGATCGCCGAGCTCTATGACCCGGACAAGATGCCCGACGACCTGCGCGCCGTGCATCGGGAGAACGACGAGCTTCTGGAAACCATGTATATCGGCCGCCCCTTCCGCAATGATACCGAACGGCTGGAGAAGCTCTTCAAGCTCTACGCCGCCAAGGTAAAATCGCTGGAAGCCGCTCCGAAGAAAAAGAGGGCCTGACACATGGTTCAGATGGTCAATGTCACCTATGGCACCTCGAAGGCGACCACGAACGCGCTTGGTCAGCGCCCGATGCAGGCCCGCACCTATGCCGCCCGCGCCGCGCAGTTCCTGCTGCTGAAGGCGCCGCCAGCGGCGGGCAAGAGCCGCGCGCTGATGTTCGTGGCGCTGGACAAGCTGCGCCATCAGGGGTTGGAAAAGACCATCGTCTGCGTGCCCGAGACCTCGATCGGCGCATCTTTCCGATCAACCGATCTGACCAGCTACGGGTTCGAGGCCGACTGGGAGGTCGATGACCGCTGGAACCTCTGCCTGACCGGCGAGGATGCCGACAAGCAGAAGGTGAAGGCGTTCCAGACCTTCATGGAGAGCGATGCGACGGTGCTGGTCTGCACCCACGCCACCTTCCGCTTCGGTTTCGAGGAGGTGATGAAGACCAAGGGGATCGAGGCGTTCGACAGCTGCTTCATCGCCATCGACGAATTTCACCATGTCTCGGCTTCAGACAACAACCGGCTGGGGGTGATCCTGCGCAGCCTGATCACCCGCGCGCAGTGCCATGTGATGGCGATGACCGGCAGCTATTTCCGGGGCGATGCCGATCCGGTGCTGCGCCCCGAAGACGAAGACCGCTTCACCAAGATCACCTACAGCTATTACGAGCAGCTTGAGGGCTATGCGTGGCTCAAGGCGCTCGGGATCAATTACGAGTTCTATAAGGGCAACTACGTCAACGGCCTGCCGGGGGTGCTGAACCCCGATCAGAAAACGATCATCCACATTCCGCATCGGGGATCCTCAGAAGCCTTTGATGACAAGTTCAACGAGGTCGGCAAGATCATCGACCTGCTGGGTGTCCATGAGGGGCGGGATCCCGAGACGGGTTTTGACCTGGTGCGCAGGCCGGATGGTCGCGTGCTGAAGGTCGCTGATCTGGTGGATGACGGGCCTGGGCGGGACATCGTGAAAGCTGCCCTGTCGCGCGAGGTCAAAGGGCCGGATGGCAAGCGCGATGACGTGGCCGACCGGGCGAAGGTCGACATCATCATCGCGCTTGGCATGGCCAAGGAAGGCTTCGACTGGGTCTGGTGCGAACATGCGCTGACCATCGGCTACCGGTCCTCGCTGACCGAGATCGTGCAGATCATTGGCCGCGCCACCCGCGATGCCCCCGGCAAACCGCGTGCCCTGTTCACCAACCTTGTTGCGGAACCCGGCGTGGAAACGGGTGTGGTGACGGATGCCGTGAACGACATGCTCAAGGCGATCTCCGGGTCGCTGCTGATGGAGCAGGTGCTGGCCCCGAATTTCAAGTTCTACCGCCGTGAGGACAGCGATGTTCGGGCCCCGATCGATACGGATGCCGAGGGCAACGTCACCATCGGCATCAAGGGGCTGATCGAGCCACCAACCGACCGCTCGCGGGAGATCTGCGAGAAGGACATGAACGATCTGATGGCCACCGCTTATCAGGAGATGGATCGGCGCGTTCTGTCACCTGACACTGCGCCAGAGGTCGCCACGCAGATGGTGCTGACCGACATCATCGAGAAGCGCTACGAGACGCTGGATGCCGAAGAAACGGAATCCGTCCGCCAGCATCTGGCCGCGCATATGAATGTGCTGACCTTGGCCCGGAAGGAGGCCGAGCGCGGCTTCGCCGAGGGTCAGTCCCCGCTCAGCGGAGCGGCCCCGAAGGGGAGCAGAGATGATGACGAGGAGACGGGACCGGACAGCGCCCCCAACACGCTGCTGGAGATGGTCAAGAAGTTCATCAACGTGCGGGACATCGACATCGAGCTGATCGACAGCGTGAATACCTTCCAGGAGCGCTTCGAGGTTGCGTCGAAGTCGCTGAACTCCGAACTGCTGTCGCATGTGCAATCCGCGATGGTGGCACTGCGCGTTAACATGACCGGCGATGAAGCCCGAACGCTGTGGCCCCGCATCAAGGCCTTCCGGGCTGCGGAGGGAAGGGAGCCGAACGTGCATTCTGCCAATCCGCTAGAGAAGCGCATGGCCGAAGCTCTTGCCTGGCTGAAGGCCGAGAAGGCGAAGCGTATGCGTGAGGGGGCGCTGTGATGTCGCGCTCCAGCCGCCCTAGCTTGGAGGACATCTTCGCCGAAGACGATGAATTCGGGCTGCTTGATGTCAAACCGCGAGCGGCGCGTGGAGGAGCCGTTCAGGATCGAAGCGTCACTGCGCTGCTCGAAGTCACGAATTTCTATGAGCACCATTCCCGCCTGCCGGATCCAGACGCCATGGATCACGATGAGATGCGCCTTGGTGCAATCTGGGAGACGGTGAAGAGGGCGCCAACAGATCAGATGCGTGCTGTCGACCGGCTAGGCCTGATAAGCGGGGAGGCCACGCCAGCGCCGCGTTCCTGGCAGGATGATCCCATCGACACGGACATCCCTGACAGCCTGGATGACATCTTCGCCGATGACGACCTCGACGTCGATGCGTCCTTGGTAGAGCTTAAGCACACCACGCCGTCAGCCGAGCGCCATGTCCCGGATCACCGTGCCGAATTTGTGCCCTGTCACGACTTCGAGCAGTTCCGCGAACGATTCGAAACTGTTCAGCGCGGCTTGGAGGCTGGAGAACGGCAGGCCAGCCCCGTGCGGAAGTGGTCAGTGATCGAGCCGATCGAGGGGGATTTCTTTATCCGGAACGGGCTGCTTGCCATGATCGCGGAAAAGTCTGAGATGACAGCCCGCGGTGGCTCCCGCGATCACCGCCTTCGCGTCATTTTCTCGAACGGGACAGAAAGCGACCCACTCATGTCGTCGTTCCGAAAATCACTGAACGAAGACAAAACTGCTCGCATGGTCCAAAAGGTTGGTCTCGGCCCTCTCGATCCTGAATGGGAAAGTGATCGGCTGGAGCTGTCCGGCACAATTTATGTTGCCCGCTCCCGTTCGGAGATCCCGGCCATCAAAGAGCAGCGCATGATACTTCACAAGATTGGTGTGACCAGCCAAGACGTTGCGCGGCGTGTTGCCGATGCGAGAAATGATCCGACATTTCTGCTCGCGCCAGTCGAGATTATCGCGACGTACAGTCTGCAGAATCTGTCCCGAAGCAAGGTCGAAAATCTGCTACACCGCTTCTTCGCGGCGGCTCGCCCCAAGGAGCTGTTCGTAACGGATCGGTTTGGCAAGAAGGTGTTCCCTAAGGAGTGGTTCTACGTCCTGCCGGAACACGTTGGGCAAGCAGCAAAGCTGATCGAAGAGGGCACCTTGCATCGCCACCGATATGAAGTTTCTACACAGAGGATTGTCACCAAGGCATGATCACGGGGGTATACGATCAGGAGTCGAGCCCGCCGCGCCCAGTTATCGTCATGAAGGGATGTACTGGATGGGTTTAATTTGCTGTGCACCGTCAAACCGCCTTCTTACCCTGACATCATGCGCTTGGCAGCGCGCTTTTTATGAGCCATCATCCGCTATTAGCAAACAAGATTGGGGGGCTTATGGCGGGTGCAAATTATGACGGCATTGCGGGAGTGATGCGGCTGATCGAGGCTGGAAAGGAGCCCGACACATTTGCTGTCGAGGTGGTGACATACCACGCGGTAATTGAAAGCGAGATTGAAGCTGTAATTTCAGCGCTTGTCCCTCGACCCGAAGGATTGTTTACGACCTCTCCTAGGATGTCATTTGGACACAAGATCCATCTGCTGAAGGCCCTTTGGGCCGGCGACCCAGAGCAAGCAGACAAGCTATGTGCTGTCCTGCGAAAGTTCCAAGAGGTCAGAAACGCGGTCGCCCATCCCGATCCAAAGCAGATCAAAGGATGCGTTGCGGGGCTTACCAACGCATATCGTGAAATTGATCCTGCTATCGGCGATGAGGTTGATATCCTAGAGGCGGCACAGGGAATTTGCTTGTTCTTGCAAGATGGATCGAACGTGACAGAGCTAAAGGCCTTATTTAATGGTCTTGACCAGCTCGTAAATTCAGATCTTCCGAAGGCGATTGGCGGTGGCGATGGCGATGGCGATGGCGATGGCGATGGCGAT
>NZ_FNEJ01000079.1 GCF_900100085.1 Salipiger marinus
TCGCCCCGCGCCTCGTCGCTGAGCCCGGCCAGACCGTCCTGCAGCTCCTGCGCGATCTCGGCCATGCTGCGCATATTGCCCTGTGCGTCGAAAAACTCGAGCCCGAGCTCGGCCATCGAGGCGGCCGCCTTGTCGCTGTCAGGCACCAGCCGCTGCAGGAAGGTCTTGAAGGAGGTGCCGGCATCGGAGCCCGAGGCGAAGCTGGAGGCGGTGGCGGAAATGGCCGTCAGGAAATCCTCGATCGAGACACCTGTGGCGCCGGCCACGCCGCCCGCCTGGGCGATGGCAAGCCGCAGATCGTCAAAGCCGAATTTGGAGGTCAGCGCCGCCCCGGTGAGCCGGTCCGCGATCAGCGGCAGTTCCGACGCCTGCAGGCTGAACTGCGCCATGACATCGGTCACCAGATCGGCGGCGGGGGCCAGCTCGCCGCCAAGCGCCCCGGCAAAGGCCAGCGAGGCATCCAGCGCCCCGCCCATGACATCGCCTACCGAGACGCCGTTCTTGACCAGCGTCTCGATGGCCTCCGCCGCCTGCATGGCGGTAAAGGCGGTGGTGGCGCCCAGATCTTTGGCCTTCGCCGCCAGCCGGTCGATCTCGGTCTGGCTGGCGCCGCTCGCCGCCTCCACCCGGTTCATCATCGCCTGAAACTGCCGCCCCACATCCAGCGCGCCACGCCCGAAGGCGACCACCCCGCCAAGCAGCGCCGTGGTGCCCATGAAGCGCGCAAGCCGCTGCAGCGCCGGCACTTCCTGACTGACGGCAGCGAGCGAGCCGCGCAGCTGACGGGCGGCAAGATCGGTCTCGCGCAGCCCGGCACTGGCCGGGCGCCCGGCCTGCTGGATCATCTGCAGGCTGCGCTGGCCCCGAGTGCCAAGCGCGCGCAGATCGGCTTCGAGCTGCTGCGCGCCCGCCGCCGAAAGGCGGATGGTGTATTGACGGGTGGTGGTGCTCATTCTCGGGCGTCCTCGCGCTGCCGGGCCGCCGCCTCCAGAAGGCCGGCTTCCCAGAAGGGCAGCAGCAGAATTGCGATATGGTCGGAAAGGCCCTGCGCCGTGAGCAGCGCAAGGCAGGCGGGCATGTCGAGCCCGGCATAGCCCCCGGCGCCGATGCGGCGCTGGTGGAACAGGGAGTGCCCGAGGGCCAGAAGGGCGCGGCCCTCCCGACTTTGCGGGGCATGCAGATCTTCGGGACAGGCGCCCTTGCCGCCGAACCGCGCGCAGGCATAGCCGGGCATGGCCCGGCAGTCGGCACAGTGGTTCAGCCCTCCGCCATAGCGGTATCGGGCAAGGGCGCGGAGGCGTTTCCCTCCTGCTCCAGATCCACCCAGGGCTGCAGCAGGGCGGCATGCAGCGCCGAGGCTATGCCGGGGAAAAGATCAAGGAAGGCCTCGATCGAGGCGGCATCCAGCGGCGCGGGCGCCCCCGCCTCGGTCTCCACCCCGGTCCAGCCGGTGCCGAAGCGCAGCAGGATCAGTTTGACCAGATGCCGCGCGGCCTGACCGCGAAGCGCCTCCTCATGTTCGGGGCCAAGATCCTCGTCATCGAGGCATTCCGCCTCAAAGGCCAGCGCCTCGGGCAGGCTCTGGCGGGCAAGCCGCAGGGCGGTGGCCTCGGCCTCGCGCAGATCGGCATAGGTGAAGGCGCGGTGCGAGACCGTGACCCCATAGCCCAGATCGATCCGGCGCGCGGTGCCAAGCCGCCGGGTGAGGCGCAGCACCATCAGACCAGCGGCGCGTAATCGGGCGTGTCGTTTTTGAGCGTGACCGTGACCAGATCCACCCCCGGCGCCGGGCGCCCGGCCCGCCAGTTGAACGACGAGGTGATGATGTCGCGCCCCTCCACCGGCACGCCCGTGCGTTCGAGCCGAACCGCCGGCACGGTGATCGCAAGTTCAAGTGCCGCCCCGACCGTCCATGTCAGCTGCAGCGCAAAGCTGGTGCCGTCACTGGCGCGGTCATAGAGCGTCGGGCCCCGGAACCGGGCGGTGATCTGGCCGGACAGATCCCAGAATCCGGGATCCATGTCGGCGGCAGTGGCAAGCCCGTTGAGCGTGGTCTGATCCGCCTCCACCCCCGAGTTCAGCGTGAGCCCGGCCTGGGTGATGCCGGCCACCGCCGCGCCCTCCATCAGCACAGCCCCCTGAAACCCCACCGGCACCGGATCGGGGCTGTAAAGCACCGGGGTGGCATCCAGCGTGGCGGGCGCCTTCACCTCCTCGCGCCCGGCAAGGTTGAAGGTGACGCGCTGGCGCTGGCCGTTCTTCTGCGCCTGAATCTCCATGCCGGTCATGGCAAGGCTGTCCTGGGTGAAGTGGCTCGCCACGCCCATATGGCTGATGCCATGGGTGGCGAGCCGGATCGCGGGCTGGGCGGCGGCGGCAAAGACATGGGTGTAAGGGCCGGTGCCGGTGGTGTCGGGATCGCCAAAAAGCTGCGCCAGATGCCAGCCGAT
>NZ_FNEJ01000076.1 GCF_900100085.1 Salipiger marinus
CCACACGCTACGACAAAACCGCTGAGAGCTTCTTGGGCTTCATCGACATCACCTCCATCCGACTTTGGCTGCGCCTTTTGTCAACATGACCTAGGCTTCATGGTGTAAACCCCGTAACAGCAGCATGGCGGGAGATGTGGGACATTACCGTCGGAGCAGCACTAAACTGGGGTGAAATAGACTATCAGAGAACCCGAAGCTACTACGGCTATACAAAAGGCTACCTGCAAGTCAATCCGCATCAACCGTTACTACCATGAGAAAGAAAGACGGAACTCACATAGCCGCGTTCACAGTCTTGATTGTGACTTCAATTTGGATGTGGTGGAGCGGCTCTCTATGGTTTCTTTTTGAAACGAGAACATCCATAGAAACTAGCTGTTCATCGACAGGTGATAACTGCCTGAAGATCATTTACAAAAGAGATACTGGAATAGATTACACCACACGTATTTTTGTTGCTTGGGATCAAGATCTCAAAAAATTCGGCTCGCTTCCTGACAGCTATTTGGCCTTCGATCCAGAGACCTCCGTGCATTTAACTTGGCTATCTCAAAATAGCGTAAGGATCGAGTACGAAGGTGGAGGGTATAAACTGTTTGGCTCTATGCCTCAGGAGGTATTTTTTGAATTTAAAAGGGCTGGATGAGTCTCGTCTTAAAACGGAACGGTTTTGCAACGCCTTCTTTGCGTGATTGATTTCAAAGGCTTGGTTGTCGCAAAACTCTGTAGCAAAATTGACCTGCCACGGGATTTTTCCTCCACCGTCGATTAGAGTTCGGCCCAACCTGAGGACGGAAAATGAAGCGAACGAGATGCAAGGACGAACAGATCATCGGCATCCTGGCTGCGCACGAGGCAGGCGCAAAGTACGCGGACCTGTGCCGCAAGCACGGCATGTCGGAAGGCACCTTCTATAACTGGAAGGCAAAATTCGGCGGCATGACGGTGTCGGAGGCGAAGCGGCTGAAGACGCTCGAGGATGAGAATGCCAAGCTGAAGAAGCTGCTGGCGGAACAGATGCTCGATCTCGCCGCGGTGAAGGAACTGGTTTCAAAAAGGTGGTGACGCCTGCCGTGAAGCGCGAGGCGGTCGCGCATCTGAGGTCCCTACTCGGGCTCTCGGAGCGGCGGGCGTGCCGGATTGCCGGGGCGGATCAGCGATGGGTGAGGCGGTCGAGCAAGGCGGTGGTCATTTTGGCGTCGCCGAACACCGTTGCCCATTCGCTGAAGCTGAGGTTGGTGGTGATGACGACGCTGGTGCGCTCGTAGAGCTTGCTCAGAAGGTGGAAGAGCAGCGCACCGCCAGAGGCGCTGAACGGCAGGTATCCGAGCTCGTCGAGGATCACCAGGTCGAGACGGGTGAGGCTTTCGGCGATCTGTCCGGCCTTTCCCTTGGCCTTTTCCTGCTCGAGCGTGTTGACCAGCTCGATGGTTGAGAAGAAGCGGACCTTTCGCCGGTGATGCTCGACAGCCTGGACGCCGAGGGCTGTCGCGACATGAGTTTTGCCGGTGCCCGGGCCGCCGATCAGTACGACATTCTGCGCACCATCCATGAACTCGCAGCGGTGCAGCGTCCTGACGGTAGCCTCGTTGATCTCACTGGCAGCGAAGTCGAAGCCGGAGAGGTCCTTGTAGGTCGGGAACCGTGCGGCCTTCATGTGATAGGCGATGGACCGGACCTCACGCTCGGCCAATTCGGCCTTCAGCAGTTGCGACAGGATCGGGACGGCGGCTTCAAAAGCCGGGGCACCTTGCTCGATCAGGTCGGTGACGGGTCACGCCAAAGGCGTGCCTGCGGCACGACGCCATGCCGTGCATCTTCAGGCTGCGGAGCATGATGACGATGGCGCCGCTGGCTGGATCATGACGCATGGTGGCCTCCGGCGACCTGGGCGCGCAGGTCATCATAGCGTTCGACATTGGCCTTGGGCTCGCGCTGCAGGACCAGAGCCTGCGGGGTATCCAGTGGCGGCCCGCCGATCACCTTGCCGTCGACCAGCCGATGCAGCAGGTTCAGCACATGGGTTTTGGTCGGCAGGCCCTCGGCCAGTGCGAGGTCCACGGCGGCAAGCACGGCCTGTTCGTCGTGCTGCAGCACCAGGGCGAGGATGTCGACCATTTCGCGGTCACCGCCGGGCTTGCGCAGCATGTGCTCCTGCAGCTGTCTGAAGCCATGTGGCAATTCCAGGAAGGGCGCGCCATTCCGAAGCGCCCCGGGCTTGCGTTGAACGACTGCCAGATAATGGCGCCAGTCATAGATTGTCCGCGTCGGCAGTTGATGGCTGCGTTCAATGATGCGGAGATGCTCACACAGGATATTGCCCTTGGCCGCGACAACCAGTCGGTCGGGGTAGATCCGCAGGCTGACAGGGCGGTTCGCAAAGGATGCGGGAACGCTGTAACCTTGCGTCGGGGAAACGATCCCCCGGATCGTTTCCTGATCCTCCTCATGCTCGAAGCTGATCAGACAGGTAGGCGACACGCGCTTGCTCAGTTCAATGAAGCCGTCAAAGGCTGGCGGCAACGGCATCAGCGCGACCTGCTCCTCGGCCCAGACATCGGCGATCGTGCCGGGCAGCGTGCCATGCGCCGTCTCTCGCCACAGCTCCAGGCAGCGCTGTTCCAGCCAGGCGTTCAGCGCGGCAAGGTCGGGGAAGTCCGGCATCCTTTGCAAGATCTGGTGGCAGGCATCCCGAACGTTCTTCTCGATTTGACCCCTCGCCATTGTCCTCGGACCAATGGCGGACAATGGCTCGATCCCAGCCGGCGGCGGGATTGCAGAACTCGGGCTCGAAGACATAGTGGTTCGCCATGGCAAGGAAGCGGATGTTGACCTGCCGCTC
>NZ_FNEJ01000003.1 GCF_900100085.1 Salipiger marinus
TAATCTTCGACATGACCGCTCCCTC
Source organism: Salipiger marinus (assembly GCF_900100085.1). Classification (GTDB taxonomy): domain Bacteria; phylum Pseudomonadota; class Alphaproteobacteria; order Rhodobacterales; family Rhodobacteraceae; genus Salipiger; species Salipiger marinus. The sequence continues at coordinate 26 of NZ_FNEJ01000003.1, forward strand.
CCGTGGATCATTGCTGACCCACCTTGGCACACTAGATGCCGTCGGGGGGCGGTCACACCATCAAAGCCGATGATTGTTTCCAACATTTCGAATTATCAGCTTAAATTATAACGTTATGGTGATTTCGCGAACGCGGCTGCAGATCAACCTGCGTACCCCCACCCCAAAGCCGCGTTCGCAACACTGCAGGTGCAGCATAGCAAAAACTTCACTCGCCTTCCTTGTCGTCTGCGTCATCTTGTCCCCCGTGAGCGCAGCCTGAAGTTTTCGAGTATGGCCGCACGCGGTAGCCGCTGCGCTCACGCGGCCCATCCCCTCCGTCACATCTTCTCTGCCCGCGCCGGCTGGAACGCCGGTCGTCATCTGCGGAGCCGTCAGCCTGTGGCGATGGCTGTGGCCGAGTCCGGCACCGGCGGCGCCCCGAGTGTCGGAAGCCGCATGTGTGACGGGTGGAGGCCGATCTGAGGCGGTGACGGTGCTGTGCCGCTGGAGGAGGTGAGCCGGATGCCGGGCCATTTCAACACCGCCACGGTCTTATCGACCTAGCCCGTATCCTGCCGCAGCACATGCGGGGATGCGGTAGACATGCGCGACTTTGGCAGCGTGATAAGGGAGGCTCGGGGGCAAGGAGCAGCACCGCTTCGGGAAGCTGCGCACCGCGCCTAGGATACTAAAGAGAGAATGGTGGGTGATAAGAGATTCGAACTCCTGACATCTTCGATGTGAACGAAGCGCTCTACCACTGAGCTAATCACCCGGTAGCGCGGGGTTTACCCAGAGCGGCGGGGGTCCGCAAGGGGGTTTTCGCAAAAAATTCACGCCTTTTTCGCCCCCTGTCCTCACGTCATTTCCGGCCTCCGCCGCAGGGGACCAAAAGCAAAAAGGGCGCCCCGCGGGGCGCCCTTGATGGGGACCAAATGGCCGGGATCAGTGCGCGGTGGCGCCCTGCCCCTTGTCTTCCTGCGCGCGGGCCAGCAGCGCTGCCTCTTCGGCGGCCTCGTCCCAGTCGATGGGCTCGGGCTTGGACAGCAGCGCCATTTCCAGCACTTCGGACACGTGGCGCACCGGAATGATCTTCAGCCCGGTCTTCACGTTGTCCGGCAGTTCGGCCAGATCCTTTTCGTTCTCCTGCGGGATGAACACCGTGGTGATGCCGCCCCGCAGCGCCGCCAGCAGCTTTTCCTTCAGCCCGCCGATGGCGCTGGCATTGCCGCGCAGCGTGACCTCGCCGGTCATGGCGATGTCCTTGCGCACCGGGATGCCGGTCAGCACCGACACGATCGCCGTCACCATGGCCAGACCGGCCGAGGGGCCGTCCTTGGGCGTGGCGCCGTCGGGCACGTGGACGTGGATGTCCATCTTGTCGAAGCGTGGCGGCTTGACCCCGATCTGAGGGCTGATCGAGCGGACATAGCTTGCCGCCGCCTCGATCGATTCCTTCATCACGTCGCCCAGCTTGCCGGTGGTCTTCATCCGGCCCTTGCCGGGCAGGCGCAGCGCCTCGATCTGCAGCAGATCGCCGCCCACCGAGGTATAGGCCAGCCCCGTGACCACCCCGACCTGATGTTCCTCTTCGGCCAGACCATAGCGGTATTTCTGGACGCCGAGGAAATCGGCGAGATTGTCGGAGGTCACCTCCACATGCTTCTCGTCACCCTTGACGATCTTGGTGACCGCCTTGCGCGCCAGCTTGGCGATCTCGCGCTCGAGGTTCCGCACGCCCGCCTCGCGGGTGTAGTAACGCAGGATGTCGGTCAGCGCGCCATCGGTCACGCTGAATTCGCCCTTGCGCAGCCCGTGCGCCTTCACCTGCTTGTCGAGCAGGTGGCGCTTGGCGATCTCCAGCTTCTCGTCTTCGGTGTAGCCCGACAGCGGGATGATCTCCATCCGGTCCAGCAGCGGTCCGGGCATGTTGTAGCTGTTCGACGTGGTCACGAACATCACGTCCGACAGATCGTATTCCACCTCAAGATAGTGGTCGACGAAGGTCGAGTTCTGTTCGGGATCCAGCACCTCCAGCATGGCCGAAGCCGGGTCGCCGCGGAAATCCTGCCCCATCTTGTCGATCTCATCGAGCAAGATCAGCGGGTTGGTGGTCTTTGCCTTTTTCAGCGCCTGAATGATCTTGCCCGGCATGGAACCGATATAAGTCCGGCGGTGGCCGCGGATTTCCGATTCATCGCGCACGCCGCCAAGGCTGATGCGGATGAATTCGCGCCCCGTGGCCTTGGCCATCGACTTGCCAAGGCTGGTCTTGCCGACGCCCGGAGGGCCGACGAGGCAGAGGATCGGGCCCTTGAGCTTGGCGCTGCGCGCCTGCACCGCCAGATATTCGACGATGCGCTCCTTGACCTTGTCGAGGCTGTAATGGTCGTCATCCAGCACAGACTGCGCGCGGCCCAGATCCTTCTTGACGCGCGACTTCACGCCCCACGGGATCGACAGCATCCAGTCCAGATAGTTGCGCACCACGGTCGCTTCGGCGGACATCGGGCTCATGTTGCGCAGCTTTTTCAGCTCCGCCTCGGCCTTTTCCTGCGCCTCTTTCGACAGCTTGGTGTTGGCGATCTTCTCGGCCAGTTCGTTGATCTCGTTCTGGCCGTCCTCGCCGTCGCCCAGCTCCTTCTGAATGGCCTTCATCTGCTCATTCAGATAATATTCGCGCTGGGTCTTCTCCATCTGGCTCTTGACGCGGGTCTTGATCTTTTTCTCGACCTGCAGGACGGAAAGCTCCCCCTGCATCAGGCCATAGACCTTTTCCAGCCGCTCGCTGATGGCAAGCGTCTCCAGAAGCTCCTGCTTCTGCTGCACCTCGATGCCCAGATGGCCCGCCACCAGATCGGCGAGCTTTGCAGGTTCGGTGGTTTCCGAAACGGCGGACAGCGCCTCTTCGGGGATGTTCTTCTTGACCTTGGCGTAGCGTTCGAATTCTTCGGACACCGTGCGCACCAGTGCGGTGATCGCGGCGGGATCGCCCGGCATCTCGGTCAGATATTCGGCCTTCGCCTCAAAGAAGCGGTCATTGTCGAGGTATTCGGTGATGCGCACCCGCGCCTGACCCTCGACCAGCACCTTGACGGTGCCATCGGGAAGTTTCAGCAGCTGCAGCACGTTGGCGAGCACGCCCGCCTTGTAAATCCCGCTGGCATCGGGATCGTCGACCGCAGGGTCCATCTGGGCGGCAAGCAGGATCTGCTTGTCATCCGCCATCACCTCTTCCAGCGCCTTGACCGACTTTTCCCGCCCGACAAAAAGCGGCACGATCATGTGCGGAAACACCACGATGTCCCGCAGCGGCAGCACCGGATAGGATGTATTGAGTGGCTGTTGCATGCGCGTTCCTTGGTTCTTGGCAGGACGGACCGGCCCCGGTCATCGGCAGCCCCCGCCGTCCCCGTCGTGAGAAGTGTTAACGTGGGGCGCTTGTCCCCCCGTTTCAAGCGTGGCGCGACCCAGCCGCCAATGTGACCCTGCGCCGCGGCGGGCGCAAGCGGACAAATGTGGCGGATCCGGCGTTTCGCGGCCCGCCCCCGCCCCGCATGGGGGCAGACCCTGCAGGGACCGCGCGGGCCCCTGCAGAGACAGGATCAGCGGATCACTTGGCCTGATCCAGCGTCGGGTAATCGGTATAGCCCTCGGCGCCGCCCCCGTAGAAGGTGGCGCTGTCGCCCTCGTTCCACGCGGCGTCGCGGCGCAGCCGCTCCACCAGATCGGGGTTGGAGATGAAGGGCCGCCCGAAGGCCACCAGATCGGCATGGTCCTTGGCCACGGCATCCAGCGCCATCTGCCGGTCATAGCCGTTGTTGACCATCCACGGGCCGTGGAACAGCTGGCGCAGCGCCGCCATGTCCTCGCCGGGCTGCAGGTCGCGGGTGCCGCCGGTCGCACCTTCGATCACATGCACATAGGCCAGCCCGTAGCGGTTCAGCCCCGCCACCACATGTTCGAAAAGCGGCTGCGGATCGGCGTCGGAAATGCCGTTGGCGGGCGAGAAGGGCGACAGGCGCAGCCCGGTGCGGCCCGCGCCGATCTCTGCGGTCACCGCGTCCAGCACCTCGAACAGGAAGCGCGCGCGGTTCTCGACCGAGCCGCCATAGCCATCGGTGCGCTGGTTGCTGCCGGTCTTGAGGAACTGGTCGATGAGATAGCCATTGGCGCCATGCACCTCCACCCCGTCAAAGCCTGCGGCGATCGCCTGCTTGGCGGCGTGGCGGTAATCCTCGACGATGCCGGGGATTTCGTCCGTCTCCAGCGCGCGCGGCATGGAGGTGTCCTCGAACCCGTTTTTGGTGAAGGTCTTGCCGCCCGCCGCGATGGCCGAGGGCGCCACCGGCGCCTGACCGTCCGGCTGCAGCGAGGTGTGGCTGATCCGGCCTACATGCCACAGCTGGATGACGATCTTGCCGCCTTCGGCATGCACGGCATCGGTCACCTTCTTCCACGCGGCAACCTGACCGTCGGTCTGGATGCCCGGGGTCTGGATGTAGCCCTTGCCCTGCGGCGTGATCTGCGAGGCTTCGGTGATGATCAGCCCGGCGCCCGCGCGCTGCCGGTAATACTCCACATGCAGCGGCCCCACTTCGCCGGTGACGTCATCGGCCCGGTTGCGGGTCAGCGGCGCCATGACCACACGGTTGGCCAGCGCCATGTCCCCGGCGGTGAAGGGGGTGAAAAGTGCCTCGGTCATCGGATGTCCTCTTGCTGACGTGCCGGTGCACGGCACCGGCTGAGGCTTTCCACATAGGCATCCGCTGCGGCGCGGCAAGCGCACAGAACCCTGTGCGCCGCCGCACCAAGCCGCAGCCGGGAGCCGCCTAGAGCGGGGGGATGTCGCCCTGCGCCCGGTCGGCGTGAAACTTCGCCTCCCATGCCGCAAACCGCCCTTCGGCGATGGCGTCGCGCATGCCCTGCATCAGATCCTGATAATAGTGCAGGTTGTGCCATGTCAGCAGCATGCCCGAGATCATCTCCTGCGCGCGGAAGACATGGTGCAGATAGGCGCGGGAATAGCCCCGGCAGGCCGGACAGCTGCAGGCCTCGTCCAGCGGACGCGGATCGTCCTGATGGCGGGCGTTCTTGATGTTGACCACGCCCTGCCGGGTGAAGACCTGCCCGGTCCGGCCAGAGCGCGAGGGCAGCACGCAGTCCATCATGTCGATGCCGCGCTTGACGGCGCCCACGATGTCATCGGGCTTGCCCACGCCCATCAGGTAGCGCGGCTTGTCCACCGGCAGATGGCCCGGCGCGTGGTCCAGACAGGCGAACATCGCCTCCTGCCCCTCGCCCACGGCAAGCCCGCCCACCGCATAGCCGTCAAAGCCGATGCCGGTCAGCGCCTTGGCCGATTCCTCGCGCAGGTCAGGCTCCAGCCCGCCCTGCTGGATGCCGAACAGCATATGCCCGGGCCGGTCGCCGAAAGCGTCGCGCGACCGCTGCGCCCAGCGCATCGACAGCCGCATGGAGGATTCGATCCGCGCGCGGTCGGCGGGCAGCGCCGGACATTCGTCAAACGCCATCACGATGTCCGATCCCAGCAGGCGCTGGATCTCCATCGACCGTTCCGGGCTCAGCATGTGCTTGGACCCGTCCACATGGCTGCGGAAGGTCACGCCCTGCTCGGTCAGCTTGCGCAGCCCGGCCAGCGACATGACCTGAAACCCGCCCGAATCCGTAAGGATGGGCCGGTCCCAGTTCATGAAGCGGTGCAGCCCGCCCAGCCGGTCGATGCGTTCCGCGCCGGGACGCAGCATCAGGTGATAGGTGTTGCCCAGCAGGATGTCGGCGCCGGTGGCGCGCACCGACTCGGGCAGCATCGCCTTGACGGTGGCGGCGGTGCCCACGGGCATGAAGGCGGGCGTGCGGATCTCGCCCCGGGGGGTGGCGATCACCCCGGTCCGCGCGGCGCCATCGGTGGCATGAAGGGTAAAGGAGGTCTGGCTCATGCGCTGACCTGTGCCGCACCGCGCGGGGTTTGCCAAGTCCCGAGCGCAGGCGCAAAGAAGCGCGCATTCGAAATTTTGAGGCGGCGTTCATCTTTGGCGGCGAGTCTGGCGCCATTCCGGCCAGAGGGAGCCCGCCATGATGACCCGACTGATCCTTGCCCCCGCGCTTCTGCTGCTGATGGCGCTGCCCGCGCAGGCCCAGCCCGACAGCCCGCGCCTGTCCACCCGCGATGCCATGGCCCAGCCCCCCGCCACCGGCGGACAGGGCCAAACCTGGGTGTCGCCGCAGGGCTGCACCTATTCCCGCGCGCAGGCGCCGGGCTATCCCGCCACATGGCACCTGATCCTCAACGGCGCCGATATCGGGCTGACCAATGCCCATCGCCGCTGCCCCGGCATGCTGGGCGGCTGAGCGCTGTGGCGGCGCGGGCACGCGCCCGCTGCGGCACCGCGCGCCCGATTGCGCGGGCGGCGGCAAAAGGCCACTCTGCCGGGCATGGACGAGCCGAAGACTCAGACCTATCCCGGCGGAATCGCCGCGCTGCTGACCCAGATGGAAGGGCGGCGCGACCCCATGGACTATGCCCCCGGCGAGGGACTGCCGCCGCCGGATCTGGATCTGGCCCCGCTGGCCACGCAGACCGTCACCGATCCCGATGCGGATCCCGCCGAATGCGGCCCGTTCCGGTCCAGCTATCACCGCAAGCGCCATGCGCTGCGCAAGGAACTGGCGGGCCGGTCCGAACTGGTCTTCCTGAACGCGCTGCTGATCGCGCATCTGCGCAGGCGCCGCTGGCCCGATCACGCCCCTGCGCTGTTCCAGCGGCTTTGGGCCGAACAGGGCGCCGCCCTGCTGGACCAGCTTGATCCCCGCTGGGCGGTCTCTGCGGTCACCACCTTCGGCGATCACGGCCTGACCCCGGCGCAGCGGTCGGTCGGGCTGGCGCTGAGCGTGCTTTTCAGCACGATGAAGCTTTACGAATCCGAACGGCTCTATTCCGGCCAGCCCCCCGACCAGCCCTTTGCGCTGGAGCACAGGCAGCGGGGGCGCCTGCCGCTGGACATGGATCCCTATGCGCTGGCCCATGGCGGGCTTGACGTGAACATGATCGGCCGTCTCTGGCTGGAGGCGGAGGAGGATCCGGTCATCGCCCCGCTCGCGCATCACCTGCTGGAGCGGCTGATCACCGAACCGCGCGGGCTGCTGCACCGGCTGGCCCGGATGCGCGCGGATCTGTCCCGCCGCAAGGAGATCGCTCCCCCCGCCGAGGGCGAAGCCAAACCCGCCGCGACCCCGCGCAACGATGCGCCGGTGCCGCTGGCACAGCGCCAGCTTGAGCCCGATCAGCTGCGCTGGGGTCTGGTGGCGCTGATCCGCGCGCCGCTGCCCGCCATCGCCCGCTTTGCCGCGCATCACCTCGATCTGGGGGCGCAGGCGCTGCACCTTTACCTTGATGACCCCGATCCCGACACCATGGCCTTTCTCTCCGGCCATGCCCGGCTGCATGTCACCGCCTGTGACGCCGCCTTCTGGCGGGACAGCGGGCGCCCCCGCCCCGAGGAACATCAGCTGCGGCAGGTGCATGTGGCCAGCCGCGCACTGCGGGCCGCAGGCGGGCTGCACTGGCTCGGCCATATCGACGTGGACGAATTCCTGCTGCCCGCCCGCCCCATGGCCGACCTGCTGGCCGAGGTGCCCCCCGACTGCGCCGTGGCCCGCATCGCCCCCGCCGAGGCGCTGGCCCCCTCCGACGGCTGGCCCAGCCATTTCAAGATCACCCACCGGCAGGCGGGCCTGCCCAAATCCCGCCTGCAGGAGGTCTATCCCACCTTCGGCGCGCATCTTTATGGCGGCTTTCTCAGCCATACGGCGGGCAAGATCTTCGCCCGCACCGGCATTCCCGACACCCGCCTTGGCATCCACACGCTGAAATACAACGGGGCGGAGGCCACCAACCGCCACCGTCTCCCCGCGATCTGGCTCGCGCATCTGCACGCGCCGTCATGGCAGCAGTTCCGCGACCATCTGGAATTTCGCCGGACGAAGGGATCCTATCGCCGCGCCTCCTCCCGCCCCGAGATGGGGCAGGCCGAACTGCTGCGCTATCTCATGGAAGAAGAAGGCGAGGCCGGGCTGCGCGCGCTTTTCGACGAGGTCTGCGCCGACACGCCCGAGCTGCGGCGCAGGCTTGCCGCGCAGGGCATGCTGGTCCATGCCGAATTCGACCCCGACGCGGCGGTGGCCCGGATCTTCGGCGCCCTGCCGTGATCCGCTGTGGCACCGTCACCACCACCAACGCGCCGCTGCCGCGCATCCTCGATTTCGCCGCATGGCATCTGGATCAGGGGGCGTCGCGGGTGGTGATCTATCTCGACGCCCCCGATCCCGGGGCCGAGGCGGCGCTGCGCGCCCATCCCCGCATCCGGCTGCATGTGACCGATGACGCGTGGTGGCAGGCGCGCAAGGGCCGCCCCGCCAAGCACCAGCTGCGGCAGGGCGCCAATGCCCGCCACGCGAATAGAACCTGCGCCGATCTGGACTGGCTGGCCCATATCGACGTGGATGAATTCCTGCTGCCCGCCACGCCGCAGGCCGCCCCTCTGGCCGACCAGCTGGCCGCCCTGCCCGCCCGCTGCCTCTGCGCCCGCATCCGCCCGGTGGAGGCGCTGGCCCCTCCCGAAGGGCACACCTCTGCCGAGACGCTGTTCAAGGCTTTCCCGCTGGACCAGCAGGCACGCCGCCGCGCCGCGGAGGCCTGTTTTCCCATCTGGGGGCGGCATCTGTCGGGCGGCTTTCTCAGCCATGTGGCGGGCAAGCTGATCTTTCGCCCCGGCAGCAAGGGGCTGCAGATCCGCATCCACAACCTCACGCTGGACGGCATCCAGAACCCGGGCGAAGAACCGCTGCCCGGCATGGAACTGGGCCATTTCCACGCCCCCGGCTGGGAGTCCTTCCTTGCCGCCTACCGGTTCCGGCTGGCGCAGGGATCCTACCGCGCCGAACTGACCCGCAGCGGCACGCTCAGCCATCATGACCTGCTGCGCCAGATCGAGGCGACGGGGGGCCAGCCCGCGCTCCGCGCCTTTTTTGACGAGATCTGCACCGCCAGCCCCGATCTTGTGGACCGGCTCGCCGCGCATGGCCTGCTGCGGCGGCACCAGATGGATCTGCCCGCCCGGGTGGCGCGGCAGTTTCCTGGCTTCTCCTAGGCTTCTGCCGGGAAGACGAAACAGCGGTCCCGCCGCACCGTCAGCCACAGCGGCGTGCCGGGCTTGGGCAGGAACACGTTGGGCACCGTGGCGCGCAGCGGCCCGCCGTCAAAATCCATGCGGAATTCCACAAGACTTTCCGACCCCATGAAGCGCGACCGCTCCACCACGCCCCGGGCGGGCGTGCCCGCGCGCTCGGTGGGGTTGGGCCCGCGACCGGCCCGGTCGAAATCGATGCCCACATGCTGCGGGCGGAACACGATCTCGACCTCGGTGCCGTCCGCGACCCCGGGGGCCAGAAACTGGCCAAAGGGCGTGTCGACCAGCGCCCCCCGCACCCGACCGCGCAACACGTTGACATCGCTGAAAAACGCCACTGCCGCCTTGTCGGCGGGGGCGTTGTAGATGTTGTAGGGCGCGCCACGCTGCACGATCCGCCCGTCGCGCATCAGCGCGATCTCGTCGGCCATGCGCATCGCCTCCTCGGGCTCATGCGTCACCAGCAGCACCGAGGTGCCCTCTTCCTTCAGCAGCGCCAGCGTCTCGTCGCGGATGCCGTCGCGCAGCCGGTTGTCCAGACCCGAAAACGGCTCGTCCATCAGCATGATGCGCGGGCGCGGCGCCAGCGCCCGGGCCAGCGCCACGCGCTGCTGCTCGCCCCCCGACAGCTGGTGCGGATAGGCATCGACAAAATGCCCAAGCCCCACCCGGTCCAGCAGCACCTCGGCCCGCGCGCGCTTCTCCGCGCCGCTGCCGCTCAGGCCGAAGCCGACATTCGCCCCCACGCTCAGATGCGGGAACAGCGCAAAATCCTGAAACATCAGCCCGATGGCGCGGCGCTCCGGCGGCACCCGGAACACCGTGTCGCAGATCAGGTCGCCATCGACATAGATCTGCCCCTGATCCTGCCGGTCCACGCCCGCGATCATGCGCAGCGTCGTGGATTTGCCGCAGCCCGACGGCCCCAGCAGGCAGGTCACATGACCCGGCGCGATCTCAAGGCTCAGATCGTCCACCACCGCGCGCCCGTCGATGCGGCGCACAAGGTTGCGGACGTCCAGTCGCGGATGCGGAGTGTCCAAGCCTGCCCCTCCTGCAAGTCTGATAAATTCCCTCGGGATGTCCCGCCCGATACCAGCGCACCCGCCCCCCCGCAACCCGCAGCGACGCCCTGCCGCAGGCCGCACAGCTGATCCGGCCCGCCGCTTCTTCTTGGCAAAAATATCCCGGGGGTGAATTGGCCGCAGGCCAAGAGGGGGCAGCGCCCCCTGCTCCGCCTCCGCCGCGCGGCCTCAGGCCGACAGCGCCTTGGCGAGCCGCGGCAGATGCGCCTTTTTCAGCAGCGCGCGCATCTGCCAGTCCTCGCCGGAGATCTGCCGCGCCCGCGCCAGCACCTCCTCCCCGGCCTCAGTCACCAGCCCGGGCTGCGCCTGCCAGATGCCGTGCAGGAAGGCGTCGGGATCGGCACGCGACAGGCCTTCTTCGGCCAGCGTGCCGCGCGGAAAATCCCGGGCATTCAGGGTCACGATCAGATCGGCATGGCCCGCGATGGCGGCGGCCAGCACATGGATGTCGGCGGGATCAGGCAGCCAGAGCCGCGCTTCCAGCGCTGCCCCCGCCCGGATCTCGGCCTCGGGCCATGCCGCGCGCAGCAGGGCGACCTCGCCGCGCGCCTGCGCCTCGCCTGCGGGACCAAGCTTGCGCGCCGCCCGCGCCCATTCCTCAAGGATGCGCGCCGACCAGAGCGGGGTGAAGGCGCCGCGCGCCGCCACCGCAAGCAGCATCTCGCGCATGACGGTGGGGTAGATCACGCAGGCGTCGAGCAGCACCTTCACAGGCGGAACACCAGCGCTTTCAGATAGCCCGATTCCGCCAGCTGCGGCAGCAGCGGATGGTCGGGACCGGCAAAGCCCGTATGCAGCAGCTGCGCCCGGCGCCCGGCCCGTCCGATGCCGCGCAGGCAGGCGCCGGTGAAGCTCGACAGATCCGCAACATGCGAACAGGAGCAGAGCACCAGATAGCCGCCCTCCTCCACCAGCCCGGCAGACAGCCGCGCCACCCGCTCATAGGCGCGCAGCCCCGCCTCCAGCGCGGGTTTCGACGGCGCGAAGGCGGGCGGATCGCAGACCACCAGCCCGAAGCGCGCCTCTTCCTGACCCATGGCGGTCAGCACGTCAAAGGCATCGCCCTGCCGCGTGGCAAAGCGGTCCTGCGCGCCCATGCGCGCCGCGCCGTCGCGGGCAAGATCCAGCGCTGCGGCGGATCCGTCCACCGCCAGCGCCGCCTGCGCGCCCTGCGCCAGTGCCGCCAGCGCGAAGCCGCCCACATGGCTGAACACGTCCAGCACCTGCTGCCCCTCGGCCAGACGCGCGGCAAAGGCATGGTTGGGACGCTGGTCGTAGAAAAGCCCAGTCTTCTGCCCGCCGGTCAGGTCGGCCATATAGGTGGCGCCGTTCATCTCCACCGGAAGCGGGGCTGCGGGCGCCTCTCCCAGCAGCACGGCATCAACATCGTCGAGCCCTTCCAGCGCGCGGCCCCGCCCGCCCGCGTTCTTGAGGATGGTGGTCACGCCGGTGACCTCGGCCAGCGCCGAGGCCAGATCGGCCAGCAGCACCTCGGCCCATGCGGCATTGGGCTGGATCACCGCCACATCGCCGAAGCGGTCGATGATGACGCCGGGCAGCCCGTCAGCCTCGGCATGGACCAGCCGGTAATAGGGCCGGTCGAACAGCCGCGTGCGCAGCGCCAGCGCGCGGGCAAGCTTGGCCACCAGCCAGTCGCGCCCGATCACCGCCTCGGGATCGGGATCCAGCATCCGCCCCGCGATTTTGCTGTCGGCATTGAAGCCCACCAGCCCCAGCACGCCGCGCTCGGCATCCTCCAGCCGCACCACGGTGCCGGCGGGGATGCCACGGCTGCGCCGGTCCATCACCAGTTCATTGGCATAAATCCAAGGGTAGCCACGGCGGATCGCCTGCGGCTTGGCCTTGGGGAGAAGTCGGATCACGGGGAAATCGGCATCTGTCATGCCGCTCCTTTACGCCTCCGCCGCGCGCGAGGGAAGCGCCTTCGCTTCCTGTCTGCGCCGGCCCGCGCGGGCCTGCCGGGACGTGCCGCGGCGGCTATCCCGAAGACGGGCCGCAGCGGGGGCGGCAGACCCGCGTTCACCCCCCGCCGCGGCTGCGGGTTTTGCCGGGCACGGGCCCGATGTGCGGGTTTACTGATAGCGCTAACTGCATTACATGCAGCGACAGACAGGTCGTCACTCAGGCCGGGCCGCCCGGCGGAAGGGAGCCAGCATGACACTCAATGCCAGCATCGCGGATGTGACCGCACGGATCGAGGCACGGTCCGAACCGCTGCGCCGCCGCTATATGGACCAGATGCGCCGCGCCGCCGAGGAAGGCCCACGCCGGGGTCATCTGGCCTGCGGCAATCAGGCCCATGCCTATGCCGCCATGGGCGCGGACAAGGAGGCGCTTGCCACCGGACAGGCGCCGAATCTGGGCATCGTCACCGCCTATAACGACATGCTGTCGGCGCATCAGCCCTACGAGACCTATCCCGCCCTGCTGCGCGAGGCGGCGCGGCAGGTGGGCGGCACCGCGCAGGTGGCGGGCGGCGTGCCTGCCATGTGTGATGGCGTCACGCAGGGCCAGACCGGGATGGAACTGTCGCTGTTTTCCCGCGACGTGATTGCCCTCGCGGCGGGCGTGTCGCTGTCGCACAACACCTATGACGCGGCGGTCTATCTGGGGGTCTGCGACAAGATCGTGCCGGGTCTGGTGATCGCCGCCGCCACCTTCGGCTATATTCCCGGGCTGTTCCTGCCCGCAGGGCCGATGACCAGCGGCCTGCCCAATGACGAGAAATCCAAGGTCCGCCAGCAGTTCGCCACCGGCGAGATCGGTCGCGACAAGCTGATGGAGGCCGAGATGGCCAGCTATCACGGTCCGGGCACCTGCACCTTCTACGGCACCGCCAACACCAACCAGATGCTGATGGAATTCATGGGGCTGCACCTGCCGGGCGCGTCCTTCGTCAATCCCGGCACGCCGCTGCGCGAGGCGCTGACCGTCGCGGGCGCGCAGCGCGCGCTGGAAATCACCCGGCTCGGCAATGATTACCGCCCGGTCTGCGACGTGCTGGATGCCAAGGCGTTTGTAAACGGCATCGTCGGGCTGATGGCCACGGGCGGGTCCACCAACCTTGTGCTGCACATGCCCGCAATGGCGCGGGCGGCGGGCATCGTGCTGGATCTGGAGGATTTTGACGCCATTTCCAACGCCGTGCCGCTGATGGCCAAGGTCTATCCCAACGGGCTTGCCGATGTGAACCATTTCCACGCGGCGGGCGGGCTGCAGTTCCTGATCGGCGAATTGCTGGAGGCGGGGCTGCTGCACGAGGACGTCAAGACCGTGGCGGGCGACGGGCTGCATCTTTATACGCAGGAGCCGAAGCTGCGCGATGGCGTGCTGAGCTACGAGGAGACGCCGCGCGTCACCCAGAACGACCGCATCCTGCGCCCGGCCTCCGATCCGTTCCAGCCCACCGGCGGGCTGCGCCAGCTTGACGGCAATCTGGGCCATGGCATCCTCAAGATCTCGGCGGTGAAGCCCGAGCATCATCTGGTCGAGGCGCCGGTGCGGATCTTCCACGATCAGGGTGAGGTCAAGGAGGCGTTCAAGCGTGGCGAATTCACCACCGACACCATCGTGGTGGTGCGCTTTCAGGGGCCGAAATCCAACGGCATGCCGGAACTGCACAGCCTGACGCCGACGCTGGCGGTGCTGCAGGATCGCGGGCTGAAGGTGGCGCTGGTCACTGACGGGCGCATGTCCGGGGCCAGCGGCAAGGTGCCCGCCGCCATCCATGTCAGCCCCGAAGCCGCCGATGGCGGCCCGCTGGCGCGGCTGCGCGACGGCGATCTGGTGCGGCTGGATGCCAAGGCGGGCACGCTGATGTGCCTGACCGAAGGCTTCGAGACCCGCGAGCCCGCCAGTGCCGATCTGTCCGGCAATGGCGCGGGCGTGGGGCGCGAGCTGTTCGAGGCGTTCCGCCGCAATGTCGGCCTCGCCTCCACCGGGGCGGCGGTGGTGGTGTGACGCGCTTGCGCTTTGCCCGCCCTGCCCCTACGCCTCTGCGCACCCTTTCCCCCAAGTCGGAGACCCGGCCATGATGACCCCCGCTGACGCCAGCCGTTCCAACGAAGCCCTCTGCCGCATGGCCCCGGTGATCCCGGTGCTGGTGATCGAGGATGTCTCCTATGCCCGGCCTCTGGCCGAGGCGCTGGTCAAGGGCGGCCTGCCGGTGCTGGAGGTGACGCTGCGCACCCCGGCGGCGCTGGATGTGATCCGCGAGATGGCCAGCGTCGAAGGCGGCGTGGTTGGCGCGGGCACGCTGCTGACCCCCGAGGATGTCAGCGCCGCCATCGCGGCGGGCGCGCGCTTTGGCGTGTCGCCCGGTGCCACCGACCGGCTGCTGGACGCCTGCGAGGCGCAGGATCTGCCGCTGCTGGCGGGCGCGGCCACCGCCACCGAAAGCATGGCCCTGCTGGAGCGCGGCTATACCGTGCAGAAGTTCTTTCCCGCCGAGGCCAATGGCGGCGTGCCTGCGCTGAAGGCCATCGGCGCGCCGATCCCGCAGGTGCGCTACTGCCCCACCGGCGGCGTCAGCATGAAGAATGCCCGCGACTATCTGGGGCTGAAGAACGTGCTCTGCGTCGGCGGCAGCTGGGTGGCCCCCGCCGACATGATGGCGGCAGGTGACTGGGCCGGGATCACCGCGCTTGCCGCCGAGGCCGCAGGGCTGGCGCGGGGCTGAGCCCCCGCTTTTGCGGAGGGGGGCGGAGGGGGCGCTGCCCCCGCCCGCTGACGCGGGCCCCCCGGGATATTTGGGGCCGCTGGAAGCGCCGCCTCAGCTTTCTGGGCGCGGGGTTTCCGCGTTTCTGGTTTCGGGCGCGGGCAGCGCCGCGTCGATGATCGCGGCGGATTTTTCGGCCATCTCGGCGATGCGCAGGCGCAGCGCGTCGGGGCTGTCGATGCCCGCGAGCCGGGTCAGGAAGGCGCAGCCGCCCGCGCCCAGATCCTCGGGGTCAAGCGCGCCGTCGGCGATGAGCCGCGCGCCGATCTGCAGGCTCCAGAGCAGGCGGTGGGTGCTGGCGAGGTGATCGGCGCCTGCCCTGTCGAGCCAGCCCGAGCGGGCGGCGGCGGCAAGGCCGCGCGCGGTGCGGCGCGGCGCCTGCCCCGACAGCAGCGCCCCCGCCTGCGCCACCAGTTCGATGTCCTGCATCCGGCCCCGGCCCAGCTTCGGATCCCACGGATCGCCTGCGCCGCGCGCGGCGGCGATGCGGGCTCGCATCTGTGCCAGTTCCGCCAGCACCCGGTCGCGCGGCGGCGGGCTGCCCAGCAGGTCATGGCGCAGCGCCTCGACATCGGCGGCCAGATCGGCGGGGCCCGCCACCACCCGGGCGCGGGTCAGCGCCAGATGTTCCCAGACCCAGGCCTGTCCGCGCTGGTATTCGGTGAAGGCGGTGAGCGAGGTGGCTACCGGGCCCTGATTGCCCGAGGGGCGCAGGCGCATGTCCACCTCGTAAAGCCGCCCCTCGGCCATGGGGGCGGTCATGGCGGTGATCAGCGCCTGCGTGAGCCGCGCGTAATAGGTGCGGGCGGGCAGCGGGCGGCGGCCTTCGGACGCCTCCACCCCCGCCGGATCATAGATCACGATAAGGTCGAGATCGGAGCGCGCATGCAGCCGCCCCGCGCCAAGACTGCCCATGCCCAGCACCACGGCGCCCCGCCCCGGCGCAGCGCCATGTTTGGCGGCGAATTCCTGCTGCACCACCGGCAGCAGCGCCGCCAGCACCGCCTCGGCCAGATCGGCGTAGTGCTGCGCCGCCTCCTCGGGATCGGTGAGGCCGCGCAGCAGATGCACACCCGCGCGGAAATGCCATTCCTTGGCCCAGCGGCGCGCCATATCGAGCTGGCGTTCGTAATCCGCCTCCCGCGCGAGGGTTTCGGCCAGATCGGCGCGCAGCGCCGCCACCCCCGGCCAGGGCGCGAAGAAATCGCCGCCGATCACCGCGTCGAAAACCGAGGCATGGCGGGCCAGATGCCGGGCCAGATCCGGCGAGGTCGACACGATGTCTACCAGCAGATCCACCAGCTGCGGATTGGCGTCGAAAAGCGAGAACAGCTGCACCCCGGCGGGCAGGCCCGCAAGAAAGCCGTCAAAGGCCTGCAGCGCCTCTTCGGGGCGGGCGGCACGGGCGAGACGGCTGAGGATTTCCGGGCGCAGCCGGGTGAAGATCTCCACCGCGCGCTGCGAGCGCAGCGCGGGGTAGCTGGTCCAGCGCGCCACCAGCGGGCTGTCCTCCAGCATGTCGGGCACCTGCGCCTCGGCCCGGGCCTCGGGGGCGAAAAACCCTTCTGTCAGGGCATGCACCTCTTCGAGCCGCGCTGACAGATCCGCCTTCAGCTCGTGCAGGTCGCGCCCGGTAATGGCGGCAAGGCGGTGGAATCCCTCCTCGTTGACCGGCAGGGCATGGGTCTGCGCATCCTGCACCATCTGCATGCGGTGTTCGATCTCGCGGTGAAAGCGGTAATGCCCGGTCAGCGTTTCGGCCACGTCGCCGGGCACCCAGCCCTTTTCGGCCAGCACCGCCAGCCCCGGCACCGTGCCGCGCACCCGCAGGTCGGGATCGCGCCCGCCCGCGATGATCTGCCGGGTCTGGGTGAAGAACTCGATCTCGCGGATCCCGCCCCGGCCCAGCTTCATGTTATGGCCGGGCAGCGTGATCGGCCCCGACAGCCCCTTCGCCTCGCGGTAGCGCAGGCGCATGTCATGGGCATCCTTGATGGCGGCAAAATCCAGATGCTTGCGCCAGACGAAGGGGCGCAGCACCTCCTGAAACCGCGCGCCCGCCTCCAGATCGCCGGCGCAGGGCCGCGCCTTGATCCATGCCGCGCGCTCCCACGCCCGGCCAAGGCTTTCGTAATACCGCTCCGCCCCCTCCATCGCCATGCAGACCGGGGTTACGGCGGGATCGGGGCGCAGCCGCAGGTCGGTGCGGAACACATAGCCTTCGCCGGTCAGATCGCTGAGCGTGGCGGTCATCCGCCGCGTGGCCCGGATGAAGGCGGCGCGGGCCTCGTGGTAATCGTCCCGCTCGAACCGGCTTTCGTCAAACAGGCAGATCAGGTCGATGTCGGAGCTGTAGTTCAGCTCTCCGGCGCCCATCTTGCCCATGGCAAAGACCACCATGCCCGCCGCCTGCGGGATGTCCGCCGCCGTGGCGCCGGGCAGCTTGCCGCGCCGGATCTCGCGCCCGATGGCATCGCGCAGCGCCAGATCCACGGCCCGGTCGGCCAGCCGGGTCAGCGCACCGGTCACCTGGTCCAGCGGCCAGATGCCGCCCAGATCGCAGAGCCCCGCCAGCAGCGCCACCCGGCGCTTGGCCTGCCGCAGCGGGCTGGCGGGATCGCCGTCTTCGGGCAGCCCGTCCAGCGCGGCATCCAGCGCCGCCTCGGGTGCGGCAAGCGCCGCTTCCAGCCAGTCCGCCTCCTTGCGCAGCAGGCTCGCCAGATAGGGGCTGGAGCCGGTGGCGCCATGGATCAGGCGGGCGGTGTCGCCTTCGGCCCAAGGGGTGAGGGTCAGCGCCTCCTGCCCCAGATCGGGCTCGTGGGCGCGCGGCAGGCGGGTGATGCGGGGGTCAAGGCTCATGCCGCCACTTTGGCCATGTGCCGGGGAAATGTGCAATCCCGCAGCTTGCGCGGGCGGCGTGCGCGGGGCTATCCCGGGTCCGTCAACAGGGGGACCGGACATGAGCAAAAGCCTGAAACGGGTGCGCGCGGCGCTGGACGCGGCGGGGATCACGACAGAGATCCGCGAGGTGGGATCGTCCCGCACCGCGCAGGAGGCCGCCGACAGCGTCGGCTGCGCGCTGGACCAGATCGCCAAATCCATCATCTTCAAGGCCGAAACCAGCGGCGAGGCGGTGCTGTTCCTGACCGCAGGCGGCAACCGGGTCTGCGCCAAGCGGGCCTCGACGCTGGCGGGCGAGCCTCTGGGCAAGGCCGATGCCGAACTGATCCGCGCCCAGACCGGCTTTGCCATCGGCGGCGTGTCGCCGGTGGGGCATCTGAGCCCGATCCGCGCATGGATCGACCCGCGCCTGCTGGAGTTTCCGGTGATCTGGGCGGCGGCGGGCACGCCCCGGCATCTGTTTGCGATGGACGCCCATCTGCTGCCCGGCCTCACCGGGGCGGTGCCTGCAGACTTCACCGAAGCCGCCGCCAAGCCCGAGGCCGAGCCCGAGGCAAAAATGTAAAAAACTTTTACATCGCCCCTTGATCCGGGCCGGGTGCATTCCGATCTTCCGTAATGTGAAAGACATTCACATCAACACCCGAACGAAAGGACACCAGACCCGATGACCGCCTCCGCGCCCTCTTACGCAACCCCCGCCAACCCCGGCTGGCTGCGCCGCGCCGAGGGCTGGCTCGACCAGCGGGGCAGACCCGCATGGATCGTCGCCATGATCCTTGGCTTCATCCTTTTCTGGCCGCTTGGCCTTGCCCTTCTTGGCTACATGATCTGGAGCAAACGCATGTTTGGAAAATCCTGCCGCACCCGCCGCACCTCCTCCTTCCAGCAGGGCTATGCCGCCCTGCGCCCCAGCGGCAACAGCGCCTTTGACGCCTACAAGGCCGATACGCTGCGCCGCCTCGAGGACGAGCAGAAAAGCTTCGAGGATTTCCTGCGCCGCCTGCGCGATGCCCGCGACAAGGCAGAGTTCGACCAGTTCATGGAAGACCGCAGCCGCAGCCCGCGCGACGTCAAGGAAGAGGACCGGGCCGAGGCCTGATCCCACCCCGGCCATGGCCCCGCGCGGGCCATGGCCGCCCCGCACGCCCTCCCCCCTCCCGAAAGGCCGGAGCCACAGAGAGATGTATTTCGACCAGACCCATTCCCAGCTTCCCGATCCTGTGCGCCAGCGGGAATTCTACGACAGTGTGGCGCTGAAACGCGGCCTCGCCTGGCTGATCGACACGGTGATCGTGGCGGGGCTGGTGCTGGTGGCGCTGGTCTTCACCGCCTTTCTGGGGCTGTTCGTGTTCTTCGCGCTGTGGCTGGTGATCAGCTTCGGCTACCGCGTGGCCACCATCGCCAGCGGCTCCGCCACTTGGGGCATGCGGCTGATGGCCATCGAGTTGCGCGACTGGCGCGGCCAGCGGCTTGGCGCCGGACAGGCGCTGCTGCATACGCTGGGCTATACGCTGTCGGTGTCGATGGCACCGCTGCAGGTGGTCTCCATCGTCTGCATGCTGGCCACCGAACGCGGTCAGGGCCTGACCGATCTGGCGCTTGGCACCGCGGCGCTCAACCGCCGCGCACTTGACTGAGGCGCTCAACCGCCGCGCACTGGACTAAGGCGCTCAACAGCCGCGCCGGACGGCTGGCGCAGAACCACCCGGACAAAAGCTGCGACCAAAGACCCGCCCCCCGCCCGCTGCGGGGGGCTTGGCGGAGCGGGCTTTCATTGTTACGTTTTGACGAAACAGCCCACGGGTCACAAATGCGCCATTCGTTGCCCCTCGCGCCGCAGTTCTATGTGACGGCGCCGCAACCCTGTCCCTACCTGCCCGGCCGGATGGAGCGGAAGCTCTTCACCGCCCTGCAGGGAGACTATGCCGAAAAGCTGAATGACAGCCTGTCGCGGCAGGGCTTCCGCCGGTCGCAGAACGTGCTCTACCGGCCCTCCTGTTCGGAATGCAACGCCTGCCTGTCGGCCCGGATCGACGTGGCGCGCTTTGCGCCCAGCAAAAGCCAGCGCCGCTCGCTGCGCCGCAACGATCATCTGAGCCGCCGCGCCTCCAGCCCTTGGGCGACCGAGGACCAGTTCGCGCTGTTCCGCCGCTATCTGGACGCGCGCCACGCCGATGGCGGCATGGCCGACATGGACATCTTCGAATTCGCCGCGATGATCGAGGAAACCCCGATCCGCTCGCGCGTGGTGGAATATACCGACCGCAGCAGCGGCAATCTGGCCGCCGTCTGCCTGACCGACGTGCTGGAGGATGGCGTCTCCATGGTCTATTCCTTCTACGATCCCGACCTGCCGAAACAGGGTCTGGGCACATGGATGATCCTCGATCACGTCGAGATCGCGCGCGAGGCGGGCCTGCCTTATGTCTATCTGGGCTACTGGGTGCCCGGATCGCCCAAGATGGGCTACAAGGCGCAGTTTTCCGGGCTGGAGCTCTATCGCCGGGGCCGCTGGGAACGCATGCGCGATCCCTCCGCCTATGCCGCCGACATGCACCCGCTTTCCACCGATCCCATCGCGGAACAGGTCGCCAATATCTCGCTGCCCGACAGCCGCAGCTGAGCGCCGCGCCCTTTTCTGATTGACCTTCGCCAGCGTAACCTCCCGGCCTGCCTCCGGCGGGGATATTTTTGCCAAGAAGAAGCGCGGTCCCCCGTTCTTCTTGGCAAAAATATCCCGGGGGGAGGCCGCGCGGCACGCGCGGGCGGGGGGCAGCGCCCCCCTTCTGCCTCAACAACAGGAAAGCCGCCGGGACAGGGCCCCGGCGGCTGGAGGTCAGACAGGTGCCGCGGCTCAGTTCGGGATCAGATCCGGCACGATGGTCACGATGCCTGGCGCGAACCACAGCAGCGCCAGCCCCGCCAGCTGGATCAGCACGAAGGGCACCACGCCGCGATAGATATGCCCGGTGGTGACCGAGGCGGGCGCCACGCCGCGCAGGTAGAACAGCGCGAAGCCGAAGGGCGGCGTCAGGAACGAGGTCTGCAGGTTGACCGCGATCATGATCGTCACCCATTTGGGATCGAAGCTGCCGCCATAGATCACCGGCCCGACGATGGGCACGACGATGTAGATGATCTCGAGAAAATCCAGCACGAAGCCCAGCACGAAGAGCACCAGCATCACGATCAGGAAGACCTTGTGCTCGTCATCGAAGCTGCGCAGGAAATCCTGGATGTAATGCTCTCCCCCGAAGGAGATCACCACGAGGTTCAGCAGCTGCGAGGCCACGAGGATGGTGAAGACCATCGAGGTGACCTTGGCGGTCTCGCGCACCGCAGGCGCCAGAACCCCCTGTTTCAGCAGCACCCAGCAGGCGAAGAGCAGGCCGAAGATGGCGTAGAGATAGGCGCCATAGGCCAGCAGGAAGGCGATCCACGTCTCCACGCCCGCGCCTTCGGCATTCACCCGCAGGTCGAAATTCACGCCGAGCAGGATCATCACGATCAGCGCGAAGGTCGACATCAGGATGATGCCCGGCGAGCGGTCCATCTCGCCCAGCTTGCGCCATGCGGCCAGCATGATGGCGCCCGCCGCCCCCAGTGCCGCAGCGGGCGTGGGGTTGGTGATGCCGCCAAGGATCGAGCCCAGCACCGCCACGATCAGCACCAGCGGCGGGAAGACCACGCGGATGATCTCGTTCTGCGCCAGCCGCTGTGCCGCAGCCTTGCAGCCCCAGAACGCCACGGCCCAGGGCAGCAGCATCAGCAGCACCGTGACCCCCGGCGAGGTGTCGGGCCGGATGAACAGGATGTCCATCAGCAGACCCGCCACCACGCCGCCCGCGCCCACCACCAGCGGCATCGGATCGGAGGAGGGCGACACGCCCCGCGCCAGCGCCAGCACCAGCGCGAACATCACCGCGATGATGGCGATGCCGGTGCCGATGGGGGCGGCATTGGCGATCTTGTCGGCCAGCGCCTGCACCCGCTCTTCGGGGCTCAGACGGTGGCTCTGTTCCACGCCGCCTGCGGCGTCGATGGCGGTCTGCTGGGCCACGGCCTCGTCCCAGGCCTCCTGCCCGTGCAGGTCGATCATGGAGGCCTGACATTCCGGGCCGACATTGGTGCGCAGGCTGGCCATCTGGCCGCTTGCCGAGAAGCTGTCGATCTGGGTCGACTGGGAGCCGATGACGCCGACCTGACCCAGCGCCAGCGCGCCCACCACGATCAGCGCGGGCACGCCCAGATACCAGGTCAGCGCCTCGCCGCGGGTGACGGGTTCGGACATGGCGCCGCCCAGCTGCACCGGCGGTGCCGCTTCGGGGCGCAGCAGCGCGAAGCCGAAGGCATAGGCGGCATAAAGCACCGCCAGCAGGATGCCCGGCAGCATCGCCGCCTGAAAGAGCGTGCCTACCGACACCACGGCAGGTTCACCCAGCAGGGTCAGCGCATCGGTGCAGCCCGCAAGCTGCGCCCGGCTTTCCTGTGCCGAGGAATAGAGATCCCCCGCCAGCGTGCCCAGAAGCACGATCACGATGGAGGGCGGAATGATCTGCCCCAGCGTGCCCGAGGCGGCGATGACCCCGGTGGCCAGTTCCGGCGAATAGTTGTTGCGCAGCATGGTGGGCAGCGCCAGCAGCCCCATGGTGACCACGGTGGCGCCGACGATGCCGGTGGAGGCGGCAAGGAAGGCCCCCACCACCACGATGGACACCGCAAGGCCGCCGGGCAGCGGGCCGAACACCCGCGCCATGGTGGTCAGCAGGTCATTGGCGATCTTGGAGCGTTCCAGCACGATGCCCATCATCACGAACATCAGCACGGCGAGCAGCGTCTCGATGCTCTGGCCCGCGATGACGCGTTCGTTGATGCGGTTGACGATGAAGGCAAGGTTGCGGTCCATCGCCACTTCCCAGCCGCGTTCAAAGACCGGCATGCCGATCCGCGGCAGATCCGGATTGCGGAAGATGGATATGGCATCCTCGCGCACGCCGGTGGCCACCAGCGCGCGATAGGCGTCCGACCCGGTGTCGATCGCCTGATGAATGAGCAGCCCGGCGGAATCGAGCGCCGCGATGATCCCGAAGGAGATCACCCCGGCGCCGCCGATGGCGAAGGCCACCGGAAAACCCGACAGGATCGCGGCAAAAAGCGTGAGGAAGACGATGATCAGCCCGATCTCGACGCCATCAAGTCCGAATAACATGGTTCTGTCCCGTCCCCTCAGAATTCCGCGTGATCGTAGGCGTCTTCGCCCTGCTCGATCCGGTCATGGTCGTGATATTTGCCCTCGCTCTCTTCGCCCTCGCGCCATTCCAGATAGGAGCGCCAGAAGAAGGTCACGCCCTGCAGGAAGATCATCGCGCACATGAGCACGATCAGGATCTTGAACAGGAAATAGCCGGTAAAGCCGTTGGGGCTGAAGCCGATGGTCTCGACGTTCCAGCGCAGCGCGCGCGCCTTGTTCAGCAGCCGGTCAAGGTTTTCGGAGGCCGAGGGGTTGGGCACGATCAGGTGCCGCCACAGGAAGAACCACGCGTAAAGCCATGTCAGCACCGCCATGGGCAGCATGAAGATGACCGAGCCCACCATGTCGATCACCTTTTTGGTGCGGTAGGAGGCGGGGGAATAAAGCAGATCCACCCGCACATGCCCGCCCTGCACGAAGGTATAGGCAAGGCAGAAAACCACGATCATCGCGTTGTAAAGCTTCAGCTCTTCCGACCACCAGCTTATGTCGAGGCTCAGCGTCAGCCCCAGCCCGAAGGACATGTCGGGCCGGGCAAAGATGCGCTGGGTGAAGACGATCAGCACCTGCTGCAGCACCATGATCAGCCCGGCCCAGGCGAAGAAGCGGCCCAGCCCGTTGGAAAAGCCCTCCAGCCCGCGCACCAGCCCCCAGAGGATGGAATGCCGCCACATGCCCAGCGCCGTCAGGATCAGCACCGTGGTCAGGATGACATACAGCAGCTCCACCGAGGCGCCGTAATAGACGAAGCGCATGATCGATTCGCTGTTGCTCCAGTCCAGCCACAGCCCCGGATGCGTGATCGCATAGCCGAGATTGTAGAAGGACATCGCGATATTCTGCACGAAGGCAAGCAATCCGCCGCCCAGAACGCCCAGAAGACCGGATGTGCCGTTTTCCTCCATGGTCCCGCCGCCTTTTGTTGAGGTCCGAATTGAAAGATGCACGATACGGCACGGCCCCTGCGGCGGACCGCAGGGACCGCCGCACAGACGCGCGTCCGACCGTTGGGGAGCCCCCGCGCGCGGCGGGGCCTCCCGGTGTCAGAGGATGCGGATCAGAGACCCATCACGCGGTTGCGCTGCGCCGAGAAGGTGCCTTCGGAGCGCGCGATCCACGTGGCCGACGAGGCGAGCGAGGCCATGTAGCTGTCATAGCAGCGCTTGTAGAGCTCGTCGCCCATGGGCTCTGCGGTGACTTCCTTGGAGGCGGTGCCGAAGGCGTCCCAGACCTCGTCGGGGAATTCCATCAGACGCACGCCGCCCGACTGCAGCCGCTGCAGCGCCGAGGAGTTGTTTGCCATGAACAGCGACATCGTCCAGATGTTGGAGGCGCGTGTCACCTGCTCGACGATCTTCTGCTGGACCGGGGTCAGGCTTTCATAGACGTCGAGGTTCATGGTCAGGTTCAGGTTCGGCCCCGGCTCGTGGAAGCCGCCGGTGTAATAGATCTTGGTGATTTCCTGGAACCCGGCCTTTTCATCGGCCCAGGGTCCGATCCATTCGGTGCCGTCGATGGCCCCCGAGGACAGCGCCTGATAGACCTCGCCGCCGGGCAGGTTCTGCACCGAGGCGCCGAGCTTGCCCATCACCTGACCGCCCTGCCCCGGCATCCGGAACTTCAGGCCCTCGAAATCGGCGGCGGAGTTGATCTCCTTGGCGAACCAGCCGCCGGACTGCGGGCCGGTATTGCCTGCCGACATCGCCTTCAGCCCGAAGATGGAATAAAGCTCGTCCGACAGTTCCTGACCGCCCTCGTGGTTGATCCAGTTGGCATATTCCATGAAGTTCATGCCAAAGGGCATCTGGCTGAAGAAGCTCAGCGCCGGATGCTGGCCAAGGAAGTAGTAATCCACCCCGTGATACATGTCCGCCTGCCCGGAGGAGACGGCGTCGAACACCTCGAAGGCGCCCACAAGCT
The DNA here is from genome assembly GCF_900100085.1 of Salipiger marinus. Classification (GTDB taxonomy): domain Bacteria; phylum Pseudomonadota; class Alphaproteobacteria; order Rhodobacterales; family Rhodobacteraceae; genus Salipiger; species Salipiger marinus. Next base: position 25,115 of record NZ_FNEJ01000003.1, read on the forward strand.
CGCCTGCGGCCTTCAGATCGACGGTGATCTGGCCATCGGTGGCGGCGGTGATCTGGTCGGCGCAGTACTGCGCGCTGTCATGCACCCCGGCAAGGCCCCGGGCCCATGTGGTGACCAGCGTCAGCGTGCGGCGGCCCTGCGCATAGGCGGGGGCTGCAAGCGCCGAGGCGGCAGCGGCAGCGCCGCCCGCAGTGGTGGCGCGCAAAAAGGAACGACGGTCCATGAATTTCCTCCCATAGAAGACAGCGCGGTCCCTCTCCTCGGAGACCGTCGCGGATCGATAGCAGCGTCAGACTAAGCCAGGGCGCGGGCAGAGCGGAATACCCACTGCTACGGAGAGAGGCGGCAAAAAACCGCCTCTGACGCAGCGGCACTCTTGATCCTGTGCCCCGGCTTCCCAAGGGACGCGCATTTCCGCTTGGCGCATGCGGGGGATTGGCCTTACCTGCCTCCCATGCGCGCCCTGCTCCAGACCCTCCGGCTCAGCTACGGGCAGAAACTCTTTCTGCTGGCCTCCGTGCCTCTGGTGCTGGCGGGGGCGGCCATCGCGCTGCTGGTCGCGCATCACGCCCGGATGCTGGCCGAACGCGAGATCCAGACGCTGGAGACGCAGCTTCTGGACACCAAGATGCAGGAGCTGCGCAATTACGTCACGCAGGCGCGCAACGGCTTCTATTTCATCTATGGCGGGGCCGCCCCCGATGACGAGACCGCCAAGATCAAGGTCGCCCAGATCCTTGCCGCGATGATCTATGGCGAGGACGGGTCGTTCTTCGTCTATGATTACGACGGCACCAACCTTGTCTCGCCGCGCCGGACGGATCTGATCGGGCGCAACTGGCAGGATCTCACCGACAGCGAAGGCACCCCCATTGTTGGGCCGCTGATCGAGATTGCCCGGCAGGGCTCGGGCTATCATTCCTATCTCTGGCCCAAACCCTCCACCGGCGAGGAGGCGCGCATGGTCTCCTTCGTCATGGGCTTTCAGGACTGGCAATGGGCGGTGGGCACCGGCGTCTTCATCGATGACGTGCTGGCCACCGTTGCCGCCTCCCGCGCCGAGGTGGAGGCGCGGGTACGCCGCACCTTCGTCTATATCGGCGCCATCACGCTTTGCGCGCTGCTGGCGGTGTTCCTGTCTGGCATCGCCATGAACCTGCGCGAAAGACGGCTCGCCGATGCCAAGCTCAAGGAACTGACCCAGCGCGTCTTTGACGCGCAGGAGGCAGAGCGGGGCCGGGTGGCGCGCGAACTGCATGACGGCATCAGCCAGATCCTCGTGGGCGTGAAATACGCGCTCGACATCACCCGGCGCAGGCTGGCCCAGCAGGATCCCCGCGCCATGGACGCGCTGGACCGCGGCCACAGCGCCCTGACCGGCGCCATTCAGGAGGTGCGCCGCATCAGCCGGGACCTGCGCCCCGGCGTGCTGGACGATCTGGGGCTTGGCCCGGCGCTGAAGGCGCTGACCGACGATTTCCACGCCCGCACCGGCATCGACACCCGCTTTGACACGGTGGTGTTCCGCAACCGCATCGATCAGGAAAGCCGCATCGCGCTTTACCGCATCGCGCAGGAGGCGCTGACCAATGTGGAGCGCCATTCCGGCGCCACCCGGGTCGACATCGACCTGCGCAGCCACCGCAAGGGGGCGACGCTGCGGGTGGCCGACAATGGCTGCGGGCTCGATCCCGACCGCCGCGCGGGCCATGCCGGCATCGGCCTGCGCAACATGCAGGAACGCATGGACCAGCTTGGCGGCACGCTGCGCATCTTGTCCTCCAGATCCGGCACCGCTATCGAGGCGCAGATCCCGCTCTCGCACCTGCTGCCCCCCGAAGAAAGCCCCCAGCCAAAGGCCCGCGCATGACCTCCCAGACCCGCGTCGTTGTTGTGGATGATCACCCGCTGGTGGCCGAAGGGATCGAGGCGATCCTCGAAAGCTACGACGACATCCAGGTTCTGGCCACGCTCTCCTCCGGCCAGCAGATGATCGACCGGCTGGACGATCTGGCCCCCGACGTGATCCTGATGGATCTCAACATGCCCGGGCTCAACGGGCTGTCGGCCACCGAGATGATCCTTGAACGCCGCCCGCAGACCCGCGTGCTGATGCTGTCGATGCATGACACTCCGGAATACATCTCCACCGCGCTCGGCCATGGCGCCATGGGCTATGTGCTGAAAGACGTGCCCACCGAAGAGATCAAGCGCGCCATCGACACGGTCATGGGCGGCGAGCGCTATCTCTGCACCGGCGCCGAAGGCGCGCTGGCGCCGATCCTCGCCGGCGGGCGCGAACAGCTGACCAACCGCGAACAGACCATCCTGCTGCAGCTGGCGCAGGGCAGGTCCAACAAGGAAGTGGCGCTGGTGCTCGACATCTCGGTTCGCACGGTCGAGACGCATCGCAAGAACATCAAGCGCAAGCTGGGCATCAGCTCTACCGCAGGCCTCACCCGCTACGCGCTGGAACATGGCGTGCTGCAGGGCACCGGCGTCAACAGCTGAGCCGCAGCCCTTTCCATCGGCTGCAAATATCCCGGGGGAAGCCGCGCGCCCCGCGCGGCTGGGGGCAGAGCCCCCGCCTGCCTCCCCTCCCCCCGTCACGCAGGGGCAGGAGCCTCCTCCCCCGGCCTGCTGCGCCTGCGGGATTGCGCGCGCAGCGCCTTCTTTGTCACCCCTGACGGCACTTTCCGGCCCCGCCTGCACCATCCTTGCGCCCCAGAATGCCGTAAGTTTCAAAAATCTCGAGACTTGCGCAAGAAACGGAAAGAAAATGCCCCATCCGCGCAGCTTTTCCGTCTCTTTCCCGGTTGACGCCCCCGACGGGCTTGCCTATGGTCCCGGCCACGCACAAGGAGTCCATACGGATGCTACGGGTAATTCTCATTGTAGGCGATTGGCGCATGGGCCGGTAAACGGAACCTTGAGGATCCCCCCATGCGCCCCCGACCGTCTCGGGGGCTTTTTTATGCGCAGATGACTGGAATGACGTCAGGAACGGAGACCGCGATGACACGTCAGATGACCGGAGCGAAAATGGTGGTTCAGGCCCTGAAGGATCAGGGTGTGGACACGGTATTCGGCTATCCCGGGGGCGCGGTGCTGCCGATCTATGACGAGATCTTTCAGCAGAACGACATCCGCCACATTCTCGTGCGCCATGAACAGGCCGCGATCCATGCCGCAGAAGGCTATGCCCGCTCCACCGGCAAGCCCGGCGTGGCGCTGGTCACCTCCGGACCCGGCGCCACCAATGCCGTCACCGGCCTGACCGACGCGCTGATGGATTCGATCCCGCTGGTGGTGCTGTCGGGTCAGGTGCCGACCTTCATGATCGGCTCCGACGCCTTTCAGGAGGCCGACACGGTGGGCATCACCCGCCCCTGCACCAAGCATAACTGGCTGGTGCGGGATACCGTCAAGCTGTCCTCGGTGATCCATCAGGCCTTTCACGTCGCCACCTCGGGCCGCCCCGGTCCGGTGCTGGTCGACATCCCCAAGGACGTGCAGTTCGCCAGCGCCGACTACACGCCGAAGCCGCAGGCCCCCACCGGCCATTACCGCCCGCAGGTGAAGGGCGACATGGAGACCATCACCCAGCTTGTCGAGGCGATCGAGACGGCGGAACGTCCGGTCTTCTACACCGGGGGCGGCGTGATCAATTCCGGCCCCGGCGCCAGCCAGCTGCTGCGCGAACTGGTGGAGGCCACGGGCTTTCCCATCACCTCCACCCTGATGGGGCTGGGCGCCTATCCCGCCTCCGGCCGGGCCTGGCTGGGCATGCTTGGCATGCACGGGCTTTACGAGGCCAATCTGGCGATGCATGGCTGCGATCTGATGATCAACCTCGGCGCGCGGTTCGACGACCGCATCACCGGGCGGATCGACGCCTTCTCGCCGCGCTCGAAAAAGGCCCATGTGGACATCGACCCCTCCTCGATCAACAAGGTGATCAAGGCGGACATGCCCATCGTCGGCGACATCGCCCATGTGCTGGAAGACGTGCTGAAAATCTGGAAGGCCCGCGGGCGCCGCGTCAACCGCGAGGCGCTGGCGCGCTGGTGGCAGCAGATCGAGGAATGGCGGAAGGTCAAATGCCTGACCTACAAACCCTCCGAGACCACCATCAAGCCGCAATACGCGCTGCAGCGGCTCGAGGCCCTGACCAAGGACCGCGACCGTTACATCTGCACCGAGGTCGGCCAGCACCAGATGTGGGCGGCGCAGTTCCTTGGCTTCGAGGATCCGAACCGCTGGATGACCTCCGGCGGGCTCGGGACCATGGGCTATGGCTTCCCCGCCTCCATCGGCGTGCAGGTGGCACATCCGCAGGCGCTGGTCATCAACGTGGCGGGCGAGGCGAGCTGGCTGATGAACATGCAGGAAATGGGCACGGCCATGCAGTTCCGCCTGCCGGTCAAGCAGTTCATCCTCAACAATGAACGTCTGGGCATGGTGCGCCAGTGGCAGCAGCTTCTGCATGGCGAGCGCTATTCGCAGAGCTGGTCCGAAGCGCTGCCCGATTTTGTCAAGCTGGCCGAAGCCTTTGGCGCCAAGGGCATCCAATGCGCCGATCCTGCCGATCTGGATGACGCGATCATGGAAATGCTGGCCTATGACGGTCCGGTCATCTTCGACTGTCTGGTGGAAAAGCACGAGAACTGCTTCCCGATGATCCCGTCGGGCGAGCCGCATAACAAGATGCTTCTGGGCGATGCCAAGGCCACCAATGCGATCGCGGGCAAGGGTGCGGTGATGGTCTGACCCCTTTCCCCAGCGAGAATTTTCGGACGAAAATTCTCGCGCCCCCCTGCCCCCCGCGAGAATTTTCGGATGAAAATTCTCGCTCATGACCGGAAAGGACCGCAGATGTCGCCTCTGCAGATCAAGAAGGGCTCGAACAAGCATTCGGCCTATAACCTTCGCCCCACCTTCTCCGACGTTCAGGAGACCCACACCATCACCGTGCTGGTGGAAAATGAACCCGGGGTTCTGGCCCGGGTCATAGGGCTGTTTTCGGGACGGGGTTACAATATCGACAGCCTGACCGTGGCAGAGGTCGACCACGAGGGTCATCTGTCGCGCATCACCATCGTGACGACCGGCACCCCGCAGGTCATCGAACAGATCAAGGCGCAGCTGACCCGGATCGTGTCAGTGCACGAGGTCCACGACCTGACCGCCGAAGGCAGTTCGGTGGAGCGGGAACTGGCGCTGCTGAAAGTGGCCGGAACCGGCGACAAACGTGTGGAGGCGCTGCGCCTGGCCGACATCTTTCGCGCCCATGTGGTGGACAGCACGCTGGAAAGCTTCGTCTTCCAGCTGACCGGAACCCCGGACAAGATCGACGCCTTTGCCGATCTCATGCGCCCGCTCGGTCTGGTTCAGGTGGCGCGCACCGGCGTGGCGGCGCTGAGCCGCGGCAAGGGCTGAGCCGACCTCCGGATCCCGGACAGGACAGAAAGGACCGCCTCGGCGGTCCTTTGCGTTTCCGGGCGACGGATCTCAGGCGATCGATCAGACGGAAAGCGGCGCCCGGCGGCGCGCAGGGAAAGCCAGCACTGTCGTGCCCCGGTCGCGGGCGTCCGAAGGCCGCGAGACAGCGCCGCGCGCTGTCTTGAGCCGCCCGGCAAGCCCGGCAAAATGCTGCTGCATCACCCGTTCGGGATTGCGCACATAGCGCAGATTGCGGTCCTGCATCAGTTCGAACTGGATCAGGTCGCCCGCGTCAAGACAGGGCCCCTCGTGCTGAGGGGAGCCGGTGTCATGCCAATAGGCAAGATCTCCATGGTCTTCGCACCACACCACAGCCTGGTTATCGGTTTGGTCGGCCCAGAGCACGACCCCGTACATCTTGCGTGACATGGCGACACCCTTAACGCTCGTTCATTACATCAGCGTGACGCAAATCAAAAGCGTCGCACATCAGGGTAAACGTGACGACCACTTGCATTTTGTGACGCTTTAAGTAAACCCTGTCGCGATATCGCATCACATATGATGCCAATACGCATCAGTTGAGATACGGATAGTGAGGACAAGACGGTGGATGGCGGTTTTCCCGACCGGATGGGCGTGCAAAAGAGAAGAAAAGTCATGGCCAAAGAAGGTAATGCTGCGGAGGCGCAGCTAAGCCCGGCAGAGCTGCGGGGCGTGTTTGGCGCGAATCTGCGTCGCCTGGGTCAGGATGCGGCCTCGATTTCGGCCTTGTGCCGCGACCTTGGAATCAACCGCACGCAGTTCAACCGCTATCTGGCCGGAGAGAGCTTCCCCCGCCCCGATGTGCTGCACCGGATCTGCCGCTTTTTTGGCGTTGATGCGCGCATCCTGCTGGAGCCGGTGACGCATATCCGCGACACCCCCCGCGACCTGCTGCGCCACCCCTTCATCGCGAACTATGTCGGCGCGGGCATGATGGGGCTCTCCGAAGAGGAATTCCCCTCGGGTTTCTACCGCTTTTCCCGCGCCGCGTTCTCCGAGGAAGAGCGTTTCGTGGTCGGGCTCGTGCACATCACCCGGCGCGACGGCTTCACCTTCCTGCGCGGCTTCGAGCCGAAGGAAGCGATGTCGATGCATGACCTGCCCACCGATCCCGCCTCGCGCGAGTTCCGCGGCTTTGTCATGCCGCAGGCCGAGGGTATCGCGGCCATGGTCAGCCGCAACGGGGCGGTGACCACCTCGTTCAACTACCTGTCGCGGGCGGCGGCGCTCGCCAACCATTTCTGGGTCGGCTACACCGTGCGCACCACGCCCGAAAACCCCTCGGGGCGGCGGGCGGCGCGGCTGGTCTATGAATTTCTGGGCCATGACACGCATAAGGTGCTGGCCGCCGCGCGCAGCACGGGCTACCGCACGGCGTCGGAACTGGTGCCCTTCCACCGCCAGCAGCTGCGGGTGAACGACCCGTTCCGCTGACCGCTCAGGCCGGATCAGCGCCCCGCAGCAGGGCGTAAAGGTGCCACGAGGCATGGCCCAGCCATGGCAGTACCAGAAACAGGCCCAGAAAGCCCGGCAGCAGCGCCAGAAAGGTCAGCCCGGCCAGAAGCGCGCCCCAGGCCAACATCAGCACCGGATGGGCCAGCACATACTGGACCGACACGATCATCGCGGTGACAAAATCCACCTCGCGGTCAAGCAGCAGCGGCAGCGCCAGCACGGTGATCGTGTAAAGCAGCACGGCGAAGCCTGCCCCCACCAGCGTGCCGGTGCCCAGCATCATCAGCCCGTTCACGCTTAGAAACACCTCCGGGCTGCTGCTGATATTGGTCATCGGCGCAAGCCCCAGAAACAGGGCAAAGATCATGTGGCCCAGAAAGAACCAGAACAGGAAGACCAGCACCATCACCGCACAGAGCGAAGGCAGCTGCCGCTGCGACTGCCGCAGGATCACGCCGAAGACCTGCCGCCACCCCGGCGCCTCGCCCCGGGCCAGACGGCGCGAGATCTCGTAGAACCCGACCGCCGCGAAGGGGCCGACCAGCGGAAAGCCCACCGCCGCCAGCACCAGCCAGAAGCTTTGCCCGGTGGCCCGCGTGATCCAGCTTAGCGCCAGCCCCGCCGCCACATAGACCCCGGCAAGAACCAGCGCAAAGCGCTTGGCACGGCGCAGATCCCGCCAGCCAAGCGCCAGTGCCGCGCGCAGCGTGGCAAGGCGCACCGGTGCAAATTCCGGCACGCCAGATGCGGGGATGTCCGACATGATGCCTCCTCCTCCTGTCCCGCGGGCATCTAAGCCGCGGTCAGGGCGAGAGGGCAAGCGGGATGCGCGGCCTCAGTCCTCGCCGCGCGCATCGGCGCGGGATTTGCCCGCCACGTTCTGCGCCAGCGTGGCGGCCATGAACTGGTCCAGATCGCCGTCGAGCACGCCCTGCGTGTCAGAGGTTTCCACCCCGGTGCGCAGATCCTTCACCATCTGGTAGGGCTGCAGCACATAGGACCGGATCTGGTTGCCCCAGCCCGCATCGCCCTTGGCCTCGTGGGCGGCGTTGATCTCGGCGTTCCGGCGGTCCAGCTCCATCTGGTAAAGCCGCGATTTCAGCGCCTTCATGGCGATGTCGCGGTTCTGATGCTGCGACTTTTCCGAACTGGTGACGACGATGCCGGTGGGAATATGGGTGATGCGCACCGCGGAATCGGTGGTGTTCACGTGCTGCCCGCCCGCGCCCGACGACCGGTAGGTGTCCACCCGGATGTCGCTGGGATTGACGTCGATCTCGATATTGTCATCGACCACCGGATAGACCCAGACCGAGGCAAAGGACGTCTCGCGCGTGCCCTTGCCAAAGGGCGAGATCCGCACCAGCCGGTGCACGCCCGATTCCGATTTCAGCCAGCCATAGGCGTTGAGGCCGGAAATCTTGTAGCCCACCGACTTGATGCCCGCCTCGGCACCCGCTTCCTCGGACTGCAGTTCCACCTCGTAGCCGCGCTTTTCCGCCCAGCGGACGAACATCCGCTGCAGCATCTCGGCCCAGTCGCAGGCCTCGGTGCCGCCCGCGCCCGCGTTGATCTCAAGGAAGGTGTCATTGGCGTCGGCCTCGCCGTCCAGCAGCGCCTCCAGCTCTTTCTTGGCGGCGCGCTCGGCAAGCTGCTTCAGCGCGGCTTCGGCCTCGGCCACCACGGCGGCGTCGTCTTCCATCTCGCCCAGTTCGATCAGATCGACGCCGTCCTGCAGATCCTGCTTGATGGAGCGATAGGTTTCCATCGCATCGACCAGCATCTGCCGGTCGCGCATCAGCTTCTGCGCGGCGGTCGGATCGTTCCACAGGTTCGGATCCTCGACCCGCGCGTTGAATTCTTCCAGCCGGTAGGGCGCGGTCTCCCAGTCCAGCCGCTGGGCCAGCAGGTCGAGCGATTTCTCGATCTTGTCGACGGTTTTCTGGGTCTCGGCGCGCATGGGTGTTCCCGGATTTCCTGAGAGTGATCCGGGGGACATAAACCAGCACCCCGCCCCCTTCAAGCGCGGCAAGCCCGCGCAGCGGCGCTTGCGCGCGCTTTCCCCCTTGACGCCCCGCCCCCCGGACGCAATCAGTCGCGCCATGGCACAGGCACAGCTTACCATCGATCTTGACGCAATCCGCGCCAACTGGCGCGCTCTCGCCGCGCGCGGCACCGCCGAGGCGGGCGCCGTGGTGAAGGCGAACTGCTATGGGCTGGGCGCGGACCGCGTGGCCCCCATGCTGGCGCGCGAAGGCGTGCGCCGGTTCTTCGTGGCCACCACCGAGGAAGGGGCAAGCTTGCGCCACATCCTTGGCGCCGGGCCAGAGATCAACGTCTTCTCCGGCCATATGACCGGCGATGCCGCCCTGCTGCGCGATGCGCATCTGACGCCGATGATCAATTCCATCGACCAGATGCTGCGCCATGTCGAGGCGCTGCCCGGCCATCCCTTCGGCATCCAGCTGGACAGCGGCATGAACCGGCTGGGCATGGAACCGGCGGAATGGTCGGCGCTGCGCGACATCGCGCTGGCGCAGAACCCGCGTCTGGTCATGTCGCATCTGGCCTGCGCCGATGAGCCCGATCACGGCATGAACGCCTTCCAGCTGCGCACCTTCCGCGAGATGACCGACGGCATCGAGGCGCCGCGCTCGCTGGCGGCGACGGGCGGCATCCTGCTGGGCGAGGCCTATCATTTCGACGTCACCCGCCCCGGCATCGGGCTTTATGGCGGGCTGCCCTTTGCGGCGGCGCAGCGGGTGGTGGCGCTGGACATCCCGATCATTCAGGTGCGCGACGTGACGGCGGGCGAATCCGTGGGCTATGGCAATGCCTTCGTGGCGCGGATGCCGATGAAGGTCGCCACCATCGCCGCCGGCTATGCCGATGGCCTGATCCGCGCGCTGGCGCCCAAGACCCATCTCTGGGCGGGCGACACCCGCTGCAAGCTTCTGGGCCGCATCAGCATGGATCTGATCACCGTCGATGTCAGCGCGGTGCGCGAAATGCCCGCCACGCTGGAACTGCTTGGCCCGCATCAGGGCGTGGACCAGCTTGCCGATCACATCAACTCCATCGGCTACGAGATCCTGACCTCGCTCGGCTCCCGCTACGCGCGGCGCTATCTCGGCGGATGAGCCCGGCGGCGCCCCTTGCCCTGATCGGCCGCGCCGTTCTGGCGGGGCTTGCGGCGGTGGGACGGGTCACGCTGTTTGCGCTGCAGGCGCTGTCGCACCTCCTGCGCCCGCCCTTCTATGGCCGGGAATTCGCCGGCGCGCTGCTACAGATCGGCTGGCTGTCGCTGCCGGTGGTGGGCATGACCGCCGTTTTCACCGGCGGCGCGCTGGCGCTGCAGATCTATTCGGGCGGCGCGCGGTTCAGCGCCGAGGCGGTGGTGCCGCAGATCGTGGCCATCGGCATGGTGCGCGAACTGGGCCCGGTGCTGGTGGGGCTGATGATCGCGGCCCGCGTCACCTCCTCGATCGCGGCGGAGATCGCCACGATGAAGGTCACCGAACAGATCGACGCGCTGGTGACGCTCAGCACCCATCCGATGAAATATCTCGTGGCGCCGCGCCTGCTGGCGGCGCTGCTGGTGGTGCCGGCCCTCGTGGCGGTGGGCGATGTCATCGGCATCGCGGGCGGCTATGCCGTGGCCACCGGCCCGCTCGGCTTCAACGCGGCAGGCTATCTGAAAAACACGCTCGACTTTCTCGAACCGCTGGACGTGCTCTCCTCGCTCGCCAAGGGCTGCGCCTTTGGCGGCATCGCGGCGCTGATGGGCTGCTATTACGGCATGGGCTCGGGGCGCGGCGCGCAGGGCGTGGGCCGCGCCACCAAAGGCTCGGTCGAGGCGGCGGCGATCCTGATCCTTGCCGCCAATTTCCTGCTGACGGGGGTGTTCTTTTCGGCATGATCCGGATCCGTAACCTCAGCAAATCTTTTGGTGCCAATGCCGTGCTGCGCGGCGTCGATCTCGACGTGGCGCGCGGCCAGTCGCTGGTGGTGATCGGCGGGTCGGGCACCGGCAAATCGGTGCTGCTGAAATCTATCCTTGGCCTTGTGCCGCCCGATGCGGGCCAGATCACCGTGGACGGGCAGGACACGCAGGGCCGCAACCACGAGGCCTTCCTGTCCCGCTTCGGCATGCTGTTTCAGGGCGGCGCGCTCTTCGACTCCCTGCCGGTCTGGCAGAACGTCGCCTTCCGCCTGCTACGGGGCAGCCTGCGCCGCCCGCAGGCCGAGGCGCGGGCCCTGGCGCTCGACAAGCTGCGCCGCGTCGGGCTGGGGCCGGAGGTGGCCGACCGGCTGCCCGCCGAGCTTTCGGGCGGCATGCAGAAACGCGTGGGCCTTGCCCGCGCCATCGCCGCCGACCCCAAGGTGATCTTCTTCGATGAACCCACCACCGGGCTTGATCCGATCATGGCCGGGGTCATCAACGCCCTGATCCGCGAGATCACCACCGAAATGGGCGCCACCACCATCACAATCACCCATGACATGGCCTCGGTCCGCGCCATTGCCGACCGCGTCGCCATGCTGCATGACGGCCGCATCCGCTGGACCGGCCCGGTCGGCGATCTGGACAGCACCGACGATCCTTATGTCCGGCAGTTCATCCACGGCCACCCCCATGGCCCCATCGAGGCTCTGCGATGACCTTTTTTGAACCAAGCCCGCTGCTGCTGGCGCTGATCTTCGTGCGGACCTTCGTCTATCTGGAGGTGCTGGCGCTGCTGGCGCTGGCGCGCGGCCTGATCGCGCGCGGCCCGGCGCGGCTGGCGGCGCTGCTGGCGCTGCTGCTGGCGCTGGCGGGGCTGGCGCTGACCTTCGCCCCGGCGCTGAACCTGAACCAAGGCCCGGTCTTCGCCATGGCCTCGCAGGCGATGACCCAGGGGCAGGGCCTGCCCGCGCTGCTGCTGGCCTCGGCGCCGCTTCTGGTCAGCGCCATGCTGCCGGGCCGCCGCGCGGCCTGGATCGACGCGCTGCATGTCATCCTGATCGGCGGTCTCCTCGGCCTCTGGGCCGCCACCCGCTGGCTGTGAGCGCGACCCTGCCCCTTCATCTTGCCCGGAAAACTCCGGGGGGCGCGCGGCACGCGCGCGGGGGCAGCGCCCCCTCAAGGCCGGGGCGGGTGCTATGCTGAAATACCTCAACCTCGCGCTGCTGATCCTCTATCCGCTTGCATGGACAGCCCCCCTGCTGCGCGCGGGCCTGCTGCCGCTGTTCGGCCTGCAGGAAATCAGCGTGCTCTCGGGTCTCGCCGCGCTCTGGCAGACCGACCGCCTGCTGGCGCTGCTGGTCGCACTTTTTGCGCTGGTGGCGCCCATGGCCAAGACGGCGGGCCTTGCGCTGGTGCAGTTCGGCAGGCTCGGCCCGCGCGCCCTGCCCGCACTTGCAGCCCTGGGCCGGCTCGCCATGGCCGACATCTTCCTGCTGGCGCTTTACATCACGCTGGCCAAGGGCATCGGCGTGGGCCGGGTGGAGACGGCATGGGGGCTTTACCTCTTCACTTTCTGCATTCTTGCCTCCATGGCGCTGGCCGCGCTGGAGAAACGCCGGCAGCGGACGCAAGCGGCGCAACAATCCTGATCCCGGACCCCCATTGTTGCCGCAACCGCGCAGCCTGCGGGGATTTGGTTAAAATTCTGTAGGATTTTCCACCGCCTGTTCTATCTTGACTCCCATCAGTTTTTTGATCGTTTTCCGGGGGGTTGGGTTATGGAAACACCGCTGCGCCGTAGCGCGCTCATCCTGCAGTCGGTGCTTCAGCAGATCTCCATCCTGATCGTGCTGGCGCTGGGGGCAAGCCTTGGCGCATGGACGCTGGCGGCGGCCTTCGGTCTGCTGCCATGGCTGGTGCTGGACATGAGCCTTGGCACCGAACCCATTGAAAACGCAGGCATGTGGCTGCAGATCGGGCTGGTGGCGCTGGCGGTGGCGCTGGCGGCCTATCTGCCCACCAATGCGCGGGTCATGGCGCTGGAACGCTCGCACCGGCGGTTTCACCTGAACATGCGCGACGTGGCGCAGGCCTATGCGGCGGCGCATCGCGCCGACCGGCAGGGCGTGTTCACGCTGTCTTCGGAATTTGATTCGATCCGCGAACGCATCGCCTTCCTGCGCGACCATCCCGATCTGGGTGATCTGGAGCCGTCGATCCTCGAGGTTGCGGCGCAGATGAGCCATGTGTCCCGCGAACTGGCGCGCATCTATTCCGACAGCAACGTGATGCGGGCGCGGGATTTCCTGATCGCGCGCCAGCAGGAGATCGAGGATTTCAACCGCAGGCTGGATCAGGCCAAGGCGCTGGCCACGGAAATCCGCATGTGGCACGACCGGGTCGAACTGGACGAGGCAGTGGCCGAGGCGCAGCTGGTGCGGCTCTGCGAGGAGCTGGAGCGGGTGCTGCCGGAGATTCTGCCCGAGGAGCCCAGACCCGCCCCGGCGCCCGGCCCCTATGTGCTGCCCGCCGCCCTGCGGGCCGAACCGGAGGAGGGGGACGCGCCTGAGCGGATCGTTGCCATGCCTGCGCGGCGCGCCGCCGAATAAGGGCCGGGGGCGCTGCCCCCGTCTGCGCCTGCGCGCAGACTCCCCCGGGATATTTGCGGTCAGAAGAAGGCACGGCTTGCAGCCGCCCCCCCGTCTTGGCACAAGGCGCCATGGCGCGCACATCCTCCACCTTTGTCTGTCAGGCCTGTGGCAACACCACGTCCAAATGGTCGGGGCGCTGCGATGCCTGCGGCGCGTGGAACACCATCGTGGAAGAAGTGCCGCTGTCGCAGGGGCCCGCGGGCAAGGCTCTGGGGGCCTCGCGCGGGCGCGCGGTGGTGCTGTCCGATCTCGCCACCTCGGAGGCGGCGCCGCCGCGCACCGCCTCGGGTCTGGGCGAGCTTGACCGGGTGCTGGGTGGCGGGCTGGTGCCCGGCTCTGCCATTCTGGTTGGCGGTGATCCCGGCATCGGCAAATCGACGCTGCTTCTGCAGGCGGCGGCGGCGTTTGCCCGCGCGGGCCAGAGCGTGATCTATGCCAGCGGCGAAGAAGCCCGCGCGCAGGTGCGGATGCGGGCGCAGCGGCTGGGACTGGCCGATGCGCCGGTGCGGCTGGCGGCGGAGACCAACCTGCGCGACATCCTGACCACGCTGGAGGCGGAAAAGCCCGGGCTTGCCATCGTCGATTCGATCCAGACCATGTGGGTGGACAACGTGGCCTCGGCGCCCGGATCGGTGGCGCAGGTGCGGGCAGCGGCGCATGAGCTGACCGCCTTTGCCAAGCGGCACAATACGGCGGTGATCATGGTGGGCCATGTCACCAAGGACGGCCAGATCGCCGGGCCTCGGGTCATCGAGCATATGGTCGATACCGTGCTTTATTTCGAGGGCGAGCGTGGCCATCAGTTCCGCATCCTGCGCTCGGTCAAGAACCGCTTCGGCCCCGCCGACGAGATCGGCGTCTTCGAGATGACCGGCGCGGGGCTGGCGGAGGTCACCAACCCTTCGGCGCTGTTCCTGTCCGAACGCGGCACGCCCGCGCCGGGGTCGGTGGTGTTTTCCGGCATCGAGGGCACGCGCCCGGTGCTGGTGGAGTTTCAGGCGCTGGTCGCCCCCACCCCGCAGGCGCAGCCGCGCCGGTCGGTGGTCGGCTGGGATGGCGGGCGGCTGGCGATGATCCTCGCCGTGCTGGAGGCGCGCTGCGGCATTCCCTTTGCGGGGCTCGATGTGTATCTGAACGTGGCGGGCGGCATGAAGATCAGCGAGCCCGCCGCGGATCTGGCGGTGGCGGCGGCGCTGCTGTCGGCGCGCGAAGATGTGGCGCTGCCTCCGGAAACGGTGGTTTTTGGCGAAATCAGCCTGTCGGGCGCGCTGCGCCCGGTGGGCCAGACCGAAAATCGGTTGAAAGAGGCGCAAAAACTTGGTTTCTCCACGGCGATCCTGCCGCGGGGTGGAAAGCCTGTTGGCGCGGGCGAGATGACGCTGACCGAAATGGGCGATCTCGCCACGGTCGTGGGTGAAGTGTTCGGAGCCGGCTGAGGCCCCGACAAGCGCAAGGCAAGGGACGCAAAGAGCCATGGAAGGTTTCACTATCGTCGACGGGGTGGTTGCGCTCGTCATCGTGCTGTCGGCGCTGCTGGCCTATTCGCGGGGGCTGGCGCGCGAAGCGCTGGCCATCGCGGGCTGGATCGTGGCGGCGATGCTGGCGGTGATGTTCGCACCGCAGGTGCAGCCGCTGGTCAAGGAAGTGCCGGTGATCGGCGAATTCCTGTCCGACAGCTGCGAACTGTCGATCATCGCGGCTTTCGCGGCGGTCTTTGCGCTGGTGCTGGTGGTGACCTCGCTGTTCACGCCGGTGTTTTCCGGGCTGGTGCAGCGGTCGGCGCTTGGCGGGCTGGATCAGGGTCTGGGCTTCCTGTTCGGGGTGGCGCGCGGCGTGCTGCTGGTGGCGGTGGCCTTCTTCGTCTACCAGACCGTGATCACCGCGCAGGACATCGCGATGATCGACAATTCCCGCTCTGCCGCGATCTTTTCGCAGCTGACCGAGCGGATCGCGGCACAGGATCCCGCTGCGGCACTGGGCTGGGTCACCACCCAGTACGAGCAGCTGGTCGGCGTCTGCGAAGCCCCCGCCGGCAGCGACGCCTGAGTTCCGGCGCGGAGCACTGGCCCGCCCTTAAAAAAAACGCCCCGCCTCGGACCGAGGCGGGGCGTTCTGCTTTGGTGGGGAGCGGGGTTACAGCAGCACCAGCCGGATGGCATAGGCCACGGTCAGCACCACCGCCACGCCCGCGCCGTAAAGCGCCACGAACCACAGGATGCGCCGCATCAGTGATAGCCTTCAGAGGGGTCGAGCTTGCCGCGGAACACCCAGTAGGCATAGGCGGTATAGGCAAGGATGATCGGCACCAGCACCACCGCGCCCACGAACATGAAAAGCTGCGAACTGGGCGGGCTGGCCGCGTCATAGATGGTGACCGAGGGCGGGATCACATAGGGCCACATCGACACCCCCAGACCCGCGAAGCACAGGCCGAAGAGCGCCAGCACCAGCACGAAGGGCAGCCAGTCCGGCCCCGTCCCCGCCAGAAGCGCGCGGGCCAGCACCAGCGTCAGCACCCCCACCAACACCGGCACGATCGCCACCTCGAGGATGCCGGGCCATGCGAGCCAGCGTTCGAAATAGGCGTTTTCCAGAAAGGGCGTGGCAAGGCTGACCGCGACGATCCCCGCCACGGTGGCAAAGCCCGCCAGCCGCGCGATGACGCGGGCGCGGTGCTGGATCTCGCCTTCGGTCTTCATGTTCAGCCAGCAGGCCCCCAGCAGCGCATAGCCCAGCACCACCGCCACGCCGCAGAGCAGCGTGAACGGCGTCAGCCAGTCCCACCAGCCCCCGGCATATTGGCGGCCCTCCACCTCGATCCCCTGCAGCAGCGTGCCAAGGATCATGCCTTGGGTCAGCGCCGCCAGCGTGGAGCCGCCAAAAAACGCCAGATCCCACGACACCCGCGAAAAAGGCCGCTGCGCGCGCCAGCGGAATTCAAAAGCGACGCCACGGAACACCAGCGCCAGCAGCATGGCGATGACCAGCGGATAGGTGGCGGGCAGGATGATGGCATAGGCTAGCGGGAAAGCCGCAAAGAGCCCGCCGCCCCCCAGCACCAGCCATGTCTCGTTGCCGTCCCAGACCGGGGCCACGGTGTTCATCATCAGATCGCGGTCGTGCTTTTCGGGAAAGAGCGGGTAAAGGATCCCCAAGCCGAGGTCGAACCCGTCAAGCACCACATAGGTGAAGACGGCAAAGACCAGAAGCAGGGCCCAGGCGACGGTCAGATCAAAAGGCATGACGGGATCCTTATTCTGCGGGATCGGCGGAGGGGTTGCCCCGCCCGGGATACTGCTGCTGCGGGGTCAGGCCCGCGCTGCGGATCGGGCCCGGCTCGACCCGCGCCCCGTGCTCTCCGGCCTCGGGCGGATGCGACATCAGCCGCAGGATATAAAGCACGCCTGCCCCGAACACGGTGAAATAGATGACGATGAAGGCCATGAGCGACCAGCCCACGGCATCCGCCCCCAGCGGCGAGACCGCATCGGCGGTGCGCAGCGCGCCATAGACCACATAGGGCTGGCGGCCCACCTCGGTGGTGATCCAGCCCGCGATGACCGCGACCAGCCCCGAAGGCCCCATCAGCACGGCGGCGCGGTGCAGCCATGGCGAGGCGTAAAGATCGCCGCGCAGCCGCGTCCAGAGCGCCCAAGCCCCCATGCCCAGCATCAGGAAGCCAAGCCCCACCATCACCCGGAACGACCAGAACACCACCGCAACCGGCGGCTGGTCTTCGGGGGCAACGGTATCGAGCCCCGGCAGCGCCCCGGTCCAGCCCTTGCCGAAGATCACCGAGGAGAGGTTGGGGATCGACAGCTCATAGCGCATTTCCTGCGCCGCCTGATCGGGGATGCCGAACAGGATCAGCGGCGCGCCGTCGGGGTGGCTTTCGAAATGCCCCTCCATCGCGGCGATCTTGGCGGGCTGGTATTCCAGCGTGTTCAGCCCGTGTTCATGGCCCAGCACCACCTGCAGCGGCGCCGTGACCACGATCATCCACATCGCCATGGAGAACATCCGCCGCACGCCCGGATTGGCCTGCCCGCCGCGCAGCAGATGCCATGCGGCCACCCCGCCCACCAGAAAGGCGGTGGTCAGATAGGTCGCGGTCAGCGTATGCGCCAGCCGGTAGGGGAAGCTGGGGGTAAAGACGATGGCCCACCAGTCTTCGGGGACGAACTGCCCCGCCTCGTTCATGGAAAAGCCCTGCGGGGTCTGCATCCAGCTGTTCACCGACAGGATCCAAGTGGCGGAAATCGCGGTGCCCACCGCCACCATCAGCGTGGCGAACATGTGCAGGCCCGGCCCGACCTTGCGCCGCCCGAACAGCATGATGCCCAGAAACCCCGCTTCGAGGAAAAAGGCGGTCAGCACCTCATAGGCCATGAGCGGCCCGACCACCGGCCCCGCCAGATCGGAAAAGCCCGACCAGTTGGTGCCGAACTGGTAGGACATCACGATGCCCGACACGACCCCCATGGCAAAGCAGATGGCGAAGATCTTCACCCAGTAATTGAAGAGCCGCAGATAGGTGTCGTTGCCCTTCCACAGATAAAGCCCGTTCAGAACCGCCAGATAGCTGGCCAGACCGATGCTGATCGCGGGAAAGATGAAATGGAACGACACCGTGAAGCCGAACTGAATCCGCGCAAGCAGCGTTGCGTCCAGACCAAGAAAGGTATCCATGCCATGGCCCCCTGAGGTTATCCCTGATGATCCAGAGCTAGGGCACGGGATTGTGCTTGACCAGTTTTGCGGATGCGGCATCCTGACGCCAAGCGCGTTCACATTGCCGAGATAGGCTCTTTGTATTGCGGGGAATTGCGAACACTTCGTGACACTGGAAGCCGCAGGCCGTATGGAGGCTGCGACTCGAGCCTCATGGATGCGGAGCTGCCCTTGTCCCAACGCCAGATGCCCCCCGCCCACCCCTTCGATTACGACGCGATCGACGGAGACAGCCTGCATGAAGAATGCGGCGTCTTCGGCGTGAACGGCGTGACCGATGCGGCAAACTTTGTCGCCCTTGGCCTGCACGCGCTGCAACATCGCGGTCAGGAGGCGGGTGGGATTGTCTCCTATGCGCCCGAGCACGGGTTCAACTCGGCACGTCGCTTCGGCTATGTGCGCGACAACTTCACCAAGCAGTCGTTGATGGAAACGCTGCCCGGCGTGCTGGCCATCGGCCATGTGCGCTATTCTACCGCCGGATCGAAAGGCGCCGCGATCCGCGACGTCCAGCCGTTCTTTGGCGAATTTTCCATGGGCGGTGCTGCCATCGCCCATAACGGCAACATCACCAATGCCGATGCGCTGCGCCGCGAACTGATCGAACGCGGCTCTATCTTCCAGTCCTCGTCGGACAGCGAATGTATCATCCACCTGATGGCGCGGTCGCTGCAACGCGACATTCCCGCCCGGATGGAGGATGCGCTGCGCCGCGTCGAAGGCGCGTTTTCCGTGGTCGCCATGACCCGGACCAAGCTGATCGGCGTGCGCGATCCGCTGGGCGTGCGCCCGCTGGTGCTGGGCCGGGTGGGCGATGGCTGGGTGCTGTCGTCGGAAACCTGCGCGCTGGACATCATCGGCGCCGAATTCGTGCGCGAGATCGAACCGGGCGAAATGGTGGTCATCACCGGGCAGATGGTCGAAAGCCGCCGCCCCTTCCGGCCGCAGCCGTCGAAATTCTGCATCTTCGAACACGTCTATTTCTCGCGCCCCGATTCGATCATCGGCGGGCGGTCGGTCTATGAGACCCGCCGCCAGATCGGCGTGGAACTGGCGCGCGAAGCCCCGGTCGATGCGGATCTGGTCTGCCCGGTGCCGGATTCCGGCACCCCCGCCGCCATCGGCTTTGCCCATGAATCGGGCATTCCCTATGGCATGGGCATCATCCGCAACCAGTATATGGGCCGGACCTTCATCGAACCCACCGAGCAGATCCGCAACATGGGCGTCCGGCTGAAGCTGAACGTCAACCGGGCGCTGATCCGTGGCAAGCGGGTGATTCTGGTCGACGATTCGGTGGTGCGCGGCACCACCTCGCGCAAGATCAAGGAGATGATCCTTGATGCCGGGGCCGCCGAGGTGCACTTCCGCATCGCCTCGCCGCCGACCGCATGGCCGTGCTTTTACGGGGTGGACACGCCGCAGCGCGAAAAGCTGCTGGCCGCAACCATGTCAGAGGACGAGATGCGCGAGCATCTGGGGGTTGATTCGCTGCGCTTCATCTCGCTGGACGGGCTTTACCGCGCCGTGGGCGAGGCGAAGGGCCGCGACAATGGCTGCCCGCAATATTGCGATGCCTGTTTCTCTGGCGAATATCCGGTGGAACCGGCGGACATGATCGAAAAGGGCTTCAAGCTCAAGACGGCGGCAGAGTGACCCTGCTGGCGCTGGATGCGCGCTGGCGGCGCTTCAACGATCCCGACCGCGCCTGCCCCTGCTGCGGGCGCCGGTTTTCCGGCGTGTTCGATCTGGGTTTTGACGCTCCCGAGGACTGGCCTTATGGGCCAGCCCCCGAGGGCGGCGAAAAGCTGGCGGGCGAAGACCGGCTGACCGCCGATCTGTGCCGGATGGACGGGCGCTATTTCCTGCGCGGGCTCTTGGGGTTTGACATCCGGGGCAGCGAAGAACGGCTCTATCTTGGCGTCTGGGCCGAAGTGCCCGAACAGGTGTTCCGCGCGTGGCTTGCCACCTATGACGATCCCGCCGCCAGCTTTGAGGGCGGCGAGGGCCTGCTGGCCAATACCCTGCCGCTCTTGGATGAGGAGCGCGCCAGCGTGCTGACGCTGGCGCTGGTCGCCCCCGACCAGCCGCCGCGCTTCACCGCCAGTGACGGCCCGCTGGCCGAGGCGCAGGGCGAGGGGCTGTCCTTCGACGGGCTGCTCGATCTTTACGCCGCCTTCGGAGATGACATAAGGCCGCATCTGACCGCCTGAGCGGTCCACCGCCCGGCCCTGCGCGGCCCGCCGCTGCCCCATCTCCGGCACACGCGGGCGTGACCCGCCGCACCCTTTCGCCCTGCCCTGTACCCGCGCTATCCCAGCCGTCCACACCCAACGGACAGGGATCAGATCATGGCACAGACCGGCACCCCGCCGCAGATCGCGGCCACCGCCACCACGCAGGCGCCTCTGCCCCGCAGCCGACCGCTGCTGCTGGGCGTGTTTGGCCGCGACCAGCACCGCGCCGCCCTCGTGCTGAAAAAGAATGGCCGCACCGAAGCCGTGGGCATCGGCGACATGGTCGATGGCGCGCAGGTGGTGGCGATCGATCAGAACCGCATCGCGCTGGCCCGCCGGGGTGCGGCGCAATGGATCACCCTGCCGAATTGACATTCCGCGCGCGGCAGGCGACAGGGCGCGCATGAGTGAAAAGATCGCCCTTGTCACCGGAGCCTCCCGCGGTCTCGGCTTTGCCCTGGCCGAGGCGCTGGCGCCCGCGCATCATGTCGTTGCCGTCGGCCGCACCATCGGTGGGCTGGAGGATCTGGACGACCGCATCAAGGCCCGGGGCGGCAGCGCCACGCTGGCCCCCATGGACATCACCAAGCCCGAAGCCATGGCGCAGCTCTGCCGGTCGATCCATGACCGCTGGGGCGGCATCGCGGTCTGGGCCCATACGGCGGTCCATGCCGCCCCCCTGACGCTGGCCAGCCATATGGACGGCAAGGACTGGGACAAGTCGGTGGCGACCAATCTGGGCGCCATGGGCGTGCTTATCCCCTATGTCGCGCCCCTGCTGGGTGCCGAGGGGCTGGCGCTGTTCTTCGAGGACGATCAGGCGGGGCGCAAGTTCTACGGCCATTACGGCACCACCAAGGGCGCGCAGATCGCGCTGGCCCGCAGCTGGGCCGCCGAGTCGGAAAAGACCGGACCGCGCGTGCGCATCCTGTCCCCCGCGCCGATGAACACCACCACCCGGATGCGCTTTCACCCCGGCGAGGACAAGGACGCGCTGGCGAGCCCCTATGCCGAGGCGGCGCGGCTTCTGGCCGAGGTCGGGCTGGCCTAGGCCCGCCCCACCGCCCGCCACAGCGGCGCTTTCCCCACAGCCCTGATTTTCCGGCCCCTGCCGCCGCTGCGGCAGGGTGCTGCGACTTGCCCCGCGCGCGCGCATTCCCTATGGAGTTGACAGCACGAGGGACAGATCATGCGCATTCTCATCACCAATGACGACGGCATCAACGCTCCGGGGCTGGAGGTGCTGCACGCCATCGCCACCGAGATCGCGGGCCCCCAAGGCGAAGTCTGGACCGTGGCGCCCGCTTTCGAGCAGTCCGGGGTCGGCCATTGCATCAGCTACACCCATCCGATGATGGTGGCCGAGCTTGGCCCGCGCCGCTGGGCCGCCGAGGGCAGCCCCGCCGACTGCGTCATCGCGGCGCTGCATGACGTGATGACCGACACGCCGCCGGATCTGATCCTGTCCGGGGTCAACCGGGGCAACAACTCCGCCGAAAACGCGCTTTATTCCGGCACGCTGGGCGGCGCCATGGAAGGCGCGCTGCAGGGCCTACCCGCCATCGCGCTGTCGCAATATCTGGGGCCGCGCACCCGCGATCTGGAGAACCCCTTCGAGGGGGCCGCAACCTATGGCGTCGAGGTGATCCGCCGCATCCTTGCCACCGGGCTGGAGCCCGACGCGCCCTACCGGCTGTTCTGGAGCGTGAATTTCCCGCCCCTGCCCGCCGCAGAGGTCAAGGGCACCCGCGTCGTGCCGCAGGGCTACCGCATCGACACCAGCTATGGCTGCGAGCCGCATCTGTCGCCCTCGGGGCGCCGCTTCCTGTGGATCCGGGGCGGCGACCAGCGCGCCCGCGCCACGCCGGGATCGGATGCGGAGGTGAATCTTGACGGTTATATCTCGGTCACGCCCATGCGCGCGGATCTGACCGCACATGACGCGCTGGACCGCCTGAAAGACGCCTTTGCATGAGCTTTGACGCCGAAGCCAAGATGCAGTTCCTGTTCGCCCTGCGGTCGCGCGGGGTGACGGACAGCGCCGTGCTTCGCGCCATGGAACGGATCGACCGCGGGCATTTCGTCAAGGGCTACTTCACCGACCGCGCCTATGAGGACATGCCGCTGCCCATCGCCTGCGGCCAGACCATCTCGCAGCCTTCGGTGGTGGGGATCATGACGCAGGCGCTGCAGGTGTCGAGCCGCGACAAGGTGCTGGAGGTGGGCACGGGCTCTGGCTATCAGGCCGCGATCCTCAGCCAGCTGGCGCGGCGCATCTATACCGTGGACCGCCACCGCCGTCTGGTCACCGAGGCGAAGCTGGTCTTTGACCAGCTTGATCTGGCCAACATCACCGCCTTCACCGCCGATGGCAGCTTCGGTCTGCCCGATCAGGCACCGTTTGACCGCATTCTGGTCACCGCCGCCGCCGAGGATCCGCCCGGCCCGCTCTTGGCCCAGTTGCGGATTGGCGGTATCATGGTGCTGCCGGTGGGGCAGTCTGATACCGTGCAGCATCTGATCCGTGTCACCCGCACGGAAGACGGATTCGAGTATGACGAACTGCGCCCCGTGCGTTTCGTGCCGCTGGTCGAGGGGCTGGCCAAGGACAGCTGACCCAACCTGCGGCCCATTTGCCGTGACGTCCCGGCACAAGGGGCGCATTTGAGGATCGAGAGACAGATGCACAATCGCCGCTTCACCGCGTCCCGCCTTGCCCTGCCGCTGGGGGTTCTTGCCGCGCTCGCCGCCTGCGACTCGCTGGATTACGACATGCGGGGCCGCATGGGTGGCTCGGTCGACACCAGCGCCGCCGCGCTGCAGGCCGCCGCCAACCGCCCCGCCCCGGACAATCGCGGCATCATCTCCTATCCGAACTATCAGGTGGCCGTGGCCCGGCGCGACGACACGGTGGCGACGCTGGCGGGGCGCATCGGCCTGCCCGCCGGAGAACTGGCGCGCTACAACGGCATGCAGCCGGACGATCCGCTGCGCGAGGGCGTCATCATCGCCCTGCCGGGCCGGGTGTCCGAACCCTCGCCCGCCACCGGCGCCGCGACCACCGGCCCGATCCAGCCGCCCGCGCAGGTCGACATCGCCACACTCGCCGGGGGCGCCATCGACCGTGCCCCCGCCGTGCAGTCGCAGGTCATCACCCCCGCAGGCACCCCGCCCGCCAGCACCGCCGCCCAGCCCCAGACCGGGGTGGAGCCGATCCGCCACAAGGTGACGCGCGGCGAGACCGCCTTCACCATCGCGCGGCTTTACAACGTGACCCCGCGCGCGCTGGCCGACTGGAACGCGCTTGATGCCAATTACACGCTGCGCGAGGGCCAGTATCTGCTGATCCCGGTGGCGGAGCCGCGCAGCAGCAGCGCCAGCAGCAACGCGGCGCTGGCCACCACCGCGCCCGGCACCGGATCGCCCACGCCGCAGCCGCCCTCGGCCAGCCAGCCGCTGCCGCAGAACGAACCCGCCCCGGCGGCGCAGACGGCCTCCGCCTCCACCACGCCCGCAGCACCGGCCAAGCCCGTGGCCGAGATCGGCCAGAGCACGTCAAAGCCCGCCAGCGCCGCCGCCATGGCCATGCCGGTGCAGGGCAGCATCGTGCGCGAATATGCCAAGGGCAAGAACGAGGGCATCGACATCGCGGCCCCCGGCGGCACCCCGGTGCAGGCCGCTGCCGCAGGCACGGTGGCCGCCATCACCCGCAACACGGACAACGTGCAGATCGTGGTTATCCGCCACCCGGACGAACTGCTGTCGATCTACACGCATCTGGACGGGCTGCAGGTCGCCAAGGGTGATGCGGTGACGCGCGGCCAGTCCATCGGCTCGGTCCGCGCGGGGGATCCGGCCTTCCTGCATTTCGAGGTGCGCAAGGGCTTCGACAGCGTCGATCCCATGACCTACCTGCGCTGACAGCACTTTCCGGCGCCGGGCTTCGTTACCACAGCTCGGCCCGGTCCAGCGCCGCCACGCAGCGTGACTGCCCGCGCAGCGCCGGCATGGCCCCCGCGTCCAGCGACCGCCCCAGCCAGCCCTGCGGCATGCTCAGCGGCAGGGGCGCGCGCGCCTGTGTTTCGGTGATGCGGGCAAAGCCCGCCCGCCCGTAAAAGGCCGGATCGCCATAGGTCAGCGCCACATCCCAGCCTTCGGCGCGCAGCGCGGCCAGCGCGTGGCGCAGCAGGGCCAGCCCCACGCCCTGCCCCTGCCTAGCCACCGCCATCGGCGACAGCAGCAGCACGCGGTGCGGATCCTCGGGGAAATCCAGCCGGGTGAAAATGACGCCGCCAAGGGTTTCGCCCGCCTCCGTGGCGCAGAACACCCGGATGTCGGCGGCGGGCGTGGTGGCCAGCAGGTCGCGGACCAGCCCGCCGACCACGGCGCCCTCCGCCGCCCCTTCGGAGGCGGAGAACACCGCCGTCACCAGTGCCGCAAGATCGGGCCGGGCGCCTTGGGCAACCTGCATCTGCCGCTCCCCTCCGGTCTGCGTCAGCTCAGCGCCACGCCTTCGCGCCCCGCCAGATCCACGAAGAACTGCCATGCCACCCGGCCAGACCGCGCGCCGCGCGTGGCCTGCCATTCGATGGCTTCGGCGCGCAGCCGGTCCTCGGGGACAGTCACGCCATGTGCCGCGCAATAGCCCCGGATCATGTCCAGATAGTCGTCCTGCGAACAGGGGTGGAAGCCCAGCCACAGCCCGAACCGGTCCGACAGCGACACCTTTTCCTCCACCGCCTCGGAGGGGCTGATGGAGGTGGAGCGTTCGTTTTCGATCATGTCGCGCGGCATCAGGTGGCGCCGGTTGGAGGTGGCGTAGAGCAGCACGTTGTCGGGCCGCCCCTCGATGCCGCCATCCAGCACCGCCTTCAGGCTTTTGTAATGCTGGTCGTCGTGGCTGAACGACAGGTCGTCGCAGAACAGCAGGAAGCGCTGGTCGCTGGCGCGCAGCAGATTGAGCAGACGCGCGACCGAGGGCAGATCCTCGCGCTGCAACTCCACCAGCTTCAGATCTTCGCCCCTTGCGCGAACTTCGGCATGCACCGCCTTGACGATGCTGGATTTTCCCATGCCGCGCGCACCCCAGAGCAGGGCATTGTTGGCAGGCAGGCCACGCGCGAACTGCAGCGTGTTCTGCAGCAGCGTGTCCCGCGTGCGGTCCACCCCCACCAGAAGGCGCAGCGCCACGCGGCTGATCTGATGCACCGGCTCCAGCCGGTCGGGATTGGTGTGCCAGACAAACGCCTCGGCCGCCCCAAATTCTGGGGCGGCCTGCGGCGCGGGGGCCATGCGTTCCAGCGCGGCGGCGATGCGTTTCAGCGTCGATTTGGTCACGTGCGGTCGTCCTTCGCGTCCTCGTCGAACTGCTTCATCAGAGGATCGTTTTCGGTATCAGGCTCTTCTTCGAACCACAGGCCTTGGGCCTTCAGCTCTTTCTCGCGCTTCTTTTCCACCATGCGGACAAGGAAGATCGAGATTTCGTAAAGACCGTAGACCACCACGAACAGGATCAGCTGCGTGGTGACATCGGGCGGCGTGACCACGGCGGCCAGCACCAGAATGGCCACCACGGCATATTTCCGCACCGAGGCCAGACCTTCGGAAGACACCAGCCCCGCCTTGCCCATCAGGGTCAGCAGCACCGGCAGCTGGAAACAGAGCCCGAAGGCGATGATGAATTTCAGCGTGATGTCGAGCGACTCGTTCACCTTGCCGAAGAAGGTGATCCGCATGCCCTCGGTGGTTTCCGGCACCACGGCGGTGTCGATCGGCACACCGGCGGGCAGCGTGTCGGCGGCACGGGCCAGAAGTTCGGCGAAGATCGACGAGACATCGGCAAAGCCAAGGAAGAACGCCATGGCAAGCGGGGTCACGACAAAATGCGCAAAGCTCGCCCCCAGCAGGAACATCGCCGGCGAGGCGATGAGGAAGGGCAGGAAGGCGCCCTTTTCCGACCGGTAAAGCCCCGGCGCCACGAAGCGCCACAGCTGGTAAGAGATCACCGGGAAGGCCAGCGCAAAGCCGAACACCATGGAAATCCGGAACAGCGTGAACAGGTATTCCTGCGGCGAGGTGTATTGCATCGTGGGCGACGGATCACCCAGCGAGCGCAGCGTCGCCTCGATCGGTTCCAGCAGGAATTGCAGGATGGGTTCGGCCACGGTGAAGGCCAGCACCATGCCGATGATGAAGGCCACCACCGCGCGGATCAGCCGCGTGCGCAGTTCCGCCAGATGCTCGATCAGCGGGGCGGAACTGTCCTCGATCTCGTCATGCGCCTCGCTCATGCCTCACCGTCTTTCTTCAGCGCCGCTTCCATTTCCTCGGCCTTGCGCGCGGACTCCTCGGCGCGCTTGGCGGCGGCCTCGGCTTCGCGTTTCTGGCGTTCGGCGGCGGCGCGGGCGGCACCCGCCTCGATCTTTTTCTTCTGCGCGGCGCGTTCGGGATCAAGCGCGCCGGGATCCTCTTTCAGCCCCTCGCCCTTTTTCGGCGGCGTGGGATCGGTCATCGACCGGGCGGCATCGCGCACCCCGTCCATCGCGGATCCCAGCGGGTTCGTGGCGGATTTGAAGGTCTTCGCCACGTCGCGCATGCCGGATTCATCCGCAGCATCGTTCATGGCGCGGCTGAATTCCCGCGCCATGCCGCGTGCCTTGCCCATGAAGCGCCCGACATTGCGGAACAGCACCGGCAAATCCTTTGGTCCCACAACGATCAGCGCGACGATGCCGATGACCAGCAGTTCCGACCAGCCCAGATCGAACATGTGCGATCAGACCTTGGTCTTCTCGTCCTCGGGGGTCACATCCCGGGCCTTGTCTGCCTTCTCGTCCTCGATGTCCTTGGACCCGTCGCTGACGCCCTTCTTGAAGGCGGTGATGCCCTTGCCGACCTCGCCCATGAGGTTGGAGATCTTGCCGCGGCCGAACAGCACCAGCACGACGATGGCGATCAGCAGAATGCCCGGAAGCCCGATATTGTTGAGCATGTTGTCTCTCCCGTTGGGGCGGCGGCAGAAGCGGCGCGCGCCCGAGTTTTATTCCCTGTCCGGGTTCTAGAGGCTTTTCCGACCGCTTGAAAAGCGCCAAGGCCCCGGAACGGCGCTTGTGGCTCTGGAAATCGTCACAGTTTCTGACAGTATCCTGTCAGGTGACAGAATGATGTCAGCAAATCCCGGCCCGCCCCATGGCAGAAAGGCGAATCGCATGTCCCGCACCGACCGGCTTTACGCGCTGATGCAGCGGCTGAAGGATGGCCATCTGCACACCGCCGAGGACTTGGCCGCCGCCCTGCAGGTGTCGGTGCGCACGATCTACCGCGACATGGAAACGCTCGCCGCTTCCGGCGTGCCGGTCGAGGGCGAGCGCGGGCGCGGCTATACCGCCCGCGCCGCCATCACCCTGCCGCCGCTGAACCTGACCGAGCCGGAACTGGAGGCGCTGCATCTGGGGCTCGCCGCCATCGGCGCCGCCGACATGGCCGATCTGGCGCAGGCGGCGCGGTCGCTTTCGGCCAAGATCGACGCGGTGCTGCCCGAGGATGCCGGGGCTGCGGCGGGCAGTTTCGGCTTTGCCACCTACCCGTTCCGCGAAGCGGCGGAGGGGTTCCGCTTCATGCCCGCCTTCCGCGCCGCGATCCGCGCCCGGCAGAAGCTGCGCGTCACGCTGCGCGAGGGCGAGCCCCCGCAGGAGGTGCGCCCGCTGCATCTGGATTACTGGGGCCGGGTCTGGACCTGCGTGGTCTGGAACGAAACCGCGCGGGATTTCGACACGTTCCGCATCGACCGGGTCACGGCGCTGACGCCGCTGCCGGGGCTCTTCGTGGATGAACCGGGCAAAAGCCTCGCCGATTTCCGCGCGCGCGGCACGGGCCGCTGACAGAGACAGAAAAGCCCCCGGAACCAGCGGCTCCGGGGGCGTTCAAAACTCGTTACATGGCCTTATACGGGCCGAACAGAGGATTGGATCACTCTGCCTTCATCGCCTCGACGGAAATGTTCAGCTCGACCTCGTCGCTGACATAGGGCGCGAACATGCCAAGGTTGAAATCCGACCGCAGCAGCGTGGTGGTGGCGGTGAAGCCCAGCCACGGCTTGCCTTCCATCGGATGCTCGCTTGCCTGCATCAGCTTGGTGTCCAGCACGACTTCCTTGGTCTCGCCGTTCAGGGTCAGATCGCCGGTGATCAGCGCGGTGTCCTCGCCGGTCACTTCGATGCCGGTGGAGGTGAAGGTCACCATCTCGTCCTCGGCCGCGTCGAAGAAATCGCCGCTCATGAAATGGTCGAACCGGGCTTCCCAGCCGGTGATCATGCTGCGCACCGGGAAGGACACTTCCACGGAAGAGGCGGCAGGCTCTTCGGCATCATAGGAGATGACGCCCTCGAAGCCGGAGAACATGCCGTAGCCGACCGAATAGCCAAGGTGGTTGTAGGAGAACACGATCTGGCTGTGGCTCGGATCCACCGAATAGGCTTCGGGTTCGGCGGCAGCAGCAAGGGGGGCAAGCGCCAGCGCACCGGCGAGCAGATAGGATTTCATGAAAGGCATCTCCATCAGGATTTCAGATGCCTCTTCATGTGGGGCAGTGCCGCGCCGCGGCAATCCGGTCTTCGCCCACAGGGTCTGTGGAAATACGAACACTCATTCCCGCAGGGGGCGCGGCTGCGGCCCCTGCTGCGGCTGGCTGCGCCCGCCCAGCAGGCAGGCGGTGCCGGTCAGCGCCAGAAACAGCGACAGCCCCAGCCGGACCAGTTGCAGCGCCGGCAGCCCTTCGGAGGTGGGCACCAGCCAGATGGTCAGCGCCGCCGCCCAGAGCGTGACACCCGCCACCAGCACGATCATCCGCAACAGAACGATGATGCTGTCTTGCGCCGGCATTGGTACGACCGGAAACGTGGTTTCTGCGGACATCTTGCTCTCTCCCTCGCTACGCGTCACAAGGTTAACCTCGCGTCAAAAGAAGGCCGGAATTGGGCATGACCAAGGAATTGCCCGGGCGGCGGCGGCGGGGGTTGAATCCATGGACCAAGCGTGTATACGGCGCCATCCCTCTGCGAGACGATGAAACGCGCAGTCTCTCGTGGGCAGGTGCGGAGTGGATGACCTGCCCTATGAAATGCGCCCGGACACAAATGGAGCACACATGCCGCTTTACGAGCATGTCTTTATCGCGCGTCAGGATCTTTCCAGCGCGCAGGCCGAAGGTCTTGTCGAACATTTCGGCACCGTCCTGACGGATAACGGCGGCACCGTCGTCGAATCCGAATACTGGGGCGTCAAGACCATGGCGTTCAAGATCAACAAGAACCGCAAGGGCCACTACGCCTTCCTGAAGACCGACGCGCCCGCGTCCGCCGTTCAGGAAATGCAGCGCCTGATGGGTCTGCATGATGACGTGATGCGCGTCCTGACCATCAAGGTCGAAGCGCATGAGGAAGGCCCCTCCGCCCAGATGCAGAAGCGCGACGAGCGCGAAGGCCGGGGTGATCGCGGCGACCGCGGAGATCGCGGCGACCGAGGTGATCGTGGCGACCGGGGT
Organism: Salipiger marinus; assembly: GCF_900100085.1. GTDB lineage: Bacteria > Pseudomonadota > Alphaproteobacteria > Rhodobacterales > Rhodobacteraceae > Salipiger > Salipiger marinus. The sequence continues at coordinate 55,163 of NZ_FNEJ01000003.1, forward strand.
GATCGTGGCGAACGCCGCGAACGCCGCAACTGAACTGGAAAGGAGCTAAACCATGGCCGCAAAACCGTTTTTCCGCCGCCGCAAGGTCTGCCCCTTCTCCGGGGACAATGCGCCGAAAATCGACTACAAGGACACCCGTCTGCTGCAGCGCTACATCTCCGAGCGCGGCAAGATCGTGCCCTCGCGCATCACCGCCGTCTCCGCAAAGAAGCAGCGTGAACTGGCCCGCGCCATCAAGCGCGCCCGCTTCCTCGCCCTTCTGCCCTACGTCGTGAAGTAAGGAGCAAGACAGATGCAAGTCATCCTTCTGGAACGCGTGGCCAAGCTTGGCCAGATGGGCGATGTCGTCGACGTCAAGCCCGGCTTCGCCCGCAACTACCTGCTGCTGCAGGGCAAGGCGCTGACCGCCTCGAAAGAGAACATCGCCGCCTTCGAGTCGCAGAAAGCCCAGCTTGAAGCGCGCAACCTCGACACCCGCAAGGAAGCCGAGGCTCTGGCACAGAACCTTGACGGCCAGCGCTTTGTCGTGATCCGTCAGGCGTCCGATGGCGGCGCGCTTTATGGCTCCGTCACCACCCGTGACGCCGCCGATGTCGCCACCGAAGCCGGCTTCACGATCGACCGCAAGCAGGTCCTGATCCGCAAGCCGATCAAGGAACTGGGCCTGCACGAAGTCGAGGTGCACCTGCACCCCGAGGTGACGGTCGTGATCCTGCTCAACGTCGCCCGCTCCCCCGAGGAGGCCGAAATTCAGGCCGCCGGCAAGTCCATTCAGGAACTGGCCGCCGAGGAAGAGGCACAGGCCGAATTCGAGATCTCGGAACTGTTCGATGATCTCGGTGGCGCCACCGACGACGAAGACCGGGACGAGCGCGACGACGCCTGATCCGGCGCGATCCCGCACAGACAGACGCCGCGCCGGTCCCCCGGCGCGGCGTTTCTGCTTCTGGGCCCGGCTGCGCGCCGCCCCTCCCGTCGCACTCAGCCCTCAGCCCCTGCCCATGCGGCCCGGCAGGCCTGCATCCGCCGCCGCTCAGCTCAGCCCTCCAGCCCGGCCCCATGCAGCCCTCCGGCGCGGCGTGCCTGCATCCGGCACCCGGACGCGCGCCGCCTGCCCCCCTTGCACTCTCAGCCCCGGCCCATGCCCGGCGAGCCGGCACCCGGACACGTGCGCGGCCCGTCCTGCCCCGCCCCAGGCCGCCCTCCGGTGCCGCATGTCCGCTTCCGACCGCCGGATGCGCCCGACACCCTGCCCAAGGTGCCCCACGCGGCCCTCCAGCGCGGCGCCCCGGTTGCGCATGCGGCCGCTCCCGCCGCGCGCTCAGTGCCGCCGCACGGCGCCGCGCCTGCTCCTTCATCTTGCATCTAAACTCCGGGGGTGAATTGGCCGCAGGCCAAGAGGGGGCAGCGCCCCCTCCTGCCCTCCGCGCCGCCCGCGCAAAAGAAAAGGCCGCCCCGAAGGGCGGCCCTGATGCCTCGGAAGGCCTTGCAGAGGGCGGGGATCACTCCTCGTCCAGCGCCTCGACAGCTGCCTGCAGCTCGTCCTTGGTGATCTCTTTTTCGGTCACCACGGCACCGGCCACGATGTGATCGATCACCTTGTCTTCAAAGATCGGCGCGCGCAGCTGCTGCTGCATCTGGGTGTTCTGGCGCACGAAGTCGAAGAAGGCGCGCTCCTGACCCGGATACTGGCGGGCCTGCGCCATGACGGCCTGCGTCATTTCCTGATCGGTGACCTCGACCTCGGCCTTCTGGCCGATATCGGCCAGCAGCAGCCCCAGACGCACGCGGCGCTCGGCCAGCTTCTGGTGCTCTTCGCTGGGCTCGATGGTGTCGTGGTTGTGGTCATGTACGTCGGGGTTTTCTTCGTGCCACAGCTGATGCGCGATCTGCTTGGCCTCGGCCTCCACCAGTGCGGGCGGCAGATCGAAGCTGACCAGACCGTCCAGCGCGTCCAGCAGCGCGCGCTTCATCACCTGACGCGCGGCCCCGGTATATTCCGCTTCCAGACGGTCGCGGATCTGGCCCTTCAGGGCGTCCAGATCCTCGGCACCGAATTTCTTGGCCAGCTCGTCGTCGATGGCGGCAGCCACCGGCTCCTTGACGGCTTTCACGGTCACGTCGAACACGGCGGCCTTGCCCGCCAGATGCTCTGCGCCGTATTCCTCGGGGAAGGTGACCTCGACGGCCTTCTCGTCGCCCGCCTTCAGGCCCAGAAGCTGCTCTTCGAAGCCGGGGATGAACGAACCGGATCCCAGCACCAGCGGGTAATCCTCGGCGGCGCCACCTTCAAAGGCCTCGCCATCGACCTTGCCCAGAAAATCGATCACGATCTGGTCGCCGTCCACGGCGGCGGCATCCTCGGCGCGGTCGTTGAAATCCTGCGCGTTTTCGGCCAGCTGCGCCAGCGCCTCGTCCACGGCGGACTCGTCGGCCTTCACCACCAGCTTTTCCAGCGTGATGGCCGAGGCGTCGATTTCCGGCACGTCGGGCAGCTTTTCATAGCTCATCTCGACCTGCACGTCGTCACCTTCGGACCAGTCCTCGTTGGTCATCTTGACCTGAGGCTGCATGGCCGGACGGTCGCCGGTCTGTTCGAAATGCTCGGACATGGCGCCGTCGATGGCTTCCTGCATGGTCTCGCCCAGCAGACGCTGGCCATACTGCTTCTTCAGCAGCGGCATCGGCACCTTGCCCTTGCGGAAGCCCTTCATCTCGATTTCGGGCCGGGCTTCCGCCAGCTTGGCGTTGACCTTTTCTTCCAGCTCCGCGGCGGTGACGGTGATCGCGTAGGTGCGCTTCAGCCCGTCGTTCAGCGTCTCGGTGACCTGCATGCCAATCCTCATATGCTTCAAGTGGGGCACGCGGCCCCCTTCGTCCGAATTTGGAGCCTTCTATTCATCCCCGCCCAAGCGTGCAAGGCGGATTCGCGCGAGCCAGCCCCGGGCCGGACGCCAAGGGCCGCAGCCGGTCGCCCGGCTGCGGCCCCCAGTGCCTGCCCTGCCCGCTCAGCGTCGACGCGGCGCGTCGGGCCATGCGGTGGCATCGGTGTCCAGATCGGGGAAGCCCGCCGGATCGAAGACCGGGCGCGCCACCCCTTCCGCCAGCTGCCTGCGGAAGTCGGTGATGAGCCGCAGCGCGATCGGGAAGAGCATCATCAGCGCCAGCAGGTTGACCACCGCCAGAATGCCCATCATCGGATCGGAGAAGTTGAACACCGCCGTCGCCCCCGGCGCGATGGCGCCCAGCAGGACCACGGCAATGACCCCCAGCCGCAGCCCCAGCACGCCGCCATCCCCGCGGAACAGGAAGTTGAGCGCGGTCTCGCCAAGGTAATAGTTGTACATGATCGAGGAGAAGGCGAAGAGAAAGATCGCCGCCGTCAGGAAATACTGCGCCCAAGTCCCCACATGGCTGACAAGGCTCTGCTGGGTCAGCACCACACCATCCACCTCGGCGGCGCCGGGCACGTAGACATCGCCCAGCAGGATCACCATGGCGGTGCAGGTGCAGATCACCATGGTATCGATGAAGACCGAAAAGCTCTGCGTGATGCCCTGGCTCACCGGGTGGCGCACATAGGCGGTGGCCGCCACGTTGGGCGCAGAGCCCAGTCCCGCCTCGTTGGAGAAGAGCCCGCGGCGCAGGCCGTTGGACAGCGCGGCCCCCATGCCGCCCGCCACCGCCTCGCGCAGGCCGAAGGCATTGGCGACGATGTCCCACAGCACGGCGGGCAGGCTGGTAAGGTTCAGCACGATGACCAGCAGCGCCATGGCAAGATACCCCACCGCCATCACCGGGATGATGATGTCGGCGGCCTTGGCGATGCGGCGGATGCCGCCAAAGACGATGGCCGCGGTGGCCAGCGCCAGAAAGATGCCGGTCCAGAGCCGGGGCACGCCAAGGCTGTCCTGCGCCGCCCCCGCCACGGTGTTGCCCTGAAAGGCGTTGAAGCCCACGGCGAAGGAGGCGATCAGACAGACCGCATAGATCACCGCCAGCCAGCGATACTGCGGGCCCAGCCCGTGGATGATGGCCTGCGCGGGACCGCCACGATAGGCGCCCTCCGGCGTGCTGCGCTTGAAGACCTGCGCCAGCGTCGACTCGATCAGCGCCGAACACATGCCGATCAGCGCGATGGCCCACATCCAGAACACCGCGCCGGGGCCCCCTGCGGTGATCGCCACGGCCACGCCCGCGATGTTGCCGCCGCCGACGCGCCCGCCGACCGAGACAAGCAGCGCCGCCCGGGCCGAGATCTTGTTGGGATCGTCGGTCTGCGAGCCCTTGCGCAGCACGTTGAACATGCGGCGGAAGAAGCGGAACTGCACAAAGCCGCTGGCAACGGTGAAGAACGTGCCCATGACCACCAGAAAGGGCACCAGCGCCCAGCCCCATGTCAGGTCGTTCACCAGCGTGAAGATCGTGTCAAAAACTTCCAAACCTGTATTCCTTTCGGCTGAACGCGCGGATCCGCTGCCCGCACCCACCATGCTGGGCGGATCCGGCGCCGGTGAAAACCCTTCGCGGGCCGCGTCTGGTCAAAAACTGCGCAGAGGATGCATAAATTCCGCACCCCGGGCGTGGCCGCAGGTTCAGGCGGGCAGGCCCGGCGGCGGAAGATCGGCGGCGGCGGGCATCACCATGATGTCGCAGAGCACCGAGCGCAGCGCGTCGGGGTTGAACGGCTTTTCCACCAGCGGCACGGTCTGGAAATCGCGCGGCAGATGCTCGCGCCCGTAGCCCGAGACGAAACAGAACGGGATGCCGCGCGAGACCAGCAGCGCCGCCACCCGGTCCACCGGCTCGCCGTTCAGGTTGCCATCCAGCAGCGCCAGATCGCAGCGCACTCGCGACGCGGTGTCCAGCGCATCCGACAGGGTGCGCGCCACGGCCACCACCTCGGCGCCCGCATCCTCCAGCTCGAAGCTGATGTCCAGCGCCACCAGCGGCTCGTCCTCCACCACCAGCACGCGGCGGCCCGCCAGCGCGCCCGCGCCCGCAGCGGCGGCGGGGCAGTCGCCGGTCTGCGCCATGGCGCGGCTGCGGGTGGCGGTCACGCCGCGCGACAGGCCGAAGGTCCAGATCACGCCTTCGGGGCGCCAGTCGGTGTTGAACCAGTCGCCATCGCCGGTGGCGCTGGATCCGATCATGGTCATGCCAAAACCCTTGCGGTCCGGGGTGGCCACGACGGGGCCGCCGCGTTCCTCCCAGCGCAGGGTCAGGCCCTCGGGCGCCAGCGCCCAGCTCAGATGCACCTCGCCCTCCGGCACGCTCAGCGCACCGTATTTGCCAGCATTGGTGCCCAGTTCGTGCAGGATCAGCGCCATGCGCAGCATGGTGTCGGGCGACAGGTCCACGCGCGGGCCGGAGCGGTGCAGGCGTTCGCCATCCAGCGTGCCCGCGCGGATCTGGTCATCGATCAGCTGGTCCAGCGGGGCGCTGGCCCATGTGGCATCCGACAGGATCGAATGCGCCCGCGACAGCGCCTGCAACCGGCCCATGAAGCTGCGCTCGAAAGACCGCAGATCCACCGCCTGCCGCAGGCTCTGCCGCGCGATGGCCTGCACATTGGCCAGCGTATTTTTGATCCGGTGGTTCAGCTCGCCGATCAGCAGCGACCGCACCTCCTCGGCCTGCCGCCGTTCGGTGATGTCGAGGATCTGCAGCGACAGCGACTGCGCGCCTTCGGCGCTGGCCAGAACCGAGCCATAGACCTCGCATTCCAGCGCGCGCCCGGCGCCTTGGGTCACGGTGAATTCGGTGGAAAAGCGCGGCGGCGTGGCGGGATCGGGCGCCGAGGCCAGCCAGCCCGACAGCACCGCGATATTCTCGGCGCTCAGCCAGCCCGCCTGCGGCAGCGGCAGGCCCACCATCTGCGCCGCACTGCGCCCGAAGAGCCGCTCTGCCCCCTGCGACCAGCGCCGGATCACCAGCGCGCCGTCGCATTCCACCAGCGCCAGCGGCGAATTGTCGGCATGGGCCTTGAGCTGCGCCATGGCGCGGTCGCGGGCACGGGCGATCTCCAGCATCTGGTCGCGCTGGCGTTCCAGATCGCGCGCCTGCTGGCCGATGCGGAAAAACACCTCCGCCTTGGATTTCAGGATCAGCGGATCGATGGGCTTGAAGATGTAATCCACCGCCCCCGCCTCGTAGCCGCGGAAGCGCCGCGCCTCGTTCACTTCGGAGGCGGTGACAAAGATAATGGGCACGGACCGGGTGCGTTCGGTGCCGCGCATGATCTCTGCCAGTTCATACCCGTCGGTGCCGGGCATGTGCACATCCAGCAGCGCCAGCGCGTAATCGTGGCGCAGCATCAGTTCCAGCGCCGCATCCGCCGATTTCGCCCGGTCAATGGCCAGACCATCCCGACGCAGCAGCGCCTCCAGCGCCATGAGGTTTTCCTCGATGTCATCGACGATCAGAAAACGGATGGGTTCAGCCGGCATTGAGAGCCTCCTGAGAATAGGTCGTGCGCCGCCAGATGCGGTCGGTTTCGTCGAAGGTGGCGAAGGCCGCCGAATGGGTCGAAAAGCGCAGCGTCTCGTGCGAGCCCAGACCCAGAAAGCCGCCCCGCGCCAGCGCCTCCGCAAACAGCCCCACCGCGCGGTCCTGCAGCACCGAGTCGAAATAGATCAGCACGTTGCGGCAGGAAATCAGATGCACCTCGGAAAACACCTGATCGGTGGCAAGGTTGTGTTCGGTGAACACGGTGCGCGCGCGCAGGCTGCGGTCGATCACCGCGCGGCCATAGCCGGCGGTGTAGTAATCCGACAGCGAGCCGCGCCCGCCCGCGCCGTAATAGTTGTGCGAAAACGCCGCCAGCCGGTCGATGTCATAGATGCCCGATTCCGCCCGCGCCAGCGCCCGGCGGTTGATCTCCGTCGCATAGAACAGCGTGCGGTCGAACAGCCCCTCCTCGCGGAAAAGGATCGCCAGCGAATACAGCTCCTCGCCATCGGCACAGCCCGCCACCCAGACCTTGAGCGAGGGAAAGGTGCGCAGATGCGGGATCACCTCGCGGCGCAGGGCAAGGAAATAGGACGGATCGCGGAACATCTCGCTGACCTGCACGGTCATCGCGTCGATGATCTCGGGCAGGACGTCCGGATCATGCAGCAGGCGCTTCTGCAGATCCGACAGCGTCTCGCAGTCCAGCCGTTCCCGCGCCAGATCGGCGCGGCGCAGCAGCGAGGAGCGCGAATAGGACCGAAAGTCGTAGTGATGGCGCCGGTGCAGCGCCTCGAGGAACAGATCCAGCTCGATCCCCTCGGCGGTGCCGACAGCGGGCAGCGGCGCGGCGGTCATCGCGGCATCCAGACGCGGGTCAGCGACAGCAGCTTGTCCACATCGAGGGGCTTCGGCAGGTAATCATTAGCCCCGGCGGCAAGGCACTGGTTCTGGTCCTCGGCCATGGCCTTGGCGGTCAGCATGATGATCGGCAGGCCCTTCCAGCGGTCGATCTTGCGGATCTCGCGCGTGGCGGTCAGCCCGTCCATTTCCGGCATCATCACATCCATCAGCACAAGGTCGACCTTGGGCGCCGCGCCATCGGCGGTGCGCGCCAGCGCCTCCAGCGCCTCGCGGCCATTGCGGGCGATCTGCACCATGGCGCCATGCGGCTCGAAGATGCCGGTCAGCGCGTAGACGTTGCGGATGTCATCCTCCACCACCAGAATGCGCCGCCCCTCCAGCATGGCGTCGCGGTTGAGCGAGGCGGCGAGCAGCGCGCGCTGTTTCTCCGGCAGATCCGACACCACCTGATGCAGGAACAGCGTGACCTCGTCGATCAGCCGCTCGGGCGATTTGGCGCCCTTGATGATGATCGACTTGGAATAGCGGCGCAGGCGCAGTTCTTCGGCTTCCGAGAGGGCGCGGGCGGTATAGACGATGACCGGCGGGAAAGAGGTGGCGCTGTCGGCGTCGAGCTGTTCGAGCAGGTCAAAGCCGGTGGCATCGGGCAGCGTCATGTCCAGCACGATGCAGTCGAAAGGATGGGCGCGGAACGCCTCCAGCGCCTCGGCGGCGGTGGCGGCACCCACGGTTTCCACCTCGTCATTGCCCAGAAGCGCCTGCAGCCCCTCCAGCTGCGCGGGGTCATCCTCCACGATCAGCACGCGGCGCAGGCGCTGTTCCAGCCGGTGTTCCAGCTTGCGGAAGGCCTGTTCCAAATCGTCGCGCGGCACCGGCTTCAGCATGTAGCTGAGCGCGCCCTGCGACAGCGCCACATGGGTGTAATCCTCGGCAGAGGCCATATGGATGGGAATGTGCCGCGTGGCGGGGTCGCGCTTGAGCTGGTCCAGCACCGACAGGCCGGAATGATCGGGCAGGCCCACATCCAGCACGATGCCCGCAGGTAGAAGCGCGCGCGCGGCGCGCAGCGCATCCTCGGCCCGGCCCACGCAGACGCAGCGGAAGCCCAGTTCGCGGGCCAGATCCAGCAGCACGGCGGCAAAGGCCGGGTCATCCTCCACCACCAGCATCACGCGGTCGCCGGGGGTCAGCGCGTCGCGGTCATCCTCGACCCCCTCCAGCGCTTCGAAACTCAGCGCGGCGGCGTCCAAAGCGGCGGGCGCGGGCTCCGGAAGCGGCGCGGCGCGCTCTGGCAGGGCGGCGGGCAAGCTTGCGACGGGCTGGCCGGGAAGCTGTTTCGGCAGGGTCAGCGCAAAGGTGCTGCCCCGGCCCTTCTCGCTTTTCAGCGTGATGCGTCCGCCCAGCAGATCCGCCAGTTCGCGCGAAATCGACAGGCCCAGCCCGGTGCCGCCAAAGCGGCGCGAGATGGTGCCATCGGCCTGACGGAACGCCTCGAACACGGCTTCCTGCTCGGCCATGTCGATGCCGATGCCGGTATCCTCCACCGCAAAGCTCACGCCGCCGCCCGGGGCGGGCGTCACCCGCAGCGTGACCCGGCCGCGTTCGGTGAACTTGATGGCGTTCGACAGGAAGTTGCGCAGCACCTGTTCCAGCCGCCCCGGATCGGTCATGATCTCGGTCGCCTTCGGGTCGACCTCGGTGGACAGGTCCAGCCCCTTGGCGCGGGCCTGCATCTCGAAGCCGCGCAGCATCTTCTGCGCCACGGCCTTTGGTGCCACCGGTTCGGCGGCGATGTCGAGCTTGCCCGCCTCGATCTTGGACAGATCCAGAATGTCGTTGATGAGGGTCAGCAGATCCTGCCCCGAGCTTTCGATGGTCTGCGCCCAGCGGACCTGTTCATCGGTCAGCGTGCGCGCGCGGTTTTCGGCCAGAAGCCGCGACATGATCAGCAGCGCATTCAGCGGCGTGCGCAGCTCGTGCGACATGTTGGCGACAAATTCGGATTTGTAGCGGCTTTCGCGGGCCAGCGCCTGCGACTGGTCCTCCAGCAGGCGGCGCGACCGGGCCAGCGCGTCGCGCTGTTCCTCCAGCTCCTGCGTCTGGCTTTCCAGCTGGGCGTTCTGCTCTTCCAGCTCGGCCTGCTGATGCTCCAGACGGCGCTGGCTGTCCTGCAGGGCGCGGGCCTGCTCCTCCAGTTCCTCGTTGGAGGCGGCAAGCTCTTCGGTCTGGTTGCGCAGTTCCTCGGCCTGACGGCGGGTCTCCTCCAGCAGTTCCTGAAGCTGGCCGCGATACTGCGCCGACCGGAAGGCGATGCCGATCTTGTCCGACACCCGTTCGAACAGCTCGCGCACCCGGCCCGACATCGGCGCATCAAGGCCGAATTCCAGCAGACCGTTGATCTGCAGCCCGTCTTCCACCGGCACGATCACCGACTGCGCACAGTGCCCGCGGCTAAGCCCGGTGGCCCAGCCAAGCGCCTGTTCCGGCGTGGTGTCCAGTTCGATGATCTTCTGGTCGGTCACGGCGCGCCACAGATGGCCCTGCCCCTGCGCCACGCGGGACGGCAGATCGGACTCGTCCACGCCCCAGCTGGCCACACGGCGGAATTCGGGGCCAGAGCGCACCCAGACCACCGCCGCCCGCGCGCCGCTGCGTTCGGCCAGCGCGCGCAGCACATGATCCCCCAGCGCCTCCACGGTCTTGTCACCCTGCACGGCGCGGGACACGGCGACCTGCCCCTGCTGCACCCATTCGGTGCGGGTCAGGGCGGTCCGGGCAAGGATCATCGACCGGCCCACCACCCCGATGATCAGGATGACCACGCCCGCCATGCTGCGGTTGGCCATGGCAACCGTCGGGTCGATGCCGCGCCGGTCAAGCACATAGCCCACCGCCATGATGATGCAGATGGCCACGGCGCTCACCACCGGAACCATCGGCCTGCGCGAGGCAAAGGCCAGCACCAGCGGCAGCAGGTAGATGATCCAGACCGCGGTGCCCATGGGATAAAAAACATCCAGCGTGAACACCGCAGCGATGGCTGCGACAATGGCCGCCAGAATGGCCGGTTCTTCGAATTTCTTCACGCGCGCTCCTGCCTGTCCCGGTGCCGTCCGGCTGGGTATCCGCGATTTGGTCGGCCCCTGCCAGCCCCGCAACTGCCCGTTGCCGCAGCGGATCCCCACGCTCTGCACGGAACGACACCGCAGGCGAAACGCGACAGCGCCGCCAAGGTTCCGCCCGCCGTGACATTTTTTCCAGACTCCCCCGCGCGGGCATGGGGGTTCCGGCTCGCCAACCGGGCATAGCTGCCCTAGATGTAGCGCGGACCCAGCTGGCCGGACCCATGATCACCTACAAGACCAAATACGCGCTCAAAGCCCTGATGGTGCTCGCCGACCAGAAGGCGCAGGACGGCGACGCCCTGCGCATCGAGGAGGTGGCGGCGCGGTCCGGCGCGCCCAAGCGGTTTCTGGAACATATCCTGCTTGATCTGAAACGCGCGGGCCTGATCGGCAGCCGCCGCGGACGCCATGGCGGATACGAGCTGATCAAGGAGGCGCGGCGCATCTCGCTGGCCGAGGTGCTGCGGCTCATCGACGGGCCGATGGCGCCGCTGCCCTGTCTGTCGCGCAAGGCCTATCAGCGCTGCGAGGATTGCACCGACGAGGAAACCTGCCGGGTGCGGGCGGTGTTCGGCGGGTTCTACGCCACCTATCTGCTGATGATCGAAAGCCTGACGCTGGCCGACCTGCAAAAAGACACATCCCCGCTGGAGCGGTTCGGGCTGACCGAACACGATCCCGACCCCGAACCGGCGGCGGAGGACTGACGCCACCTGCCGCCGGCTGGACCCTCCCGGTCAGAACGGGAAGAACAGCGGCAGCACCAGCACCGCCACCACCGCAAAGATCACGTTCAGCGGCAGGCCCACCCGCAGGAAATCGCTGAACCTGTAGCCCCCGGCGCTATAGACGAAGGTGTTGGTCTGATAGCCGATCGGCGTGGCGAAGCTGGCCGAGGCGGCAAACATCACCGCCATGATGAAGGGGCGCGGGTCATATCCCAGCTGCTGCGCCAGCCCGATGGCGATGGGGCCGATCAGCACCGCCACCGCGTTGTTCGACACCATCTCGGTCAGGGTGGAGGTCAGCACATAGATCACCGCAAGGATCGCGAGCGGCCCCAGATCGCCCACCGCCGCCACGACCGCCGTCACGATCATCGCCGCCGCCCCCGACTGTTCCAGCCCCATGCTCAGCCCCAGCATGCCGAAGATCAGGAACAGGATGCGCCAGTCGATGGCATCAAAAGCCTCGGCGGGATCGACGCAGCGCGTCAGCATCACCAGCACCGCGCCGATCAGCGACAGGCCAGCGATGGGCAGCACCTCGAAGGCCGACAGGATCACCACGGCAAGGATGACCGCAATGGCGATGGGGGCCTTCCTGCGGCGCAGCGGCTGCTCGCTGGGGGCGGTCAGGTTGACGATGCCGCCATCCTCCACCAGCCGCCGCAGCCCTTCGGCGGGGCCTTCCAGCAGCAGCGTGTCGGCAAAGTTCAGCCGCATGTCGGGCAGATCCTGCGACAGGTTCTGCCCCTGCCGGTGCACCGCCATCAGATAGACGCCATATTTGCGCCGCAGCTTCAGGTCGCGGATGGGCCGCCCGCGCAGATGCGAATTCGGGCCGACGCTGGCCTCCATGGTCAGGGTGCGGTCGGCGGTCACCGGCTCCAGCCCGCGCTCCTCCATGTCGTGAAAGACGATCTCGCCGCTGTCTTTCAGCCCGAGGATCTCGCCCGGATCGGTGCGGATCACCACCCGGTCGCCCGCCGCCAGCACCAGCGAAGGCAGGCTGCGGCGCAGCGACTCCTCGCCACGCAGCACGTCAAGGATCTGCGCGCTGGCAGAGTTCAGCGGCAGGTCGCGCACGCCCTTGCCGATCAGCCGGGAATCATGCGGGATCAGCAGCCGGGCCAGAAACTTGCGCTTGCCGCCCTGCCCCAGCAAGGAGGCCAGCGAGGCGCGGTCGGGCAGCAGGAACCGCCCCGCCAGCACCATGTAGACCAGCCCCACCGCGGCAAAGACCAGCCCCGGCAGCGTCATCTCGAACATGGTGATGGGCGGCTGGCCCGCATCCCGCGCCACCCCGCTCATCAGGATGTTGGTGGAGGTGCCCACCAACGTCAGCGTGCCGCCAAAGATCGCGGCGAAGGACAACGGGATCAGCAGCCGCGACGGCGCCACCCCCACCGATCCCGCCAGCGCGATCATGATCGGCGTCAGCAGGATCACCACCGGCGTGTTGTTCATGAAGGCCGAGGCCGCCATGGTGCCCAGCATCATGAAGGTGATGGTGCGCAGGAAGGATCCGCGCGCCAGCCGCCGCAGCGCGTCGCCCACCAGATCCAGCACGCCGGTGCGTTCCAGCGCGGCGGAGATGATGAACATCATCGCGATGGTGATGGGCGCGGAATTGCCGAAGACGGTCAGGAAATCGGCGGTCTCCAGCACGCCGGTGCCGATCAGCACCGCAGGGGCGGCCAGCGCCACCACCTCCGGCGGATAGGTCTCCCGGAAGAAGCTCAGGAACACGATCCCAAGCAGCCCCAGCACAAGAATCTGGTCGAAGGTCATCACGCGCACTCCGCTAAAGCCGGGTCTTGCCCGCTAATCACGTAATAGACGATCAACTCAGTCGTTTTTACAAGCGCAATCCGCCACAAGCCTCGGACCAGCGGCGAAACCGCCCTTTAAAACAGCAAAAACCCGCCCCGGCGGCAGCCAGAGGCGGGTCAGCGCGTGCAGAACAGCCGGGATCAGAGACCGAGCAGCCCCCGCACCCGTGCGGCAAAATCCTCGCCGCGCTTCTCGAAGCTGTCATACTGGTCAAAGCTCGCCGCCGCGGGGGCCAGCAGCACCACCTCGCCCGGCTGCGCCTCGGCATGGGCGCGGGCCACCGCCTGTTCCATGGTGGTGCAGATCTCCGCCTCCACCCCGGGCAGGCCAAGCGCAAACCCCGCCGCCTCGCGCCCGATGACATAGGCCTTGGTCACATGCGCCAGACCCGGCGCCAGACCGGTGAGCCCGCCCTCCTTCATCAGCCCGCCGCAGATCCAGCGGATGTTGCCGAAGGCCAGCAGCGCCTTCACGGCAGCGTCCACATTGGTGGCCTTGCTGTCATTGACCCATGTGATGCCGCCCGCCTCGGCGATGATCTGGCTGCGATGCGGCAGACCCTCGAAGCTGTGAAAGGCCGCCTCCACCTCGCGCGGGGCCAGCCCCAGCGCGCGGGTGGCGGCATAGGCGGCGCAGGCGTTCTGGTGGTTATGGGCGCCCGGCAGGCCGCGCACCGGACGCAGGTCGATGGAGGCCACCTGCCGCCCCTTGCGCCATTCGGTCAGAAAACCCTTGCGCGCAAAGACATGCCAGCCCGGCCCCGCCAGCTTCGTCCCCGAGGAGATGCGGATCACGCGGTCATCGGTCGGCCCTTCGGCCAGCTGGTTGGCCAGATAGCGGCCCTCGTTCTCGTCCACTCCGATCACGCAGCGGTCCGGCCCGCCTTCGGCAAAGAGCCGCCGCTTGGCGGCGAAATAGCCGCCCATCCCGCCATGCCGGTCCAGATGATCGGGCGAAAGATTGGTGAACACCGCCACGTCCGGGGTCAGCGCCCGCGCCAGATCGGTCTGGTAGGAGGACAGCTCCAGCACCACCACGCCGCCATCCTCGGGCGGCTCGATATCCAGCACGCCGCGCCCGATATTGCCCGCAAGCTGGCTTTCGCGCCCGGAACTGGTCAGGATGTGATGGATCAGCGCCGAGGTGGTGGATTTGCCGTTGGATCCGGTCACCGTCACCACGCGCGGCGGGCTGTCGAAGCTGTCCCAGCCCTCGCCCCCCAGCGCACGGAAGAACAGCCCGATGTCATTATCCACCGGCACCCCCGCCGTCCATGCCGCGGCAACAACCGGGTTGGGGCTGGGGTAAAGATGCGGAATGCCGGGGCTCACCACCAGCCAGTCGACACCGTCGAACCCGCCCTCGCGGGCCAGATCGCGCGCCACGAAGCCCTCGGCCTCGGCCCGCGCCCGCGCCTCGGGATTGTCGTCCCAGACCAGCACATCCGCCTCGCCCGCGCGCAGCGCCCGCGCCGCCGAAAGGCCGGACCGCCCCAGCCCCAGCACCGCGACCACGCGTCCTTCAAACCCGCTGACCGGAATCATGCCAAAGCCTCCTTCTGCGCCTGTTACCCCAGCGCTACCGGATCCCGCCCGCCAAGGCCAGAGAGCGCCCCATCCTCGGCCCCGTCAGCGCTCGGGCTTCCCGTCCCAGCCCCGCTCCCGCCTTCTTCTGACCAAAAATATCCCGGGGGTCCGGGGGCAGCGCCCCCGGCCCGCGCTCAGCGCAGCATCACACCCGGCGCGGCGCTCAGCGCAGCTTCAGCGTGGCCAGCCCGATCAGCGCGAGGATCAGCGAAATGATCCAGAAGCGGATGACGATCTGCGGCTCGGCCCAGCCTTTTTTCTCGTAATGATGGTGGATCGGCGCCATCAGGAACACCCGCTTGCCGGTGCGCTTGAAATACAGCACCTGAATGATCACCGACAGCGCCTCGACCACAAACAGCCCGCCGACGATGGCCAGCACGATCTCGTGCTTGGTGGCGACGGCGATCGCCCCCAGCGCGCCCCCCAGCGCCAGCGAGCCGGTATCGCCCATGAACACCGCCGCAGGCGGCGCGTTATACCACAGGAATCCCAGCCCCCCGCCGATCAGCCCGGCGGTGAAGATCAGGATCTCGCCGGTGCCGGGGACGTAATGCACATCCAGATATTCGGTGAAATCGGTGCGCCCCACCGCATAGGCGATGATGCCCAGCGTGCCCGCGGCGATCATCACCGGCATGATGGCAAGCCCGTCAAGCCCGTCGGTCAGGTTCACCGCATTGGCCGCGCCCACGATGACGATCATCGCGAAGGGCACGAAGAACCAGCCCAGATACAGCAGCGCGTTCTTGAACACCGGAAAGGCCAGATAGCCGGTCAGCTCGTCAGGATGCAGCCATGCCGCCCACGCCCCGGCAATGCCCGCGATGGCAAAGCCCAGCAGCAGCCGCACCTTGCCCGACACCCCCGCCGAGGTCTGTTTCTTGACCTTGGCATAGTCATCGGCAAAGCCGATGGCGGCATAGCTTATGGTCACGAACAGGATCATCCAGACAAAGCCGGTATCAAGCCGCGCCCAGAGCAGGGTTGAGCTGAGCAGCGCGCCGACGATCAGCAGCCCGCCCATGGTGGGGGTGCCCGCCTTGAGGAAATGCCCCTCCGGCCCGTCGCTGCGGATCGGCTGGCCCTTGCCCTGACGGCGGCGCAGCACGTCGATCAGCGGTCGCCCGAAGATGAACCCGAACAGCAGTGCGGTCAGGAACGCGCCCCCGGCGCGGAAAGTGATGTAGCGGAACAGATTGAACAGATCGCCGCCATCACTGAGGCTCGTCAGCCAGTAGAGCATATGCCCGGTCCTTCGGTCTCAAACGGTCGCGGGGCCATGGCCCATTTTCCGGATCGCGTCAACCACGCGGCCCAGCCCCATGGACAGCGACCCCTTCACCAGCACCACGTCGCCCGCATCCAGATCATGCGCCACGCGGGCCGCCATGCTGGCGCTGTCCTCGCACCAGTGGCCGCGCTGCCGCTCTGGCAGGCTGCGCCACAGCTCGCGCATCAAGGGGCCCACGCAATGCACGATGTCGATGCGCTCCATGCCGGGCCGGGTGGCCAGCGCGCGGTGCAGCGCCTGTTCCTCGCGGCCCAGTTCTTTCATGTCGCCCAGATAGGCGATCCTCCGCCCATGGCTGACCCGGCCCAGCCCGTCCTTGGGTCGCGCCCCCGCCAGCACCTCCAGCGCCGCCCCCAGCGAGGCGGGGTTGGCGTTATAGGCGTCGTCGATCAGATCAAGCGTCAGATGCGGTTCGACCTTGTCCAGCACGATGACCTCGCGCAGGCCGCGCCCGGCGCCCGCCTGCCACTGCCCCAGCGCGGTGACGGCCAGCGCCCGGTCCAGCCCCAGCGCATGGGTCACGGCGAGCACGCCCATGGCGTTGATGGCGAAATGCCGCCCCGGCACCGCCACCTTGTAAAGCACCGGCGTGCGCCATGCCCGCCCGCGCGCAACGGTGGCGGCATCGCAGACCGTCACCTCCTCGACGCGGTGGTGGTTGTGCGGCGCCTCGCCGAATTCGATGACCTGTGCGGCATGGGATGCGGCGCTGCGCAGGATCGGCGTCACCGGCAGATCGCCGTTGATGATCGCCACGCCCCCCGGCTCCAGCCCCTCGAAGATCGCGGCCTTTTCGCGGGCGATGCCCTCAAGGCTGTCGAAGGCGGCCAGATGCGCGGCGGCGACGATGGTCACCATGGCCACATGGGGCCGGGCCATGCGCGACAGCGGCGCGATTTCGCCGGGATGGTTCATGCCGATCTCGATCACGGCAAAATCCACCTCCCGCGGCATCCGCGCCAGCGTCAGCGGCACGCCCCAGTGGTTGTTGTAGCTTTTTTCGGCAGCATGGACCGAGCCCTGCCCGCCCAGAACCGAGCGCAGCATCTCCTTGGTGGAGGTCTTGCCGACCGAGCCCGTCACCGCCACCACGCGCGCGCGGCTGCGGGCGCGGGCGGCGCGTCCCAGCGCCTCCAGCCCCGCCTGCACATCCGGCACCAGCAGCAGCCGGGCCGGATCCACGCCCTCAGGAATGCGGCTGACGAGGGCTGCGGCAGCGCCCTTCTCCAGCGCCTGCGCCACAAAATCATGGCCGTCGCGCGCGGCCTGCAGCGCCACGAACAGATCGCCCGGCTCCAGCGTGCGGGTGTCGATGGACACGCCCCGCGCCTGCCAGTCGCCCGCCACGGTGCCGCCTGTCGCGGCAGAAGCCTCGGCTGCCGTCCAGAGCATCACAGACCCCTCCCATCAAGTGCCGCCACGGCAAGGCTCGCCTGTTCCACATCGTCAAAGGGATAGACCGTGTCGCCGACGATCTGCCCGGTCTCGTGGCCCTTGCCGCAGATCATCAGCGCATCCCCCGGCGCCAGCGCGTCGACGCCGCGCAGGATCGCCTCGGCGCGGTCGCCGATTTCGGTGGCGCCCGGCGCCCCCGCCAGCACCTGCGCACGGATCGCCGCCGGATCCTCGGACCGGGGATTGTCGTCGCTGACGATGACCATATCCGCATGGGCCAAGGCCGCCGCCCCCATCAGCGGGCGCTTGCCCGGATCGCGGTCGCCGCCCGCGCCGATGATGGCGATGAGCCGCCCCATCACATGCGGGCGCAGCGCGCGCAGCGCCGTGGCCACCGCATCGGGAGTATGGGCAAAATCCACATAGACCGCCGCGCCATTGTCCCGGCTCGCGGCCAGCTGCATGCGCCCGCGCACCGTCTCCAGCCGTTCCAGCGCGCGGAAGACCGGTGCGGGCTCGGCGCCGCAAGCCAGCGCCAGCCCCGCCGCCAGCGTGGCGTTCTGGCCCTGAAACCCGCCGATCAGCCCCAGCCGCAGCTGCTGTACGGCGCCGCGCCATGACAGGCGCAGGATCTGGCCGGTGGCGTCGAAGCGTTGCCCCAGAATGCGCAGATCCGCGCCATGGGTTTCGCCGACGCTGATCGTGTTCTGCCCGCGTGCCCGCGCGATGGCCAGCATGTCGATGCCGCGCGCATCGTCCAGATTGATGACCGCCGTGCCATCCTCGGGCAGCACCCGGGCAAAAAGCCCGGCCTTGGCGGCAAAATATTCCTCGAAATCCGCATGATAATCGAGGTGATCCTGCGTGAAATTGGTAAAGCCCGCCGCCCGGATCTGCACCCCGTCCAGCCGCCGCTGGTCCAGCCCGTGGCTCGAGGCTTCCATCACGCCATGATCGACGCCGGAGCGCGCGGCATCAGCCAGCGCGCGGTGCAGGGTCAGCGGATCGGGGGTGGTGTGTTTCAGCGGCGCCTGCCAGTCGCCCTCGATCCCGGTGGTGCCAAGGTTGATGGCGCGGAAGCCCAGTTCCTGCCAGATGCGGCGCAGGAAGGTGGCGACGCTGGTCTTGCCGTTGGTGCCGGTCACCGCCACCATCGTGGCGGGCTGCGCGCCGAACCACAGCGCCGCGGCATAGGCCAAGGCCGCGCGCGGCTCTGCCGCCACGATCAGCGCGGCCTCGCTGCCCGCCAGCGCCTCGGCGGCGAGGGCCGCCCCTTCGGCATCGGTCAGCACCGCGGCCGCCCCCCGCTCCAGTGCCGTGGCGATGAAGCGCGCGCCATGCACGCGGGTGCCGGGAAGCGCTGCGAACAGATGGCCCTGTGCCACCTCGCGGCTGTCCAGCGACAGGCCGGTGACGCGGGCCTCGCGTCCGCCCCGTGCGGTCAATCCCAGATCGGTCAGGCTCTTGCCTTCGCCCATGACCACCCCTTCGTTCCTTTGGATCCTGCGCTGCCACGCCGGGGCGGGGTTATTCGCCCTCGGCCCGGACCATGGTCAGCTGCGCCACTTCTGGCAGATCATATTCGGGACGCAAGCCCAGAAGCGGCGCGATTCTGCCGATCATCTCGGCGGCCACCGGCACTGCCGTCCAGCCTGCGGTGCGGCGCGGTTTCGGCCCCGAGGTTTCCACCGGCTCGTCCAGCGTGACCACCAGCACATAGCGCGGGTCATCGGCGGGGAACATCGTGGCGAAGGTGGTGATCACCTTGTCCTCGTAATAGCCGCCGCCGTTTTCCTTGGGCTTGTCGGCGGTCCCGGTCTTGCCGCCCACCTTGTAACCCGGCACCTCGCCAAAGCTCGCGGTGCCTTCGGTGACCACCTTGCGCAGCATGCTGCGCGCGGCGGCGGCGGTGGCTTCGGACATCACGCGCGGACCCTGAACGGGGGCGGCCTGCTTCAGCAGCGTCGGCTTCACCAGATGGCCGCCATTGGCGATGGTGGCATAGCCCGTCGCCAGATGCAGCGGCGAGGCCGAAAGCCCGTGCCCGTAGGAAATCGTCACCGTGCTCAGATCGGTCCAGCGCGAGGGAACCAGCGGCTTGCCGCCCTGTGCCTCGACGATCTCCAGCCCGGTGGCGTCAAAGAAGCCCATGCTGCGCAGGAATTCCTGCTGCCGCTGCGGCCCGATGGCCAGCGCCAGCTTGCCGGTGCCCCGGTTGGAGCTGTTGACGATGATGCCCTCGACGGTCTGCTTGCCGTAATTGTGGCCGTCGAATTCGCCGATGCGGAACCCCGACACAGAGAAGGGCGGCGAGGTGTCGATGACGGTCTGCGGCGTCACCAGCCCCATGTCCATGGCCTGCGCGGCAGCAAAGATCTTGAAGGTCGAGCCCAGTTCATAGACCCCCTGCACCGCGCGGTTGAACAGCGGGCTGTCCGAGGGGCGGCCCTTGGTCGGCGGGCGCGGGCGGTCGTTGGGATCAAAATCCGGAAGCGAGGCGATGGCGATGACCTCGCCCGTATCCACATCCATCAGCACCGAAGCGGCACCCTTGGCATTCATCAGCATCATGCCGGACTGCAGCACCCGCTCGGTCGCGGCCTGCACCGACAGATCCAGCGACAGTTCCAGCGGCGCACCTTCGCGCGCGGGATCGCGCAGCGGCTCGTCAAAGAACCGCTCGATCCCGGCCGTGCCGATCACCTCGGCGGAATCCACGCCCTCGCGGCCAAAGCTCGATCCGCCCAGAACATGCGCGGCCAGCGTGCCATTGGGATAAAGCCGCATCTCGCGCGGGCCGAACAGCAAGCCCGGCTCGCCGATGTCATGCACCAGCTGCATCTGCTCGGGGCTGATCTTCTTGCGCACCCACAGGAACTTGCGCTTGGGATCGGTGAAATCCTTCACCATCCGCTCTTCGTCCAGATCGGGGAAGATCGCCGCCAGTTCCTTGGCCGCGCGCACCGGCTCCACCATCTGATGAGGATGGGCGTAAAGCGAATGGGTTTCCATGTTGGTGGCAAGGATACGGCCACGGCGGTCGACGATATCGGCCCGCGACGCGACGATGGAGGCGCCGCCCGCCTGCGCACGCGGCTCTTCGGGGGAGGATTGCGCAATCACCCCCATCCGCACGCCGATGGTCAGGAAGGCCAGAAAGAACACGGCCCCCAGCACCAGAAGGCGGCTTTCGGCGCGCATCCGGGCCCGGTCGCGCAGCTGTTCGTGGCGGATGCGCAGGTTCTCGCGTTCGATGGCGTCGGGGTTTTCGCCCCGGCGGCGCGCCTCAAGAATGCGGGCAAGCGGGCGTAGCGGGGTGCGGGTCATGGCTCCAGCCCATCCTTTGCGCCGATCACATCCACCGCGTCGGTCACCACCAGCGCGCGGGTGTCGGGATAGTTGACCTGATCGATGCGCCCGAACTGTTCGGGACGCATGGCCAGCAGGTTCAGCCGTTCAAAATTGATCTCGGCCAGCTCGCGCAGACGGTCGGGCCGGTTGAGATAGGCCCATTCCGCCCGCAGGATCGACAGGCGCGCGCGGGCATCCCCGATGTCGCGCTGCAGATCCTCGACATGGTCCAGCGCGGCCTGCGTTTCATAATTCTCGTGATAGGCCCAGAAGCTGAGCCCGATCACCGCCATGAAGCTGGTCACATAGAGAAGTGTCCGCATCAGCTTTTCCCCCTCAGTTGCGGCATGGAAATCAGGTCCGCCCCCACCTCGCCGGGCTGCGCCTCGGTGCGGCGGGCGACGCGCAGCCGGGCCGACCGGGAGCGCGGGTTGACGGCCAGTTCCGCGTCATCGGCCCCCACCGCCTTGCGGGTGACGGCGGCAAAGCGCGGGGTGTCCACCTCGGCCTCGGGCGCATGGCGGCTGACCGATCCCAGCCGACCCGTGCGCGCCTGCAGGAAGCGCTTGACCATGCGGTCCTCGACGGAATGGAAGGTCACCACCGCCAGCGCGCCGCCGGGACGCAGCGCGCGTTCGGCGGCCATCAGCCCGCGCCACAGCGCGCCATATTCGTCATTGACCGCGATGCGCAGCGCCTGAAAGCTGCGGGTGGCCGGGTGCGACTGGCCGGGTTTGGGACGCGGCAGGCAGGCCTCCACGATGGAAGACAGCCGCGCCGTGGTCTCGATCGGCGCCTCGCCGCGCGCCCGCACGATGGCCTTGGCGATCCGGCGCGAGGCGCGCTCCTCGCCATAGGTGTAAAGGATGTCCGCAAGCTGCGTCTCGTCCAGCCGCTTGACCAGTTCGGCGGCGGATTCGCCCTGCTGTTCCATGCGCATGTCCAGCGGGCCGTCCTTCTGAAAGGAAAACCCCCGCTCCGCCCGGTCCAGCTGCATGGAGGACACGCCCAGATCCAGCACCACGCCATCCACCTGCGTGGCATGGGCATCCATATTGGCGAAATTGTCCACGACCAGTTCCAGCCGGTCGCCATAGTCCCCGATCCAGCCCTGCGCCATCTCATGCGCCAGCGGATCGCGGTCGATGCCGATCACCCGGTCGGCACCCGCCTCCAGAAGGCCACGGGCATAGCCCCCTGCCCCGAAGGTGCCGTCGATCCATGTGCCGCTGACCGGCGCCACCGCCGCCAGCAGCGGGCCCAGCAGCACGGGAACATGGGGGGCGCGGTCAGTCATGGCTCAGCTCTCCGTCTCGTCCAGAAGCGACAGCGGGTCGAAATCCTCGGGCATCTCGTCCAGGAATTCTTCCGTCTTCGCCAGTTCTTCAGCCTCATAGGTTTCAGGCTTCCAGATCTGGAACGTGTCGACATTCGAGGTGAAATAGGCCCAGTCCTCCAGCCCGATCTTCTCGCGCAGCTTGGCAGGCAGCACGATCCGCCCGGTCTCGTCCACCGAGGTGGTGACGGATTGCGTGGAAAACAGCCGCTCCAGGATGCGCCGGTTCTGCGACCCGCGCGGCATGTCAGAGATGCGGTCCTCGACCGCCTCGATCTCCTGGATGGTGTAGCATTCCAGATATTTGCGGCGGTGATCGCCATAGACGACCACAAAATTCGGGTTGAGCCCTTCGGTCCAGTCCGGGTCACCGGCTTCCAGCACGCGGCGGAAGCTGGCCGGGATCGACACGCGCCCCTTGCCATCCACCTTGTTGCGGCTTTCGCCTCGGAACCTCAGACGTCGGCTCACTGTCCCTGCCTACGTCCCCCCAGAACGGAATACGGCGGGTTGATCCGCTGCCACTGATCAACCCGCCGCCTTGACCCGTCTTGCGGGCTGGTCCAGCTACGCGTGCCACCTGGGGGGATGTCTGCTCGCCCACGCGCTGGAGTCTTCTGGTCACGGCGAAGAAGGGATGCCTGTATGAACCTGCTTTTTTTTGTTTTTTCCGGGATTTTCGGGGTCTTGCTGCCCCTCTCCCGACCTTCGCCGTGGTTAAAGGTATGTCATGGGAATTCATGGGCCGCAACAGAATTTTACGGGAAATCCCCACATGATCTTGTCCACAGACCCCTGTTGAAAACCAAATCTTGCGTGACAGTTGCGTAAAACGACACGACATTTGGTAAGGGCTGGACGATGATGCTCAATATATGGTAACGGCGCCGTGAACAAATCCCGCCCATGATTTCCCGCCCCCAGAGCGAAAAACAGCGCCTTACATCTGTGCAAACCTGCCTTATCTCTCCGGACGCCGAATGGCCAGAGCCAGAATCAGCCGTTTTCACAGAAAAATCCCGCCAATCGACATGCCCGGATTCGAGCTCTCCACCCCTCTCCCATGTTTTCCCATGCGCTACCCCCAGACGATGCAGCGTGACGGCAAGGCGGCTGTTTGTAGTGTAGCTGTAGCGTGACGGCCAAACTTGCAGTGATTTACAGCCAAACTTACAGCAAAGCATTTTTGCGCTGGGCGGCTTGAACGGGCGGTTCAAGGCCCGTTCAAGCCCCACCGCCACGAATCAGCCGATCCCGTAGGCCGAGGCGAAGAAGGCATCGACGCGCGCGCGCTCTGCTGCGGCGGCGCTGGCCAGCAGGTCGGTATCCCAGATCATCAGGTCGGAGATGTGGCCGCTCCAGAGCCCGCTGCCGGGGGTGTCGCCCAGCACCGTGGCGCTGCTGACGGTCGGATCGCTGCCGGTGCCCGCAACCGCCGCTCCGCCATTGACGGCGATCCGCGTGACCGATGTGCCGTCATAGGAGGCGAGGACCGAAAACCAGTCGCCAAACCCGGTGAAGGCGATGTCGGTGTTGTTGGTGCCGCCGCAGCGCAGCCGCAGGGTCTCGGTGCCGATCCGCCCGAGATAGAAGGTCTGCCCGCTGCCCGCCCCCACCAACATGCGCAGCGCCGATGTCAGATCATCAAGCCGCGCCACCACCGCAATCGTCCAGGCGCCGGTCCAGGGCAGGTTTGCCCCGGACATGCCGTAGGTATCGCCGTTCGCATCGTCAAACAGCGCCGCCGGAAAAGACCCAAGCGCTGCATCGGCGAGGGTGGCACCGCCGCCGCGCGGGGTCAGCACGCGCCCGCTGCCTGCCCGGTCGGTCCAGCTGTCGATGGTGTCGCCGGTCAGGTCGACATGGGCGGCGTCGGCCTGAAACCAGTGCACGAGGTTTTCGGAGGCCAGCAGCCCGGCGGCGAGGCTTTCCCCCACCGGCAGGCTCGTATCGGTGAAAAGGGTATCGAGGCGAATTCCGGACATGGCCGTCTCCTTAGCTGACTGCCACGCGCTGGCGGCAGATGTAGAAGCGAATTTCGGGGGTGGTGAACTCGGTATAGCCTGCCGCGTGCCAGAAGCTGCGCGGGCCGGGGATGTAGATCGAGGCCATGCCGCCGGGGCGGGTCTCGTCTGTGGTGTTGGTGTGCCCCGCCACAGAGATCGTCGGGTTGGCGCCACCGGGCACGGCATCGAGCGTGACCACGATGCTGCGGCTGGTGGCCGAGGCGGTGACCAGCGCAACGGAGACGATCGCGGCGCTGTCGCTGTCATCGCCATAGTGGATCCCGCCATGCTCCAGAGCCGGCATCCAGTCGTCATCCAGCATCAGGAAGCCCGCCGGGCCGTCGAGTTCCAGCGTGATCACCGCGCCCTCCCGGCTGGCCGAGGTGATGTGCAGCGGCGTGAACCCCGCCCCGCTGCGCACCCGGTCATAGACATGGGCAAAGAGCTCGCCGGTCATCAGCTTGCCGGTCATGTGGATGCCGTTATCGACGGTGCGCTCGTGATAGACCGGGCCGATGCAGACCACGTCCGGATCGGTGAGCGCCGTGTCGAGCGTGTCCAGCGCGGTCTGGCGGATCGTGGTGCCGTTTGGCGTCGCGGCGTCGGTGATGTAGCTGTTGGGCTGGTAGGTGATCACCTTGGGCCGCACGTCTGCCGCGACATTGGCCTCCAGCGCCGCGCCATAGCCGCAGACCTCATCGGCGAAGGCCGAAAGCAGCGCGCCGTAATCGTCATAGCCGGTGAAATCCAGCCCCTCATGCCCGATCAGGAAATGCGCATACATGATCAGGTCACGGCCATAGGTGCCCTGCATCAGCGTCTCCGCCGCCGGGATATAGCTGGCGATGTTGTCACCCTTGGGGGTGCCCGCCATGTATTGCGTGAGCGACGTGCCGCTTTCGGCGGAGGTGAGCTGCAGGTAGACGCGCTGCTCCCGCGCCTCGCGCGCGTCGGTGGCGATGGCGCTGAACTGGATCACGTCCGGGGTGAACTGCCCGGCAGTGCCGCTGTCTTCATCCTGCCCCGAGGGCACGATCGCGCTCAGATCCCCGGGGGAATAGGCGGCGGCCGAGCCGGTCCCGTCGCCCCAGCTGGTGCCATGCGCCGAGCGGAAGGCCCGGTGCGGATCGCGGACCCCGCGCAGGACAAAGCCGTTGATGCCCGCCTCCTTATTACCCCCGAGGAAAATGTTGCTCTGGCCCGAGACGCTCAGCAGCTCCACCGGCTGACGGGTCACGGCGAACGCCAGACCCGACCCCGCCACCGGATAGAGCACATCGACCGGCCCGAAGGCCGTGGGCATGGTGACCAGGTGATGCGTCGCATCATAGATCCGGTGGTTCCAGCCGGGCACGTTCCGGAACAACCCGCCGGGCACGGCACTGCCCGCGCCCCCGACAAGGGATTGCAGCAGGGTGATGGTCTGCTCTGACAGGGCGGGCAGGATCAGCTTGCCATCCGGCTCCAGCCCCAGCGCCATGTGCCCTTCGGCATCCCGGACCAGCGGGATGCGCGGAACATCCCGCGCCGCCAGAGCGGGCACCGAGACTCCGAGGCCCTGCGCATGGAAGCTGCCGTCGCGCCTGAAGCCACCGGCCACCTTGCCCGCGCGGTCCATCACCGGCCACGCCCAGCCCTCCACGCCGTCGCGGCCCAGACCCCCGGCCCGAACCCGGGCCACATCCCGGCTGACGGCGGCGCGGGCCTGCGCCTCCGCCTCGAACTCTGCTTGTGCTGCGGCTTCAAGGTTGCCCCGCGCTGTGGCGGCGTCGGCCACGTCGCTCAGGTTGGCGGCAGAGTTGAGCTTGCCGGACAGGCCCGTGTCGCTGATCCACACCCAGCGGCCCCAGCTGTCATTCCAGCTATAGCGCCCGGCATTTGGCACGCTGTCGCCGTCATAGCCCGTGCCGCTGGCGTCGCTATGCGTACCGGTGTCGCTGTCCGACACCTCACCGGCGGTGCCGTCGACAGAGGGCGTGATGGCCAACAGACCAGTCCAAGTGGCCGCCGCCACAAAGCCCCCAACCTGCGCCTCTTCCAGCGTCTGGACGCGGGTGGGCAGGTCTTCGGCGTCCAGCGTGGCGAGGTCGGCCCCGATCTCCTGATATTCGGTGCGCATCACGTCGATCTCGGCCGCGAGAGCATCGGCCTGCTCGCTGCTGGCCCGGCCCGCAATCGCCTCGGCCAAAGCGCCAGAGGCGGCGAGCCGGGTGCTGAGGCTGGCGAGCGGCAGCATCCCCAGCGTGCCGTCGTCATGCGCCAGCAGGTCCTCGGCGCTGGCGAGGTTGGTAAGGTCGATGGTTCTGACGCCGTTGTCGGGCATGGGCTTATCCTCAGAAGATAAGAGTGGAGAGTGGCCCGGCGGTGGGGCCGGAAACATTGTCAACATTGCACGGCGCGAGGCGGTATTCGACCGGGCCTGCGGGGGCGCAGGCGGGGGTGCGTATATAAAGGAGCGCTGCGGTCACCGCGCCGTCGAAACCGGCTGAGGCGGCGAGGCGGAAGTGGGTGTTGCCGGAGGCGGCGGTGAGCTCGGCGAAGTGCCAGCCCGTGCCGCTGACGGCGGCGCCCTGCTGCAGGAGGCCGCCCGCCAGCTCGGGTGTGAGCGTGCCCGCGACATGAGGGCCGATCTGGAAGGCCACGCGATAGGTGCTGCCCAGGTTAAGCGTGACGTCCTGGCTGATCACGCCCGCGCTGCCGGGGCTGTGGCTGGCCTGCCCGCCGCCCACGGTCCAGCCGCTGCCCGCCGTCCAGACGCCGAACTCGTCGAAGCCGCCATCGGCGAGCAGGCTGGCCCGGGTGGCATCGCCATCCACCAGCGTGACCGTGGCGCCCGGCGTGACCGGGCGCGGCTCCCCGAGCGCGTCGGTCTCCGGATCAAAGGCCGCCCCCGCCGCCGTGCGGTAAAGCTGCACCGTGACGGTGGCGGGATCGCTGACCGCCAGAGCCAGCGTGGCATGGCCGAGCCCGCCGCGGGCCACAATGCCCTCGGGGTCGAGGGCGGCAGGCACCGGGGCCGCGCTGGCGCCGATCACATGGGTGCGCAGCAGCTCCGCGATGGCGTGATCGACATTCTCCAGCACCAGCGTGGCCGAGGCGGGCGCCTCCTCCATGTCGCCCGGCACCTCCGCCGAGAGCAGCGCAAACAGGAACGGCTCACTGGCAGGATCGGCCCCGCGCCAGCTTGACCGCGTGCCATAGACCAGCGGGTCGGTGCTGATCCGCTCGGTGGGATCGGTGCTGAGCCGGATTGGTGCCTCGAGATCGGGATGCGTGACCTCGATCAGCAGCACCTCCACCTCACCCGGCGCCAGCCCCTCGCGGGCGCGGCGGGCATTGAGAGATAAGGTTCTCATGGCATCACCCAGATGTCGAAGGAGAGGGTAAAGCTCGCCCCGCGCAGCGTCTCGGAGGGCAGGCTGTCACCAAAGAGGCAGAGCCATTGCGCCGACAGGAGCAGCGGCGCGCCGCCGGGGGTACGCAGGTAGTGCCCTTCGGGCGTGAGCAGCGGCCAGCCATCCGTGGTCGGATCAGGCATGAAGAAGGGCCGCGCCCCGTGCCGCGTCGTCTCGCGCCAGAAGCGGTCGAACACCGCCTTCTGCGAGCGGCTCAGCACCAGCGACAGCGCCACGCTGCGCGGCACGGAAGAGTAGCGGCGGGCATAGGCGGGCGGGCCGGTCTCGGCGCTGCGCGCCCCCGCGCCTCGACAGCGCTCTGCCGGTAGCCGTCGCGCAGCGGCCGGGGCAGCTCGGCGGGCCAGACCGCCGTCATCGGCCCGGCCTCTGCGGGCGCGCGCCCAGGCCCGCCAGCGTGCTGCGCGCCCGGCCGCCGGGCGTGGTCATGGCATCGGCCACGGCATCCGACAGCACGAAGCGCATCTGGCGCCGCCCGCCCTCGAGGCGCTCTTCGGTCTTCACGTCAACACCCCGCCCGGACTGGTCGATGAAGGTGATCTGCGGCCTCTGCGGCAGCATCGCCGCCCCCACAGGTCCGACCGCCCCGCCCTGGGCAAAAGCCGCCAGCGGCGGCATGCCGCCCGCATTGATCGCCTCCAGCAGCGCGCGATGCCGCGCGGTGGCATTGCCGCCGTCGCAGATGTGCGGCCATGTCGTTCGCGATTTCGGCGCGGTCATCAGCAGGCCTCCCAATAGCCGTCGCGCAGCCAGCCATGCCAATGCGGCTGGCGGCGCACCGAGGGGCGCAGCGTCGGCTCGGTGCGCGATCCGTTCCAGAGCCATGACGGCACGCCGGACTGCGGCCTGAACTCCACCCCGGTCAGGATGTGGTCGAGCGCGCCGCAGCCGCAGGGGCAGAAGAACCACATGTAAGAGACGCGGTCGGTGCCCGGATCGGTGAAGTGCACGCTGCCCGGCAGGCGGCGGGCGCGGAACTCGGTGCGGGCGTCAAAATGGATGGCCCGGATCATGCGAAGCCCATGATCTCGCGCGCGGCCCGCGCAGCTTCGGCATTGACCGAACCCCGCGCCACGCCCGCCTCCAGCTTTGCGGCAAGCTCGGTCTGCAGCGCCTCGCGCGCCTCGCGGGCCACCCGCTCGCGTTCGTCGGCCAGCAGCTTCTCCCGCAGGCCGGAGCTTGCCATCAGATCCTTGACCATGCGCCCCAGCGCCATCAGGTCCTTGGGCTCCAGATGGCCGTCCTCCTCGCGCACCGCCCGGATCATCTGCACGGCAGAGGTGGCGATCATCTGCACCAGCACCTTGTGCAGCTCGCCCTCCGCCGCGATGTCCATGTCCGACAGCAGCGTCTCGGCAATGGAAAAGGCCTCGCGCTGGTCCTTCAGCGCCTTGGAGAACCTGCCCACCGCCGTCTTGCCGATGCTGACCTCCAGCCCGCAGTCCTGCAGCCGGAAGTTCAGCTCCTCGGTCACCGCCACGATCTCGGCAAAGCCGCGCGCCTCCAGCGCCTCGCGCAGCCAGGCGCGCAGCTCGGGCGGGATCAGGTCCAGTTTGGCCGGAGCGGGCATGGCTCAGATCCTCGGGCGCGGGCGCTGGACGCGACATTGTCGCAGCCATAGAAGCCGCCCTTGAACGCAAAGGGCTCTCCGCGTCTGCGGCATCGCTAAAAGCGATTGGAAACCCGTCGCTGATCAAGAACCTGAAGAACCGGCCCACCGACCGAGAGCGTGCGCACCCGATCGACAATCTTCGGGCGCTGGCAGATGCGCTCGGGCTCGAGTTCTATTTTGGGCCGCCACGGGCTGTTGAGGCGACGACCCAGATCAACGGCGAGCGCTTCGCCACCGTCCCGCGCTATGCCGCCACGGCTGCAGCCGGAGACGGGCTGGTCAACCCGGAGGATCAGACGGTCGACCACCTTGCCTTCTCTCTCGACTGGCTGATGCAGAACGGCATCCGTCCGGAAGAGTGCATGCTGATCACCGCACGCGGCGACAGCATGGCACCGGCCATCTCGGACGGGGATCTGGTGATGCTGGACCGGCGCAAGACCGCGATCACCTCGGGAAAGATTTACGTCTACAACGACCCGGAAGATGGCACTCGTCCAGGGCGCAGCGAAAGACTGGTTTGCGCCGTGGCAGGCAGCCCGTAGCGCTGATCTGGGCGCGATGGCCTTGATGCTCCCGCCGGTTGACTAGGGCGGGCCGTCTGTGTCAGACGCGCGGCTTTCATGAAGCACCCCGGCGCGCTGGCCCCGGGCCCAGCCGAAGGAAGGATCCATGGCACTCACTCTGCGTCGCAATCGCGACCGCGATCTGGCGCCCTTGGCAGCTATGCTGACGGACGCGGAAATACCCTTGCTCAATCCCAATGCAAAAGTGCCCTTCGATGAGGTGGAATGGCATCGCAAGTGGCTTGGAGACAGTGAGGATGTCTCTTTCTACCTTCAGGATGCTGCGGGACGGGACGTCGGGTTCTTCGCCCTGCGGGAGGGTATTGGGCCGGAAGTGCGGCACCTCACCTATGTCTATCTCGCCGAAGAGGCGCGCGGCGGGGCTGCCGCGGAACTGACGGAGCGGGTGGAGCAGGCGGCGCGGGATCTCGACGCGCTGATCCTGACCTTGAAGGTGGATCTCGACAACGCGCCCGCCTTCAATGCCTATGTATCGGCAGGCTACGAGGAGCTGTCCCGTCGCCACGGCATGGCTACGATGCGGCTGGATCTGGAGAAGCGGTTCACCGCATGACCAGTGCGATCTGGCGGGGTCTGCCGGGACGCCGCAGGTGGCCGCAAGCCATGCCTCGCCGACATTGGGGCTGGATGGCGTGAGGTGCCGCACGCATGCCCTCTCCTCGATCACCAGCGCGGGCAACCACGCAGCCAAGACAGTTCAGGCCTTCCGGCGTAAAATCGGGGGCCACTCGAGCAGGCCTTCGCAACAGGCGCGTGGCAGCTCATGGGCCTGTTTTATTTGCCTATTCGCCATGTGGGACAGAGGCGCAGAAGTGGGTGATCCCCGGCCCACTTCCGAATGCGCCCACGAGGCCGAAATTTCGACGTAAAAGTTCTTTAAAACAGGCGTTTAGGTAGATTTCACAAAGCTATATCGGGTTTTATCCCTCCGGCGGCGGGACGCCGAAAATAATGTGCCCCGCTGGCCTTCGTAAGGCGGTTTCGGCTGCGACTGCAAAACACGCCCTCCAGCCCGCGCGCCGCACGAAGCTCTGAGTTCATTACCTTTCTGGCATCTTCCGAGCGCCGCTGCCGTCACTGCAAGAATAGATGTCACTCCGCCCGGGCCTTCGGGACCGACCAGACCGGCGCTGAACCCGAGGATGGCAGCGGGCTGCACCGCGCTCACGGCCAGAGCACCCTGCGCGGCACCGGCAAAGGCGGTGCTGTCGTCGGTCACGCACGTCCAGTCCCCGGCCGCGGTGCCGAAGGCGCTGCAGTGCCCGGCATTGGCGACCGTGGAACTGGTCTGCGGATCGGGATGGCTGCCGGTATCCTCGGGGCTGACCTCGGGCTGGCTGATCGCCTCTGGCGCCAGCGCCGCCCAGCTCGGGCGCAGCAGGCTGGCTAAAAAGGGGCCCGGTCCAGTTCGGCCAGCCGGTCGGCCACGGCGCCGGAGGCGGCGAGCCGGGTGCTGAGGGCGGGCACGGGGAGCATTCCCAGCGTGCCGCCGTCATGCGCCAGCAAGTCCTCGGCGCTGGCGAGGCTGGTAAGGTCGATGGGTCTGACGCCATTGGGCGTATCCTCAGAAGACAAGAGCCCGACGGTGGCGCCGGAAACACTGTCACCATTGCGCGGCGCGAGGCGGTATTCGGCGGGGCCTGCGGGGGCGCAGGCGGGCGGGCTCCGCGATCCTCGGCTGGGGACCGGCGCTGCCATGCCTTGCCGGAGCCGCGCCGCCGAGATCCATGCAGCGGCGCTGCGACGGGGGGAAAGCCCGTGCGGTCAGGCCCGGACGCAAGCGCGCGCAAAATACGAAAAACGGCCGCACCCGGAGGTGCGGCCGTTTTTGAACTTGCCGTCAGGCAGGGAATCAGGCGGCGCGCAGGCCCAGCACCTCGTCGACCTGCCGGGCGGCGGCCACTTCGTCGCCACCGGAGACGGCGGCCACTTCGCGGGTCAGCCGTTCCAGCGCGGCTTCGTAAAGCTGACGCTCGGAATAGGACTGCTCGCGCTGGTCATCGGCGCGGTGCAGGTCGCGCACCACTTCGGCGATGGCGATCAGGTCGCCGGAATTGATCTTTTGCTCATATTCCTGCGCGCGGCGCGACCACATGGCCCGCTTGACCTTGGCCTTGCCCTTGAGCGTCTTCATGGCCTGATTGACCACATCCGGCGTCGACAGCGACCGCATGCCGATCTCGCTTGCCTTGTGCGTGGGCACACGCAGCGTCATCTTGTCCTTCTCGAAGGAGATCACGAACAGTTCCAGCGTAATGCCGGCGATTTCCTGCTCTTCGATGGACATGATCTGACCCACGCCATGCGCAGGGTAGACCACGTAGTCATTCGGGCGGAATTCGTTCTTCTTGGTCTTGGTCATCCAACAGCGTCCTTAGCAGCCAAACCCTGCACGCGGGCGACAGAAAAGACGGACGGATATGCAAAGCATCCCGTTCGCCTGAAGATCAGCGTCCTCTTGCTCATGCTCCGGGAATTGACCCGTGCGTGCCTGTGCTTGGTTTCAACATGAGTGCCCCTGAACATAGCACAAAAAGCACGCCCTTCCTAGGACTCTGCCGTTTGGGCAAACATGCCTTTTGTTCCAAGGGCTTGGAGAAAATTTCAAACCTGCGGTGCGCAGGCCGCGGCGAATCGCTGATCAGCCGCCCTCGCCCGGCGCTTCGGAGAAATACTTCTCCAGCTTGCCGGCTTCGCCGTCGCGCTCCTCGGCCTCGGGCAGCTGGTCCTTCTTGGTGACCAGCACCGGCCACATCTCGGAATACTTGCGGTTGAACTCCACCCATTTTTCCATGTCCGGCTCGGTGTCGGGCCGGATCGCATCGGCGGGGCATTCGGGTTCGCAGACGCCGCAGTCAATGCACTCGTCGGGATGGATCACCAGCATGTTCTCGCCCTCGTAGAAACAGTCCACGGGGCAGACTTCCACGCAGTCTGTGTATTTGCAGGCGATGCAATTGTCGGTGACGACATAGGTCATGGGCTTGGCATTCCGCTTGGGCAGGAGATCGGTGATTCCCTAGACCAGCGGCCGGGATCATTCAAGCACATCCCGGCTGCGGTCCAGCATGCGCCGGTCACGTTTTGTGGGGCGGCCCCCGCCATCGTAGCGGGGAGCCTGTGCCTGTGGCGGATCAGCCTGTGGCGGGGCCAGATCCTCGTAAAGCGCCTGCGCCTCGGGGGCGGGACCGCGCCTGTCGCCAAGCGCCGAGATGCGGATCACCCGCACCGCGCGCGCCTGAGTGAAGGTCAGCACATCCCCCGGCCCCACCGCGGAGGCGGGTTTGGAGACGCTGGTGCCATTGACCCGCAGCCCGCCCGACACGGCCTTGGCGGCAAGGCTCCGCGTCTTGAAGAAGCGGGCCTGCCACAGCCATTTGTCGATCCGCAGCTTCAGCGGCGGGCTGTCGGGGTCAGCGGCCACTCAGGACTTGCTCTTGAACCCCATCAGCGCGGCGGCGAAGGGGTTGTCGGGATCGATGCGGTCCTTCTTCTCGGGCCGCGATTCAAAGGTCTTGGGACCGCTGTCGGGACGCGGACCCTTGCCGCCGCCCTTGGGGCCACCCTTGCCGCGACCGCCCTGACCGGGCTTGCCGCCGCCTTTCGGGCCGCCCTTGCCCCGGCGCTCGCCGCCGCCTGCGCCCTCGGCGCCTGCACCTGCACCTGCGTCACGGTCGCGCGGCGCGCGCCGCGATCCGCCTTCGCGGGGTTCGCGGGCCTGACCGCCTTCACGCGGCTCGCGGGCGCCCTGACCTTGGCCCTGACGTCCGCCGCGCGCACCCCGGGTGCCGCCCCAGGTGAAGGTGTAGAAGGCTTCCATCTCCGGACCGGCCAGCGCCTCGTCGGGGGCGGTGCCGGGCAGGATTTCCTCTTCGGGGGTCTCGGCGATGTGGTCGCTGACCTCTTCGCCCTGAGCGTCCTCCGCCACGGGCGCCACACCCTCGTCCTCCAGCTCGATGGCTTCGGGCACCGCATCGGCGGCGGCGGGCGTGTCGGCGGGATCGGCCATGGCGGCGGGCGTGGCTTCCACCTCGCGCGCGGCATCAAAAACCGGCTGCT
Organism: Salipiger marinus; assembly: GCF_900100085.1. GTDB lineage: Bacteria > Pseudomonadota > Alphaproteobacteria > Rhodobacterales > Rhodobacteraceae > Salipiger > Salipiger marinus. The sequence continues at coordinate 88,796 of NZ_FNEJ01000003.1, forward strand.
CCTCGGCGGGTTCCGCCTCGGGCTCGCTGGTTTCGGTCACCACGCGGTCTGCGGCACGGACCTTGCTCCGCTCGCCCTTTTCGGCGCGGTAGCCCATGCCCTGCATCAGATCGGCGAACTGGTCCAGCGTCATGCCGGTAATCGACAGCATGTCGGGCTTGGCTTCGAACCCGCCCCGGCTGTCCTCGCCGCGCAGCATGTCGGCCAGACGTTCCAGCATGTCGATGCGGATCGCGCGCTCGCCCGCCGGACGGTAGCCTGCCAGCGTGTAATGCTGCATCGGCACGTCGCGGATATTGGGCACGGTCACCAGCCCCGGCGGCGGCGCCTCGGGGAAATGATCCAGCCCGTTGGCCAGCGACCACAGCACCAGCCGCAGCCGGGTCGGCGCGGGCTTCAGCAGCAGCGGCATGAAGATGGTGTACTGGCCGAACCGGACACCGTGCTTGCGCAGCGCGCCCCGGCTGTCCTGATCCAGCTGCTTGACGTCCTCGGCGACCTGCGAACGGGGAATGATCCCCATCGTCTCGACCAGCCGGAAGGCGAAGCCGCGCGCCAGACCGGCCAGCGCCTCGTCGCGCTGGATGGCCAGCAGCGGCTCGAACAGGGCCGCGATCTTGCGGTCGATGAAATGCTGCAGGCGGCGTTCCACCTTCTGCGCCACATCATGCCCGGCCTCTTCGTCGACAAAGACCGAGATTCGCGGCTTCAGCGGGTCATCGCCCTTGACCAGCTTGCCCACCGCCTGAGCGCCCCACATGAGGCCCCCCTGCTCGGTGAAGTCGATCTCGGTGTCGGGGGCGTTATAGAACCGGTCCGCCCGCAGGTGGAAATGCGGCGCCAAAGCCTGCAGCGACGCGGTTTTCAGCGTCTTTGCCTCCTGCCCCGTCGCGCCGGCATCCTGCCGGAAGCGGAAGCCCTCAAGCCGACCGACGAATTCGCCTTCGACGGTCACTTCTCCGTTGTCGTTCACCTCGGCCAAGAGGGTCTCCTTCTGCTTCAACCGGCGCAGCAGCACAGAGGTGCGCCGGTCTACAAATCTTTGCGTCAAACGCGCGTGGAGCGCGTCAGACAGGGAATCTTCTACCGCGCGGGTCGCCTCGCGCCAATGGCTTTCATCGTCGACCCAGTTCCGCCGCTGCGCCACATAGGTCCAGGTGCGGATATAGGCCAGCCGTTTCGACAACGCATCAATGTCCCCATCGGTTCTGTCGATGCGCTGCACCTGCTGCGCGATAAACTCCCGGGGGATGCTGCCGCGTTCGTGCAGATGCCCGTAGATAACCGACAACAGCCCAGAATGTTCGCCATGACTTATGCCGCGGAAATCGGGAATGCGGCAGACATCCCAAAGCAGCTGCACCGCCTGCGGGCTGGAGGCGCGGGCGCGCACCTCGGCCTGCGCCGTCAGCGACTTCAGCGCCATCAGGTCATCGGCCTCGCGCGCTTTCACCAGCGTCGGATCGTCGGGCGACATCTCCAGCGACTCGATCAGTTTTTCCGGGGTGCCAAAGGACAGTTTTGCGTTGCGCCAGTTGAGCTTGCGGAGCGGAGTGAAACTGTGGGCGGTGATCGCCTCCACCCAGTCGTCGGGGATCTGCCCCGCCTCGCCGGTGGTGCCGAAGGTGCCGTCGCGCATCCCCCGCCCGGCCCGGCCCGCGATCTGCGCCAGCTCGTTCGGCATCAATTCGCGCATCCGGCGGCCATCGAACTTTGTCAGCGACGAAAACGCCACATGGTCGATGTCGAGGTTGAGCCCCATGCCGATGGCATCGGTGGCGACCAGATAATCGACCTCGCCATTCTGATAAAGCTCCACCTGCGCGTTGCGGGTGCGCGGGCTGAGCGCACCCATCACTACGGCGGCGCCGCCCTTGGTGCGGCGGATCAGTTCGGCGATGGCATAGACATTGTCCACCGAAAACCCGACGATGGCGCTGCGCGGCGGCATCCGGCTGATTTTTTTCGAGCCCAGATAGCTGAGCTGGCTCATCCGCTCGCGGCGCAGGAATTCCACCCCCGGCACCAGTGCCGAAATCGGCCCGCGCATGGTGTCGGCGCCCAGAAACAGCGTCTCGTGCAGGCCGCGCATCCGCAGCAGCCGGTCGGTGAAAACATGGCCACGCTCGGGATCGGCGCAAAGCTGGATCTCGTCGATGGCGACAAAATCGCAGCCCATGCCCTCGGGCATCGCCTCAACCGTGCAAATCCAGTATTGCGCGCGCGGCGGCACGATGCGCTCTTCGCCGGTGACCAGCGCCGCCACCGAAGGCCCCCGGGCCTTGACCACCTTGTCATAGACCTCGCGGGCAAGCAGCCGCAGCGGCAGCCCGATCATGCCGGTCCTGTGACCCAGCATCCGGTCGATGGCGTAATGGGTCTTGCCTGTATTGGTCGGGCCAAGAACGGCCGCGATCCGTGCGCGTTGGGCCATGAAGCCGCCTTGTTCTCCGGCCCGGATCCCGAAGGATCAGAGCGCCGTGCCCCGCACCTCGGTTTCGAGCCGCTGCATTGCCTCGGTGACGGTCTCGTCATGAGGCCTCAGGTCCAATACCTGCGAGTAGGCCCGATAGGCAAGGCCTGTATCACCCAGCTGTTCGTAGATGGCGGCGACGCCCTGCAGCGCGCCAAAATGATCTGGGTTCAGCGCCAGCGTGTGTTCCAGCGCGTCCATGGACGGGCCCAGCATCTCGGCGCTGTAATAGGCCAGCGCCAGTTCCGCCCAGCCTTCGGCAAAGCCGGGCGCGTGGTCGGTGAGGGCGGTCAGATGTTCGATGGCGGCTGCGGTATCCTGCACCTCCAGCGCGTCGCGGCCCCGCTTCAGCAGCAGGTCCATGGCGGCGGATCCGGATTTGGACCATTCCAGCCGCAGCTCTTTTTCCAGCCGCTCCGCCTGCGCGGCATCGGGGGCCGCGCGCAGGTCCGCCAGCAGGTCGGCGGCGCGGTCGGCCAGCGCGGCGCCGGGTATGGAATACATGACCAGCGCGGCGGTGGCCGCGATGATAGATTTGTATTTGGCGTGTGTCCTGCTCATACAGGGAAGTGTAACCCAGCCCTGCTGGAAAGCCAGCACAGGATTTCGTGAGGAGACCCCGGAATGAGCGCAACATTGCAGGCGGCCGTGGCCGCGCTGAACACCAAGCTGGACGGCGCGGGATTCGATGGCGTGGCCAAGTTCGTCATCGAGGACGAGGGCAGCATCCTTGTCGACCAGAACGGCGCGCGGCAGGAGGATGCCCCCGCAGACGTGACGCTGTCGGCGGATGCCGAAACCTTCCGCGCCATTCTGGAGGGGGATCTGAACCCCACCGCCGCCTTCATGGGCGGCAGGCTCAGCATCGATGGCGACATGGGTGCGGCCATGCGTCTGGCAGGCGTGCTGTCCTGATGCTGCTCGCGGCCCCTTTCCACGCGGAGCTTGCGGAAGGCCCCGAGGGGGCCTGCGCCTTCTGGATCAAGGCCGAGGACAACCTGCGGCTGCGCATCGCCCAGTATCCCGGCCCGGTCGAGGCCACAGGCACCGTGCTGCTGTTTCCGGGCCGCACCGAATATGTCGAGAAATATGGCCGGGTGGCGGCGGAATTTGCCCGCCACGGTTTTCACACCCTGACCATCGACTGGCGCGGACAGGGGCTGGCCGACCGGATGCTGGACGATCCGCGCACCGGGCATGTGCATCTTTTTGCCGATTACCAGAAAGACGTGGCGGCGCTGGTGAAGGCGGCAGAGGCGCTGGACCTGCCGCGACCGTTCTTCCTGCTGGGGCATTCCATGGGCGGCTGCATCGGGCTGCGCGCGCTGATGAACGGTGCCCCGGTGGCCGCCGCTGGCTTCACCGGGCCGATGTGGGGCATCCGCTTTACCGGGCCGGTGCGGCAGGCGGCATGGGCGCTCAGCTGGTCGGGCGCGCGCATGGGGCTGGGCCATGCCTATGCCCCCTCCACCGGGCCGGGCAGCTATGTCGCGCAGGCGGCGTTTGCGGGCAACCTGCTGACCACCGACCGCGGCGGCTGGGATTACATGCGCCGTCAGGTCGAGGCGATCCCGGAGCTGCAGCTTGGCGGTCCCTCGCTGCGCTGGCTGCACGAGGCGCTGGCGGAATGCCTTGCCCTGTCGCGCCTGCCCTCGCCGGATCTGCCCTGCCTGACCTTCATGGGATCGAATGAACGCATCGTCGACGTGCCCCGCATCCGCGCCCGCATGGCGCGCTGGCCGCGCGGACGGCTGGAGCTGGTGCAGGGCGGCGAACACGAGGTGCTGATGGAGGATGCGGTGACCCGGGGCCGCATCGTGGCGCAGCTGGCGCAGGTGTTCACCGCCGCCGCCGCAGGCGCCGAGGACATGCGCCGCGCCTGATCTTTCCCGGCCCCGCCCGCGTGCTAGAACAGGCGCATGACGGATCCTGTGCTACGCTTCACCGAACGCGGCATGTATTGCACTGCCGCCGATGCCTATGTCGATCCGTGGCGCCCGGTGCCCCGGGCCATCATCACCCATGCCCATTCCGACCATGCCCGCCCCGGCATGGGATCGTATCTGTGCACGCCGCTGACCGCAGCGCTGGTGCGGCACCGGCTGGGCGACGTGCCGGTGCAGGCCCTGCCCTATGGCACGCCGCTGCGCATGGGCGAGGCCACGGTCAGCTTTCATCCCGCAGGCCATGTGCCCGGCTCGGCGCAGGTCCGGCTGGAGGTGGCGGGACAGGTCTGGGTGGTGTCGGGCGACTACAAGCTGGAAGCCGATGGCGTGTCGGAGCCCTTCGAACCGGTGCGCTGCCACGGTTTTGTCACCGAATGCACCTTTGGCCTGCCGGTGTTCCGCTGGGATCCGCAGGCGCAGGTCGCAGCCGAGATGAACCGCTGGTGGGCGGCGAACGCCGCAGCGGGCCGGGTGTCGATCCTTGGCGCCTACAGTCTGGGCAAGGCGCAGCGGCTGATCGCCATGCTCGACCCGTCCATCGGGCCGGTGCTGACCCATGGCGCGGTCGAGGGCACCAATGCGGTGCTGCGCGGGCTCGGCGCCTTTGCCCCCGCGACCGAACAGATCACGCCGGAGTTTGACCGCGCCCGCGCCCGGGGCGCCATGGTCGTGGCGCCGCCCGCCGCGCTTGGCAGCGCATGGGCCCGCCGTCTGGGCCCGGGATCGGAGGCCTTTGCGTCGGGCTGGATGCGGCTGCGCGGCATCCGGCGCAGACGGGGGGCAGAGCGCGGCTTTGTCATCTCGGATCATGCCGACTGGGACGCGCTTTTGCGCGCCGTGGCAGAGACTGGGGCCGAAAAGATATTTCCGACACATGGTTACACCGAAATCTTCGCGCGCCACCTGAAGGCCGAAGGTTATGACGCCACCCCGGTTCCCACCGAATTCGGCGGCGATGACGAGGCGGAAGCGGAGGCGGGCGCATGAAGGAATTTGCGCAGCTTTTCACCCGGCTCGACCAGACCACCAAGACCAGCGTCAAGACCGAGGCGCTGGCGCAGTTCTTTCGCGAGGCGCCCGAAACCGACCGGCTCTGGGCCGTGGCGCTGTTTTCGGGCCGCAGGCCCAAGCGCGCGGTGACCACCACCGACCTGCGGCTCTGGGCCGCCGAGGAGGCAGGCATCCCGCTCTGGCTTTTTGAGGAAGCCTATCCCATCGTCGGCGATCTGGCCGAAACCATCAGCCTTGTGCTGCCCCCCGCCCCGGATCCGCAGGAGCAGTCGCTGACGCAATGGATCCTCGAGCTGCGCGCCATCGCCCGCGCCGCCCCCGAGCAGCGCCGCGCCGGGGTGCTGGCGGCTTGGGCGCGGCAGGGCACCACGGAACGGTTCCTGTTCAACAAGCTCATCACCGGCGGCTTTCGCATCGGCGTCAGCCGCAAGCTGATGACCCGCGCGCTGGCACAGGCGACGGGGCGCGACGAGGCGGCGCTGGCGCTGCGGCTGATGGGCACATGGGATCCCGAAGCCACCACTTGGGCCGCCCTGACCGCCGAGGAGGATGCGGACAGCGATGCCAGCCGCCCCTACCCGTTCTGCCTTGCCTCGCCGCTGGAGGATCCGCCCGAGTCGCTGGGCGATCTGTCCGACTGGCTGGCGGAATGGAAATGGGACGGCATCCGCGGCCAGCTGCTGCTGCGCGGCGGCACCCATCATCTGTGGTCGCGCGGCGAGGATCTGATCACCGACAGCTTTCCCGAACTGGCTCGGGCGGCGGATTTCCTGCCGCAGGGCACGGTGATCGATGGCGAGATCCTCGTCTGGGGGGACGGCGCGCCCCAGCCCTTTGCCGCGCTGCAGGCGCGTCTGGGGCGCAAGACCGTGCCGAAAAAGCTGCTGGCCGAGGCGCCGGTGCGGCTTTTAGCCTATGATCTGCTGGAAGACGGCGGAGAGGATCTGCGCGCCGCCCCCTTGTCCCATCGGCGGGCGCGGCTGGCGGCGCTGCTCGACGGGCTGCCCGAGGAGGCGGGGGTCGACCTGTCGCCCGCCGTCACCGCCCCGGACTGGGCGGCGCTGGCGCGGCTGCGGTCCGAGGCGCGGGAGCGGCGCGCCGAGGGGCTGATGCTGAAACGGCTTGCCTCGCCCTATCGCGACGGGCGGCGGCGCGGCGACTGGTGGAAATGGAAGCTTGATCCGCTCAGCGTCGATGCGGTGATGATCTATGCCCAGCAGGGCCACGGGCGGCGGGCCAACCTGTTCACCGATTTCACCTTTGCCGTGCGCGATGGCGAGGCGCTGGTGCCCTTCACCAAGGCCTATTCCGGGCTGACCGATGCCGAATTTGCCGAGATCACCACATGGGTGCGCCGCCACACGCAGGCGCGCTTTGGCCCGGTGCGGCAGGTCACGCCCGATCTGGTCTTCGAGATTGCCTTCGAGGGGATTCAGGCCAGCCCCCGCCACAAATCCGGCATCGCGCTGCGCTTTCCCCGCATGGCCCGCTGGCGCCGCGACAAGCCCGCCTCCGAGGTCGACACGCTGGAGGGGCTGCGGGCGCTGCTGGCGCGCTATGGCTGAGGGGGAGCGGGAGATGGGCAGGCGCTCTGCCCCGCCCGCCTGAGGCGAGAGAAACAGGAGGGGGCTCTGCCCCCGCCCCCTTGCGGGGGCTCCCCCGGGATATTTGGGCCAAGAAGAAGCCGCAGCCGGGGCGCGCGGCGCTTTGGCCTTGAACACCGGGGGATGCGGCCCTTACCTGTGGGGCCAGACAGTCAAGGAGAGACATGATGACGCCCGATCGGCTTTTCGACGCAACCGCCGCCGCTGGTGGCCGGGATCTGGGCGATCTGCCCGAATGGGATCTGACCGACCTTTACCCCGCCCCCGACGCGCCCGAGCTGAAGCGCGATCTGGACTGGCTGGAGGAGGCCTGCGCGCGGTTTGCCGAGGATTACGAGGGCAAGCTGGGCGATCTGGACGCGGCGGGCTTTCTGGAGATGATCCGCCGCCACGAGCGGATCGAGGCCGTGGGCGGGCGGCTGATGTCCTATGCGGGCCTGCGCTATTACCAGCTGACGCTGGATGCGGAGCGGGCGAAGTTCCTGTCCGACTGTCAGGAAAAGCTCACGCGCTTCACCACGCCGCTGGTGTTCTTCACGCTGGAGCTGAACCGGCTGGAGGATGCGTTTCTGGACGGGCTCTTTGCCGCCGATCCCGAGCTTGGCCGCTACAAGCCCGCCTTCGACCGCATCCGCGCCATGAAGCCGCATCAGCTTTCCGACGAGATGGAGCATTTCCTGCATGACATGGGTGTGGTCGGCGATGCGTGGGAGCGGCTTTTCGACGAGACCATCTCCGGGCTGAGCTTCGAGATCGACGGCGAGGAGATGGGGCTGGAATCCACCCTGAACCTGCTGACCGAACAGGACCGCAGCAAGCGCGAGGCGGCGGCGCGGGAACTGGCCCGGGTCTTTGGCCGCAACATCCGCACCTTTGCCCGCGTGCACAACACGCAGGCCAAGGAAAAGGAGGTGATGGATCGCTGGCGCAAGATGCCCACCGCGCAATCCGCCCGGCATCTGGCCAATGACGTGGAGCCCGAGGTGGTGCAGGCGCTGCGCGATGCGGTGGTGGCCGCCTATCCGCGGCTGTCGCACCGCTATTACGAGCTGAAGCGCAAATGGCTGGGGCTGGACCGGATGCAGGTCTGGGACCGCAACGCGCCGCTGCCCATGGAAAGCACCCGCATCGTCGGCTGGGACGAGGCCGAGCGCATGGTGATGGAGGCCTATGCCGGGTTCGATCCGCGCATGGCCGAGATCGCCGAGCCGTTTTTCCGCAAGGGCTGGATCGATGCCGCCGCCAAGCCCGGCAAGGCGCCCGGCGCCTTTGCCCATCCCACCGTCACCGAGGTGCATCCCTATGTGCTGCTGAACTATCTCGGCAAGCCGCGCGACGTGATGACGCTGGCCCATGAGCTGGGTCATGGCGTGCATCAGGTGCTGGCGGCGGGACAGGGCGAGATGCTGGCCTCCACCCCGCTGACGCTGGCCGAGACCGCGTCGGTCTTTGGCGAGATGCTGACCTTCCGCGCGCTGCTGGACCGGGCCAAGGATCAGGCCGAACGCAAGGTGCTGCTGGCGGGCAAGGTCGAGGACATGATCAACACGGTCGTGCGCCAGATCGCCTTTTACGATTTCGAATGCAAGCTGCACGAGGCGCGGCGCGGCGGCGAACTGACCCCCGAGGACATCAACGCGCTGTGGATGTCGGTGCAGGCGGAAAGCCTTGGCGGTGCCTTCGACTTCATGGAGGGCTACGAGACCTTCTGGGCCTATGTGCCGCATTTTGTGCATTCGCCCTTCTATGTCTATGCCTATGCCTTTGGCGACGGGCTGGTGAACGCGCTTTACGCCGCCTATCAGGAGGCGCCGGAGGGCTTTCAGGACAAGTATTTCGACATGCTGAAGGCGGGCGGGTCGAAGCATCACAAGGCGCTGCTGGCGCCCTTTGGTCTGGATGCCACGGATCCGAAATTCTGGGACAAGGGCCTGTCGATGATCGAAGGCTTCATCGACGAGCTGGAGGCGATGGAGGACTGATCCCCGGCCATCGGGCTTTCTGGCCGGGGGCGGGATGCCTCCGGCGGGAGTTTATCCGGCAAGATGAAGGGGCGGGCGCGGCGCGGCTGCCCCTTTTGGTTTGCGCGCTATTTCAGCTGGCTGTCCTTGGAGCCGCGGCGGTTGAAGCCCGCGCGGGTCTGGGGTGTGCGGTCGCGCTCCTGCTGGCAGTCGAGGCAGAGCTTGACCCCCGGCAGCGCGGCGCGGCGCGCCTCGGGGATCGGGTCTTCGCATTCGGCGCAATGGCTGCGGCTTTCGCCCACCGGCGCGCGCCGCGCCTTGAGCCGCGCCAGTTCGTCGCGGATCGAATCCTCGATCTGGTCATTTACCGCGCCGTCGCGCGTCCAGCCTCCGGCCATGCGTCACCTCCGATCCTGTCAAGATAGGCGCGCCGCGCGCCGGGTCCAGAGGCTTTGCGCGACTCGGGCTTGACTTTGCGCCGTCAAGCCTAGGTCACGGAAAAAGGAGGCCCCTGTGATGCGTGCGATTTTTCTTGGTCTTGGACTTCTTGCCGCCCTGCCCGCCCTTCTGGCTGCCGCCGAGCCGCAGCAGGGCTTCGTGTTTGACAGCATCGATGGCGGGGTGCTGGCGCTGGACGAGTGGCGCGGCCAGCCGGTGCTGGTGGTCAACACCGCCTCGCGCTGCGGCTTCGCGCCACAATATGACGGGATGCAGGAGATCTATGACCGTTACCGCGACCGCGGGCTGGTGGTTCTGGCGGTGCCGTCGAATGATTTCCGGCAGGAGCTGGGCAGCGAGGCGGCGGTCAAGGAATACTGCGAGCTGAATTTCGACCTTGACCTGCCGATGACCACGATCACCCCGGTGACCGGCGCGGGCGCGCATCCGTTTTACCTGTGGCTGCAGGACGAGGCGGAATTTGCGCCCTCGTGGAATTTCAACAAGGTGCTGATCGGGCCGGAGGGCGAATTTGTCGCGGCTTGGGGATCGACCACGCGCCCGACCTCTGCCCCGATCCGGCGCGCGATCGAACCCCTGCTGGACTGATCCGGCTCAGCCGCGCAGGGCGGCGCGGATCTGGTCCTTCAGCAGGGCGCGGCTGCGGCGCAGTTCGCTTTCGGCGTGATCTGCCATCGGAGCCACGAGGGTTTCGGCGCGGTGCACTTCGCGGTTGATGTCGTGGTACCGCTCCACCAGCTGGGCGAAATGCCGGTCCTGCTGTTTCAGCACCGAAATGCGGTCGGCCTGACCGGGGAAGTCTTCGTGCAGGTCATGCGGCACATGCGACATGGGCTATCCTCCTTGGATCTGTCCCGGGCAGTATCGCCGCGATGCCAAGGCCGCGCCTTGATCTGGCGCAAGCCGGATCAGCGGCGCGCCTTGCGCCAGCCTGCCGCCCGCGCCTCGGCTTCGGTGCAGAACCAGCGTTCGCCCTTGGCGGTGCTGATCTGGGTCGCGCCGTAATGCTCCTGTCCGGGGGCGTGGAAGATGCGTTCGCCCTTGCGGGAGATGTTGCCCTTGATCGCGCAGTCCTCGGGCGCCCCGGCGCTGTTGGCGACGGCCTGCGCCTGCCGCATCCCGGCGCGATAGTCGGACGGGCGGTCGATCTCTTCGCGATGCAGGCCGCGCAGGGCCACGACCGCGCGCTTTTCATCCAGATCATAGTCCATGGAATAGCGGCGGAAGGCGAAGGCCAGCCCGTCAGAGACGAGGGTCCGGCCCAGATCGGCGCCGTCCACGTCGCAGCGGGCCAGCGTGCGGCCATAGCCATCCTGCCCCAGCGCGGTGCAGCGGGCGGCGCGGCCCTCATAGCGGGCGCGCACCTCTTGGGTGACCCATGCGCCGCAGGACCAGACCTGCGCCGTGCCCTCGCCGCAGAGCTGCGCCTGTTCGGGCGCGTCCACGCCATGCAGGCGCACGCGGGTGCCGCCGATGTCGAAGGTGTCGCCGTCGATCACTTGGATCGGGCCACGGGGATCCGCTGCCAGCGGTGTGGCCAGCAGCGCGAGAAGAAGGGAACAAATGCGGATCATGGCCGCATCTTGCAGCCCGCCGGGGCGGGATCAACCGGATTCGTTAACCTTCGTTAAGATTTCCGCGGCAGGCTCAGCGCTGCGCCGTCTGCCATTCGGGATGGATCCATGGCTGCACGTCTTCGGCGGGCAGGCTGCGGCACAGGATGTGATCGGCGACCTTTTCGCCCACCATGATCGAGGGCGCGTTGAGATTGCCATTGGTGATGCGCGGAAAGATCGAACTGTCGACCACCCGCAGCGCGTCCACGCCGATGACCCGCGCCTCCGGATCGACCACCGCCATGGGATCCTCCGGCGCGCCCATGCGGCAGGTGCCGCAGGGGTGATAGGCGCTTTCCACATGCTCGCGCAGGAAACCGTCCAGCTCTGCATCCGACTGCAGCGCGGCGCCGGGCTGGATCTCGGCCCCGGCAAAGGCGGCGAAGGCGGGCTGGGCAAAGATCTCGCGCGTGAGGCGGATGCAGGTGCGGAAATCCTCCCAGTCCTGCGGATCGCTCATGTAGTTGAAAAGGATGCGCGGGGCCGCTTCGGGATCGCCGCTGGCAAGGCTGATGGCCCCGCGCGAGGCGGAGCGCATCGGACCGACATGCGCCTGAAAGCCGTGGCCTTCGGCGGCGGCCTGCCCGTCATAGCGCACGGCGATCGGCAGGAAATGGAACTGGATGTCGGGATAGTCCACCCCGGCGCGCGACCGGATGAAGCCCGCGCTTTCGAACTGGTTCGAGGCGCCCAGCCCCTTGCGGGTGAAGAGCCACTGCGCCCCCACCAGCGCCTTGCCCCAGAGATTCCAGTAGGAATAGAGGCTGACCGGCTGCTTGGCCGCCATCTGCAGATAGATCTCCAGATGGTCCTGCAGGTTCTGCCCGACGCCGGGACGGTCCACCAGCGGCGTGATGCCATGCTGCGCCAGATGGGCGGCAGGGCCGATGCCCGACAGCATCAGAAGCTTCGGCGAATTGATCGAGGAGGCCGACAGGATCACCTCGCGCCGCGCCTCCACCACCTCGATGGCGCCACCGCGCAGGATTTCCACCCCGGTGGCGCGGCCCCCGGTCATCACGACGCGCCGGGCAAAGCCGCGCACCAGCCGCGCGCCCAGCTTCTGCGCGGGCCGCAGATAGGCATTGGCCGCCGACCAGCGCCGCCCGCGCCAGACCGTCATGTCATAGGGGCCGAAGCCCTCCTGCTGGGGGCCGTTGTAATCGGGGGTCAGCGGATAGCCCGCCTGCCCGCCCGCCTCGACAAAGGCGCGGGTCAGCGGGTTCTGCCGCCCGCCCCGGGTGACATGCAGCGGGCCGCTGTCGCCGCGCCACGCGGCGTCGCCGCCATGGCCGCCATCATGCCAGTGCTCCATCCGCTTGAAATAGGGCAGCACCTCGGCATAGCTCCAGCCCTGCGCGCCCATTTCGGCCCATGTGTCATAGTCGCGGGCATGGCCGCGCACATAGACCATGCCGTTGATCGAGGAACTGCCGCCCACCACCTTGCCGCGCGGGGTGGCCAGACGCCGCCCGCCCAGATGCGGCTCCGGTTCGGAGCGGAAGCCCCAGTCATAGCGCGGCATGTTCATGGGAAAGCTCAGCGCGCCGGGCATCTGGATGAAGGGCCCGGCATCGCTGCCGCCATGTTCCAGCACGATGACGCTGCGCCCGGCTTCGGCCAGCCGGAAGGCAAGCGCGCAGCCGGCGGAACCGGCGCCCACGATGACGTAATCGGCCTGCATGGCGGTCTCCTGTGACGGGGATGCGCCGGTGGCGGGGTCGGACGCCTCCGGCGGGAGTTTATCTGGCAAGATGAAAGGGCGGGGTTCGGTCAGTACGGTGCCTCGACCGGGCCCATGCGCACGAAGACGGATTTCAGCTGCGAATAATGCTCGATCGCGGCGCGGGCGTTTTCGCGGCCCACGCCCGACGCCTTGGTGCCGCCGAAGGGCACCTCGACGGGGGCGTCGTTATAGGAGTTGATGAAGCAGGTGCCCGCCTGCAGCCGCGCGATGACGCGATGCGCGCGGGTCAGATCGCGGGTGAAGACCCCGGCGGAGAGGCCAAATTCCGTGGCATTGGCGCGGGCCAGCACCTCCTCCTCGCTGTCGAAATCGAGCACGGACATGACCGGGCCGAACACCTCGTCGCGGGCCACTTCCATGTCATCGGTGACATCGGCGAAGACCGTGGGGGTCACGAAGAAGCCGGGGCGGTCGGGGATGGTGCCGCCACAGACCAGCCGCGCACCTTCCGCCTGCGCACGGGTGATGAAGCCCATCACCTTGTCGCGCTGTGCGGCGCTGACCAGCGGGCCGAAATTCGTGGCCTCGTCCAGCGGATCGCCCATCACCACGCCCGCCAGCCGCTCGGTGAGGCGCGCAAGGAAGGCCTCGCGCAGCGCGCGGTGCACGAAGACGCGGGTGCCGTTGGAGCAGACCTGCCCGGAGGAGTAGAAATTGCCAAGGATGGCACCCCCCACCGCATCGTCGAGATCGGCATCCTCGAACACGATCAGCGGCGACTTGCCGCCCAGTTCCATGGTCACATGTTTCATGCCCGCAGCAGCGGCGGCATAGACCCGCGCGCCAGTGGGCACCGAGCCGGTGAGCGAGACCTTGGCCACGCGCGGATCGCTGACCAGCGCCGCGCCGACCGCGCCCCGTCCCTGCACCACGTTGAAAAGCCCGGCAGGGGCGCCCGCCTCCACAAGGATCTCGGCGATCTGCAGCGCGCAGAGCGGGGTTTCCTCGGAGGGTTTGAACACCATGGCATTGCCGCAGGCCAGCGCCGGTGCGGCTTTCCAGCAGGCGATCTGGGTCGGATAGTTCCACGCGCCGATGCCGACGCAGACGCCGAGCGGTTCGCGGATCGTATAGGCCCAGTTGGCGCCCAGCGGGATATGCTCCCCGGTCAGGGTGGCGGCGAGCCCGCCGAAATACTCCAGCGCATCGGCGGCGGAGCTGGCATCGGCCACCAGCGTTTCCTGCAGCGGCTTGCCGGTGTCGAGCGTTTCCAGTTCCGACAGCGCGCGGTTGCGGGCGCGGATCAGGTCGGCGGCGCGGCGCAGCACCCTGCCCCGCTCGGCGCCGCTGCGCTGTGCCCAGTCGGCCTGCGCGCGGGTGGCGGCGGCCAGCGCCGCGTCGATCACGGCGGGCGTCGCCTCGTGCAGATGGGCGATCTCGGCGCCGGTGGCGGGGTGGATCACGGCGAGCGCCGCGCCCGCGGCATCTTCCAGCCATGCGCCATCGACAAAATGGCTGGCCTGCGGTTGCGGGTTGATCATGATCTGTCCTTTGTCAAAAGCGCATGGGCCGCGCGGTGCACCTCTGCCGCCGCCTCTCCGACGCCCTGCCCGGCAAGGGCGGCGCGCAGATAGACCCCGTCGATCAGCGCGCCGATCATCCGGGCATGGCCGACAGGATCGGGGCTGCGCCCGCGCAGGGCATGGGTCAGGTTGGACTGCAGGCGACGCTGGTAGATGGTCAGCAGCCGCGCCGCATCGGGGTCGCGCTGCGCCAGAACGTAGAAGTTGAGCCATGCCGAAACGGTGGCGGGCTGAAAGCAGCTTTCGGCGAAATTGGCGGCGATCAGCGCCTCCAGCCGGGCGCCCTGTGGCGCCTGATGCAGGGCGCTGCGCACCTCGGCGGAATAATCGGCAAGGATCTGGCGCATGGCGGCCAGAAAGATCTGCGCCTTGCCGCCGAAATAGTGATGCGCCAGCGCGGGCGACATGCCCGCCCGCCGCGCGATCTGGCCCACGGTCACGTCCAGCGTGCCGCGTGCGCCGACCTCGGCCACGGTGGCCGCCACCAGCGCCGCGCGGCGCATCGGTTCCTGTGCTGGTCTGGGCATGGCATCCTCCGGGGCTTCGCGCGCAGGGTGCGACAAGTTGATTGACTGGTCAATCAATAAAAACGGGAGCGCCGCGTCTCAGGCCTGAATCGTGCCCAGAACCGTCTTCTGCGGCAGGCGCGCCACCTCGACGCCCCGGTCGGTGCGGCGCAGGCTGTAGCCGTAGCCGCGCATCCGGAACCGCCATTCCGCCTCGGACAGCGTCTTGCGCCGCTCGCTCAGCAGGAAGGCGGTGACCTCTTCAAGCGACTCGGTCAGGTGATTGTCTGCGAACATGTCCATTCTCCGGTGCAGGTGACTGAACGTCAGGCTGCCGCCGGAATGAGGCACAAATGCGCAGGGCGCGTGGCGATTTCGCAGAAGGAAACGGTCTGTTTCGTGGCGTCAGAGCTTGGTTTCGGGCCCCGAGGGCGTGACGCGGCGTTTCAGCACCGCCTCGCGCCATGTGATGAACAGCACCGAGCCGATGATGACCAGCCCGCCCGCCACCACGAAAGGATCGGCGGGTTCGGCAAAGAAGATCGCGCCCACCAGCACCGACCAGACCAGCTGCAGGAAGGTGACCGGCTGGGTCACCGTCACCGGGGCGGCGGCAAAGGCCAGCGTCATGGCGTAATGCCCGCCGGTGGCGAAACAGGCGACACCGAACAGCACCGCCAGATCGGACCATGTGGGCGTGACCCAGACCGCGGCGG
Source organism: Salipiger marinus (assembly GCF_900100085.1). Taxonomy (GTDB): domain Bacteria; phylum Pseudomonadota; class Alphaproteobacteria; order Rhodobacterales; family Rhodobacteraceae; genus Salipiger; species Salipiger marinus. The sequence goes on from NZ_FNEJ01000003.1 coordinate 104,358, forward strand.
CGAAGGGCGCAAGGCCGATGGTGACCGAGACCGACAGCAGCGCCACCACCGCCACGGGCGACAGCTCGTCGGTGATGATCTTGGCGATGAGATAGGAGACCGAGAACAGCAGCGCCGTGGCCAGCATGGCGAAATGGCCGGGATCAAGCTCGCGGAAGCCCGGGCGCAGGATCAGCAGCGCGCCGCCAAGCGCCGCGACGATGGCGAGGATGCGGCGGATCGCCAGCCGTTCCTGCAGCACGAAGACGGCGAGGATCGTGACATAGACCGGGGTGAGGTAGTTCATCGCCGTGACTTCGGCCATGGGGATGCGCGACATGGCGAAGAACCAGCAGATCACGCCGATGGTATGGGTGATGCCGCGCAGCGCCGAGAGCCGCCATTGCCGCGGCGTGAGGCGCATGCCGCGGATCGACCGCCACATGGGCACCAGAAACACCAGCCCCAGCAGATAGCGCAGGAAGGCGGATTCCGCCGCGGGCACCCGCCCGGCCAGAAGTTTGACAAGCGCCGTGACCCCCACGAAGCAGAGCCCGGTGACGATCATCCAGAAAATGCCCCGCGCGGGCTGGAAGCTTTGGTCGGTCATGCCTCCTTGGTAGACTGCCTGTCGGCAGAGGCAAGCCCAAGCGTGCTCCGGGCATGGGTTTGCGCCCGGACGCGGCGGGGCAGCGCCCGGCGGCGCGGTGGAAGGGGGCGCTGCCCCCGGCGCCTGCGGCGCCTCCCCCGGGATATTTGGGGTCAGAAGAAGGGCGCATGGCTTGACAGGCGGCGGGGGCGGCGCGACAAGGCGCGCACACATATCAACCCGCAACCGGGCGTTCCGTGGGCGCCAGACCGACGAGGAGAATTGGCCGATGGCCCAGATTTCCCTGACATTTCCCGATGGATCCCAGCGCGAGTTTCCGCGCGGCGTGACCGCTGCCGAGGTGGCGTCCTCGATCTCCAAGAGCCTTGCGAAAAAGGCGATCTCGGCCAGCGTCGATGGCGCGCACTGGGATCTGGCCTGGCCGCTGGAGAGCGATGCCTCCATTGCCATCCACACCATGGCCGATGACGCGCCCGCGCTGGAGCTGATCCGCCATGACTTTGCCCATGTCATGGCGCGCGCCGTGCAGGAGATCTGGCCCGACACCAAGGTGACCATCGGGCCGGTGACCGAAAAGGGCTGGTTCTACGATTTCGACCGGGCCGAGCCGTTCACGCCCGAGGATCTGGGCCGCATCGAGGCGAAGATGAAGGAGATCATCAACGCCCGCGAGCCGGTCCGCACCGAGATCTGGGACCGCGAGCGCGCCCGCCAGCATTACATCGACGCGGGCGAGCCGTTCAAGGTGGAGCTGCTGGACCGCATCCCCGAAGGCGCGCCGATCCGCATGTACTGGCATGGCGAGTGGCAGGATCTGTGCCGGGGCCCGCATCTGCAGACCACCGGGCAGCTGCCCGCCGACGCCTTCAAGCTGATGGGCGTCTCGGGTGCCTACTGGTTCGGCGATGTCAGCCGCCCCATGCTGCAGCGCGTCACCGGCGTCGCCTTCCGCAACCGCGAGGATCTGAAGGCGCATCTGACCTTCCTTGAGGAAGCCGCCAAGCGCGACCACCGCAAGCTTGGCCGCGAGATGGATCTGTTCCACATGCAGGAAGAGGCGCCGGGGCAGATTTTCTGGCATCCCAACGGCTGGACCATCTACACCACGCTGCAGGATTACATGCGCCGCCAGCAGCGCCGCGACGGCTATGTCGAGGTGAACACGCCGCAGGTGGTGAACCGCAAGCTCTGGGAAGCTTCGGGGCATTGGGAGAATTACCGCGAGAACATGTTCATCGTCGAGGTTGACGAGGATGGCGCCCGCGACAAGGTCATCAATGCGCTGAAGCCGATGAACTGCCCCTGCCATGTGCAGATCTTCAATGTCGGGCTGAAATCCTATCGCGACCTGCCGCTGCGCATGGCGGAATTCGGATCCTGCGCGCGCTATGAACCTTCGGGTGCGCTGCATGGCATCATGCGGGTGCGCGGCTTTACGCAGGATGATGCGCATATCTTCTGCACGCTCGACCAGATCGAGGCGGAATCCACCAAGTTCATCGAGTTTCTGGCCAAGATCTATGCCGATCTGGGCTTCGAGCGGTGGCGGGTGAAGCTGTCGACCCGACCGGAAAAGCGCGTGGGGTCGGACCAGATCTGGGACCGGATGGAGGCGGCGCTGGCCAATGCCTGCACCGCGGCGGGTTATGAGTATGAGCTGTTCCCCGGCGAGGGCGCTTTCTATGCGCCGAAGCTGGAATTCGTGCTGACCGATGCCATCGGGCGCGACTGGCAGTGCGGCACGCTGCAGCTTGACCCCAACCTGCCCGAGCGGCTGGACGCGAGCTATGTCGGCGAGGATGGCGCCAAGCACACGCCCTTCATGCTGCACCGCGCCTGTCTGGGCTCGTTCGAGCGTTTCATCGGCATCCTGATCGAAAACCACGCGGGCCGTCTGCCGCTGTGGCTGGCGCCGCGTCAGGTGGTGGTGGCCTCCATCACCTCGGAAGCCGATGGCTATGTGGCCGAGGTGGTGGCGGCGCTGCAGAAGGCCGGGCTGCGGGCCGAGGCCGACACGCGCAACGAAAAGATCAACTACAAGGTCCGCGAGCATTCGGTGGGCAAGGTGCCGGTGATCCTTGCCGTCGGCCATCGCGAGGTGGAGGAGCGCACCGTCAGCCTGCGTCGCCTTGGCGAAAAGGACACGCGGGTGGTGGCGCTGGAGACGGTTTTGGCCGATCTGGCGGCAGAGGCCACGCCCCCCGACCTGCGCTAAGCCGCGCCTGTTTCTGCAGAAGGCCCCGGAGCGGTTCCGGGGCCTTTTTGCTGGGGTCAGAGCCGGTAGCCGCCGGAGACGGTCAGCACTTCGCCGGTGATGAAAGAGGCCGCGTCGGAGGCGAGAAAGCGCACGGCGCGGGCCACGTCCTGCGGCCTGCCCAGCCGTCCCAGCGCGGTCTCGGCCAGAAAGGCCTGCTGCAGATCCGCCGGGCGCGGGGTTTCGGGCGTGGTGATGGCGCCGGGGGCCACAGCGTTGACCCGGATGCCGCGTGGCCCCAGTTCCTTGGCCATGGCGCGGGTCCAGAGGTTGAGCGCGGCCTTGCTGGCCCCGTAAAGCACCGCCCCGCGGGGCGGCAGCACCGCATTGACCGAAGAGATGCTGACGATGGCCGAGCCCGGCGCCAGATGCGGCAGCGCGGCGGCGAGCAGCGCTGCGGGCGCCAGCAGGTTGACCGCCAGCAGCCCCTGCCCCGCCTCGGCATCAAGCCCCTCGACCGGGCTGGGGCTGATCTGGCCCGCATTGTTCACGATCACGTCGAGCCTGCCGAAGCGCGCCAGCACCTCGGCCACCACGCGCGCCGCGCTGTCGGGATCCGCCAGATCAGCCCTGATCGCCAGCGCGGCGCCGGGATCGGGCGGGGTGCTGCGCCATGTCACCGCCACCGCATGATCGGCGGCAAATTCGGCGGCGATGGCGTGGCCGATGCCGCGCGTGCCGCCGGTGACCAGCACCACCCGTCCCGGCGCGGTCATGCCCACAGCGCCGCCTGCACCGATTTGTCCCAGCCCAGATACATCTCGTCCCCGGCGACGATCAGCGGGCGTTTCATCAGCGTCGGCTCATCCGCCAGCAGCGCCAGCGGATCGCGGGCGCGCGCCTCTTCTGACAGGCCGCGCCATGTGGTGCTGCGCGTGTTGACCAGCGCCTGACCAAAGCGCGCAAAAGCCGCCGCCAGCACCGGCGCGGGCACGCCTTGGGCGCGCACGTCGATGAAGTCCGCCGATGGCAGCGCCTTCAATGCCTTGCGGCAGGTGTCACAGGTTTTTAGTCCGTAAAGCTGCATCCGCAGTCTCCTTGCATCTTCCTCCGCCGTTTTAGGGCGGAATGCCGCAGGCGCGAAGTGTTTCGCTTGATTTTTACAGGCGCCGTGCAACTCTGGCAGGGTGATCTTCCACGGATCGGACCCGGACGGCCAAGGCGCCGGCCCACAGCCCCTCCGCACAGGAAGGTGACAGGGTGCCCGCTCCGGCGGGTGAGACGCAGGAAAGACTTGAAGGAGCACGGGACAGATGCCGAGCGGCACCGTGAAATGGTTCAACACCACCAAAGGTTACGGCTTTATCGCCCCGGAAGAGGGCGGCAAGGACGTATTCGTGCATATCTCTGCCGTGGAACGCTCCGGGCTGACCGGGCTCGCGGACAACCAGAAGGTCAGCTATGACCTGAAAGAAGGGCGCGACGGACGGATGATGGCCTCGGACATCCGGCCGCTGTAACAACTGCCGCCTCAGCGCGCCTGCAGCCGCCGGGCCTCCTGCCCGGCGAGCCGGATCAGATCGCGCATGAACGGCTTGTCCAGATCGCCGCTGCGGCTGGCGGCGTAAAGCCCGCGGGTGAGCCCGGTCGCGGTCAGTGGCCGGGTGACGTAATCGGAATTGTATTTGACCTCCCGCACCACCCAGTCGGGCAGCACGGCCACGCCCCGGTTCGAGGCGACCAGCAGCAGGATCACCGCGGTCAGTTCCACCTGACGGATCGCCGCCGGTTCCACCTTGGCGGGGGTCAGAAGCTGCGAGAACACGTCAAGCCGGGCGCGGTCCACCGGATAGGTGATCAGCGTCTCGCCGCGGAAATCCTGCGCCTCGATATAGGGTCTGGCTGCCAGCGGATGTGCTGCGGCGGCCACGAAGACCGGGCTGTAGTCAAAAAGCGGCGTGAAGGTGACCCCGCCCAGATCCTCCGGATCGGAGGAAATGACCACATCCACATCCTCCTTGACCAGCGCGGGCAGCGCGTCGAAGGCAAGGCCGGGCCGGATGTCCACATCCACGTCGGGCCAGCTTTTGCGGAAAGCCTCCAGCACCGGGAACAGCCATTCGAAACAGGCGTGGCATTCGATGGCGATGTGCAGCCGCCCCGAGGATCCCTTGCGCAGACCGTCGAATTCCGCCAGCGCCGCCTCGACCTGCGGCAGCACCTGTTCGGCCAGCCGCAGCAGGCGCAGCCCCGCCGCCGACAGGCGCATGGGCTTGGCGCGGCGCACGAACAGCTCCACCCCGGCCTGATCCTCCAGCCCCTTGATCTGGTGCGACAGCGCCGATTGCGTTATGTTCAGCGTTTCCGCCGCGCGGGCGAGCCCGCCCGCATCATGGATGGCCTTGATGGTGCGCAGATGGCGGAACTCGATATGCATCCTAGCGTCCGCTTCATGTTGTTGATGAGATTTATGAGTTTGTCTCACAAAGCCTGCTGTGTCACAAGGCGCGAAATCTGAACTGGAGCCCGGTCATGACCCGCCCCGAGATCTCTTTCGAATTCTTCCCGCCCCGCAATGTCGAGGCCACCTTCCGGCTGTGGGACACCGTGCAGGCGCTGGCCCCGCTGAAGCCGCGCTTCGTGTCGGTCACCTATGGCGCGGGCGGCACCACCCGCGAACTGACCCGCGATGTGGTGGCGGCGCTGCACAAACGCTCCGGCCTGCGGGTTGCGGCGCATCTGACCTGCGTCGACGCCACGCGCGAGGAAACGCTGGGCATCGCCCGGCAGTTTCGCGAAGCGGGCGTGCAGGACATCGTCGCATTGCGGGGCGATCCGCCCAAGGGCTCGTCGGGCTTCACCGCCCATCCTGACGGCTTTGCCTCCTCGCTTGATCTGATCGCGGCGCTGCGCGAGGCTGGCGATTTCACCATCCGCGTCGGCGCCTATCCCGACAAGCATCCCGAAGCGGCGGATGCGCAGGCGGATGTGGCATGGCTCAAGCGCAAGTTCGAGGCGGGCGCCTCCGAAGCGCTGACGCAGTTCTTCTTTGAACCGGACAGCTTTTTCCGCTTCCGCGATGCCTGTGCTGCCGCCGGGATCGACAAGCCCGTGGTGCCCGGCATCCTGCCGATCGAGAACTGGAAAGGCGCGCGCCGCTTTGCCGAAGCCACCGGCACCAAGATCCCCGGCTGGGTGATCGACCTCTTCGAGTCACCGCAGGCCGAGGGGCGGCAGGACCAGATCGCGACCGAGCTCTGCACCCGGCTCTGTCAGGATCTGATGGCGGGGGGCGTCGACAAGCTGCATTTCTACACGCTGAACCGCCCCGAACTGACCCGCGATGTCTGCGCGGCGCTGGGGGTCACCCCGGAAACTGCCTTGGAAAACGTCGCCTGACGGCTGATCCCCGCCGGGGCGTGGCTTATCCGCGCCCCCGGCATTTCCTTTCCGCCGCGCCACATTAGTCTTTCTGCAGGGCAGAAAGACGGAGCAGGCATGCGGCTGGTGGTGTTTACCGATCTTGACGGCACGCTGCTGGATCATGGCAGCTATCGCTATGATGCCGCAGCCCCCGCGCTGGCAACCCTGCGCCGTCACAACATCCCGCTGATCCTCGCCTCGTCCAAGACCGCCGCCGAAATCGCGCCGCTGCATGCGGCCCTTGGTCTGGGCCACTGGCCGGCGCTGGTGGAAAACGGCGCGCAGCGCATGGTGCCGGGCCAGCCCCCGGCCTGCGACGACTATCCCCGCCTGCGCGCCGCGCTCAACGCCCTGCCCCGCGAGTTGCGCGCGGGGTTCCGCGGCTTTGGCGACATGGACGCCGCCGAGGTGACCGCGCTGACCGGTCTTCCCCCCGAGGATGCCGCCCGCGCCCGTGACCGCCGGTTCAGCGAACCGGGCCTGTGGTCCGGGACCGAGTCGCAGCTTGCCCGGTTTCTGCAGGCGCTGGCGGCCCAAGGCCTGCAGGCGCGGCAGGGCGGGCGGTTCCTGACCCTGTCCCATGGCGGCACGAAGGCGGATCAGATGGCGGCGATCATGTCCGATCTGGGGGCAGAGCAGTCCTTGGCGCTTGGCGACGCGCCCAATGATGCGGAAATGCTGCAGACCGCCACGCGCGGCGTCATCCTGCCCAATCCCCATGGCCGCCCGGTCCCGCCCCTGCCGGGCGAGGTGACGGGCCATATCACGCGCAGCACCCTGCCCGGCCCCGAAGGCTGGAACGCGGCGGTGCTGGCGCATCTTTCCGATCTTGGTTTCCCGGAGACCTGACCCATGGCGGACTTCCAGCAGAACGGCAATATCGCGCAATTCCACAACCTGCGGGCACGCCCGTTGGAGGAACTGGTCTACGAGCTTGAGACCTTTTCCCAAAGCCGCAAGATCTCGCTGGTGCTGCCCAGCCTCTATTCGGAACTGGAGGGCGAGGCGCTGCCCGGCATCCTGTCGGAACTGGCGCAGGTCAGCTATCTGCACCGCATCATCATCGGGCTCGACCGCGCCGACGAGGCGCAGTATCGCCACGCGCGCGATTTCTTCTCGGTGCTACCGCAGCAGACCACGGTGATCTGGAACGACAGCCCCCGGATGCTCAACATCATGGCGCGGCTGGATGCGCTGGGGCTCGCCCCGCAGGAGCCGGGCAAGGGCCGCAATGTCTGGGGCTGCATGGGCTATCTGATTTCCTGCGCCGACAGCGCGGTGATGGCGATCCATGACTGCGACATCGTCACCTACCGGCGCGAGATGCTGCACCGGCTGGTCTATCCCGTGGCGCATCCCGGCTTTTCCTATCAGCTGTCCAAGGGCTATTACGCGCGGATCGGTCAGGGCAAGCTCAACGGGCGGGTGACGCGGCTTTTGGTCTCGCCGCTGCTGATCGCGCTCAAGCGCACCATCGGCGACCGCGATTACATCGATTACCTGCGCGCCTTCCGCTATCCGCTGTCGGGAGAGATGGCGCTGCGCACCGGGCTTCTGCCCGATCTGCGCATCCCCTCGGACTGGGGGCTGGAAATCGGCGTGCTGTCCGAGGCATGGCGCAACCTTGGCCCCCGGCAGGTCTGTCAGGTGGAGATTGCCGACAGCTACGATCACAAGCATCAGGATCTGTCGCCCGAGGATGCCTCTCAGGGGCTGTCGCGCATGTCGGTGGACATCTGCAAGGCGATCTTCCGCAAGCTCGCCGCCGATGGCACGGTGTTTACCCCGCATGTCTTCCGCACGCTGAAAGCGACCTATTACCGCTCCGCGCTGGATCTGCTGGAGGCCTACTGGGCCGATGCGCGCATGAACGGGCTGGCCATCGACCGCCATGCCGAGGAACGCAGCATCGAGATGTTTGGCGAAAACATCGTGCGCGCGGGCCAGCTGTTCATCGAAAATCCGCAGGAAACGCCGTTCATCCCCACATGGAACCGGGTGCATTCCGCCGACCCGACGCTGCTGGCGGATTTCCGCGCCGCCGTCGCGGCCGACGAGGCGGAGTTTGGCTGACCCGCAGGCCTTGCCGCCACGGCACCGCCGCCGGGGGCCGGGTTTTTGCCGACCCGTCATTGACTTGCGCTAGCTCTGCCGGAAGTAGAACCTTTGCGCCGCGCCACCCGGCCCGCGGCAGATCACGACAGGAGGAAACGCATGGGTCTTTTGGGGATTGTTCTATCGCTCGGGCTGCTGATGTATCTGGCCTATCGCGGCATCAACGTGCTGATCCTGGCACCGCTCCTGTCGCTGCTGGCGGTGCTGCTGTCGGGCGGGCTGCCGCTGCTGGCCACCTACACGCAGGTGTTCATGCAGTCGCTGGGCGGCTATGTCATCACCTATTTCCCGCTGTTCCTGCTGGGCGCGATCTTTGGCAAGGTCATGGCCGACAGCGGCGCCGCGCGCACCATCGCCGAAACCATCGTGGACTGGGTGGGCGGCAACCGCGCCATTCTTGCCGTGGTGCTGGCCTGCGGCGTGCTGACCTTTGGCGGCGTGTCGCTGTTCGTGGTGGCCTTTGCCATCTATCCCATCGCCAACGCGCTGTTCCGCCGCGCCGATGTGCCCAAGCGCCTGCTGCCCGCCGCCATCGCGCTGGGGTCGTTCACCTTCACCATGACCGCCTTTCCCGGCACGCCCGCGATCCAGAACGCCATCCCCATCCCGTTCTTCGGCACCAATGTCTTTGCCGCCCCACTTCTGGGCACGCTGGCCGGGGTCATCATGCTGGCAGGCGGGGTGCTGTGGCTGAACCGCCGCGCCGCCGCCGCCGCCCGCGCCTCCGAAGGCTATGGCACGCATGAAACCACCGCCGCCGACAGCTCCCTGCCCGAAGATGCCAACCTGCCCGGCTTCGCCGTGGCCATAGCCCCGGTGGTGGCGGTGATCGCGCTCAACGCCCTCTTCACCTATCTGGTCTTCCCGCAGATGGAGGCGGGCTATCTGGCAGAGCCCGAATATGGCGCCACCAGCCTCGACAAGGTGGCGGGGATCTGGGCCATCATCGTGTCGCTGACCCTGTCCATCGCGCTGGCCATCGGGCTGAACTGGAGCCGCTTCGCCAGCCTCAAGGACAGCGTGAACAACGGCACCATGGGCTCGCTGCTGCCGATCTTCAACACCGCCTCCGAAGTGGGATATGGCGCCGTCATCGCCTCGCTTCCGGCCTTCGCGCTGATCCGCGACGCGGTGCTGGGGCTCTTTCCCGACAATCCCGTGGCCTCGCTGGCCGTGGCGGTCAACGTGCTGGCGGGCATCACCGGCTCCGCCTCGGGCGGCATGTCCATCGCGCTGGCGGCCCTTGGCGAACAGTTCGCTGCCATGGGCGCCGAACAGGGCGTCAGCATGGGGCTGATGCACCGGGTCACCGCGCTGGCCTCTGGCGGGTTCGACGCGCTGCCGCATAACGGCGCCGTGGTCACGCTGCTGGCCATCACCGGGCTGACCCACAAGAAAAGCTATGGCGACATCTTCGTGGTGGCGGTGGCGATCCCGGTCGTGGCCCTGATCACGGTGATCCTGCTGGGCTCGCTGGGGCTCTGACGCCGCTCAGCGGTTGGAAATCCAGCGGCACTGATACGGCGCAAGGCGGACCCCGCCCTGCGCCACCACCTCCCCGCCCAGCAGGTCGCGCCACGGCTCGTCGGCGATCAGGTTCAGCGCGTCATGGGGGATTTCCACCTCCTCGTCGCTGACATTGTGCAGCGCAAAGATCGACTGGTCCCGGTCCAGCGACTGCCGCCACAGCCCGAACACCCGCTCGTCAAGCCGCAGCGTGAACTGCGTGGCATTGGGATGAAAGGCGGGCTGGCGCGCGCGCAGCCTCAGCCGCTCCGACAGCTGCGCCAGCACCTGCGCCTGCACCGTGCCGGGATCGTCCAGCGCCGCGGTCAGGTCCGGGTAATGCCAGCGGTGCCGGTTGATCGCCCGGTTCATGCCGCGCCGCGCCACCGCGTCAAGGTCGTTGGGCGTGCCCAGCATGGAATGGATGTAAAAGGCCGGGATCCCCTCCAGCGACATGACGATGGTCTGCGAGGCGAGAAACCGCGCCAGATGGTGCTGATCCTCTCCCTTGAAGCTGCGGGACATGGCGGCAAAAAACGAACAGTTCAGCTCGTAAGGCGCCTCGCCGCCGCCGGGCAGCGTGCGCATCGACACCAGCCCGCCGATGTCGCGGATGGTGTCGATGACGCGCCCGATCTCGGCAGGCGGCAGCAGCCCCTCGGCGGGGCGCATGCCGATGCCGTCATGGCTGGCGGTGAAGTTCAGATAGGCGCATCCCAGCGGCGCGGGCGGCATGCCGCGCTGCCAGCCGTTCAGACTGGCGGCGCTGCCCGACAGCATCGCATGCAGCACCAAAGGCGGCAGCGGGAAGTTGTAGACCATATGCGCCTCGTTGCGATGGCCGAAATAGCTCAGGTTCTCGGCCTTGGGCACGTTGGTTTCGGTCAGCAGGATCACGGTTTCGCTGGCATGATCCACCAGCAGGCGCAGCAGGCGGATGAGGGCATGGGTCTGCGGCAGGTGGATGCAGGGGGTGCCGGGTTCCTTCCACAGAAAGGCCACCGCATCCAGCCGGATGATCCGTACGCCCCGGTCCACATGCAGCCGGATGATGCGCAGGATCTCCAGCAGCACCTCGGGATTGGCGAAATCCAGATCCACCTGATCATGGCTGAAGGTGCACCAGACATGGCGGCGGCCCATGGCGGTGTCGACCTCGCGCAGCAGCGGCGTGGTGCGCGGGCGGACCACCTGCGTCAGGTCATCTTCGGGTGCCGCTTCGACGAAGAAGCGGTCATAGGGCGCCTGCCCCTGCCGGTAGGCGGTGAACCACACCCCCTGCGACGAGACATGGTTCAGCACCAGATCCGACATCAGGTGAAAGTCGCGGCCGATGCGGCGGATGTCGGACCAGTCGCCCAGCTGCGGATTCACCTTGCGGTAATCGGTCACCGCGAAACCGTCATCCGAGGTATAGGGAAAGAACGGCAGCACATGCACCCCGTTCACCACGCCGCGCAGCCGCGCCGTCAGGAAATGCCGCAGCAGGTCCAGCGGCTTGTGCCGCCCGTCGATCAGGCTGTCGCCATAGGTGATCAGCACCGCATCGCGCTGCGACCACAGCGTGTTGCCCGGACGGCGCGGGCGGCGGCGGCGGCCCCGCCCCTCGGGCCAGAACGCCTCGATCACCTGACTGGCCAGAATATCGGCATCAAGCTGCGGATAGACGAAGCGCAGAAGATCGGCGAGGCGGGTGCTGAACGAGGGATCGGTCATGACGGGGGGCGGCATCTCCGGCGGCTCCGGGCAGATGGGTATCAGCATGGCGCCCCGTCCGGCAGGGCACAAGAAGAAACTGCCCGCCCCTGCCCCGGCCCGCGTGTCGCACGCGGCAGTGAACAGGTCGCGGGCAGGCGCCACGCCGCCGCGCAGCTGGGGCATCACACCGGGCAGAGGCCTTGACGCGCCCGCCATAAGCGGCCAGCCAGAGGCGCCATCCCTTTTTCCGCAAAGGACAGACCCGCATGAGCTCGTTTGCGCTGACCGTCAAATGCCCCTCCACCCGCGGCATCGTCGCCGCCATCGCCGGCTTTCTGGCAGAGCATGGCTGCAACATCACCGACAGCGCCCAGTTCGACGATCTGGAGACCGGCAATTTCTTCATGCGCGTCAGCTTCCAGTCCGAAACCGGGGCGACGCTGGAGGTGATGGAGCCCGCCTTCGCCGAGGTCGCCACCCGCTTCGCCATGCAGGCGCAGTTCCATGACGAGAAGGCCAAGATGAAGGTGGTCATCATGGTGTCGCGCTTCGGCCACTGCCTGAACGACCTGCTCTACCGCTGGCGGATCGGCGCGCTGCCCATCGACATCGTGGCGGTGATCTCCAACCACATGGATTACCAGAAGGTGGTGGTGAATCACGACATCCCCTTCCACATGATCCGCGTCACCAAGGAGAACAAGCCGCAGGCCGAGGCGCAGATCATGGCCGTGGTCGAGGAAACCGGCGCCGACCTGATCGTGCTGGCGCGCTACATGCAGATCCTCAGCGACGAGATGTGCCAGAAGATGTCGGGCCGGATCATCAACATCCACCACAGCTTCCTGCCCAGCTTCAAGGGCGCCAACCCCTACAAGCAGGCCTTCGAGCGCGGCGTGAAACTGATCGGCGCCACCTCGCATTACGTCACCGCCGATCTCGACGAAGGCCCGATCATCGAACAGGACACCATCCGCGTCACCCATGCGCAGAGCCCGGACGATTACGTCAGCCTTGGCCGCGACGTGGAGGCACAGGTGCTGGCCCGCGCCATCCATGCCCATATCCACCGCCGCGTCTTTCTCAACGGCAACAAGACGGTGGTCTTCCCCGCCTCCCCCGGCAGCTACGCCTCCGAACGCATGGGCTGAACCGCCGCGCGCAGACCGCAGGCCGTGCCAGCGTCGCGGTCCGGCCTGCCTCCGGCGGGGATATTTGACCCAAGAAGAAGGACGAAGGTCGCGCGCCTGCCGCTTCTTCTTGGCAAAAATATCCCGGGGGGTGAGGCGCGGCACGCGCCGAGGGGGGCAGCGCCCCCCTCCTGCCCCGCTCAGGCGTCCTGCGGCGACGGGGCGGGGCGGAAGAGCCGCTCCGCCGCTTCGGCGCTGTAGCGCCCCAGCCGCACGTCCTCGGCCACCAGCGCCGGGTCGCGCAGCGCAGGATCGCCATAGCCGCCGCCGCCGGGGGTGCGCACCCGCACCCGGTCTCCGGCCACCAGCGGGATGTCCTGCGCCTTGGACAGATGCTCGGGCGTGGTGGTGACGCCGCCACGGGTCACGCGCACCTCGTTCACCGCGCCGTCACCGCCCCCGAGCGCGCCCTGCGGGCCGGTGCGGCCGTGATCCATGACAAAACTGGCGCGGGCATTCCCCTTCAGCAGCTCCACCTCGTAATCGAGCCCGAAGCCGCCGCGATGCTGCCCCGCGCCCCCCGAGCCTTCGCGCAGCGCGTAGCGGTGATAGAGCACGGGAAACTGCTGTTCCATGATCTCCACCGGCGGCGCCTTGGAGATGCCGATGGTCGAGCAGCCGTTGGAGATGCCGTCGCCCCCGGCATAGCCGCCATAGCCGCCGCCCGAGATCTGATACATGACGAAGCTGCGGCCTTCCTCGGGCACCTCGCCCCCCAGCGCAAAATTGCCGGAGGATCCAGCGGGGGAGGCGGTGACGCGCTGCGGCAGCGGGCCGACAAGGGCGGCGAACACCGCCTCGGCGACGCGCTGGCTGACCTCGGCGGCGCAGCCGGAGACCGGGCGGGGATATTGCGCATCCAGAAACGTGCCCTCGGGGCGCTGGATCTCCAGCGGCTCGAAGGCGCCGGCGCTGATCGGCACATCGGGAAAGATGTGGCGCATGGCGAGATAGACCGAGCTCAGCGTGGTGGCGAGCACCGAATTCATCGGCCCCGCGCAGGGCGCCGAGGAGCCGCTGAAATCGAAGCTCAGGCGGTCGCCGCTGGCGGTGATGGCGAGCCGGATCTCCAGCGGCGCGTTCACCACGCCGTCGCTGTCGATATAGGCCACCGAGCGGTAGGTGCCGGGAGCGATTTCCGCGATGCGGGCGCGCATCTGCTGGGCGGCGCGGCTGCGCAGTTCGGCGATGGCCTCCTGCACCAGAGCATCGCCATAACGGTCGAGCAGCCGGGTCAGCCGCGCCTCTCCGACATAAAGCGCTGCCGCCTGCGCCTTCACATCGCCGATGCGCTGTTCGGCGACGCGGATGTTGGAGCAGATGATCGCGTAGATCTCGGGGTCCATCACGCCTTTCTTGAAAAGCCGCACCGGCGGCAGGCGCAGGCCCTCCTGTTCCACCGAGGTGGCGGAGGCGGAAAATCCGCCCGGCACCGCGCCGCCGGTATCGGGCCAGTGGCCGGTATTGCTGAGCCAGCAGAAGATCCTGCCATTGCGCCAGACCGGCATGGCAAAGCGCACGTCCATCAGATGGGTGCCGCCCAGATAGGGATCGTTGACGATGTAGATGTCGCCCGGTTCGGGGGCGGTCACCGTGCCTGCCGCGATCATCTCGATGATCTTGCCGGTGGAATACTGCATCACCCCGACAAAGACCGGCAGGCCCTGCGAGCCCTGCGCGATCAGGCTGCCATCTTCGGCGGAATAGATGCCGTCGGAACGGTCATTGGCCTCGGCGATCACCGGCGAGAAGGCGGCGCGGGAAAAGGTGAGATCCATCTCGTCGCAGACCTGCTGCAGGCCGGACTGGATCACGGTGAGGGTGATGGGATCAAGCGTCATGGCGACCTCCGAAGGCGGGGCGGGCGGCGGTGGCGGCGCGGGTCCGCCTCCGGCGGGAGTTTGTCGGGCAAGATGAAGGGCGGGCGCGGGTCATCACAGCGCCCTGACCGTGACGATCAGGTTGCCATCGGCGTCCTGCGTGGCGGTATCGCCCGGCGACAGCACCAGCGTGCAGTCCATCTGTTCGACGATGGCGGGGCCCGCAAGCGTGGCGCTGGCGGGCAGATGGTCGCGCCAGTAAACCGGCGTGTCGTGCCAGTCGTCGAAGAACACCGCGCGGCTGCCGGTCCGCGCCTCGGCCAGCGTGGGCCTGCGGCCTGCCGCGTCGATCAGCGCCGAGAGATCGACCTCGGGGCGGCGCCCGATGACGGAGGTGTTGACATTGACCAGTGCGGGCCGGATTTCCGGCAGCGCCACCTGAAAGCGCCGGAAATAGGCCTGTTCGAAAAGCTCGGCCAGATCCTCGCGCGTGGGGGCGGGACCGGGCAGCGCCACGCGCAGCAGATGGGTCTGGCCGATGAACTGCATGTCCACGGAATGGGTCACGCGCAGATCGGCGATCTTTACCCGTTCGCGGGCGATGGCGGCGCGGCCTTCCTCGATCTGGCGGGCGAACTGCGCGTGGACCTCGGCCATGTCGCAGGCGGCGAGCGGGCGGTTGACCGTGGTCACATAGTCATGGCGCAGATCGGCCACGATACAACCCAGCGCATTGGTGATGCCGGGGCGCGCGGGCACCAGCACCCGGGGCACGCCCAGTTCGCGGGCGATGTCGCAGGCATGCAGCGGCCCCGCCCCGCCAAAGGCAAAAAGCGCAAAATCGCGCGGATCCTCGCCCAGCGAGATCGACACCATGCGCACGGCATCGGCCATCTTGGCGGTGGCGATGCGCAGCACCGCCGAGGCCGCCCCGGTTGCCGAAAGGCCCAAGGGCGCGCCCAGCTTTTGTGCGAAGGCCGCCTCGATATCGGCCAGCGTCACATCGCCCTGAATGGTGTTGAGCCGGGCGGGGTTCATCCGCCCCAGCAGCATGTTGGCATCCGAGATGGTGGGTTCGGTGCCGCCCTTGCCGTAGCAGATCGGCCCCGGCACCGATCCGGCGCTGTCGGGGCCGACCTGCAGCAGGCCCGAGGCATCGATCCGCGCCAGCGATCCGCCGCCCGCGCCCACGGTGCGCACGTCGACCATGGGCACATGGATCGGCATGGCATATTCGATCTCGATCTCGTGGCTGACAGCGGGATCGGCGCCGCGGATCATCGCCACATCGGTGGAGGTGCCGCCCATGTCATAGGTCAGAAGATCGGGAATGCCCGCCCGCCTGCCGGTATAGGCGGCGGCCATCACCCCCGAGGCCGGGCCGGACATCACGGTTTTCGCCGCCTCTTCGGCGACGATGCGGGCGGAGACCATGCCGCCATTGCCGGTCATCACCAGCAGGTCGCGGGTATAGCCGCGCTCGGCCAGCCGGTCGGCCAGCCGTTCCACATAGCGGCGCAGCAGCGGCTGCACGCTGGCATTGACCGCCGCCGTCACGCCACGTTCGTATTCGCGGCTTTCCGACAGCAGCGCATGGCCCAGCGTGATGTTGCCATTGGGCCATTCCTCGCGCGCGATTTCGGCGGCGCGCAGTTCATGGGCGGGGTTGGCATAGGCGTGCAGGAAATGGATCACCAGCGATTCACAGTCCTGCGCCACCAGCGCGCGCAGCGCCTGCCGCAGCGCGACCTCGTCCAGAGCCGTGTGCACGGCGCCGCTGGCCAGCATGCGTTCGGGCACTTCCAGCCGCAGGTCGCGCGGGATCAGCGGACGGAACTGGCCCTTCATGCCATAGGCCTGCGGGCGGGTGCGGCGGCCCAGCTCCAGCACGTCGCGGAAGCCCATGGTGGTGATCAGCCCGGTGCGGCACAGCCGCCGTTCCAGCACCGCATTGGTGGTGGTGGTGGTGCCATGCACGATCAGATCCAGCGCCGCGGCATCGACCTCGGCGGCATCAAGCGCGTCAAGCACGCCGCGCGACTGGTTGTCGAGCGTGGTGGGCACCTTGGCCAGCCGCACCCGCGCCTGCGTGGCGTCATAGAACACAAGATCGGTGAAGGTGCCGCCCACGTCGATCCCGGCGATCTGGCCGGAGATCTGGCCCGGGCTGTGCTCTGCGCTGTGATCGGCGGTCTGGTCGAGATCTTTCATGCTGGGGTCTTGCCTGCGGTCAAAAGCGCCGCGCGCACCCGGTCGGGGGTGGCGGGCAGGTGGTGGATGCGCACGCCGGTGGCATGGGCGATGGCGTTGAGGATGGCGGGGGCGGTGGGGATGAGACAGTGCTCGCCCAGACCCTTGGCGCCATAGGGGCCATGGGCATCGCCGGATTCGATCAGGATCGACCGGACGGGCGGCACGTCGCCCATGGTGGGAATGAGGTAATCGTGCAGGTTCTCGGTGCGGCCGGGCAGGAATTCCTCCATCAGCGCCAGCCCCAGACCCTGCGCCACGCCGCCTTCGATCTGGCCTTCGGCGGAAAGCGGGTTGATGGCGCGGCCCACGTCATGCGCGGCGGTGATGTGGCGCAGCCGGACCGTGCCCAGATCCAGATCCACCTCCAGCTCTGCCATCTGGGCGGCGGTGCCGAACACGGCATAGGGCGCGCCCTGCCCGCGCGCATCCAGAGGCGTGGTGGGCGGATCGTAGGTCTCGCTCGCCTCCAGCGCATAGGGGCCCGCGCCCGGCTCCAGCGCGATGCGGCGGGTGGCGCCGCCTTCGGACAGTTCCAGCGCGCCGGGGGTGACATGGATCACCGCCGCGTCGGAGACATTGCCCAGCCGCAGGATCTGCGCGCGCAGCGCCGCCCCGCAGAGCCGCGCGGCATTGCCGGTGACAAAGGTCTGGCGGCTGGCCGAAGTCTTGCCCGCGTCCGGGGTCAGGTCGGTATCGGCGCCGATGCGGGTGATGGCAGAGACCGGCACGCCCAGCGCCTCGGCGAAGATCTGCAGGATCACGGTGTTGGAGCCTTGGCCAATATCCACCGCGCCCTGATGCAGGCAGATCTCGCCCGCCGCAGTGATCCCCGCCCGGATGGTGGAGGGGTTCGACATGGAGGTGTTGCCGCAGCCATACCAGCCCGAGGCGATGCCGACGCCGCGTTTGACCCGCGTGCTGGTGGCGTTGAAGGCCTCCGCCTCGGCCAGCGCGCGGTCCCAGTGCGGGGCCAGCGCGTCAAGGCAGGCGTCGATGCCCATGCCGGTGTCAAAGACCTGCCCGGTCACGGTGGGATCGCCGTTGCGCAGGCAGTTCAGGCGGCGGAAGGCCAGCCGGTCCATGCCCACCCGTTCAGCCAGAAGGTCGTAAAGCTGTTCCTGCGCCACCGCCGATTGCGGCACGCCGAAGCCCCGGAAGGCGCCAGAGGGCGCGGTATGGGTGTGGATCGCAGCGCTGTCCGCCTGATAGCTGGGGGTCAGATAGGGGCCGGAGGCATGGATCGGCACGCGGTTGGCCACGGTCGGCCCCCAGCTGGCATAGGCGCCGGTGTTGAACGTGCCCTCGAACCGCGCGGCGGTGATGCGGCCCGTCGCGTCGCAGCCGATCTGCATGTAGGTTTCCGACGGGTGGCGTTTGGTCGAGGTGGCGATGCTTTCGACGCGGCTATAGGCCATGCGCACCGGGCGCCCCAGCCGCCATGCCGCCAGCGCCACGAAGGGCTGCGCAGTCAGGTCAAGCTTCGATCCGAACCCGCCCCCCACCGCCGTGGGCAGGATGCGCACCGCCTCTGGCGCAAGGCCAAGGATGCCCGCCAGCCCGTCGCGGTTCATGTAGGGCGCCTGCGTGCAGCAGCTGACCTCGACCCGGTCGCCGATGCGGCGGGCGGAGGCCGCTTCGGGTTCGATATAGCCGTGTTCGATGAAGCCGGTGGAAAAATGCCCCTCCACCACATGGGCGGAGGCGGCAAATGCTGCCGCGGCATCCCCGCGCGAGACATGGCCCCGGCACATCACGTTGCCCTCCCGCCCTGGGTGCAGATCCGCGACCGCCCCTGCCTCTGACGGGATCAGGGCGGCGGGCAGTTCGGTATAGCTCACCGGAAAGGGCGGCAGATTGGCCACGATCTCGGCCCGGCCCACCACGGCGGCGACCGCCTCCAGCCGGAAGCGCGTCTCGGTCTCGGCCAGAACCGGCTGATCCTCGAAGCCGGGGATCACGCCAAAGGCGTTGCGCCCGGGAATGTCGGCGGCGGTCAGGATCAGGTCGAGCCCGGTCTGGCGCCGATACGCCTCCAGATCGCCGAAGGTGAAGGCGGCGCGGTGGTGCGGCGCCCGGATCGCCTTGACCACCAGTGCATCGCCCGGCGCCACGTCATCGCCAAACCGTTCGGTACCCGCCACCTTGGGCCAGCCATCCAGCCGCGCGATGGAGGCCCCCACCCCGCCCTCGGTCAGCAGCGGCGCGTCGGAGGCATCAAGAACGGCGGCGATGATCTTGCGATAGCCGGTGCAGCGGCAGAGCACCCCGCCCAGCGCATCCGCGACAGCGCCTTCATCCAAGGGCGCGCGCTCGCGCAGCAGCGCCACGGCGGACACCATCATGCCCGGCGTGCAGATGCCGCATTGCGCCGCCTGATGCCGCTGGAAGGCCTGCGCCAGCCGCCGCGCATCGGCATCCCGCGCCACCAGCCCCGCCTGCGTCTCGATCACCCGGCCCTGCGCCTGTCCGGCGGCGGTGATGCAGGCACAGACCGGCGCACCGTCCAGCAGCACGGTGCAGGCGCCGCAATCCCCGGCATTGCAGCCCACCTTCACATCCCCCGCGCCCGCCTGATCGCGCAGCACCTCGGACAGCCGGGCGGTGGCGGCGGCGGGCACGGTCACCTCCGCCCCGTTGAGCGTAAAGCCGATATGGCCAAGCGGCGCGTCAAGCGACATGGGACACCTCCAGCGTCTTGTGCAGCGTATCATGGATCAGCGGGCGCACCGCATCGCGGCGATAGTCTGCGCTGGCGCGCACGTCGTCGATGGGCGCAAGCTCCGGCAGCGGGGCCGCCGCCACCACCGCGCGCAGATCGGTGGCACGCTGGCCGACAAGCGCGGCCTCCAGCGCGCCGAGCCGCACCGCCACCGGCGAACAGGCCCCCACCGCCACGCGGGCGGCGGCGATGCGGCCCTGCTGCCAGTCGACCACCACCCCCACCATGGCGATGGAGATGACCAGATAGCGCCGCGCCCCCAGCTTGCCGAAGCCGCCGGTGCCGGCCCGGTCGGGCACATGCAGCGCGGTCACGATCTCGCCTTCGCACAGCGCGGTGCGGCGCGGCCCCAGCAGGAACTCCGCCAGCGGCAGGCGGCGGGGGCCTTCGGGGCCTGCCAGCGCCACCTCTGCCTCCAGCGCCAGCAGCGCGGGCACGCCATCGGCGGCGGGCGAGGCGTTGCACAGGTTGCCCGCCACGGTGCCGGTGGACTGGATCTGCACCGATCCCACCTCACGCGCGGCGGCTTTCAGCCCCGCAAAAAGCGGCGGCAGCTCGGCGCGCAGGATCTGCCGCCATGTCACCGCCCCGCCGATCCGCCAGCCAGAGGCGTCGCGGCGGATGCCCTGCAGATCCGGCACGCCGGTCAGGTCGATCAGCGCGGGCGGCGGCGGCCCGTCGCGCAGCGCCGGATAAAGGTCGGTCCCTCCCGCCAGCAGACGGGCGCCGCCCTGCCCCAGCAGCGCAAGCGCATCCTCCAGCGATTCGGGGCGGTGAAGCGTCATGGCGGCCTCCTGTCGGGGAAATCGGGTGGCGAGACTTCATTCGTATGCAAACGATACAAGCACAGCCTAGGAAGATGCCCGAAAAGTTGTCAATTGCCTTGAGCGGCTGTCTGGTGATTTCGGGCCAGAAAGTGAATTTCGTTTGTATACGAATGAATTTTCCGCCAGCATCTGCTGCGAAATGATGCAAAGAGGAGCACCCTGTGACCGAGCTTGCCCCCACTCTTGTCTATCGTGGCGCCGATGCGGGATTCGCGGCCCCCGCCAACTGTTTTGCGCTGACCGTGACCGAGGTGCAGCATTACACCGACCGCCTGTTCCGGTTCCGGGTGACCCGCCCCGCCAGCTTCCGCTTCCGGTCGGGGAGTTCGTGATGATCGGCCTGCCCAATGCCGAACGCCCGGTGTTCCGCGCCTATTCCGTGGCCTCGCCCGCATGGGATGAAGAGCTGGAATTCTATTCCATCAAGGTGCCGGATGGCCCGCTGACCGAACATCTGCAGAAGGTGGCGGTGGGCGACACGGTGCTGATGCGCAAGAAGCCCACCGGCACGCTGGTGCTGGACGCGCTGCGCCCCGGCAAGCGGTTGTGGATGCTGTCCACCGGCACCGGCATCGCCCCCTTTGCCTCGCTGATCCGCGATCCGGAAACCTATGACCGCTTCGATCAGGTGATTCTGATGCAGGGCAGCCGGCTGGTCAGCGAACTGGCCTATGGCGCCGAAATCACCGCCGCCACGCTGGCGGATCCGCTGGTGGGCGAGGCGGCGACAGGTCGGCTGCGGCTTTATAATGCCACCACGCGCGAACCTTACCGGGTGACCGGGCGGATCACCGATCTGCTGACCTCGGGCGCCGTGCATCAGGCGCTGGATCTGCCCGCGATCACCCCCGAGGAAGACCGGGTGATGATCTGCGGATCGGTGCAGATGCTGCAGGACTGCCGCCAGATCTGCCTTGATCTGGGGCTGACCGAGGGGGCGAACAACAAGCCTGCCGAATTCGTGGTCGAAAAGGCCTTCGTCGACTGAACCGCCCCCCTCGGAGACGCAAACTTGTTGACAGACAATCGAGTCGCGTGCGTTCGTATACAAACGAATTACGCGAGCCTCGCAGAACCGGAGCCAGCGCCGTGACCGACACCATCGCCCCCCCCGCGCGCCGCAGCGCCGCCGACAAGCCGGAGAAGATCCGCTGCGATGCCTGTCCGGTCATGTGCTACATCGCCGAAGGCCGCGCGGGCGCCTGTGACCGCTATGCCAACGAAGGCGGCGCGCTTGTGCGGCTCGACCCGCTGACCATTCTGGAAAACCGCGAAGATGGCGCCGTGGTGCCCTTCCTTGACCGCGAATGGGATGGCGAGATCGTGTCGGGCGAGGATGCCTTTGTCACCGCCGTCGGATCGGGCACCACCTATCCCGATTACAAGCCCGCGCCCTTCATCGTCGGCTCCCGCGCGCGGGACGTGGACATGATCACCGTGGTGACCGAAGGCATCTTTTCCTATTGCGGCGCCAAGGTGAAGATCGACACCGACCGCCATCTGGGCGCCGAATGCGCCGCCGTCCGCGCCGAGGGCGAGGTGATCGGCCATGTCACCACCTCGGAATATGGCAGCCAGATGCTGAGCCTTGGCGGCGTGCATCACCTGACCGGCGGCTCCAAGAAAGAAGGCCGCGTCACCTGCGCCACGCTGCTGGCCCTGTGCAATGGCGCAACGGTCGATCTGACCATCGATGGCGGGGCCGAGCTGCAGATCGCTGCCGGTCAGGCGCCGGTGGTCAATGGCGCGCGCGAGGAACGGATGCGTGTCGGCTGCGGCTCTGCCACGGTGGGCATGTTCGCCGCGCAGTGGAAGGGGCTGGTGGACGAGGTGGTGGTGGTCGATGACCACATCACCGGCGTGATGTCCGAACATCAGGCGGGCAAGGTCATCGGCTGGCCGCAGACCGGCATCCGCATCAAGGGCCGCCGGTCGACGCCGGGGCGGTATTTTCAGGTGGCCGAACCCGGCACCGGCTGGGGCGGCACCGATCTGATCGACCCTCTGGCCATTCTTGACACATGGAAGCCCGAGGCATGGCCCGGCCTGTCGCTGCTGATGGTGTCAACCACCGGCGAACATGCCGCCTATTATGAGCTGAATAGCGATCTGGTGCCGGTGCAGCAGGAGATGCCCGCGCGGCTGCTGCCCTCGGTCCGGCGGATCGAGGAGAACTGCGAACCCTCGCTGGCCTCTGTGCTGTTCATGGCCGGGGCGGGCGGTTCGCTGCGCTCCGGCGTCACCGAAAACCCGGTGAGCCTGACGCGGTCGGTGCAAAGCCGTCTGACCCGGGTGACCTGCGGCGGCGCGCCGGTGATGATGTGGCCCGGCGGCGGCATCACCTTCATGGCCGATGTGACGCAGATGCCGAAAAACGCCTTTGGCTATGTGCCCACGCCCGCGCTGGTGGCGCCCATCGAATTCACCATGTCGCGCGCCGATTATCAGGCGCTTGGCGGGCATATGGATTACGTCATGCCGCTGGAACAGGCGATGCAGGGGCTGACGGGTCGGCAGAACGACCACCGCCTGTCGGGCCGCCGGTCGGAAACCCGCAAGAAGGGCGCGCCATGGCCGGTGTCGCGCAGCGGGGAACTGGCCTGATGGGCTGGGCCGAAGCCCCCACGGCGCATCTGGCGCAGGACGGGCGGCTGCGGCTGATCCATGGCCCCATCGACCTGATCGTGACGGCAGAAGGCCCCGCCCCCGCCGTGGCACAGGCCCATGCCCGGGCCCGCGCCGCCTTTGCCCCGCTGCTGGCGGAGCTTGCCGCCGAACTGCCCCGGCTGCGCGCCGCCCATGGCCCCGCCCCGCAGGGCGCTGTCGCGCGGCGCATGGTGGCGGTGACGGCGCCCTTTGCGCCCATCTTCGTCACTCCCATGGCGGCGGTGGCGGGGGCGGTGGCGGATTTTGTGCTGGCCGCCCTGCTGCTCCCCGGCCACGGACTGACCCGCGCCCATGTCAACAATGGCGGCGACATCGCGCTCTGGACCGGGACCACGCCGCTGCGGCTGATGGTCTGCGAGGATCCGCTCCGCCGCGCGCCCGGGGCCCGGGCCAGCATCGCGCCCGGCGATGGCGTGGGCGGTGTCGCCACCAGCGGCTGGCGCGGGCGGTCGCAGTCCCTCGGCATCGCCGATGCCGTCACCGTGCTGGCCCGCAGCGCGGCAGAGGCGGATGCCGCCGCCACGCTGATCGCCAATGCGGTGGACCTGCCCGGCCATCCCGCCATCACCCGGCAGCCCGCCGATCTGCTGAGCCCCGACAGCGATCTGGGATCCCGCGCCGTCACCACCGATGTGGGCGCGCTGACCGAAGCCGAGATCACGCAGGCGCTGGACCGGGGCGAGGCCCGCGCCACAGAATTTACCCACCGCGGGCTGATCCGCGCCTGCTGCCTTGCGCTTGGCGGGCAAAGGCGCATCCTTGGCCCCTCACTGGAACGACTGGACCTGACCCATGCCTGAGCCGCAGATCCGCAAGACCGCGATGATCGTTGAAACCATCCACCACGAAGGCGGCCCCGCGCCCGACGTGCCGCAGCGCCGCGCGGCGGCCATGGCGGTCATCAAGAACCCCTTCGCGGGCCGCTATGTGGAAGACATCGCGCCCTTCATGAAGGACCTTGAACCGCTTGGCGCCCAGATGGCGCAGGATCTGGTGGCAGCGCTTGGCGGTGATGCCGCGCAGGTCGAAGGTTATGGCAAGGGCGCCATCGTCGGCGCTGCGGGCGAGATCGAGCATGGCGCGCTCTGGCATGTGCCCGGCGGCTACGCCATGCGCGACGCCATCGAGAAAAGCGCGGCCATCGTGCCCTCCACCAAGAAGGTGGGGCCGGTCGGTGCCCGGCTCGACGTGCCGGTGACGCATACCAATGCCTCTTATGTCCGGTCGCATTACGACGCGATGGAGGTGGGGATCCCCGACGCGCCGCGCGCCGATGAAATCGTGCTGGTGCTGGTGATGACCACCGGCGGGCGCATCCATGCCCGCATGGGCGGGCTCGCGGCGGCGGATGTGAAGGGCGAGGACGGGTTGCGGTGAAGCTGCGCAAGCTCATCAACTTTGTCGAGGAAACGCGGGCCGAGCGGGGGCGCGACCTGCCGCCCTCGCGCCGTGCGCTGGCGGCGGCGGTGATCGCCAATCCGCATGCCGGGCAGTATGCGCCCGACCTCGCGGCGCTGATCGACATGGGCGCGACGCTGGGCGGGCTGCTGGGAGCGGAGGCGCTGACAGCGCTTGGCTGCGCACCAGAGGCGGTGCAGAGCTATGGCAAGGCCGCCCTTGTGGGCGAGGAGGGCGAGCTGGAACATGCCGCCGCCCTGCTGCATCCGCAGATGGGCGCGCCGCTGCGCGCCGTGCTGGGCGGGGGCGCGGCGCTGGTCCCGTCCTCCAAGGCGATGGGCGGTCCGGGGGCGGTGATCGACGTGCCCTTGGGCCACAAGGACGCGGCCTATGTCCGCAGCCATTTTGACGGCATGCGCCTGACCATCCCCGATGCGCCCCGGGCGGGCGAGATCGTGGTGGCGGTGGCGCTGGCCCTGACCGGACGGCCCGACCCGCGCGTGGGCGGGCTGCGCCACGAAGACATCACCGGCGCGGACGGGTTGCGCTGATCACGACATCTCCAGCCAAGGGAGCAAGAGGATGACGGGTTTCGTAAAAAATGCGTGGTATGTGGCGGGCTGGTCCCGCGAGATCGACGCCGAGCTGCGCCGCGTCACGCTTCTGAACGAGCATGTGGTGATGTTCCGCAAATCCGATGGCAGTGTCGTGGCGCTGGAGGATCGCTGCCCCCACCGCCTGCTGCCGCTGTCCAAGGGCAAGCGCATCGGCGACACGGTGCAATGCGGCTATCACGGGCTGACCTTCGACTGTTCGGGCAAATGCGTGCGGGTGCCGGGCCAGACCAACCTGCCCGCCTCGGCCTATGTGCAGGCCTATCCCATCGTCGAAAAGCACGACATCGTCTGGATCTGGATGGGCGATCCCGCCAAGGCCGATCCCGAAACCGTCTTTGACATGCCGGAGTTTTCAGACCCCAACTGGGCCGCGCATCAGGGCGACGCGCTGCATCTGAAATCCAACTACCTCAACGTGGCGGAAAATCTGGTCGATCCCGCGCATGTCAGCTTCGTGCATCCGACCACGCTGGGCAGCTCCGCCTCGGAGAACGTGCCGGTGCATGTGCGCACCGAAGGCGAGGCCATCGTCGCATGGCGCTGGATCCGCGATGCCGAACCCGTGGGCTTCTTCAAGGCCTTCGGCGGGTTTGCGGGCAATGTCGACCGCTGGCATTACTATTACCTCTATACCCCCTGCACGGCGGTGATCGATTTCGGCTCCATCGACACAGAAAAGCACTGTGCCGAGGAAGACCGCGATCAGGGCGTGCGCATCTTTGCGCTGCACTTCATGACCCCCGTCACCGAAACCCATACGATCGACCGCTGGATGCACCTGCGCAACACCGCGCAGGACGATCCCGAAGCCGCCGACCGCATGGATGCGATGTTCCGCAAGGCCTTTGCCGAGGATCAGGAGATCCTCGAAGCCGTGCAGCAGGAAGAACTGCGTCCCGCGAAGCGGCGGCCCATCCGCATCGCCATCGACAAGGGACCGCTTGTGTATCGCAAGCGGATCAACGACCTTCTGGAACTGGAACGCACCGAGGATCTGGCCTCAGACCCCTCGCCTGCCTTCGTCTATCACGACTGAACCGGCGCAAGACCGGACCCGCAGCCGCCCGACCGGCGGCCCATCAACAGGAGAGACCCCCGCAATGACCCTGCTTCGACGCACCCTACTGGCCAGTGCCGCAGCCCTGGCGCTGACCCCTGCCGCAGCCTTTGCGCAGGACAGCATCAAGGTTGGCGAAATCAACCATTACAAACGCATGGCGGCCTTTGCCGAGCCCTACAAGAAGGGCATCGAACTGGCGCTGAAAGAGATCAACGAAGATGGCGGCGTGCTGGGCAAGCCGCTGGAATTCATCTTCCGCGACGATCAGGGCGACCCCGCCGAAGCGATCAAGATCGCCGAGGAACTGATGACCCGCGACGGCACGGTGATGTTCACCGGCTCGATCCTGTCGCATGTGGGCCTCGCGCTGTCCTCCTTCGCGGCGGAAAAGAAATACCTCTACCTCGCCTCCGAACCGCTGGCCGACACGCTGGTGTGGAAATCGGGCAACCCCTACACCTTCCGCCTGCGCGCCTCGACATGGATTCAGGCGGCGATGCTGGCCGAACAGGCCGCCACCACCGATGCGGTGAAATACGCCACCATCGCGCCCAACTACGCCTATGGCACCGAGGCGGTGGAGGCGTTCAAGGCCAATCTCAAGATGCTGAAGCCCGAGGTGGAGTTCGTGGCCGAACAGTGGCCCGCGCTTTTCAACATCGACGCGGGCGCCGAGGTTCAGGCGCTGGAACGTGCCAAGCCCGACGCCATCTTCAACGTGACCTTCGGCACCGACCTTGCCAAATTCGTGCGTGAAGGCGGCGACCGTGGCCTGTTCGACGGGCGCGACGTTTACGGCCTGCTGACCGGCGAGCCCGAATATCTGGAACCGCTTGGCGACGAGGCCCCCGAAGGCTGGTTCGTCACCGGCTTCCCGTGGTATGGGTTCGAGGACGGCATCCCCGGCAAGATCTTCGTCGATGCCTATGTCGAGGAAACCGGCGAGACCCCCAAGATCGGCTCGGTCGTGGGCTACATGACGGCGCAGTCCATCGCCGCCGCCATCGAAAAGGCCGGCGCCACCGATACGGAATCGCTGCGCATGGCCTTCGAAGGGCTCGACGTGGAAAACACCCCCATCGGCACGCTGCATTACCGCGAGATCGACAACCAGTCCTCGCTGGGGGCATGGGTCGGCACCACGGCGGTGGAAGACGGCAAGGGCGTGATGGTGAACTGGGAATACAAGGATCCCGCCGCCTACACGCCCTCGGACGAGGACGTGTCCGCGATGCGCCCCGCCGAGTGACCCCGTGGCCCCTGCCACAGCGCAGGGGCTGACGCCGCAGCAGGCCCGGTGGCGCTGCCATCGGGCGACCGCGCCCCGGTCCGGGGACGGAATGAGACGGATTTGACCCTTCCATGGCCTTCTTCTTCGCCCAGTTCCTGACAGGGCTCGCCAATGCCGCCGCCCTTTTCCTTGTCGCCTCCGGGCTGTCGCTGATCTTCGGCGTCACCCGGATCGTCAATTTTGCCCATGGCTCCTTCTACATGCTGGGCGCCTTTGTCGGGGTCACCCTGATGGAGTTCCTGCCCGGCGCGGTGGGGTTCTGGGGCGCCATCGTGCTGACCGGGCTGGTGGTCGGGCTGATCGCCGCCGTGGTCGAAATGGTGGTGCTGCGCCCCATCTACCGCGCGCCGGAACTGTTCCAGCTTGTCGCCACCTTCGGCGTGATCCTCGTCATTCAGGATCTGGCGCTGATGATCTGGGGCGCGGAGGACCGGCTGGGGCCGCGCGCCCCCGGCCTGCGCGGCGTCTGGCGCATCTTCGGCGAGCCGGTGCCGAAATATGACATCATCCTCATCGCCATGACGCCGTTCATCCTGTTCGCGCTGTGGTATCTCATCACCCGCACAAGGCTGGGCGTGCTGGTGCGCGCCGCCACGCAGGACCGCGAGATGGTGGGCGCGCTTGGCGTCAATCAGGCATGGCTCTTTACCGGGGTGTTCGCGCTTGGCTCGGCGCTGGCGGCATGGGGCGGCGCGCTGCAGCTGCCCAAGGGCGGGGCCGATCTGCTGATGGATTTCAACATCATCGGCGCGGTCTTCGTGGTGGTGGTGATCGGCGGCATGGGCAGCCTGCCCGGCGCCTTCATCGCGGCGGTGCTGATTTCCGTGCTCAACGTCTTCGGCGTGACCTACCTGCCGCAGTCGACGCTGGTGCTGATGTTCGTGGTCATGGCCATCGTGCTGATCATCCGCCCCTACGGCCTGCTGGGCCGCGAGGAGGTGGCGGGCGAACACGGACAGGTCGGCGCCCCCGAAACCCCCATCCGCCCCTATGGCACCCGGGGCCGCATGGTGGTGACGGCGCTGCTGCTGGTGCTGGCCGCGCTGCCCTTCGTCGCGGACCAGTTCCTGCTGATCCTGACCATCGACATCCTGATCTTCGCGCTGTTTGCCGCCTCGCTGCATTTCATCCTTGGCTCGGGCGGGCTGGTAAGCTTTGGCCATGCCGCATTTTTTGGCGGTGGCGCCTATGCGGCGGCGCTGCTGGTCTTTCACACCGACACCCCGATGGAGCTGGCGTTTCTCTTCGCGCCGCTGGCGGCGGGGCTGCTGGCGCTGGGGATCGGCTGGTTCTGCATCCGGCTCTCGGGCGTCTATTTCGCCATGCTGACGCTGGCCTTTTCGCAGCTGGTCTGGTCGGTGGCCTTCCAGTGGCGCGGGCTGACGCGCGGCGATGACGGGCTGATCAACATCTGGCCCGCGCCATGGCTGAACGGGCCGGTCACCTATTACTACTTCACGCTGATCCTTGCGGTGGGGGGCATCCTCGTGCTGCGCCACATCATCCACGCGCCCTTCGGCTATGCGCTGCGCGCGGGCCGCGACAGCCCGCGTCAGGCCGAGGCCATGGGCATCGACGTCAAGCGCGTGCAGCTGGTGGCCTTTGCCATCGCGGGGGTTATGGCGGGTCTGGCGGGCGGCATCTTCGTCTTCGCCAAGGGCTCGGTCTTTCCCACCGAGCTTGAGATCGCCAAAAGCTTCGACGCGCTGATCGTCGTCTTCCTTGGCGGGGTCAAGACGCTGGCGGGCGGCGTGGTCGGCGCCACCTTCCTCAGTTCAGTCGAACACTGGCTGACCCGGCTGGAATACTGGCGGCTGGTGCTGGGTCTGGTCATCATCGCCGTGGTGATCCTGATGCCCGAAGGCATCGTGGGCAGCCTGCGCAGCCTGTGGGCGCGTGTCACCGGCAGCAAGTCCGAGGTGAGCAAATGACGGAAATCCTCCGGGTCGAAAACCTGAAGAAAAGCTATGACGGCTTCATCGCGGTCAATGGCGTGTCGTTCTCGGTGAAACAGGGCGAGCTGAAGGCGCTGATCGGCCCCAATGGCGCGGGCAAATCCACCTGCTTCAACATGCTGATGGGCCAGCTCAGGCCCACCGCCGGAGAGGTGTTTCTGGACGGATCCCGCATCACCGGGCAGAAGCCGCGCGAGATCTGGCGGCGCGGCGTGGGCCGCACCTTCCAGATCACCGGCACCTATCAGTCGATGACGGTGATCGAGAACGTGCAGATGGCGCTGATCAGCCATCACCGGCGGCTGTTCTCCTTCGGGGCGCGGGCGTGGCGGCTGTATCGGGACGAGGCGATGGACTTCCTGCGCACCGTCGACCTGCAGGATCAGGCCGACCGGCCCTGTTCGGTGCTGGCCTATGGCGATCTGAAGCGGCTGGAACTGGCGATCGCGCTCTGCCACCGGCCCCGGCTCTTGCTGATGGACGAACCCACCGCGGGCATGGCGCCGCAGGCGCGCATCGCGCTGATGCAGCTGACCGCCGACATCGTGCGCGATCAGGGCGTGTCGGTGCTGTTCACCGAACATGACATGGACGTGGTCTTTGCCCATGCCCATCACATCATGGTGCTGAACCGTGGCGCGCTGATCGCCGACGGCTCTGCCGCCGAGGTGCGCAACAACCCCAAGGTGCAAGAGGTCTATCTGGGCGGCGGCACCCTGTTCAAGGAGGAGGCGCATGCTTAGCGTCGAGCGGATCAACAGCTATTACGGCAAGGCCCATATCCTTGACGATCTGAGTTTCGAGGTGCGGCGCGGCGAGGTGGTGGCCCTGCTGGGCCGCAACGGCGCGGGCAAGTCCACCACGATGAAATCGGTGATGCAACTGGTGCGCCCGCGCGACGGCGCGGTGATGTTTCAGGGCCGCAATCTGGTGGGCGACCCGGCCTTCCGCGTGGCCAAGGCCGGGCTTGGCTATGTGCCCGAGGACCGGCGCATCTTCACCGACCTGACGGTGCTCGAAAACCTCGAGGTGGGCCGCCAGCCCGCGCGCAGGGATGCCCCGCACTGGAGCGTGGAGCAGCTGTTCCAGATCTTCCCCAACCTGTCGGAACGGCGCGGCAACCGGGGCAAGCACATGTCGGGGGGCGAACAGCAGATGCTGACCATCGCGCGCACGCTCATGGGCAACCCCGCGCTGCTGCTCTTGGACGAGCCCTCCGAAGGCATCGCCCCGGTCATCGTCGAACAGATGGCGCGCACCATCCTGCAGCTGAAGGCCGAAGGGCTGACGGTGATGATTTCCGAACAGAACCTGCATTTTGCCCGCGCCGTGGCCGACCGGGCGATCATCATCGAAGGTGGACAGAAGAAATTCGACGGCACGTTTGCCGAACTGGAACAGCAGCCCGAGATCCGCGACGCCTATCTGTCCGTGTGACCTGACGCCGCTCTGTGGCGGGGCCGGATTGCCCTTGCGGCGCGACGCCGCTAGGGCAAAGCCAAGAAGGAGACGCCGCTTGGACATGCCCCGCCCCGCCCGAACCAGTGCCGAACACGGCTATACGCTGGATGACCAGATCGGTTTCCTGCTGCGCCGCGCCTATCAGCGCAATTCGGTGATCTTTGCCGAAAAGGTGCCCGGCAAGCTCACCACCACGCAGTTTTCGGTGATGTACCGGCTCGCCGAGGATGGCCCCATGTCGCAGAACGCGCTGGGGCGGTCGGTGGCCATGGACGGCGCCACCACCAAGGGCGTGGTGGACCGGCTGATCGCGCGCGGCCTGCTGCGCACCGCGCGCGATCCCGACGACCGGCGGCGGCATCTGGTGTCGCTGACCGCCTCCGGCGTGGCGCTGGTCGACGAGGCGGTGGAGGCGGCGATCCTTGTCACCGCCGACACGCTGGCGCCCCTGCGCGACAAGGAGAAGGAGACGCTGCTGCGCCTCCTTCGCAAGATCATCTAAGGCAGCCTCGCCTCAGGCGGTGCGGCCCGTGACCCGCCGCACCAGCCGCATGACCAGCACATAGAAGCCGGGCACGAGGAAGATCCCGATCACGGTGGAGGCGATCATGCCGCCGATCACCCCGATGCCGATGGCGTTCTGCGCCTTGGCCCCCGCCCCGGTGGCGATGGCCAGCGGCACCACCCCCAGAATGAAGGTCAGCGCGGTCATCAGGATGGGCCGCAGCCGCAGCTGTGCCGCCTCCACCGCCGCTTCGGCGATGCTGCGGCCCTGCTTGCGCAGATCCTCGGCGAATTCCACGATGAGGATGGCATTGCGCGCGGCAAGCCCGATGGTCGTCAGCATCCCCACCTTGAAATAGACGTCATTGGACTGCCCGAAGAGCCACGCCGCCACCAGCGCCCCCAGCACGCCCACCGGCACCGACAGCATGACCGCAAAGGGGATCGACCAGCTTTCGTAAAGGGCCGCCAGTGCAAGGAACACCACCAGCGCCGAGATGGCGTAAAGATAGGGCGCCTGCGAGCCCGACTGCTGTTCCTGATAGGACAGGCCCGTCCATGCCAGCCCGTAGCCGCCCTCCAGTTCCGCGACCAGATCCTGCATTTCGGCCATGGCTGCGCCGGAACTGACGCCCTCGCCCGCCGACCCCGACACCTCGATGGCGGCGGTGGCGGCATAGCGCTGCAGACGCGGCGCCACCGGCTCCCATGTGGTGTCCATGAAGGCCGAAAACGGCACCATCTCTCCGGCGTCGTTTCGGGCATACCAGTCCATGATGTTGTCGGGCTGCATCCGGTAGGCGGCATCGGCCATCACGATCACCGGGCGCAGTTCCGACCCCAGCACAAAATCGTTCACCTCGCTGCCCGCGAAGATGACCGACAGCATGGCGTTGATGCTGGACAGGGTCAGGCCGAAACTTTCCGCCTTTTCGCGGTCCACCTCGATGCGCAGCGCGCTTTCCTCCTCGGTGCCCGACACGCGCAGGTTGGTGACGGCACTGCTGTCGGCGGACCGCGCCTCCAGCTCCTCGGCGGCGGCCTGCAGCGCCGCGATGCCGTTGCCCGCCTGATCGACCAGATAGAAGGAAAACCCGCCGGTATTGCCGATGCCCCGGATCGCGGGCGGCTGGGTGACAAAGATCTGCCCCGACCGGTTGGCGGCAAAGGCCATGGTGGCGCGGCCCGCCACCGCCTCGGCGGCCAAGTCAGGATCGCCCTCGCGTTCAGCAAAATCGCGCAGCTTGACGAAGACCATGGCCTGATTCTGCCCCGACCCGCCAAAGCCGAAGCCCAGCGAGGCGAAGGTGCTTTCCACCGCAGCACGTTCTTCGGTCAGCAGATACTCCTCGACCCGCTCCACCGTGGCCAGCGTCTGCTGCGTGGTGGCGCCCTCGTCCAGCGAGATGATGGTCATCAGCACGCCCTGATCCTCGGTCGGAATGAACGAGGAGGTCAGCCGGTCATAGACCGCCCATGCGCCGCCCAGCACCAGCGCCAGCACCACCAGCACCATGGCAGGCGCGCGCAGGCTGGCCCGCACCACGCGGCCATAGCCCGCCGTCAGGCGCGCGAGCCCGCTGTTGAACCAGCGCGCAGGCGCAAACCGCGCGGGCCCGTGGCTGGGGCGCAGCAGCCGCGCCGACATGGGCGGCGCAAGGATGATCGCCATGATCAGCGAAATCGCCATGGCCGCCACCATGGTCACCGAAAACTGCCGGTAGATCACGCCGGTGGAGCCGCCAAAAAACGCCATGGGCAGAAAGACCGCCGCCAGCACCACGTTGATGCCGATCAGCGCCGTGGTGATTTGCGCCATGGACTGTCTGGTGGCCTCGAACGCCGACAGCTTCTGCTCCTCCATCAGCCGTTCGACATTTTCCACCACCACGATGGCGTCATCGACCAGAAGACCGATGGCCAGCACCATGGCGAACATGGTCAGCGTGTTGATGGTGAAGCCGGTGACCAGCAGCACTCCGAAGGTGCCCAGCAGCACCACCGGCACCGCGATCAGCGGGATCAGCGTGGCGCGCCAGCTTTGCAGGAAGATCAGCAGCACCGCCAGCACCAGCACCACCGCCTCGATCAGCGTGTGATAGACCCGCTCGATGGACAGCTCGACAAAGGGCGAGGTGTCATAGGCGATGCGGAATTCCACGCCTTCGGGCAGCGCCGGGGCAAGCCGGTCCAGCGTGGCGCGCACGGCGGCGGCGGTGTCCACCGCATTGGCCCCGGTTTCAAGATTGACCCCAAAGCCCGAAGAGGCGAGCCCGTTGAACCGCGAGCCGCCGCCGTAACTTTCCTGCCCGATCTCGACCCGGGCGACATCGCCCAGCCGGACCACGCCCCCCTCTTCGGAGGAGCGCAGCAGGATGCTCTGGAATTCCTCCACCGTGGTGAGCTGGCTTTGCGCGGTGACGGTGGCGGTGAACTGCTGCCCGGTCAGCGTGGGCTGTTCGCCCAGCGAACCCACGGACACGGTGGAATTCTGCTCCTGCACGGCGCTGGTCACGTCCGAGGGCGTCAGCTGGTAGCGCGCCAGCGACAGCGGATCGAGCCAGATGCGCATGGCATAGCCCGAACCGAAGCTCTGCACGCCACCCACGCCATCGGTCCGTTCGACCGGGCCTTCGACCGTGGTGGACATGATGTCGCCAAGCTGCAGCGTGCTGTAAGTGCCGGACGTGTCCACCAGCGCCCCCACCAGCAGGATCGACGAGCTGGAGCGCGACACCCGCACGCCCTGGCTCTGCACCGATGTGGGCAGGCGGCCCTCGACCTGACTGACCTTGGACTGCACCTCGTTCTGCGCGTCGATGGGATCCACGCTTTCGTCAAAGGTGATCTCGATGGAGGATGAGCCCTGTGACGAGCTGGAGGTCATGTAGAGCATCCCCTCCAGCCCGGTCATCGCGTCCTCGACCTCGCGGGTGACGGAATTCTGCACCGCCTCGGCGGTGGCGCCGGGATAGCTGGCAGAGATGCGCACCGAGGTCGGCGCGATGTCGGGATACTGGCTGACCGGCAGGGTCAGCACGGCAAAGGCGCCGCCCAGCATGGTCAGCAGGGCCAGCACCCAAGCGAAAACCGGGCGCCCGATGAAGAAATGTCCCATGGATCAGCCCTCGTCGCCGGAGGCGTCACCGGAGGCGACAGGAGGACTGTCGCCGGAGGCGGCGGCGGGGGATGTGAAGCTTTCGCTCTGGCCATCGGCGCGGACCGCCACGCCCTCTTCGGAAATGGCGACCGGAACCGGGCGCACCTCGGCCCCAGCCATCAGGTTGCGCAGCCCGTCGACCACCAGCGTCTCGCCTTCGGTCACGCCTTCGGTCACCACCCAGTCATTGCCGAAGGTGCCTTCTTCGGTCAGCATCCGTTCTTCGGCCACGCCATCGGTCACCACAAAGGCGGTCAGGCTGCCATCACCTGCGCGCGAGGTGGCGCCCTGCGGCACAAGGATCGCCTGCGCCGTGCCCACGCTGATATGCACCCGCAGGAACTGCCCCGGCAGGATGCGGCGGTCGGGATTGGGAAAGCTGAAGCGGATGGCAGAGGTGCCCGTGGTGGTGGACACGCTGATCGGCGGCGACACGAAACTGCCCTGCCCGTCATAGCGGGTGCCGGTTTCCAGCTCCAGCGTCACGTCGCGCACCTCTCCGGGCATCAGCGTGCCCGCCTCGAACCGGGCGCGCACCTCCTGAATGCGGCGGATGGATTCCTGCACGTCCACATAGATCGGGTCGATCCGCGTCACCGTGGTCAGCGCATCGGTCTGGTTGGCGGTGACCAGATCGCCCACCGACACCTCGGGCAGCGCCACGATGCCGTCGATGGGGCTGGTGATGGTGGTGCGGTCCAGCTCCAGCCGCGCCAGATCCAGCGCCGCCTCTGCCGCGCTGACCGTGGCGCGGGCCTGCGCCACCGACACTTCCGCCGTCTCCACCTCGGTGGCGGCGACCCCGGTGCCCGACAGGCGCTGATAGCGGCTCAGCGTCGCCTCGGCGGATTGCAGCGCGGCGCGCGCGCCCTCCAGATCGGCCTCGGCGGCGGCGACATCGGCGGCATAGGTGTCGCCTTCGATGCGGAACAGCAGATCCCCCGCCGCCACGTTCCGCCCCGGTTCATAGGCAATTTCCGAGATCATGCCGGACACGCGCGGACGCACCGCCACCTCGTCAAAGGCGACCGAGCGGCCCGGCAGCGTGACCTGATAGGGCACCTGCGCCCGTTCCAGCGTGACCACTCCCACCTCCCGGGCTTGGGCAGCGCCAGAGGGCGGCACCTGGGCTGTCAGCGGAGCAGCAAGGCTCAGCGCGGCAAACACGGCAACTGTCCGCAGAACGGGTCGGATCGGCATGAAGGTTCCTTTGCGTCTGTCATCCGGCATGGGTCGCAGGACCAAGCGTTACACGCCGCAAGATGAAGGCCCCGCCGCAAAAGTCATTGCGGCGGGGCCTTTTCGGTCTGACGTTTCCGTGAGCCGCGCTTAGCTGGCGCGGGCTCCTGCGGGGCGCGCCACCACGCCGCCCTGCGCCTGTGCGCTGCCCTGACGCGGGGCAATGGGCTTGCGCGGCATGGCCAGCCACGCGATGCCCAGCATGATCGCCACCCCGACCGGCGGCAGGATCCATGCCATCCAGCGCGGCTCGCCCGCCCCGGCGATGATGACCTGAAGCACCAGCGACAGCAGCGTGCCGGTGCAGAACACGATCAGCCCCTGCCGCCCCAGCAGCCGCAGCGGCGCGGCCCAGCGATGCGCCGAGGCGGCGGTGACCATCGGCAGGCAGGACAGCACATAGGCCAGCGCCAGCACGTTCAGCAGGCGCGGCACCGCGACATAGGTCTTGTCATGGCTGACCAGATGGAACGGCGCGCCCAGATCGGCCAGACGCGACATCTGGTGGTTCAGCACCTCTGCCACGGCGGGGACGTGTTTCCACACCAGCACCAGCAGGCAGAACCCGGCCGCCAGCGCGAAAAGCGGCTTTGAGCGGGGCACCAGCCGCTGCCCGTCGCGCAGGCGCAGACCGATGGCGAGCCCCACCACGAACAGCAGCTGCCATGACAGCGGGTTGAAGAACCAGCCGCCTTCATTGGGGAAATTCGGCAGGTTCAGCCGCCACAGCCCGGCGGCGAACCACAAAAGCCCCGACAGCGCCAGCAGCGCCCCCAGCCGCCACAGCCCCAGCAGCACCAGCACCGGACCGGCGAAGAGCAGCACGGTATAGGCGGGCAGGATATTCACATAGCCCAGCTGGTGGGTCATCGCGGCGACGCCGAACAGCGCCTCTTCGGTGGTGGCGAAAACCGGGCGCAGGTTGATCTGCGCCAGAAGCTCCGGCATCCCGAACATGCCCGAAGCGGCGGCATAGATCGCCATGGCCCAAGCGGTCAGGAACAGATGCGCCAGATACAGCGTCCAGCTGCGCCCCCACATCGGAGCCACGCCATGCCAGAGCCCGGTGCGCGCCCGCGCCTCCGGCAGGAAGCGCCCGGCATAGGCCAGACCCGCCGCGATGCCCGACATGATGAAAAAAGTCTCAGCCGCGTCCGAAAAGGTGAAGTTCCGGATGGTCAGCGCCTCATAAGGGTTGCCCGGCACGTGATTGACGAAGATCATCACCAGCGCGAGGCCGCGAAAGGCGTCGATGCGCGGGTCGCGGGGGCGACGGACCGTGCCTTCTGGCACGCCCGGAAACGTCACCAGTTTCTTGGCGTCGCCCTGCTGGGCCGGTGTCGCTTTGGTGTCAGGCGGCGGCATGGCTTGTCCCTCCGCCCGGCAGGGGTGCGCCCTGCGGCACGGCGGCAGCGGCAGGACCGTCGGTCCAGCGGGCCACCGTGGCGCGGTAGTCGCGCACCACCGGCGAGGGATCAAGCTCGTCGGGGGTGATGAACAGCTTGTGGGTCAGCGGACGCGAGGTCCATGCGATCAGCGCGGGCGCAAGGATCATCGGCAGGCTGACAGGCAGCAGCCAAGGCGCCAGCCCCGGCGACAGCTGCGCGGTGGCGCCAAGCGCCAGCGCGCCGGTCACCATGATCCACAGCCCCGCCCGCACGCCCTGCCGCAGGCTCAGCCAGCCTTCGGCCCGCTGGCTGGCGGGCCAGCCGCCATCGCGCCCCGACAGCACCTGCAGCACGGCGCGGGTCTGATACATGAGCATCAGCGGCGCAATCAGCGAGGTGAGCAGGATTTCGGCCAGCACCGACAGCGCGGCGCGGCCCCAGCCGCCAAAGCCCGCATCGCGGCGCGCCAGCACCGATTCCAGCAGAATGGCGAATTTCGGCATGATGAGCAGGCCGAAGATGCCCAGCATCAGCGCGATCATCTCCTTGGTGCGGTCCGAGGGGAAAACCGGGAAAAGCTGATGCGGATCGGGGAAGTAATCCGGCACGGGGGCCGTGATCGCCGCGATCAGCGAGGCCACGAGGAACCCCGCCCAGAGCAGCGACACCAGATAGGCAAAGATGCCCTGCACAAAGACGAACCGGCTCCACGGCGCAAGGCCGGGCGCGGTCAGCAGGCGCATGTGCTGCAGGTTGCCCTGACACCAGCGGCGGTCGCGCTTGGCGAAGGACAGCAGGTTTTCCGGCCCCTCCTCGAAGGAACCGTTGATGGTGGAATCGACCTCCACCTTCCAGCCCGCGCGGGCCAGCAGCGCCGCCTCCACATAGTCATGGCTGAGGATATGCCCGCCAAAGGGCGGCTTGCCCTGCAGTTCCGGCAGCGCGCAGCTTGCGGCAAAGGCACGGACCCGCACGATGGCGTTATGGCCCCAGAA
The DNA here is from genome assembly GCF_900100085.1 of Salipiger marinus. Classification (GTDB taxonomy): domain Bacteria; phylum Pseudomonadota; class Alphaproteobacteria; order Rhodobacterales; family Rhodobacteraceae; genus Salipiger; species Salipiger marinus. The sequence goes on from NZ_FNEJ01000003.1 coordinate 142,427, forward strand.
CGGCCCCGCCGCGCCCTGCATCCGCGCCAGTCCCCGGGTGAAGACCGGCCCGTGAAAGGCCGCCGCGAATTGCATCGCGCGGGCAAAGAACGACCGCCCGCCGATCACGCGCGGCAGGGTCTGCAGCAGCCCCAGACCGGAATCCGCCTGCATCCGCGCGATCATGGCGCGGATCGCGGATCCTTCCATCAGGCTGTCAGCATCAAGGATCACCGCAAGCTCGTAGGCAGAGCCCGACTTGCGGAAAAAATCCTCCACGTTGCCGGCCTTGCGGCCCCGGTTGTCAGTGCGGCGGCGGTAGAAGATGCGGCCCTCGCCTTCGGTCTCCTGCAGCAGGCGCACGAAAGTGCGCCGCTCCAGATCGGCGGCCTGCGGATCGCGCGTGTCGGACAGGATCGCCACATGCGCCGCAACTCCCGCCTGCCGGATGGAGCGGTCCATCGCGGCAATGCGGGCGAAGGTGGTCACCGGATCCTCGTTGCAGATCGGCACCAGCACCACGGTGGGCGGCTGGGGCTCCTGCATTTCGGGCACGGAGGTGCGCCGCTGCGGGGCAAGCCCGCTCAGCGCCAGACCCGCCCCCCAGGCGAGCCATGCGGTGGTGACAAGGATCAGCACCGCGCGGACGTAATCCCACAGGTCGGACCCGTCCTGCAGCGCAACTTCAAGCAGCAGCACCGTGGCTGTCCCGGCTGCCAGCAGTGAAAAGATCACCGCCGTGGCCCTGATGGCGATGGTGGAGCGACTGGGCCGCGGCAGCACGGGCATGGGCGCGCTCCTCAGATCCGCTGACGGGGCAGCAGCACGCGCTGCACCCAGTCATGCAGCCAGGCGGCGGGCTGGACCTCGGTCTCAACCACCTGCTCCGGCATCTCGAGCGGCGCCTCCGGCGGAGCCCAGTGCGGCTGTTCCACCAGCGCGGCTTGGCTCAGATCGCTCATGTTATTCAGTTCAGCACTCATTCCTTCACCCATTGATAGGTCCAGGTTTCTGTCAGTGTATGGCCGTAGCCGATCAATTCCGCCGAAAGTTCCGCGGCTGTTCCGCCGGGGGCTTCTACTTCCAGCACCAGCCGCCAGGTGTTGGTCCCTGAAATGCGGCTTACCACGGCTTCGGCGATCTCGCCGCGCACGGCAGTTGTCTGCACCTCAACTTCGGCGTCCCCCGGAAGTTCCCCCAGAAGGCCGCCTTCAAAATCGATGACGAATTTCCGCCGATCGGTGTCCTGCTCCATCCCCGAAACGCCGCCCTTGCCGACGCGGGTGCGCACCACGCGCGCCCGGTCAACCGATCCGTCACCCTCGGGCGCCAGACCCCAGCTCAGCCGGTACGAGAATTCCAGCGCCGCGCCCGCCGTGGTGTCCACATCGGGGATCCAGTAGGCGACGATGTTGTCATTGGCTTCAAGCTTGGACGGAATCTCCACCAGCCGCACCGAGCCCTCGCCCCAGTCGCCCAGCGGTTCCACCATCAGCGTCGGGCGCTTTTCGTAATGCGCCTCTGCATCAAGGTATTCGCTGAAATCGCGGGTGCGCTGCACCAGACCAAAGCTTTTCGGGCTCATCGCCCCGAAATAGCTGCTGGCAAGCCGCGGCGGGTTGTTCAGAGGACGATAGATGGTGGCGCCCGCCCGCGTCGTCAACACCAGCGCCTCGCTGTCATGCACCGCCGGGCGGAAATCGTCGAACTCCCCGGCATCGGCACCGCCATAAAGGAACATGGAGGTCAGCGGCGCGATGCCAAGCTGTTCGATGTCGTTGCGCAGGTACAGCCGGGCGGTCACGTCGATCTGCGTGTCGGTGCCGGGACGGATGATGAACCGGTAAGCGCCGGTCACCGACTGGCTTTCCAGCGCCGCATAAAGCGTCAGCGTCTCGGCGCCCGGCTGCGGGCGTTCCAGCCAGAAATCGCTGAAGCGCGGGAATTCCTCCCCGGCGGCAAGGCCGGTGTTCACCGCAAGCCCGCGCGCGCTGAGCCCGTAGAGCGTGCCGCGCCCCAGCGCCCGGAAATAGCTGGCGCCCAGAAAGGCCACCAGTTCGTCAAAGATGTCGGCGCGGTTCAGCGGCGTGTTCAGCCGGAACCCGGCCACGCCCGGCATGGGGGTGTCGGCGGGAATCTCCACGCTCTCAAGGCTGGAATAGTCGAAATCCTGCGTGCCGAAGGTCATCGGGCGGGACTGGCCGTCCACCACCTCGAACAGGTGCACCGGGGTCTCGAAAAGCCAGCCCAGATGAAAGGCGCTCAGGCGGAATCCCACATCCGGCTCGCGCCAGCGGGCACGTTCGGGATCAAAGCGGATGCGCTGGTAGCCGTCGTAATCCAGATCGGCCAGAAACCCCTCGATCACCTCAGGGTTGCGCGGCGGGCTCATGGCGGCGCGCGCCATCCCCTCCGACAGCAGGTCAAAGGAAAACGGGCTGCCGGCGTCTTCGGGCGGCGGCGTCGGGGCGGCAGCGTCCTGCGCGATCAGCGGCGAGGCCCCAAGAAGAGCGGGCACCGCGACCGATCCGGCAAGGCTGGTCAGGAAACGGCGACGGCTGGGCCGCGCCTGAAGGGAGTTTCCGGGCATGGCAGGGGTCAGGGTCGGGTGATTCCGCAAAAGTTTGCTCCGTGAACAAGGCTGGAGCGGAATGTGGTTTCCGCATCGGGAAACACAACACCCCGTAATCAAAGGGGGTTCCCTGTAAAGCGAGGTTTCGCTGCACTGTAGCAAAACTTCGCCGAACGCCCGAAAATGTGCTGTTTTTTTGTGCATATTTTTGGCGGTTTTTCGCCTGTTGACCGCTCTACCGGCAAAGTTTTGCTAGCACTTCCTGCGCTGCCTCATAAATGGGCGAAACCAGCGGGCATGGCGACAGGTGCCTGAGTCGCTCTGCCGCCTCTCCCAAGGGGCCGCCGCCGATGATGACCACCTCTGCCCCGGCGGCTGTCGCATGGTGGATCGCGGCCAGCAACGCGGCATCCAGCCGCGGCGGATCAGCCCCCAGAACGGCGGGATCGCCCTCGGCCAGAAAGGTGCCCAGCCAGCCCTCCCCGGGGGCGGCCTGCCGCATCAGCGCGTCGATGGACTCAACCAAAGCGGGTGTGTGGGTGACCACCGCAAAGCGTCTGCCGCCCCGCGCCGCCGCCCGCGCCGCAGCCCCGCCAATGCCCACCACCGGCACGGCAAGCCGCGCCGCCAGCGCCGCCTGACCGGGATCGCCAAAGGCCGACACGATCACCGCCGCGATGCCCTGTGGCACCTCCGCCGCCGCCACCAGATCGCCCGCCTGCGCCAGCACCGCCGGATCGGTCAGCAGCGGCGGTCCGGCGGGCGCGGTCCAGCCTTCGACCTCGGGCAAGACCCGGGCGGCAATGGCCACCATGGCCCGCGTGGTGGCTTCGCTGCTGTTGGGGTTCATCAGCAGGACGGGCCTAGCCAAGCTCCACCACCGCGTCGATTTCCACCAGCGCATTGGCAGGCAGCGAGGCGACATTGACCGCGGTGCGCGCATGCCGCCCCGCCTCGCCGTAAAGATCGATGAACAGCTGCGACGCACCGTTGACGATGAACGGCCCTTCGCCATACCCCGGCGGCGCCGCGACAAAGCCCCCCAGCCGGATCACGCTGCTGACCCGCGACAGCGACCCCGCCACGGTCTTGATGGAATAAAGCAGGTTCAGCGCGCACATCCGCGCCGCCGCCTGCCCCGTGTCCATGTCGAACCCCTCGGCCACCGGGCCGAAATATTGCGGAACCCCTTCCCATTCGCAGATCTGGCCGGAGAGGAACAGCAGGTTGCCGCTGATCTTGCCGGGCAGGAACAGCGCGCGGGACGGCGCGGAGGGGGGCAGCGACAGGCCAAGCTCTGCCAGACGCTGTTCAATGGGATCCATGGGTCTGTCCTTTCGTCATCTCGCAGGCGAGCGCCAGCAGCGCCAGATCGGATCCGCGCGGGCCGATCAGGGCAGCGCCATAGGGCGCGCCCTCCACCTGCCCTGCCGGAAACACCACCTGCGGCAGTCCCGCAAGCCCTGCCACGCATAAAAGCCGCATGGCGTGATGGCGGTAGCTGTCGAACACCGCGAGCGGCGCGTCGAGCCTGAAGGGCGCGTCATGCACCACCGGCGCCAGCAGCACGCCCTGCGGCCCCAGCCGCGCATCCAGTTCCGCAGCAAACACGGCGCGGTCAGCGCGGGCCTGCGCGATCTCTGGCTCGGTCAGCGCCTCGGCGGCGGCGACGCGCCCGTCGATGCCACGCACCAGCGGCATGGCGGTGTCGCGGATGAAGGGCAGCACGCTGTCGCGGGCATCGGCATTGACCGTGGTCAGGAAGGTCGCATAGGCGGCCTCGACCCCTTGGGGAAAGATGCTCAGCTCGCGCGCGCTCTGCCCGGCAAAGGCGCGCTCGAGCACCGCGCGCGGCGCGGGTGCAAGCTGATCCCACATGTCCGCAGGGCGCAGCAGGTCGGGCGCATCCAGCGCCACGCCCGGATCAGGCAGCAGCACCTGCAGCGCGCGCAGCAGCGTCGCCCCGTCCCGCGCGAAGATCCCGCAGGTGTCATAGCTGGCGGCAAGCTCCATCGTGTGATCGAGCGGCAGCGCGCCATGGCTGGGCCGGATCCCCCAGATGCCGCAGAAGCTGGCGGGCGCGCGCACCGATCCGCCGGTATCCGAACCGATGGCGAGGTCCGCAAGCCCCGCCGCCACCGCCACGGCAGAGCCGGAGGAGGACCCGCCCGGGATGCGGTCGGGGGCTGCGGGGTTCACCGGCGTGCCGAAATGCGCGTTCATGCCATACATGGACCACGCCAGCTCGTCGGTATGGGTCTTGCCCACAAATTCCGCGCCCGCCTCCAGCAGCGCCAGCGCGGCAGAGGCGGTGCGGGGCTTGATCCCGCTCTGCGCCAGCTTCAGCGGACAGCCGCAGCCGGTGGGGTAGCCTGCGACATCGAAGATATCCTTCACCGCCAGCCGCAGGCCGGACAGCGGCCCGCTGGCGGCATGGGGCACAGGCGCGGGCGGATAGGGCATCAGGCAGTGCCAGCGATCCGCGCTCATTCCGCAGCCATCCGTTCGGCGCAGACACAGGCGACGCGGCGGCGCGGCGCCGGATGCACCATCGGCGGCAGCCCCTTCAGGCAGTCGGCATGGGCCAGCGGACAGCGCGGCGCAAAGGAGCAGGCATCGGGCTTCACCTCCAGCGAGGGCGGCGCGCCGGGAATGGCGTTAAGCCGGGCGCCCCGCGCCACGTCATGCAGGTTGGCCGCCAGCAGGCCTTGGGTATAGGGATGGCGGGCCTCCTTGATGATCTCGCGCGTGGTGCCCTCCTCCACGATCTGGCCGGCATACATCACCGCCACCCGTTCCGAGATTTCCACCGCCACGCCAATGTCATGGGTGACAAAGATCACGCCCATGCCGAATTCCTTCTGCAATTCGCGCAGCAGCAGCAGGATCTGGATCTGCACCGTGGCATCCAGCGCGGTGGTGGGTTCATCCGCCAGCAGCAGGCGCGGACGGCAGGCCAGTGCCAGCGCGATCATCACCCGCTGCCGCATCCCCCCCGACAGTTCATGCGGGTAATTGTGCAGCCGCCGGTTCGCCGAAGGAATGCGCACCCGGTCCAGCATATCAAGCGCGGTGGACATGGCTTCGGCCCGGCTCACGCCCTTGTGGCGCATCACCGATTCCGCGATCTGATGGCCGATGGTATAGACCGGATCCAGCGCCAGCGCCGGTTCCTGAAACACCATGGACACCTCGCCGCCCCGGTATTTCTGCAGCGCGCGGCCCGACAGCGACAGCACGTCGATGCCGTTCACCGTCATCTGGCCTTCGATCTGCGTGCGCTTGGGCGGCAGCAGCCCCAGAAGCGCCTTCAGCGTCACCGACTTGCCAGAGCCGCTTTCGCCCAGCAGGGCCAGCGTTTCGCCCTGTTCCATCGCCAGCGACACGTTGTTGAGCGCATGCACCGTCCGCTTGCCGGTAAAGCGCAGCGTCAGGTTGCGGATGTCCAGCAGCCGGGTCATGCCGGGATCCCCATGCCAGCCCTTGAATGGCCGGAGGCGGCATCGTGCAGATGGCAGGCGGTCAGATGGTCGGGCGCCCCCGGCAGGGCCCCGAGCCGGGGTGCTGCGGATTTGCACACCGCTTCGGCATAGCGGCAGCGGGTGTGAAAGCGGCAGCCCGAGGGCGGGTTGATCGGGTTCGGCGGATCGCCCGCCAGTGGCGGCACCTTGGTGCGGTTGTCCGGATCCATGGACGGCATCGCCGAAAACAGCGACCGGGTATAGGGATGCGCCTGCTGCTGCCAGATGCTGTCCACCGGCGCCACCTCCACCACCTCGCCCAGATACATGACCAGAATGCGGTCAGAGATATAGCGCACCACGTTCAGGTCATGGCTGATGAAGATATAGGTCAGCCCGTATTCGCGGCGCAGATCGGTGAGCAGGTTCAGCACCTGCGCCTCCACCGATTTGTCGAGCGCCGACACCGCCTCGTCCAGCACCACCAGCCGGGGCGACATGGCGAGCGCCCGCGCGATGTTGACGCGCTGGCGCTGCCCGCCGGACAGCTCGTGCGGGTAGCGGTGCGCGAAGCGGTCGGGATCAAGCCCCACCCGCGCCATCAGGCTGCGGGCGCGGTCCTCCGGCTCGTCCAGCCCCTGCACCCGCGCGCCGAAGGCCACGGAATCCAGAATGGTCAGCCGCGGGTTCAGCGAGGCATAGCTGTCCTGAAACACCATCTGCACGTCGCGGCGCAGATCGCGCAGGCTCAGGCTTTCACCCAGCGCCTGCCCGTCAAAGATGATCTCTCCCTTGTCCTTTTCGATCAGGCCGATCAGCAGCCGCGCGGTGGTGGATTTGCCGCAGCCGGATTCGCCGACGATGCCCAGCGTCTCGCCCTTGCGGACGCTGAAGGACACGCCGTCCACCGCCTGCACATGGGCGGTGGTGCGGCCAAGGATGCCGCCCCGGATCGGGAAATGTTTCTGCAGGTCGCGCACGATGACCAGCGGCTGCGCGGGGCCGCCCTTGTCGGGGGTCTGGGCAAAGCTTTCAGTCACGGACATTCATCGCACTCCTCAATCCGTCGCTGAGCAGGTTCAGGCACAGCGAGGTCAGAAAGATCATCACCCCCGGCAGCGCCGCCAGCCACGGGTTCACATAGATGGCCGAGCGCAGCGTGTTCAGCATCAGCCCCCATTCCGGCTCTGGCGGGCGCACCCCGATGCCCAGAAAGGACAGCCCGGCGGCAAGGATCATGCAGACGCTGGTCAGCGAGGTGGCATAGACAAAGATCGGCGACAGCACGTTGCCGATCACATGCACCCGGATCACCGTCCATGCGCTGGCACCGGTGGCGCGCGCCGCATCGATGTAATCAAGGCCGCGCACGCCCGAGGTCACCGCCTCGGCGACGCGGGTGATGGGCGGGATGAACACGATGGTCAGCGACACAAGGCTGTTGACGATCCCCGCGCCCAGCGCGCCGGAAATGGCGATGGCCAGCAGCACCGAGGGGAAGGCGAAGAACACGTCCACCACCCGCATGATGACGGTATTGACCATGCCGCCCACATAGCCCGCCACGATGCCCAGCGCGGATCCGATGAAGAACGCCAGCACCACCGGCATCAGCCCGATGAACAGCGTCAGCCGCCCGCCATAGATCAGCCGGGCCAGCATGTCGCGCCCCTGCTCGTCGGTGCCCAGCGGATAACCGTCGGTGCCCAGCGGCTTCAGCCGGGCGATCATCGAGCCCTTGTAGGGATCGGCCAGCCCCAGCCATGGCGCAAACACCGCCGACAGGATCAGCGCCAGCAGCACCGCCGCGCAGATCATCGCCACCGGGTCGCGCAGCAGCCGCGCCCCCACACCCGCCCAGTAGCCCTGCGGCTTCTGCGCCCCGGCCCCGGCAAGGGGTCCGCTTTCCGCCAAGGCCATGGCTCAGCTCCTCTTGATGCGGGGGTCGATGGCGGCCTGCGCCACATCGACGATCAGGTTCATGGCGACAAAGAACAGCGCCAGCACAAGGATGGTGCCCTGCAGCAGCGGCAGGTCACGCTGGAAGATGGCGTTGGACAGCAGAAACCCCGACCCCGGCCAGTTGAACACCGTCTCGATCAGGATCGATCCGCCCAGCAGATAGCCCAGCTGCAGCCCCATCACCGACAGCGCGGTGGCGGCGGCGTTGCGGGCGACATGGCGCAGCACGTCCGCGCGGCTCATGCCCTTGGCGTAAAGCGCCGTGACAAAATCCATGGTCAGGATGTCGCCCGCCAGCGCCCGCACCGTGCGCGCCACGATGCCGATGGGCACCACCGCCAGCGTCACGGCGGGCAGCACCAGATGGCGCATGTGCAGCCAGTCCCAGGCCCAGTCCTGCGATCCGCCCGGCCCCGCCCCCATCGACGGCAGCCAGCCCAGATTGACCGAAAAGATGATGACCAGCACGATGCCCAGCCAGTAATTCGGCACCGACACCCCGGTGATCGACAGCGCGGTCACCACCTTGTCCAGGGTCGTGTCGCGAAAATAACCCGCCAGAAACCCCAGAAAGATCCCAAGCGGAAAGGCGATCACCGCCGCACTCACCGCCAGCAGCAGCGAATTCTGCACCGCCCCGAACACCTCCTGCGCGACGGGGCGTCCGGTGGCGATGGACCGGCCCATATCGCCCTGCGCAAGATTGCCGATCCAGATCGCGTATTGCACCGGCAGGGGCTTGTCCAAGCCATAGGCGGCGCGCATCGCCGCCTGCTCCTCGGCGGTGGCATCCACCGGCATGATCGCGGTCAGCGGATCGCCGGGCGCGATCTGCACCAGCAGGAAACAGATGACCGACACGCCGAAGGCCACGGGCAGGACAAGGATCAGACGGCGGAGAAAATAGCTGAGCACGGGCTGGCTCCTGGCTGAGGCCCCCGCCGCGCTAGAACGCGGCAGGGGCGGCGACCCCGGTGGGGGTCACTCCATGGTGATGGACGAGAAGTTCTGATACCAGTTCTGCGCCTGCACAAATCCCTTCACCTTCGGCGACAGCGCGCGCGGCGCCACGTCATGGGTGACCATCAGGAACAGCGCGTCATCGACATATTTCTCATGCGTCTCGCGCATCACCGCATCCTGTTCGGCGGGATCGAAGGTGGTCTTGATGCGGGCGAACAGATCCTGCATCTCGGGGTCGCAGTAATGGCCCCAGTTGGTGCCGTTGGGCGCGATCAGGTTGCAGTCCAGATGGCGGATGAGCCCGGTGAACGGATCCTGAATGAAATAGGTAAAGTTGATGGACATGGCGCCTTCGACCGACGGGTCCGCCGCCCCCGCCCGCCACAGGTTGATCATCTGGTTCCACTCGACGACCATGAACTCCACGTCGATCCAGATCTCGGCAAGGCTCTGCTGAAGAAACTCGTTCATCGGCAGCGGCAGCATCTGCCCCGACCCCGAGGGCGAGATCAGCGCCTTCACCTGCAGGTGGTTTTCCGGGCCAAACCCTGCCTCGGTCATCAGCGCCTTCGCGGTCTCCAGATCATAGCTGATGTCGAATTCGGGCTCGCCGAACCACTGCGAACTCGGCGGCAGGAAGCCCTTGGCCGGGACCATCAGCCCGCCCAGCAGCGGCGCCATGCCTTCACGGTCGATGGCAAGGTTCGCGGCCTTGCGCACCCGGATGTCATTCCATGGCGAGCCTTCGACCCGGCTCAGATGCCATGTCCAGTTATGCGGATAGGCGTTGGAGGAGATGACGAAGCCGTTGCCCTCCATCGCCGGGATGGTGTCGGGCGCGGGCGCCTCGATCCAGTCCACCTGCCCCGACATCAGCGCCGCCGCGCGGGCGTTCGGTTCCGGCAGCGGGATCAGCACCAGCTTGTCGAGCTGCGGAATGCGGCTTTCATCCCAGTAATCGGCAAAAGGCACCATCTCGGCGCGCTCGCGCGGCACGAAGGTCTCCAGCTTCCACGGCCCGGTGCCCGAAGGCGCCATCGCCACCTGCTCCCAGTCCTTGCCCAGCGCCTCCCAGTTGGCCTTGGACGACATCAGGATCCACGCCAGCTGATAGGGCAGCGTGGCATCGGGCTCCTTGGTCACGATCTCTACGGTCAGATCATCCACCACGCTGTACGACGCGATGGCGGGAATGCGCGATTTGCCCTGCGCCGCCTGCCGGGGATCGTACTGCTCCGACCCTTCCACCAGCAGCTTGTCGAGGTTCCACACCACATTCTCGGCGTTGAAGGGCGAACCGTCGTGAAACGTCACCCCCTCGCGCAGCGTGAAGGTCCATTTCGTCTGGTCCTCCGGATCCACCGACCAGTCGGTGGCCAGCCCGGGGATCAGCATCGACGGCTTGTCGGCGCTGGTCAGATCCCATTCGATCAGCGAATCATAGACCGTATAGCCCATGAACCGCATGCCCTCGCCGCCCTGATCGGTCTGGCCGGTGGTCAGCGGAATATCCGCCGCCGTCATGCCGATGCGCAGCGTGCCCTCGGCCATCGCCGCCCCGGCCAGACTGGCCGCCAGCGCCAGCGCCGCGATCCCTGCTTTCAGACGAAGCATCTCATACCTCCGAATTGTCCCTGTTCCTGGTTCGGCGGGCTGCATTCATGGCACCCCGTCCGCTTCGCCAAGGATGCCGCGCGCCGCGCGGCACAGGGCAGAGCACAGCACGCGCGCCCCCGCAAAATGGCATTCCATGCCGCAAGATTAAGCAGTTCGCCCGCCGCCGCCCAGCTTGCAGGCAGCCAGAAATTCGCAGCCCCCGCTGCGGCCCGTCATCACGGCCCCAGACCCCGCCCCGGCACCCGGTCGCACGCCAAAGCGCCGATGCGCCCGCACGCCCCGCAGCCCCCGGCAAGGCCCTTCATCTTGCCCCTAAACTCCACGGGGGTGCGGGGGTGTGAAACCCCCGCTGCAACCGGGCCACAACGCAAAAGGGCGGGGATGTCTCCCCGCCCTCTCCAGATGATCCGGTCAGACCGCCGTTTATTCGGTGGCCTCCAGCGACAGCGCGACAAAGCGCGGATCGCCGCCGCGGCGCACCAGAAGCAGGATCGACTTGCGGCCCGCCTCCTGCGCCTCGGCGATCTTGTCCTCCAGATCGCTCAGGCTCAGCACCTGCGCCTGCCCGGCTTCGGTGATGACATCGCCCGGACGCAGGCCCTTCTCGAAGGCTTCGGAGGCTTCGTCCACCGCCGTCACCGCCAGCCCGCGGGCGCTGTCCTCCAGCGCCAGTTCCTGCCGCAGATCCGCAGTCAGCGGCGACAGGGTCAGGCCCATCAGATCCATGCTCGACGGTTCTTCGGGCAGATCCTGCTGCTGCGAGGCCGGGAAGGTCTCTTCGCTGTCCTCGCGGCGGCCCAGCGTGACCAGCAGCGTCTCGGTGGTGCCGTTGCGGTTGACGATCACCCGCACCGCCTTGCCGACCTCGGTATTGCCGACCAGCCGGACCAGCTGCCGGGTGTCCTCGATCTCCTTGCCGTCGAACGAGGTGATGACATCCCCCGCCTGCAGGCCCGCATCCATCGCCGGACCTTCCGGCACGTCCGACACCATGGCGCCGGTGGCGTCCGCCAGACCCAGCGCCTCGGCCATGTCGGGGGTCAGATCCTGAATGCGCACGCCCAGCCAGCCGCGGCGGGTCTCGCCGAATTCCTTGAGCTGGTCGACAACCTTGGTCACCACGTTGGAGGCCATGGAAAAGCCGATGCCGATGGAGCCGCCATTGGGCGACAGGATCGCGGTGTTCACCCCGATCACGTCGCCGGACATGTTGAACAGCGGACCGCCGGAATTGCCGCGGTTGATGGCGGCATCGGTCTGAATGTAATCGTCATAGGTGCCCGACAGCGCCCGGTTGCGCGCCGACACGATGCCTGCCGAGACCGAAAAGCCCTGTCCCAGCGGGTTGCCCATGGCCATGACCCAGTCGCCCACGCGGGCAGTGTCGGAATCGCCGAACCTGACGAAGGGCAGCGGCTCCTCGGCCTCGACCTTCAGCAGCGCGATGTCGGTATTGGGGTCGGTGCCCACCAGCGTGGCCACCAGTTCGCGCCCCGAGAAGAATTCGATGGTGATCTCGTCGGCACCCTCGATGACGTGGTTGTTGGTGACGATGAAGCCGTCTTCGGAAATCACGAAGCCCGAGCCCAGCGCCGAGGACCGGCGCGGCCTGTCGCCGTTCTGACCGTTGCGGTCCTGAAATTCACGGAAAAAATCCTCGAAGGGCGAGCCTTCGGGAACGATGCCCTGCGGTCCGGTGCGGCCTGCCACCATGGTAGAGGTGGTGATGTTGACCACCGAGGGGCTGATGCGTTCGGCCAGATCGGCAAAGCTTTCGGGCGCGCCCCGGGCGGCGGCCATCAGGCTTTGCGACAGGATCAGGACCATGGACAGCGTCGCGAGCCAGAACAGCCGCAGCGGACGCGCGCCTTGGAACGTTGCTGCAAGTGAGGTTTGTTTCACCGGGGACTCCTTCTGTTGGGCAGCAGGTCGCGCAACGGCACACCTGCCCCGCCTCCTCATGAACAAACCTAACATAGGTGCGCGGCGGCACCACGGAAGAAATGGTTTCAGCCTGTCAAGCCCATGTGACTTGACGGTGAAAGCGCGGTGAGCGCTGCATCCCCCCTCCGCCCTGCCCGCCCCGCCAGAAACCGCAGGCAGCAAGGGCACTGCGCGCCCGCGTCCCCCACCGCGGGCGGGAGGGAGAGACGCGCAGGAGCGCTGTGTCCCCGATGCCGCGCGGCGCAGGCTGATCGCGCGGAAACGGGCCTCGCAAGCCGCGTTCATGGCCATCAGGACGCCGTTTCATCGACCCCAAGGACTTGCACGCCAGATCACGGGATGTAACGGAGCCGTCAGGTGAAGGCTTGTATCGTGTCTTCCCGTCGGATTAACTTCCGGCATGACACTGCACGGAGGATTGTGGAGACCATGAAACATATGAAGATCGTTGCCAGCGCTGCGCTGGCCCTTGGCGTTGCCGCTTCGTCTGCCGGCGCGCAGGAGATGAGCTTCTTCCGCATCGGCACCGGCGGCACCGCCGGGACCTATTACCCGATCGGGGGTCTTCTCGCGAACGCGATCTCGAACCCGCCGGGCTCGCGCTCCTGCGAAGAGGGCGGATCCTGCGGCGTTCCCGGCCTCGTCGCCTCTGCCCTGTCCGCGAACGGCTCGGTCGCGAACATCAACGCCATTGCTGGCGGCACGCTTGAATCCGGCTTTTCCCAGTCCGACGTCGCGACCTGGGCCTATACCGGCACCGGCATCTGGGAAGGCAAGCCTGCGGTCGAAAGCCTGCGCGCCATCGCCAACCTCTATCCCGAAAGCATCCACCTGATCGCCAGCGCCGAGTCCGGCATCAGCACGGTCGCCGATCTGAAGGGCAAGCGCGTCTCCATGGACGAGCCGGGATCGGGCACGCTGGTCGATGCGCGGATCATCCTTGACGGTTACGGCCTCTCCGAGGAAGACATCACCCCCGAATTCCTCAAGCCCGATCAGGCTGCGGACCGGATGCGCGATGGCGCCATGGATGCGTTCTTCTTCGTCGGCGGCTACCCCGCCGGTGCCATTTCGGAACTGGCCAGCCAGCATGACGTCAAGGTGATCCCGATCAGCTGTGACGACGCGCCGAAGATCTGCGAAGAATTCAAGTTCTTCGCCGAAGACACCGTGCCCGGCGGCACCTATGAGGGCAATGCCGACGACGTGACCACGCTGTCGGTCGGCGCGCAGTGGATCACCAGCGCCGAGCAGCCCGAAGATCTGATCTACGAGATCACCAAGGCGCTGTGGAACGACAACACCCGCAAGCAGCTGGATGCCGGTCACGCCAAGGGCAAGCTGATCACCAAGGACACCGCGCTGAACGGCATCGGTGTGCCGCTGCACCCCGGCGCCGAGAAGTTCTACAAGGAAGCGGGCCTGCTTCAGTAACATGTCACGGCGGCGCGGGATCGATCCCGCGCCGCTTGGCTTTTTCAGGGGGTTGCGTCCGGCGCGGCCCCCTTTTGCCCCCCAGGAGAGCAGTGAATGACCGAGGATCGCAGCAAGGACGGCGAGGACGTCCGTCACCTGACCGCCGAAGAACTGCAGGCGATCGAAGAGGAATTCGACCCGGAACTCCGGTTCCGCAAGCTGGCCAGACCGCTGGCCCTGACCACCGGCGCGGTCCTGTTCCTGCTGTCCTGCTATCATTATTACACGGCCGGTTTCGGCATTCCTCAGGCGACGGTGCATCGCGGGCTGCATCTGGGCCTGACGCTGCTGGTCGTGTTCCTGAGCTTCTCTGCCTTCGGCAAGCAGGAGCATGCCAGCAGCGGGCGCGCGCCATTCGGCCTGCCGCTGCTGGACTGGGTGCTTGCCATCGCGGGCATCATCAGCGCGCTTTACGTTCCGTGGATCTACAGCGAACTGGCCTTCCGGGTCGGCAATCCGCTGCCCATCGACGTGGTGATGGGGACGATCCTGATCGTGGTGCTGCTGGAGGCCGTGCGGCGCTCCATGGGCTGGCCGCTGCCGGTGATCGCGCTGCTGTTCATCGCCTATGCCTATTTCGGGCAGGCCATGCCGGGGATCCTCGTGCATCCCGGCGCCAGCTGGTCGAACATCGTCAACCACCTATACCTGACCTCGCAGGGCATCTACGGCACAGCACTTGGCGTGATCGCCACTTACGTGTTCCATTTCGTGCTGTTCGGCGTGATGGCGACGCGGATCGGCCTTGGCCAGCTTTTCATCGACATCGCCTCCGCCTTGGCCGGACGCTACGCGGGCGGCCCGGCAAAGGTGTCGGTGCTGTCCTCCGCCCTGCTCGGCTCGATTTCCGGATCCTCCATCGCCAACACGGTGACCACCGGCGCGCTGACCATCCCCGCGATGATCCGCGTCGGCTATCCGCGCCACTTCGCCGCCGCGGTCGAGGCCGCCGCCTCGACCGGCGGGCAGATCACGCCCCCGGTCATGGGGGCAGTCGCCTTCCTGATGATCGAATATCTGGGCGTTCCGCTGACCACGATCCTGACTGCGGCACTTGTGCCCGCCTTCATGCATTTCTTTGGCGTGCTGGTGCAGGTTCACCTTGAAGCGCGGCGTCTTGGCCTGCGTGGTCTCTCGGCGGACGAGCTTCCGAATGCGTGGAAGGTGCTGAAGGCAGGCTGGCTGTCCGTCCTTCCGCTGGTGATCCTCGTCGCGGTGCTGCTGTCGGGCCGCACGCCCTTTGCTGCCGCCTTCTACTCGATCACCGCCTGTATCCTCGTGCTTGCGATCCAGCAGGTGCAGGCCTCGGGCCTTGCCGACGGCCTCAAGGGCACCGTGACCGGCATCGTCGAAGGTTTCATCCTTGGCGCCAAGCAGTCGCTGTCGGTGACCGCCGCCGCGGCGCTTGTCGGCGTCGTGATCGGCATCGTCACCCTGACCGGCGTAGGTTTCAAGATCGCCTATATGGTGACAAGCATCGCGCAGGGCTGGGCCACCTCGCTGCATGACACGCTGGCCTTCCTGCCTTTCGAGCTGATGACCGTCGCCTCGCTGACGCTGCTGTTCACCCTGATCCTGACCGCAATCGTCTGCATCCTGATGGGCTGCGGCATCCCCACCACTGCAAATTACATCATCATGGTGGCGGTGGCCGCGCCGATCCTTGGCATGCTGGGCGTGCAGCCGATGGTCGCGCATTACTTCGTGTTCTATTACGGGGTGCTGGCGGATGTGACACCCCCCGTGGCGATGGCCGCCTATGCCGGTGCGGGGATCGCGGGGGCGAATGCCTTCAAGGCCGGGAACACGGCGTTCCGGCTGAGCATGGGCAAGGCGCTGGTGCCCTTCGTCTTTGCCTTCCAGCCCGCGCTGCTGCTCGTGACCGACGGCTTCACATGGGAGGCCTTCGCGCTGGCCTTCAGCGGCGCCATCCTCGGGATCTGGGTTCTGGCCTCTGCGGTGTCGAGCTGGCTTTTTGCCCCGCTTTACTGGTTCGAACGCATCGTGCTGGTCTTCGCCGCAATCCTGCTGGTCGCGCCGAACCTGACTTCCACGGCCATCGGCCTGCTGCTGGTGGTCCCGATCGCCCTGCGCCAGCTGATCCCGAAGTGGCGCGGCCCGACGACGGCCTGACCTTGGCAAAGCCGCGCGTCCGTCAGCACCACGCGCGGTGCCATGGCCCGACCGGGCGACCCCCGGTCGGGCCCCCTCTGATCCCGCAGACCGGCTCTTGCTGCGGGATCAGGCCCGAACGCCGGACGGGCAGCTCCGCCTTGTGACGTCCCAACCGCGCCGCTGCGACGGCAGGACCAAGGCCGGCAGGCGGGCAAGGATGAAATCCCGCGGCAGCAGCGTCGTCCCCCCCTATGCCCCCGCAACGACCA
Source organism: Salipiger marinus (assembly GCF_900100085.1). Lineage (GTDB taxonomy): Bacteria > Pseudomonadota > Alphaproteobacteria > Rhodobacterales > Rhodobacteraceae > Salipiger > Salipiger marinus. The sequence continues at coordinate 158,785 of NZ_FNEJ01000003.1, forward strand.
AGTTGCGCCACAGCGTCTGGGGTGTTCCCTTTCCCGCCCGCGACATCGGGGCACCTCATGCCGTCAGGACTGACCCCGTGGGGGAACGTCACGCAAAAAGGGCCGGTCTTTCGACCGGCCCTTGTCGTTTGTCCTCGCGCGTGGTGCGGGGTCAGTTGCTGCCGGGCGTGACCGGGGCGGCGGGCTCGGCTTCGGGGCCGTCCGCTGCCGGGGCCTCCTCTGCCGGGGCTGCCTCGGTCTGCGGTTCTGCTGCCGGGGCTGCCGGGGTCTGTTCCGCCGGCGTCTCTGCTGCCGGAGCGTCTTCGGCCGGAGCTTCCGCTGCCGGAGCATCCGCCGCCGCGGCGGCGGTGGGGATTCCCTGCGAGCCTTGGCTCTTGAAATACTCGAAGAACTCGCCATCCGGGGTCATGACCAGCGAGGAGTTGCCCTGCCCCAGCGCCGTCTCATAGGCCTGCAGCGAGCGGTAGAAGCCAAAGAACTCCTGATCCGCGCCATAGGCTTCGGCGAAGATGCCGTTACGTTCGGCATCGGCCTCACCGCGGATGATGTCGGCGTCGCGGCTGGCGGCGGACTGGGTTTCCACCACGGTCCGGTCGGCCAGAGCCCGCACCCGCTGCGCGGCCTCGTTGCCGCGGGCGATCTCGTCCGCCGCTTCCCGTTCACGCTCGGCGCGCATCCGGGCAAAGGTGGCTTCAAGGTTCTGCGACGGCAGGTTGGTCTGCTTCAGCCGCACGTCCACCACATCGAGCCCCAGCGACAGCGCCTGTGCGCGGGCCTGATCGCGGATGCGGTTGGTCAGGATGCGGCGGTCAGTCGACAGGATCACGTCCGACGTCACCTGATCCGCACCCAGAACCTCGCGGATCTGCGCGTTCAGGATGCCCTGCAGCCGGTCCTCTGCGGTGCGGACCCCGCCCAGACCTACGGCCTGACGGAACTGCACCACATCGGCGATGCGGTAGCGGGCGAAGGCGTCGACCACCAGACGGCGGTCATCCGAGGGCGTCACCTCGATGGTTTCGGTGTCAAGCGACAGGATGCGGTCGTCATATTTCACCACCTCCTGAATGACCGGGATCTTGAAGCCAAGCCCTGGGCTTTCCTTGACGGAGCGGATCTGGCCGAACTGCATGACCAGCGCCTTTTCGCGCTCGTCCACCACAAAGATCGAGGACATGGCGACGATGGCCAGAACAACGATCGCGGGCAGGATGAAGGTCGTCTTGCGCATGGCTCAGTTCCCCCCTGCGGTGCTGGTGCTGCGGTTCAGCTGGTTCAGCGGCAGGTAAGGCACCACGCCACCGCCCTGCGCGCCGCCGGTCACACCCTGATCGAGGATGGTCTTGTCGACCCCGCCCAGCACCCGTTCCATCGTCTCCAGATAGAGACGGCGGCGGGTGACTTCGGGCGCCTTGGCGTATTCCGCCAGCACGGCGGAGAAGCGCGACGCCTCACCCAGCGCCTCGTTGACGACCTGCGCGCGATAGCCTTCGGCCTCTTCGCGGATCTGCGCGGCCTGACCACGGGCCTCGGCCACGACGCGGTTGGCATAGGCATCGGCCTGACGCTGCAGCCGGTCGCGTTCCTGTTCGGCGGCCTGCACTTCGCGGAAGGCGTCGATCACTTCGCGGGGCGGGTCGGCGGTATCAAGGTTGATCCGCACGATGGTGATGCCGCTTTCATACTCGTCCAGCGTCTGCTGGATTTCCTGCCGCGCGGTGTCGGCGATGATGCCGCGGTCGCGGTTGAGGATCGGCGCGAGGTTCGACGCCGCGATGATCTCGCGCATCACCGCCTCGGAAACGGCCTGCACGGTCAGCTGCGGATCGCGGATGTTGAACAGCACCTTGGCCGGATCGTTGATGTTCCAGACCACCTGAAACTCGATGTCCACGATATTTGCATCGGTGGTCAGCATCAGCCCTTCGGAGCCGTTGGCCTGCCCGCCGCCAATCGTCTCGGTCCGTTCGGAGGTGACGTTGACCACCTCATGCGTGACGAACGGCCAAGGCGCAAAATTCAGGCCCGGCGAGCCGGTCGAGGAATAGCTGCCAAGGAACAGTTCCACCGACTGCTCTTCGGGGCGCACGGTGTAAAAGCTGAGCGCCGCCCAGACCCCCGCCGCGACCAGCGCGCCGACGATGATCGTGCCGCGCGTCAGTTTCGGGCCGCCGGAGAACCCGCCGCCCGAACCGCTTCCGCCGCCGTTATTGGCACCACCGCCGCGCCCGCCCATGAGCACGCGCAGCCGTTCCTGACCCTTTTTCATCAGTTCGTCGATCTCGGGGATCTGCGGATCTTCCGGGCGCTTGCCGCCGCCTCCGCCGGGGGGACGACCGTTGCCGCCCCTGTTACCACCGCCGCCCCAAGGGCCGCCGCCGTGTCCTGCCATGAACTCTCTTCCCTCTGAATATCGTCCCTGTGTGTCCACTTCCAACCTGTGCATTCGCACAGGATTTTCAAGCGGTGCGAACGGGTTTGCGCAGGGTCACGATCTCTTCGGCCATGGTCGGATGCACCGCCACGGTCCGGTCGAAATCCTCCTTGGTCGCGCCCATCTTTACGGCGATCCCGGCGAGCTGGATCATTTCCCCCGCATTGGGCGCGACGATATGGCACCCCAGCACCCGCCGGCTGTCCTGTGCCACCACCAGCTTCATCATCACCCGGTCGGGGCGTCCGGCAAAGGCGGTCTGCATGGGCCGGAACGAGGTCACATAGACCTCGATGGGCTCCTGCTCCGCTGCCTGTTCTTCCGACAGGCCCACCGTGCCGAATTCCGGCTGGGTGAACACCGCCGAGGGGATCAGGCCGTGATCCACCGGCGTAGGATTGCCGCGGAACACCGTCTCGACAAAGGCCATGCCCTCGCGGATGGCCACCGGCGTCAGGTTGACCCGGTCGGTCACGTCGCCGATGGCATAGACCGATGGCACGCTGGTCTGGCTGAACTTGTCCACCTCGATCTGGCCCCGGCGGCCCAGCGTCACGCCAGCCTCGGTCAGACCCATCTCGGCAGTGTTGGGCACGCGGCCCGTGGCGAACAGCACCTGATCGAAGACATGCGTGTTGCCGTTGGTGGCCTTGACCCAGACCGGACCGTCGCCCGGACGTCCGCCGCTGTGATCGGCGGTCATGTCCTGCAGCGCCGCGCCCATGGGAATGTCGCCATCCTGCGCGCCGTCATGATCCTGCGCGGTGGCGCGGCGCATCTCGACGATGTCGGTGCCGCAATGCAGATGGATCCCCTGATCCACCATGCTTTCCGCGATCAGCCCGCGCGCTTCCTCGTCAAAGCCGCGCAGGATCTGAGCGCCGCGGTAATACTGCGTCACCTCCACGCCCAGCCCGTTGAGAATGCAGGCGAATTCGCAGGCGATATAGCCGCCGCCGACGATCAGGATGGATTTCGGCAGGTTTTCCAGATGAAAGATGTCATCCGAGACGAGCCCAAGTTCGGCATTGGCGATCTCGGGGCGCAGCGGGCGCCCGCCGGTGGCGACAAGGATGTGCTTGGCGCGCACCGTCTCGCCGGTGGACAGCGCCACCGTATGCGCATCGACCAGCCGCGCCCGCGCGTCATAGGTGGTGACCCCGGCCGAGGCCAGAAGCTTGCGATAGATGCCTTCCAGCCGGTCCAGTTCGGAGGTCAGCCGCTCGCGGAAGCGCGGCCAGTCAAAGCTGCCTTCGCTCATCTCCCAGCCATAGCCGCGCGCATCTTCGGCGACATGGGCATATTCCGAGGCGAAGACCATCAGCTTCTTGGGCACGCAGCCACGGATCACGCAGGTGCCGCCATAACGGTCCTCTTCGGCCAGCGCCACCTTGGCGCCCGCCTCTCCCGCCGCGACACGGGCCGCGCGCACGCCGCCCGATCCGCCGCCGATGACAAAAAGATCGTAGTCGAAATCGCTCATGATCCACCCTCGTCCGGTTGCGCGGAAGGTAGACCACACAGACCCGCCGATGACCAGACCGCAGCGCCGTCAAACCCGGCGCAGGCGCTCAGAGATCGGTGAAAAGATTGTCGCTTTCGTCCAGATCGATCCGCTCTTCGGAGCCGCTGCCGCCGGTGATGTCGCGCAGTTCCACCCGACCGTCGCCATGGCCGATCACCACCCGGTCGCAGATGTCGATGAACAGCCCGTTTTCCACCACGCCGGGGATCTGGTTCAGCATCAGGGCCAGTTCCCGGGCATTGCCGATCCGGTTCAGATGCAGATCAAGAATGTGGTTGCCCTCGTCGGTGACAAAGGGCTTGGCGCCGTTCATGCGCAGGCTGGTCCGGCGCCCCAGCACGTCCAGCGACACCAGCGCCTCTTCCAGCAGGGCCTGCGTGGCACTCTGGCCAAAGGCGATCACCTCCACCGGCAGCGGGAAGGCGCCCAGCGTCTCCACCTGCTTGGCGGCATCAGCGATCACCACCATCTGGTCCGATGCGGTGGCCACGATCTTTTCCTGCAGCAGCGCGCCGCCACCGCCCTTGATGAGGTTCAGCTCGCCATCGATCTCGTCGGCGCCATCAATGGTCAGATCAAGCCAGCCCGCCTCTTCCAGCGAAATCACCTCGATCCCCAGCTCCCGCGCCAGCTGCGCGGTGCGGGTGGAGGTGGGCACGCCGCGAAACCGCAGGCCTTCCTTGCGGACCCGCTCGCCCAGACAGCGCACCAGCCATGCGGCGGTGGATCCGGTGCCAAGCCCCACGCGCATGCCATCCTCGACAAACTCCGCGGCGCGTTTTGCGGCCACGAACTTGGCCTTGTCGATGGGCGAAAGCTCTCCGGTCATGCGCATGATCCCCTGTTCTGACGGCCCCCGCCCTATAGGCAAAAACCCCTGCGGGCGCGAGCGGAAATTGCGCGCGCAGCCCCGCTGCTTCTTCTTGGCGGAAATATCCCGGGGGGAGCCCGCCCCGGCGGGCGGGGGGCAGCGCCCCCCCTTTGGCCCCTGAGCCGCCCGCGATCCCGGCAGTGCCGGGCGAAGGTCTGCAATCTGGCGGGAAATGCCGCTTTTGGCGGGTGACAGCGCGGCGTCACGGCCTAGTCTGCCGCTCAGGCGCGGACCCCGCCGCGCGCCCAAGCCCTCCAGATCCGGAAAGCCCGCTCATGTTCCTGTCCGTCTTCGAAATGTTCAAGGTCGGCATCGGCCCCTCCTCCTCGCATACCATGGGGCCGATGGTGGCGGCGGCCCGGTTTCTGGACCGGCTGCGCGGCGCGCCCTTTACCGCCCACGGGCTGCGTGCCTCGCTGCACGGATCGCTGGCCTTCACCGGGGTGGGCCATGCCAGCGACCGGGCGACGGTGCTCGGCCTCGCCGGGTTCCGCCCCGACACTTATGATGCCGAGGCGGCGGAAGAGACCCTGACCCGGATCCGCAGCGAGCACCGCGTGACGCCGCAGGGGCTGGCGCCGCTGGCCTTCGATCCGGCCCGCGACCTGCGCTTTGACTATGACCGCAGCCTGCCCGGCCATGCCAATGGCATGATCCTGAGCGCGGTGGATGCCGAAGGCGACGTGATCCTGCAGGAAATCTATTATTCCGTCGGCGGCGGCTTCGTGCTGACCGAGGCGGAACTGGCGCAGGGCAAGGACAGCGATCAGGGCCCGCCCGTGCCCTTTCCCTTCCAGAGCGCCGCGCAGATGCTGGAGATGGCGGCGCGTTCGGGGCTGAGCATCGCCGAGATGAAGCGGCGCAACGAACTGTCCCGCCGCCCCAAGGCGGAACTGGACGAGGGGCTGGCCCGGCTCTGGCAGGTGATGGCGGACTGTCTGGAGCGCGGGCTGCAGGGCGAAGGCATCCTGCCCGGCGGGCTGAAGGTGCGCCGCCGCGCCGGGCCGATCCACGGCCAGCTTCTCGCCGAACGCGGGCGCAACCTGACCGCGCCGCATGTGATCAATGACTGGATGAGCTGCTTTGCCATGGCGGTGAACGAAGAAAACGCCGCCGGCGGACAGGTGGTGACCGCCCCCACCAATGGTGCCGCCGGGGTGATCCCGGCAGTGATCCGCTACTGGCTGGATTTTGTGCCGGGTGCCGCGCCCGCGAAAGTGCCGGAATTCCTGCTGACCGCAGCGGCGATCGGCGGGCTGGTGAAATACAACGCCTCGATTTCCGGGGCGGAGGCGGGCTGTCAGGCCGAGGTGGGATCGGCAGCGGCGATGGCGGCGGCAGGGCTCTGCGCGGTGCTGGGCGGCACGCCCGAGCAGATCGAGAACGCGGCGGAAATCGCGCTGGAGCATCATCTGGGCATGACCTGCGATCCGGTGGCGGGGCTGGTGCAGGTGCCCTGCATCGAACGCAACGGGCTCGGCGCGATCAAGGCGGTGTCGGCGGCGTCGCTGTCGCTGCGCGGCGATGGCCAGCATCTGGTGTCGCTGGATGCCTGCATCGAGACCATGCGCCAGACCGGCCGCGACATGGGGCATGAATACAAGGAAACCTCGCTGGGCGGGCTCGCCGTCAACGTCCCCAATTGTTAAGCGGCGCCCGTCCGGGTGCCCCGGCCGGGCCGGTGCCCGTCTCGCCGGGCGCAGCCGCGCCCGGCTCGGCGCCCGTGGCGGGCCTGACGCCAAAGGTCAGAGGTCGAGATACATGAAGGTGGTGGCATCGCGCCGCGCCGTGCCTTCGGGGGCCAGCGCATAGCCGGGGATTTCCCCCGCGACGCGGAAGCCGCAGCTGGCGTAAAGCGCCTGCGACGGATCGCCGGAGCGGGTGTCGAGCGTGATCAGCGACCTCCCCTCCGCCTCTGCCGCCTCCAGCAGCGCCGCCATCAGCGCCCGCCCCAGCCCGCGGCGGCGGAACTCCGGATGGACCAGCATCTTGGACACCTCGGCGCGGTGGCGCTGGTTGGGCATGGCCGCCAGCGCCAGCGACACCGTGCCCACCAGCCGCCCCTCGGCGAAGGCGCCCCAGAGCTGCCGCTCGCCGCTGGCGATACCGGGCAGCAGCCCCTGCCAGAAGGCTCTGGCCTCGGATTCGGGAAACGGCAGGACAAAGCCCACGCTCGCCCCGTCGGCGACGCAGGCGGCCAGCACCCATGACAGGGCGTCGAGATGGGCGGGCGCCTCGGCGGCGGAAATCGCGCGGATCATGGCGCCACCAGCACGAGGATGTAACGCGCCGCAGCGCCGCTGCCCGCCACGAAGCGGGTCGGCCCCGAAAGCCGGTAGCGCAGGCTGTCGCCCGGATCCAGATCGTGACGGGTGCCGTCCACCTCCACCATCAGGGTGCCGGACAGCATCAGCAGGTGATGCTCCATGCCCGGCACGGCGGCGGCGGGATAGGCGATGCAGGCGCCCGGATCCAGTTCGCAGTCCAGCACCTCCGCCGCCAGCAGCCGCCCCCCCGGCGAGGCGACGCGGCGCAGGAACCCGGTGTCACGGTCGCGCCAGACCGGCTGGTCGGCGCGGCGCAGATGCGCGGTAAATCCCTCCTCGACCATGGCCATGAGCCGCGACATGCTGAGTCCGTAGGCATGGCAGAGCCGCCCCAGCGCCTCTGCCGTCGGGCTGACCTCGGCCTTCTCGAACCGCGACAGCGCGGCGCGCGACAGCCCCGAGGCCTCGGCCAGCGCGTCCAGTGTCAGGCCACGGTCGCTGCGCAGCGCTGCAAGCCGCTGCGCCAGCCTCTTGGTCATGTCCTCTGTCATCACGGCGGTGTCTGTCATCACCTTCTCCATATCGGGAATGATTCCCTATTTAGAGATAAGCCTGCCAGAAACCTGCCGCGATGCAAGCCCCGCCTGCGACAGATGCGTCAGCCGCGCGCGCCTGCGCCCATCCGCCGGGACAGATCCGCCGCCATCTCCACCAGCGCCTGACGCGAGGCAGCGGGCCCCACGGTCGAGGTGCCGGAGAGCCGGGTGATGAAGGGGATCGTCACCGCCGCCGCCACCCGGCCCGAGACATCGAAAACCGGCGCCGAGAGATTGTGCACGCCCGCGATGGTCAGCGAGGGGCTTTCGCAATAGCCCGCCGCCCGCACCCCGGGCAGATCCGCCAGAAACCCCGCGCGCCGGGGCTCGGGTTCGGCCATTTCCGCCAGCAGCCGGTCCAGCGCGGGCGGCGCCATCCACGCCGCCAGCACCCGGCCCGAGGCGGTATCCGCCACCGGAACCTGCGCCCCGAGCCGGACCGAGGTGAGGTGATTGTCCGGGCAGTCGACCTGCGCCACCACCAGCACCCGCCCCGAACTCAGGATGGCCAGATGCATCGACTGGTTGAGCGCATCCGCCAGCTTCTGCATCGCCTCGCCCGCAATGGCGGTGAGCCGCCGCAGCGGCGGGTGGCGATGCGCCACCTCGAACATCTTGGTGGACAGGTGATAGCGGTCATCCCCCTCTCCCAGCTCCACATAGCCGCGCTGGCGCAGCACCATGAGCATGCGGAAGATTTCAGGCGTGGTGCGGCCCAGCGTCTTGGCGATGTCCACCTGCGTCAGCCCCTCCGCGCCGGAGGCGAGCAGTTCGAGAATGTCCAAACCCTTGGACAGCGCCGGGGCGCGATACTTGTCATCGTCACTGGTGTCGGTCATCGCGCGGTGCGCCCTTCCTGTCTTGCCTGTCGCAACCCGTATTTTAGGCGGTCAGGAGAGGGCGGAAAAGCGGGATCGCAGAGGGCACGCACGGCGTCCGGCAGGACAGGAAAGGCCGCAGGTGGGCTGTGACTGGTGGGAAATCTGGGGAATTTCAGAGAAAATGGCAGCCCGTAGGGGAATCGAACCCCTCTTTCCAGGTTGAAAACCTGGCGTCCTAACCGATAGACGAACGGGCCATGCAGACGTTGCGCCGCAGTCCTGTCGCTGTGACAGGGTCCGTGGCGAGGATCGTGTGCGAACCTCTGATGCCAGATCAGCACCGAAACTGCCGCCGATTTCCAGCCCGACGCAAGGTCTTGGCAGGAAACCAGTGGCAGCCCGTAGGGGAATCGAACCCCTCTTTCCAGGTTGAAAACCTGGCGTCCTAACCGATAGACGAACGGGCCGTGCTGGCTGGTGAGGGGCGTTCTAAGCAAAGCGCGGCGGCCATGCAAGCGGAATTTTCGCCAAAACGCAGCTTCTGCAACATTTTCTTGAACGCTGCAAAAGCCACGCAAAATCAGCGAGTTGCCGATCCCGCCTCCAGGCTAGGCGCGGCATCTTCAAGGCGCAGCTGCACGGTTCTGCGACCGTTCCATTCGTTGATCTCCAACCGTCCGGCCATGTGGAATCGCGCGCCCCTGTGATCGGTCAGCGCGGCCCCCAGCGGGCTGTCGAAGGCGTTGAAACAGATCGCCTCCAGCTTGGCGCCCAGCCCGTCGCCAAGGCTCAGCTTCAGATGGCCGGTGCCGACCTTCTTGACGAATCCCAGCTGCACGTCCGGCAAGGCGAAGCGCGGACCGGAGGCCCCCGCGCCATAGGGCCCGGCCTGATCCAGCCGGTCGCAAAGCTCGCTGCTGGCGGCCCCGGGCATCAACATGCCGTCGACCCGCAGATCGGCGGCGCCGCCCTGCCCCGCGCCCTGCTTGGCCAAAAGATCGGAGAGCCGCGCCATCGCGGCCTCCAGCTGGTCGGTGGCCACGGTCAGCCCCGCCGCCATCTTGTGCCCGCCGCCTTTCAGCAGCAGGCCTTCGGTGGCCAGCCGGTGGATGCTGGCGCCCAGATCCACCCCCGAGACGGAGCGGCCCGAGCCCTTGCCCTCGGCCCCGTCCAGCCCGATGACCACGGCGGGGCGGTTGGTCAGTTCCTTGAGGCGCGAGGCCACGATGCCCACCACGCCGGGATGCCAGCCCTCGCCCGCCGCCCAGACCAGCGGCGCATCCAGCCCCCGCGCCTCGGCCTGCGCCACGGCGGCGGCACGCACCGCCTCCTCGACCTCGCGGCGTTCGGTGTTGAGCCTGTCCAGCCGTTCGGCCAGCGCCTCGGCCTCGTGGCGGTCGCGGGTGGCCAGCAGGCGCGCGCCCAGATCGGCCTGCCCGATGCGCCCGCCCGCATTGATGCGCGGCCCCAGCACATAGCCCAGATGATAGGCGCTTGGCGCGGTATCAAGCCGGGCCACATCCGACAGCGCCACCAGACCGGCGCGGGCGCGGCGGGCCATCACCTGCAGCCCCTGCCGCACCAGCGCGCGGTTCACCCCGCGCAGCGGCGCCACATCGGCCACCGTGGCCAGCGCCACCAGATCGAGCATCGCCATCAGGTCGGGCCCGCGCTGCCCCGCCTCGCGCAGCAGCCGCCCGCACTCGACCAGACACAGGAACACCACGCCCGCCGCGCAAAGATGGGCCAGCGCACCATCCTCGTCCTGACGGTTGGGGTTCACCACCGCCAGACAGTCCGGCAGGGTCTCGCCGCCAAGGTGATGGTCCAGCACCACCACATCGGCGCCTTTTGCGGCGGCGATGGGATCATGGGACAGCGTGCCGCAATCGACGCAGACGATCAGGTCATGGTCGCGCGCCAGCTTTTCCATCGCGGGCACGTTGGGGCCATAACCTTCCTCGATGCGGTCGGGGATATAAAGCGTGGCGGCATGGCCCATCTGCTGGATCCAGTCCAGCAGCAGCGCGGCAGAGGCGCCGCCATCCACGTCATAATCGGCAAAGACCGCGATCCGCTCGCGCCGCGTCGCCGCCTGCAGGATCCGCGCCGCGGCCTTGTCCATGTCGCGCAGGCTGCGCGGATCGGGCAGCAGGTCGCGCAGTTTCGGGTCCAGAAAGCCCGGCACCTCGGGGGCGGCCACGCCCAGCCGGGCCAGCACCTGACAGAGCGGGCGCGGCAGATGGGTGGCCTGCGCCAGCGCCTCGGCCTGCCGTTCGCATTCCACGTCCGGACCGATCCAGCGACGGCCGGTCAGCGACTGCGCCACTCCGAGATAGCTCATGGTCGTCCTTTCCTCCGGCCAGCGCTCTGCCGGAAAAGAAACCGGCGGCCCCTGTCAGGGACCGCCCTTGTTCGTCTGGTGCCCGGTCCTGCCCCGCAGGGGGGCGGGGCGTTATTTGAACGGGTTGCGGTAGATCACCCGCCGCACCGACCCGGTCTTGGACCGCATCAGCAGGGTTTCGGTGGTGATCCAGCCGATTTCCCGCTTGATCCCCGACAGGATGGAGCCGTTGGTGACGCCGGTTGCGGCAAAGATCACGTGATCGGTCACCATGTCGTCGCGCTTGTAGACGCGGTTCAGGTCGGTGATGCCTGCCTTGGCGGCGCGGCCCCGTTCATCGTCGTTGCGGAACAGCAGGCGGCCATAGATCTGCCCGCCCATACATTTCAGCGCGGCGGCAGCCAGCACGCCCTCGGGCGCGCCGCCCGAGCCCATATACATGTCGATGCCGGTGATCTGCGGTTCGGCGCAGTGCATGACCCCTGCCACGTCGCCATCGGTGATCAGACGGATCGCGGCGCCGGTGGCGCGGACCTCGGCGATCATCTCCTCATGGCGGGGACGCTCAAGGATGCAGCAGGTGATGTCGGACGCGTCGCAGCCCTTGGCACGGGCCAGCGCCTGCACCCGCTCTGCGGGCGACATGTCCAGCGTCACGGTGTCTTCGGCATAGCCCGGGCCGATGGCCAGCTTGTCCATATAGACGTCAGGCGCGTGCAGCATCGACCCGCGCGGGCCCATGGCGATGACGGTCAGCGCGTTCGGCATGTCCTTGGCGGTCAGCGTGGTGCCTTCCAGCGGGTCGAGCGCAATGTCCACGCCGGGGCCGTTGCCGGTGCCCACTTCCTCGCCGATATAGAGCATGGGCGCCTCGTCGCGCTCGCCCTCGCCGATCACCACGACGCCCGCGATGTCGAGCATGTTCAGCTGTTCGCGCATGGCGTTGACCGCCGCCTGATCGGCGGCCTTCTCGTCGCCATGACCCACCAGCTTCGCCGAGGCGATGGCGGCCTGTTCGGCGACGCGGGCCAGACCCAGCGACAGCATGCGGTCGTTAAAATCCTTGGGGGTGGACATCGGGGCGTTCCTTGAAGTTGTTCGGTGAGGGCGGTGTATCGCGCGCGCTTGCGCAAGGGCAAGGGCGGTGGCGCTAACGGGCGCCGGGGCGCCCGCAACTCTGCCACGTCTCAGGCGGCCTCGATGCGCAGGGCCACCGGGCTGCCCAGCACGACGCCGGTTTCCGGCATCGCGGCCAGCGCCGTATCCAGCGCCTCGCGCGTGGTCTTGTGGGTCACGATCAGCACCGGGGCGCTGTCGCTTTCGCGCGACTGGCCATACTGGCGCAGCCGGTTGATCGACACGCCCGCCTCTCCAAGCGCCGCCGCCACCTTGGCCAGCGCGCCCGGCTTGTCGACCAGCGCCATGCGCAGGTAATAGGGCGCGGGCGCCGTGGATTTGGCCGGCGTGGCGCGTTTCAGCAGGCTTGCAGGCGCCCCAAAGGTCGACAGCCGCGTGCCGCGCGCAATGTCCATCACGTCGCCCATCACGGCAGAGGCGGTGGGCCCTTCGCCCGCGCCCGCGCCGCGCAGCACGATCTGGCCGACCTGATCGCCCTCGATCACCACCATGTTCGTGCCGCCGTCCAGCTGCCCCAAGGGCGAGGTGGCGGGCACGAGGCAGGGCGCCATCGACTGTTCCAGCCCGCGCCCGGTCAGGCGGCAGACCCCCAGCAGCTTGATGCGGTAGCCCATGTCGGCGGCCTGCCGGATATCCTCGGCAGAGACGCGCCCGATGCCTTCAAGCTCGACCGCGTGGAAATCCACCTGCGTGCCATAGGCGATGGCCGACAGCAGCGACAGCTTGTGCCCGGCATCGATCCCGCCCACGTCCAGTTCGGGATCGGCTTCCAGATAGCCCAGCTTGTCCGCCTCGTCGAAGGCCTGTTCATAGGTCAGGCCCGCGTTTTCCATCCGGGTCAGGATGTAATTGCAGGTGCCGTTCATCACGCCCATGACGCGGGTCACCTCGTTGGCGGCCAGCCCCTCGGTCAGCGCCTTGATGACCGGGATGCCCCCCGCCACCGCCGCCTCGAAGCGCAGCACGCAGCCCTTGGCCTCGGCCAGTTCGGCCAGTGCCTGCCCGTGATGGGCCAGCAGCGCCTTGTTGGCCGTCACCACGTCCTTGCCCGCCTTCAGCGCCGCCTCGGTCGCGGCCTTGGCCGGGCCGTCGCTGCCGCCGATCAGTTCCACGAACACGTCGATGTCGTCGCGCGCGGCCAGCGCCACCGGATCATCCACCCATTCATAGGTGGCCAGCGACACGCCGCGTTCCTTGTCGCGGTTGCGGGCGGAGACGGCAGAGATCACGATGGGGCGCCCGGTCCGCGCCTCCAGCAGCGCGGCCTTCTGGCGCACGATCTTGACGACCCCGGCCCCCACGGTGCCCAGCCCGGCGATCCCAAGACGAAGCGGTTCAGACATGGGGAGGGCTCCTTTTTTATCCGTGATCCTGTCCGCGCTGGCTTAGCCGCATCGCGGCAGGTCTGCAACGGGATCGGTGGCGGCACGCAATGGCGCCGCCGGACCGGATCAGAACGGATCGGGCACCCCTGCCGCCATCCGCGCCCGTGTCTGGGCATCCACCACCGGCCCCTGCAGCCCTGCGGCGCGGGCGCGCAGGGCGCTGGCGCGCGTCTCCAGCCCCTCCTGCTGCTCGGGCGTGGCGCGGGGCGGTGCGGCTTCGGCCAGAAGCGGCCCCAGCGGCAGCAGATCCGGCCAAGGGGCTTCGGCCACGCCCGGCGTCTGCGCGCCCTCAAGCTCGGGGAAGGGGGTGCAGGCCGCAAGCGCGGCGCAGAGGGGCAGAAGCAAAAGGCGCATGGGCGGCGGATCCGGACTGTCTGTGCCCGTCATGCCGCAGCCCGCCCGCCGGAGCAAGCCTTGCGCCGCTTCGCGCTTGTTCTGAACACACGTTCAGATACATACGCGGCCATGGCCCGCACCACTGGATCGCATTCCGAAATCACCGGGCCGCGGATCCGCGAGGCGGCGCTGCGGCTTTTTGCCAAGCACGGCTATGCCGCCGTCTCCATGCGCCAGATCGCGCGGGAGGTGGGGGTGCAGGTCGGCGCGCTTTACAACTACACCCCCGACAAGCAGGCGCTGCTGTTCTCGCTGCTGCAGGGCCATATGGACGAGCTTCTGGCCGCGTGGGAGGCAGAGCCGCGCGGCGCGGATCCGCTGGCACGGCTGGAAAGCTTCGTGCGCTTCCATATCCGCTTCAACCTTGCGCGGCCCGAGGCGATCTTCATCTCCTATATGGAGCTGCGCAATCTGGAGCCCGCGCCCTTTGCCGCCATCGAATCGCTGCGCAAGACTTATGAGCAGGAGCTGGAGGCGATTCTGGCGCAGGGCCGCGACGCGGGCGTGTTCCAGCTGGACGAGCCGCGCATCACGGCCTTTGCACTGATCGCGATGCTGACCGGGGTCAACACATGGTATCGCGCCGATGGCCGCCTGTCGGAACCCGAGGTGGCCAGCCTTTACTGGGACATGACGCGGCGGGCGGTGGGGGCCTGAGCCCCCGCCTCAGCCCTCGACCTGCAGCGTTTCGAGATATTCCAGCAGCGCCACCAGACGGCGCGGCGTGGGCGTCAGCGTGCCGTCGCCCGAATCGTAGGGCACCAGATCGCCCTGCAGCAGCGCGCCGAATTCCGGCATGCCCGGCCCGTCGGGATGAACGCGGGAATAGCCGTCGATGGTGGACATGACCTGCGCACGCGGCAGCGCGCCGCCATGGCGCGCGGCGATCAGGGTCAGATCGGCGGGCGGAGGCGTCATCCCCGCCGCCAGCGGCCCGTCGCCGCGCCCGGCAGCCCCGTGGCAGCCCGCGCAGTAATCGCCATAAAGCGCGCGGCCATCGCCGGGTTCAGGCATGGCGCTGTCCATGCAGGCCGCAAGTCCCAGCAAGCCTGCCCCCCAGACGCCCCAAAGGATCCTCTGCATCGCTCTGCCCTCTTCTGCTGTGCTTTGCCCCTGTCTGACCCGTCCCGCCGCGCGGATCAAGGGACTTGCCGCCGCAGCGCGCAGCGGGCATCACGGACGGGCATTCCGCCGCAAGGATCCGCTCATGCCCTCCCAAGCCCTGATCATGCTGGCCGCCGGCATCGGCATTCCGATCCTTGCCGCACTGAACGCCCGGCTGGGCGGCTGGATGGGCTCGCCTGCGGGGGCGGCGGTGATCCTGTTCTGCGTGGCGCTGGCCGCCACCACGCTGGTGCTGCTGGTGCTGGAGCCGCGCGCGCTGGTCCGCGCAATGGACGCGCCGCGCCACCTGTTTCTGGGCGGGCTCTTCGTGGCTTTCTACGTGCTGGCCGTGACCTATGTGGCCCCAAGCTTCGGCGTCGGGCGCGCGGTGTTCTTCGTGCTGCTGGGCCAGCTGATCAGCGCGGCGCTGATCGACCATTTCGGCCTTTTTGGCGCGCGCATCGCCCCGGTGACGCTGAACCGTCTCGCCGGGATCGCGCTGATGGGCGCGGGCGTGTTTCTGGCGCAGCGCGGCTGAGCGCGCTTGCGCGGCTGGGGCGGCGCGGGCATGCTTGCGGGCATTGACCCCAACGCCTTTGCCCGGACCCCCGCCATGCGCCTTTTGCTGACCACAGCCTTTGCCCTGCTTGCGCTGCCCGTGCTTGCCCAGACCCCGTCGCTTTCGCCCCTGCCCCAGCAACAGCAACAGCCCGGCGCCTTCCTGCCCGGCGCGGTGCCGGGACCATTGCTGGATGCCCCGCAGGTGCAGATTCTGGAGCCGTCGCGGCAGCAGGATCTGCTCGACGAAGCCTGGACCCGCTATCTCCAAGACGACAGCATTCCTTTTCCCACGACAGGCCCCGTGCTGACGCTGCAGGATCTGGAAGCCGGCACGCTGCTGCCACCCGACGCGCTGCGGCAGACACCGCTTGACCCGGCGCAGGTGCAGGCGCTGCAATGGGGCGGCGACACCACGCTGGATCTGCAAAGCCTCGGGCTTGCCACCGCGCCACAGGTGCCGGTGAACCTTTTTGCGCTTTACGACGCGGCGGGCACCTTCAAGGGCCTTGCCACCCCGCCCCCCGGCGTCAGTTCCGAAGCGTTCCTGCTGTCCAGCGCCCGCCGCGGCGACCGCGCCAAGCCGGTGCAGGCCAAACAGCAGGGCAAGGATGTCTCCTCGCTCAGCCACAAGATCCTCAGCGTGCTGTCCGAGATCTGCGCGGTCAGCATCCGCCCGCGTGAACTGACGGTGACGCTGGGCGGCGGTTGGTCGCTGGGGGTCGAGGCGACCGCCGAAATCTCGGCGCTGATCGACGTGGAGCAAAGCTGCGCCCGGCTCGGCACCGAACTGCAGGACGCGCGCAGCGCCGCCCCCGCCCCCGAATGACCAAAGCCTAGAAGGCCACCAGCCGCCCTTCGGTCAGCCGCACCCGGCGGTCCATGCGCGCGGCCAGATCAAGGTTATGCGTGGCGATCACCGCCGACAGCCCGGTGTCGCGCACCAGCCGCACCAGCGCGTCGAACACCCGGTCCGAGGTGGCGGGGTCAAGGTTGCCGGTGGGCTCGTCCGCCAGCAGCAGCTGCGGGGTGTTGGCCATGGCGCGGCAGAAGGCGACGCGCTGCTGCTCGCCGCCCGACATGGCGGCGGGACGGTGCGCCGCGCGGTCGGCCAGCCCCACGCTGTCCAGAAGCCCGCGCGCCCGCGCCTCGGCCTCCGACGCGGAGGCGCCATTGGCCAGCTGCGGCAGCACGACGTTTTCCAGCGCGGTGAATTCCGGCAGCAGGTGGTGAAACTGATAGACAAAGCCCACCATCTGCCGCCGCACCACGGTGCGCCGCCGGTCGGATTTGCGGCCCATCACCTCGCCGCCGATGGCCACCTCTCCGGCATCGGCCACGTCCAGCAGCCCCGCGATATGCAGCAGCGTGGACTTGCCCGCGCCCGAAGGCGCCACCAGCGCCACCACCTCGCCGCGCGCCACCTCCAGATCGGCGTCGCGCAGCACCTGAACGGCATTGGGTCTGCCGGGATTGTAGGTCTTGGCGATGCCCGACAGGCGCAGAACCGGATCACTCATAACGCAGCGCCTCCACGGGGTTCATGCGCGCCGCCCGGCGCGCGGGAAAGATGGTGACCACAAAGGACAGGCCCAGCGACAGCGCCATGGCGCTGAACACATCGCCCGCCTGCAGCTTGGCGGGCAGGGCATAGATGCCCCGGATCGACGGATCCCAGACCCCGCCCCCCGCGACATAGTTCACGAAGGAAAAGATCGGATCGATATAGATGGCGAACAGACAGCCCAGCACCACCCCCAGCGCCGTGCCGATCACCCCGGTGAAGGCGCCGCAGATGAAGAACACCCGCAGCACCGATCCTTCGGTCAGCCCCATGGTGCGCAGGATGCCGATGTCGCGGCCCTTGTTCTTGACCAGCATGATCAGCCCCGACACGATGTTCATGGTGGCGATCAGCACCAGCACCGACAGGATGACGAACATCACGTTGTCCTCCACCTCCAGCGCGCGCAGGAACCCGCCGGAGGCATCCTGCCACGTCCAGATCATCGCCCCCGCCCCGGCAGCCTCGGCAATGGGCTGCGCCAGCCCCCGCACCGCCTCGGGATCGCTGACCATGACCTCCAGCTCATCCGCCACGCCCTCGCGGTTGAAATAAAGCTGTGCCTCGTCAAAGGGCATGTAGGCGCGGGTGCGGTCGATGTCATAGCGCCCGGCGGTGAAGATCCACACCACCTCATAGGCCTTGACGCGCGGGCTGACCCCGAAGGCGGTCTTCACCCCCTCGGGCGAGATCAGCCGGACCTGATCGCCCACCTCGACCCCCAGTTCGCGCGCCACCCCCGATCCCAGCGCCAGCCCCTCGCCGAACCGCGCCAGATCGCCGCGCCCGGTCTCCGGATCGACGATGCGCCGGATCCCCGCCAGATCCTCGGCGGCGATGCCGAACACTTCGACCCCGGCATTGCGGCCATTGGCATTGGCCATGACCTGCCCCTTGACCAACGGTGCCGCGCGGTCCACCCCCGGCACCTCGGCCACCCGGGCGGCGCGTTCGGCGTAATCGGGAAAGGTGCGCACGACGCGGCCGAACTCGTCCTCCCGCGCCGAGGCATAGACGCTGGCATGGGCATTCGCCCCCAGAATCGTGTCGACAAACTCCGCCCGGAAGCCCGACCGCACCGACAGCGTCGCGATCAGTGCGAACACGGCCAGCGTGATGCCGATCAGGCTGATCCATGTCATCGTGCTGACGCCGCCCTCGGCGCGCCGTGCGCGCAGATAGCGCCACGCGATCTTCCATTCGAAGGCGGCAAAGGGAGGCGGGGTGCGGGCCATGGCGGTCACTTTCAGGGTCAGATGCGCGCGGACCCTGCCCTCCCCCCCCGCCGGGGTCAAGCCGTGCCGCGGCGGCGCGCCGCTCCCGCGTTCCGAGCCTTTCGCCTCCGGCGGGGATATTTTTGGTCAGAAGAAGCGCGTGCCGGTTTCTTCTGACCGCAAATATCCCGGGGGTGAATGCGGCGCAGCCGCAGAGGGGGCAGAGCCCCCACTTGCGCGGCTGCCGCCCGCGCGCCATAACTCCGCCATGACCGGACCCCGCTATACCGCCCTTGTCGCCAGCCTGCCCGCAACCGTGCCCTTTGTCGGGCCCGAAACGCAGGAGCGCGAGCGCGGCGCGCCGTTCCGCGCCCGCATCGGCGCCAATGAAAACGTCTTCGGCCCCTCGCCGCAGGCCATCGCCGCGATGCAGGCCGCCGAGGCCGAGATCTGGAAATACGGCGATTCCACCAGCTATGACCTGCGCCACGCGCTGGCCGCGCATCACGGCTGCGCGCCGGAAAACGTGATGGTGGGCGAAGGCATCGACGGCATTCTGGGCTATCTGGTGCGGCTGGTGGTGGCACCCGGCGATGCCGTGGTCACCTCGGACGGGGCCTATCCCACCTTCAACTATCATGTGGCGGGATTCGGCGGCGCGCTGACCAAGCTGCCCTATCGCGACGATGCCGAGGATCTGGCAGCGCTGCTGGACCGGGCGGCGGAGCTTGACGCCAAGCTTGTCTATTTCGCCAATCCCGACAACCCCATGGGCAGCATGCTGCCCCGCGACGCCATCGAGGCGCTGCTGGACCGGATCCCCGAGGGGACGCTGCTGGTGCTGGACGAGGCCTATGTGGAATTTGCGCCCGAAGCCACGGCCCCGCGCATTGCCATCGACGATCCGCGCGTCATCCGGCTGCGCACCTTTTCCAAGGCCTATGGCATGGCCGGGGCGCGGGTGGGCTATGCGCTGGCGGCGGCGCCGCTGATCGCGGCCTTCGACAAGGTGCGCAACCATTTCGGCATGAACCGCAGCGCGCAGGCGGGCGCGCTTGCGGCGCTGCAGGACCATGGCTGGCTGGAACATGTCCGCGCCGAAGTGGCGCAGGCCCGCTATCGCATCACGGCGATTGCCGCTGGCTGCGGGCTGACCGCGCTGCCTTCGGCCACCAATTTTGTCGCGGTGGATTGCGGGCGCGACGGCGCCTTCGCGCGGCGGGTGCTGGCGGAGCTGGGCGCGCGCGGGGTCTTCGTGCGCATGCCTTTTGTTGCGCCGCAGGACCGCTGCATCCGCATCAGCGCCGGCACGCCGCAGGATCTGGACGCGCTGGCCGAGGCGCTGCCGCAGGCGCTGGCCGCCGCCCGGGGCTGAGCGCGCCGAACCCGGCCAAAGCGCCGCGCCGTTCACGTTCGCGCGCATTGACGAATTTGCAAGCCTTGGCTGCGATCCTGCCCCGTGACGCAGGGGAAATTCGTTCTATCCTGTGTCGGGCAGCCCCCAGTTCAGGAATGGCCTCATGGATCCGCAGACCCGCCAACCCGCCCCGGACTATTTCCCCGCCAATCTGGTGATGATCTTCGTCAACATGCTCTGGATCTTTGTGGCGCTCTGGGCCGTGTTCGGCCTTGAGGTCGTGATCCTGCTGGCGGTGGCGATCAATCACGGCATCACCGTGATCGACCACCGCCGCAAGTCCCGCCAGTAGCGGTCAGGCGCCCCAGATCAGGCGCCCGAAATCACCTCGGCAGCGGCGCCAAGCGCACCCTTGCCATGGGGAATGTCCAGCGCGCGCAGACCGGATTCGACCACGCCCAGCAGGCCGAGGATCATATGCGCGTTGACATGGCCCATATGCCCAAGCCGGAAAAACCCGGTGCCCTTGGGGTCGTCGGGCTCGGTCATGCCCAGCCCGATGCCCAGCGTCACCCCGGTCTGCGCGGCGGTCCATTCGCGCAGCCGCGTGCCATGCGGCGCCCCCAGACGCAGCGCGGTCACGGCATGGCTGCGCAGGCTGGGATCGGTGATGTTCAGGGTCATCGGCCCGCCCTGCCCCCAGACCTCCACCGCGGCCCAGATGGCACGTGCAAGCGTGGCGTGACGGGACCAGACCTGCTCCAGCCCCTCCTCGCGAATCATGTCGAGCGCGGCGCGCAGCCCGTAAAGATGATGGGTGGGCGCCGTGCCACCGAAGTATTCGTAGAAGAAATCCGGCTTGCCGCGCGGCGTCCAGTCCCAGTAACGGCTGACCCGGCGCAATTCGGTCCGGCGGGCGGCGGCGCGGTCGTTGAAATAGACAAAGCCCAGCCCCGGCGGCACCATCAGCCCCTTCTGCGAGCCGGTCACCATCACGTCCACGCCCCAGTCATCCATGCGGAACTCGTCCACCCCCAGCGAGGCGACGCAGTCGGCCATCAGCAGCGCGGGATGGCCGGTGGCGCGCATCGCCGCCCCCAGCGCCGCGATGTCGTTGCGCACCGAACTGGCGGTATCCACATGCGTGGCAAGCACGGCCTTGATGCGGTGGGCCTTGTCGGCCTCCAGCGCGGCGGCAACCTGCGCCGGATCGAAGGTGGATTTGGTGCCGAAATCGATCACCTGCGTCTCGATCCCCAGCCCGCGCGCCATTTCCGCCCAGCCATGGCCGAAGCGCCCGGTGGCGGGCACCAGCACCACATCGCCTTCTTCGGCGACATTGGCAAGCGCCGCTTCCCATGCGCCATGGCCGTTGCAGATATAGATCGCGACGCGCGCCGTGGTCTGGGCCACATATTGCAGATCAGGGATCAGATCGGCCACCATTTCGACCAGCGCGCCCTCGTAGATGTTGGGCGAGGCGCGGTGCATGGCGCGCAGCACCGCATCGGGCATGACAGAAGGGCCGGGAATGGCCAGATAGGGGCGGCCGTGGGCAAGCGACATTGGGGGATCTCCGACTGCGCCCCTTGAAATTGCGGGGCTCGGGCCAACCTAACCGCAGTCGCGGCGGCGTCAATCACCCACGGCGCCCTGAGGCGGCCCCTACGGGCGCACTGCTTGCCACGGCGGCGGCTTGCCCGTAAACCGCGCGGGACTGACAGGATGGAGCGGATGCTCAAGACACTCTGGCAACGCATCGAGACTGCGGAACGGCGCCTGCGCCGGTCTTTTGGCACGGATATCTCGACGCCCGGCGCGCGGCTGCTGTCAAAGCTGCATTACCATGTGTTCGACCATGCCTTCCTGCGCACGGTCTGGACCAATTTCTTTCAGCTGGCGCCCGGGGTCTGGCGGTCCAACCATCCCACCCATGCCCGGTTCGAAAAATACGCGCGCATGGGGATCAAGACCGTCATCACCCTGCGCGGCGAGGAAAAATTCTCGCATTACCTGTTCGAGAAGGAAAGCTGCGAGAAGCTGGGGCTGACCCTGCTGCATGCCAAGCTCTGGGCACGGATGGCGCCCAAGCGCGACCGCATCGTGCATCTGATCGACACGCTGCGCACCGCCGAAAAGCCGCTGATGTTCCACTGCAAATCCGGCGCGGACCGGGCGGGCTTTGCCTCTGCGCTTTATCTGATGGTGTTCGAGGGCGTGCCGGTGGAAGAGGCGCGCAAGCAGCTGGGGCTGAAATACATCCATCTGGAATTCACCAAGACCGGCATTCAGGGCTACATCCTTGACACCTATGCCGCGCGCAACCGCCGCGATCCCATCTCGTTCGAGGCGTGGATCCGCACCGAATATGACGACAAGGCGCTGCAGGCCGGGTTTGATGCCCGCCGCCCGCCGGAAGATCTGGCGTGACCCGCCCCCCCCGCAAATCCGGCTCCCTGCTTGGCTGGCTCTGGTGGAGTTACCTGTGGCGCTATCGCGGGCAGATCGCGGTGGCCTTCTTCTTCATGATGATCGAAGGCTCGATGTTCGGCTTTCTCAGCTACATGATGAAGCCGATGTTCGATCAGGTGCTGGTGGGCGGGTCGGAATCCGCGCTGATCTGGGTGGGCTTTGCGATCTTCGGCATCTTCATGGCCCGCGCGCTGGCCAGCATCGTGCAGAAGGTGCTGCTGACCCGCGTGTCGCAGCTGACCGTGGCCGACATCCGCAACGACCTGCTGGCGCATCTGATGACGCTGGACGGCGCCTTTCACCAGAAACACGGGCCCGGCTATCTGATGCAGCGGGTCGAAGGCGATGTGGACGCCATCAACAAGGTCTGGCGCATTCTCATCACCGGCACCGGGCGCGATGCCATCGCATTGGTGGCGCTGTTTGCGGTCGCCATCGGCATGGACTGGCGCTGGACGCTGGTGGCGCTGGTCGGCGTGCCGCTGATGATCGCCCCCACCGTGCTGCTGCAGCGCTATGTGCGCAAATATGCCCGCCACGCCCGCGACATCTCGGCGGGGCTGTCCACGCGGCTCAACGAGATCTTTCACGGCATCGTGCCGGTCAAGCTCAACCGGCTGGAAGCCTATCAGGCCGGGCGCTACCGCCGCCTGACCCGCGAACGGGTGCGCACCACGGTCAATTCCAGCATGGGACAGGCGGCGCTGCCCGGGCTCATCGACATCATGTCGGGCGTCGGCATTCTGGGCGTGCTGCTTTACGGCGGCGGAGAGATCATTTCCGGCGAAAAGACCGTGGGCGATTTCATGGCGTTCTTCACCGCCATCGGCCTTGCCTTCGAGCCGCTGCGCCGTCTGGGCGCAGTCAGCGGCAGCTGGCAGATCGCCGCCGCCTCGATCGAGCGGATCAAGGAACTGCTGGAAACCACGCCAGAGCTGCGCGACCCGCCCGATCCCGTCCCGGCCCCCTCGGGCGTGCCGGAAATCGCGCTGCGCAATGTGGAGCTGAGCTATTCCGGGGCTGCGGTGCTGCGCGGCACCTCCTTTGTCGCCGAGGCGGGCAAGACCACGGCGCTGGTCGGCGCCTCTGGCGCGGGAAAATCCACGGTATTCAACGTGTTGACGCGTCTTGTTGATCCCGAACAGGGCGAGGTCACCATCGGCGGCGTGCCGGTCTCCGCCATGCGGCTTGCGGATCTGCGCGGGCTGTTCTCGGTCGTGTCGCAGGACGCGCTGCTGTTCGAGGACAGCCTGCGCGACAACATCCTGCTGGGCCGCGATGACGTGACCGAGGAGGAGTTGCAGCAGGTGCTGGAGGCCGCGCATGTGGCGGATTTCCTGCCGCGCCTGCCGGAGGGACTGGACAGCCGCGCCGGGCCGCGCGGATCCAACCTGTCGGGCGGGCAGCGCCAGCGCATCGCCATCGCCCGCGCGCTGCTGCGCGACACGCCGGTGCTGCTGCTGGACGAGGCGACCTCGGCCCTTGATGCCGCCTCGGAACAGGTGGTGCAGCAGGCGCTGGACCGGCTGTCGGCGGGCCGCACGACGCTGGTCATCGCGCATAGGCTGTCGACCATCCGCAATGCCGACAAGATCGTGGTGATGGATCAGGGCCGCGTGGTCGAACAGGGCAGCCATGACGAGCTGATCGCCCGCGACGGCGCCTATGCCCGCCTGCATGCCATGCAGTTCGAGGATGCGGACGCCCCCCTGTAACCCGCGCTGCAGAGCCCTTATAGTCAGGGCAGCAACCAAAGCACGGAGAGCCCCCATGACCGAAGACAGGACGGTGCTGCGCGTCAGCGGACCGGAGGCGGCGGAGTTCCTGCAGGGGCTCGTCACCAATGACGTGGCGCAGCTGAAACACGGGCTGGTCTATGCCGCGATGCTGACCGCGCAGGGCAAATACCGCGCCGATTTCTTCCTTGTGCCGCAGCAGGATGGCTCGGTCCTGCTGGATGTGGCAGCCGCCCTGGCCGAGGATCTGACCCGCGCGCTGTCGCTTTACAAGCTGCGCGCCAAGGTCACGCTGGAGCCGACGGAGATCACCGTGAGCCAAGGCACCGGCCCCGCCCCCGAGGGCGCCTTTGCCGATCCGCGCCACCCCAGCCTTGGCTGGCGCGGCTATGATGGCCAGCCGTCGCAGCCCGCCGACTGGGACGCGCTGCGCGTCGCCGCCTGCGTGCCGCAGAGCGGGGTGGAACTGACCCCGGACACCTTCATCCTTGAAGCCGGGTTCGAACGGCTTGGTGGCGTGGATTTCCGCAAGGGCTGTTATGTCGGGCAGGAGGTCACCGCGCGGATGAAGCACAAGACCGAACTGCGCAAGGGTCTGGCGCTGGTCGAGGTGCAGGGCAGCGCCCCCGTCGGCACCGAGATCATGGCGGGCGCAAAGGTCGCGGGCACGCTTTACACGCAGGCCAACGGTCAGGGCATCGCCTATCTGCGCTTCGACCGCGCCGAGGGCGAGATGACGGCGGGCGACGCGGTGCTGCGCCGCCTGCCCTGAGCCCCTAAACGGGGGCAAGGCGCTTTTCCAGAACCTCCACCGAGGGCTGCGCCCCTGCCCCCGCCATCAGCCCTCGCGAGGCGGCGTTGAAACTGTGCAGGGCGACGATCCAGCCTGTTGCCCCGCTCCTTGCCGCACGCGCCTCGAACGCCGCGATCAGCCGTCGTGCGATGCCGCGCCGCCGCCATGACGGATCGGTCCAGATGTGGTCCAGTTGCGCCAGCCGCGCCGGATGTTCCAGCGCGGATGCTGGCCGCTCGCGCCAGCGCCACATCAGATAGCCGCGCGGCACGCCCTCGACGCGATAGGCCAGCAGTTCGGCACCTTCGGACAGCGCGTCGTGCAGCACGTCGCGCAGATCGGCCTCGGTGGCACGGTCATGGAACCGCTGCGGCAGATGCGCGGCGTGATGGGATTGCAACCCGCGCAGCAGGGCCGCCAGCGCGGGAATGTCGGATGTGGTGCAGGGCGTAATCATAAAAAAGGCCTCCGGGGCTGGGCGCCGGAGGCCTTGGTCGTCCGTCGCTGCCCCCGGATCGCACGGGGACAGAATGTCGGCGCGCGGGTTATGCGCGTTCCGAATATTCCATGGTTTCGGTGTTCACGATGATCAGCTCGTCCTGCGCCACGAAGGGCGGCACGGTGATGCGCACGCCATTGTCGAGCACGGCGGGCTTGAAGCTGTTGGCGGCGGTCTGGCCTTTGACCACCGGCTCGGTCTCGACGATCTTGCAGGTGACTTTCTGCGGCAGGCTGGCGTTCAGCGCCTCTTCGTTGTGGAATTCCACGAAGATGGTCATGCCATCCTGCAGGAACGGCCGACGTTCGCCAAGGATCTCGGCGGGCAGCTGCACCTGTTCATAGGTTTCGGTGTCCATGAAGATCAGCTGGCCGTTTTCTTCGTAAAGGAACTGCATGTCCTTCTGTTCCAGCCGGACCCGTTCCACCTTGTCGGCGGAGCGGAAGCGCTCGTTCAGCTTGGTGCCGTTGCGCAGGTTGCGCAGTTCCACCTGGGCGAAAGCGCCGCCCTTGCCGGGCTTCACATGATCGACCTTTACCGCGGCCCAGAGGCCGCCTTCATGCTCCAGCACGTTGCCGGGGCGGATCTCGTTACCGTTGATCTTGGGCATGGATAAACCTTGAAGAAAGGTTGAAGGGATTTTGGTGCCTCCTATATCTGGCTGGTCGGACCCGTGCAAGACAACGATATCTCGTGTTCAAGCCATCCAGAGATATGCGGGGAGCGCAAACGTGCTATGCACTTGTGGTGTATCCGAATCGGTTTGAATGGTCCATAACGCGCCACACGCCGGAAAACACAAGAGCAATAATCTAAGGTCGAAACATGAAAGATTTCGTGGACAGCACAGCCTATAATGCCGAGCAAGGCAACCGCGCGCGGAAGCTTTTTGCCGCCGTGGTTCTGGCTGCGCTTGACGATGCCATCGCTGATGACAAGAAATACGGCAATGGCCCCGAGCAGATCGCCCGCTGGGCGCGCTCGCGGGATGGCCGCGAGGTTCTGTCCTGCGCCGGGATCGACCCCAACGAACGGGTTGTGTCCGGTCTGATGGAGTTCGTGTCCAAGGGGGTTCGCACCTCTGTCGCGCTGTCGCGCGAAGAAAGCGAACGCCGTCACGCTGCCGCCTCTGCCGATCAGGCCGAAGCTGCCTGATCAGGAACCTCGGGCCGCTCTGGCCCGTCATGTCGAAGGCGCGCTCCCTGCGGAGCGCGCCTTCGACGTTCTGGACCATGATCCTCTGCCGCTGCGTCAGCGTCAGTCCACATCCTGAGTGGTCATCACGCGCTGAATCTCGCGCCGCACCAGCTTGCGCACGTTGCGGGTGATCCGCTCGCCAAGCGCACCCTGCAGTTCCTGCCGCACAATCTCTGTCACCAGCGCCCGCAGCGCCTGTTCGTCCAGTTGCGACAGATCAAGCGGCGGCGCATCCGCGCGGACCGCATCCGCGCTGCCAAGGGAGAGCTGCCCCTCCTCCGCCTCCTCCGCCGGATCGGCCTCCAGCAGGCTGTCTGCTGTGGCCACAGGCTCGTTGGGCGCCGGAGCCGACGCATGGCGGATGAAGGCCGCTGGCCCCTCTTCCTCGGAGGCAGGCGCCTCCGCCCCGGTCTCTGACGCAAGGCTGCGGCGGGCCAAGGCGGATTCGATCTCGGCCAGCTTGCGGGCCATGTCCGGCTGGTCTGCCGGGCTTTCGGGCTGATGCTCGGGGGCTGCGTCTGCCGGGGCGCTGTCCGGCACCGCCACGGGCGTGTGCAGGCGCAGCGGCGCGGGACGGGAGGCGGGTTCGGGCCTGGACTCGGCCGCGGACTCCGCCACGCGCAGCGCCGGGGTCAGCATAAGCCGCCCCTCGGCGGGGGCGGACTGGGCCTGCTGACGGGTGCGGATGTCTTCGGTGACGAGTCGCCGGATCGAGGACAGCACGTCCTCTATTTCAACTTTGGTAACGGGGTCGGACATTTTTTACCACTCTTGCCTGTTGCCGGAGTGTAGCCCGAGCGGCTCACCCCGACAACAGACCGTGGCAGGGCTTATTCGCGCCCCAGCGCATTCAGGATGCGGTCCAGATCGGCGCCCTGCCGCGACTGCACGGGGGCCGATTTCACCAGATTGTAGTATTCGGCGGGATCGTAACGCGGCACGTTCAGCTGCAGCGACTCTGCGGTCAGCAGCCCCAGCGTGGCCAGCACGGTATAGGCCGCGATGGTCTCGTCCACTTCCGAAGAGATCAGCGCGTTGCGCGCGTCCAGCAGTTCCTGTTCCGCATCCAGCACGTCCAGCGTGGTGCGGGCGCCCAGAGTCGCTTCCTCGCGGATGCCGTCAAAGGCCACGCCTGCGGCACGCACCTGCTCGGACGAGGCAGAGATCGAGGCCCGCGCCACGCGCAGCTGCGCATAGGCGGTGCCCACGTTCTGCGGCACGATCTGCGACACCTGCAGCAGCTGCGCCCGGTTCTGATCACGCACCGCCATCGCCTGACGCCGCGAGGAGCTGAGCGCGCCGCCGCTATAGATCGGGCCTTCGGCCTGCAGGCCGATGGTGCCGCCGATCTGGCGGTTGTCATTGTCAAAGTTCTCGTCCAGCCCGTAGCTGCCGCGCAGCGACACCGTGGGGCGGCGGGCCGCCTCGGCGATGGCGATGCCGATTTCGGCGGCGGTCACCTGATGCTGGGCCTGCGACATGTCGGGATGGTTGCGCAGCGCCTGCGACTTCGCCGCCTCGACATTGGCGGGCAGCGTCGGCAGGGCCTGCGGTTCGACCAGAGTGCCGGGATAGCGCCCGACCACCGCCAGATATTCCTCGCGCGCAATGTCGAGCGAGCCCTCGGCAGAGGCCAGCAGCGCGCGGGCCTCGGCCAGACGCGCCTCTGCGGCGGCCACGTCGGTGCGGGTCACCTCGCCCACCTCGAACCGGTCTTCGGCGGCGCGCAGTTCTTCGCCGATGACGCGCACGTTGTTCTGGCGCAGCTGCAGGGCTTCGGTGGCACGCACCACTTCCATGAAGGCCTGAACGCCGCGCAGCATCACCTCCTGCTCGATCGAGACCAGTGCGGCGCGGGTGGCCAGAACGGATTCCTTGGCCCCTTCCAGCGACAGGCGGTTGTTGCCGCCGTCAAACAGCGTCAGCGTCGCGGACAGGCCAAGGCTGGCGGTATTGCTGACCGAACTCAGCGTGGCAGCGCTGCGGGTGTCGCTGAAGCTGCGGGTGACGTCGCTGCTCCATGCGATGACCGGGCGCAGCGCGGCCACCGACTGCGCCACGTCTTCGTCTGCGGCGCGCAGCACCGCGCGGTTCTGTTCCAGAAGTCCGCTGGTGTTGTAAGCTCCGACCAGCGCCTCTGCCAGCGTCTCGGCCGTGACCGGACCCACGGATGCCGCCGCAAGGCAGACCCCCGCGATCATTCCCTTCAGCGTCCTGCGCGCCATGCTCTGCCCTCTCTGGCCTGTTCTGTCCCTCAAGGTGCCGTTGGCGCCTAGAGGGCAAATTCCGTCTTGTGTTCAAAGCCCGGCAGCACTGGCGCCGTGGCATTGAACGAAAACCGCCAGTTGATGGCGCCATCGATCTTCCAGCCGACCCGCACCGTTCCCAGTGCGCCTTCCATGAAGATGCAGGCGATGCGCCCGCCTTCCTTCAGCTGGGCCGCGATGGTGTCGGGCAGCGCCTGCACGCCGCCTTCGACAAGAATCGCGTCATAGGGGCCGTGCTGGGGCGCACCTTCGGCCAGAGGACCGGTCTGCAGGATCACATTGTCGGCATGATCGCTCAGCAGGCCCTGCGCCTCGGTGACGCGGGCCTCGTCATCCTCGACCGCAACCACGGCCTCGGCGATGCGGGCGATGACGGCGGCGGAATAGCCCAGCCCCGCCCCCAGATCGAGCACCAGATCATTGGCCCCGAGGTTCAGCGCGTCGAGCATCTTGGCAAAGGTGCGCGGGTCCAGCACCACGCGACCGCCGCCGAGGTCGACATTGCGACCGGCATAGGCGGCATCGCGCAATTCCGCGGGCACGAACTGCTCGCGCGGGATCCGCAGCATCGAATCAATGATCGGGAACTTGGTGACATCCGAAGGACGAACCTGCGTGTCCACCATCATGCGGCGCAGCATGGCGAAATCGGTCATCTGCTAAACTCTTCCGTTCAGATTTCCATGGAAGAGGTTGTGCCACACTTGCGCGGGTGGGGCAATGACCCGACAGCGACAAATCAAAAGGCATGGCGCGGGTGTGATCCGGACACATCCGCGCCATGCCCCCGACAGGGCAGATTTCAGTCGTCCCGCATCGCCCGCCCGGCATTGCGCCCGGCCAGAAACGCGTCGATCACCGCAGCCATGGAGGTGGCGCGGGGGGCGGCAGCCACGGGCACGCGACGGCGCACGGGGATGAAGAACAGCAGCAGCGCCAGCACCAGATAGACCAGCCCCACCACCAGCGCGGCGGTCTGCGGGTTATAAGAGAGGGCAAGGGACAGCCACGCTGCGCGAGTCAAAAAAATGGCCGCGACGGTCAGGCAGACCGCCCCGGCAAGATTGCGGCAGGCGCGGGTCAGGCCCGCGCGCAGCCGTGCTTCGATCATTCCGAGCAAGCCGGATTACCTCCGCGAGCCCAGATAGCCCATCAGGAACCCCACCGCGGCGGCGATGCCCACCGCCTGAAACGGATTGCTCTGGATCGAGCCGCGGGTGTTGTCCTCGAACTCGGCGGCGCGACGGCCTGCCTCGCGCAGCGCCTCTTCGGTGCGGTCGCGGGCATCATGCACCGCGTGGTTGGCGCGGTCCTTCAGATCATGCGCGGCGGCATCGACGCGGCTGCGCGCCTCGCGACCATGACGCGAGGTGATCTCTCCCACCAGCTCGGTCAGTGCGGCCACATCGGCGCGCAGGGTTGCGATCTGATCGCTGACGGCGTCGGTATCCTTGCTCACAGTTTTCTCCATTGCAGAACCATTTTCGGTCTTGGATGCGGTCGCAGCCATGATCCACTCCTGTCCTAGGTCAGTGTTCGTAGACAAACGCGGCCCCCGCCCAAAAGGTTCCAGAAGAAGAGCGGCCGCAGCAAACTGCGGCGCTGCGGGCCCGGCGCAGCCCTTGACCTGCCCTGAACCTGCCCGGCTTTGAGGAGCCCTTGCAAGAAATTTGCCAAGCCAGCGCAGGGATAAGATCCAGTGACCAGCGGTGCCACAACGCTGTGGCCAATGGGTGGCCCCCCGCCCAACCGACAGTCACGGGTCAGGTCCTCCAGCTCCGCCTCGGGCATGTCAGAGAGCCTGCTCATCTGACGGATCCCTTCGACCTATGCGGCGGTCGATTTGGGCCGCGGCAGGCGGCGCGCTGCTGCATCGGCCGGACTGCCCGCGCCCTGACCTGTCTGCCCGGGCACGATCCTCAGCGCCCGCAAGGCGTTCAGGATCACCGCAACGTCGATCACCTCCTGCAAAAGCGCGCCCTGCACGGGTGTCAGGTATCCGAAAGCCGCCGCCACCATGCCAAGCACCGAAAGACCGATCCCGACCGCGACGCTTTCAAGCGCGATGCGTTTCGACCTCTGCGCGATTTCGATCCCCGGCAACAGGCGGTCCAGATGATCGACCAGCAGCACGACATCCGCCGCCTCGGCCGAAGCTGCCGCCCCGCGCGCCCCCATCGCGACGCCGATATCCGCGACCGCCAGCGCTGGCGCATCGTTGACGCCATCGCCGACCATCATGACCGGGCCGGTCTTGCGCTCTGTCACAACCAGACGCACCTTCTGAT
Organism: Salipiger marinus; assembly: GCF_900100085.1. Taxonomy (GTDB): domain Bacteria; phylum Pseudomonadota; class Alphaproteobacteria; order Rhodobacterales; family Rhodobacteraceae; genus Salipiger; species Salipiger marinus. Next base: position 189,610 of record NZ_FNEJ01000003.1, read on the forward strand.
CGGGGGTCAGATCGGCCCGGACAGCGTCGAGCCCCAGCCCCTCCGTCACCGCCTCGGCGACGGCGCGGCGGTCGCCGGTCGCCAGCAGGATGCGCGTGATCCCCAACCGGCGCAGCCCCGCCAGCAGGTCAGCCGTGCCAGCACGCAGCGCGTCAGCCATCACCAGATGACCCGCCAACCTGCCGTCCACGGCAAGCGACACGACCACCGACCCCGCCGTGAGGACCGTGCCTTCCGGGGTGGCCACACCGGTCTGCGCGGCAACAAAACCCGCGCCGCCCACAACGACCCGTCGTCCGTCGACGCTGCCTGCAACGCCTTCGCCCGGCGTCTCCACGACACTCTCGGGAACAGGCAGGGCGAGACCACGCGCCTGCGCCGCCGCGACAACCGCCTGAGCGATCGGATGTTTCGATGCCTGATCGAGCGCGGCGGCGAAATACAGGATCTCCTCTTCGGACAGGTCCCCCTGCCGGTTGACCGACACGATCTGTGGCCGCCCCTCTGTCAGCGTCCCGGTCTTGTCGAGGATCAGCGTCCTGATCCGGGCCAGCGCCTCGAGCGGTTTCGCCCCCTTGATCAGAACCCCGAAATGCGCCGCCCGCGACAGCCCCGCCACCAGCGCCACCGGCACGGCAAGAATAAGCGGACAGGGTGTCGCGACCACCAGAACCGCCACCGCGCGGATCGGATCGCCGGTAAACCACCATGCGGCTGTCGCCAGCGCGACCGTCACGATCAGGAACAGCAGCGAATACCGGTCGGCCAGCCGCGCCATCGGCGCCTTGGATTCCTGCGCCGCCTCGACCAGCCTGACGATCCCGGCATAGGTGCTGTCGGCAGCACGCCGCGTGACCCGAAGATCGAACGCCTCGCCCGCATTGGTGGAGCCGCTCATGACGGCCTGCCCCTGCTCCAGCCGAGCGGGCATCGACTCGCCGGTCAGCGCCGACTGGTCCAGCATCGCGCCCGCGCTCTCTACCGTCCCGTCCACCGGCGCCACGTCGCCCTGCCGGATCAGCAGCAGGTCGCCCGGGGCGATGTCAGCCAGAGGCACCTCGTCAAGCGCACCATTGCGGTGGCGGGTGGCGGTGCGGGGCACGCGGGACAGAAGGTCGCTCATCTCGCGCCGGGCACGGCCCTGCGCGAAACTTTCAAGGAAGGTGCCGCCCGAATACATAAGCGCGACCACCGCCGCCGCCAGCGTCTCGCCGAACAGAAGGGCTGCCGACATCGACAGCGCCGCCACGATGTCGAGCCCGACCTCGCCTTGCCCAAGGCTGCGCAGGATTTCGACGCAAAGCGCCGCAAGGACGGGGATGACACCTGCCGTCCACGCGATCGCGGCAAAGCCCGGCTCCCCCAGCAGCCAGAACACAAGGCCGGACACCAGACCCAGCAGGGCCAGACCCAGCAGGGCAACGTTCAGGCGATCATGAAACAAGGCCATCATCCGGGGCCTGTCCCTGCAGCAATCCCGCACCCGGGGGCTGGTCGGGGATCACACAGCCGTCCCGCTCGCGTCTCGCGAGGCAGAGCGCCCACACGATCAAGGACGAGAGCGTTCAAGTCAGTTCCACGCGGCAAATCCCAGCCTCCCGCCTCGGCAGGCCGGGGCGCCAGCAGCGCCTCGTGAGGCGCAGGCGGATGCCCTGCGCCATGGCACACCGCGCCGCGCCCGGCACGGACTTGCCCTGCGGGTGTCGCCTTGGGCATCGGGTCTCCCTTCCGTGTCGCGCCACGCCCCGCATGCGGCGCCTGATCCGACTGTGACCCGATGGACCGGCACCTGCATTGATGTGCATCAGGGACGGCGCGGCCAATCGCGCCTTTACTGCACGCGCGCTGGCGTCCCGCCGGACCCGGCCAGAGACAGGCATGGAAAAGGAGACCGCGATGAAAGGCTATGTTGCCGATATCGAGAAGCTTGCCGAGAAGAACGAAAAGTTCAGGCAGGTTCTCTACACTGGCGCGCATCTGCAACTGGTGCTGATGACGCTGAAACCGGGGCAGGACATCGGCGCGGAAACGCACGCGACCCATGACCAGTTCTTTCGCATCGAGAAAGGCAAAGGCGCCGCCGTGATCGACGGCGTGACCCACAAGGTCAAGGGCGGCGACTGCGTCATCGTGCCCGCCGGGGCGGTCCATAACGTGACCAACACGGGCGAAAAGCCCCTGCATCTTTACACGCTCTACAGCCCGCCGGAACACATGGACCATCTGGTTCAGAAGACCAAGGCCGAGGCCGAGGCTTCGCATGAGGCCTTCGATGGCGGGGCAACCGAATGATGGCGCCCCTCGCATCCTGCGCCACAGGCGCGGTGTCATGATGCGGCGCAGATCCCTGCTGATCGGTGGCGGCCTCGGGCCGCTGGCCCTTGGCGGCGCCGCTTGGGCAGGCTGGCAACGGAGGCGGGCGGCGGCGGACATGTCTGACTACGCAGCGGGGTTGCGGGCCCCCCTGCCCGTTCCGGCCACCAGCCGCGATTTGATCCGCTATGCGACGCTGGCCGCAAACGGACACAACACCCAGCCCTGGCTGTTCCGCCCGGATGCACAGGGCATCGAGATCCTGCCCGATTTCACCCGCCGGACCCCGGTTGTGGACCCCGACGATCACCATCTTTTTGCAAGCCTCGGATGCGCGGCGGAAAACCTCGCGCTTGCCGCACGCGCGCGGGGGCAATCGGGCGAGATTGCCTTCGATCCGGAGGGCGGCGGCAAGCTGCGCGTCGATCTGCGCAGTGCACCTGTCGTCGATACGGCCCTCTTCGGCGCGATTCCGCTGCGGCAGTCCACGCGATCCGACTATGACGGCAGTGCGGTCAGCGCCGCCGACCTGTCGCAGCTTGCGACGGCAGCAGCGGTCGAGGGCGTCGATCTGATCCTGATCACCGAACGCGGCCAGATCGAGCAACTGCGCGACCTCGTGATCGCGGGCAACAGCGCCCAGATGGCCGACCCGGCCTTCGTGGCAGAACTGATGCACTGGCTGCGGTTCAACCCGGCAGCAGCCATGACACCGGGCGACGGCCTTTACAGCGCAGCCAGCGGCAACCCCGCCATGCCGGACTGGCTGGCGCCGCGCCTCTTCGACATGGTGTTCACCGCCAGGGCGGAGAACGCGAAATACGCCCGCCAGATCGCCACCTCCTCCGGGGTCGCGGTGTTCGTGTCGGCACGGGACGAGCCCGAACACTGGGTGCAAGCCGGTCGCGCCTGCCAGCGGTTTTCCTTGCAGGCGACCGCCCTGGGGCTGAAGACCGCATACATAAATCAGCCGGTCGAGGTTTCCGCCCTGCGGGCTGACCTCGCCGCACTGGTCGGTCTGCCAGGGCGCAGACCCGATATCGTGATGCGCTTCGGACGGGCGCCCGCAATGCCAATGTCGGCGCGCAGGCCGGTCGAAGCGGTGATGGTTTGAGAGGCGAGGCGGCAGTTCGGGCTGTCAGTGAACCAAGCGTATACCGACCAGAACCGCGACATCTGCCGCGCGCCGGACAACAGGGTTTGCAACCGGTCACTCAATCAACCGTCCGATGCAGCACCCGAAGAGGGAGAGGACGTTCCGCAAGATGACGAAGGTTCCGACTTGCCGGAACGTGACGCAGCGGAAGCTGCCTGAATATTGCCAATCACAAACGCCAGTCCACCGCGCACCAAATGGAGGGCTGGCCGACCTGTTAAGGACAGCAACACCTCACCCGCACACCCGGCTGGTCCTTGCCATGCGCCTCGCGGATTTCCTCCGCTGCAGAGGCTCCGATTAAGACGTTCTTCATCAGGTTCTCCTTCGATCTGTTAGGTTCGTTCATAAGCGGCCCGCTAGTCTGCCGCGCGGGCATCGAAGACGTTGCGGAAAACGGGCATCGCCGAAAACACGCGCGGCCATCCAGCGTAGAAGGCGAGCTGGGTCAGAGCTTCGGATGCCTCGTCCCGGGTCAGGCCGTTATCCAGTGCTCGGCCCAAGTGGAACGGCACCTGCTCGCTCTGTCCCGAGGCTACCAGCGCGGTCACGGTGATCAGGCTGCGATCGCGCGGGGCAAGGTCCGGGCGCAGCCAGAGGTCGCGGAAAAGCGTCTCGCGAGTGTAATCGACCACGCCAATGGCGGTTTCGGCGTGATCGGCCTGCACATTCTCCTCGCGCGCGCTCTCGGCCTCCATGTCCAGCGGCAACAGGTCGACATCTGCGCCGGGCAGGCTGTCCGCGGCGACACCTTGCGCCTCAAAGATTGGCGCCAGCGCTTCAGCCGCGGCCGCCGCGTTCCCCCACCCCGAGTAGAAAGCCAGATGAGTCACGACCCCTGACATCTCGGCAGGCGTGACGCCGTTCTCCAGCGCGCGCGAGAACTCCTGCGGCATCAGCGCTGTCTGTTGCCGCGCAATCAGGGTGGCGACGGTCACCACGCTGCGGTCGCGGGCGGAAAGGTCATGCCTCTGCCAGACGTCTTCTTCGACGACGGAGGAGTTGTAATGCGAGAGCGCCGGCGATACCCGGCTGGTCACGTCGGTCTGGCCCATGGCGACTCCAGCGGACATGCTGAGGGCGACGGTAAGGGGTGCGATAAACTTCATCAGGTATCCTTGGTGTGGTGAGCGTTCTGCCGGCAGGCCGAAGAAGTTGGACCTGGAATCTGGCATGAAACGGCGGACCGCCGTCCGAACCGCAGCGGGATTGTGGAGCGGTCCGCGCAGCCGCGGGTTCAATCGAGACGGGTCAGTTCGACAGTGACGTTACCAGGCTGATCGAAGACCGACACATCGCCCGTGATCTGCCCGAGGATGATGATTCCCGGAGCCGGGACGCTGCCAGAGCTGTAGTAGATCACGACGTGATTGGAGTTCCACAGACCGAGCGTGCCGGTCGAGAAGTCGCGCTGTCGCGTCAGTTCGGGCAAGTCAGACGGCAGGTGGCCTGTCTTTTCCTGGCGAAGATGGTCGCGCATGTCGATGGTCAGCGGCAGCATCTCCAGCAAGGCATGGGCGGCCTTGTTATCGGCAAGCGTGGCGGTCACCTCGCCCCAGTCTGACGAAATTCGAATCTGTTCCTGTGCCATGGCAGCTCCAGACAATCCCAGGCCGAAAGCGGCAGCGCCCAGTGTTGATGTCCACATGTTGACGTGCCTCCCTTCAGCTATCTTGAGTGGGCATGGGGCCCGCGCTCTCGCGCCGGGCCCTCTCGCATGGCTCAGGCCGCGAGATGCTCGCCAAAGAACTCGGCCAGCCGGTCGAACGGAATCACGTCCCTCCGATCGTACAGATCGACATGGTCGGCGCCGTCGATGATCATCAGCTCCTTCGGCTCGGCTGCCGCGGCGTAGACATCCTCGCTGAAGTAACGCGAATGCGCCTCGGAGCCGGCAATCAGCAAGATCGGTCGCGGCGAGACTTCAGTGATGTAGGTCATCATTGGCATGTTCATGAACGAGAAGCCGTTGGTTACGGTCCAGCCCGTGGTCGAATTCAGCGAACGCGCATGGAAACCGCGGTCGGTCTTGTAGTAGTTCCAGTACATGGTCACGACCGGGTCATCGATGCCGTCCAGCGTATCGGGCAGACCGCCGGCCAGTGCGGGCGTCGTTTCTTCGGCATCAGCCCAGCGCTGCCGGCTCATCTGCTCCAGCATCTCCGCGCGGGCCTCGGGCGTCAGGCTGTCATAGTAGCCACGCGCCATCACGCGCGACATGTCATACATACTGGCAACTGCGACGGCCTTGACGCGCTTGTCCACGGCGGCGGCATTCAGCGCCATGCCGGAAAGACCGCAGACCGCCAGAAGGCCGATGCGCTCACGATCGACGGAAGGATGCAGGCCGAGATAATCGACGGCGGCCATGAAGTCCTCGGTGTTGATGTCGGGAGAAGCCACGGCATGCGTCCCGCCGCCGCTTTCTCCGACGAAAGACGGATCGAAGGCGAGCGTGACGAAGCCGCGTTCGGCCATGGTCTGCGCGTAGAGTCCGGAAGACTGTTCCTTGACGGCACCGAACGGCCCGGAAAGGGCCAGCGCAGGAAGCCGGGCATTGCCACGGTCAGCCGGTATGTAGAGGTCGCCGGACAGCGTGACGCCGTAGCGGTTCATGAAGGTGACCTTCTCATGGGTCACGGCTTCGCTGCGGGGGAACGTCTTGTCCCAGTCGCCGCTGGCCTGCGCCCGAGCTGGCGCGGAGCCCAGAGAGACAAGGCCTGCGGCGGCAAGACCCGCTCCGGTCATCATCAGCAGGCTTCGGCGACCCGCGTTGGGCAGATCGTTCGAAGTGTGAACAGTTCCTTCAGTCATGACATCTTGCTCCTTCAAGCGAGTGATTCAATTGTGGTGGTGGGACGCGCGGCAGGTCGAAACCCGCCGAATTCTCCGCGCGCGATGGCGGGCGCGGCCGTGACGATCAGGAATATGCTAGAAACCGGCCGGCGAAGATGATGCCCGTCCAGGCGGAGCGCGTATGGGCTGGTTCTGCTCTGAGTGTCGTGGACATTCTGCGCCTCGCTTCCGGCTGCAGAGCCGGCTTTTGATGGGGCAGAAATAGCAGGTGCCGGACAGATGGATTAGGCGGGCAAATACGATTGCATTAATCGACCTGGCACATGAATATGCCGGTGATCAGGGAGCACGCACATGCCGAAAGGACAGTTCAACGACCTGCTGTGGTTCCTGGCTGTCGCCGAGGAGCGCAGCTTCACGCGCGCCGCTGCCAAGCTCGGCATCGCCCAGTCCACGCTCAGCCATACCATCAAGCGCCTCGAGACGCAGATGGGCATCCGGCTCCTGACGCGCACGACACGGAACGTCGTGCCAACGGAGGCCGGAGAACGCCTGCGCCAGACATTGGCGCCGCGCGTAGAAGAGATCGAGGCGGAAATCGCGTTGCTGACGGAGCTTCGCGACAAGCCCGCGGGGACCATCAGGATCACGCTGTCCGATCACGCGCTCCAGAGCTACGTCTGGCCCAAGCTGAGGCCTGTGCTTCTCGAATATCCGGCCATCAAGCTCGAGCTGAACATCGACAACGGCTTTCGCAACATCGTCGAGGAAGGATTCGATGCGGGCGTTCGCCTTGGCGAAAGTGTCGAGAAAGACATGATCGCGGTGCGGATCGGCCCGGATTGGAGATTGGTGGCGGTTGCGTCACCCGGATATCTGAAGATGCATCCCGCGCCGGGTCACCCCGAAGAGCTGATCGGTCACAACTGCATCAACCACAGGCACCTCAGGGCCGGCGGGCTCTACGCCTGGGAGTTTGAAAAGGATGGGCAGGATCTGCGGGTCCGGGTCGATGGTCAACTCGCCTTCAATTCCTCGCACGCGATGATCGATGCGGCGCTGAACGGCTACGGCATCGCCTACATTCCGGAGGATACGGTCGTCCAGCACATCGCGGCGGGAGATCTTGTTCAGATTCTGGACGACTGGTCGCCCTTCTTCGCCGGATACTTCATCTACTACCCCAGTCGGCGGCAAAATCTTCCGGCCTTCAGGGTCATTGTCGACGCGCTTCGTTACGCGGGATGACCTGCCCCCCGGAAATTCCCTCAGTCTGATGTAGAATCAGCCCAACCGTGAAGGAGCAGACGACATGAGAAAAAGCCGTTTCACTGATGCGCAACTCATCTGGATGATCAAAGAGCAGGATGCCGGGCTGCCGACGCCCGCCGCAAGCTGGCCCTGTGGCGATACGACTACACCAGATCAGGCCACACTCATCGCTGGGGAACCAAACCCCGGCAGAAGCGCGCCGGACGCTTGAGCAATCTGGGGGCTCCGCGTCCAGCGCGCTTGCCCAGAAGCCGACCACTATCAACCCCAAGGACTCTCGTTATGAACGAGGGATGACCGGGGGGGTAAGTCAGTGGCTTGGGCTAAGCCGAGCGTGATTGCACGCTGGGCAAGGGCGCAATGTGGAACATATCAAAAAACGCTCATAGCAATATAAGTTCACTACTCCGCAGTTGGGCTCTCGCGGACAAATTCTTCGCACTTCGCTTTCAGATCATAGATGACGCTTTGGGCCATACCTGCAAAGTCAGACATGGCTTCCACAGCCTTGACAGGTAAAGGGAAGTGATCGTCACAAAAAACCATGCTCCAGTAGACCATAAAGTTACCCCCGATAGTCGTTTCGCCCGTGTAGCGGAGGAGGGTTGCTTCATTCGCCACTCTGTCCCAGTTAAGGGCGGGGATTTCGGTTTGACCCGACACATTGATCAAACGTTTATATACGGCACAATCAACTGCTACATTTGCACCAAGCCCGACGGTATGGCGGTCATTAATCATCTGAGCGATGGCACGCCTAACATCATTGCCACCACTGTGCAGTGCAGACGTTGGATACGGTTCATGCTTGGCGAACACATCCCAAAGCTCCGGGTGTATCTTGCGGTTCTCAAGCAGTCGCTTCAAGTCAATTGGCGTCATGCTCCAAGGGAAATAGGCCATACTCTTGTGGACACCGGTTGTCAGGTCTCTCGCCGCGCGGGTTGCTTGGTCTAGACTTGCTTTAGCATTGACGAGAGCCTCGCTTGCGCGGCGGTTCAATTTGCTCGGAATTTTCGCCAACAGGCGTATTTTCAAACTTGTCCACTCAGGGTCAGCCTCAGGAACGGCAGTCAATTCCGCGACGCCATCTCGGGTGAAAAATGCATCACACTCTTGCGCGAATTCGGTAATCGCCTCGACTGCCCAGTCTAGACTGTCTTGCGCGGCGGAAAATCTCTCATCGATCAACGATTTCACTCTGCCCCCAAACTTCATGATGCTCTCCTCCAAGATATCAACAATGCAGGTGAGGCGAGTCCAGTCCTGTGTTACGATCAGCGACGACGAAATATCCTGCGGTGCATTTGAACTTCCGAACGCTAGTTAAGCGTATTCACCACGCGCCACTCCATATGCAGCTGTTTGAAACTTTACTCCCCGGAAGCTGTCACGCCGCGATCCGGAAGCTGGCGCACCGCTACACCCGGATCGCCGTCAATGGCGGCGCGGCGGTTGCGGGCACCGGCAGCGATCCGACCGTCAGCAGCGCCACAGTGCTGGGCGCCACCCCCGGCAGCGGGCTCTGGAGCGGCCACATCTCCGACCTGATGATCTGGGACATCGACCTGCTGGCCAGCGCCGCCGCAGCAGAGCGGGCACGCGTCGATGCCTTCTTCGCCTCGGCCTACGGGATCGGGTGAACTGAGGACGCGTAAAAGTGTGTGTGGGTAGTCCTGGACACGCCCACACACACTTGCGGTTTGTGCATGGCTTGATCTACAGAGACTTGGGTAAGTCTAAATTAACATATTGATAAATAATAACTTTGAACTGTCGAGTCGCTAAGTTCCAAGAAAACGCCCTTAATCGTCGAAGATGCGAGTTCCCTTCTGAAGTTGACGGCATTCAAGCTATTGAAAAAAAGACTTTGAACCATATTCGAAAAGGTTTGCATCAGTTCCACGTTCAAGGATCCTTGCTCGGCCAACCGATAGGCACCGAAGCCATAAAAATAAGGAGATACGCGGATAAAGCGGGTTTACGGTGGATGTAGAGGAACCAACATCGCGGTCCGCGTACCCCCTCAGTTCAAACGAGATGCAATGTGACTTCTGGGGCAGGTCAAGGCTCAACGGACGCCTTCTGCGGGGTAAAAGCCCTTATTTACAAGGCTCCGACGGCTTGCGACACCTGACGACAGGTAGCGACGGCTTTTCCAGCCTCAGGCCTCAGAGATCCCCATGTTTCTGTCCGGTTACACAAAGGAACCGAAAACGGCGAGGTTCGCTCGAACAGAGACGGAGCGCCGTTCAGAGCCGGGAATGGGCTTGGCGCGCGGTCTCAGAGGTTCGCATGGGGGAGGCAAAGCCCTTTGAAAACACGACTATTTCCGCGCCGCATGGGGCGCCTGTCCGTGTTCGCAACAGGGATGATGGCGGATGGGGTGGGATTCGAACCCACGGTACGGTTCCCCGCACGCTAGTTTTCAAGACTAGAGCCTTAAACCACTCGGCCACCCATCCGCTTCGCCTCTCGGCTGGCGTTGCGCTATAGCACATCCTGGCGCGGGGCCAAGGGCTTGGGCGGGGGTGGGGCAATCTCTGTCGCACAAAATGGCGCAAAAATCGGGCGGCAGGCGGGGCTGCGGGCGGGGCGGCCTTCTGTGGGGACGGAGCAGGCTGCGGAGCGTGCCTCAGGCCGCCTAGCAGACGCAAGGCAGACGGCTCTCCCGGCAGGCCGTTCCGGCGAAAGCCGTGGCGCTGCGGGCAGACGGGAAAATCCGCGCATGCGGAGTTTGCAGTCTTTTCTTGGGGCGGGCCAGCCGTTACTCTGCGCGCAAAAGCGGGCCCGGTCAGGGTGCGCAGAGGCAATCGGCACGGCGCGGATCAACGACGTCCAAAGACCGGCGCAGACCGGCGGTGCGATCCGGGCAAGGCCGCGAGGCCCCGTCCGGACGCGGTTCAGGCAGGGGGTGACACATGGTCGAAAGCAACGGAACCGCACGCGCAGGCCTGCGCGCAGGCACCTGTCTGGCACTGGCGCTGGCGCTGCTGGGCGGCTGCTCCGAAGGGCAGATGCCCGGCTTCCTGAAGGGCGGCGGATCCTCTGCCACCTCCGAGGGACCGCAGGTGCCGCGCATGGTGGAGCGCGACATCGAAGCCCCCGAGATCTTTCAGGCGACCGAAGCCGGGCTCTGGGACGGGCGTCCGTCGCTGGGCGGGGTCTGGGTGGCCCATCCCGACGTGACCGAGCCCGAGCGGGTCATCATCCGCAACGAAAGCAACGGTCAGTTTGTCATTGGCGCGCTGTTCCGCCGCGAACGCATGAGCCCCGGCCCCGCGCTGCAGGTGTCCTCGGATGCCGCCGCCGCCATCGGCATGCTGGCGGGCCAGCCGGTCGAGCTGAATGTCGTGGCGCTGCGCCGCGAGGAGACGGCGGAGGATCCCGCCACCCTGCCCGCCGCCGCTGGCCTTGGCGAGGGCGCCATGCCCGAAGCCCCCGACGTGACCGAGGCGCCGCTGGATCCGGCCCCTGCCGCCGCTGCCCCCGAGACCGCGCCGGAGGCTGCCGACCTTTCCGCACCGCCGCCCGTGGCCGCCCCCCCTGCCCCGCGTCCCGCCTCCGCGCTGGCGCGGCCCTATGTGCAGATCGGCATCTTCAGCGTCGAGCAGAACGCCGAAAACACCGCCGACTCCATGCGGCAGGCCGGCATGGTTCCCGAGGTGCGCCGTCAGGAAAGCTCGGGCAAGACCTTCTGGCGCGTGCTGGTCGGCCCCGCACAGACCCAGTCCGACCTTGACGCCGTGCTTGCCAAGATCAAGGAGGCGGGCTTTACCGACGCCTATGCCGTCACCAACTGACGCCCCCGCCGCAACCCGGGGCCAGACGCAGAGGAGCTGCCGCATGATCCGATCCCTTCGCCGCTGCCTGATGGGCGCCGCCGCGCTGGCCCTGATGGCAGGAACCGCGCAGGCCTTCGACACCAGCGCCCGCGCCGCATTCGTGCTGGATTATACCACCGGCACGGTGCTGCTGGCCAAGAACGCCGATGAAAGCCTGCCGCCCGCGTCGATGTCCAAGCTGATGACGCTCTATATGGCCTTCGAGGCGGTGCGCGATGGCCGCCTGAAGCTCGACGAGGAACTGCCAGTGTCGGAACACGCCATGTCCTATGGCGGCTCGACCATGTTTCTCAACACCACCGACCGGGTCCGGGTGGAGGATCTGCTGCGCGGCATCATCGTGCTGTCGGGCAATGACGCCTGTGCCGTGATCGCCGAGGCGCTGTCGCCCAACGGCACCGAGGCAGGGTTTGCCGATCTGATGACCCGCCGCGCGCAGCAGCTTGGCATGACCGGATCGCAGTTCGAAAACGCCTCTGGCTGGCCCGCCGACGGGCATGTGATGTCGGTGCGGGATCTGTCGCTGCTGGCGCGGCGCATCATCGAGGATTTCCCCGAATTCTATCCGATGTTCGCCGAACGCCGCTTCGAATTTGATGGCCGCGCGCCTTCCAACGTCAACAACCGCAACCCGCTGCTGGCGCTGGACATCGGCGCCGACGGGCTGAAGACCGGCCATACCGAAGAGGCGGGCTATGGTCTGGTGGGCTCTGCCCGTCAGGGCGAGCGCCGGGTGATCTTTGCCATTTCCGGGCTGGAGAGCGAACGCGCCCGCGCCGAGGAAAGCGAGGCCATCGTCAACTGGGCCTTCCGGCAGTTCGCCGAGCGCAAGCTGGTGGAACAGGGCAACGAGATCGCCCGCGCGCAGGTCTGGCTGGGCGACGAGGACAGCGTGGGGCTGGTGGCGCGCGAGGATGTGGATCTGCTGATCCCGGTGACGCCGGGCACCGAGCTTGGCGCCGAAGTGGTCTATACCGGACCGCTGCGCGCGCCCATCGCGGCGGGCCAGCAGCTGGCCGAGCTGATCATCCGCCCCGAAGGCCTGCCCGAACATCGCGTGCCGCTGTTTGCTGCCGAGGACGTGCCCTCGGGCGGGTTCCTGAAGCGCATGATGACCGTCAGCTCGGTGCTGGTGAACCGCCTGCAGGAGCCTGCCCCCGAGCCGGAGGCGATGTGACCGCCCCTGGGCTTTTTGTCAGCTTCGAGGGCATCGACGGGTCCGGCAAGTCGACGCAGGCGCGGCATCTGGCCGAAAGCCTGCGCGCCCGGGGCCGCGAGGTGGTGCTGACGCGCGAGCCCGGCGGCTCCCCGGGGGCGGAGGAGATCCGCGCGCTGGTGCTGCAGGGGGCGCCGGACCGCTGGTCGGCGGAAACCGAACTGCTGCTGTTCACCGCCGCGCGGCGCGACCATCTGGAACGCACGATCCGGCCTGCGCTGGCGTCGGGGCAGACGGTGATCTGCGACCGCTTCGCCGACAGCACCCGCATGTATCAGGGCCTGCGCCGCGAGGATCTGCGCGGCACGGTGGATGCGCTGCACCGGCTGATGATCGGGCTGGAGCCGGATCTGACCTTTCTCATCGACATGGATCCGCAGGCGGCGCTGACCCGCGCCAAGGCCCGCGCCACCGCCGAGGAACGGTTCGAGGATTTTGGCCTTGGCCTGCAGCAGCGGCTGCGTGCGGGCTTTCTGGCGCTGGCGCGGGAATTTCCGCAGCGCGTCGTGGTCATCGACGGCGCCCGCGCCCCCGAGGTGGTGGCCGCCGAGATCCGCGCCAGCCTTGACGCGCGGCACCCGGCATGAGCGCCGAGGATCAGCCCGAAGCCGACCGCGTCGACGGCGCGCCGCATCCGCGCGACACCGCGCGGGTCTATGGTCAGGCCCGCGCCGAGGCGGATTTTCTGGCCGCCTTCGCCTCGGGTCGGCTGCATCATGGCTGGCTGCTGAGCGGGCCGCGCGGCGTGGGCAAGGCCACGCTGGCATGGCGCATCGCCGCCTTTCTGCTGACGGCCCCGGATCCGGCCGAGGAGGACGGGCTGTTCGGCGCCCCGCCCCCGCCCGCCAGTCTGGACGTGGCGCCGGATCATCCGGTGATCCATCGCCTGCGCGCCCTGTCAGAGCCGCGCCTGCATCTGCTGCGGCGCGGCTGGGATGACAAGACCAAGCGGCTGCGCGGCGTCATCACCGTCGAAGAAGTGCGCGCGCTGAAGCGGTTCGTTACCCTCTCGGCCACCGATGGCGGGCGGCGCGTGGTCATCGTGGATGCCGCCGACGAGATGAACCCCAACGCCGCCAATGCCATCCTGAAGCTGCTGGAGGAACCGCCCGCCCGCACCACGCTGCTGATGGTCAGCCACCAGCCGTCGCGGCTGCTGCCCACCATCCGCTCGCGCTGCCGCGAATTGCGGCTGATGCCGCTCGATGCGGCAGAGATGACGCAGGCGCTGGCACAGGCCGGGGCCGAGGTCGCCCCGCAGGAGGCTGCGGCGCTGGCGGAGCTGTCCGCCGGGTCGGTGGGCGAGGCGCTGCGGCTGCTGGGGCAGGACGGGCTGAAGCTTTATGCCGATCTGGTGGCGCTCGCGGACAGCCTGCCCCGGCTTGACCGGCAGAAAGCCATGGCGCTTGGCGAGGCCACCGCCGGGCGCGGCAACGAGGCGCGGCTGGACCAGCTGCTGACCCTGACCGACCGGCTGATGGCGCGGCTGGCGCGCACCGGGGTCACCGGGGCCGGGCCGCAGGTGGAAGCCGCCCCGCGCGAGGCGGAGATCCTGCGCCGTCTGGCCCCCAGCGCCGCGGCGGGCCGGGCCTGGGCGCAGCTGGCGCAGGAGGCGGGCGAACGCGCCCGCCATGCCCGCGCCGTCAATGTCGATCCGGCGGCGCTGGTGCTGGATCTGCTGCTGCAGTGGCGCAAACCCGCCTGAGCCGGGCCCGTGGCGGCGGGGCAGGACGGGGGCTCTGCCCCCGCCCCCTGCGGGGGCTCCCCCGGGATATTTGGGGCCGCTGGAAGCGCCGGGCGCGGGACTGTGGTCAGACCACGCCGGTGTCGATCATCCGCCGCGCCAGCGTGGCATAGGCCTGCGCCATCGGACCCTCGCCAAGCGCCACCGGCGTGCCCGCATCCCCGGCCAGCCTTGTGTCCAGATCGATCGGCAGATCGGCCAGCACCGGCAGGCCGAGCCGCGAGGCTTCGGCGGCGACGCCGCCATGGCCGAAGATATGCGCCTCGTGCCCACAGTTCGGGCAGTGAAAGGTGCTCATGTTCTCGATCAGGCCCAGCACCGGCACCTTGAGCGTGGCGAAAGCATCGAGCGCCTTCTTGGCGTCGATCAGCGCCACGTCCTGCGGGGTCGAGACCACGATGGCGCCGGTCAGGTCGGATTTCTGGCCCAGCGACAGCTGCACGTCGCCGGTGCCCGGCGGCAGGTCGATCAGCAGCACGTCAAGCTCGCCCCATTCCACCTGCATCAGCATCTGCTGCAGCGCGCCCATCAGCATCGGGCCGCGCCAGACCACCGCCTTGTCCTCGGGGAGCATGAAGCCGATGGACATGAGCGTGACGCCATGCGCCGAGAGCGGGATGATCGTCTTGCCATCCGGGCTGGCCGGGCGGCGCGAGATGCCGAACATGCGCGGCTGCGACGGGCCGTGGATGTCGGCATCGAGCAGCCCCACCCGCTTGCCGGCCCGCGCCAGCGCCACGGCAAGGTTCGACGACACCGTGGACTTGCCGACGCCGCCCTTGCCCGAGCCGATGGCGATCAGGCGCTTGACCCCCGGCGGCGCCATGCGGCCCTCCTGCGGTTGCGCGTGGCCGCCGATCTTCAGCGACGGCGCCTTGGGCGCTGAATGGGCGGTGAGCGCCACCTTGACCGTGGCGACCCCGGGCAGCGCCGCCACGGCGCGTTCGGCGGCGGCGCGCATCGGCTCCATGACCCGGGCGATGTCGGGGCTCTGCGCTTCGATCACGAAGCGCACATGGCCGTCCTCGGTGGTGAGCGCACGAATCATGTCGCGCGAGATCAGCGTGCCGCCATCGGGCAGATCGAAGCCCGCAAGCACCTCTCTGATAGCGTCTGACAATTGTGTCATGGGTTCTTCCCTTCCTCTACTGCAGGGCTGACGTAGGGTCGCCCTGCGTGGCGCGCAATTCTCGTCCGTGTTCCGCCCAATCCTTACGCTTAACCGTTTGCTTCCGCTCGAAAGGATGCGTTTTTGTCCATGCATCCGCTGCATAGCGGCATTGCCCAGCAACGGGATTGTGCAACTGCAGCATATGCCCCATCTATGGCTCAACAGACAGCGCAGGACCACAACGGTCCGCAGACGAAAGACAAGACGATGGCATATGCAACCGAACACAGCACTCACGCACACGGCGCACTTGAAGGCCGGACCGCCGGTCTGGTCGCCCGCCTCCGCGACGCTCTGGCACGGCGCAAGCTCTATCGCCAGACCATCCGCGAACTTGGCGCCCTGAGCAACCGCGAACTGAGCGATCTGGGGCTGCACCG
The DNA here is from genome assembly GCF_900100085.1 of Salipiger marinus. Lineage (GTDB taxonomy): Bacteria > Pseudomonadota > Alphaproteobacteria > Rhodobacterales > Rhodobacteraceae > Salipiger > Salipiger marinus. The sequence continues at coordinate 205,503 of NZ_FNEJ01000003.1, forward strand.
CTCCATGATCCGCCGGATCGCCTATCAGGCCGCCTACGAGGCGTAAGATTTCGAATACCCTCCGGCTCTCTCCTCCTCCCTGAGCCGGAGCGGTCCGGCGGCAGCCTCTCTCCTCCTCCCTGAGGCTGCCGCCGAAAACAGATACCGGGGCCGCAAGGCCTCAAGAGCTTCGGAGCCCCTCTCCTCCTCCCTAGGGCGTTCGATGCGCGGCGGTCTCTCTCCTCCTCCCTGAGACCGCCGCACCCTTATACCGGGGCCGCTAAGCCCCAAGAGTTTCGGAGCCCCTCTCCTCCTCCCTGGGGCGTTCGATACGCGGCGGTCTCTCTCCTCCTCCCTGAGACCGCCGCACCCTTATACCGGGGCCGCAAAGCCCCAAGAGTTTCGGAGCCCCTCTCCTCCTCCCTGGGGCGTTCGATACGCGGCGGTCTCTCTCCTCCTCCCTGAGACCGCCGCACCCTTATACCGGGGCCGCAAAGCCCCGCCGGATCGGAAGCCCACTCCTCCTCCTGAGGGTTTTCGTGATTGAACGGCGGCGCCTCTCCTCCTCCCGGGCGCCGCCGTTTTGCGTTTTTGGGCGGCTTTGCCGCAGCCGTTTCGGGACTCCGGGCGGCTTTGCCGCCCGGGCGGGGGGCGCTGCCCCCCTGACGGGCCTGCGGCCCGCCCCCCGGGATATTTCCGCCAAGAAGAACACAGCCGCGTCGCGGGGTTTTGCGCCTGCGGCGCTTTTCCTTTGCCGGGGCATTCGCTAGAGGAACAGGGACCGCAACAGGACAGGCATGGGGAACGCTGCCATGGCGATGGAAAAGACCTTCAACGCGGCCGAGGCCGAGGCGCGGATCGCGGCGGAATGGGAGGCGCAGGGCGCCTTCGCGGCGGGGGCCAATGCCTCGCGCGCCGAAAGCTTCTGCGTGATGATCCCGCCGCCCAACGTGACGGGCTCGCTGCATATGGGCCATGCCTTCAACAACACGCTGCAGGACATCCTTGTGCGCTGGCACCGGATGCGCGGCTTTGACACGCTGTGGCAGCCTGGACAGGACCATGCCGGCATCGCCACGCAGATGGTGGTGGAACGGGAACTGGCCCGCGCCGGGGAGCCGACCCGGCAGGAGATGGGCCGCGAGGCGTTTCTGGCCAAGGTCTGGGAGTGGAAGGCGCAGTCGGGCGGCACCATCATCGACCAGCTGAAGCGGCTTGGCGCTTCCTGCGACTGGTCGCGCAATGCCTTCACCATGTCCGGCGCCGAGGGCGCGCCCGAGGGCGAAGAGGGCAATTTCCACGATGCGGTGATCAAGGTCTTTGTCGACATGTATGACAAGGGGCTGATCTATCGCGGCAAGCGGCTGGTGAACTGGGATCCGCATTTCGAGACGGCGATTTCCGATCTGGAGGTCGAGAATGCCGAAGTGCCGGGCCATATGTGGCATTTCAAATACCCGCTGGCGGGCGGCGAGACCTATACTTATGTCGAGAAGGACGAGGAAGGCCGCGTCATCCTGTCCGAGGAGCGCGATTACATCTCCATCGCCACCACCCGCCCCGAAACCATGCTGGGCGATGGCGCGGTGGCGGTGCATCCGTCTGACCCGCGCTATGCGCCCATCGTCGGCAAGTTCTGCGAGATCCCGGTGGGGCCCAAGGAGCACCGCCGTCTGATCCCGATCATCACCGACGAGCATCCCGATCCGGCCTTCGGCTCGGGTGCGGTGAAGATCACCGGCGCGCATGATTTCAACGACTATGGCGTGGCGAAACGCGCAGGCATCCCCTGCTACCGGCTGATGGACACCCGGGCGCGGATGCGCAGCGACGGCGTGCCCCATGCCGAGGCCGCCGCCGTGGCGCAGGAGGCCGCACAGGGCACCCGCGTGCTGGGCGAGCTGGAAACCGACGCGCTGAACCTTGTGCCCGACCATCTGCGCGGGCTTGACCGGATGGCCGCGCGCGAGGCGGTGGTGGCCGAGATCACCGCCGAAGGGCTGGCGGTGATGACCCGCGCCGACGATCCCCGTCTGGGGCGCGACGCGCTGAAGCCGGGGGCCGAGGGCGCCGAGGACGAGGTGCCGCTGGTCGAGGCCAAGCCGATCATGCAGCCCTTTGGCGACCGGTCCAAGGTCGTCATCGAGCCGATGCTGACCGACCAGTGGTTCGTGGACACCGCGCGCATCGTCGGGCCCGCGCTGGATGCGGTGCGCGAGGGCCGTGTGCGGATCCTGCCCGAAAGCGGCGAAAAGACCTATTACCACTGGCTGGAGAATATCGAGCCTTGGTGCATCAGCCGCCAGCTGTGGTGGGGCCATCAGATCCCGGTGTGGTACGGGCTCAACCTTGATGCCGGGCAGTTCACCGATGACGAGGGTGATGCGGCGCTGGACGAGGTGGAGCTGCTGCGGCTGCTGACCGAAGGCTTTGTGCTGCGCGGCGCGCGGCATCACTGCGCGGCGGATTTCGACGGCGTGCGCGGCCAGTTCGGCGATGTGCTGGCGGGCCTGCCCGCTCCGCTGCACGCGATGCGGGTCGTCGAGGTGGCAAGCCGCGCCGAGGCCGAAGAGGCGCTGGCGGCGAGCCTTGCCGAGTATAACCTTTCTCAGGATCCGACGCGGCTGGTCTATCCGGTCTGGCGCGATCCCGACGTGCTTGACACGTGGTTCAGCTCCGGGCTCTGGCCGATCGGCACGCTGGGCTGGCCCGACCAGACAGCGGAGCTGCAGAAATACTTCCCCACCTCGGTGCTGGTCACCGGGCAGGACATCCTGTTCTTCTGGGTGGCGCGGATGATGATGATGCAGCTTGCCGTGGTGGGCGAGGTGCCGTTCCGCGACGTCTATCTGCATGGGCTCGTGCGCGACGCCAAGGGCAAGAAGATGTCCAAATCGCTGGGCAATGTCGTCGATCCGCTGGAGATCATCGACGAATACGGCGCCGACGCGCTGCGGTTCACCAATGCCGCCATGGCCTCCATGGGCGGGGTGCTGAAGCTCGACATGCAGCGCATCGCGGGCTACCGCAATTTTGGCACCAAGCTGTGGAATGCCTGCCGCTTTGCCGAAATGAACGGCGCGGTGGGTCTGGGCGGCGCGCGGCCCGTGCCGCAGGCCACGGTCAACCGCTGGATCATCGGGGAGACCGCGCAGGTGCGCGAGGCGGTGGATGCGGCGCTGGCCGACTACCGCTTCAACGACGCGGCGAGCGCGCTTTACGCCTTTGTCTGGGGCAAGGTCTGCGACTGGTATGTGGAATTTGCCAAGCCCCTGCTCGGCTCTGACGAGCCGGGCGTGGCGGATGAAACCCGCGCCACCATGTCCTGGGTCATCGACCAGTGCCTGCTGCTGCTGCACCCGTTCATGCCCTTCATCACCGAGGATCTGTGGGGCTCGCTGGGCAGCCGCGCCAAGATGCTGGTGCATGGCGACTGGCCGGAGTACTCCGCCGCCGATCTGGTCGACCCCGAGGCCGAGGCCGAACTGCGCTGGGTCATCGCGGTGATCGAGGGCGTGCGGTCGGCCCGCGCGCAGATGCATGTGCCCGCCGGGCTGCATGTGCCGATGCTGGCCACGCAGATCGACGCGGGCGGTCGCACCGCATGGGCCCGCAACGAAGCGCTGATCCTGCGGCTGGCGCGCATCGAAGGTCTGAGCGAGGTGGAAAGCTTCCCCAAGGGCACCGTGACGGTGCCGGTGGGCGGCGCCACCTTTGGCCTGCCGCTGGCCGGGATCATCGACGTGGCCGGTGAAAAGGCGCGGCTGGAAAAGGCGCTGCAGAAGCTGGCCAAGGAACTGGGCGGCCTGCGTGGACGGCTCAACAACCCGGCCTTCGCCGACAGTGCCCCCGAAGAGGTGGTGGCCGAGACCCGCGACAACCTTGCCGCCCGCGAAGACGAAGAGGCCAAGCTGCGCGAGGCGCTGGCCCGTCTTGCCGAAATCGGCTGAAGCTCTGCTCCCCTGCCCGGCTTCGGGCGGGGGATCCCTCAGAACGTGTGATCGAAGCTTACCGCGCAGTCGGTGGAGCGGAATTCATACAGCGCCACGTTGGAGTCGTTCTGCGTGATCTCGCAGGACAGTTCCGGCACCAGATCGCCGATCCGCAGATGCGGCGACCGGACCGACAGGCCAATGCTGCGGGACCGGTCTGCGCGCGGCTCTGCCAGTGCCGGAAAATCGCCCGCATACTGGCGCTGCTGCAGCCCGGCATTCACCCCCACCACCCCGAAGGATCCCAGCGCGCGGCGCAGTTCTGCGCTCAGCACCGTCTCGCGGTAGCGCAGGCGCGTGATCTGCGGCAGCGACTGGCTCAGCCCGAAGCTGAGGCTGTAGCCGGTGCGGGGGTCGATTTCGCCCTGATAGGCCACGACCGCGCTGCGGAACGGGCCGTCCAGCTGATCCAGCCGGTCATAATCGCGCTGTTCCAGCGTCAGCGCCCCTGACAGCGTGCTGGCCGGGGTCAGGTCATGGTCATGGATCAGCCGCAGCCCGAACCGCGTCGAGTCCGGGCCATCCTCTGCCGAGATGTCATAAGCAATCCGCCGCAGATAGGGGATGATCCGGGTCTGGCGGCCCAGCCCGCGCTGGCTCCATGTCAGGCTCAGCGTGCCGTCGAGATGGTTCAGCCGGTCGGCGGGATAGTGATGGCGGCTGATCTCCAGCCCGTAGCTCAGCACGGCGCCCGAGTGCAGCAGACGGTCATAACTGGCCCGCCCGCCCAGCCGGAAGCCCACGCCGCTGTCTTCCACGCCGCCATCGATGATCAGGAACTGCCCGAACGGCGTGTCGAAGATCTGGTTGGAGGAGGTCTTGTTGATATTGGTCGAAGGCAGGATCGCCAGATCGACGCCAAAGCGCCACGGTCGCGCCCGCAGCACGGTGCCATAGGCGGCCTTGAGTTCGTCCAGCTCCTCGGCGCTCTGGCTGCTGCGCATCAGGATCAGAAGCTGGCGCTTGGCCGGATCGTGATCGCCGGACTGATAGGAGGCCTGCGCATAGCGAAAGCGCGCCAGACGGTTGTCGGGTTCCCGCATCAGAATCTGTGCGGCCTGAGCCCGGATCTGCGCGAGACGCGGGTCAGGAACCGGATCGGCCCGCAGGGACAGCGGCAGGAGGCAGGCCAGCAGAAGGGCGGCCAACAGAGGGAAGAAGGGGGTCTTGAGCATGGGACTGATCCGGCTGGCCCGGCCCGAAAGGGCCGGACCGGTGGTCATCGTCTCACTCGGACAGAAGCAGCAAGCCGATAGCCTCTGATGTGGCGGTCGCGCCCGTGCCGGAGGTCAGCACCGCGGTGCCCTCCTGCGCGCCAAGAGCCACCAGCCGGCCGTTCATCTGGCCGAAGCGGCCAGCCCCGTCCATGTCGATATCGGCGCTGACCGCGCCCATGGCAATGTCGTCACCGGTCAGCGTGCCGGTGGCGGAATAGGTGAATTCCGTATCGCTGATGCGCCCGGCAATATCGAGCGAGCCGCCCAGCGACTGAACCGAAGTGCTGACGCAGCCGCGCGTGCCGCTCTCGCAGGCGGCGTTGGTTGCATATTCGGTGAAGTTATCGGCGCGGCCCGCCAGACGCCCCGTGGTGAAATTGGCGGTGGCGGTGGCATCCCCGACAAAGGTCGCCTCTGGCGCCCGCTCCATCGCGGCCAGCATCTGGCCGCTCATCCGGGCACGGTCCGGATGAGCTACCCCCTGAAAATCGGACAGTGACGGAAGCTACGATCTGACGTCTGCTGGTCTCCAAGAACGAGGAGATCAGGACATGAGGAAACGCAGGAACCATGACGCGGGCTTTAAGGCTCGTGTGGCGCTGGAAGCCGTGAAGGGCGAGCGCACGGTGTCGGAACTGGCCGCCGAATACGGCGTGCATCCGACGATGATCCATCAGTGGAAGAAGGCGCTGCTTGAGGGGGCGTCGGACATCTTCGAGCGCGGCGGCAGAACGCAGGCAACCGAGGTCGATGAGGAGACGGTCCGGTCCTTGCACGCGAAGATCGGGGAACTGGCCGTCGCCAACGATTTTTTGTCGCGAAAGCTCAAGCCCTGGACCGGGAAGTGAGGTGCAAGATGATCGAACGCGACCATCCTGCCCTGTCGGTGGGCGCGCAGTGCCGCCTGCTGTCGATCTCGCGATCCTCGTTCTACTACGCGCCGAAGGGCGAGACCGAGATGAACCTCGCCCTCATGCTGATGATCGACAAGCAGTTTCTGGAGACGCCCTTTTACGGCGTGCGGCAGATGACGTGGCACTTGCAGAACGAGGGCCATGTCGTGAACCAGAAGCGCATCCGGCGGCTGATGCGGCTCATGCGCCTGATGCCGATCTACCAGAAACCCGACACCAGCAAGCCCGCCAAGGGGCACAAAACCTATCCCTACCTGCTGGGCGGGCTGCGGGTTGATCGACCCAACCAGGTCTGGTGCGCTGACATCACCTACCTGCCGATGCGCCGCGGCTTTCTCTATCTGGTCGCCGTCATGGACTGGTCCACCCGCAAGGTTCTGGCGTGGCGGATATCGAACACGCTGGAGGCCGACTTCTGCGTCGAGGCGCTGAACGAAGCCGTCCACCGCTTCGGCCCGCCCCAGATCATGAACACGGATCAGGGTAGCCAGTTCACGTCCTTCGCCTGGACTGACCGGCTGAAACGGCTCGGCACCCGGATCTCAATGGACGGCAAGGGGCGCTGCCTCGACAACATCTTCATCGAGCGGCTCTGGCGATCCCTGAAATATGAATGCGTCTACCTGCACGCCTGGGAAACCGGATCGCAGGCCAAAGCCGGAATCGGCCGCTGGATCACCTTCTACAACCACCATCGCCCACACACTGCCCATGGCGGACAGCCGCCCGCCGTGGTCTACTTCAACCACATTGAAACCGATCAGCAGGTGCAGGCAGTAGCTTAACTCAGCCGGAAATCTGTCCAAGGATCGGGGAGTAGCTCAGGAAGCTGGTCGGCGGAAATGGCGCGGATGTTGCGGCCATTGGGCCCTGCCTCATCAACAAAATCCATCGCCGCGTCGAAATTCGACTCCGTGGTCACCGGCGAGCCGGAGGAGCCCGAAGAGCCCGAAGAGCCCGAGCAGGCCGCAAGAAGACCGGTCGCCAGCAGTGCCGCCGCGAGAGAGAAGGTTTTCATCATTTTATCCAGATTGGTCGTGTCGCAGGGGAAATGTTCAGACTTATGATGTTGCACAAAGAATTGGGCCTGTCTTGCTAAAATGACGCTTAAGCGCGCCAGAAACTGACGGTGAACAAAACGTATACAGCCATGATCTCCAGCCGACCGACGAGCATGACAAAGGCGAGGATCCATTTGGCCGCGTCATTCAGCCCGGCGAAATTGCCTGCAGGCCCGATCTGGTCGCCAAGCCCCGGTCCCACATTGGCCAGCGCCGTGGCCGCGCCCGACACAGAGGTGATGAAATCCAGCCCTGTCAGCCCCAGCGCCACCGACGCAACCCCCAGCGTCACCACAAAAAACACGAAATAGGCCAGAACCGAGGCCAGCACATCCTCGGCCACGGGGCGGCCTTCGAACCGCGGGGTAAAGACGCCATGCGGCGCGCGGATACGTTTCAGCTGCACCCGGATCGAGGCAAAGAGCAGCTGATATCGGAAGATCTTGACCGAACAGGCGGTGGATCCGGCACAGCCCCCGATCAGCCCGATAAAGAAGAACATCGTGACCAGAAACGACCCCCACCCCATGTAATCCACGCTGGCATAGCCGGTGCCGGAAATGATCGAGGTGATGTTGAACAGCGCCTCGCGCACGGCCTGTTCGGGATGATGCGGAAAGACGGAAATCAGCGTGACCCATGCCACCAGCACCAGTGCCAGAATGGTGCCCAGAAAGGCCCGGACCTGACTGTCCCGCCAGATCGCGCGGTGATTGCCGCCCATCATCTGGACGTAACGGACAAAGGGCAGCGCCGCCATCACCATAAAAACCGAAGCAACATATTCGGCAGGCCCGGCAAAGGCCGCAAAAGACGCGTCGTAATTGGCAAAGCCGCCGGTGGAGATTGTGGTCAGCGCATGCACCGTCGCGTCAAAGGCGTTCATGCCGCAAAGCAGATAGGCCACCGTGCAGGCCAGCGTCAGCCCCACATAGATCGTCGAGATCGACGAGGCGATCTGCGTGGCGCGGGGCAGGATCTTTCCCATCGTCTCGAACGCTTCGGAGCGGAATATCTGCATCCCCCCCACCCGCAATTCGGGCAGAAAGACCATGGCCACGACAATGATCCCGACCCCGCCCAGCCATTGCAGCAGGCCGCGCCACAGCAGCAGCCCCTTCGGCAGCGAGTCGAGCCCGACAAACACCGTGGATCCGGTGGTGGTCATGCCCGAGATCGCCTCGAAAAACGCATCGACGAAACGCGCCTCGGTCGCCCCCAGCATGAAGGGAATGCCCCCGAAGGCGGGCAGCACCACCCAGGCGCCGGTGGTCAGCAGAAAGGTCTGCTGCAGGGTCAGCCCGTCCTTCACGCCATTGGCGCAGGCCAGCGACACCAGCCCGCCGGCCAGCGTGGTCACAAGGGCGGATTGCAGGAAGACATGCCACTGGCCGCGCCCCTCCACGATGTCCACCAGCATGGGCAGGATCATGCAGGCGCCAAGCGCCAGCAGCAGAAGGCCAAGGACATAGGCGACGGGGCGGATGTCGAACATGCGCGAGGCTTGGCTTGGCGCCGACGTGCTGTCAAGCACCGCCATGGGCTGCCCCGAAAGCGCCCCCCCACCCTGCGGCGAGGGGGCCACGCGTGCACTGCGGCGGGTCAGCCGCGGTGGATCAGCGAGGGCAGCAGCATCGGGTCGAGGCTGGTTGCCGCAAAGGTCGGGCCTTCGGTCAGCACCGCCACCGCATCATGCGAATGCAGGCTTTCCTGATGGCTGGCCAGCACGCGGAAATCGCCGATGCGCGGGTCGTTCAGCAGCGCCTCCGCGTAAAGCCGGGCCGCGTCCTCGACAAAGATCGGGTTGGCGGCGTTCAGCTCTGCAAAGGCCTGTTCGTCTTCGCGCTTGACCATGACCTGCGTTTCCGTGGGCACGGCAGAGCGGCAGATCTCCACCAGATCCTCGAACCACAGGATGTCCTGACCGGGGCGCAGTTCCACCGACAGCCGCGCCACGGACCGCTGCGAATGCGGGGTGGCCAGCTGGTTGCGGGTGCGGCGGGCATGTTCGGACAGTTCCAGCGAGCAGGGGCAGGTGGAGCTGTAGACATAGTCCAGATGCACGATGCGGCGGCGCACGCCGTTCAGTTCCACCAGTTCCAGCGCGATGTCGTAATACTGATAGCCCTTCAGCCCCGAGCGCAGGCTGGGCACCTGCATCGGGAAGGAAAAGCGCATCTGAATCCGGGCATCAAAGCTTTCAAGGTCGGATTTGTAATCGTCCAGCGCCGCTTCGATCACCTCGAAGCTGAAAGTCTTTTCGGAATGCTCGTAAAAGCTGCGCATGATGCGGGACATGTTGATGCCCTTCTTGTCGGCATCAAGGCTGACGGTGCCGGTGACCGACGTCTCCAGCATCAGCTCTCCTTCGCCGCGCATCCGGTAACGGATGGGCAGGCGGAAGTTCGAGATCCCGACATGCTGGATCATGCGGTTGGCGCCCCGGATCAGCGAGGACGGACCGTTCTGCAGATCCGGCAGCGTGTCGCGATAGGCTTCATCCACCCCGAAATCGCGCGGGTAATCCCGCGACAGATCGGGATAGGGCAGCGCGCCGGGCACGAGCCCCAGCAGCGCGGGGTCAAGCGCCTCGATTTCGGCGTCTTGGGCTTTTCCGGTCCATTGGCGCAACAGAGCCAGTGCGGTTTCCGCTTCCTCTAGACTAGGCTTGCGGTCAATTTCAGGCGTGTGCACGTTCATTTTCCCGGCCCTCCCAGGCGTGGTTCCCGTCAAACAACATAGGATTTCCGCACAGGATTCCTACAGTTCCACAACTTCTTACGCATAGGGGAGGCATACGGATCAGTTGTGGCGTTTCTTTGCTTGCCCCTTTGTGAAAAGCGATGTTCCGCTTGTTTACTCAAAGGCAGGCAAAGTTCCGGATACCGGTGCCACAACTGCAAGGATAGTCCTTTTTGCATACTCCCCCGCAAGTATTGCAGGGGAGATACACAGAGATCATGTCATTTCGACGGCAGCGGCTCAGATGCTGTCGAGCGCCTGCAGCAGGTCGGCCACCAGATCCTCCGGATCCTCGATCCCGACCGACAGCCGGATCAGCCCGTCGCTGATGCCAAGCCCCGCCCGCTGTTCCGGGCTCAGACGCTGGTGGGTGGTGGTCGCGGGATGGGTAGCGATGGATTTGGCATCGCCAAGGTTGTTGGAAATCAGCACGATCTCCAGCGCGTTGCAGAAGCGGAACGCTGCCTCCTTGCCGCCTTTCAGGTCAAAGGCCACCATGGTGCCCCCTGCCCCGCCCAGCTGACGCTTCACCAGCGCGTGCTGCGGATGGCTTTCCAGCCCCGGATAGCGCACCGCGCCAACGGCGGCATGGCCCGACAGCGCCGCCGCGATCGCCCCCGCCGAGGCGGTCTGCGCCCGCACCCGCAGGTCGATGGTTTCCAGCCCCTTGAGCATCACCCATGCGGTAAAGGGGCTCATCGCGGCGCCGGTATGTTTCAGATAGGGTTCGACCCGCTTGCGGATCAGATCCCGCGTGCCAAGAATCACGCCACCCAGCGTGCGGCCCTGCCCGTCGATATGCTTGGTTGCGGAATAGACCACCAGATCGGCGCCCTGTTCGATGGCGCGGCTGTAGACGGGGGTGGAAAACACGTTGTCCACCACCACCAGCGCCCCCACGGCATGGGCGAGCTTCGCCACACCTTCGATGTCCACCAGATCCAGCGTCGGGTTGGCCATGCTTTCAAAGAACACCAGCGTGGCGCCGGGCTGCAGCGCCTGCTCCCATGCCGCAAGATCGGTGCCGTCGACAAACACCACATCCACGCCGAAGCGCGGCAGGATTTCTTCAAGGATATACAGACAGGATCCGAACAGCTGCTTGGCCGCCACCACCCGGTCGCCCGCCTTCAGCAGCGCGGTCAGCGAGGCCGATACCGCCGCCATGCCGGAGGCGGTGGCAAAGGCATCTTCTGCCCCCTCAAGCAGCGCCATACGCTCCTCGAACATGGCCACGGTCGGGTTGCCATACCGTGCATAGATGAATTCATCCGGCCCCGCCTTCACGAAGCGTGCCTCGGCCTGTTCGGCGCTGTCATAGGCAAAGCCCTGCGTGAGGAAAATCGCCTCGCTCAGCTCGCCCCACTGGCTGCGCTTCGTGCCGCCATGCACCAATGCGGTGCGCCGTCCCATGGTCCCTTTTGCCATCCGTCTGCCTTTCGCTGCGGGCCCTGCCGGGCCAAAGAAAAAACCCCGTCCGCGGTCAAGCGAAAGGGGCTCTCTCGTCCGACCTTTTAGCGGCATGTTTAACGTGGCCCGCAATCCGTCACCAAATCGCCACGCGGCGCGCATACGCCTGTTGCGGCCAGCGGTCAAGCTTGCCGCGCAGGGCGGTGGTTGTGCTGCCCGGCAATCCGCCGCAACATGGGGCCCGGATTGTGCAGGAGCATTTATGGACGGCGCGCTTTTTCAGGTTTCGGTCTATCTTGCCGCCGCAGTGATCGCGGTGCCCATCGCCGCAAGGGTGGGGCTGGGGTCGGTGCTGGGATACCTCATGGCGGGGATCATCATCGGGCCGGTGCTGCATCTGGTCGCCGCCACCGATGACCTGATGCATTTCGCCGAATTCGGCGTGGTCATGATGCTGTTCATCATCGGGCTGGAACTGGAGCCGCGCGCGCTGTGGGACATGCGGCACCGGCTGATCGGCATGGGCGGGCTGCAGGTGCTGCTGACCATGGCGGCGGTCATGGGGGCGGCCATGGCGCTGGGGCTGGACTGGCGCCCGGCGCTGGCCACGGGGATGATCTTTGCGCTCTCCTCCACCGCCATCGTGCTGCAGACCCTGTCGGAAAAGGGGCTGATGCAGACCCCGGGCGGCAGATCCGCCTTTTCGGTGCTGCTGACGCAGGACATCGCCGTCATTCCCATGCTGATCGTGCTGCCCCTGCTGGGCGGCGTCGCCACGGTGTCTCTGGCGCCCGACGGATCCATCGCCCTGCCCGAGGCGCAGGAGGCGCATCACGGCCTGTCGCTGGTCGAGGGTCTGCCCGGCTGGGGCGTGGCGCTGGTGACGCTGGGGGCGGTGGCGCTGATCATCGCGGCGGGCATCTTTGGCGCGCGCCCGCTCTTCCGGCATATCAACGCCTCGCGCCTGCCCGAGATGTTCACCGCCACGGCGCTGCTGATCGTCACCGGCATCGCGGTGCTGATGGAACTGGTGGGGCTGTCGCCCGCGCTTGGCACCTTTCTGGCCGGGGTGGTGCTGGCCAACTCCGAATTCCGCCACCAGCTTGAATCCGACATTGAACCCTTCAAGGGCCTGCTGCTGGGGCTGTTCTTCATCACCGTGGGCGCCGGGGTGGATTTTGACGCTTTCCTGAGCGAGCCGGGCACCATCCTTGGTCTGGCGGCGGGGCTGATCCTGCTCAAGGGGCTGATCCTGACCGGGCTGGCATGGCTGTTCAGACTGCGCGGGCGCGACCGGATGCTGTTCACCCTGTCGCTGGCACAGGCGGGGGAATTCGGTTTCGTGCTGATCTCTTTCGCGCTGCAGCAGAATGTCCTGACCGACCAGCTGGGCCAGCGGCTGTTGCTGGTGGTGGCGCTGTCCATGCTCATCACCCCCGCGCTGTTCCTGCTTTATGACGCGCTGTCGCGGCGGCTGGAGGACGCGACCGAGGCGCCGCCCGCCGACGAGATCAACGAACAGGCCCCGGTCATCATCGCGGGCATCGGGCGGTTCGGGCAGATCGTGCACCGGCTGGTGCAAAGCTCGGGCTTTCGCACCGTCATCATCGACCATGACATGCAGACCATCGACCTGATGCGCCGCTTCGGCTTCAAGGGGTTCTTTGGCGATCCCACCCGCCCCGAACTGCTGCACGCGGCGGGCATCGGCAAGGCCAAGATCCTTGTGGCGGCGCTGGATGATCCCAAGGCCACCACCAAGCTGGTGCGCTTTGCCAAGCGGATGCGACCCGATCTGTTCGTGGTGGCCCGCGCGCGGGACCGCACCCATGTCTACGAGCTGTATCAGGCGGGGGCCGACAAGATCGTGCGCGAGATGTTCGACAGTTCGCTGCGCGCGGGCCGCTACGTGCTGGAGGAAAGCGGGCTCACCGAATACGAGGCGGCGATTGCCGAAGAAACCTTTTACCACCACGACCGCAAGACCATGCGCGATCTGGCCCGGCTCTGGGATCCGCATGTGCCGCCCGCCCAGAACGAAGCCTATATTGCCCGCGCCCGCGAGCTGGAGAAAGAGCTGGAAACAGCACTTTTCACCGCGCTGGACAGCCGCCGGGGCGACGCGGCCTGAGGGGGCTGCCCCGCAGCGGGGTCAGTGCCCGAGGATCTGGCTGAGAAACAGCCGGGTCCGTTCGTTCTGCGGCGCGCCGAAAAACTGCTCTGGCGGGTTCTGTTCGACGATCTGGCCCTGATCCATGAAGATCACCCGATCGGCCACCGCCTGCGCAAAACCCATCTCGTGGGTGACGCAGATCATCGTCATGTCCTCGCGCGCCAGCGTCACCATGATGTCCAGCACTTCCTTGATCATCTCGGGATCCAACGCCGAGGTCGGCTCGTCAAACAGCATGATGCGCGGCCTCATGCACAGCGCACGGGCGATGGCGGCACGCTGCTGCTGGCCGCCGGACAGATGGCCGGGGTATTTCTGCGCCTGATCAGGGATGCGCACCTTTTCCAGAAACTCCATGGCCCGCGCCTCCGCCTCGGCGCGGGAAGTGCCGCGCACCCGCATCGGCGCAAGGATGCAGTTCTCCAGAATGGTCATGTGCGGAAACAGGTTGAACTGCTGGAACACCATGCCCACCTCGGACCCGATCCGCCCTGCCCGCCGCGCGTCCAGCACCGCGCCATTGATGCGGATCTGCCCCTGCTGCGCGGTTTCCAGCGCGTTGAGGCAGCGGATCAGCGTGGATTTCCCCGACCCCGACGGCCCGGCGATCACGATGCGTTCGCCCCGCCGCACGGTCAGGGTCACATCGCGCAGCGCGTGATAGTCGCCATACCATTTGTTCAGGCCGGTGATTTCTATGGCCACATCCTGCGCGGCGGCAGGCGGGCGCAGGACGGCGGCGTCATGCAGGCTCATCAGGGCACTTTCTGGATCGGGACCGGCGGCTCAGCCGCGGCGCTGGCTTTTGGCCGAAAGCCACGCCAGCTGCTGGTCGCTTTCGATGGAATCGGGAAACTGCGCGCGCAGGGTCAGGATCGCATCGCCAAGCGTCATGCCCTGATCGATCAGCAGACCGGCGGCGATCATGCCGGACCGCCCCGCGCCGTAATGGCAGGACAGCGCGACGGTGTCTCCGGCCCGAAGCAGCGCGTCGATCTCGGGGGCGATGCCGGACCAGCCCCGGTTAAAGGCGGCATCGGGGACCATGTAATCCTCGATCGGCAGATGGACCAGCCGCAGGCGCAGCGCGACGCAAAGGCCATGCAGCTGATCCAGCGCGCCCTCGGGCAGCTCGCCCGGCTCTACCAGCACGACCAGCAGGCGGCAGCGGCGCAGCGCGGCATGGGTCAGCGTGGCCCGCATACGGTCGGGATCAAGATAGGCGTCGCCGGTGACGCCAAAGGCCAGACCGGGAAAGCCAAGGGTGACGATGCGCCCCCCTGTCGGAGCCGCAATTTCCGCCCGGATGCTCGTCTCGAGGTCCATAAGACTCATGCGCAATTCTGGCGAGTATTTTTCCGGCTCCATGATGGCCATACTTCATGTCCTTTTTATCAAGATTAACAGCCGCCGCGCCAGTCGCAGCACCGGCGCGGCGGCGGGTTTTCAGCGGATCGGGTAAGGATACATCAGCCCGCCTTCCTCGACGGAGGCGTTCAGCGTCTTGGTCCGGTCCAGCTTGAAGGGGGAATTCATGCCCAGATGGCGGTCGAACACTTCGGAATAAGACCCCACCTGCTTGACCACCTGATAGGCCCAGTCAGCGGGCAGACCCAGCTTGGCAGCCATGTCGGCCCCGGCGCCGTCAGCGGCAAAAAGCCGGGCCACTTCCTGCGGCTGGCTGTCAAGATCGGCGATCACATCGTCGATGGTGCCGGAGGTGATGCCGAACTTGTCCGCGTTCAGCATAACCTGAAACGCCCAGAACACGGCACTTTCCAGCTCCTGATCCGGCTGGGAGACCAGCGTCAGCGGCTCGGCAGAGATCACGTCGGGCAGGATGACGTAATCGTCGGGGTTTGCGGCCAGCATCCGGTCGGAGTTGAGCGCGGTCACGTCCGACGCATAGACATCACATTTGCCAGAGAAAAACGCCTCCAGCCGGGCGGTCTTGTCGGCGATGTTTTCAACGCGGTAGCTCATGCCCCGGTCCGCAAACCAGTCGGCAAGGGTCAGCAGCGTGGTCGACCCGTCCTCGGCGCAGACGGTGGCGCCCTGCAGATCGGCGGCGGCGGACACGCCCAGTGCTGCGGGCACCATGAAGCCCTGCCCGTCAAAGAAGGTGGTGGCGATGAAGGCCATGCCCGCATCGGCATCGCGGGTGCCGGTGGCCGTGATCGACCGCGAGGCCAGATGCCCGCCGCGGGCCACCAGCGTTTTCATCGAATCCGAAAAACCCACGCCGCGGATGTCGGCCTTGGCGGCATCGCCCAGAACGGCCGCTGCGGCCATCCGGCAGAAATCGGCATTGAAGCCCTGAAACACGCCCTGACTGTCGGGCACCGAAAAGCCGGGGGCATTGGGGCTGACAAGGCAGACCAGAGCGTCACCGGACTTGATGTCGTCCAGCGCGGCACCGGCCTGCACCGCGGGCGCAGCCAGACTGGCCGTGGTCAGAAGAAGCGAGGCGAACAGGAATTTCATGAGGAATGTCCTTGTGAAGGGGATCAGCGAGCGGTTCACTCAAGAACATGTATACAAGTGTATCTTGAAGGTTTTAAGACAAAACGGCAGATTTTGCCGCGTCACCGCATCCGCTGCCCGCAAAACAGGCTCAGCGCGCGGGGCTGTGCCGGTGCAGCTGCCGTCCCACCATGGACAGGAAGGCGCAGGTCACAAAGAACCACAGCCCCACGACAAAATACCCCTCCAGCGCAAAGCTGCGCCATTCCGGATCGCTGAAGGCCATGCGCGCGGTGGCGGTCAGATCGTGGATGCCCACCACCACCACCAGCGAGGTATCCTTGTAGGCGCCGATCACGCTGTTGACGATGGAGGGCAGCGCGCGGCGGATCGCCTGCGGCAGCAGCACCCGCCCGGCCGTGGTGGCATAGGGCAGGCCCAGGGCATGGGCCGCCTCGGCCTGTCCTGCGGGCAGCGCGTGCAGCCCGCCCCGGATGTCTTCGGCGAAATAGGCGGCGTGAAAGACGATCAGCGCCACAAGCGTGGCCGCCACCGGCGAAATCCGCGTGTCCGGCGGCAGCATCAGCGGCAGCACGAAGATGCCCACGAACAGGAAGGTCAGCATCGGCACACCGCGCGCGATCTCGATATAGCCCGCCGCCAGCCGCGCCAGCATCGGCACCCTGTCCTGATCGCGCGCCAGAGCCAGCACGATCCCGGCGGGAAAGGCCAGCGCGATGGCCCCCACCGACAGCAGCAGCAGGATGGGCAGGCCATTCCAGCGGATGCTGTCCACCGGCGCCAGCCCCAGCACGCCCCCCGCCATCAGCGCAAAGCTCAGCCCCAGCGCCAGCAGCCACAGCAGCGCCGTCTGGCCAAGGCGCAGCGGCAGCCCCCGCCCGGTCATCTGCAACCCGGTCTGCACCGTCATCGCGCAGAGCAGGACCGAGGTGACGACGGGCCGCCACAGCTCCTCCCGGGGATAGGTGCCGAACAGGATCAGGTTCAGCTTTTCCGCGACGAAGGGCCAGCAGGTGCCGGTCTGGCTCTGGCACAGCGCGGCGGGCTGCCATGGCCAGACGGCGGACAGGACCAGCCAGTGCAGCGCGACCCACAGCAGCGGCAGGCACAGCGCCAGCGTGGCCAGAGACAGCAGCGCCGAAAGCGGCGTGCGGAAGGCCTGCCCCAGCGGAGCAAGGCGGCGGGACTTCCACATCAGGCGCGTCCTTCCTTGAGGCGAAGCCGGTCGTTGATCCGGTTGAGCTGGGTGGTGACGCAGAGGCAGATCGCCAGATAGACGGCCATGGTCAGCAGCATCATTTCCAGCGGGCGGAAGGTCTGGTTGATGACCGTTCCGGACACCGACATCAGGTCGGAATAGCCCACCGCGATGGCGATCGAGGTGTTCTTGATCAGGTTCACATACTGGTTGTTCATCGACGGCACGATGATCCGCACCGCCTGCGGCACCACGATGTAGCGCGTGGCCTGCCGGGGGGTCAGGCCGATGGCATGGGCGGCCTCGGTCTGGCCGCGCGGAATGGCGCTGATGCCGCCGCGCACCACCTCGCCGATCTGGGCGCCGTGATAGAGCGCAAGCGTGACCGCGATCACCATGAACTGCAGCGACACCCGCGCCCCGCCTTCGTAATCGAAGCCCGCAAGCTGCGGCACCGACCATGCAAAAGGCAGCCCAAGCCCCAGCGCCACGGCCAGCGGCAGCCCGCCCAGCGCCAGCAGCACAAAGGGCCAGAGCGGCGGGGCGGCCTGCCCCGCCTCGCGCCGCCGGGCAAAGTGCCGCGCCAGCAGCCAGCACGCCCCGCAGCCCGCCCCGAAGGCGGCCAGCACCAGCGCATGGCCCGGCTCCAGCACCGGGACCGGGAACAGCAGCGACCGGTTGGACAGATGCACCGGCCCCAGCGACAGCGCCTGCCGCACATGCGGCAGCCCGGTCACCGCTGCCACGAACAGCACCAGCAGGACCAGCAGCTTCGGCAGGTTGCGGAAAATCTCCACATAGGCGCCCGCCACGGCGCGGGCGATCGGGCTCGGCCCCACGCTCATCAGCCCCACGATCAGGCCCACGACCGTGGCCAGCACCAGACTGACCGCCGCCAGAAACAGCGTGTTCAGCGTGCCCGCCAGAATGGCGCGCGCATAGGGATCGGCGGGGCTGTAGGGCACCAGCGTCTCGCTGACGTCAAACCCGGCCCCCTGCCACAGAAAGGCAAATCCCGGCGCAAGCCCCGCGCCCTGCATGTTTTGCAGCACATTCCAGACCGCCAGTCCCGCCAGCGTCACCGCACCTGCCGCGATCAGTGCGTCCCTGACCGAAAACTTCCAGGATGCCGGAGGGGGAGGGCTTGGCGGAATCATGAGTGACCTCTAAGATTGCACGACTTTCCTCCTGTATACAGGCATATCATGGCGCGTGAAAGGCCACCGGGACAGGAAACAGCAGTGCCGCACAAAAAAGACAAAGAGAGAAATGACCCGAGCTCCGAAAGCCGAAACCGCCCTGGATGCCATCCGCAAGACCATCTGCGTCAGCTCTTTCGACGGGGAACACGTTTTGCACGAAACGGATCTCGCCAATGAATTCGGCATGTCGCGGACCCCGATCCGCCAGATCCTCCAGCGGCTGGCCTATGAACGGCTGGTGCTGACCCGCTCTGGCGTCGGCACCGTGGTGACACCGCTGGTCGAGGAGCATCGCAGCCGCGACCTGTGCAGCTATCGCGGCCTGATCGAGGCGATCCTGCTGCATGACCTGCCCGCGCTGAGCGTGTCGCAGCATTCTGACGTTCTGGCTCTGGAAAGTTTCGCCAACGCGCTGCAGCCCGATGATCCGGAACTACAATACGAACTGCTGACGCGCCTGCATGCCATCGTCGTGCAGCTGGTCGATGATCCGGTGCTGGCCGACGCCTTCTCTGCCAGCTTCTGGCGGGCGCTGCGCTGGCACATGCGCGATCTGGCCAGCGATCCGCAGCGCGCCACCGATGCGCTGCGCGCGCGGATGGCCCGGCTGGTGGCCTATGAGGACCGGCAGGCGTCTGACCTGTTCGCCCGTCTGGTCGATCCTGCCGCGGACTGACGTCCACCACCGCAAGACCCGTCCAAGGCCCAGCCCGTCACGTGCCCCGCGTGACGGGCTTTTTGCATCTGCCGTGGCGTTTTGGCCCCGGATCAGGTCCGCCTGATCCGCAGGCATCCGGTCCGCCCTGCCCAATTCCTGCACGATCCCAGCCGATTTTACAAAAACTTCACACGCCTGTGAGGACAATCAGAGAGCGAATCACGTATCCCTGTATACAGGATAAGTGATCTGACCCGGCATCCCACCTTCTGCGTCCGTGACGCCAAGGCGCGCGAAAGACCGTTTCAACGCCCTGAATGACCCCGACGCGGGCCGGCGCTTCTCCGGCACATCCCGACGCGGCAGCGCCGCCCCAGCAGGAGCCTTGCAGAATGCAGGACATTTACGTCGACACCGTCACCGCCATCAATTTCAACAACGGCATCGTGCGCATGATCATGGTGGATCAGGATCCCGACAGCCTTGCCGATGGCGTGGACGCGGGGGCTGAGGCCAATGCCGCGCAGGACATCAGGCTGCGCAAGAAGCAGCAGGTTATCATGCCGCTGAACGGATTCCTGTACATGGTCTCTGTGATCAAGGGGCTGATCGACGATCCCAAGATGCAGGACATCATCAGCCGCCACGCGCAGGCCGGACTGCTGCCGGGCACCGCCGCTGACCAGCCGCGCGCTCCCGCAGAGTGATCTGACCGCCCGTTTCCACGCCGGTCACCGTCCCTCCCTCCCCTTCCAGTCACAGGAACTGCAGTCATGGCCTTTGGACGCATCAAGAGAGCCTTCAAGAAAGTGAAAAAGGCGGTCACCCAGGTCGTCGAGATCGTCAAGGACGTGGTGGAGTTCACCTTCACCGGCGAACTGAGCGGGACCGAAGGCAACGATACGCTCAACGCCATCGGCATCGCGGGCACGGTCAAGACCAAGGGCGGCGATGATACGGTCAACATGGGCGCGGGTGCCGTGGACGTGGAGGACACCACCGGGGCCCTGAACATCAACGGTGCGGCGGGCTCGGTGCGGGTGCGCAAGACCGGCAGCGGCAATATCCGCTTCCGTGGTGCCGCAGGCGTTGCCGATCTGCGCGGCAAGGGAAGCATCGATTACGCGGGGGCGGCGTTCGCCAACCATCTGGAAACGGTGTCAAACGACGCGCTCCTGCTCTTTCGCGGCGCGGGCGGATCGAACACGGTCAAGGGCGAGGCAGCGTCTGCCAGCGCCAGTTCGCGCATCGATGTCGATTTTGCAGGCGCAGGCGCGCGGAACCAGATCATGACCCGCGCTCGGTCGAGCAAGGTGGATTTTGTGGGCGGCGGCATTGCCAACAGCATCAGCGTCGAAGCCGACGATGCGGAGGTGAATTTCACCGGAGCGGGCGCAGACAACCGCATCACCATCGGCACGTTTGAGAACGATCTGGACACCGCCCTCACCACGCTGCCAGCCGCAATTTCCGTCGCCGGAAGCGGGGCCAGTGGGTCTCAGGCCAGCAGCCCTGCCTCGGCAGTCTCTGCCGCTGTTGCCGCAGCAGAGGCCGCCGAAGAACGCGAAGACACCCGCGCCAAGCTGCGCTTTGACGGCGCGGGCGCCAATAACGTGATCGAGGTCGGCGCCAACCAGACCGAAATCGATTTCAACGGCGCCGGAGCGCATAACAGCATCTCCGCCACCGGATATGGCGCGAATTCCGCCGCAACGGTGTCCTATGCGGGCGCCGGGGGCTACACCGAGATCGACGTTCTGGCCGACCGGGCACGGGTGGATTTTTCTGGTGCGGGCATCGTCAATTCCATCTTCGTGCAGTCGGATGACGGTGCGGTCGATTTCGACGGCATCGGGGCGGGCAACACCGTGGAAGTGGTCGCCCAGACCGAGCGGGGCAGCGCGTCGCGGGCAAAGGTCGATTTCACGGGCGGAGGTGGTGCCAATCTCATCGCCACGCGGGCTGCGCAGACCCAGATCACCTTCCGTGGCGCGGGCGCCTATAACAGGATTCAGGCCGAAGGTCTGGGGGTCAACAGCCGTGCGGACGTCGATTTCGCCGGCGCCGGCGGCTGGAATGTCATCAACGTTGCGGCGGATCGCGGTCAGGTGCGCTTCGCCGGGGCCGGCAGCCGCAACGAGGTCTGTTTCAAGACCCGCAACGGCTCCATCAACTTTGCTGGCGGTGGCGTGGCCAATATCGTCGAGCTTCTGGCGAAGGATGGCGCGGGCGACTCCACCGGCGATATCGACTTCACGGGTGGCGGCGCCGGAAATGTGCTGCGCTCTACCATGGAACACGGCGACATCCATTTTTCCGGTCTGGGCGGTTCAAACGAAATCCGCCGCATCGGCTCGGACACGGCCACAGGCGATGTCACCTTTACCGGCGGCGGGGCCTCCAACTTTATCACCTCCCGCGTCCTGACCGGCGACATCGTCTTCCGTGGCGGCGGCGCGAACAACAGGGTGACGCGCTGGAGGGCTGGCACGGACACCCGCGGCGACGTGGATTTCGCCGGGGCCGGGGGAAAAAATACCGTGCTGTCCTGGGTCGATCACGGCGACATCCGCTTCGACGGTGTCGGTCTGGGCAATGACGTGCGGCGGGCGAGCAATGCCGCCGAGTCCAGCGGCGATGTGGTTTTCCGCGGCGGTGGCGGCGCGAACGTGGTGCGCAACGAGGTCACGACCGGCGACATCGATTTTACCGGAGTCGGCGCGGCAAACATCATCACGCGCAGCGCGAAACACGCGAACTCGCAGGGCGACATCCGGTTCACCGGGGCCGGTGGCGCCAACGTGATCACATCCGCGGTCAATCGTGGTGACATCCGTTTTGTCGGGGCGGGCGCCGCCAATGTGCTGACCCGGCTTGATACCGGCGCGGACTCCGAAGGCGACATCCATTTCCAGGGGGCGGGCTATGGCAATGGCCTTACCTCGACGGTCGACCACGGCGATATCGTTTTCGTGGGCGCGGGGGCCGCGAATGCCGTGACCCGACTGGGGGACACAGGCTCTACCGGCGATGTCGTGTTCCACGGTGTCGGCCTTGGCAACGTCGTCACCCATCTGACCGATCATGGCGACACGACCTTTATCGGCGGCGGCGGCGGCAATTTCGTCACCCGCACCGGTCGCAGCGGCGATCTGGAATTTACCGGCGCGGGGCTGGCAAATTCCATCTATCACGACGTGGAACAGGGTGATCTGACCGTCACCGCCATGGGCGGCGGCAACCGGGTGGAACGCCACGGCGCGGGCAATGTCGATCTGACGCTGGGCGGGGCCCTGAATCTGGTCAGCGTCGACATGGGCCGCGCCGCAGAGGGCGCCCCTGCCCTGCCGCCCTCGGATGTCAACGCGACCATGGTGGGCCGGGCCAACGTCCTCAACACCGATGTGACCGGCACCACCAAGGCCGTGCTTGTCGGGACGGCGAACGTGGTCGACATCAAGGGCCATGCCGATGTCAACGCGGTGGGTGCCCTGAACATCATCAAGACCGGCGCCCATGCCGACACCATCCGCACCGCAGGCGTGGCCAATGTCATCACCACCTCTGGCGACCATAATCACATCGAATCCTACGGCGCCTTTACCACCATCCGCGACGGCGGCGAGGACACCACCGCCTCTGTCACCCAGCCGGGCGAGCTGAAGCTGGTGGATGTGGTGGCCCGTTCCACCAATGCCGTGATCGACACCACCATCGCCGAGATCGAAACCGGCGGCGAGGGTGAAGGCGGCATGTTCTCCGATCCGTCGGTCTATCTGTCGGCAATCGACGAGGCACTGGCCATGGGCGAACAGGCGGGGCTGGACACCAGCGAAGAGGATGCCGCCGCCCTGCCCGCAGAGACCGCAGAGACGGGCGCCTCTGCCGCATCGCTGATCGGCGACGACTGGACGGTGATGACCGTGGACGAACTCGCGCAGCGTGGCGAGGCGGCCAGCGCCGACAGCGCTGCGGGCGACGTGCCCGCCATCGACCAGACCGCCCTGCTTGCCGGGGTGGAGGCCGAACTCGGACGCCATGCCGAGACGCTGGAGAAGGCGCAGCAGACCCCCGAACAGGCCAGCGCCGAGGCCGAGGCCGCGGGCAGGGCCGCGGCGGAAGCCGAAGAGGCCGAAGGCGACGACGCCCATTCGGTCGCGGAGGGCACCGACATTCCCGCCCTTGGCAATCCCGAAGATGACCAGAACGGCGGCATCGGCGCGGGCGCGGGCGGCGGGTTCGAGCTGTCCTTTGGCGACCACAACTTCGCGTTGCTGCTGGGTCTGGCCAATGTCGCCAGCTTCGGCGCCAAGGACGACATTGTCGTCGCCCTTTCCGCGATGAACTACATCAGCGGCGGCGATGGCGACGACATCGCGCTGATGCTGGGTGTGGGGAATGCGTTTCTGGGCGGCGCGGGCAATGACGTGGTGGTGCAGGCCGCCGCGGGCAATGTCGCGCTGATGGGCTCCGGCGCCGAGGATGTGTCGATCCAGCTGGGCATGGGCAATTTTGTCAACAAGGATGCCGATGGCAACCTTTACGCCTTCGCCTTGGGTCACTCCAATTTTGTCTATCACGGCGGGCTGAAACCGGGCGAGACTGCCAACAAGCAGGGCAATCTGGTCGCCGTCATGGGCGGACAGCTGAACGTCGCGCACAAGCAGGGTGACGGCGCCGTGACCGGCGTGATGGCGGGGTCGATCAACTCGCTGAGCCATGTCGGCGAAGGCCGCTATGTGGCGGTAATGCTGGGCTCGCTGAACGTGGCGACCAAGATCGGCGGGGGCGACGCCTATTTCTTCATGGGGGGCAGCACCAACATCGCCACCCATGTCAACACCGGCGGCAGCGACGACACCGCGATCTTCATCATGGCGGGCAGCCTGAACGTGGCCACCAGCGTCGGCGACGGCACGATGGTCGGAGTGTTTCTGGGCAGCACCAACATCGTCACCCGTGTCGGCAACGGCACGGTGGGCGTGGGCATGCTGGGCAGCGTCAACGTGCTGACCGTGGTCAACAGCGAGACCTCGTCAATGTATGCCGCAGTCGGCGGCAAGCTGAACGCCGTCACCAAGGTCGGGGACGGGGTGCTGGTCGCGATCGGCTATGGCGGCAGCGCCAATGTCGTGACCCATGTGGGCGACGGCACCATGGTTGCGGTTCAGATCGGCAAGCTGAACGTCATGACCAAGATCGGCAACAGCTATCTGGGCAAGGATGGCAAGGGCGCGACAGTGCTGATCGGCACCGGTCAGGCCAATGTCGTCACCCATGTCGGCGACGGCACGACGGTCATCGCTGCGGACGGGGTCGGCAACATCGCCACCAAGGTCGGCGACGGCGCAACCGGTGCCCTGCTGAACGGTCAGGCGAATATCGCGATCCATGTCGGCGACGGGATGTTCATCGGCCTGTCGAAAGCGAAGGTGCGCGAAGGCAGCAAGGCCGCCAAGGCGGGCAAGACGTTCGACAGTTCCGCAGCCGTCACGAACGCCCTCACCGCTCCGGCTTCGGACGGCGAACGGGCGGCAGGAATCTTCGACATCCTCCGGACCGAGAATGGCGGAACCGGGCACGACGGGGAGGAACCGCAGCTGGGCACTGGCCGCCTGGGCCGTCTGCTGATGCCCGGCAATGACCGGGAATTCGCGGCGATGATGATGAGGTTCACCAACCTCGCCGCAGATGTCAGCACGGGCCTCGACGATGCGGCGTCGGGGATGCCGGGCAGCGGGCGCAACGGGCCCGATCTGGGCGGCGCGGCGGACGTGATCGGCGACACGGCGCAGAAGATCACGACACAGGCGACCAAGGCGCCGTCGCTCTCCACCATGTACACTCAGGCGGCCAACCAGCTGTCGGTCAATATCGGCGCCAAGTTCGGCGATGGCGACGTGTTCTTCACGCAGATCGGCCTGTCGCTTCTGGACAAGCCGAAGGGCAGCAAGACCAGCCTCACCGAAGGCGATGCGGGCCGCGAATTGCAGGCGGGCGCGGCGCAGACCGGCAGCCAGTCGGCGCTGTCGGATCTGCTGTCGATCATGTCCTTCGACAGTTCCGCCAACATCTTCCTGCGGATCGGCGACGGGCGCACCGTGGTGGCGCAAACGGGCAGCCTGAACGTGGTGGCGAATTACGTCGACAGCATCGACAGCACCTCCACGTCAGAGCAGAATTACCGGGACTCCGGCCCCGATCACGGGCTGGGCTTCGATTTTGTCCATGCGGCGGTGGGCAATGCCAATATCTCGGTCGATATCAGCGATGACCGGGTCTTTGTCGCGGGCACCCCGCTTGGCCAGATCAGGACCAACGCGGCGGGCGAGCTGCAGACCAGCCGGGGCCGCGATGCCCTGTCGCTGTTCAAGGGCTCGTTCAATGCCAGCATCAAGGTCGGCGACGGGTCAAGCACCCGTGCGATGTTCGGCGACAACAATCTGGGCGTGACCATCGGCAACGGGTCAGAGCTGGGCTTCAGCTATGGCAAGCACAACCTTATGGTCCGTATCGGCAGCACCATCGACGGCGACGACGACAACAACATGAAACTGCCATGGCTGCCGGCCAAGCTGGACGGGATGAAAGCCACGGTAGGACAGAACAACGTCGTTATCGACTACGGCTATTCCAACGACCTGCTGTTCAATGTCGGCCATTCCTGGGAGAGCAAGGACAAGACCGATGCCGATCAGGCGAAGTTTTCACAAAAACTCAGCGGGTCGATGGCCGCTGTCACCGACTTCGGCAAGACGCAGCTCACCTATCTGACCGATATGGGCAAGACCGGCGGTCCGGTCAGCAGCAAGCAAAGCTGGGACCGAAATGCCGCATCCTCGTTCGGCAGCTTTGCGTCGCTGGCGGTGCTGGGCGTCTCCTTCCCCGGGCTGGCGAATTTCGGCGACAAACCCGGCCAGAACACCAGCCAGTTCGCCAAACGCACCGGCCAGTCGCAGATCACCAAGATCCCCGCTGCGCTCTATAGCGCGCTGAGCGGCATGGCCTCCGGCCTCACCGGCCCGTTCACGAGCAACAAGTCCGCGTCCGAGCCCGAGCCGCATATGACGCGCTATGAGATCCGCCAAAAGCGGGAGGCGGACCAGAAGGCGGACAGCACCAGGCCCCTGACGCGCAATGCCCAGACCTATCAGGATGGCTACGAGATCCGGCAGGCCATGAACACCATCACCGGCGCCTATACCGACGGCTTCAAGAAGGGCGGCAACATCATCAATGCCGGGGCGGGCGCCGATGTGGTGGTCACTTACGGATCAGGCAACCTTGTCTTTGGCGACAATGCCTCGTCGTTCTTCGTGGATTTTGCCGTCACGGCATTTTTCCCGGCCAATGCGCAGGCCCTGTCGCTGAACGAAATCATCGCGATGTATGTCAACAAGCCGCATGACAAGGACCTGGACGGGATCGTTAACGATCAGTCCAACGAGCGCTTCAACAAGGCCGCCACCACCCAGAAGCACTGGACATCCACCCAGCGCACCATCGAATTTGTCGAATGGTTCCAGAACTTTGGCGATATCGGGGTAACGGTGCCCTATTTCACCATCGGCGAGATGTTCAACCTTGGCTATGACTCGACGGGCGCGATCGTCGGCTATGGCACCGATGGCAATGCCGTGGCGGGACAGCTGGCCAATGCCCTCTGGATCGACCTGACCGTGCCCTCCAGCCTGTTTGGCGGCCTGTTGGGCGGCGGCGGCGCGCAGGGGCTCAACATGCTGACCGGGACCGACACGTTCCAGATGGCGGGCACCATGCTGACCGGCTTCATGCCCGACGCCTTTCAGGAGGATACGGAGTTTTTCGAAACCCCGGGCGAAACCGAAGAGGCCCCCGAAGAAACCGATCCCATGGCCGCACTTGAGGACTTCATGCTCAACACCGACAGCGAAGGTGATGGCAGCGTCGGAGACATGCATTTCGGCGCCTCGGGCTTTCCGGTGATCCCCGGCATTCCCAACATGGAGTCGCTTTACCAGACCATCGTCAATTTCACCGATGTGGTGGCCGTGGGCGAAGGCGGTCCGCTCGACAGCCTGCTGAACATGACCGAAAAGATGGAAATCCTGAAAGGTGACGGCGACGTGCTGCTGGCCATAGGCGGCGGCAACATGCAGTTCGGCGGCCATGGTGACGACATCATGGTGACGCTGGGCGAGGTCGGCCATAATTTCGGCGGCTATGGCAACGATTTCATGCTGTCGATCGGCAAATACGGCTATCTCAACGGCAATGCCGGGGATGACTACATGTTTGGTCTGGGCGCCTATAACGTCATCCATGACAGTCAGGGTCACAACACGGTCTTCGGTTTTGGCGACCGCAACGACATCCGTCTGGGCGACGGCAATGACACGATCATCGTGGCGGGCAACAAATCCAAGGCCCGCGCCGGATCGGGCTATAACCTGCTGATGGTCTATGGCGCCAAGAATTCCATCTATCTTGCGGGCAGCGATGTGGTTTTTGCCGTGGGCGGCGAAAACAACTATTACATCCTTGGCGGCAGCAGCAGCCGCGCGCTGGTGCACAATATCGGCGCGGCCAGCGTCACCCTGTCGCCCGGCGCCAAGGTCTATATCGAGGCGATGAGCAAAGGCGACACCTTCCGGGGCAGCGAGGGCGAGGATCTGCTGATGTTCTCGCGCGATTCCGATCAGGGCGAATTGATCGGCGACAGCAGCGCGGGCACCGAAGAACTGCAGCGTCAGGCCGAACTTGACCCCTCCTCTTTTGGCGAGGCGTGGCGCGCGCTGCAGGATCACGGCATCGTCGCGCGGGACGATACCATCGTGATGCGGGGCCGCAACGTGGTGGCCTTTGGCGGCGCAGGCGGCGCCAAGGACAGGGATCTGTATGTCATGGGCTTTGGCCTGAAAGACGGCGTGATCCTTGACGCGGGGGGCGAAAAGCTGGGCTTTGGCGACGAGACAGAGGACAAGATCATCATCGGCGAAAAGCTGGGTCTGGGCGATTACAGCGCCGATCTGCGCGACGCCCCGGTGATCTTCCGCCGCGACGGCGACGATCTGCTGATCTACGCGCCCGATCCGGTGGTCTATCGCGATGCCCCTGCCCCGCTGGATGCCGCGGCGCTGCTGGATGACGATCCCGACAACGACACCGACGCGATGAATTCTGTCCGGGTGAAGGACTATTTCAACAGCAGGACCGCCAATGCCGCGCAGGTGGTGCTGTCGGTCTGGAGCGACAGCACCAAGGGCGCAACCTTCCTTGACGAGTGGAAATCCGAACACAACGCCGAAGAGGCGGCAGCCGCCGCTGCGGCAGAGGCGGCGGGCAAGGACATTCAGGCGGTGCATACGTGGTCCGAACATACCTTTTCAGACTACACCTACCTGACCCGCGACGGGATAAAGGCGCTGCTGTCGGCCTATGCTGCGGCACGGGCCGAACCGGGGCAGACCCGGACCGAAAGCGAGATCTGGGCGGACCTCTGGCAGGCGCAGTATGACGACGCGGCGCAGGGCTGGGCTGCGGAGGGGAAGGTCAGGACCGGGTCGGATCTGTCCGATTACAAGATCGCGCAGGCCCGCGGGCTTTATCTTGCGGGCGGCGTGACCGCCGATCTGATCGAGGGCACCGGACTTGACGACACGCTGGAAGGCGGGGCGGGCAACGACACGCTGCGGGGTGGTGCCGGCAATGACATCGTGCTTGGCGGTCTGGGCAATGACGTTCTGGATGGCGGCGAAGGCGAGGCCGACCTGCTGGAATACCTGACGCTGACCTCGGGTGTCACCGTCGATCTGGCGGCGGGCACGGTCAGCTTTCAGACCGGTGGCGTGACCTATACCGACCAGATCACCGGGTTCGAGATGGTCTCCGGCACCGATCATCTTGACGTGATGCACGGCAGCGCGGGCAATGACAGCCTGTTCGGCAATGGCGGCGCCGATGTGCTGATGGGCCATGACGGCAACGACCTGCTGGATCCGGGCGCGGGCACCGCCTTTGTCCATGGCGGCGCCGGAGAAGACACCATCGCGGTGGGCGACTTCATCACCAACAACCTTCCGGGGGTGGTGACCGAGAGCGAACTGGACGGCGGCGAAGGGTCGGACTGGCTTGACGCTTCGGGCGCGACCCGTGGCGTCGTGGTGGACATGGGACAGGACAGGCTGACCGTGGGCGATACCGACGTCAGCTTCATCAGCATCGAAAACGTCATCGGCAGCCATCACGACGACAGTCTGGCCAGCGGCGCGGCGCTCAACCAGATGGAAGGCGGCGGGGGCGACGACCTCTTCAGCGGCGATCTGGCAGGGGACACGATCCGGGGCGGCGACGGCACCGACACGGCGGATTTTTCTGCCGCAACGGCAGGCGTCTCCGTCGATCTGGGGCAGGACAGCTTCACGGTCGGCCAGACCGGCACCGAAGGCGGGATCTTCGAGATGGAGCAGATCATCGGCAGCGCCTTTGACGACACGCTGCGCGGCAGGGCCGAGGTGACCGAGCTGTTTTTTGGCGGGCTGGGCATCAACCGGCTGATCGGCAATCTGGGCGACAATGACGGGGTCAGCTATGACAGGCTGACAGCGGCTGTGGTGGTCGATCTGGCGCAGGGCACCGCCCATAGCACCGGCCTGTCGGACAGCCTGACCGACATCACCACCGTCACCGGCACCGGCTTTGACGATCAGATGACCGCAGGTGACACCGCTGCCACCCTGTCGGGGGGCGCGGGGAATGACCTGCTGACCGGCGGCGCGGGCGACGACCAGCTTTCGGGCGGCGCGGGCAGCGACACGCTGATCGGCGGTGCGGGCTTCGATCTGGTGGATTACAGCGGCGAAGCGGCCTCGGCTGGCCTGCGGCTGGATCTTGCCGCAGGGACAGCCACTCTGGATGGCGTCACCGACAGCCTGTCCGGCATCGAGGACGTGCTGGGCACCGGTCAGGATGACGAGCTTGCCGGGGGCGCCGGGTCCAACATGCTGATCGGCGGGGCTGGCGATGACACGCTCAGCGGCCGGGGGGGCGACGACATGCTGGATGGCGGCGCCGGGGACGATGCGCTGTTCGGCGGCGCCGGAGATGACACGCTCAGCGGCGGCGAGGGTCACAACCTGCTGGTGGGGGGCGCGGGCAGCGACACCTATCAGGTGCGCGCGGGCTCTGGCAGTTCGGTGATCGAGCAGCCCGGTTTCGACATCGGGGCGGGCCCGGACGCGCTGACCACCATGGACGCGGAGTCGGTCGATGTGCTGCAGATCGGCGCGGCGGACGAGACCGTGTCGCTGCAGGACATCTGGTTCAGCCAGAACGGCGATCACCTGCTGCTGGAGGTGCTGGGGGATGATGGCAGCGTGCTGAGCACGCATCAGATCAGCAACTGGTTCGCCCTTGACGACAGCGCCGCCACCCGCATGGACAAGTTCATCGTCGGCGATCAGGTCATGCAGGAAAGCGCCACGCAGCAGCTGGTGCAGGCCATGGCCTCGTGGTCCTCGGATGGCGGGATGCTTGCGGACCGCCACACCGCGATGCTGGCCGATACCGGGCTGCAGACGGCGCTGGCCGCCGCATGGCGGCCCGCGACCTGACCTGCGGCCCTGCCGGTTCCGGCAGACGGAACCGGCACAGGGGCGCCGCCTGCCCGGCAAAGTGGCGCCCCCGCATGTTTTCCGACCGCCCCGCCCGCGATTGACATGACCTTGTGACCTTCGCGATGCATTCCTGTATACAGGATACGGCCAGCAAAAGATCCGCCCCGACAGGAGACCCGACATGCGCAGGACCACGCCTCAAGGATCGGCACAGCGGATCGACGCGGCGCCCGATGCCGATGACCCCCGCGACACCGGGCCGGATACCGGACTGATCTGCCTCGTCCGGCTGTTGCAGATGCTGGGGCTTCCGGCTGATGACCAGCAGCTGCGCCATCAATATGCCGAACCGGGCCGCCCCATCTCTGCCGAGGCCATGGTGCGGGCAATCAAGCGGCTGGACCTGAAGGGCCGCCTGCTGCGCAGCAACGCGGCCGAGCTTGCCCGCCTGCCCACCCCCGCCATCGTGGAAATGGCCTCGGGCGATTTTATGGTGCTGGGGGGTGTCCGCGACGGGGCGCTGCTGCTGCTGGACGCGCGCAGCGGACAGGTGACCACCCAAGGCACGGCAGAGTTCCGCGCCAGCTGGACCGGGCGGGTGATCCTTGTGACCCGCCGCGCGACGCTGGGCGGCAAGGGGTCGAAATTCGATATCTCGTGGTTCATCCCCGCCATCCTGAAATACCGCCGCCTGTTCATAGAGGTGCTGATCGCGTCGTTCTTCCTGCAGCTTGCGGCGCTGGTCACGCCGCTGTTCTTTCAGGTCATCATCGACAAGGTGCTGGTGCATCGCGGCATGACCACGCTGGACGTGCTGGTCTTTGCGCTGATCGTCGTGTCGGTGTTCGAGGTGGTGCTGGGCGGGCTGCGGACCTACATCTTTTCTCACACCACCAACCGCATCGACGTGGAACTGGGGGCCAAGCTTTACCGGCACCTGCTGGCGCTGCCGCTGGCCTATTTCGAATCCCGGCAGGTGGGCCAGTCGGTCGCCCGCGTGCGCGAGCTGGAAAACATCCGCGATTTCATCACCGGATCCACGCTGACCCTGCTGCTGGATGTGGTGTTCACCGGCGTGTTCTTCGCGGTCATGTGGTATTTCAGCCCGATGCTGACCCTGATCGTGCTGGGGTCGATCCCGTTCTATGTGGTGCTGGCGCTGGTGGTGACCCCGATCCTGCGCGCGCGGCTTGACGAGAAATTCGAACACGGCGCCCGCAATCAGGCATTTCTGGTCGAAAGCGTCACCGGCATGGAAACGATGAAGGCGCTGGCGGTGGAGCCGCAGTCGCAGCGCCGCTGGGAAGAGCAGCTGGCGGGCTATGTGGGCGCGTCGTTCCGCACCGCCAACCTTGGCAATATCGCGGGTCAGTCAACGCAGCTCATCAGCAAGATCACCACCGCGCTGACGCTCTATTTCGGCGCGCTGGCGGTGGTGGGCGGGGCGATGACCTTGGGGCAGCTTGTGGCTTTCAACATGCTGGCCGGGCGCGTCACCGGGCCGATCCTGCGGCTGGCGCAGCTGTGGAACGATTTCCAGCAGGCGCGGCTGTCGGTGCAACGGCTGGGCGACATCCTCAACACCCCGACCGAACCGCAATACAACCCCAACCGCGCCACGCTGAAACGGGTCGAAGGCCGCATCCGCTTCGATCAGGTGCGGTTCCGTTACCGCCCCGATCTGCGCGACGTGCTGACAGGCATCGATCTCGATATTGCGCCGGGTCAGGTGGTGGGGGTGGTCGGCCCCTCGGGATCGGGCAAATCCACGCTGGCCAAGCTGGTGCAGCGCATGTACGTGCCCGCCGCCGGACGGGTGCTGGTGGATGGCATCGACCTTGCCACCGTCGATCCGGGCTGGCTGCGCCAGCAGGTCGGCGTGGTGCTTCAGGAAAACCTGCTGTTCAACCGGTCGGTGCGGGAAAACATCGCGCTCAGCGATCCGGGCATGCCCTTCGACCAGGTGGTGGCGGCGGTGCGCATGGCCGGGGCCGAGGAGTTCATCTCGGAACTGCCCGAAGGGTATGACACGCTGGTGGGCGAACGCGGCTCCAACCTGTCGGGCGGCCAGCGACAGCGGCTTGCCATCGCGCGGGCGCTGGTGCGCAATCCGCGCATCCTGATCTTTGACGAGGCGACCTCGGCGCTGGATTACGAATCCGAACGGATCATCCAGCAGAACATGCGCAAGATCTGCGAAGGCCGCACCGTGCTGATCATCGCGCACCGGCTGTCCACCGTGCGCCATGCCGACCGGATCATCACCCTGCAGGGCGGCGCCGTGGTCGAGGATGGCCCCCATGACGAGCTGATCCGCAGCGGCGGGGCCTATGCCCGGCTGTGGCGGATCCAGTCCGGCGAAACCGTCAGCGCAGCGTGACCCCATGACCCTTCCTGGCAAGATCCCCCCGATGACCGGCGCCCTGACGGCAAAGCCCCCCTCCCCCGCAGGCGAGGCGCGCGAGTTTCTGCCGGCGGCCCTCGAAATCCTCGAGACCCCGGCCAATCCGGCGGGGCGGGCGCTGGCGCTGCTCCTTGCCGCGATGTTTGTTGCGGCCATCTGCTGGGCGGTGATCGGCAAGGTCGATGTGGTGGCGGTGGCTCCCGGGCGCACGGCGCCGGTGGGCGGCAGCAAGCTGATCCAGCCGCTGGAACTGGGCACGGTGCGGGCCATCCATGTCAGTGACGGGCAGAAGGTCACGGCAGGGCAGATCCTTGTGGAACTGGACCCGACCGAGGCCGAAGTCGATCTGGACCAGCTGCGCCAGCAGCACGTCGAACAGGCGCTCGAAGCCGCGCGGCTCTCCGCCTATATCGCGGTGCTTCTGGGCGATCCGCAGCCCTTCGACGGCAGCGGCACCGGCGCGTCGGCCACCCTGCGGCGCATCCACGAAACCCAGCTGCGCAGCGACATCACCGCCTTCGAGGCCGAACGCGCCAGCATCGAGGCCGAGCGCAGCCGCCGCCTGTCGGCCCGCGCCTCCGCCATGGCGGAATTGGCCAAAAGCGAAGAAATCCTGCCGATCCTGCGCGACCGCGAGGTGTCGACCGGCACTTTGTTTGACAAGGGCCTGACCTCGAAACCGCAGATGCAGCAGGTGCAGGCCAGCATGATCGAGGCCACGCATGATCTGGACATCCAGCGCAACCGGCTGGCCGAGGCCGATACCGCGCTGGTCGCCATCGAGCGCGAACTGGCCTATCTGCTGGCCGACAGGCTGCGGCTGGCCTATGCCGCGCTGACCAAGGCGGAAACCGCGCTGGCACAGATCAGTCTTGCGCTGCACCGGGCGCAGACCCGGATGGAGCGGCAGATCCTGCGCGCCCCCGTCACCGGCACCGTGCAGCAGCTGGCCATCCATACCGAAGGCGGCGTGGTCGAACCCGCGCGCCCGATCATGGTCATCGTGCCCGACAATGCACCGCTGGAAATTCGCGCGACGCTGCAGAACAAGGACATGGGCCGCCTCCGCGAAGGTCTGCCCGTGGAGGTGAAGCTGGAGGCCTATAATTTCACCCGTTACGGCACGCTGCACGGCAGGCTGGTGTCGATCTCGCAGGATGCCATCGAACAGGAGGGCGTGGGGCTGGTCTATGACGCGCGCATCCGGCTCGACAGCACGACGATCCATGCCGAGGGCCGCGACGTGGCGCTGGCCCCCGGCATGGCCGTCACGGTGGAACTCAAGACCGGGCGCCGCCGCATCATCGATTTCCTGCTGTCCCCGCTCTACCGCTACAGCGACGAGGCGATCCGCGAACCCTGATCCCCGCGCCTAGTCTTCCGTCACCAGCGCGTCGAACCGGTCGACCGGGCCGATGGTGCCCAGCGCGCGGCGCCCGAACTTGCTGCGCGTGGCCAGCAGCAGCGACCGGTTCGAGGCGGCCATGGCGGCGCGCTTGACGGCGATCTTCGACAGGTCGAAATCCATCACCTGACCGCCCTCCTCTACCGCCGAACAGGCGATCAGCGCCACGTCCAGACGCACGTTGCGCAGCATCTCCACCACGCCTTCGCCCACCAGCGAGCCGTCGCGCCCCGCCATCCGCCCGCCCAGCACATGCACCTCGTGCAGGGCCGGATCGAATTCCATCGCCGCGCGCATGGAATTGGTGAAGACCACGAATCCCTGCCGCCGGGCCAGTTCGCGGGCGCAGGCCTCGATGGTGGTGCCCACGTCCAGAAAGACCGCCGCCCCGTCGGGCACCATGGCGGCGGCGCGCCGCCCGACGATCGCCTTTTCCGGCCGCCCGATCTCGCGCTTGGCGCCATGGTCGAGCCGCGCCGCCTCGGTGGCGCCGACCGGTCCCGCCCCGCCGTGAAAGCGCTGCAGCCGCCCGCTCTCGGCCAGCGCGATGATGTCGCGGCGCACGGTCTGCGTGGACACGCCAAAGCGCGCGGCCAGCGCCTCGATCGTGACATAGCCGGTCTCCGCCACCTGTTCGAGGATCACGGTCTGGCGGTCGCTGCGCAGGGCGTCCTTGCGATGCAGTGTCATATTTCTGTGTCACTCCCCTGACATATGGAAGATAACTTACACGGTGGAAGACGAATGACAATCACCCAAGACACCCGGATCCTAGAGGATGGCAGCCTGTGCTTTGGCGGGCACCGGATCACCCCCGCAGCATGGCAGCGCCAGCCCGCACCCGCGACCCCGGGCCGCAGCGTATCGCTGACCGAGGCGTTTGCCGCGCTGGCGCAGCAGGCATCGCTGCGGCATCTGGTGGTGGCGGTCATCGGACCGCGCGCCGCGACCCCCGCGCAGGAACAGGCCGCCGAGGCGGTGGGCCGCGCGCTTGGCAGCTATGGCATCACGCTGATCTGTGGCGGAAAAACTGGCGTCATGGCGGCAGCCAGCAAGGGCTGTCAGGCGGCGGGCGGGCTGATGATCGGGATCCTGCCCGGCACCGACCCCGCCGAGGCCAATCCCTTTGTCAGCATCGCCCTGCCCACCGGGCTTAGCGAGGGGCGCAATATGGTCATTGCCCGTGCCGCGCGGGTGCTGGTCGCCATCGGCGGATCCTATGGCACGCTGAGCGAGGTCGCCTATGGGCTGCATTTCGACAAGCCGGTGATCACGCTGGAGGATGCGCCGCAGATCGACGGCGTGCGCCCCGCCCGCACCGTGGCGGAGGCGGTGGATCTGACGCTGGCCGCTCTGCTGGATCAGGCGCGGAGCCCGGATCATGTGTAACATATCTTACATGGTGCGGACATGACCGCCGCCCTTGCGCTGGACGGCGTGACCAAGCGCTTCGGCGACACGACCGCAATCACCGACGTGTCGCTGGCGCTGGGTCAGGGCGAATTCGTGGCGCTGCTGGGGGCCTCCGGCTGTGGCAAGTCCACCACGCTGCGCATCCTTGCCGGGCTGGACCGGCCCAGCGAAGGACAGGTGCTGATGCAGGGCCGCTGCGTGACCCGCGACAGCGCCGCCGCCCGCAACATCGCGCTGATGTTCCAGTCCTACGCGCTTTATCCGCATCTGAGCGTCTATCAGAACATCGCCATGCCGCTGCGGCTGCGCCATCTGTCGGTGGCCGGACGGCTGCCCGGCGCGGCGCGGTTCAGTGGCGCGGTGCGCCGCACCCGCGAGGACATCGACGCGCAGGTGCGCCGCGTCGCCGCCATGCTGCGGCTGGAGCCGCTGCTGGCGCGCAAGCCCGGCCAGCTGTCGGGGGGCCAGCAGCAGCGCGTGGCGCTGGCGCGGGCCTTGGTGCGCAAACCGGCGGCCTTCCTGCTGGACGAGCCGCTGTCCAATCTCGACACGCAGCTGCGCGCCGACACCCGCGACGAATTGCGCGCCCTGCACCGCGACACCGGCCATGCCTTCCTGATCGTCACGCATGACCAGTCCGACGCGCTGTCCATGGCCGACCGGGTGGCGGTGATGATCGCCGGGCGCATCGAACAGATCGCCACGCCGCAGCAGCTGTTTCACACCCCCGCCACCCGCGCCGTGGCCGAATTCATCGGCCATCACCGCATGAACATCCTGCCCCAAGGCCCCGCCGCCGCCCTGCACCCGGCAGGCAAGGGGCTGGATCTGGGCGTGCGCCCCGAGGATCTGCGGCTGCAGGCGGATGGCCCGCTGCAGGCCGTGGTCCGCTCCCGCGCCTTTCATGGCGAAGAAACCATCCTCAGCCTGCAGGACGACCGTGGCACCGCGCTGCGCATGGTGCTGCGCGGCGGGTCGGCACTGCCGCTGCCGGGCGACAGCGTGCGGCTGACCGCCCCGCCCGAGGCGCTGCATGGCTTTGATGCCTGCGGCCTGCGCCAGCAGGTGCTGTCATGATCCGCGCCGCGCTGACCGACCTGCTGCTGGTCGGACCCGCCGCGCTGGCCGTGGTGCTGTTCATCTTCCTGCCCGTGGGCGTGGTCTTCGGGCTGGCCTTCACCGACTATCAGGTGGGCGCGGCGCAGGCCGAGTGGGTGGGTGGCGCCAATTTCGCCCAGCTCTTCGGGTCGCGGCTGGGGCGCAACGCGCTGCTGAACACGTTGACCTATGCCGCCATCGTCATCCCCGGCTCGGTCGGGCTGGGGCTGCTGGTGGCGCTGGGGCTGCATGGCATGGCCACCCGCCTGCCCCGGCTGTCGGCGCTGCTGCGGGCGGTGTATTTCCTGCCGGTCGCGGCAACGCTGGTGGCCATGGCGGTCAGCTGGCAGATGCTGCTGCATCCCTCGCTGGGGCTTGCCAACACATGGCTGCAGGCGCTGAACCTGCCCGGGCAGCAATGGCTGTCGGACCGGGGGCTGGTGCTTTACACGCTGGCGGGCATCGGCATCTGGCAGAGCACCGGCTACAACATGGTGCTGTTTCTGGCCGGGCTCGCCGCCATTCCCTCCACGCTTTACG
This sequence comes from Salipiger marinus, assembly GCF_900100085.1. Lineage (GTDB taxonomy): Bacteria > Pseudomonadota > Alphaproteobacteria > Rhodobacterales > Rhodobacteraceae > Salipiger > Salipiger marinus. The sequence goes on from NZ_FNEJ01000003.1 coordinate 242,987, forward strand.
ATGCCGCAGCCGTTGACGGCGCAGACCGCGGCTGGACCCGGTTCTGGTCGGTGACATGGCCGATGCTGGGACCGACCACGCTCTTCGTGATGATCGTCACCGCCGCCAGCGCCTTCCGCGTCTTTGAAACCGTGGCCACAATGACGGCGGGCGGCCCCGCCTTCGCCTCCGACACCATCGTCTACGCGCTCTATCGCGAGGGGTTCGTCTATTTCAAGGCAGGTTACGCGGCGGCCATCACGGTGGTGTTCTTTCTGGCGCTGCTGGCGCTGACCGCGTTGCAGATGCTGCTGGTCGAACGCCGGGTGCATTACCGATGAGACCGGGTCTGATCCTTGGCTTCGGCCTGCTGGCGCTTGGCGCGGTGCTGGTGCTGCTGCCCTTCGTCTGGATGGTCTCGGTTTCGCTGAAACCGCATGCCGAGATCTTCACCCCCCATGTCAGCCTGCTGCCGCAGAACCCCACGCTGGAAAATTACCGCCGCGCGCTGACCGAAACCGCCATTCCGCGCTATCTGCTGAACGGCGTGCTGGTCACGGGGGGCATCCTGATCCTGCAGCTGGTGCTGAGCGTGCCCTGCGCCTATGCGCTGGCGCATCGCCGCTTTCCGGGGCGCGGGCTGCTGTTCGGGGCGGTGGTGGCGGCCCTGCTGGTGCCCTTCCATGTCACGGCACTGCCGATCTTTCTGGGCATGGCGCGGCTGCAGATGCTGGACAGCTACACGGCGCTGATCCTGCCCTTTGCCGCCACCGCTTTCGGGCTGTTCCTGCTGCGGCAGGCCTTTGCCCAGATCCCCGCCGAGCTGATCGACGCGGGCCGGGTCGATGGCATGTCCGAACTGGCGATTGCATGGCGCGTGGCCTTCCCGCTGGCCCTGCCCACCGTGATCGCCTTTGCGATCTTTTCGGTCACCGCGCACTGGAACGACCTGTTCTGGCCGATGATCGCCGTCACCGATCCCGATCTCGCCACCCCGCCGCGCGGCATCCTTTACTTCCGCGATGCCGAAAGCGGCGACGAACCCGGCCCGCTGATGGCCGGGGCCACGCTGGTCACCGCGCCGCTGGTGCTGGCCTTCCTGCTGGCGCAGCGGCGCTTCACCCAAGGGCTGGCCAGCACGGGGCTGAAACGATGAGACCCGAGCAGAAGAGGCCAAAGGCCCGTCCCCACCCCCCTTTCCTTTCTCCCGCAACCTTCCGAGGAATGTCATGAAACACCTGATCCTGTCCGCAGGTCTGGCCCTGTCCGCCAGCGCGGCGCTGGCCGAAACCGAACTGCGCGTGCATTACGCCATCCCCACCATCTGGGCCGAAACCCAGGACAAGCTGACCGCCGCCTTCATGGCCGCCCATCCCGAGGTCACGCTGACGCTGGACGGTCCCGCCGAGGGCTACGAGGACGGCGCCCAGCGGCTGCTGCGCGAACATGTGGCGGGCACCGCACCGGATGTCGCCTATGTGGGGCTGAACCTGTGGCGCGTGCTGGAAGACCGGGGCGTGCTGCAGCCGCTCGACCCGTTCCTGCCCGCCGATCCGCAAGCGGCGGGCTACACGCCCGCGCTGCTGTCGCTGGGCCGGTTCGAGGACACGCAATGGGGGCTCGGGACCTCCGCCTCGACACTGGTGATGTATGTGAACCCGGCTCTGGTCGAACAGGCGGGCGGGTCGATGGAGGACTTCCCCACCAGCTTTGACGGGGTGATCGAGCTTGCCGCCAAGATCGACGCGCTGTCGGACACCACCGAAGGCGTCTGGATCGCACGCCATGACTGGCGGTTCCAGTCGCTTCTGGGCTCGCATGGCGGGCGCCCGATGACCGAGGACGAATCCGACATCACCTTCGACGACGCGGCGGGGCTGGCAGCGGCAGGTCTTTACCAGCGCTTCGCCACCGAGGCAGGCATGTCCTCCATGTCGGAAAACGACGCGCGGCAGGCCTTTCCGGCGGGGACGCTGGGGATCATGTTCGAAAGCTCGTCGCTGCTGACCCGCTTCACCGAAGGCGCGGGCGACAGCTTTGACGTCACGGTGAAACCGCTGCCCGTGGCGGCAGAGGAGAACGTCTATTTCCCCACCGGCGGCAATGCCATCGTGATGCTGACCGAGGATCCCGCCAAGCAGCAGGCGGCCTGGGATTACATCGCCTTCGTCACCGGGCCCGAGGGGCAGAAGATCATCGTGGAAAACACCGGCTATGCCCCCGCCAACAAGCTGGTGCTGGACGATTCGGCCTATCTGGGCAGCTACTATGCCGAAAACGCCAATGCCCGCACCGCCCATGCGCAGGTCGCCGACCATGCCGGGCCTTGGTACGCCTTCCCCGGCGCCGAGGGCGTGGCCGTCACCGACCTGATCGCGGCAGCGCTGGTCGAGGTGACCGAGGGCGCCGAAGTCGAACCGACGATCACCGATCTGGCCGAAACCCTGCGCCTGCAGCTTGGCATGAAGTGATCCGGGCCGGGCGCCGCGCCCTTGCGGCGCCACAGCCCCGCCACCAGACCGAGCCCCTGCGCATCGCCGCGCGGGGGCTTTTTGCTGCGCGGGCGGAGCGGATGCGGCAGACCCCGCGCCCTGCCGCGCGCAGCAGGGCCAGACCATGCGGATCAGGCACAGAAGCCCGCCCGCAGCGCGGCAAAGCCTGACGCGACCGGTCCCGGCGGACGCCAGAACCTTCAAACGTTTCAGTGTCTTGCTAGAAAATTGGCTGGGGCGGTAGGATTCGAACCTACGGTACACGGTACCAAAAACCGATGCCTTACCACTTGGCCACGCCCCAACTGTGGAGCGGGATTTACGCCAGCCTCCGGACGGGATCAACCCCTTCTCGGAAAAAATATGACAGAAATTTCGCAGCCCTGCCGTCCCCGCGCTAGCCATCGCGCAGCACCTCCTGCGCTTCGGTCCGCCCCTCTGCCACAGGCAGAAAGGCATATTGCGCGCGCCCCGCGCGCTTGGCCGCATAAAGCGCCAGATCGGAAGCATGCAGCACCTGCGCCGCCGTCAGCCCGCCGCCGCCGTCATGACAGGCGATGCCGATGCTGGCGGACACCCGGGCCAGCGTGTCGCCGACGGGAATCGGCTCCTCGATTCGGCGAATCAGGCGGCTGGCCAGATGTGCCAGCCGCTTGCGTCCGGTAAGCCCGGCCAGAATCAGCACAAATTCATCGCCGCCGATTCGCGCCACCGTGTCATCGCGCCGGGTGAGATCCAGCATGACCCGCGCCACCACCTGCAGCACCCGGTCGCCCGCGCCATGGCCGTGCGAATCGTTCACCTGCTTGAAGTAATCCAGATCCAGATGCATCAGCGCGAAGGCGCTTTCCTGCCGCAGCAGCCCGCCCAGGACATGCGCCACCGCGCGGCGGTTGCGCAGCCCGGTCAGCGGATCGGTATAGGCGCGCTGTTCGGCGGCCAGCATCGCCCCCTGCAGCCGCCGGTTCAGCGTGCGCGAGGCGGCCATGGCCGCCGATTTCGCCTCCACCAGATAGAGCATGTCGATGGCGAGATCGGTGGCCGCAAAATCGGTGCTGGTCAGCGCGTGGCTGCGCACCGCCTCCACCACGCCGATGCCGAAGGACAGGTTCAGCACCAGCCCGCCCTGCCCGTCCGGCACCGCCACGCCGCGCAGCGCCGTCTGTGTGGCATGGCGCAGGCGCAGCTGCAGCTTGCGCCCGGCCAGATCCTGCAGCGCCTCCGGCGTCTGGACCTCGCGCGGGCGGTAGATGTCGAACACCGTGGCGAAGGGCGCGCCCAGCGCCGCCTCCCCGCCCAGCAGCTTGGTCAGCGTCGGCCCCGCCGCCACCAGCCGCCCCGCCGCATCCAGCCGCGCATGCAGCGGGCAGAGCAGGTCGAGGCTGCTTTGCGGCAGGGTCATCCGCCATATCCCTCACGCAGGGGCAGCGCCGCGCCCAGATCAAAATCGCGCCCTTCGGAAAAATCCGCCTCCACCACGGTGATGTCGATCACCTCGGTGCCGCAGCGCCGCCCGCGATGGTCAAGGATGACCAGCGCGCCGTAATCGTCGGCCATGGCGCGCAGCACCCCCACCAGCACCTGCCCGAAGCCGCGCAGCCCCGCCCCGGAGCCATGGCAGAGCAGCAGGAACTGCCCGGTCATGTCATCGCGCAGCTCCAGATCGGGCAGGACCAGATCGGCCACCGCCAGCCGGGCACGGCCCGGCAGATCCTCCAGCGAATGCAGGAAGTCGATAAAATCCACCCCGCCATAGCGCATCAGGCGGCGCAGGCTTTCATTGTTGGGATGGGTGATCAGATAGGTGCCCACATCCTCCAGAATCGTCTCGCGCGGGCGGTGCAGCCGCACCGTCGCGGCCACCAGCACCGCCTCCACCCGGTCGGGGGCGTAATCCAGCATCGCCTCGAATCCCGGCGGATCGACCCGGGCAGCGGTGGCAATCTCCTCCCAGACCGCCTGTCCATAGGTGTCCTGCAGGAAGCACTGAAATGTCCTTGCGATCAGCCCGTGCATCCGCCCATTCCGTCCGCGATTCCGGACAGACCTTAGCGCGGGGCGGTTTAAGAAACCCGCAACACCTCAAAGTTTAAGGACAATCCCGGCGGTCAGACCGGCAGCGTCATCCCCAGCCAGCCCGGCAGATGGCCGATATCGGGCAGCACCACATCGGCCAGCGGCGCCAGATCCGCCGCCTGCGCCATGCCGGTCAGCACGCCCGCCGTGGCCATGCCCGCCGCGCGCCCCGCGATCAGGTCATGGCGGCTGTCGCCCACCATCAGCACCTGATCGGGGCGCAGCCCGACATGGGCAGCAAAGGCCAGCAGCGGATCGGGCGCGGGCTTGGCGCCAAACCCGCTGTCAAAGCCTGCGACAAACTCGAACCGCTCCAGCACTCCGGCCCGGCCCAGCTGCGCCCGGGCCGAAAATTCGGTGTCATTGGTCATCACCCCCAGCCGCAGCCCCTGCGCCGCAAGCCCGCGCAGGAAGGGATCAAGCGGCACCGCCTCGGCCAGCGGCGCCTCTGCGGCGCCCTGCGCCAGATAGGATTCGATCGCCGCCACATCGGCCCCGGGCAGACCCCTGGCGAAACACTCCGCCGCCTCGCGGTTGGTGCCCGCGATGATCGGGCTGTCGGGCAGGAACCGGCCCGCCACCAGATCGAACCGCGCCGCCTCGGCCATGGCGGCCATCACCTGCGCATCGCCCTGCGACAGCTCGCGCAGCGCGCGCAGCGACCACGCGTTCCATGTGCGGCCAAAATCGAACAGCGTGCCGTCCTTGTCGAACAGCACCGCCGCGATGGCTGGGGTCATGTCCAGTGCACCTCGCCGCCGCCGGGCAGTGCCTGCCGCGCGCGGAAGGGCATGTCGGGCGGCAGATCCTGCGCGGCGCAGAACTGCCGCACCCACGCATCGTTCATCAGCAGGAAATCCAGCACCGCGCCCTGAAAGGCCGGATCGCCCAGACCCTCGCGGAAATCCTGCTCGGAGGCGCCGGTGGATCCCAGAAAGACCGGCAGCAGCTCGTCCTCCCCGGCCAGCCACGCCACGGCCTGAAGCCCGATCAGTTCGGCCTGTTCCTGCAAAAGCGACATGGGCCGGAGACTCCGCAACCGTTTCTTAACCAGTTTTTATAAAGACTGAGCGGGACGCCGGATGCAAGCCCGGACCACCCGGTCCCGCATCGCGGCGCCGCTCGCCTTGGACAGCTGCAATGACCGGACGAATCCTGATCGCCGATGGCGTGCCGACCAATCGTATCGTGCTGCGGGTGAAACTCACCTCGGCCTTCTACGACGTGCAGCAGGCAAGCAGCGGCGCCGAAGCGCTGGCCCTGATCCGGCAGGAGCGGCCCGATCTGGTGATCGCCTCCGCCGACCTGCCCGACATGGAGGCAGAGGCGTTCTGCAGCGCCCTGCAGGCCAGCGCCGGTCTGGCCGACATGCCGCTGATCCTGCTGCAGCGGCAGACCGATCCGCAGGCCCGCATGGCCGCCCTCGCCGCCGGGGCGGAGGACGTGCTGGGGCCGCAGGCCGATGACAGCGTGCTGCTGGCCCGGCTGCGCAGCCTGCTGCGCGACGCCCATGCCGAGGACGAACTGCGCCTGCGCGAAGACACCCGCCGCGCGCTGGGTCTGGCCGAGGCGCCGCGCGCCTTCGAGACGCCGCCGCAGGTGGTGATCGTGCCGATGGGGCCGCTGCGCGGGCTGGCGGAGGCGGCCTGCCGCCTGCGCACCCGGCTGGGGGCGGTGGTCCGGGTGCTGCGCCCCGCCGACATCCGCACCGGCCTGACCGGCCAGCCCGATGTGGTGGTCATCGCCGACAGCGGCGGCGCAGGCGACGGGCTGGGGCTGCTGGCGCAGTTGCGCGCCAGCCCCGGCTTCCGGCATCTGGGCCTTGTCTATGTCGCAGCACCCGAGGCGCGGCATCTGGCCGCCAGCGCGCTGGATCTGGGCGCCAATGACATTCTGGCCGACGGGCTCGACCCCGAGGAACTGGCGGTGCGCCTGCCCCGGCAGGTGGCGCGCAAGCGCACCGCCGAACGGCTGCGCGCCGACATGCGCGACGGGCTGCGCGCGGCGGTGACCGATCCGCTGACCGGGCTCTACAACCGCCGCTATGCCCTGCCGCATCTGGCCCGGCTCGAGGAACGCGCGGTGCAGACCCGCCGCCCCTATGCGCTGCTGCTGGCCGATCTCGACCATTTCAAACAGGTGAATGACAGCTACGGCCATGCCGCAGGCGATCAGGTGCTGACCGAGGTGGCCGCGCGGCTGATGCAGAACCTGCGCGCCGCCGATCTGGTGGCCCGCATCGGCGGAGAGGAGTTTCTGATCGCCATGCCCGATACCGGCGCCGATCAGGCGCGGCGCAGCGCCGAGCGGATCTGCGCCCTCGTCGCGGCGCAGCCGGTGGCGCTGCGGGAGGCGCCGCAGGGGGTGCGCGTCACGCTCAGCATCGGGCTCGCCCTGCGCACGCCCGAGGCCACCGAAGGCCCGGAGGCGCTGCTGCTGCAGGCGGACCGGGCGCTTTATGCCGCCAAACATGCCGGGCGCAACTGCGCCCGCATGGCGCCGCTGGCCCCGGTGCCGCCCCGGTGCAGCGGCGGCAGCGTGGCCGCAGCGGGGCGCGGGGCCTGACCCGCGACCCCGTGTCCCGGGCGCCGCGTCCGAAGGCGCGGCGCAACCGCTCCCTCCGTCACTTCCGCGCCTTCTCGATGCGGCGGATCAGCCGGTCCAGATCCTCCTGCAGCCGGTCGGCATAGGCGGCGCGGGCGGCGGGCGGCAGCCCCGCCATATACTCCGCCAGCACCTGCTGGCCCATCTGCTGGCGCGCCGCCGCCCGCCCGTCCTGCGCCGCCAGCGCCGCCTCGAACCCGGCGCGGTCAAAGGGCTCGCGCCGCAGAAGATCCAGCGCCTGCCGGTAATCCGCAAAGGGTGGCGGACGCTCGTCCCGGCCCCGCTCGAACCGCGCGCGCAGCTGCCCCCCCAGTTCGCGCCGCTGCTCCGGCGTGAAGGCGCGGGTATAGGGCGTGACAAAATCGCGCCCGCGCGGCGGCTCGAACCGCTCGGGGCCATGCCGCCACAGCCCCCCCGCCACGATCCCCGCCACCGCGAGGTTCAGCGCCAGCGAGCCCAGCAGCAGCCCACGCATCCAGAGCGGCGTTCGCGTCTTTTTCTCGGATTCCGCCATCATCACAGCCCCAGCATCGCGTAATCGAACCCGCTGGCCGGATCGAGCCCGGACAGCCCCTGCTCCTGCGTGGCCGTGGCCACCCAGTCCACCGCCGCCTCGGGGGCTGCGGCGCCGATCCAGAGGCCCATGGCACAGGCGGCGGTCAGCCCCGCCAGCGCGGGCCAGCCGCCCATGGCGCGCAGCCGTGCCAGCAGCCGTCCGGGCCCGCGGCTCTGCCGGGCAGGCGCGGCGGGGGCCGCGCGCGGCGCGGGCTGGCTTTCCAGCGCCAGCGCCTCCATCCGGGCCATGAACTCGCCCGAGGGCAGCGGTGCGGCCTCGCGGCCCGCCGCGAACCATGGCGCCAGCGCGCCCTCCTCGTTGCTTGGCCTGTCAGTCATCCTCATACCCCAGATCCGCGCGCCGGGGCGCCAGCAGCCCCTCCAGCGCCTTGCGTCCGCGCGCGGTCAGACTTTCCACCGCACGCACCCCAATGTCCATGATCGCGGCGATTTCGGGGTTGGTCAGCCCCTCCAGATGCCGCAGCACCACCGCCTGTTTCTGCCGGTCGGGCAGCGCCGCCAGCGCCCCCTCCAGCGCCTCGGCCCGCGACCGCTCCTGCAGCCGCGCGGCGGCAGAGGGCGCGGGATCGGCAGGTTCCGCCACATCCTCCAGCGCGGCAAAGCCGCCGCGCCTGCGCCGCATCCGGTCGATGCAGAGGTTCGACACCACCTTGTAAAGCCATGTCGACACCTTGGCCTCGCCCTCGCGCCAGCCCGGCGCCGCCCGCCACAGCCGCAGCAGCGCCTCCTGCGCCACATCCTCCGCCTCGGCCCGGTCGCGCAGCATCCGGAAGGCATGGCCAAAGGCCAGCGGCCCCAGCCGGGCGGTCAGCGCCCGCGCCGCCCCGGGGGCGCCTGCGGCATAGGCCGCCAGCAGCTGCTCGTCGCTTGTGTCGGTCATCGCGTCGTAGGGCATCCGGTCCATGTCCCCGCGCTAGCCCGATGCCGGGCCCCGCGCAATCCTCCGCTGTCCCCGGGATCCGCAGGGATCCCGGGGACAGCGATCAGCTCAGCGGTCCCAGCGCTCGCCACCGGGGCGCTTGCCATGCTCGCGCCCGTGCTCGTGCCAGCCGCCGCGCGGGCCATCGCCGCGCGGGCCGTCGCCGTCGCGGTCGCGCATCGCGCGGGCGGCGGCCAGTTCCTCGCCGGTCACGGTGCCGTCGCTATCGGCATCCAGACGCTCGAACATCCCCGCCGGGCCGCGCGCCTGCAGTTCCTCAAGGCTCAGCGATCCGTCCTTGTCGGCATCGAGCCGGTCCAGCATCCGCTGCTGGCGCATCCGCAGGCGCATCGCCTCGTGCTCTGCCTGCCGCGCCTCCTCGAAGGCGGTCAGTTCGGCGCCCTCCAGCGTGCCGCTGCCATCCGCATCAGCGGCGGCAAAGGCCGCGGCGGGGCCTGCGGCCTCCATCTCGGCGCGTGTCACCTGCCCGTCGCCATCCGCATCGATCATGCGGAACATCATCGGCGCGGGCGCCGGGCCTGCGTCGCGCGGGCCTTCGGAGCGGTCCCCCGGAAAGGCGGCGGCAAGGCTCGCCGACCCCATCACAAGGATGGCGGCGCCGGTCAGAAAGCGGGTCATGTGGGTCATGCTGCGAACTCCTGTCTGTCGCGTCATCTCGGCGGGTCTTGCCGCGTCGATCTGGACATGACACGCGCCGCCCCGGCGCTTCCGTCGCGGCCCTGCGCAGAAAATCCGGCGCCTGCCGCCGCGGGGCGGGTTTGCGACATCCCGACGCAAGGTCATCGTGCCCCCTTTCATCCGGACCGCTCCTGCCCCATTTTCAGGACATTCGCGCCCGAGGAACATCCATGTCCGATCTGTCCGACACATCTCTGCACGACGGAGCGGAATCCGCTTCCGTTGCCGCCTCCACCTCCCCCGCCGCCGAGCGGGACACATGGCCCGCCGTCTGGCGGGGCTACCGGGGACGCTGTCCCAAATGCGGGTCCGGCCCGGTGCTGCGCGGCTATCTCAAGGTGCGCGACCATTGCCCGGTCTGCCGCGAGGAACTGCACCATCACCGTGCCGATGACGGCCCCGCGTACCTCACCATCCTCATCGTGGGCCATATCATGGCCCCCGGCCTGCTCTGGGTCTTCACCACATGGCGGCCAGAGCCGCTGATCCTGATGACGATCTTCCTTGTTGGCTGCATCGGTCTCTCCCTCTATCTTCTGCCAAGGCTGAAGGGGGCGATCGTGGGCTTTCAATGGGCGCGCGGGATGCACGGATTCGCCGCGCCCCGCTGAACGGCCTCCTTGCCGGGGCCTGCGGGCCGGGCCGAAGGAGGGAAAAGACCATGGTGCTTGACAAGACCGGCCTGCGCGACGCGGCCACCGTGATCGTGCTGCGCGACCGGGACACCCGCCCGCGCGTGCTGATGGGGCAGCGCGGCGCCAAGGCGGCCTTCATGCCCAACAAGTTCGTCTTTCCGGGCGGTGCCGTGGATGCCGAGGATGCCGAGGTGCCGCTGGCCCGCCCGCTGCCGCCGCTCTGCGCCGCGCGCCTGACTGAAAACGCCCCCGAAGGCATCGCCCATGCGCTGGCCGTGGCCGCCGTGCGCGAGCTTTGGGAAGAAACCGGCCTCGTGCTGGGCAGGTCGGGCACATGGACGGACCCGCCGCCCCCCTGCTGGCGCCGATTTGCCGCCACCGGCCATCTGCCCGATGCCTCGGCGCTGCAGTTCGTCTTCCGCGCCATCACCCCGCCGGGCCGCCCGCGCCGCTTTGACGCGCGGTTCTTCCTGCTGGAGGCCGAAGAGCTTGCCTCGGATCCCGATGATTTCTCGGCGGCCTGCGACGAGCTTTCGCATCTGCACTGGATCGCGCTTGACGAGGTGCGGCGTCTGGATCTGCCCTTCATCACCGAGGTGGTGCTGGGCGAAATCGCCGCCCGCGCGCAGGATGCAAGCCCGCCCGCCTCGGTGCCGTTTTTCCGCAATGATGACGAACAGAGCCTGTTCCTGCGGCTTTACGGCGCGCCGCAGCCGGACTGAGGCCGGATCAGACCAGCCCGCGCCAGCGCAGCAGCGCGATCAGAAGAGCGGTCAGGATCAGGATATTGGCCATGATCGCGCCAAGGATGCCCAGCCACAGCCCGCGGCGGCGGTCGGCGCGGTCGATGGTTTTCAGATGTGCGGCGACGCGGTTGCTGGCGGCAGAAAGCGCCGCCGCGTCGATCTGGCGGAACAGCTTCGGCGGCCCCATCAGCCGGGTCGCGGCCACCACCTGCGCCAGATCGGCGCGCAGCGGGCGCGGCAGATGACGGGAGGCGGCGCGCGCCCTGCTGGCAAAGCTGCCACGACGCAGGCCAAGATGCTGGTCGAGATGCTGGTCGAACAGCGCCTGCAGACGGGCGGTTTCGGCAAAGACGGGGGGCTCGGTGACACTGCTCATGCGCGCAGGTTCCGGCATTTTGCGTCGCCCCGCAAGGGGCGCGTCCTTCAAGCCCCGCAAGGGGCGCTTCCCATAAGCCCCGCAAGGGGCGCTACCCACAAGCCCCGCAAGGGGCGCTACCCACAAGCCCCGCAAGGGGCGCGAACACCAAGCGCCGCAAGGGGCGCCGCTCCGGCGCAGCACTTTTGCCCCTTCCCCCGCGCTGCGCCCGGTTCTAGAACGGGGCCATGCTGAACCTTCTCCGCCACGGTGCCGCCACCGATGAACCGCCGCTGCTGATCATCCACGGATTGTTCGGGTCCGCCCGCAACTGGGGGGTGATCGCCAAACGCCTGTCCGACCGGCGCGAGGTCATCGCGGTGGATCTGCGCAATCACGGCGCCTCGCCATGGAAGGAAAGCCACAGCTATCCCGCCATGGCCGAGGATCTGGCCGAGGTGATCGACAGCCTTGGCGGGCGTGCCGACGTGCTGGGCCATTCCATGGGCGGCAAGGCCGCGATGGTGCTGGCGCTGACCCGGCCCGCGCTGGTCAACCGGCTGATCGTCGCCGACATCGCGCCGGTCACCTATGGCCACAGCCAGCAGCACAACATCGACGCCATGCAGGCGGTCGATCTGGGGCGCGTCGAAAAACGCTCCGACGCCGTGGCGCAGCTGGAACGGCTGGTGGAGGATCCGGCGCTGGCCAGCTTCTTCACGCAGTCGCTGGATCTGAAGGCGCGACGCTGGATGCTCAACCTTGACGTGCTGGCGCGCGAGATGCCGACCATCCTGTCCTTCCCCGAGATCGAGGGCCGGTTCGACGGGCCCGCGCTGTTCCTGTCCGGGGCGGAGTCGGATTATGTGCTGCCCGAACACCGCGACCGGATTCGCGCGCTGTTCGGATCGGCGAAATTCGCCAAGCTGCCCGGCTGCGGGCATTGGCTGCATGCCGAAAAACCGCGCGAGTTCGAAGCCGCCGTGCGCGCCTTTCTGGACATGACCGCCGCCTGAATTCGGCTTTTCGGAAACCGGCCATCCCTCTTTGCGAAAGAGCCGCGCCCCCTCTTGCGGGTGGGGGCGGCCTGCTTCTGTCTGCGCGGACCGGCGGAGAGCGTGATGGTCAGCGAGACGGCACAGACAGCATCATTCGGGTTCGATCAGGCGCAGCTTGCCATCGAGCCATGGCAGCTGCCGCAGCGCCGGACCCATCACCTGATCGGCCACCAGCATGCGCATGGTGCGCGCCACGTCACGCGGCACCCGGTCGGCCCAGTCGGCGGCGGCAAACAGCGCGATGGTGCGGGCAAAGGGCGTGAAGGGCAGCGGATGCGCCTCCAGCCGGTCATGCATCCGTGCCGCGCGCATGTAACCCAAGGGCGTGGTGATCGCCCAGCCCATGCCGCGCGCCACCAGCGTCATCAGCGACAGATGCGCGCCGATCTCGAACCTTTCCGGGAAATCCAGCTTGAGCCGGGCCAGATGCGCCTCGATCTGGCGCCCGATCATCTGGTCGCGATCATAGCGCAGGAAGGGCAGCGCCCGCATCAGCGCCTCCGGCCCGCCCAGTTCGGACATGCGGTCGCGCGGGGCCACAAGAATAAACGGATCGCGCGCCAGCGGATATTCGATGACCCCTTCCATCACCCCGCCGGGGCTGGCGGAAATGCCGATATGCAGGCTGCGCGCCCGCATCGCCTCGACAATCTCGTGGCTGGGGGCGGTGACCAGCTTGAAGCGGCAGCGCGTCATGTTCTCGGCAAGGATGGTCACCAGCTGCGGCGTCACGTCATTGTCGAAATCGTCGATCACGCCAAGGTTCAGCACCGACAGATGGGTCAGATCCATCACCGTCAGTTCGTTCTGCGCCAGCCGCAGCTGGCCCAGCACCACCTGCGTGCGGCTCAGGAAACTGCGCCCCGCCGAGGTCAGCTGCATCGGGCGGCGGCCATGATCCACCAGTTCCGTGCCAAGCGCGGTTTCCAGATTGCGCATCTGCTGGCTGACGGCAGGCTGGCTGAGCCCGGTGCGTTCGGCGGCCTGCGCCACGGAGCCGGTGGCCGCCAGCGCCTCGAACACCTCGAGCCCGCGCAGCGTCACCCCTTTCATCAGCATCGGTCCTGCCTCCTTCCGGGCAGGTGCCGCACCTCCCGTCCTTTCGCTCTTCCTGAAACTCTGAAGCCCGCAGGTCAACACCAAACGCCATGCCCGTGACGTATCTTAAAACCGCTCCCGGCCTGCCGCCCGAAGGCGCCGCCGACATCAAGGACACCGTGCAGATCATGCTGGCCCGCCTGCGCGCGGGCGGCGAGGAGGCGGCGCGGGATTACGCGCGGCGGCTGGATGGCTGGCAGCAGGAGGTGGTGGTCCCCGAGGCGAGCCTTGCCCGCGCGCACCGCGCCCTGCCGGTGACGCTGGTCGAGGACATCGCCTATGCCCATGCCAATATCCGCGCCTTCGCCGAGGCGCAGCGCGGGTCGGTGCAGGAATTCGAGGTGGAACTGCGCCCCGGCCTGCGCGCCGGTCAGCGGCTGATCCCGGTGGACTGCGCGGGCTGCTACGTGCCCGGCGGGCGCTATGCCCATATCGCCTCGGCGCTGATGACGGTGACCACGGCGCGCGCGGCGGGTGTGGCGCAGGTGGTGGCCGCCACCCCGCCCGGGCCGGAGGGCATCCCGCCCGCCGTGCTGCACGCGCTGCATCTGGCCGGGGCGCGGCGGGTGCTGGCGCTTGGCGGGGTGCAGGGGATCGCGGCGCTGGCCTTTGGCCTGTTCGGCGGGCCTGCGGCGGATATCCTTGCCGGCCCCGGCAATGCTTATGTGGCCGAAGCCAAGCGGCAGCTTTTCGGGCCGGTGGGCATCGACATGGTGGCGGGGCCGACCGATGTGATGATCCTTGCCGATGCCAGCGCCGATCCGCAGCGCGTCGCCGCCGATCTGGTGGCGCAGGCCGAACATGGTGCCACCTCCCCCTGCTGGCTGGTCACCACGCACCGCCCGCTGGCCGAGGCGGTGCTGGCGCTGGTGCCCCTGCTGGCCGAGGCCCTGCCGGAGCCCAACCGCGCGGCGGCCCGCGCCGCATGGGCGCAGATGGGCGAGGTGATGCTGGCCGCAAGCCCCGAAGAGATGGCGGACCTGGCCGACCGCTACGCCCCCGAACATCTGCACGTGATGGCCGCCGATCCGGGCTGGTGGCGCGGACGGCTGCGCGCCTATGGCTCGCTGTTTCTGGGGGCGGAGACCACGGTCGCCTTTGGCGACAAGGCGGCGGGGCCCAACCATGTGCTGCCCACCGGCGGTGCGGCACGGCATACCGGCGGGCTGTCGGTGCTGAAATTCCTCAAATGCGTGACATGGCAGCAGGCCGCCCCCGCCGCCCTGCCCGAGCTTGCCCGGGCCAGCGCCGCGATTTCCCGCGCCGAGGGCATGGAGGGCCATGCCCGCAGCGCCGAGGCGCGGCTGGTGCCGCCGCCGCATCTGCGCGCCTGCGGCTGAGCGGCGGAAGGCAGGATCAGAGCCCGGCGCACATGCCTTCGGCGCGGGTGACGAAGGCGCTGTAGCGGTCCCAGAAGTCGCGGTCGCGGCTGCGGTCGGACTGGCGCACTTCCTGCGCCTCGTGCGGGTCGCGGTAAAACCCGACCATGCGGCGCTGGTCGCCCGAGGTCAGGTCCACATTCGCCGCCGCCTGCACGCAGCCGCAAAGCGCCGGATTACGCGCCTTGCGGTCCGAGGCCATGCAGGCCTTGCTGATGGGGCCGGAGGCGGTGCGCACCACCTGATACTCGCTGCCCGAGCGCGAGCCGCCGCCGCAGCCCGCCAGCACGGCGAGAATCGTCACGAGATAAATCGGTTTCATTGCTCTGAACTCTCTGCTCGATGCCCCTCGCGCGTCCTGCCGACACGTCTTGCGGAGCTTCACGGCAGGATGCCGCAGAATTGCGATATTTTCAATTCACCGATCCGTTGGCAGGCGGAAGACGCCCCGCCTTTGCCGCCCAAGGCGCCGCCCGAGGCCGCTTCGCGGGCGGGGGCGCTGCCCCCGGCCACGCTGCCGCGTGGCCTCCCCCGGGATATTTGTGGTCAGAAGAAGCGGCAGGCCGCCGGATGGGCTTGCGATCCGGCTTGACCGGGAGCGGAATCCCTTACATATCCGGGCATCATGACCGATCTCGCGCACATCCGTAACTTCTCCATCGTCGCCCATATCGACCACGGGAAATCCACCCTGGCCGACCGGCTGATCCAGCTCACCGGCACTGTCGCGGAACGCGACATGCAGGAGCAAATGCTCGACTCGATGGATATCGAGCGCGAGCGGGGCATCACGATCAAGGCCAACACCGTGCGCATCGAATATCCGGCGCAAGACGGGCAGACCTATGTCCTGAACCTGATCGACACGCCCGGGCATGTTGACTTCGCCTATGAGGTGGCGCGGTCGATGCACGCGGTCGAAGGCTCGCTGCTGGTGGTGGACGCCACACAGGGCGTCGAGGCGCAGACGCTTGCCAATGTCTATACCGCCATCGATGCCGACCACGAGATCGTGCCGGTGCTGAACAAGGTCGACCTGCCCGCCGCCGAACCCGACCGGGTGAAGGAGCAGATCGAGGACGTGATCGGCATCGACGCCTCGCAGGCCTGCCTGATTTCCGCCAAGACCGGCGTCGGCATCCCCGACGTTCTGGAAGCCATCGTCAAGCGCCTGCCCCCGCCCCATGAGGGCGACCGCGACAAGCCGCTGAAGGCGATGCTGGTGGATTCGAAATACGACCAGTATCTGGGCGTGATCTGTATCGTGCGCATCATAGACGGCGTGCTGCGCAAGGGCGACCGCATCCGCATGATGAAGACCGGCGGCACCTATGACGTGGATGACGTGGGCGTCTACCGTCCCGCCATGACCGGCGTGAAGGAGCTTGGCCCCGGCGAGATCGGCTATCTCAACGCCTCGATCAAGCAGGTGCGCGACACCCGCGTCGGCGACACCATCACCCATGAACGGAAACCCTGCGCCGAGCCGCTGCCGGGCTTCAAGCCGTCGGTGCCGGTGGTGTTCTGCGGGCTTTTCCCGGTCGATGCCAACGACTTCAACGACATGCGCGACGCGATCGAAAAGCTGGCGCTGAACGACGCCTCTTTCACCTACGAGATGGAAAGCTCGGCGGCGCTGGGTTTCGGCTTCCGCTGCGGCTTTCTGGGGCTTCTGCACCTCGAGGTGATCCGCGACCGGCTGGAGCGCGAATACAACATCGAGCTGATCACCACCGCGCCGTCGGTGATCTACCATCTTTACACCAAGGACGGGGAACGGCGCGACCTGCACAACCCCGCCGACATGCCCGACATGACGACCGTGGACCATATCGAGGAGCCGCGGATCAAGGCCACCATCATGGTGCCCGACGAGTATCTGGGCGACGTGCTGAAGCTCTGTCAGGACCGGCGCGGCATCCAGCTTGACCTGACCTATGTGGGCGGGCGCGCCATGGCGGTCTATGACCTGCCGCTGAACGAGGTGGTGTTCGATTTCTACGACCGGCTGAAATCGGTGACCAAGGGCTATGCCTCCTTCGATTACCATCTGGAAGGCTATCGCGAGGACAACCTCGTGAAGATGCAGGTTCTGGTGAATGACGAGCCGGTGGACGCGCTGTCCATGATGGTGCATCGCGACCGCGCCGAAATGCGGGGCCGCGCCATGTGCGAGAAGCTCAAGGAGCTGATCCCGCGCCACATGTTCAAGATCCCGATTCAGGCCGCGATCGGCGGCAAGGTCATCGCGCGCGAGACCCTGTCGGCCATGCGCAAGGACGTGACCGCCAAATGTTACGGCGGCGACGCGACGCGGAAGAAAAAGCTGCTGGAAAAGCAGAAGGCCGGCAAGAAGAAGATGCGCCAGTTCGGCAAGGTGGAGATCCCGCAGGAAGCCTTCATCTCCGCGCTGAAGATGGACAGCTGAGCCGCAGGTCTGCGTCTCTCCGGTGCCGGACCGCGACGTTCTGGACGTATGACTCCCCGCAGAGCCTGTCTGGCCTGCGGGGATTTGCGTTTTACCCTTGGCTCCAGTCTTCCCAAGGGGCCGGCGCGCCAAGGCGAGTGGCGTCTCTGGCGATGACCGTGTCCCGCGGTGCTGGAGGAGATGCCGCAGGTTTCGACGGAGGTCGATCCTGTGTAATTCCAGCTTGCCGGGACGCGGCCATCCCACCTTCCGTATCCGCAACAGGCTGCACTTGACCCCTGCGGGAGTGCTGAAGCACCGCCGCCTTGGCTTCGACAGGGAGATCGGGCGGGTTGTCTTTGTCGAGATGGCCGCAGCCGGAACGCCCTGAGGTTCACGCGGTCGTGTCGGGGGGCCCTGTCATGGACCCTTCCCACAGACGCACAGCCAGAGGTAGAAGGGCGCAGCCCTTTTTACCTTTGGATCCGCCATGTCCCGCCTCTGCCTTGCTCCGCTTCTGCTGGCGCTGTCGGCTGCCCCCGCCGCCGCGGCTGTCTGTGATTACCGGCCCAGCCGTCTGGTGGGCGACACCGTGGCGGGGGCTGCCGACCTCGCGGGCGGCGTCGTCGACCGGGTGGCGGATGGCGGGTTCTACACGCTGGTCAACACCACCAGCGGGCTGACCCTTCTGGGCACCAAGCTTGGCGCCGCCACCAGCAGCACCGTCGGCCTGATCGAAGGTGCGGGCGGCGCGGGTGGTGTGGCCTCGGTGGTGCTGAACCCGACGGTCTGGGTGCCCGCGCTGATCGTGGTGGCGGGCGGCGCCGGATACGAGGCGACCTGCGCGCTTTTTGTCGACGAGCGCATCACCGAATATGACGCGGTGCTGCAGGTCATGCGGGATTTTCAGGCGCATTCCGACCCGGCCTATTTCCGGCTGGAGGAAAACACGCTCAACCCGTTTATCGAAGTCTATGACGAGGCGGGCAAGCGGCACAGCTATCTGGTCGAGGATCTGTATATCGTCGACGGCATGCTGAAGCATCGCAGCTGGGGGCCGAACCGCCGCATCGGGCGGGTGGTCTTTGTCCCGACCGAGGCCGAGATGGATGCGGCCCCCGTGGAATGACCAAGATAGAATGACAAAGGGCCGCGCCTTGCGGCACGGCCCCCTGTCGCGTCAGCGCCGGGATGTCATTCCGTCATGGTGCCCTGCCCGTCTTCCGGGCCCTGACGGGTCTGCACCATCGCCATGATGCGTTCGTTCAGCTGCGGGTCGGCCTGCGCGGCCTGACCGATCTGGTTGTAGGTCGCGATGTCCATGCCATCGGTTTCCTCGACGGCGGAGGCCATCTCGGTCTGCGCCTCGGTGACCAGCGCCTGCTTTTCCTCGGGCGCTTCGGTGGCGTCGATGCGGGTCATGTAATCCTGACGCAGTTCCTGAACGCTCATCGCGGCGTCGACGAACGAGGTCAGCTGGTCATCGCTGAAATTCGCGGCGGGCGCTTCGGGCGCGGCCGGGGTTGCGGGATCGGCGGGCATGGCGTCCTGCGCCAGCACCGGCGCCATCGGGGCGGCGACGAGGGCGGCAATGACCGTAGATTTCAGCAGCATGCTCGTGCGTTTCATCGATTGTCTCCTTCTCGGCTTGCTTTGCCGCAGACCTGTCCTGCGGTGTCCCCCAAGAGGTAGGCAGCCCGACCGCACCCTGCAAAGGGCGGCGCGTGTTGCGGCGCTGCGGCAGCGGCGAGCCGCCGGAACCGCCGCCCGCGACCGGCGGCAGACCGCGCAAAGGGAGTGCCGCAATGGAACCCTTTGCGCCCCCGTGTCACGGTCGCGCGGTCAGGCCAGCATCTGGCAGTCACCGCAGACCGACACCGCCTGCCCCGAGATGGTGCGCCCGCGCGGGCTGGTCAGGAACAGGATCTGGTCGGCGATCTGCTCGGGCTGCACATATTCCTTGAGCGAGGTATGGGAAAAGGCCGAGGCCTCCACCTCTTCGAAGCTGCGGCCCTGCCGCTGCGCCTTGGCCTCCAGCACGCGGCGCTGGCGGTCCCCGGCGACAAGCCCGGGCAGGATGGCGTTGCAGCGGATGCCGTCGCGGCCCAGTTCGATAGACAGCGACTTGGTCAGCCCGATCACCCCCCATTTCGCCGCCGCATAGGGCGTGCGCAGCGCAAAACCGACCCGCCCCGCCATCGAGGACAGGTTG
The DNA here is from genome assembly GCF_900100085.1 of Salipiger marinus. Taxonomy (GTDB): domain Bacteria; phylum Pseudomonadota; class Alphaproteobacteria; order Rhodobacterales; family Rhodobacteraceae; genus Salipiger; species Salipiger marinus. The sequence goes on from NZ_FNEJ01000003.1 coordinate 262,222, forward strand.
ATGATCGAGGCATTGCCGCTTTGCCGCAGCGCGGGCACGGCATGGCGCACGCAATGGAACTGCGAGGTCAGGCAGACAGTCAGGCAGGCGTCCCAGTCGGCGGGGTCGATGTCCTCCACCGGGCCGGTGGGGCCCGCGATGCCCGCATTGTTCACCAGCACGTCGAGCCCGCCCAGATGGGCCATGGCGGCGGTCATGAACCCGGCGATCTGGCCCGCATCGCCCATATCGGCCCGCTGCCGGAACACCTCGCCCGGCAGCGTCTCCAGCGCGGCCTCGTTGATGTCGCAGGTGGCGACGTGGGCGCCTTCGGCCAGATAGGCCTCGACAATGGCGCGGCCGATGCCCTGCGCGCCTGCGGTGACGATGACGCGCGCGCCCTCCAGTTCCAGCTTCATGGCATGATCCTCCTGCGGCTGTTGTCCGTGTCCATCGCGCCATGGGCGCGGATCAGGTCCGAGGCGACACGGATGTCCTCGGCAATGGCCTGCGCCGCCGCCGCGCCATCGCGCGCGGAAAGCGCCTCGCAGAGTTGGCGGTGATGGGCGCGGGAATGGTGGGTGCGCGAGCGCGACATTTCCTCCTCCGAGGGCACGCCCGCCTCCACCCCGATGTCGAAATTGATGATCGGCCCGGCCTTGAGCCAGAGCATGGTGATCACCTCCATCAGCGCGGGCGATCCCGCCGCGCGATAGAGCGCAAAATGCAGATCCTTGTTGGCGGCCACGGCGGCGGCACTGCCATAGGCGGCATCCAGCACCTCCTCGAACCGGTCGGCCAGCGCGAGGATCCCGGCGATTTCGGTGCGGCTCGCGCGGCTGGCGGCAAGCCGCGCCGCCTCGCCCTCGGTCAGCATCCGCACCTGCGTCAGATCGGCGAAAGCCTCCGAGGTCATCAGCGGCACCATCACCGCGCGTTTGGGTGACACGTCCAGCGCACCGCTGGCGGCAAGGCGGCTCACCGCCTCGCGCACGGGCATCATCGACACTTCCAGCCGCTCGGCCAGATCGCGCAGCGACAGCCGGTCGCGCGGGCGCAGCGCGCCCGACAGCAGCATCTCGCTCAGCGTGTCATGCACCTGATCCGACAGGGTCTGGCGGCGCGCGGGGCGGATCTGATCCAGATTTTGCGACATGGCGTCGGGAACTCCTGTTGACTCGAAGGTGCCCCCTCTGCAACTGTGATCTCAGATCACAACAGAACGGGCAAGAAGGCAACCATTGATCTCCCGGCGGAGGAGGAGAGTCAGCCGGGAAAATCAGGGGCCACACCCCGCCGTGATCGTCACAAAGGGAGGAGACCCAAGATGACACTCAAGACCACCCGCAGGACCGTTCTGCGGACCGGCGCCGCCGGGCTCGCGCTGGGGCTGGCGGCCCCGGCCTATCTGCGGGCGCAGGGCGCCCCGCTGAAGATCGGCCACCTGACCCCCACCACCGGCTTTCTGGGACCGCTTGGCGAATATGCCCAGATGGGCATCAAGCTGGCGGTGGAGCATATCAACGCCAATGGCGGCGCGGGCGGCCGTCAGGTCGAGCTGATCATGGAGGACAGCGTCAACCCGCAGACCGCCTCGACCAAGGCCGAACGCATGTTCGAACGCGATCAGGTCGATTTCATCATCGGCGAGATCTCTTCGGCCTCCTGCCTGACCATCAGTCAGGTCGCGGCGCGCTATGGCAAATGTTTCGTCAACACCGGCGGCAATTCCGACAGCCTGCGCGGGGCGGACTGCAACCGCTACATGTTCCATGTCGAGACGCAGAACTCGATGTATGTGAATGCCGAGGGCGAATATTTCGACGCGCAAGGCATGGTAGACGGCAAGAACTGGTACACGCTCAGCGCCGATTACGCCTTTGGCCATGACCTGCTGAACGCGGCCAAGGCGTTTCTGGACGCCAATGGCGGCGTGCTGGTGGGCGACGATCTGGTACCGACGGATGCCACCGATTTCTCGTCCTATCTGCTGAAGATCCGGCAGGCCGAGCCGGATGTGGTTGCGCTGAACCTTGCGGGCACGCAGATCACCAACTTCTTCAAGCAATATGGCGAATTCGGGCTGGATTTCACGCTGGGCGGCTTTGGCTTCGACACCGTGTCGGCATGGGCGGCAGGCGCGCAGAACTTCCGCGGCACATGGCCCAACGTCTGGAACCACCTCGTGCAGAATGACGCAAGCCAAGCCTTCGTGCAGGCCTTCACCACCGCCTATGGCAAGCCGCCGGAAAATCAGGCCTGGGGCGATTACAACGCGGGCCTCATCATGGCGCAGGCCGTGACCGCAGCCGGAGAGGCGGGCGGCGACGCGCTGGTGGCCTATCTGGAAAGCCCAGAGGCGCAGTTCGACCTGATGAAATCGCGCAAGGGCTATTTCCGCCCCTCCGACCACCAGCTGATCCAGGAGATCTATGCCATCACCGCGCTGCCCGCCGGTGAGGCGCAGAACGAATGGGACATCTTCACCACCTCCGATCCGGTCCCCGCTGCCAATGAACCGCTGGAACGGCTCGCCACCAGCGTGACCGGCGGCACCTGCAGCTTCTGAGCGCCCGTTTCCCGCATCCGGGGGCGCGCAAGCCGCGCCCCCGACCCTGACCGGACACAAGGAGGCACGTCGCCACATGCTGGGGCTTTTTATCGCGCAGGTGCTGAACGGCCTGCTGGACGGCACCTATTACCTGCTGATCGCGCTTGGCCTGTCGCTGATCTTTTCGCTGGGCGGCATCATCAACCTTGCCCATGGGGCATTTTTTGCCATCGGCGCCTATCTTGCCATCCTCATCACGCCGGTCACCGGCTTTTTCGGCGCGCTGATCCTTGTGCCGCTGATCGTGGCGGGTCTGGGCATGGTGACCGAACGCACGCTGTTCACCCGGTTCTACCGCATCGACCCGCTTTATTCGCTGCTGCTGACCTTCGGGCTCGCCATGGTGATCGAACAGGGTCTGCGCTGGATCTTCGGCGCCTCGCCGCAAAGCTACAACATGCCCGACATCCTGCGCGGGCAGGTGTTCTTCGGCGATTTCATCTATTCGCGCTACCGCATCTTCCTGATCGCCGTGGCGGTGCTGGCCGTGGCCGGGCTGTGGGTGCTGCTCAACCGCACCGCCTTTGGCCGCATCGTGCGCGCAGGCGTGCAGAACCCCGAAATCGTCGGCAGCCTTGGCATTTCGCTGCGGCCCTACCTGTCGGTGGTGGCGGGCATCGCCATCGGGCTTGCCGGGCTGGCGGGCGTGCTGCTGTCGCCCATCTACACCATCCACCCCGCCATGGGGGCAGAGATCATCACGCTGGCCTTCGTGGTGGTGGTCATCGGCGGGCTGGGATCGTTCTGGGGCGTCATCATCGCCGCCGTGCTGGTCGGCCTGACCAAGGGCGTGCTGGTCGCCGTGGGCCTGTCGTCCTGGTCCACCGCCGCCATCTATCTTCTGATGTTCGTGGTCCTGCTGCTGCGCCCGCGCGGCCTGCTGGGCGAACGCATCCTGCGATTCGAGTGATCCCATGCCCCGCATCCATCCGCTTCTGATCGCTGCCGCAGCGCTGATCGCCCTGCCCTTCGTCATCCTTGCCGCAGGCCTGACCTATACCTCCGCCACCGAGGTGGTGGTCTATGGTCTGGCCTGCATGGGGCTCAACATCCTTGCCGGGCGCACCGGGCTCATCAGCTTCGGCCATGGCGCGTGGTTCGGGCTGGGCGCCTATCTGGCCGGGCTCACCTCGCTGGCCATGGGCGGTGCCTTCCTGATCCCGCTTCTGGTGGCGGTGCTGGCCACCGGCGTGATCTCCGCCGCCTTCGGTGCGCTGATCCTGCGCCGCAGGGGGGTCTATTTCTCGCTCATGACGCTGGCGCTGTCGGCGCTTGGCTTCACCATCGCTTTCCGCTGGACCGAGGTGACCGGCGGCGAGAACGGTCTGGGCGGCATCGACCGGCCCAGCTTTGCCGGGCTCGATTTCGAGATGTCCGAACCCTATTACTGGCTGGTCGCCGCCATCGCCTTTGCCGTGCTGGTGCTGCTGTGGCGGTTCAACAATTCGCCGCTGGGATCGGTGCTGCTGGCCATCCGCGAGAATGAACAGCGCACGCGCTTTCTTGGCTATCCGGTGGACCGCTACAAGCTGGCGGCCTTCGTGCTGTCGGCCACCATCACCGCGCTGGCAGGCGTGCTGCTGCTTTACAAGAACCGCATGACCTCGGCAGAGCCGATGTCGGTGATCTTTTCCGGCGAACTGCTGGCCATGGTGGTCATCGGGGGGATGCGCAGCTTCATCGGGCCAGCCATCGGCGCGCTGTTCTACATCCTGTTCCGGGAATACCTGTCGATCTACACCGACAACTGGCTGTTCTGGTTCGGTCTGGTCTTCATGATCTTCGTGCTTTACGCCCGCGACGGGCTGGTGGGCATCCCCGGCCAGATCCGCCGCGCGCTGAACCCGCCCGCCGAAACCGGCGCCGCCATGGCCAACCGCCGGGCCGAAATCCGCCCCCTGCCCGATTTCCTGAAACCCGCAAGCCACAGCGAGGCACCGCTTCTGGTGGCGCGCGGCATCTCCAAGCAGTTCGGCGGGCTCAAGGCGGTGGACGAGGTGTCGATCTCGGTCCGCGACCGCAGCCTGCATGCGCTGATCGGGCCCAATGGCGCGGGCAAGACCACCGCCTTCAACCTGATGTCGGGGCTGCATACCCCCGATGGCGGCGAGGTGACGCTGGCGGGCAGGCCGCTGTCGGGCCGCAGCCCCGAGGAGATCTCGGAGGCCGGGATCGGGCGCAGCTTCCAGATCACCAACCTGTTTCCGGCGCTCAGCGTGCGGGAAAACATCCGGCTTGCCGTGCAGGCCGGGGATCCGCGGCGCATGAACCCGCTGATCCGCGCCCGCAACCTTGGGCAGGTCAACGACCGCACCACCCAGATCATGGACTATGCGGGCCTGTCGGGCATGGACGAGGCCGAGGCGGGCGCGCTGTCCTATGGCGGGCAGCGGCTGCTGGATCTGGGGCTGGCGCTGGGGAACAGCCCGCGCATCCTGCTGGCGGACGAACCGCTGGCGGGCCTGTCGGTGGCCGAACGCGAACGGGTCGGCCTGCTTATCAAGGCGCTGAGCCGCGACATCCCGGTGCTGCTGGTCGAACATGACATCGACCGGGTGTTCGAACTGGCCGATCATGTCACGGTGATGAACGAAGGTCAGGTGCTGCTGGACGGCACCGTGGAGGAGGCGCGCGGCGATGCCCGCGTGCAGGAGGTCTATATCGGCTCCGGCACCTCCGCCGTGGCGGCCAAGCCGCGCGTCAGCGCCGTGCAGGACAAGGTGCTGCTGTCGCTCGAGAAGGTGAATGTCAGCTATGGCAAAAGCCACATCCTCAACGATGTCAGCTTCGATCTGCGGCAGGGCGAAATCCTTGCCCTGCTCGGGCGCAACGGCGCGGGCAAGTCGACGCTGCTGAAATCGCTGATCGGCATCGCCCCGGTGGGCTCGGGCGAAATCCGGCTCGACGGGCGGGTGATCTCGGGCGAATCCTCGGCGGCGATGGCGCGGGCGGGCATTTCCTACGTGCCGCAGGGGCGCGGGCTCTTCGCGGGCATGTCGGTGCGCGACAATCTGGAACTGGGCCGGATCCAGCGCCGCACCGGCGAGGGCACGCACTGGTCGCAGGACCGCATCTTCGCCTATTTCCCCCGCCTGCGCGACCGCATCGACACGCCCGCCGATTACCTGTCGGGCGGCGAGCAGCAGATGGCGGCGGTGGCCCGCGCGCTGTCGGGCGACACCCGCGTGCTGCTGCTGGACGAACCGTTCGAGGGGCTGGCCCCCGCCGTGGTCGAACAGCTGTTCGACACCTTCGACCGGCTGCGGCAGGATGTGTCCATCATCATCGTGGACCATAACCTTGATCTGGCGCTGACGCTGTCGGACCGGACCGTGGCGCTGGAACGCGGACGCATCATCCACGAAGGCCCCTCCGCCGCGCTGGCCAGCGATCTGGATCTGCGGCGCAAGGTGCTCTGGCTTTGAAAGGACTACCCATGACCGACCCCGTTGCCATCATCGGCGCTGGCCTCATCGGCCGCTCTTGGGCCGCGCTCTTTGCCCGCGCGGGCCATCCGGTGCAGGTCTGGGACGCCGATCCCGGCGTGCTGGACCGCTTTGCCGCCGATATGGCCACGCTCTGCGACACGCTGCTGGCCGAACAGCTGCTGACCGACCGCGACGCCACGCTCGCCCGCATCCGCACCTGCCCCACGCTGGAAGAGGCGATGGCGGGCGTGGCGCTGGTGCAGGAAAACGGCCCCGAACGGCTGGAGGTGAAGCAGGATCTGTTCGCCCGGCTGGATGCGGCGGCAGCGCCCGGCACCATCCTTGCCTCCTCCACCTCCGCCATCGTCGCCTCGCGCTTCACCGAAGGGCTGGCGGGGCGGGCGCGCTGTCTGGTGGCGCATCCGGTGAACCCGCCGCATCTGGTGCCGGTGGTCGAGCTGTGCCCCGCGCCATGGACCGACAGCGCCACGCTCGACCGGGCGGAGGCGCTGTATCACGGCATCGGGCAGGTGCCGGTGCGCATGACGGAAGAACGCGACGGCTTCGTGCTGAACCGGCTGCAGGGCGCGCTGCTGGCCGAGGCGATGCGGCTCTTGGGCGAAGGCGTGGTCAGCGTCGAGGGGCTGGACGCCACCATCAAGCACGGGCTGGGGCTGCGCTGGTCCTTCATGGGGCCGATGGAAACCATCGACCTCAACGCGCCCGGCGGCATCGTCGATTACATGAGCCGTTATGGCGGCTTCTACGCGCGGCTGGCCGAGGCGCCCGCCGGGCCAGAGGTCTTTGACGTGGCCAATGCCGAAAAGATCGCCGCAAGCTGGCCGCAGGACCGCAGCCCCGACCGCATCCGGGCGCGGCAGGACATCCGCGATGCGCGGCTGGCAGCGCTGCGCCGTCATTTCGCCGCCGAACCCACCCCAGATCAGAACTGAAGGACCAGACCCATGGCCAAACCCCGCAAGGTCATCATCACCTGCGCCGTCACCGGCGCCATCCACACGCCGTCGATGTCGGAACATCTGCCGGTCAGCGCGGCAGAGATCGCCGAAGCCGCGCTTGGCGCTGCCGAGGCGGGTGCCGCCGTGGTGCACCTGCACGCGCGCGACCCGCAGGATGGCCGCCCCGACCAGTCCCCCGAGGCGTTCACGCCGTTTCTGGGCGTCATCAAGCAGGGCTCCAACGTGGTGGTGAACATCACCACCGGCGGCGCCCCCACCATGACCATCGAGGAACGGGTGCGCCCCGCCGCCACCCACCAGCCCGAGGTCGCCTCGCTCAACATGGGGTCGATGAATTTCGGGCTGTTCCCGATGCTCAAGCGCTTCCCCGATCTCAAGCACCAGTGGGAACGCGACTATCTGGCCAACAAGAACATCATCTTCAACAACAGCTTCGGACAGGTCGAACATATCCTGACCACGCTGGGGCCGCTGGGAACCAAGTTCGAATTCGAATGCTACGACACCTCGCATCTTTATAACCTCAAGCATTTCCTCGACGAGGGGCTGGTGAAGGGGCCGCTGTTCATCCAGACCGTGTTCGGGCTGATGGGCGGGATCGGCGCCCATCCCGAGGACGTGCTGCACATGAAGCGCACCGCCGACCGGCTCTTTGGCGACCAGTATCGCTGGTCGGTGCTGGGCGCGGGCCGCAACCAGCTGCCCATCGCCGCCATGGCCGCCGCCATGGGCGGGCATGTGCGCGTGGGGCTGGAGGATTCGCTGTGGCTCGCTCCCGGCGTGCTGGCGCGCAGCAATGCCGAACAGGTCCAGAAGGCCCGCCAGATCATCGAAGGTCTGGGGCTGGAGATCGCCACCCCCAACGACGCGCGCGAGATCCTCGAGCTGAAAGGCCCCGACCGCGTGGCCTTCTGAACGGGTCCGCCGTGGCCCGGGGCGCAAGGTTTGCTCCCCCTCCCGCCCAAGGTCCGGCGGATCTGCCTCCGCCCCCGGTGCGCCCTTACGCGCCGGGGGCGATCCCGCTCAGGGCTTGCGGAAGAGCCGCGTCAGTTCGAACAGCGCATCCAGCCGTTCGAACCTGTCCCGCGCCTCGGGCCAGCGGTGTTCCTGCGCCGCCGCCACCAGCGCCTCGACCAGCGACAGCGTGGCGATGTTGCTGTCCCATGCCGACGGGATTTCCACCCAGCAGTTGAAGGTATGCGCGGCGACGCTGGCGATGGGGCTCGACCACTGGTCGGTGATCAGGATCACCTGCATGCTGCGGGCCTGCGCGATCTCGGCCAGCCGCAGCAGGTTTTCCTCATACCGGCGGATGTCAAAGATCAGCAGCGTGTCGCCTTCGGTCATGTCCAGCACGTAATGCGGCCATGTGGCGGAGGAGGAGGTCAGATGCGTGACCCGCGCCCGGATCGCCTGAAAATGAGTAAAGGCATATTCCGCAAGGGACCGGGTGATGCGCCCGCCCACAACGTAAAGCCGCCCCTCCGGCGAGGCGAGCCGTGCCGCCGCCGCGTCGAACTGCGCGGTGTCCACATGGGCGAAGGTCTGGCGCAGGTTCTGGGTCACCGCCTCGGCGAAACGGTTCAGCAGATGCGAATCCGGCGCCTCCGCCGCCCAGACCGCGCGCCGCGCCTCGGGGCCCGACACCTTGGCCTGCAGCTCGCCCAGCAGGGCGGCATGAAAGGCGGGATAGCCCTTGAAGCCCAGCTTCTGCACCATGCGCGCCACGGTCGGCGTCGACACGCCCGCATTAGCCGCCGCCTGCGTGATGGAGGACAGGCCCGCGCCGGGGTAATCGTCCAGCAGGGCCTGGGCGAACTTGCGTTCCGACTGGGTCAGCTGGGCGTGATGTTCGCGGATCAGCTGGCGCACGGTGCCTGACGGTGTGGTCATCGGCGGCCTTTCCCGGATGGTTTTTTGTGCAGTTCCCCGCGCGCCGTGCAGCCTGCCCACAACCACGCTCCGGAAACTGGAAAATTATTGACGCAATATTTTCGGCGTGGAAAGGTTTTTCCAGAGCAGAGGGGATCAGCCGTGACCGCCACGACGGAAACAGCCTTTCAGATCATCAACAAGACCGGGCGCGGCCCTGCCGTGCTGCTGTGCGAACACGCCTCGGCGCTGATTCCGCCAGAGTATCACGGATTGGGGCTGGCGGAGGAGGATCTGCACAGCCACGCGGTCTGGGATCCGGGCGCGCTGGCACTGGCAGAGGCGCTGTCCGCCGCCCTTGACGCGCCGCTGGTGGCGGGGGCGGTGTCGCGGCTGGTCTATGACTGCAACCGCCCGCCCGAGGCGCCGTCTGCCATGCCCGAACGCAGCGAACGCATCGCGGTGCCGGGCAATGCCGGCCTGTCACCCGAGGCACGGGCGGCGCGCGTGGCGCAGGTCTATACCCCCTTCTGCGACGCGGTGGACCGGGTTCTGGCGGCCCGGCAGGCGCAGGGCACGCCCTTTGCGCTGGTCACGCTGCACAGCTTCACGCCGCTCTGGCACGGCACCCCGCGCGAAGTGGAGCTGGGCCTGCTGCATGATGCCGACAGCCGTCTGGCCGATGCGATGCTGGACCATGCCGCCGCCCTGCCCCACCGGATCCTGCGCCGCAACGCGCCCTATGGCCCCGAGGATGGCGTGACCCATTCGCTGCAGCGTCACGGCCTGCGCCATGGCCTGCCCAATGTGATGATCGAGGCGCGCAACGACCTGCTTGCCGATGCCGCAGCGGTAGAGGCCATGGCGGACGAGCTGCTGGCCCTGCTGCGCCCCGCTTTTGCCACGCTGGGACTGGCGGAGGCGCATCATGCCTGACGCCCTGCGCGCCTATGTGCGCGGCATCGACGCCATGAACCGCGCCATCGGGCGCTGCGCCATGTATCTGCTGTTTGCGCTGGTGGGCGTGCTGCTGTGGTCCTCGGTGTCGAAAACCTTCTTCACCCCCACGCTCTGGACGCTGGAAACCGCGCAGTTCATCATGGTGGGCTATTACATCCTTGGCGGGCCCTATGCGATGCAGATGGGCTCCAACGTGCGGATGGATTTCTTCTATGGCGACTGGTCGCCGCGCCGCAAGGCCATGGCCGATGTCATCACCATCTGGTTCCTGATGTTCTATCTGGGCGTGCTGCTTTACGGCGCGATCAGCTCCACCGCCTATTCGCTGGGCTATTTCGGCACCGAGCCGTTCAGCTTTTTCGCCGATCTGGCGCGCGCCTTCGTCACTGGCGGCCCCGCCGCCGCCTCCGAGGTCATGGGCCATATGGAGCGCAGCCCCAGCGCGTGGCGCCCCTATGTCTGGCCGGTCAAGGTGGTGCTGTGCCTTGGCGTCGCGCTGATGATCCTGCAATGCACTGCGGAATTCTTCCGCGACATCGCCCGCCTGCGCGGGGAGGAGATCTGATGTCGCAGGACATGATCGCAATCGTCATGTTTTCGGGCATGATGGGGCTGCTTCTGACCGGGCAGCGGATGTTCGGCGCCATCGGCTTTGTCGCGGTGATCGCGGCGCTGCTGCTCTGGGGGGATCGCGGCGGCTTCGACCTTGGCTTTGCCGCCTCCATCAAGCTGATGAAATGGTATCCGCTGCTGACGCTGCCGATGTTCATCTTCATGGGTTATGTGCTGAGCGAAAGCCGCATCGCCGACGATCTTTACAAGATGTTCCATGTCTGGATGGGCGGGCTGTCGGGCGGGCTGGCGGTGGGGACCATCGGGCTGATGGTGCTGATTTCCGCCATGAACGGGCTTTCCGTCGCGGGCATGGCCATCGGCGCCACCATCGCGCTGCCGGAACTGCTCAAACGCGGTTATGACAAGCGCATGGTCACGGGGGTGATCCAGGCCGGATCCTCGCTGGGGATCCTCGTGCCGCCCTCGGTGGTGCTGGTGCTTTACGCCATGATCGCGCGGCAGCCGGTGGGGCAGCTGTGGCTGGCGGGCATCGTGCCGGGGCTCATCATGGCGGCGGCCTTCATCATCTACATCGTGATCCGCTGCAAGCTGAACCCCGCACTTGGCCCGATCCTACCCAAGGCCGACCGCGACCTGCCGCGCGCCGAAAAGCTGCGGCTGCTGACGGCGGGGCTGCTGCCGCTGGGCATCTTCGCGGTGATGATGGTGCCCTTCATCAATGGCTGGACCTCGCTGGTGGAAAGCTCGGCCATCGGGGCGCTGGCGGCCTTTGTCGCGGCGGTGCTCAAGGGCCGCATGACGCGCGAGGTGTTCGAGAATTCGGTGCGCAACACTCTGGGCGTGACCTGCATGTTCATGTGGATCATCCTTGCGGCGCTGGCCTTTGGCGCGGTGTTCGACGGTCTGGGCGCGGTCAGCGCCATCGAGACGCTGTTCACCGACCAGCTTGGGCTCAGCCCGTGGGTGATCCTGATCCTGATGCAGCTGAGCTTCATCGTCATGGGCACCTTTCTGGACGACACCGCGATGCTGGTGATCGTGGCGCCGCTTTACGTGCCGCTGGTGGGGGCGCTGGGCTTCGATCTGGTGTGGTATGGCGTGCTTTATACCATCACCTGCCAGATCGCCTACATGACGCCGCCTTTCGGCTACAACCTGTTCCTGATGCGCGCCATGGCCCCGCCCGAAATCGGCCTGCGCGACATCTACACCTCGATCATCCCGTTTGTGGCGGTCATGATCGTGGTGCTGGTGATCATCATGATTTTCCCCGATCTGGCGCTGTGGCTGCCGGATCTGGTCTACGGCAAGTAAGCCCAAGACCCCCGGCCTAACGGGGGCAGAGACGTCAAACCACCAACAGGAGAGACAGAAATGACCCTTTCACGACGCAAGATCCTTGCCGGGGCAGCCCTTGCCGCCCCCGCCGCGCTCGCCGCCCCGTCGGTGGGCCGCGCGCAGGAACCGATCCGCTGGCGCTTCCAGACCTATGCGGGTGCAGCCCTTGGCGAACATGTGACCAAGCCCATCATCGACGCCATCAACGCCGCAGCCCAGGGCGAGCTGGAGATCGAGCTGTATTACGCCGACCAGATCGTGCCCACCGGCGAGCTGTTTCAGGCGCTGCAGCGCGGCACGCTGGATGCGGTGCATTCGGATGACGACAGCATGGCCTCGCCCACGCCGATGCGGGTCTTTGGCGGCTATTTCCCCTTTGCCACCAAGCACATCCTCGACGTGCCGGTGCTGTTCAACCAGTATGGGCTGGCCGATATCTGGCGGGCGGAATACGAAAAGGTCGGCGTCACATGGCTGTCGGCGGCCGGGCAGGATCCGTGCAACTTCAACACCAAGAAAGAGGTGACCAGCCTTGCTGATCTGGAGGGGCTGAAGCTTTACACCTTCCCCACGGCGGGCCGCTTCCTGTCGCAGTTCGGCGTGGTGCCGGTGAACATCCCCTATGAAGATGCCGAAGTCGCGGTGCAGACCGGCGAGCTGGACGGCATGGCATGGTCCGGCATCACCGAGGATTACACCGTGGGCTGGGCGGATGTGACCGACTATTTCCTGACCAACAACATCTCCGGCGCGTGGATCGGGTCGATCTTCGTCAACCAGCAGCGCTGGGCCGATCTGCCCGACCATCTGAAGGAACTGGTGATGGCGGCGATCAAATCCGCCGACACCTATCGCAACCAGTGGTACTGGGGCGGCGAGGCGCGGCTGCGCGCGCGCGGCGACAAGCTGGAACTGCGCTCGATCCCGCCCGAGGAATGGAAACAGGTCGAAGACGCCGCCATCACCTTCTGGGACGAGATCGCGCAGGAAGGCGAGGTGCATCAGAAGGTCGTGGACATCTTCCGCGACTATAACGATGTGATCAACCGCGCCGGTCCGCCCTATACGTTCTGATCCGCACTTTCTGACCAAGGGGCCCTCCGCCTGCGCGCGGAGGGCCCGCATGACCGATCCAAGGAGCAGCCGATGACCGGCACATTGACACTCGACCAGATCAAGATCGCCGCAGAGCGCGGCGAGATCGACACGATCCTCGTCTGCATCGTGGACATGCAGGGGCGGCTGCAGGGCAAGCGGTTCCATGTCTCGAACTTCATCGAACATGGCCATGTGGAAACGCATTGCTGCAATTACCTGCTGGCCACCGATCTGGAGATGATGACGCCGGACGGCTATGCCACCACCTCTTGGGCGGCAGGCTATGGCGATTACGTGATGAAGCCGGATCTGTCGACGCTGCGCCTCGTGCCATGGCTGGAGGGCACCGCCATGGTGCTTTGCGACGTGATGGATCACCACCACGCGCCCGTGCCGCAGTCGCCGCGCCAGATCCTCAAGGCGCAGGTGGACCGTGCCGCCGCCCTGGGGCTTGCGCCGATGATGGCGACGGAACTGGAGTTCTTCCTTTATGCCCGCTCCTATGACGCGATCCGGCACAGCGGCCACCGCGATCTGGAACCGCTGACCCCGTTCAATCAGGATTATTCGATCCAGTTCACCAGCCGCGAAGAATATGTCATGCGGCCCATCCGCAACCACCTGGTCGCCATGGGCATCCCGGTGGAAAGCACCAAGGGCGAGGCAGAGACCGGGCAGGAAGAGCTGAACATCCGCTATGCCGACGCGCTGACCTGCGCCGATTACCACACGATCGCCAAACACGCGATCAAGGAGATCACCCACCAGAAGGGCCATGCCGCCACCTTCATGGCCAAATGGCGCGCCGACAAGGTGGGCAGCGCCGCGCATATCCACCAGTCGCTGTTCAAGGGCGGCAGCAACGTGTTCCATGATGCCGAGGCCGCGCATGGCATGTCCGCGACCATGCGCAGCTATGTGGCGGGGCTGCTGAAATACGCGCCAGAGGTCACGCTGCTGCTGGCGCCCTATGTCAACAGCTACAAGCGCTTCGTGCCCGGCACCTTTGCCCCCACCAAATCCGCATGGTCGGTGGACAACCGCACCGCAGGCTTCCGTCTGGTGGGCGAGGACACCAAGGGCGTGCGCATCGAATGCCGCATCCCCGGATCGGACATGAACCCCTATCTCGCCTGTGCGGCGCAGCTTGCGGCGGGGCTGGCCGGGATCGAGGAAGGGCTTGATCTGCCCGATCCCGTCTCCGGCGATGTCTATGCCATGACCGATGTGCCCGACGTGCCCGCAAGCCTGCGCGCCGCCACCGAGGCCTTTGCCGGATCGGCGATGCTGCGCGCCGCTTTCGGCGATGCGGTGGTGGATCACTACGCCCATGCCGCCCGGGTCGAGCAGGCCGATTTCGACCGCGCCGTGACCGATTACGAACTCGCCCGCGGGTTCGAGAAAGCCTGAACGAGGACAGACATGACCACCCTCACCTGCGTTTCTCCGATCGACGGATCGGTCTTTGCCACCCGCGAGGCGCTGCCTCTGGAGGCGGCGCGGCAGGCCGCCCGCCGCGCCCGTGCCGCACAGGCCGCATGGGCCGCGCGCCCGCTGGCCGAACGCACGGCACTTGTCATGGCCGGGGTTGCCGCCATCGGCGAGATGAATGACGAGATCGTGCCGGAACTGGCCCGGATGATGGGCCGCCCGGTGCGCTATGGCGGTGAATTCCGCGGCTTTCACGAACGCGCCGCCTATATGGCCCAGATCGCCGAACGCGCGCTGGCCGACATTCAGGTGGGCGAGGATGCCACCTTCCGCCGCTTCATCCGCCGCGTGCCGCAGGGCGTGGTGCTGGTGGTCTCGCCGTGGAATTACCCCTACATGACCGCGATCAACACCGTGGCCCCCGCGCTGATCGCGGGCAATGCCGTGGTGCTGAAAGGCGCCACGCAGACGCTGCTGGTGGGCGAACGGCTGGCGCGCGCCTTTCACGCGGTGGGTATCCCCGAGGACGTGTTCCAGAACGTCTATCTGGATCATGACAGCACGGCGGCGCTGATCGCCGGGCGGGCCTTCGATTTTGTCAATTTCACCGGATCTGTGGGCGGCGGTCAGGCGGTGGAACGCGCCGCTGCGGGCACCTTTACCGGGCTGGGGCTGGAACTGGGCGGCAAGGATCCGGGCTATGTCATGGAAGATGCCGATCTGGATGCCGCCGTCGACACGCTGATCGACGGGGCGATGTTCAATTCCGGGCAGTGCTGCTGCGGGATCGAACGCATCTATGTGCAGGAAAGCCTGTTCGACGCCTTTGTCGACAAGGCGGTGGCCGTGGTCAAAGGCTACCGGCTGGGCAATCCGCTGGACGCGGAGACCACCATCGGCCCCATGGCCAACACCCGCTTTGCCGCCGAGGTCCGCGCCCAGATCGACGAGGCGTTGGCCATGGGCGCCCGCGCGCATATCCCGACCTTTGCCGAAGATGACGGCGGCGCCTATCTGACCCCGCAGATCCTGACCAATGTCAGCCATGACATGCGGGTGATGCGCGACGAAAGCTTCGGCCCCGTGGTCGGCATCATGCCGGTCAAGGACGATGCCGAGGCGCTGGCGCTGATGAATGACAGCCCCTTCGGGCTGACCGCCTCGCTCTGGACCGGCGATGTCGACCGCGCCATCCGTCTGGGCGATGCGATCCAGACCGGCACGGTCTTTCTCAACCGCGCCGATTATCTGGATCCCGGCCTGTGCTGGACCGGCTGCAAGAACACCGGACGCGGCGGGGCGCTGTCAGAGATCGGCTATCACTCCCTGACCCGTCCCAAATCCTACCATCTCAAGAAGGTGACCCAATGACGCTGACCGCCAACTGGTCCTATCCCACCGCCATCAAGTTCGGCGCGGGCCGCATCGCGGAGCTTCCCGCCGCCTGCGCGCAGGCGGGCATCACGAAACCGCTGCTGGTGACGGATCGCGGGCTGGCCGCCCTGCCCATCACCGCGCAGACGCTGGAAATCCTGCGCGCGGCGGGGCTTGATGCCGCGATCTTCGCCGATGTCGATCCCAACCCGAACGAGCACAACCTTGCCGCCGGGGTCGCCGCCTATACTGCGGGCGGCCATGACGGCGTGGTGGCCTTTGGCGGCGGCTCGGGGCTTGATCTGGGCAAATGCGTGGCCTTCATGGCCGGGCAGACCCGCCCGGTCTGGGATTTCGAGGATATCGGCGACTGGTGGACCCGCGCCGATGCCAGCGCCATCGCCCCCGTGGTGGCGGTGCCCACCACCGCAGGCACCGGTTCCGAAGTGGGCCGCGCCGGGGTGCTGACCAATTCCGTCACCCATGAGAAAAAGATCATCTTCCATCCAAGGATGCTGCCCGCCGTGGTGATCTGCGATCCCGAATTGACCGTGGGCATGCCGAAGGCGATCACCGCCGGCACTGGGCTTGACGCCTTTGCCCATTGCGTGGAGGCGTTCTCCTCGCCCTTCTATCACCCGATGAGCCAAGGCATCGCGCTGGAAGGCATGCGGCTGGTGATCGACTACCTGCCCCGCGCCTATGACGACGGCACCGATCTGGAAGCGCGCGCGCAGATGATGAGCGCCGCCGCCATGGGTGCCACCGCCTTCCAGAAGGGGCTGGGCGCGATCCATGCCATGAGCCATCCGATCGGCGCGCATTTCGGCACGCATCACGGCACCACCAACGCCGTCTGCATGCCCGCCGTGCTGAAGTTCAACGCCGAGGCGATCCGCGCGCGGTTCGACCGCGCCGCGCCTTATCTGGGGATCGACGGCGGGTTTGACGGGTTCTGCGCCTTTGTCGATGCATTCAACACCCGGCTGGGCGTGCCGCAAGGCCTCTCCGCGCTTGGCGTGACCGAGGCGGCGATCCCGGCGCTGGTCGAAGGCGCCATCAAGGATCCGTCCTGCGGCGGCAACCCGGTGGCCTTGACCGAGGCCAATCTGGCCGAGCTGTTCCGCGCCGCCCTCTGATCCGGCCTGACTGAACCGGGACGCGCCCGTGCGGGGCGCGTCCCTGCCCCGGCTTAGCCCGCGATGCGGGTGGTCAGGATGCCCAGCCCCTCGATCTCCACCTCGCAGGTGTCGGCGGGGGTCAGCATGCCCACGCCTGCGGGGGTGCCGGTCATGATCAGGTCACCCGCCCGCAGCACGACGCTGCGCGACAGGAAGGACACGATTTCCGGCACCGACCAGATCATGTCGGCCAGATCGCCCTGCTGGCGCAGCGCGCCGTTCACCCGGCACAGGATCGCCCCCTTGGCCAGATGCCCCACCTGCGACGCGGGATGCACCGGCCCGATGGGCGCCGACAGATCGAACCCCTTGGCCATGTCCCACGGGCGGCCCATCTTCTTGGCCTCGGCCTGAAGGTCGCGGCGGGTCAGGTCATTGCCCACGGCGTAGCCCCAGACATGGGTAAGCGCGTCGGCCTCGGCGATGTCGCGCCCGCCCTGCCCCAGCGCCACGACCAGTTCCGCCTCGTGATGCAGGTTGGAGGTCTGCGGCGGATAGGGAATCTCTGCCCCGTCCTCGACCAGAACATCGGCGGGCTTCATGAAGAAGAACGGCGGCTCGCGGTCGGCATCCCCGCCCATCTCGGCGGCATGGGCGGCATAGTTGCGCCCGACGCAGAAGATGCGGCGCACCGGAAAGCGGTCCGTGGATCCCGCCACGGGCAGCGAGGAGGTGTCGGCAGGGGAAAAGACGAAGGACATCGGCTAAGGCTCCTTTCAGCGCGGATCATCCGCCACGCGACGCAGCGCGGGCTGCCGCACCATGACGGCTTGGCGCGGGCTGCGCCACCCCCGCTTGGCTGCGGGCCGGACCCAAGATCACACCAATGTCACGGCGTTGTCATCACCCGCGGTCTGTGCAAGCGTTCGGCAGCAGATGCGGCAGAGGAACGGACGGATGGCAAAGACGGTGGCGGTGATCGGGGCGGGGATCGTGGGCGTGGCCACGGCGCTGTGGCTGCTGCGCGACGGGCATCGCGTGGTGCTGATCGACCGCAAGGGCCCCGGCGAAGGCACGAGCCATGGCAATGGCGGCGTGCTGGCCTCGGGCTCCGTGGTGCCGGTCACCGGGCCCGGGCTCTGGGGGCGCGCGCCGCGCATGCTGCTTGATCCCAACCAGCCGCTGTTCCTGCGCTGGGGCTACCTGCCCCGGCTGGCGCCATGGCTCTGGCGCTACATGTCGCATGCCAATGCCGATGCCGCCCGCCGCCGGGCAGAGGCGGTGACCCATATCATCGGCGACAGCCTTGCCGACCATCAGGCGCTGTCGGCGGGCACGGGGGCGGAAAAATGGCTCGTGCCCGGCGATTACACCTTCGTCTATGCCAACCGCGCCGCCTATGAGGCCGATGCCTTCGGCTGGGGCATCCGCCGCGATCTGGGCTTCGAGTTCGAGGTGATGGAGGGCGCGGCCTTTGCCGCCTATGACCCGGCGCTGGCGCCGAGCCTTGGCCTTGGCGTGCGGATGCCGAACCATGGCCGCATCACCGATCCCGGCCAGTATGTCAAAGACCTTGCCGCCCATGCCCAGCGTCAGGGGGCAGAGCTGCGCATCGGCGAGGTCACGGATTTCATCCGGCAGGGCGACCGGCTGACCGGGCTGCGCCTTGGCGGCGAAACCCTGCCCTGCGACGCGGCGGTGCTGGCCACCGGCGTCTGGTCGAAACCGCTGGCGGCAAAGCTGGGGCTGGACGTGCCGCTGGAAAGCGAACGCGGCTACCATCTGGAACTCTGGGAGCCCTCGGTGATGCCGCGCGCGCCGATGATGATCGCCAGCGGCAAGTTCGTGGCAACGCCGATGGAGGGGCGGCTGCGGCTGGCGGGGATCGTGGAATTCGGCGGGCTGGTGGCCCCCGCCTCGCGCGCGCCCTTCGCCCTGCTGGAGCGCAACATCCGCGCCGCCCTGCCCGGGCTGACATGGAAGCACAAGGTGGAATGGATGGGGCACCGGCCGTCGATCTCTGATTCGCTGCCGGTGATCGGCGAGGCGCCAAAGCTGCGCGGCGTCTTTGCCGGGTTTGGTCACGATCATGTCGGTCTGACAGGCGGTCCCAAGACCGGACGGCTGCTGGCGCAGCTTGTCAGCGGCGCGCGGCCCAACATCGACCTTGCACCCTATGCGCCGACGCGGTTTCAATAAGACATAAACCTTTGCATACAAACAAACCACGGGGAGACTGACCATGAAGACGATGACCACCCTTCTTGCCGCCACGGCGCTGGCCGGGGCTGCGGGCGCCGCGTCGGCGGAAACATGGGACATGCCGCTGGCCTATGCCGCGACCAATTTCCATTCCGAAGTCGCCGCCAATTTTGCGACCTGCGTGACCGAGGCCACCGGCGGCGATCTGGAGATTGTCACCCATCCCTCCGGCTCGCTGTTCGGCGGGGCCGAGATCAAGCGCGCGGTGATGACCGGGCAGGCCAATATCGGCGAACGGCTGATGTCGGCGCATGAAAACGAAAACCCGCTTTACGGCGTGGATTCCATCCCCTTCCTCGTCTCCTCCTTCGAGGAGCATGAAAAGCTGTGGGATGTGGCCGAACCCTATGTGACCGAGGCGCTGGCAGAGGACAATCTGCACTATCTCTATTCGGTGCCGTGGCCGCCGCAGGGGCTTTACATGAACAAGCCCATCACGTCGATCTCGGAACTGAAGGGCGTGAAATTCCGCTCCTACTCCACCGCCACCGCCAAGATGGCGGAGATGACCGGCGCGCTGCCGGTGCAGGTGGAGGCCGCCGAACTGAGTCAGGCGCTGGCCACCGGCGTGGCGGAAAGCTTCATCTCCTCGGGCGCCACCGGCTTTGACCGCAAGGTCTGGGAGCATCTGTCCAACTTCTACGAAGTCGACGCATGGCTGCCGCGCAACGCGGTCTTCGTGAACAAGGACGCATGGGAGGGCCTCTCGGACGAAACCCGCACCGCCCTGACCGACTGCGCCGGCAAGGCCGCCGAAGAGGGGCTGCAGACCTCCATGGACTATACGCAGACCACGGTGGACGCGCTGAAGGACAACGGCATGACCGTGGAACGCGCCAGCGACGCCATGATGGCGGAACTGCGCGAGATGGGCGAAGTGATGACGCAGGACTGGCTCGCCAAGGCCGGGCCCGACGGTCAGGCGATCATCGACGCCTATCGCGGCGAGTAACCCGCCCGAACACCGGCAGGGCGGCGCGGGGGTCATTCCCCCCGCGCCCCTCTGCCGCCCCTCCTCTTGCGGAAAAGGAACAGCCCATGGCGACGGCGCGGGCGCTTCGGCGCTTTCTTGATGCCCTTTACCTTGCAGGCGGCGTGATCGCGGGGGGATTCCTCATCGCGATCCTGCTGCTGATCGTGGCGCAGATGGTGGCGCGCTGGACCGGCCATGTCTTTCCCGGCGCCACCGATTACGCCGGATACTGCATGGCGGGCGCCTCGTTCTTTGCCTTTGCCTATGCGCTGAACCATGGCGCGCATATCCGCGTGTCGATCCTTCTGTCAGCGCTGGGGCGGTTCCGCTGGTGGGGAGAGGTCTGGTGTTTCGGCATCGGCACCGTCACCGCCACATGGTTCGCATGGTATGCGGTGCGCGGCATGCTGGTGTCGCGGCGCTGGAACGAACTGAGCCAGGGGCTGGACGCGACACCGATCTGGATTCCGCAGCTCAGCATGGCGGCGGGGGTGATCCTGCTCGCCATCGCCTTCTGGGATCACCTGATCCGGCTGATCGTCACCGGACGGCACGGCATCACCACCGACCTGATGGATCAGGCGCAGGGAGAATGACATGGACCAACTGATCCCGATCGCCATCTTTCTGGCGGTGCTGTTTCTGCTGCTGGGATCCGGCGTGTGGGTGGGGCTTGCGCTGATGGGCGTCGCCTATGTGGGGATGGAGCTGTTCACCTCGCGCCCCGCCGGTGACGCGATGATCACCAAGGTCTGGTCGTCCTCGTCAAGCTGGACGCTGACCGCCCTGCCGCTGTTCATCTGGATGGGAGAGATCCTGTACCGCACCCGCCTGTCCGAAGACATGTTCCGTGGCCTCAGCCCGTGGATGGCGCGGCTGCCGGGCGGGCTGGTGCATACCAACATCGTCGGCTGCACGGTGTTCGCGGCGGTGTCGGGATCCTCTGCCGCCACGCTGACCACGGTGGGCAAGATGTCCATTCCCGAACTGCGCCGCCGCAACTATCCCGAACATCTGGTGATCGGCACGCTGGCGGGGGCGGCGACGCTGGGGCTGATGATCCCGCCCTCGCTGACGCTGATCGTCTACGGAGTCACCATCAACGAAAGCATCACCAAGCTTTTTATGGCCGGGGTGCTGCCCGGTCTGGTGCTGGCGCTGATGTTCATGGCCTATGTGGCGATCACCGCCAAGCTGTCGCGCGATTTCGACCCGGTGCCGGAGCCGCACATGACGCTGCTGGCCAAGATAAAGAATTCGCGCTTCCTGATCCCGGTGATCCTGCTGATCCTTGTGGTGATCGGGTCGATGTATCTGGGCATCGCCACCGCGACCGAGGCTGCGGCCTTCGGCGTGGTCGGATCCATGCTGCTGGCGCTGGCGCAGCGGTCGCTGACGCCGGCCACCTTTTTCGACAGCCTGATGGGGGCGGTCCGCACCTCGGCCATGATCGCGCTGATCCTTGCGGGCGCGGCCTTCCTGTCGCTGTCCATGGGCTTTACCGGCATTCCGCGCGGGCTCGCCGACCTGATCGCCAGCTGGGATCTGTCGCGTTTCCAGCTGCTGATGGCGCTTCTGGTGTTCTACATCATCCTTGGCTGTTTTCTGGACGGCATCTCCTCGGTGGTGCTGACCATGGCGGTGGTGGAGCCGATGATCCGCGAGGCGGGCATCGACCTCATCTGGTTCGGCATCTTCATCGTGGTGGTGGTGGAAATGGCGCAGATCACCCCGCCCATCGGCTTCAACCTGTTTGTGCTGCAGGGCATGACCGGGCACGAGATGACCTTCATCGCGCGCGCCGCCATCCCGATGTTCCTGATCATGGTGCTGATGGTCTTCGTGCTGATCCTGTTCCCGGATCTGGCCACCTGGCTGCCCGAGAACATCCGGCAGCGGGTCTGAGCCGGGCATGGCGCTGCTGCGGCTCTGCGCCCGCCACGCCCGCTGGCTGCTGGTGGCGGGGCTGGTGCTGGGCATCGCCCTGCCCGATCTGACCCGCGCGGTCAGGCCGTGGCTGCCCGAACTGGTGGCGCTGATGCTGTTCGTGGCGGCCCTGCGCATCGGGCCCAAGGCGGCGCTGGGGGCGCTGGCCACGCTGCCCCGGACGCTGGCGGTGGTGCTGGTGTTCCAGCTGGCGGCGCCGCTGGCGGTGCTGGGCCTTTGTATCGCGCTTGGCGTGGCCGACAGCCCGGTGGCGCTGGCTTTGGTGCTGCTCTGCGCGGCGGCGCCCTTGGCGGGCAGCCCCAATCTGGCGCTGCTGGTGGGGGGCGATCCCGCCCCGGCGCTGCGGCTGCTGATCCTTGGCACGGCGCTGCTGCCGCTGACCGCGCTGCCGGTGCTGGCGCTGATGCCGGATCTGGGCGATCCCGCCCTGCTGCGGGCGGCGGTGCTGCGGCTGCTGGCCACCATCGCGGGCGCCACGGCGCTGGCTTTCGGCCTGCGCGCGCTGCTGCCCGAACCAACGCTGCGGCAGGTGCAGGCGCTGGACGGTGCCTCGGCGCTGGTGATGACGGTGCTGGTGCTGGGCCTGATGTCGGCCATTGCCCCCGCGCTGCGCGACGATCCGCTGGCGCTGCTGGCATGGCTGGCGCTGGCCTTTGCCGCCAATCTGGGCCCGCAGCTGCTGGTGGGCGACCTGCTGGCGCGGCGCGGCGCGCGCGACGGGCTGCACGCCACCGCGCTGATCGCGGGCAACCGCAACATCGCGCTGTTTCTGGTGGCGCTCCCGCCCGAGGTGACGGCCAAGCTGCTGCTCTTCATCGGCTGCTACCAGATCCCCATGTATCTGACGCCGCTGCTGCTGCCCCGGCTTTACCGCCGCTTTGACGCCCGTGCTTCCATCCCGCGCCCGGTGCGCTAAAACGGGAGCGGATCCGATGGAGGAAGACCCGCCATGCCCCTGACCCCCGCCGATGACGCCTTCGCCGCCGCGCTGCGCCCGCGTCTGCCCGAGGACACGCTGCGCCCTGCCGAGCCCCGCCATCTGGAAGAGCCGCGAGGCCGCTGGCGCGGCACCTCCCGCTGGGTCGCCCTGCCGCGCACGGTGCAGGAAGTGTCGGCACTCGTCACCGCCTGCGCCGAGGCCCGGGTCGGCCTCGTGCCATGGGGCGGCGGCACCGGGCTGGTGGGCGGACAGGTTGCCCCCGACGGCCCGCCGCCGCTGCTGCTGTCGCTGGACCGCATGACCGCGATCCGCGCCGTTCACCCCCGGGAAAACGTGATGGTGGCCGAGGCGGGCGCGGTGCTGGCTGATGTGCAGGAGGCGGCGCGGGGCGCGGACCGGCTCTTCGCGCTGTCGCTCGCCTCCGAAGGCACGGCGCGGATCGGCGGGCTGCTGTCCACCAATGCTGGCGGGGTCAACGTGCTGCGCTACGGCAATGCCCGCGATCAGGTGCTGGGGCTGGAGGCGGTGCTGCCCGACGGCCAGATCTGGCACGGGCTGAAACGGCTGCGCAAGGACAATACCGGCTATGACCTGCGCAACCTGCTGATCGGCGCCGAAGGCACGCTGGGGGTGATCACCGCCGCCGCGCTGAAACTGGCGCCCCGCCCCGCCGCCACCGGCACGGCGCTGCTGGTGGTGCACAGCCCCGCTGCGGCGCTCGACCTTCTGGCGCTGGCACGCGACCATCTGGGCGAGATGGTCAGCGCTTTCGAACTGATCGGGCGCATGGGCTTCGACTTTCTGCGCGAAGCCCTGCCCGACCTGCGCCAGCCCTTCGCCACGGGGCCTGAGTGGTGCGTGCTGGTGGAACTGGGCCTGCCGCGCGGCATGGATCCGCAGACCGCGCTGGAGGAACTGTTCGCCTCGGGGCTGGCGGCGGGTCTGGTCAGCGACGGGGTGGTGGCGCAGAGCACGCAGCAGGCCGCCGAGTTCTGGACGCTCCGCGAACATATCCCCGAGGCCAACCGCCGCATCGGCGCCATTTCCAGCCATGACGTGTCGCTGCCGCTGGAGGCGCTGCCCGCCTTCGTCCCCGAAGGACTGGCGCGGATCGCGGCGCTGGGGCCGTTCCGGGTCAACTGTTTCGGCCATCTGGGCGATGGCAACCTGCATTACAACGTCTTCCCGCCCAAGGGCGGCACCAAGGCCGACCATCAGGCGCTGCGCGAAGAGATCAAACGCACGATCCACGATCTGGTGCATCAGATGGGCGGGTCGGTCAGCGCCGAACACGGCATCGGACGGCTGAAGGTGGCGGATCTGGAACGTTATGGCGACCCGGCCAAGCTGGCCGCCATGCGCGCCATCAAGGCGGCGCTCGATCCCGCAGGGATCATGAATCCCGGCGCGGTGCTGCGCCTGCCCCCGGGCTGAGGCTCAGTCCCACCACGGCCCGTGCCGCGCGTCCTGCCCGTCGACCCGGTCAAAGCCGTGGCGCCCGAAGAAATCACGCTGCGCCTGAATCAGCGCCGCCGTGCCGCGCGGCTGGCGCAGCGTGTCCCAGAAGGCCAGCGCCGCCCCCAGCACCGGCAGCGGATAGCCCGCCGCCACCGCCTGTGCCACCAGCGCGCGCAGCGCGGGGATGCCCGCCGCCAGCACCGGGGCAAAGCGCGGCGCCAGCAGCAGCTGTCCTTCGGGCGCGCCGTCGCGGAAGGCGCCCGCGATGTCATCCAGCAGCCGCGCCCGGATGATGCAGCCCGCGCGCCAGATCTCGGCGATGCGCGCGGCCTCCAGATCCCAGGCATATTCTGCCGAAGCCGCGGCAAGGATGCGGAACCCCTGCGCATATTCCAGCACCCGCGCCGCCAGCAGCGCCGCCTCCAGCGCGTTCATGTCAAGCTGCAGCGCGTCGCGCTCCGTGCCAAAGGCTGCCCCGGCGGCGGCGCGCAGGTCGCCCTCCGCCGACCATGCCCGCGCGGCCACGGCGCCCTCGATCAGCGTGGCGGACTGCCCCAGCCGCACCGCCTCGATCACCGTCCAGCGCCCGGTGCCCTTCTGCCCGGCGCGGTCAAGGATGGCATCCACCACCGGTCCCGCGCCATGGCTGTCCTCCGCCGCCAGCACCGTGGCGGTGATCTCGAACAGGTAGCTTTCCAGCGGCCCCTTGGACCAGCGCCCGAACTGCGCGGCAATCTCCGCCGGGCTCTGCCCCGCGCCATGCCGCAGCAGGTCATAAACTTCGGCGATCATCTGCATGTCGGCATATTCGATGCCGTTATGCACGGTCTTGACGAAATGCCCCGCCCCGTCCGGGCCCATGCGGTCAACGCAGGGCGCGCCTTCATAGGGGGCGGCGATCCGCGACAGGATCGGCTCCAGCGCCTGCCAGCTTGCCTCCGAGCCGCCGAACATCATCGAAGGGCCATGC
The DNA here is from genome assembly GCF_900100085.1 of Salipiger marinus. Taxonomy (GTDB): domain Bacteria; phylum Pseudomonadota; class Alphaproteobacteria; order Rhodobacterales; family Rhodobacteraceae; genus Salipiger; species Salipiger marinus. Next base: position 287,540 of record NZ_FNEJ01000003.1, read on the forward strand.
CGCGCGCCCTCCTCGCCGCCCGACACGCCCAGCCCGACAAACTGCAGCCCCGCCGCCTCCAGCCGCGCCGCGCGCGCCCGCGTCGCATGGAAATCGGCATTGCCCGCGTCGATCACCGTGTCGCCGCGCTCCAGCAGCGGCATCACCTCATCCAGAAACGCGTCCATCGGCGCGGTGGAGGGGATCATCGCCAGCAGCAGCCGCGGCGCGGGCAGCGCCGCGATCAGCTCGGCCAGCGAGCCGCAGGCGGTGATGCGCGCCGCAAAGGGCTCGGCCCGCGCCACAAAGGCCTCGAGCGGGCCCGGGCTGCGATTCGCCACCGCCACCGCCACGCCCTTTTCCGCCATGTTGAGCGCCAGCGCCGCCCCCATGGTGCCCAACCCGTAAACGCCGATCCGCGCTGCCGCCATGCCCGCCTCCTGTGTCTGACGGCGGCAGGCTAGCGCTATCACCGGCAGGCGCAAGACCCGGTCGCAGCTTCATCTTGCCCCTAAACTCCGGGGGTGAATTGGCCGCAGGCCAAGAGGGGGCAGCGCCCCCTCCCTGCGTCTCAGACGCCCAGACACCAGCGCATGACCGCTTTCTGCGCATGCAGCCGGTTTTCCGCCTCGTCGAACACCACCGAGGCCGGGCCGTCCATGATCTCCGAGGTCACCTCCTCCTCGCGATGCGCGGGCAGGCAGTGCATGAACAGCGCGTCGGGCTTGGCGGCCTCCATCAGCGCGCGGTTGACCTGATAGGGGCGCAGCATGTTGTGGCGCCGTTCGCGCGAACTCTGCGCGTCATGCATCGACACCCATGTGTCGGTCACGATCAGATCGGCACCCTCCACCGCCTTGAACGGGTCGCGCTCGATGGTGACGGTGGCGCCCTCGTTGCGGGCCAGCCCGACAAATTCCATCTCGGGGTCAAGCTGCACCGGCCCGGTGAAGGTCAGGTCAAACCCGAACCGCCCCGCCGCATGCAGGAACGAGGCGCAGACATTGTTGCCATCGCCGCACCAGACCACCTTCTTGCCGCGGATCGGGCCGCGATGCTCCTCATAGGTCAGGATGTCGGCCATGATCTGGCAGGGATGGCTGCGGTCGGTCAGCCCGTTGATGACCGGCACGCTGGCAAATTCGGCCATCTCGGTCAGAACGGATTCGTCGAAGGTGCGGATCATGATCAGGTCGACATAGCGCGACAGCACCCGCGCCGTGTCGGCGATGGTCTCGCCATGGCCCAGCTGCATGTCGCTGCCCGACAGCACCATGGTCTGCCCGCCCATCTGCCGCACCCCCATGTCAAAGGACACCCGGGTCCGGGTCGAGGGCTTCTCGAAGATCAGCGCGACCATCCGCCCGGCCAGCGGCTGGTCCGCATCGGGGGTGCCGCGCGGCAGGCCGCCGCGGCGGTCCTTCATGGCGCGGGCCTGATCGATGATGGCGCGCAGGTCCGAGGCGTCGGTCTTGTGGATGTCGAGGAAGTGGTTCATCGCAGATCAGCTTTGCTTGCAGGGCCGGGGGAGAGGGGGCGCTGCCCCCGTCCGCGTGCCGCGGACTCCCCCGGGATATTTGAGGTCAGAAGAAGCGCTCAGGCGGCCGCCTCCAGCGCGGTGGCGGTGGCCTCGAGCCGCGCCAGCGCCTCGGCAATCTCCTCCTCCGACAGCGTCAGCGGCGGCAGCAGCCGCACCACATTGTCGGCGGCGGGCACGGTGATCAGCAGCGCCTCATAGCCCGCCTTGACAAAATCGCCGGGCGCGACACGGACCTTGAGCCCGAGCAGGAAGCCCTGCCCTCGCACCTCCTCGAAGATGGCGGGATGTTCGGCCACCAGCCCTTCGAGCTTCTGGCGCAGCAGGGCGGCGCGGCGGTTCATGTCGGGCAGGAAGCCTTCGGCGGTCAGCGCGTCGAGCATGGCGCAGCCCACGGCGCAGCCCAGCGGGTTGCCGCCATAGGTGGAGCCATGGGTGCCCAGCACCATGCCCGAGGCGGCCTCCTCGGTGGCCAGCACCGCGCCCAGCGGGAAGCCGCCGCCGATGCCCTTGGCCACCATCATGATGTCGGGGGTGATGCCCGCCCATTCATGGGCAAAAAGCCGCCCCGTGCGGCCCATGCCGCACTGCACCTCGTCGAGGATCAGCAGCAGGTGACGCTCGTCGCAGAGCGCCCGCAGCTGCTGCAGCTGCGCATCGCTCAGCGCGCGGATGCCGCCCTCGCCCTGGATCGGCTCCACCAGCACGGCGCCGGTGGTGTCGGTGATCGCCGCCTCAAGTGCGGCCATGTCGCCGAAAGGCAGGTGCACGAAGCCCGGCAGCAGCGGCGCGAAGCCCTTCACCATCTTCTCCGCGCCCGAGGCGGCGATCGCCGCCGAGGACCGGCCATGGAAGGAGCCGGAGAAGGTCAGGATGTCGGTCTTTTCGGGCTGGCCCTTCTCGTACCAGTATTTCCGCGCCATCTTCACCGCCAGCTCGCAGCTTTCGGTGCCGGAATTGGTGAAGAACACCGTGTCGGCGAAGCTCGCCGCGACCAGCTTCTCCGCCAGCGCCTGCTGCTGCGGAATCTCGTAGAGGTTGGACACATGCCAGAGCTTTTGCGCCTGTTCGGTCAGCGCCGCCACCAGCGCGGGATGGGCATGACCCAGCGCGGTGACCGCGATGCCCGAGCCCAGATCGAGGAAGCGGCGGCCATCCTCCTCCAGCAGCCAAGAGCCTTCGCCCTTCACGAAATGAAGCGGCGCGCGCGCATAGGTCGGCAGAACGGCGGGGATCATGGGACTATCCTCTGCAATGAGGCCCGATTGGTGCCAAGGGCCCGGGGCCAAGTCAAGTTTTTGAGGGGGGATCGGACGGACAAACGGGGCCGCCGCGCCAGAAAAGGCGCGCAGACGGGAGCTCAGGCTCGTCGGATTCGTATCGCTTGCGTCATGAGGCCGCAGATTGCCCGGATTTCGGGAAAGATCAAGCGCTCTCCTCGGCGGGCGCCGCAAAGGGCGGCTCGGGATAGCCCACCCCCGTCAGATAGAGCCCGTCCGGCGGGCAGACCGGACCGCAGGCGGCGCGGTCGCGCGCCTCCAGCGCCTGCTGCACCCGCGCGGGCGGCCATGCCCCGGCCCCCACCCGCTCCAGCGTGCCGACGATGGAGCGCACCTGATTGTGCAGGAAGCTGCGCGCGCGCAGATGGAACCGGATCTCGCGCCCGGCGCCGGTCGCCACCTCCTCGATGCGGCATTCGTCCAGCGTCTTGACCGGCGAGGCCGCCTGACAGAGGCTCGAGCGGAAAGTGGTGAAATCGTGCCGCCCCAGCAGATGCGCCGCGCCCTGCCGCATCGCCGCCGCGTCAAGCGGATGCCGCACCTGCCAGACCTGCCCCGCCTCCAGCGTCAGCGGCGCCCGCCGCACCAGCACCCGGAACAGATAACGCCGCTCCAGCGCCGAAAACCGCGCGTGCCAGTCCTCGGGCACCCGGGCGCAGTCGCGGATCGCCACCGGCGCGGGCTTCAGATGGTAATTCAGCGCCTCCATCAGGCGGAACGGCTCCCAGTCCCGCGCCATGTCGCACTGGGCCACCTGCCCGCGCGCATGCACCCCGGCATCGGTGCGCCCCGCCGCCGCGATGGTATGGGCGCGCGGCTCCAGCCGGGCCAGCGCCGCCTCGATGGCGCCCTGCACCGACGGCTGGTCGGCCTGCCGCTGCCAGCCCGCAAAGGGGCCGCCATCATATTCCACCAAAAGCGCATATCTGGGCATGCCGCCCCATAGCGCGCGCCCGCGCGGCCCGCAATCCCCCGCCCTAAGCCGCCCCGCCTATCGCATCTTCTGACCGCAAATATCCCGGGGGAGTCTGCGCCCTGCGCAGACGGGGGCAGAGCCCCCTCCTGCCCCCCATCAAAGCCCCGCCAAGACCCCGCCGCCTGCCGCGCCACTGGCAACACCGCCCCCCCGCCGCTATCTAGATCCACAGAGCAGCACGAAAGGCAGACCATTGGTCATCGGAACCCTTGCCGACAGGCTGGCCCGCGGGGTCGGAAACGTCACCGACACGCTGTCGGAAACCTTTTTTGAACCCACGCTGCGGCTGGGGGTCACCGGGCTCTCGCGGGCGGGCAAGACGGTGTTCATCACCTCGCTGGTGGCCAATCTTCTGGATCGCGGACGCATGCCGCAGCTGGCGGCAGAGGCGGAAAGCCGCATCCTTGCCGCCTATCTGCAGCCGCAGCCCGATGACACCATCCCGCGCTTCGACTATGAAACCCATCTCTCCGCCCTCACCGCGCGCGAGCCGCACTGGCCCGACAGCACCCGCGCCGTATCGGAACTGCGGCTGTCGCTGAAGGTGCGGCCCACCGGGCTGCTGGCCGGGCTGCAGGGGCCGCGCACGCTGCATCTCGACATCGTCGATTACCCCGGCGAATGGCTGCTGGATCTGGCGCTGCTCGACACCTCCTTCGAGGACTGGACGGCGGCCACGCTTGCCCGCCTGCCGCAGCGCCCCGGGGCGGAGGCCTATCTCGCCATGGCCGCTGCCGAGGATGCCAGCGCCGACTTCACCGAACCCCGCGCCCGCGCGCTGGCCGACAGCTTCACCACCGCGCTCAACACCGCGCGCGAGGCGGGGTTTTCCGACTGCACGCCGGGACGCTTCCTGCTGCCGGGCGAAAAGGCGGGCAGCCCCGCCCTGACCTTCGCGCCGCTGCCAAAGCCCGACAGCCCGCCGCGCCGCAGCCTCTGGCGCGAGATGGAGCGGCGCTACGAGGCCTACAAGGCGCAGATCGTGAAGCCGTTTTTCCGCGATCATTTCTCGCGCATCGACCGGCAGATCGTGCTGGTGGACGCGCTGGGGGCGATCCATGCCGGACCTGCGGCGCTGGAGGATCTGCGGCGCACCATGGCGGGGATCCTTGGCGCCTTCCGCCCCGGCGGCAATGCCTTCCTGACGCAGCTGCTGCGCGGGCGCCGGGTGGAAAAGATCCTCTTTGCCGCGACCAAGGCCGACCATCTGCATCACAGCCAGCATCCGCGCCTGACCGCCATCATGGAGGCGCTGACCCGCGAGGCGCGCGACCGCGCCCGCTTTGCCGGGGCCGAAACCTCCTCCATGTCGCTGGCGGCGCTGCGCGCGACGGTGGAACAGACCGTGGCGCATCAGGGGCAGGATCTGGACTGCGTGCGCGGCACGCTGCTGAACCCCGACGGCACGCGCGGACGGCAGGCGGCGTTCCATCCCGGCGCGCTGCCGCAGGATCCGGCGCATCTGCTGGCCCCCGCCCGCGAAGGCGCCCCGCGCTGGCTGGACGAGGATTACCAGATCATGCGCTTCGCCCCCGCCGCGCTGACGCTGAAACCCGGCGAGGGCCCGCCGCATATCCGTCTGGACCGCGCCGCGCAGTTCCTTATCGGGGACAGGCTGTGACCCCGCATCTGCGCCCCGCCCGCACGCTGGATGCAGGCGGCCTTGGCCGCCTGATGGCCGAGGCCGCGCACCAGCCATGGAAGCCGCGCCTGCACAGCGGCGCCGAAACCATCGCCATGGCCGGGCAGATGATCGACCATGGCTGGGTGACCGTGGCGGAGGATCCGGCCTCGGGGCATCTCCTTGGCTTTCTGGCGCGCGACGGCAGCTATGTACATGCTCTGTTCATCGCCCCCGCAGCGCAGGGGCGCGGCATCGGGCGCGGGCTTGTCGCCAGCGCGCAGCAGATGGTGGCCCGGCTGGAACTCTGGACCTTCGAGGCCAATCTGCAGGCCCGCCGGTTCTACGAGGCGCTGGGGTTCCGGCTGACCGCGCGCGGCGACGGGTCGGCGAATGACGAAGGCCTGCCTGACCTGCATTACCTCTGGGAGGCACCCGCCTCCGCATCCAGCGAGTTCCCCATATGACCGACGATCCCTCCCCCCGCCGTGGCCCGGTGCTGATCGAACTGGACGACACCGGCCCGCAGGCCGATCCGTCCGAAGCGCCCCCCGTGCCCGAACCCGACCTGCCCGGCCCCACCGGGCAGGCGATGACCACCGCCGCAGCCTTGGCCACGCGCCGCCCGTCGCGGCTGGCACGCTGGTTCTGGTCGCTGGCGGGGATCCTCGTCTCGACGCTGGTGTCGATTGCGGCATGGCGGTTTGTCACCGATCTGGTGGCTTCGGTGCCCGCGCTTGGCTGGGCGGTCAGCGCGCTGATGGGGCTGTTCGTGCTGGTGGCGCTCATGATCGTGGTCAAGGAAGTGGCGGCGCTGTCGCGGCTGGCGCGGGTCGATGCGCTGCACCGCGCCGCCGATGCCGCCGTGGCGGGCGAGGATCTGGCCGCCGCGCGCCGGGTCATCCGCGATCTGGACACGCTTTATGCCGGGCGCGACGACACGCGCTGGGGCCGCCTGCGGCTGAAGGAACGCGGCGACGAAATCTTCGACGCCTCCGGCCTGATCGGGCTGGCGGAAACCGACCTGCTGGCGCCGCTCGACGCCGCCGCCCGCCGCGAGGTGGAGGCGGCGGCCCGGCAGGTGGCCACGGTCACGGCGCTGGTGCCGCTGGCGCTGGCCGATGTCATCGCGGCGCTGTCCTCCAACCTGCGCATGATCCGCCGCATCGCGGAAATCTATGGCGGACGCTCCGGCACGCTGGGATCGTGGCGCCTGACCCGCGCCGTGCTGTCGCATCTGGTGGCGACCGGCGCCGTGGCCGTGGGCGATGACATGCTGGAGCCGGTGCTGGGCGGCGGCATCCTTGCCAAGCTCTCGCGCCGCTTTGGCGAGGGGCTGGTGAACGGCGCGCTGACCGCGCGCGTGGGTGTCGCGGCAATCGAGGTCTGCCGTCCCCTGCCCTTCACCCGCGCGCCCCGGCCTTCGGTGCGCGAGATCATCCGCTCGGCGCTGACCGGGCTGGTGTCGCGGGGCTGACAGCAACCGGCGCCGGTCACGCATCGCGTGCCGACGCCGGCGGAGGAGCATCACGGGAGGTCTGCGCCCCGCCCCCGTTCGTGAGGGGTGGCAGGGAAGCCGGTCAGGGCGGGACGCAGCAGGCTCCGGCCTTAGTCAGCCGGTGCGGTGGGGGCCGCCGGTGCCGGGGCAGCATTGCCTTCGGTCATCGGGGCCGCAGGAGCAGCCTCGGGCGCGGTGCCCGTGGTGGTGGCGGGTGCGGGGGTGGTGGCATCATCGCCGCCGCCCAGCACGCCGATGCCCACGATCAGGCCGAGGATCAGCAGCACGACCACCAGAATGCCCGCGATGGAGCCGCGCGAGCGCCCTCCAGCTGCGGCGCGCATCTGCGGATCGGCGCGCAGGTCGGAGCCATAGGGGTTGGTCGAGTTCGGGTCGGTGTTCTGATAAGCCATGTCGGACCTCCTTGTCCGGGGGGTGGGGTTCAGGTGTCCGGCGCAGCATCAAGGCATCTGCGCCACCATGACCATCCAACCATGGCACAGCGCTTCGGTTGCACGGCTTCTGCGCTGCGCGCCTGCCATGGCGAAGCCTTGCCCGTTTGGCCCTGCGGCCTGCGCGCCAAGCCGCCGCGCCGCAATGCGGCATGGAGGGAACCGGCGCCGCGCCGCCGATCCGGCCCGCGCCGCCGGGGGGATTTCGCCGATCCCGCAAGACACTGGACCATCGGCGGCCCCGCCCCTATAAGGCCGCGCATGATGGGCCGTTTCGTGATCCTCATCCGAATTACATGCCCGGCGCTCTGAAACCAGAGCCGCCGGGCCAAGGCGCGTGCCCCGCCGCGCCGCACTTTCCGACCTTCCACGACCTCCGAACCGGGACCACAGATCATGTGCGCCGACACGCCTGACCAGACGCCTGACTACAAGGACACGCTGAACCTTCCCCAGACCGATTTCCCGATGCGCGCGGGCCTGCCCCAGCGCGAACCGGGCTGGCTGGCGCAATGGGACCGCATCGGCATCTATGACCGCCTGCGCGCCAAGGGCGAAGGCCGCCCGGTCTTCACGCTGCATGACGGCCCGCCCTATGCCAACGGCCATCTGCATATCGGTCACGCGCTGAACAAGACCATCAAGGACATGATCGTGCGCTCCCATCAGATGATGGGCCACGAGGCGCGTTATGTGCCGGGCTGGGATTGCCACGGCCTGCCCATCGAATGGAAGATCGAGGAACAGTACCGCGCCAAGGGTCTGGACAAGGACGCCGTCAATGTCGTGGATTTCCGGCAGGAATGCCGCCGCTTTGCCGAGGGCTGGATCGACATCCAGCGCGACGAGTTCAAGCGGCTTGGCATCACCGGCAACTGGGCCGATCCCTATCTGACCATGGATTTCCACGCCGAGCGCGTCATCGCCGAGGAATTCATGAAATTCCTGATGACCGGCACGCTGTATCAGGGCTCCAAGCCCGTGATGTGGTCGCCGGTGGAAAAGACCGCGCTGGCCGAGGCCGAGATCGAATATCACGACCACAAGTCGCACACGATCTGGGTGCCGTTCCGCGTGGTCTCTGACGGGCCGTTCAAGGATTACAAGGTGGTGATCTGGACCACCACGCCATGGACCATCCCCTCCAACAAGGCGGTGGCTTACGGGCCGAAGATTTCCTACGGCATCTATCAGGTCACCGGCCGTCCCGAGGAATGCTGGTGCCGCATCGGCGACCGCTACATCCTTGCCGATGCGCTGGCCGCCGACACGCTGGGCAAGGCGCGGCTGGACCCGTCGATGTATCAGCGGCTGGCCGATGTCGCCCCCGAGGATCTGGCCGGGCTGACGCTGGCCCATCCCTTCCGCGGGATCGAGGGCGCGAACGGCTTCTGGGATTATGACGTGCCGATGATCGACGGCGATCATGTGACCGATGATGCGGGCACCGGCTTCGTGCACACCGCCCCCAGCCATGGCGCCGACGATTACGAGGCTTTCGTCAAACGCGGCTGGGCCGACCGCATGACGCATAACGTCGGCGAGGAATCGGAATTCCTGCCGCATGTGCCGCTGTTCGCCGGGCTGCGCGTGCTCGATCAGAAGGGCAAGGAAGGCAAGGCCAACACCGCCGTCATCGAAAAGCTGGTGGAGGCGAAGGGCCTGATCGCGCGCGGGCGCATCACCCACAGCTACCCGCATTCGTGGCGGTCCAAGGCGCCGGTGATCTTCCGCAACACGCCGCAATGGTTCGCCGCCATCGACCGCCCCGTGGGCGACGGGCAGGATGCGCATGGCACCACCATCCGCGACCGCGCGCTGACCTCCATCGACAGCCTTGTGAAATTCACCCCGCAATCGGGGCGCAACCGGCTTTATGCGATGATCGAATCCCGGCCCGACTGGGTGCTGTCGCGCCAGCGGGCATGGGGCGTGCCGCTGACCTGCTTCACCAAGAAAGGCGCGCTGCCCACCGATCCGGATTTCCTGCTGCGCGATCCGGCGGTCAATGCCCGCATCGCCGAGGCGTTCGAGGCCGAAGGCGCCGACTGCTGGTATCTGCCCGGCGCCAAGGAACGCTTCCTTGGTTCCGATCACGATCCCGAGGCCTGGGTGCAGGTGTTCGACGTGCTGGATGTGTGGTTCGATTCCGGCTCCACCCATGCCTTCGTGCTGCGCGACCGCGCGGATGGCACGCCGGACGGCATTGCCGATGTCTATATGGAAGGCACCGACCAGCATCGCGGCTGGTTCCATTCCTCGCTGCTGCAGGCCTGCGGCACCATGGGCCGCGCGCCCTACCGCAATGTGGTCACCCATGGCTTCACCCTGGACGAGAAGGGCAACAAGATGTCCAAATCGCTCGGCAATACCGTGGCGCCCGAAGATGTGGTGAAGCAGTACGGCGCCGACATCCTGCGGCTCTGGGTGGCGCAGGCGGATTATTCCACCGACCAGCGCATCGGGCCGGAGATCCTCAAGGGCACCGCCGACAGCTACCGCCGCCTGCGCAACACCCTGCGCTTCATGCTGGGGGCGCTGGGGCATTTCAGCGAAAGCGACCGGGTCGAGGCGGCAGAGATGCCGGAACTGGAACGCTGGGTGCTGCATCGCCTTGCCGATCTGGACCAGCAGGTGCGCGAGGGCTACCGCGCCTTCGACTTCCAGCAGGTGTTTCAGGCGATCTTCACCTTCTGCACGGTGGATCTGTCGGCCTTCTATTTCGACATCCGCAAGGACGCGCTGTATTGCGACGGCGACACGCCGCGCCGCCGCGCCGCGCGCACGGTCATGGATCTGCTGTTCCACCGGCTGACCACGTGGCTGGCACCGGTGCTGGTCTTCACCATGGAGGATGTCTGGCTGGACCGCTTCCCCGGCGAGGACAGCTCTGTCCACCTGCAGGATTTCCCGGACACGCCCGCCGCATGGCGCGACGCGGCGCTGGCCGAGAAATGGCTGAAGGTCCGGCAGGCGCGCCGCGTCGTCACCGCAGCGCTGGAAATCCAGCGCACCGACAAGGTGATCGGCGCCTCGCTGGAGGCGGCGCCCGTGGTGCATGTCGAGGATCCGGCGATGCTGGCGGCGCTGAAGACCGTCAGCTTTGACGATCTCTGCATCACCTCCGGCATCGAGCTTTCCGCCGATCCCGCCCCCGCCGAGGCGTTCCGCATGGCAGAGGTGCCCGGCGTCGGCGTGGTGTTCGAAAAGGCCGAGGGCGAGAAATGCCAGCGCTGCTGGAAAATCCTGCCCGATGTCGGCCAGCACAGCCATCCGGCCACCTGCGCGCGCTGCGACGCGGCGCTTGACTGATCCTGTTGCGCCCCCGGTCCGCCCGGGGGCGCGGCTCAGCCGTTCAGGCCCATGCGCGTGGCATGCCACGCCGCTTCGGCCCGGCTGGAAATCCCCAGCTTGCGATAGACCGACTTGATATAGCCCGCGACGGTGGATTCCGCGATGCCCAGATCCGTCGCCACCTCGGCATTGCGCAGACCGCGCCCGATGCGACGCAGCACATCCGATTCGCGCGGGGTCAGCGCCTCGCCGCCCGGATCCATCGGCCCGGTCAGCCGGAAATGGTCGATGATGCGCCGCGCGATGGCGGGCGACAGCGCCGCCAGCCCCATGTCGATCTGGCGCAGCTGCTGCACCAGCGCCTCGGCGGGCTGGTCTTTCAGCAGATAGCCATCCGCCCCCGCCGCCAGCGCCGCCACCACGCTGGCATCATCGCTGAGCACGGTGGCGGCGATGCAGACCGCATCGGCGCGGCTGGCCTTGATCAGCCGGATCACGTCCATCCCGGTGCCATCGGGCAGACCCAGATCCACCAGCGCCAGATCGGGGCAGCCTTGGCTGCGCAGATGATGCCGTGCCGCCGCCACGCTGGCCACCGCGACCTGTCCCATGTCGGGCCGCGCCGCCTGCAGGATATCCCCCAGCCAGAGCCGGGTTTCGGCCATATCCTCGACGATCAGCGCCTGTTTCATGCCGCCTCTTCCTTCTGTCCGGGGCCGGATCCGGCGGTGCGCAAGGGCAGCCCCGCCTCCAGCACCGTGCCGCGCCCCTGCGGGCCGGGGCCAAACCGGAACTCGCCCCCCGCCGCCTCCAGCCGGGCGCGCAGACCCGACAGCCCGTTGCCCGCGCCCTCGTCCTCGGGCAGCGCGCCGATGCCGTCATCCGCCACGCGCACCCAGAGCGCGCCGTCGCGCAGCCGCAGATCCACCACCACCGCATCGGCCCGGGCGTGGCGCAGCGCGTTGTTCACCGTCTCGCGCAGCAGGGCGCGCAGCGCATGCGCCACCCGTTTCGAGGCCAGCGCGTCATAAACCGCCTCGTCGCAGCACCAGTCAAAGCGCAGGCCGCGCGCCGCCACGATCCCCGAAAGCTCGGCCCGCAGATCGCCCAGCAGCGCCTCCAGCGGCGCATCGGCCATGAAGGGATCGGTGACGATCTCGCGCAGTTCCGACAGGGTGCGGCGGATCAGGGCATCCTTGCGCGCGGTTTCCGGCGCATGCAGCGCCCCCATCAGCTGCACGCCGATATTGTCATGCATGTCGCGGGTGATGCGGGCGCGTTCCTGCGCAATGCCGCGTTCAAATGCGTCGCGCCGTTCGATGGACTGCGCGGCCATGCCCAGCACGCTGCGCAGCGTCTCCAGATCGCGCGGCGAAAACAGCGCCCGCCCCTGCCGCGCCCAGACCAGCCGCAGCGGCGCCACGCCGGGCAGCGCGGGCAGGCACAGCGCGGTGCCGTCGCCATCGATGCGCGGCTCGGTCGGCATCTCGGCCAGCGGCTCCACCCGCATGGGATCGAACATCCAGCGCATCAGCCCCTGCATCCGGGCGGTGCGCACCGGGCCGGGATCGCTGAGCGCAAGCTCCGTCACCCGCGCGAACAGCCCCGAGGGATCGGGCCGCGGCGGCCCGAACACGCGGGTCATCAGCCATTCGCGCAGCGGCAGATAGGTCAGCGTCACCACGAAGAACGACAGGCTCAGCGCCGCCACCCGTTCCACCGCCAGTGCGTAGATCAGCAGCGCGTCCACCGCCAGCAGCAGCACCGCCGCCAGCACGTAATAAAGGATGCGGACGGACCAGTCCTGCACCTCGAACAGGCGGTAGCGCAGCACCGAAAAGCCCATGCCCAGATAGATCAGCAGAAAGAACAGGAAGGCATGGGCCTGCGGCATGGGCAGCGGCTGGCGCAGCAGCACCGGCAGGCAGAAGGCCAGCAGAAAGGCCCCGGAACTGACCGCAAAGCCCAGCGAGAACCAGCGCAGCGCGGCCCGGGCCAATGGATCGCGCCAGCTTGCGCGGTATTGCAGCACGATGATGCCGGTCAGCAGCAGGATGGTCAGCGCGATGGGCAGCGGCGCCATCAGCAGCGGGTCGCGGATCAGCCCCAGCGCCACCAGCACGCCCCAGCTCAGGATCAGCGCCGCCAGCAGCGGCCCCAGCCCGCGCGGACCCAGACGGCGCGGATAGATCAGGAACAGCCAGACCGCCGCCGCCCCGAACAGCAGCGCGCCATAGCCGTTGAGCCGCGAGGCGGCGGTGAACACCGTCTCGGGCAGGGCCAGTTCGCGGCTGGAATAAAGCGCCGCCGCATGGGCCGATACCATCATGCCCAGCCCCGACAGTGCCACCAGCCGTGCCGCAGGTTCACGGCGTTTCAGCCCAAGGATCAGCCCGCCGAACAGCATGGCGACCAGCCCCACGCCCAGCTGAGTCCACAGCGTCAGCGGCAGATCCCCCAGCGGGCGGCGCGGCGCGGGATCGAGGCGCAGCCGCTGCGGCTGCGTCGCACCCGGCTGCAGGTAGTCCAGCAGCAGCGGACCCATGGCCAGATCCCGCGCCGTCTGGGCATGGGAAAACACGCGGTCCATGGTGGCGCGGTCGGGCAGCGTGTCGGGTTCTTCGACCGTGTCGAAATCGTCCAGAACCAGCGCTGCCCCGCCTTCGGGGCTGCGCAGGGACAGCAGCGTGCTGCCGGGCGGCAGGGCTGCGGCGGGGCCTTCCACGGCGGTGACGATCCGCCCGCCCTGCCGGATGTCGATCCCCAGCCAAGGCTGGTCCAGCAGGGCCATGACCACAAGCGCGGCTGACCCGAAGGCCAGCGTCAGAGCGATCAGCAAAACTGCCAGAGGCGCGCGAACAAGTGCAAACATGGGGCCGGACTACTTAAAATCCGCCCGATTAAAACGCATCCCTGCAACAAATCCAGCATTTTTACCGCGTTACGACGCTTTCCCTGCATTCTTGCACACAAGACACAGGGAAGCGCGCGGCCCGGTCAGGCCGAAGCAAGCTGCGGCAGGCTCCGGAGGTCCGGAGCCGCAGGCTTAACGTGTGGGAATGCTGACCCGGAACTGCACCGTCTCGATGCCGGGGTTCTCGTCATAGATCCCGGCATTGGACCGGTGGTCATAGCTGAGACCAAACCGCCAGCCACGGTTGTTCTCGTAGCCGACTTCCAGACCGGAGCGGAACGCCACAGGCCCGCCCAGATCGAAACCGCCGTTTTCGGCGTAAAGGCCGGGCATCAGGTGAAACTGCGCATAGACCGGGCTGTTGCCCAGCGGCAGGTCATAGGTGGCGCCGTAGCCGATCCAGCCTTCGCCCTCTTCGCCGACCGACACGCCGATGGCCTGCCCGAACGGGCCGAAGGTGCGGCCAAAATCATAGCGCATATAAAGCTCTGCCGCTTCGTCCGCCCGGCGCTCCACCACGCTGCCCACCGAAAAGGCCAGCCGCGGCGAGGTTTCCGCCGCGCCAAGGCAGCCATTCGCCGTGCCGCAATGGTTCATGCCCATATCGGTCAGCCCGGCGATCAGCATGAGCACTGCAAAGGTTCCGTCCGCCATCCTGGCCTCCTGTCCCGACCGGTTCTGACCGGCATCATTCTGTCCTGCCTCTGCATGGCGCAGAACGCCCGCGAAGTCCAGATACCGCCTCCCCCGGCCTAGCGATAGCCGCCGCTATAGACGGGCTCGGAGGTGATAGGATCGGGATCGACCGAGACAAAGCCGCCGCCGCCATCTGCGGTGGACTCGTCGCCCGCGTCCGGCTCCGTGGTGGAGGGGCCTTCGGGCTCGGGCTCCGGTTCAGGCTCCGGCTCCGGTTCGGGCTGCGGCGAGGGATAGTCCGACGACTCGGGTTCGGGATCGTCGCCGCTGTCGAGATGCGGAAACAGCGCGGCATAGCGGCGCAGCAGCCCACGCTCCAGCCGTTCCAGATAGGGAATGAGATCCGACATGGGCGGATCCTCGCGTTCGATATAGTCCTTGGCCTGACGCATCGCCGCCTGACGCGCGGGCACCGGCACCGGTTCCAGATCATAGACGACGCGCCAGCGCGGCCCGCCCAGCCAGACGGCGGCGAACATCACCTTGGCGCGGCTGGGGGGCGTGCCACCCGCCACCAGCGCATCAAAGAACATGCGGTGCACGTCGCGCCATTCGGCGCTGTGGTAATTCGGCCCCGCCTCGTTGCCGACACCGCAATAGGCATCATGCACGGCGCCCGCGTTGACATATTCCGGCGCGGTGGGCGATCCGACGATGGCGACAAAGATCGGCGGGATCGAGGCCCCGTCGGTCAGCGTGCCCGCAGGCGCCACCCAGTCGCGCTGCTGCGCATCGGTAAAGTTCAGCGGACGCGCCAGCGGAAAGAACCTGTAGGGGCGGCGCGGCAGATCCACCGGCTCGTTGCGCACCACCACCGGCGGGTTCTCATAGACGCAGTCGGCGGGCCGGACGCTGCAGTTGATGTCATAAAGCGCGTTGACGCGGTCCACATCGCGCTGGGTCGGGGCCGCACAGGCCGCGATCAGCGGAACACAGAGCGCGGACGCCAGAAATCGCTTGGTCATCGAGCCGTCCTGAAAAAATGATCTCGTTATGCCGCCAGACTATGCCCATGCGCCCGCGCCAGTTCAAGCCTGCGCAGGCGTGGTTTGACCGGGATCAAGGTGCGCTGCCGCGTCGCGTGCTCTGCTGGCCCCGGACCACACCAAGGAGGGTGTCATGCTGAGACTGGCCGCGATCCTGTTTTCCATCATCGCCACGACGCTGGCGGGCACGGCGGTGATCGCCGCGCTCAGCGCCGGATATGACACGCTGGTCCCGATCCTGATCGCGGCGGCGGCGGGGCTGCTGGCCGCCTTCCCGGTCACATGGCTGGTGGCGCGGGCGATCTACGCCGAAAGCTGATCCAGCAGCCCGCGCGCCGCCGTCTCGATCAGGTCAAGCGCCCCGTCGAAATCGCGGGTGAAATAGGGATCAGGCACGTCCGCCCCGCCCGCCGTCCCGGGGGCCGCCTCGGTGAAGAGCCGCAGCGCGGCGGTGGCGTCTCCGGGGCGCAGCGCCCGCAGATCGGCCAGATTGGCACGGTCCATGGCAAGGATCAGATCGAAGCGGCGGAAATCCTCTGCCGTGACCTGCCGCGCCCGCAGCGCCGACAGGTCATAGCCCCGCGCCCACGCCGCGCGCTGCATCGGCCCATAGGGCGGCTCTCCGGCATGCCAGTCGCCGGTGCCCGCGCTGTCAAGCTGCAGATCCAGCCCGCGCTCCGCCGCCAGCGCCCGCACCACCGCCTCCGCCGAGGGCGAGCGGCAGATATTGCCCAGACAGACGAAGAGGATACGATGGGTCATGACAGGTCTTCCTTTGCGGGGGGTTAACGGCACTTGCGACAGGGGGCAAACATGGCAGCACCAGACAGGATCGTGATCCTGACCGGCGCCGGGCTTTCGGCGGAAAGCGGGCTGGGCACCTTCCGCGACAAGGGCGGGATCTGGGCGCAGCACCGGATCGAGGATGTGGCGACCCCCGAGGCCTTTGCCCGCGATCCGGCGCGGGTCCATGACTTCTACAGCCAGCGCCGCCGTCAGGCCGCCGCCGCCACCCCCAATCCCGCGCATCTGGCGCTGGCCCGGCTGCAGCGCGCGCATCCCGGATCGGTGGCGATCGTGACACAGAATGTCGACGGCCTGCACGAGGCGGCGGGATCCGCCGCCCTGCACATGCATGGCAGGCTGGCCGACGCGCTTTGCCCGCGCTGCGGCCACCGCTGGCCCGCCCCGCCGGAGATGACGCCGCAGACCCCCTGCCCCGCCTGCACCGCAGCCCCGGTGCGGCCCGACGTGGTCTGGTTCGGCGAGATTCCCCATCACATGGAAGAGATCGCCGCGCTGCTGGATGCCTGCACGCTCTTTGCCGCCATCGGCACCTCGGGGCAGGTCTATCCGGCCGCGGGATTCGTCAGCGCCGCGCAGGACAGCGGCGCCCATACGGTCGAGCTGAACCTGACCGACAGCGAGATCTCGGCGGCCTTTGCCGAACACCGCCGTGGCCCCGCCAGCCGCAGCGTGCCGGACTGGGTGGAGGATCTGCTGCAAAAGGCGCGCTGACCCTGCCCCACGCGGGCGCGGGAGCCGCCCCACAAAAGCAAACAACCCCGAAGCCCGAGACTTCGAGGTTGCGCATCGTCCCGAGAGCGGGATCAGGCCTTGTCGGCCTGCGCCTTCTGGATTTCTTTCTTGATCTTCTGCGCGTTCACGCTCAGCTCGATGTCCTTTGCCTTGGCAAGGAACTTGTCGAGACCACCGCGGTGGTCGACCGAGCGCAGCGCCGAGGCGGAGATGCGCAGCTTCACGCCACGGCCCAGCGTTTCGGACTGCAGCGTCACGTCGTTGAGGTTCGGCAGAAAACGGCGCCGGGTCTTGTTGTTGGCGTGGCTCACGTTATTGCCCGTCATCGGGCCTTTGCCGGTCAGTTCGCATACGCGCGACATAGGGTCCATTCCTTCGTGTCTCGGGGCGAAAGCGGGCCTTCCGCCAAAATGAAAGGGCGCCGCCTGAACAGCGCCCGGAATCTGGTCGCGCTTCTCTAGACCTCGCGCCCCCGCCCGTCAAGGGCCTGCGCCGCGCTCATTCCCCTAGATGACGGCGCAGCAGATCTTCCGCCGCCAGCGCGGGGCTCAGGTCCCCCGCCTCGACCCGCGCCGCCAGATCCACCAGCGCCGATTTCACCGGCTCGCGGCGCAGCCGCGCCAGCAGCCCCTCGCGCAGCTCCGCCTCGAACCAGTGCCGCGCCTGCGCCGCGCGGCGCGCGGCAAAATGCCCCTCGGCGCGGCGCCAGTCGGTCAGCGCCTGCATCTCGGCCCATGCGGTCTGCAGCCCGGCCTGTTCCAGCGCCGACACGGTCATCGCCTTGGGAAACCCCTGCGGATCCTGCGCGCGCCGCCGCAGCAGCCGCAGCGCCCCCGCGTAATCGGCGCAGGTGCGGGTCGCGGCGGGCTTCAGATCGCCATCGGCCTTGTTCACCAGAATAAGGTCGGCGCTTTCCATGATGCCGCGCTTGACCCCCTGCAGCTCGTCCCCGCCCGCAGGCGCCAGCAGCAGGATGAACAGATCCGACATCTCCGCCACCATGGTCTCGGACTGGCCCACCCCCACCGTCTCGATCAGGATCACGTCAAAGCCCGCCGCCTCGCACAGATCCGCCGCCTCGCGGGTGCGGCGCGCCACGCCCCCCAGCTGCGACTGCGCGGGCGAGGGCCGGATGAAGGCATGAGGGTCGCGGCTCAGCCGCTCCATCCGGGTCTTGTCGCCCAGAATGGAGCCGCCCGACCGCGCCGAGGAGGGATCCACCGCCAGCACCGCCACCCGCAGCCCCTGCCCGGTCAGCATCAGGCCGAAAGCTTCGATGAAGGTCGACTTGCCCACGCCCGGCGTGCCCGACAGCCCGATCCGCAGGGCCGTGCGGTCATGACCGCGCAGCGCCTCCAGCAGCGCCATGGCTTGCCGCCGGTGATCCGCGCGCCCGCTTTCAACCAGCGTGATCGCCCGCGACAGCGCCCGCCGCTCCCCGGCCAGAATGCGTGCTGCAAGATCATCCATGTCCATGCCGCCCTCCGTTTCCTCCGGTTCTGTCGCCCCGATCCACACTTGTCCACTCCGCCGCTTCTTCTGACCAAAAATATCCCGGGGGTGAGGCCGCAGGCCGAGGGGGCAGAGCCCCCTCCCTGCCCTGCCCCCATGACCCGCGCAAGGGGGGGCGCTGCCCCCGTCCGCCACGGGCGGACAGACCGGAAAGCGGGGGCGCTGCCCCCGTCCGCCAAAGGCGGACAGACCGGAAAACGGGGGCGCTGCCCCCGTCCGCCAGAGGCGGACTCCCCCGGGATATTTGGGGTCAGAAGAAGCCCGGACCTTCAGCTTCCCCGCGGCTTCGCGCGCAGGGTGGGGTCGGCCTGCCGCGGATCCTCGGGCCAGGGATGGCGGGGATATTGCGATTTCATGTCCTTGCGCACATCGGCATAGGATCCCTCCCAGAAGCCGGGCAGATCCATGGTGGTCTGCACCGGGCGCTGCGCGGGCGACAGCAGCGTGACCCGCAGCGGCGTGCGGCCCACCATGGGATGGCTGGTCTGGCCGAACATTTCCTGCAGCCGCAGCGCAATCTCTGGGTGGTCGCCGGAATAGTCGATGGGAATCTGCCGCCCCAGAGGCGTGGTGAAGCTGCCGGGCACGGCGGCGTCCAGCGCCTGCATCTGGCCCCAGTCGAGCCTGCCGCGCAGCGCGGGCAGCAGATCCATGCGTTTCCAGTCCTCGGCGCTGCGCACGCCGTCGAGCCAGGGCAGCAGCCATGTCTCGAGTTCCGCCATGAGTGCGGGCTCCGCCATGTCGGGCAGATCGAGCCCCGCCTGCCGCCCGATCTCGACCCGGGCGCAGAACCGCCGCGCCGCCGGGGACAGCGCCAGCCCCAGATCGCGCACGCCGTCCAGCATGGCGCGCGACAGCGCCTCGGCGGGGGCGTCTTTCCAGATCAGGTCATCCAGCGCGATCTCTCCGAACCGTTCCTGACGGCGCGCGACGACGCGGCGGTCGCGGCGCGACCAGTGGCAGCTGTCCACCCAGCGCAGCTGTTCGGCAAACAGCGCGCGCAGGTCGGATTCGGCGATGGGCAGCGCCTGACGGATCCGCGCCTCGCGCGGGTTGCCATCGGTGTCGGTGACCACGATCAGGCGCTGGCCCGCCAGCGGATCGGCGGCGTCCAGCACCGCGCCCTTGCCGCCCGAAAGCTGAAAGCGCGGCGCCTCGCCGCGGCGGCGCAGGCCGATGCGGTCGGGATAGGCCAGCGCCGCCTGCTGCGCCGGGCTCAGCTGGGCCTTGGGGCCGGAGGTGGCGCGGGCAAGCCGCGCGGCTTCTGTGCGGATCCGCTCCAGCGCCGGGCGGTTCAGGCCATAGGGGCGGGTTTCGGTGAAGCGGCGGGCATCGCGCAGCGCCTCGAGCCGCAGCGCCAGATCCGATGGCGCGCCAAGGATCGGGTCACGGTCCGACAGCAGCGCCGCCAGCGGCGCGGCCCCCGGCCCCGACAGCGTCAGCATATGGGCAAGCCGCGGATGCAGCGGCAGCCGCGCCAGCGCGCGGCCATGCGGGGTGATCCGCCCCTCGCCGCCAAGCGCCCCCAGCATCCCCAGCAGCGCCTGCGCTTCGGCATAGGCCATGGCGGGCGGCTGGGTCAGGAAAGGCAGATCCCCCGGCTGCGCCCCCCAGAGCGCCAGATCCAGCGCCAGCCCCGCCAGATCCGCCGCCTCGATCTCGGCGGGGGGAAAGGCGGCAAGCCCGCCCTCCTCGCCCTTGGTCCAGAGCCGGTAGGCCACGCCCGGCGCCACCCGCCCTGCCCGGCCCGCGCGCTGTGCCGCCTCGGCCCGGGTCACCCGTTCGGTGATCAGCCGCGCCATGCCGGAGCCCGGATCAAACCGGGCGCGCCGGGCGCGGCCGCCATCGACCACCACCCGCACGTCTTCGATGGTCAGCGAGGTTTCGGCGATGGCGGTGGCGAGCACCAGCTTGCGCCCCTGCGCTTCGGGACGGATCGCGGCCTGCTGCGCGTCAAAGGGCAGCGCGCCATAAAGCGGGCGGATCTGCACATCCCCCGGCAGACGGCTGCGCAGCAGCGCCTCGGTGCGGCGGATCTCGCCCTCTCCGGGCAGGAAGGCCAGCAGGCCGCCCTTGGTCTCGGCCACGGCCTGCGTGATGAGCCCGGCCATGGCTTCGGGCAGGCGGCGGTCCTTGGGCACGGGACGGTCGAGCCAGCGCGGCTCCACCGGGAAGGCCCGGCCTTCGGAGGTGAGGATCGGCGCCTGCATCAGCTCAGCCACGGGGGCGGCATCCAGCGTGGCCGACATGGCGAGCAGGATCAGATCCTCGCGCAGCGCGCCCGCGATTTCGAGACAGAGCGCAAGCCCCAGATCGGCATTGAGCGAGCGTTCGTGAAATTCGTCGAAGATCACCGCCCCCACCCCGGGCAGGTCGGGATCGGACTGGATCATCCGGGTCAGGATGCCTTCGGTCACCACCTCGATGCGGGTGGATTTGCCGATCTGCGACTCGCCCCGGATGCGGTAGCCGACGGTCTGGCCCGGCATCTCGCCCAGTGTCTGGGCCATGCGGGTGGCGGCGGCGCGCACGGCAAGGCGGCGCGGTTCCAGCATCACGATGCGCCCCGGGGTCAGCCCGGCCTCGAGCATGGCCAGCGGCACGCGGGTGGTCTTGCCCGCGCCGGGCGGGGCCTGCAGCACGGCGCGGCCCCGCTGGCGCAGGGTGTCCAGAAGGGCGGGCAGGACGGTGTCGATGGGCAGCTGATCCATGGCGGGGGTTATGCGGGATCGGGCGCGCGGCGTCGAGGGGGGGATGGGCGGGGAAGGACGCTCTGCCCCGCCCGCAGAGGCGGGGCGAGCCGGGTCGCAGGGGGCTCTGCCCCCGTCCGCTGCGCGGACTCCCCCGGAGTTCTCCGGGCAAGATGAAGGCTCAGTTGGCGGTGACGCGGAAGACGCAGCCATCGGAGATGAGCTGCGGCGGGGTCAGGCAGAGCCCCTTGGCCACGGTGAAGGCGGCCAGCACCTTGGGCACGTAGTCGCGGGTTTCGGCATAAGGCGGCACGCCCGCGAATTTGGGAATGGAGTTTTCCCCGGCATTGTAGCCCGCCAGCACGAGGATCGGGTCGCCGTCGAATTTTTCCATCAGGAAATCGAGAAAGGCCACGCCGCCCCGGATGTTCTGCCCGGCATTGAAGCTGTCGGTCACGCCGAAGCGCGCGGCGGTGGCGGGCATCAGCTGCATCAGCCCCTGCGCCCCGTCATGGCTCTGCGCATCGGCGCGTCCGGCGGATTCCACCGTCATCACCGCCAGCGCCAGCGCGGGCGACACCCTTGTGCCGACCGTGGCGCGCAGCAGGTCGATGCCGTGGCGCGCGGCGATGTCCTGCAGGTGCTGCAGCCGCGGTGCCGCCACCCCCCGGCCCTGCGGCGGATTGGCCAGAAGGTTGAGCGCGGGTTCCAGCCGCCCCGGCCCCGAGGCGGCCAGATCGGGCGACACGGTTTCCCAGAACCAGTCATAGCTGCCGGTGCCAGTGGCCCGGCCCGGGGTGGCAGGCGCCGCCGGATCGGGCAGCGGCAGGGCGGCGGGTTTCGGCAGCACCGGCGCGGGCACGATCTGCACCGTGATCCGTCGCTTCGTGCCCGGTTTGGGCGGGGTCACCCGTTTGGCGGAAAACTCCGGAAAGGCGGGCGGGCTCTGGGCCGCAAGCGGTCCGGCCCACAGCATCGCCAGCAGGGTCACGGCCCCGATCCCGCGTCGCATCACTCCTCCTGCCTCTGCTCTGTCCGGGTTTTTCCGGAGCGTTTCTGCAGACAGCATCGCATGGAACCGGCATTTTCCCAAGACGGTCGCGCAAAGCGCGGCGGGACTGTGGTGAAGCTGCCAGATGCGACACAATTGCGCCATTTTTGCGGAGGCTTTTCAGGATTTAAATTATTATTTCCATAAGCTTGAGCAAAATTTGCGAGAAAGGTTCATGCTCTGTAAAATCATCTTAGTTGTGCCCAAATCCGGCCTAAATCCGGGGGCTATATAGGGTCATACCGCAGCGGACGGGCAGTGAGAGAGGCCCGGCAGACACCGACGCGGTGGCCCCTGAACCAAGACACCACGGAGAGAGACCATGCTGAACTTCATCAAAAACTTCCGCGCAGACGAAGACGGCGCAGTGACCGTTGACTGGGTTGTGCTGACCGCCGCTGTGGTGGCCATGGCCATCGGCGCCTACACCACCATCGAAACCAGCGCTGACAACATGATTTCCGCCGCAGGCGGCGCGGTTGCCGCCGAACAGACCACCCTCTTCGGCGCCGCTGACTGATCCTTGCCGACATCAGCCACCGGATCGGTCACGGCCGGTCCGGTGGACGCCACAAGGCTGGCACCCCAACGCAACGCCATGATGCGGACGGTTCGACGATGTATCACAGTCTGATCAAGTTCCTGAAGAGCGAAACCGGTGCCGTGACCATCGACTGGGTGGTGCTGACCGCCTCTGTCGTGGCAATGACCGCGATCTCCTTCTACCAGATCCGGGACAACGCGGCGAATATGGATGTGGCGGCAGGAAATGCCGTTGCGCAAGAACAGGCGGCCCTGTTCGGAGAGTGACCCACCGGTGCTGACGGCTTCGCGGATCCAGAAGGATCGCGGGGCCTTTCCAGTCTGTGACAGGGCCCCGGCCCCGTGCTGTCGCGCCTGACCCCCTCCGTCCTGCGGGCAGTCCCTGCCCCGTGGCGCCCTGATCCTGAGGCTGGACCTGCCGCGCCTCTGGTGGCGGACCGGCGCTGCGCCTGCATTTTTCTGCCCCGCCCGCCTGCACCCGCAGGCCGCCGCGCGGGGCCATGACGCGAAAGGTACCCCAATGCGACTGGTATTCGGACTTGTCTTGATCGCCGGACTGGGACTTGCCGGTTTTGCCGTCTACATGGCCCAGAATTACATCAACGCCTATCAGACCGCCCTGCAGCAGGAGCGCGAGAAGGCGGGCAAGGTCATCCCCACCGCCGAGATCTATGTGACCACCCGCGCCATCGCCCATGGCGAGGTGGTGACCGACGCCGATGTGCGGCTGGCGCCGTGGCCGCAGGAGATCCTGCCCGAAGGCACCTTTGGCGCCGAGCGCCCGCTTTTTGCCGAAGGCGAGGCGCCCCGCGTGGCGCTGCGCGCCATCGAGAAATTCGAGGCGGTGCAGACCGGCAAGATCAGCGAGCCGGGCGGCGATGCCGGGCTGACCTCGCGGCTGCAGCCGGGCCAGCGCGCCTTTGCCATCAAGGTGGACGTGCATACCGGCGTGTCGGGATTCCTGCGACCGGGCGACCGGGTCGACATCTACTGGACCGGGCGCGTCGGCGATGGCGGGCGCGGTCAGGGCGAGATCACCAAGCTGATCGAAACCGGGGTGAAGCTGATCGCCGTCGACCAGACCGCCGAGCTGGACAGCACCGATGTCAACATCGCGCGGTCGGTGACGGTGGCGGCAAGCCCGCAGCAGGTCGCCTCGCTGGCGCAGGCGCAAAGCACCGGGCGGCTGTCGCTGTCGCTGATGGGGGTCAACGAGACCATCGTGGCCGAGGCCATCGAGGTGGACCAGCGCGCGCTGCTGGGGCTGGATATGGTGGTGCCGCAGGCCGCCCCCGCAGCCCCCGTCACCTGCACCACGCGGGTGCGGCGCGGCAGCGAGGTCGTGGATATTCCGATCCCCTGCACGAACTGAACCGTTCCAGACACTTGCGCAGCGGGCGGCTCTGGCCGCCCCTGCCCTGCCGGGGGCCTGGCCCGGGCTCTGTTGCGGCAGACCCACACCGGCCCGCGCCCCCCCTTTGATTGTTGCAAAAAAAGGCGAACACGCGCACAGTCCGGTGCGAAGCGGGCATCAAGACCTGCTCCCGAGGCGTGATCGAAAGGCAGGTCACATGACATTTGACAAGTTTCTGACGGCAGGCCTGCTGGGGCTGGTGCTGGGTGCAAGCCCGGTTGCCCCGACCGCTCAGGCGCAGAGCCTGCGGGTTGTGCAGACCGGCACGGAAAGCGTGCTGAACGTGCCGATGAACCGCGCCGTTGTGGTTGAAAGCGACGAGCCTTTTGCCGAACTTTCCATCGCCAATCCCGCCATCGCCGATATTTCCTCGCTCTCGGACCGCACCATCTATGTGCTGGGCAAGACGCCGGGCACCACCACCCTGACCATTCTGGACGGCAACGGGCGGCTTATCACCAATGTCGACGTGCGCGTCGCCGCCGATGTCACCGAATTCAAGGAGCGTCTGCGGCAGATCCTGCCCGGCGAGACCATCGAGGTGCGCACCGCCAATGACGGCATCGTGCTGTCGGGCACGGTGTCGAGCGCGCAGAAGCTGGACCGCGCGCTGGATCTGGCGCAGCGCTACGCCCCCGACCGGGTGTCCAACCTGATGACGGTGGGCGGCGTGCAGCAGGTCATGCTGAAGGTCCGCTTCGCCGAGATGCAGCGGTCGGTGTCCAAGGCGCTGCGCTCCTCGCTGAGCCTTGGCGGCGAGGTGCTGGGCGGCGATCTGGGCATCGGCACCGAAACCGGCACATGGCTGCAGGGCGAAAATTCGCTGGGCAACCCGGTCGACGTGCCGTCGGACACGCAGGGCGCCATGCTGCTGGGGTTCAATGCGGGCGGGCTGGAAGTCGGCGTGCTGCTGGAGGCGCTGGAACAGAAAGGCGTGGTGCGCACGCTGGCCGAACCCAACCTGACCGCGCTGTCGGGACAGGAGGCCAAGTTCCTTGCGGGCGGCGAATATCCGGTGCCGGTGGCGCAGGAAGACGGCATGATTTCCGTCGAATTCAAGGCCTTCGGGGTCGAGCTGAATTTCATCCCGCGCGTGGTGGATGGCGATCTCATCAACCTTGAACTGAATGCGGCGGTGTCCTCCATCGACACGGCGAACGGCTTCACCTCCGAAGGCATCACCATCGACGCCTTCCGGCGCCGCGAAACCTCGACCACGGTGGAGATGCGCGACGGCGAAAGCTTTGCCATCGCGGGCCTGCTGCAGGACGATTTCCGCGACGTGAACGGTCAGGTGCCGTGGCTGGGCGACATCCCGGTGCTGGGCGCGCTGTTCCGCAGCGCCGAATACAGCCGCCAGCAGTCCGAACTGGTCATCATCGTGACGCCGCATCTGGTCACCCCCACCCGGGGCGAGGCGCTGGCCCTGCCCACCGACCGCATCAAGCCGCCGTCGGAAAAGGATCTGTTCCTGTTCGGGCGCACCGCCTCTGACGAACGCCGCCCCACCCGCGGCGCCGCGGGCGAAGTGGCCAAGCAGGATTTCAACGGCTCTTATGGCTATGTGATGGATTGAGACGATGTCGGGGCAGCGGATGATCAGAGGCAGCATCGGAATTCTGGGCATCGGCCTGCTCTCCGCCTGCGCGGCGGGGGGCGACCCCACGCAGAGCCAGTTCTACGAAGAGGCCGGATCCATTGCGGATAACGGCTTTTTCGGCAATTCCACCATGAACAACACCCAGATCATGTCCGGGGAAAAGAGCTACACCTACGATCTGGCGCAGCGCTTTGCCGCCGAAGTGCCCTCCATGGTCAATTTCGCCTTCAACAGCGCGGCGCTGGACGCGGCGGCGGTGGCGTCGCTGCGCGAGCAGGCGGCCTTCATCCGGCAGTTTCCCGAACTGCAGTTCCGCGTCTATGGCCATACCGACCTTGTCGGCTCCAACGCCTATAACAAGACGCTGGGTCTGAAGCGCGCGCGGGCGGTCGTGGCCTTTCTGGCCAGCCAGGGCATTTCCACCTCGCGGCTGGAAGCGGTCGTTTCCTTTGGCGAAACGCAGCCTTTGGTCGTGACCGAGGGCCGGGAGCGGCGCAACCGCCGCACCGTCACCGAGGTGTCGGGCTTCGTGCGCGCCCATCCCACTGTGCTGGACGGGAAATATGCCGAAGTGGTCTATCGCGAATATGTCCGCAGCGCCCAGCCCGAAACGCTGCTGACCGGGGCGCGCACCGAAAATTCGGGGGGCGAGGGTTAACGCCACCCCAAGGGATCGTGCGGAAAGATCGCACAATTACGATCTTTCAGACAAATTCTTGCCCTATTTCCCCAGCACCTTGGCCGATGACGGGAAGCCCGTCCCGATGCTCGAGTCGGGCGGCGCGCTCCTGCGGCGCAGGGCGGGGTGATCCCCGCTGATCCTGCCGCCGGGAGCCCCCAGAGGCAGAGGATCACAGGGAATGACGAGCAAGCGCGATCTGCAGACGGAGCCCAGCCCCATCGTGGCCTGCACGGTCAGCCGCGACGTGCAGAATTTCGATCTGCTCATCGAAGACATGGAAACACTGCTGGGCGAAGGCTGGGGCGATCTGGGATTTCCGGAGGCGCTGTCCTTTCTGGCCCAGCCCGATGCGGCGGGGCTGAAATTTATCGCCCTTGCGCTGGATGGCGAGGACGAGGCGCAGCTGCCCCTGCTTGCCAGCATCATCAGCCTTGCCAGATCGCGCGACATTCAGGTGGTGCTGATCGCCGAAGACGTGACCCCCGCCGCGCTGCACCATCTGCTGCGCACCGGGGCGGATGAATTTGTGCCCTACCCGCTGCCCGAGGGCGAACTTGCCGCCGCCGTGGCCCGGCTTGGCCGCAGCAAGGCAGACCCGGCACCGGAACCGGCATCCCGTGTCGCGCTGAAAGGCGGCGGCGACGGCGTGCTGATCGCGGTGCAGGGGCTCTGCGGCGGCTGCGGCACCACCACCTTTGCCGTCAATCTGGCATGGGAGCTGGCCAATATCGCCAAGGACCGCTCCCCCCGCGTCTGCCTCATCGATCTTGACCTGCAGTTCGGCACGGTGGCCACCTATCTGGACCTGCCCCGGCGCGACGCGGTGGTGGAGCTGATGTCGGATCTGCGGTCCATGGATGGCGACAGTTTCGCGCAGGCGCTGGTGGGTTTCGAGGACAGGCTGCAGGTGCTGACCTCTCCCCCCGACCTGCTGCCGCTGGATCTGGTGTCGCCCGATGACATCCGCCGCCTGCTGGACGTGGCGCGCGAACATTTCGATTTTGTCATCGTCGACATGCCCACCGCCCTGCTCGACTGGACCGATACCGTGCTGACGCAGGCGCAGGTGTTCTTCGTGCTGATGGAACTGGACATGCGGTCGGCGCAGAACGCCCTGCGGCTCAAGCGCGCGCTGCAATCCGAGGATCTGCCCTTTGACAAGCTGCGCTTCGCGCTGAACCGGGCGCCGAAATTCACCGACCTGCAGGGCAAGAGCCGCGCCAAGCGCATGGCCGACACGCTGGGCATCGCGCTGCAGCTGTGGCTGCCCGATGGCGGCAAGCCGGTGCAGACCGCAGGCGATCACGGGCTGCCGCTGGCCAGCCACGCCGCCAAAAATCCGCTGCGCAAGGAAATCGTCAAGCTGGCCGCCGAACTGCACGCCATCGGCCAGTCCGACGCCGAAGCCGCCTGAAGGAGACCGGGATGTTCTCGCGCTACAAGAAAGCCTCGCTGAAGGAAGCCGACCCGGCCCCGGCGGCACGATCCGCCGATGCGGTGCCTGCCGCGCTCAAGGCCTCCATGCGCAAGCCGCAGCCGGCGCGCCCCGCCGAGGTGGCGGCGGATGACCGTGACAAGAAGCGCAAGGAACGGCTGGGCGACATCAAGCTGGAACTGCACCGGGCGCTTCTGGACAACCTGAACCTTGCCGCCATCGATCAGGCCTCTGATGCCGACCTGCGCGAGGAAATCGCCGCCATCGCGGCGGAATCCCTGCAGGACAAGGGCATCGTGCTGAACCGAGAGGAACGCGCGACGCTCAATCAGGAGCTTTACGACGAGGTGAAGGGCCTTGGCCCGCTGGAAACGCTGCTGAAGGATGACAGCGTCTCCGACATTCTGGTGAACGGCCCGCATCAGATCTTCATCGAACGCGACGGCAAGCTGACCCTGTCGGACGTGACCTTCAAGGATGAACGCCACCTGATGCGGATCATCGACAAGATCGTGTCCGCCGTGGGCCGCCGCGTCGATGAATCCAACCCCTATGTCGATGCGCGTCTGGCCGACGGGTCGCGCTTCAACGCCATGGTCCCCCCCATCGCGGTGGATGGCTCGCTGGTGTCGATCCGGAAGTTCAAGAAGGACAAGCTGGGCATCGACGACCTGATCGCCTTCGGCGCCTTTTCCGAGGAGATGGCGGTCTATCTGCAGGCGGCGGTGGCCACGCGGCTCAACGTCATCGTGTCGGGCGGCACCGGCTCGGGCAAGACCACCACGCTCAACGCGCTGTCCTCCTTCATCGACGACAGCGAGCGGATCCTGACCATCGAGGATACGGCGGAACTGCAGCTGCAGCAAAGCCATGTGGGCCGCATGGAAAGCCGCCCCCCCAATGTGGAGGGCAAGGGCGCCGTCACCCCGCGCGACTGTCTGAAAAACGCGCTGCGGATGCGCCCGGACCGGATCATCGTCGGCGAAACCCGCGGCGAAGAGGTCATCGACATGCTGCAGGCGATGAATACCGGCCATGACGGGTCGATGACCACAATCCACGCCAACAACCCGCGCGACGGCATCTCGCGTCTGGAAAACATGATCGCCATGGCGGGCGTGGAAATGCCGCTGAAGGCCATGCGCAGCCAGATCGCCAGCGCCGTCAACCTGATCGTGCAGGCCTCGCGTCTGCAGGACGGATCCCGCCGCATGACCTCCATCACCGAAATCACCGGGATGGAAGGCGACGTGATCTCCATGCAGGAAATCTTTCGCTTCCAGCGCGTCGGCCTGACCCCGGAGAACAAGATCATCGGCCATTTCACCGCCACCGGCGTGCGCAGCCATTTCTCCGAACGCTTCAAGATGTGGGGCTTCGACATTCCGCCTTCGATCTACGAACCCTTCCGTCCGGAGTAACGCCCCATGCTTTCCGCAGAACCGATCATCTACGGCCTGATCTTTCTGGGCGTGCTCGTGCTGGTCGAAGGTGTCTATCTGGTGGCCTTCGGCAAGTCGATCAGCCTCAACAGCCGGGTGAACCGGCGGCTGGAGATGCTGAACAAGTCCACCAGCCGCGAAGAGGTTCTGGCCAAGCTCCGCAAGGAGATGGACCAGCATCTGGAAAGCCGGGGCGTGCCGCTTTATTCGCTGCTGGCGGACCGGGCGCAGAAGGCGGCGATCGCCTTTACCCCCAACCAGCTGCTGATGATGATGGCGGCGGTCAGCGTCTTCGCGTTTCTTGGTCTGACCATGGCCACGGAAACCAGCCTGCCGGTGCGGCTGGTGATGGGCCTGGGCATCGGCGTCGGCGGCGTGTTCATGTGGGTGAACCACAAGGCGAAAAAGCGGCTGGCGCTGATCGAGGAACAGCTGCCCGATGCCGTGGAGCTGATGGTGCGCAGCCTGCGCGTGGGCTATCCGTTCAGTTCCGCCATCGCCATCGTGTCCAAGGAGATCAAGGATCCGCTTGCCACCGAATTCGGCGTGATCGCGGACGAGGCGACTTATGGCCGCGACATCGGCGAAAGCCTGAAACACATGGCCGAACGGCTGGACATGCAGGATCTGCGCTTTCTCGCCGTGGCGGTGACCATCCAGCAGCAGTCGGGCGGCAACCTTGCCGAAATCCTTGACGGGCTGGCCAAGGTGATCCGCGCCCGCTTCCGCCTGTTCCGCAGGGTCAAGGCCATCACCGCCGAGGCGCAGTGGTCCGGCAAGTTCCTGTCCGGCTTTCCGGTGGCGGTGCTGCTGGCGATCCAGATCTTCGATCCGCATTACTACGACGAGGTGCTGGACCATCCGTGGTTCATTCCGGCCTGCTTCATCGTCGCGATCTTTCTTGCCGCGAACCTGTTCGTGATGCGCATTCTCGTCAACATCAAGGTCTGAAAGGCGTCTTCCGATGATCGACCAGCTGAACACGCTCGTGACCGGGCTTCTGGGGCCCGCCGGGCCGCTGATGGTGGTGGCGGGGCTGGCCTTTGTGCTGATCCTTGCCAGCATCCCCCTGATGCTGAACCAGAAACCCGACCCCATGGACAAGCTGCGCGAGACCGCGAAGCAGAAGGTCGATTCCGAAACCCGCGCCATCCTGCGCGACAAGCGCCGCAACGCCAAGCTGAACAAATACGCCCAGTATCTGGAGCCCAAAAGCGCCGAGGAACTGGGACAGGTGCGGCTGCGGCTGCTGCAGGCGGGCTATCGCAGCCGCGATGCGGTGCGGCTTTACTATCTGGCGCAGGTGGTGCTGGGCGTGGGCCTGCTGACGGCGGGCGTGGTCTATTACCTGATGTTCAAGGCCACCCCCGATGCCACCATGCAGCAGAAGATGTTCTACATGATCGGGCCGGGCGCCGTGGGTTACATGGCGCCGAAATACTGGATCACCCGCCGCGTCGAAGAGCGGCGCGAACAGATCACCCAAGGTTTCCCCGACGCGCTGGACATGCTGCTGGTCTGCGTCGAGGCCGGGCAGTCGCTGGACCAGTCCATCGTCCGGGTGGCGCGGGAACTGCGCGCCTCCTATCCGGCGCTGGCCGATGAATTCCAGATCATCAGCCACGAGATGAAGGCGGGCAAGGACAAGACGCAGGTGCTCAACGACATGGGAGAGCGCTGCGGCGTGCAGGATGTCGCCTCCTTCGTGACCGTGCTCAATCAGGCCGCCAGTTTCGGCACCTCGATCGCCGACGCGCTGCGCATCTATGCGGCGGAAATGCGTGACAAAAGGGTCATGCGTGCCGAAGAAAAGGCAAACAAGCTGCCGACAAAGATGACGCTGACCACTATGATCTTCACGGTGCCGCCGCTGCTCATCATTCTTGTCGGGCCGTCGATCGTGAGCATCGCCAATCTGGGATCCATGTCACCGAATTAGGACCAAATGCGCCGGGGATCACTGCTGTTACTGCTGCTGCCGCTGCTGGCCGCCTGCTCTGCGGGCGGCCTTGGCTCTGATGCGCGGCTGCGCCCCGATCCCGCCACCCCCTATGCGCCCGCCCTTGATCCGCGCGGCGAGGCGGTGGACGGGCTGCTGGTGGGGCACCGGCTGATGCAGGCCGGGCAGTATGATCTGGCGCTGGATGCCTTCCTGCGGGCCGCAGGTGATCAGGGCCTGACGCCCGAGGTGCTGACGGCGCTGGGATCGGCCAATCTGGCGCTGGGGCGGCTCAACCAGTCCGAACGCCTGCTGCGCCGCGCGGTGGAAGACGCGCCCGACTGGCCAGAGGCGTGGAACAATCTGGGCGTGGTGCTGATGGAGCGCGGTCAGGTGCCGGAAGCGGCGGCGATCTTCCGGCGGGCCTATGGGCTCGACAATGGCGAAAGTGACGCAATCCGCGACAATCTGCGCTTGGCGCTCGCAAAAATGGAAAACCCCGGCTATGATGACCCGCAAGGGCAAGACTACAAGCTGGTGCGCCGGGGTAGCGGGACTTATCTGATCCGTCGCGCCATGTGACGAGGCAAGTGCAGTAAAAGGACGCAAAAATGCGCCACCCCATCCTTGGACTCCTCTGCGTGGCAGGGGTCATCGGGCTGTCCGCCTGTGACAGATCCATCGACAAGGACGCGGTTGACCGGGAGTTTGCCGGGGTGAACGCGCTGGAGGGCGCAGGGCTGAGCGAGCTGATGCTGACCGCCGCCGACCCCGCCGAAGCAGTCACCTATTTCCAGCGCAGCGCCGCCGAACAGCCCGAACGGCTGGATTTCATGCGCGGACTGGCCGCCTCGCTGGTCAAGGCGCGGCGCAACAGCGAAGCCGCCATCGCCTGGGCCAAGGTGGTGGAGCATCCGGACTCCACCAGCGATGACCGGGTCGAACTGGCCGATGCGCTGATCCGCAACAATGACTGGGCGCGGGCCGAACAGGTGCTCGACGCCATCCCCCCCACTCACGAGACCTTCAAACGCTACCGGCTGGAGGCGATGATCGCCGACGGCAATCAGGAATGGCAGAAGGCCGACAGCTTTTACGAGGTGGCGGTGGGGCTGACCAACACCCCCGCCACCATCCTCAACAACTGGGGCTTTTCCAAGCTCAGCCGGGGCGACCATACCGAGGCGGAACAGCTGTTCACCGATGCCATCCGGCAGGAACCCTCGCTGTTCACCGCCAAGAACAACCTCGTTCTGGCCCGGGGCGCGCAGGGCAACTACACCCTGCCCGTGATGACCATGACCCAGATCGAACGCGCCGAACTGCTGCAGACGCTCGGGCTTGCGGCGGTGAAACGCGGCGATGTCGAGATCGGCAAGGGCCTGCTGCGCGACGCGCTGGAAACCCATCCGCAGCATTTCGAGGCCGCCGCCCGGTCGCTTGAGGCGCTGGACGGCAGCGTCACCAACTGAGGGGGCGGCCCATGCTGGACATTCCCGCCCATGCCGCCAGCTGGTATGCGCCCTTCGTGCTGCCGCTCTGTCTTTACGTCTGCTACACCGACATGAAATGGATGCGGATCACCAACCGCACCGTGGTGGCGCTGGCGCTGGTCTTTGCTGTGGCGGGCTATCTGCTGCTGCCGCTCGAGTCCTATCTGTGGCGCTATGTGCATCTGGGCGTGGTGCTGGTGGCGGGGATCGCGCTGAACGCCGGGGGGGTGCTGGGCGCGGGGGATGCCAAATTCGCCGCCGCCGCCGCCCCTTTCGTGCATCTGGCCGACCTGCGCTTCCTGATGGCGCTGTTTGCCGCCAACCTGCTTGCCGCCTTTGTCACCCACCGGCTGGCCCGTGCCACGCCGCTGCGCCGTCTGGCGCCGGACTGGAAAAGCTGGTCCAGCGGCACGCGCTTTCCCATGGGGCTGGCGCTGGGGGGCACGCTGGCGCTCTATCTCGTGCTGGGCATGATCTACGGCAAGTGACGCCGCGCCGCGCTTTTCCCCGCGCCCGGCCCATCTGTTGCCACATTGCTGGGCTTTGCTGGGCAAAAGCCGCAGGTTCCGCAGCAAGGCCCCGCCGACATGACCCTAGACCCCCGCGCCGTCATGGCGCCGCCCCCGCCGAAACGTCTGGAAGACATGCGGCTGCCGCAGATCATGATGCGCGACATCGTGCTGAAGACGCTGTTCCGCAAGACCACCAACACCGTGACCAGTCTGGCCCGCGCCATCTGCCTGCCCACGGTGATCACGCAGGAACTGATCGACCTTGCCCGCTCGCACAGCCTGCTGGAGGCGATGGGCACGCTCAGCGCCGCCTCCAACGGCGAGATGAGCTATCAGCTGACCGAAAGCGGCAAGGCCCGCGCGCTGGATGCGCTGAGCCAGTCGGAATATTTCGGCCCGATGCCGGTGCCGCTGGAGGTCTATCGCGATCAGGTCGCCCGCCAGTCCATCCGCAACCTGCAGGTGACCCGCGACCAGCTTCTGGGCGCGATGGGGCATCTGGTGCTGCCCGAAGATCTGATCTCGCATCTGGGCCCCGCCGTCAGCGCCGGGCGGTCAATCCTGATGTATGGCCCGCCGGGCAACGGCAAATCCTCCATCTCCAACGGCATCCGCGACGCGATGGGTGACCGGATTTATGTGCCGCGCGCCATCGAATATTCCGGACAGGTCATCACCGTCTATGACCCCATCGTGCATTCCGCCGCCGAGACCGAGGAGGACGACCCCACCCGCCTGCGCCGCAGCACCCGCTTTGACACGCGCTACGTGCTCTGCCAGCGCCCCACCGTCATCACCGGGGGGGAGCTGTCGCTGTCGATGCTGGATCTGGTCTACAACCCCACCGCGCGCACCTATCAGGCCCCTCTGCAGCTCAAATCCACCGGCGGCATCTTCATCGTCGACGATCTTGGCCGTCAGGCCGAACCGCCGCAGAAACTGGTCAACCGCTGGATCGTGCCGCTGGAGGAATCCAAGGACATCCTGTCGCTGCAGTCGGGCGAAAAATTCGAGGTGCCCTTCGACACGCTGGTGATCTTTTCCACCAACTTCCACCCCAACGAGATCTTCGATCAGGCGGCGCTGCGGCGGATCTTCTTCAAGATCAAGATCGACGGGCCCAGCCAGCAGGATTTCCTCAAGATCTTCGCCATGGTGGCGCGCAGGAAAAAGATGCAGCTTGACGAGGCGTCGCTGCTTTACCTGCTGAAATCGAAGTACCCGACCATCGGCAACGTCTATGCCAATTACCAGCCGGTCTTCCTGATCGAGCAGATGATCGCCGTCTGCAATTTCGAAGGCTGGCCCTATCGCATGACCCCTGACCTCGTCGACCGGGCGTGGTCCAACATGTTCGTGCGCAACGAACATATCGTCAAATAAGCGCCGAACGGGGCTGCGCATTTTTCCTGCTCCCGGCGCGCATTTTCCTGCTTGACCTCCCCCCGGCGCTCCCATATTCAGCGCGCACTCTCTGGCGGAGTAGCTCAGTTGGTTAGAGCAGCGGAATCATAATCCGCGTGTCGGGGGTTCGAGTCCCTCCTCCGCTACCATTCCCCCCTGTCTCGATCCGGCCGCCCCTGCGGCATTCCGCGCGCCCCGGCGGGCGGGCTTGCCCTGCCCCGTGCCGCGGCCTAGCTTTCGGGGGGTGCCCATCCGAAAGCCTGTCATGCCCCGCCCTGTCGCCGCCCTGCGCGTGTTCTGGTTCAGCGTCGGCGCCCTTGCGCTGCTGCTGGGGGCCATCGGCGTGGTGCTGCCGGTGCTGCCCACCACGCCCTTCGTGATCCTCGCCGCCTTCGCCTTTGGCCGCTCCAGCCCGGCGCTGCAGCGGCGGCTGGAACAGAGCCGGACCTTCGGCCCGATGATCGCCGACTGGCGCGCCCATGGCGCCATCGCGCCGAAATACAAGGCGATGGCCCTGACCATGATGGCCGCAGCCCTGGGGCTGAGCGTGGCCATGGGGCTGGCGCTGCACCTGCTCGCGATACAGGCGATCTGCATCGCCGGGGCCGCAACCTTCATCCTGACCCGCCCCAACGGCCCACAGCCCCACCGCCACGACTGACGCCGCACAGCAGACAGCACGACCGCATCGCCCCATAGGGGCAACTGAACCGACCTGAAAAGGAGAAGTGGTGCACCCGACAGAACAACGCTAAACCAAGTTAAGACAATAGCTTGCGGGGCAATGTTCCAAAATGTGGTACCTATGGAAATCAATAAGTTACGGACAGCGTTCCAACTGAAAAGGCCGCGATGGCCAAGGGCGATGACGATGCAGCGTATACCTACCTCCTCATGCGAGGCGCGGACAACGGCTTTGGAGGCCGTTCGAAGTTGCTGTGTTACACCAGAAAACTTCCAACTCAGATACATCCGGCTCTAAGCCCCTCAACAAGTTGCGGCGCTTTTGCCAAACACTTGACCTTGAGGCCCTGGAACTTGGCGATTCGCTACTTTCGTGCGAGCAATGTTG
>NZ_FNEJ01000091.1 GCF_900100085.1 Salipiger marinus
AAATACAGCTTGCCATCGGCTGTGAAGGCGTAAAGTCCTGGCCCATTCGGGACCATGCTGAGGGAACGGCCGGGCAGGACACGGTAGAGCTGGGAAAAGAGGGCGCCGGAAGCGCCCTGAGAAGAGTATGACACGTGAGGTATTCCGAAGTTTCTTGAAGGGAGAAAGGCAGGGATCAGGCTTCGAGGGCCAGTTGGCTGAGCCAGGGTCGCAGCTCTTCAGCATTCATCTCGCGCCGGACAAGCAGCTCCGCGGCAAGGCGCTCAAGCTGATTTCGGTGCGGCTCCAGAAGATCGCACGCCATGCGCTCGAACTTTTCGAGTTTGACGCGCACGCGGTCCCAATACTCTTCGGAGACCCGCGACATATCAGCCTCTCCGAGCCAGGCGGGACCGTGAATTCCAAGCCCAGCTTGCCTGTCAAAAAACAGCTGCAGGCGTGTCGCGCGCTCGAGATCGCTGCCTGGACCACCACCGCTGCCAGCACTGACATTTCCAAGGACAAGGCGCTCCGCGGCACGGCCGGCCATGAGCATCATCATTTCACGCTCGAATTCTTCAAGCGTCCCTTCCTGGATTGCAGACCGTCGCATCGTCCGTCCGTCTTCCTGCCCGATAACCACGCGCTCGACGGCCGCCGGGCCGAGCAACACCGCCGCGACCAAGGCGTGCCCGGCCTCGTGCAGGGCGATGCGGCGCTCGAAGGCCGGGTGGTCCGGCCGCCCGCCGCCCAGCTGCGCCGCAAGTAAGTCGGCATCGAAGGGGACCCCGTCGCGGCGGGCCGCGGCCCTCGCCGCGCGAAGCGTCGCGTCGATCGCGGCCGGCGTCCGGCCGGCGCAGAGCTGCGCCAGTGGCGTCACATCCGCGGCACCGGGAAACACCTGCCGAAGCATGTGGGCAATCTGCCCGAGCGGCGGCCGCGTGAGCTCGACGACCTGATCAAAGCGCCCGGGCCTGACGATCGCAGGATCGAGCGTGTCTACTGAATTGCACGCCCCAAGAAGAATGGTGCCATCGAGAACTAGAAACTTGTCGATTTCTCTGAGCAGCGCGTTGATCACTTGCCGTCGGTAATTGCTGTTACGCTCGCTGTCTGAGGCGTCTCGGGACCCGAATGAGTCGATTTCGTCAATGAAAATGATGCAGGGACGCATGTCTACGGCCTGTGCGAAGGACTTGGTCATGGCGCCCAACATGTCACCAAGATGTCCTTTCGCCTGCCACTCCCCAACGCTCACAATGACAATTGCCACGCCCGCCGACCGCGCGATGGCCTGCGCCAACACGGTCTTGCCAGTGCCCGGCTCGCCATAGATCAGCAAAGATCGTGGGATCTCCGACCAGCGCGCAATGCCATTCCTGCACGCCTGAATATCCGCAGCGAGGTCTCCCGCCATGTGATGCGCGGGAGACGACCCGCCAATTTCTTCGAGGGTGAGGCCGTTCTGGCGCATGGCACGAGCAGGTTGCGCCATCCTGTGGAGCGCTTGGGCCGCCTCGAAGGCCGAAGGCGCCCGCAGGGCCATCAGGAGGGAGGTATACTCGAGGGCGGCCAAGCTCGTATCATCCGGCAAGAGCCGCAGGACGGCCTCGCGCTCCGGCGCGTCCGAAACGTTGTAGAGCTCGCAGAGCAGGACGAGCATGATGATGCGATCAATGGGTGCGAGGCGTTC
>NZ_FNEJ01000081.1 GCF_900100085.1 Salipiger marinus
TAGAGCCGGAAGGTGTCGCGGCCGGTCAGTTCGCGCACCGCGCCGAGATCGACCAGCCGGTCGCAGAGCCGGCGCGCGGCGCGGTCCCGCAAAGGCAAGGCACCGGGTGCCACCGCGTCCTGTGTCAGGAAGATCTCAACCGCCTCCCCAGCCCCCTTGGCCCGAAGCTTTGGTGCAACCTCTTTCAAAAGCGCAGCCCGACGCGCGAGGTCGACAGCCAGACGCGTGGCCTCGACCGCGGATGCGGTCACAGCGCGATGAAAGGCCAGGCGCAAATCGTGGCCCCGCTTGCGCAGGTCTGTGCGTTTCAAACCCGCGGCCAGCAGCGGCACGACATGATCCCAACCGAGCGCCTGGGCGAGGGCGGCGTCCGCGAGGATCAACGCCGGGAGTTCGGCACGCGGCGCCTCTGTCAGGACAGCATCCAGCACCATCGCAGCCCGGGTCACCGGTGCCCCATTTCCCGCATCCAGCCACGTGGCGATCTGGCACGACTCGAAGGTCGGTAAAGCTCGGCTCAAAGCCTTGACCGACACCGACCTTTCCACCGCGCGACGCCAGGTAAGGTAAGTTTCCCCCGCGGGACCAGGTAGATCGCCGGGGCGCAGAAGATGAATCTCGTCGCGCAGCTCTGGGGCTCTTTCCGGACGACCAGAAAACCCGACACATGCCTCGGCCGCTGGCAGCGCCAGCCGGTCCCGCAACAAGGCTTTGGGGACCTCTTCGCGGCCCAACACAAGATGCAGGTGGTTCAGCGCCGCTCCCGACAAAAACGCCACATCTTCAAAGGTTTCAGGACGTGCCGAGGTGACCCATGCGGGCATCCGGGGTAGAGTCTCTGGGTTGATGGAGTGATCCGGTCGGGCAAATGTCATGACTGAAGCCTAAACCATCGCGGCGCTTTTATCCAGAAAATGGCACAGAAAACGCCTCACTCTATATTTCACCATAATGTCCGATAACCTTGTGTTATCGGACGTAAAAATGATATGCTCAAAAACATGGGTAGTCTCACAAATAACAGCACCAAAATCGCGGGTTCTTACGGGTCTGAGTCTGAGATTTCGAGCTCAGCACCTGATACCGCGCCGAACAGTGACGAGCACAACGAGAGAACCTCTCGAGACGGAGCCTCAATCGCTCTGCCCGCCCATGTGGTCAGCTCCGGCGCGCTCGACCGGCTGATCGATACCGCCCGCGACTACGCCGAGGCCTCGACGGCAGGAAATACGAACAAGGCCTACGCCGCCGACTGGAAACACTTCACCCGCTGGTGCCGGCTGAAAGGCACAGAACCTCTGCCCCCCTCGCCCGAGATGGTTGGACTTTATGTAGCTGATCTTGCTGCACCAGCCGAGAAGGCCCCTGCCCTTTCGGTCTCCACGATCGAGCGCCGTCTCTCGGGGCTTGCCTGGAACTACAGGCAGCGCGGGTTCACTCTTGATCGCAAGGACCGGCACATCGCCACCGTTCTGGCCGGGATCAAACGCAAGCATGCGCGCCCGCCGGTCCAGAAGGAGGCGATCTTGCCTGAGGACATCCAGGCCATGGTGGCCACCCTTCCTTTCGATCTCCGCGGGCTTCGAGACCGGGCGATCTTGCTTCTGGGCTATGCGGGCGGTCTGCGCCGGTCCGAGATTGTCAGCCTGGACCACGGCAAGGACGATACCCCCGACAGCGGCGGCTGGCTCGAGATCTTCGACAAAGGCGCGCTGCTGACGCTTAACGCCAAGACCGGGTGGCGCGAGGTTGAGGTCGGGCGCGGCTCAAGCGACCAGACCTGTCCCGTCCACGCACTTGAGCAATGGCTACACTTCGGACGCATCGACTTTGGGCCGGTCTTCGTGCGCATCTCCCGGGATGGCAAAAGCGCCCTCGAGGCGCGCCTCTCCGATAAGCACGTCGCGCGACTGATCAAAGCGAGCGTTCTAAAAAGCGGCGTCAGGTCCGATCTGCCGGACGCCAAACGGCTGGCAATGTTCTCCGGCCATTCCTTACGCGCCGGGCTCGCCTCGTCGGCAGAGGTTGATGAGCGCTATGTTCAAAAGCAACTCGGACATGCGTCGGCCGAGATGACCCGGCGCTATCAGCGCAGGCGCGACAGGTTCCGAGTGAACCTAACCAAAGCCGCAGGGCTGTGATGCCCAGGATTCTTGACGTGTTTGGTGAAGCGCTAAGATGAAATTCCAGCGCTTCAGTTTCAGCTTACTGCTTCAATTGAAATCGGGAACTAAACGCGACA
>NZ_FNEJ01000085.1 GCF_900100085.1 Salipiger marinus
ATGATGACCGCCGCCTTCACCTATCAGCTCGGCCCCTCGGCCCGGCGCACGCTGCCCGCCGGATGGTCCGGCATGGTGCCCGCCGCCATCGCCACCCGCGTTGAGGCGGAGAAAGCCGGGGCCCGCGTGACCGTTGAGGAGGAGGAAGATGCTGATGTCCCTGTCACCACCAAACCGCCCAAACCCGCAGCCACCATCCCTGCCGAGCCCAAACCCGCAGCCACCTCGGCTGTCGACGCCAAACCGTCTGCCCCTGCGGCCACGGGGGACAGTGCAAAAGGGGATCAGGCTGGTGCATCACAAAGCCCCCAGCCTGCCGCGACCATCCCCGCCGCGCCCGCAGCCGCAGAGTCCGGAGCGCCCGCTGCCCCGGCTACCCCGGCTGCGCCGGAGACGGGGGGCGCTTCCGATCCGGCATCGGGCGACACCACCGATCCGGCATCGGGCAGCACCGGAGCCTGATGACATGGACCCCTTCCAGCGCGCTTTGGAGGACAGCTTCGCGCGCCACGGCCTGCCCGCCACGCTCGATCCGGACGGCGGGGCGGTGCCGGTGCGTCTGCTGCCCGCCCGGGCTGACGAGATCGCGAGCCTGGGCGAGCTGCGCGTGCAGAGCGCCACCGGCCTTTTCGAGATCCTCGCCAGCGCCTTTGCCGGTCATGGCAAGGGGGCGGTGCTGCTGATCGGGGCGGAGCGGCGCCGCGTCCAGCATCACCGGATCCGCGATCCGCGCCGCTATAAGGTGCTGCTCGACACGGTGCCGGCATGAGGGGGCCGCGCCTCGAGGCCGCTCTGCAGGGCGATCTGCGCCGCTATCTGCAGGAGGAGCTGGACCTTACCACGCTTGCCGTTACCGAAGGCATCCGCACCACCGGTGCCCGGCTGAAGACCGCGCTGCGCGCCGATGTCGTGGCGGGCGGGCTCGGTCAGCGGCTGTCGCGCAGCTGGCAGCAGAAGGTCTATCCCGAACATGGCGCCTCGCTTGGCGCCGCCTCGGTGGTGCGGACCGGGGCGCCGGAGCTGATCCGGGCTTTCGCCGAAGGGGTTGTCATCCGCGGCAACACCCGGTCCTTCCTTGCCATCCCGACACCGGCGGCGCCAAAGCGCGGCGTCGGGCGCAAACGTCTGACCCCGCAGACTTTTCCCGAGCATATCTACGGCCCGCTGCGCTTTGTCGACCGGCCCGGCAAGGTGGCGCTGCTGGTGGTCGACAACCAGCGCGAGCGGCGCGGCAAACGCGGCGGTTACGCGCTGTCGCGCAGCAAACGGGCACTGGCCAGCGGTCATGGCCTGCTCACCGTGCCGATGTTCTTTCTGGTGCCGCAGGTCCGGCTGCGCCGCCGCCTCAACGTGCAGGCTGTCGTCACCTCGGTGACGGCGGGGCTTGCCCGCGAGATCGACGCGGCCTTTCAGGCGCAGGGCCCCCGGCGGCGGAGACGGCGATGACCAGCCGTCACGAAGCCGCGCTTGAGGCCATATTGTCGGTATTGGCGCCGCTCTCCGCCCAGGTGATGCGCGAGGAAGATCTGCCGGTGCTCTGCCCGCCCGAGGGGCTGGTCAACCTTGTCCCCGAAGACCCCGAGGAGGAGGGCCAGCAGCTTGGCACCGGGATCCGCGAATGGTCCCGCCCGGTGGAGCTCGAATGTGTCGTGCAGGCCGCCGAGGGTGCGGCGCGGGCGGCGGCGCTCGACACATTGCTGTCGCAGGTCGCGGCGCTGCTGCTGGCCGATCGCAGCCTTGGCGGCACCGTCAGCTGGTGCGAGCCCGGCGCGCCGCAGACCAGCGACACCGTGCCCATGGAGGGCGCGGAAAGCCTGAAGGGCGCCGTGCTGCCCGTCACCCTTTACTACGAAACCCCCCAGAATCCGATGGAGTGATCCCATGCCCAATGCCCGCGGAAACGAGGCCCGGCTCCTCGCGCGCCGTCAGCCTGCCTTTGGC
>NZ_FNEJ01000082.1 GCF_900100085.1 Salipiger marinus
GGCGCGAGGCGGTATTCGACCGGGCCTGCGGGGGCGCAGGCGGGGGTGCGTATATAAAGGAGCGCGGCGGTGACCGCGCCGTCGAAATCCTCGGAGGCGGCGAGGCGGAAGCGGTCATTGCCGGAGGCGGCGGTGAGCTCGGCGAAATGCCAGCCGGTGCCGCTGACCGCCGCGCCCTGCTGCAGGGGGCCGCCCGCGAGTTCCGGGGTCAGCGTGCCCGCGACATGCGTGCCGATCTGGAAGGCCACGCGGTAGGTGCTGCCCGGGTTAAGCGTCAGCTCCTGGCTGATCACCCCGGCGCTGCCGGGCGTATGGCTGGCCTGCCCGCCGCCTACGGTCCAGCCGCTGCCCGCCGTCCAGACGCCGAACTCGTCAAAGCCGCCATCGGCGAGAAGCGTGGCCCGGGTGGCATCGCCATCCACCAGCGTGACGGTGGCGCCTGGCGTGACCGGGCGCGGCTCCCCCAGCGCATCGGTGCCGGGATCGAAGCTGGCGCCAGCGGGTGTGCGGTAAAGCTGCACCGTGACGGTGGCGGGATCGCTGACTGCCAGAGCCAGCGTGGCATGGCCGAGCCCGCCGCTGACCACGATCCCCTCGGGATCAAGCGCGGCAGGCACCGGCGCGGCACTGGCGCCGATCACATGGGTGAGTGTGGTGTTATAGAGGCTTTCATCGCCGTCAAAGGCCACGGCTTTGGCGCGCAGCTGCACCTCCTGCCCCAGCGTGTAGCCCGCGATCTCTGCCCCGCCCTCGGCGGCGGCGATCTGCAGCACGGTCCAGCCCGGCGCGCCGGTGAGGCGATGCTCCAGCACGAAGCCCGACAGCAGCCGCAGCTCGCCCGCCGAGGCCCCGAGCAGCACGCGCAGCAGGATCTCGCCGCTTTCCTCGTCCGGCCCGCTTTCCAGCCCGCGCCAGACCGGCATCTGCGGCGGGGCACTCAGCTGCGGGATCACCTCGCCGACGATGCTGTCCCAGGCCGGTGCCTCCTCGGCCTCGGTGAGCGCGTCGATGATCGCGGCCTCGGCCACCAGGGTCAGCCGGGCGGAGAACCCCTCGCCCGGCTCCACATCCACCACCACCATCGGTTCGCTGACCTGCGCCAGCGGGCCAAGGTGGACGAGACTGCCGGGCTCGGGCAGAGGTTCCTCCCCCGCGACCATCAGGCTGCGGCCCTGCCCGGTGACCTTGGCGACGACCGACCGGCCCACCGTGTCGGGCTGGCCGTGGATGTCGGGACCGTCATAGACCCGCCAGCGCAGGCCCCATTCACCCCCCTCTTCAATGCCCTCTTCAACGGGCAGCTCTTCGTCGATCACCAGGAACCGGTCCACGGCCTGCCGCACCCGGGCGGAGAGCTGCGTGCGCGCCAGCACGTCCCAGCTCGCCATGACCAGATCGCCGCGCGTCGCCACCCGGGCCGCCCCATCCATGACGCAGGTAAAGGTGTCGGGCCGGTGCATCGCCTCGTAAAACCGCCGCCGCGCCTCGCGCCAGATCTCGGCCGGATCAGTCTTGCCGGGCAGCACCAGCTCCTCGGTCAGCTGCGGCTCCCCGACCAGCCCCGGGCGCGGGATGACGATCTCCGCCACCTCCCAGCCATTGCTCTCGTCGGCAAAGCTCACCCGCAGCGCGTCGGGCAGATCGGTATAGGCACGGCTCCAGCGGAAGTCGCGGGTGTTGCGCGGCGAGAGGTGGTCGACCACCAGCGCCTGCGAACGATCCACCACCACCGACCAGCGCCGCCCGTCATGGCGCGGGCTGGCGCGCCCGGCCTGCGCGATGGCCCGCAGCGCCTCGCCCAGGCTCTCGCCGCCCTCATGCACCCGGTCGTATTTGAGGCCCTTCTCGGCGCAGAACGTATGCCAGTCCGCCAGCGCCGCCCAATCGAGCCCCGTCTCCGCCACCGGCCAGGGGTTGCCCGGCCCGGTCAGGGCGGCGACATAGGCGCTGGCGGGATTGCGCGACAGCCCGGTCTCCCAGGCGCTGCCGGTCCAATCCGGAGCATGGCGCTGCACCACCGCATTGACCTGATCGAGCTGGCCGGTCAGCTGATGCGTGGCGCGGATGCGGATCGCCAGCAGCGCCAGCGG
>NZ_FNEJ01000084.1 GCF_900100085.1 Salipiger marinus
TGGTTGCGGGAGTAGGATTTGAACCTACGACCTTCAGGTTATGAGCCTGACGAGCTACCGGGCTGCTCCATCCCGCGCCGATTGCGCTTTGCGTGCGCTTTTTTTACCGCGATGTTTGGTTTATTGCGGTAATTTGGATCGTGTAGAGAGATACGTTTTGTGGGTCTTTCCAGGTTTGGCGGTGACCTACTCTCCCACGTCTTGAGACGCAGTACCATTGGCGCAGCGGCACTTAACGGCCGGGTTCGGAATGGAGCCGGGTGTTTTGCTCGCGCTATGACCACCAAACCGGGGAAGACCCACGCTTGCATTTTGGTGCAAGTGTTTTTTCAACATTGTTGTCCAGGTCAGGTACATCTTGTGTTTGTGATGTATGCTTATGGATCGGGAACAGTCTTGCTGTTCCTGGATCGGATCAAGCCTATCGGGCCATTAGTACCGGTCAGCTGAATGCATTGCTGCACTTACACCTCCGGCCTATCGACGTGGTGGTCTTCCACGGCCCTCAGGGATACCTTGTTTTGAGGGGGGCTTCCCGCTTAGATGCCTTCAGCGGTTATCCTGTCCGAACATAGCTACCCAGCACTGCCGTTGGCACGACAACTGGTCCACCAGTGGTTCGTTCACCCCGGTCCTCTCGTACTAGGGGCAACTCCTCTCAAGTATCCTACACCCACGGCAGATAGGGACCGAACTGTCTCACGACGTTCTAAACCCAGCTCACGTACCTCTTTAAATGGCGAACAGCCATACCCTTGGGACCTGCTCCAGCCCCAGGATGAGATGAGCCGACATCGAGGTGCCAAACACTGCCGTCGATATGGACTCTTGGGCAGTATCAGCCTGTTATCCCCGGCGTACCTTTTATCCGTTGAGCGATGGCCCTCCCACTTGGGACCACCGGATCACTATGGCCGTCTTTCGACTCTGCTCGACTTGTCAGTCTTGCAGTCAGGCTGGCTTATGCCATTGCACTCAACGAGCGATTTCCGACCGCTCTGAGCCAACCTTCGCGCGCCTCCGTTACGCTTTAGGAGGC
This sequence comes from Salipiger marinus, assembly GCF_900100085.1. Classification (GTDB taxonomy): domain Bacteria; phylum Pseudomonadota; class Alphaproteobacteria; order Rhodobacterales; family Rhodobacteraceae; genus Salipiger; species Salipiger marinus. Next base: position 1,040 of record NZ_FNEJ01000084.1, read on the forward strand.
GACCGCCCCAGTCAAACTACCCGCCACACAGGGTCCCGGAACCGGATAACGGTCCGCGGTTAGACATCAAGCAATGCAAGGGTGGTATCTCAAGGGAGGCTCCGCAGAGACTGGCGTCTCTGTTTCAAAGCCTACCACCTATCCTGCACATGCATGGCCTGATGCCAGTGTGAAGCTGTAGTAAAGGTGCACGGGGTCTTTCCGTCTAACCGCGGGGAGCCTGCATCTTGACAGGCAATTCAATTTCGCTGAGTCAACGTTGGAGACAGCGGGGAAGTCGTTACGCCATTCGTGCAGGTCGGAACTTACCCGACAAGGAATTTCGCTACCTTAGGACCGTTATAGTTACGGCCGCCGTTTACCTGGGCTTCAATTCAGAGCTCTCACCCCTCCTTTTAACCTTCAGGCACCGGGCAGGCGTCAGACCCTATACGTCGTCTTACGACTTCGCAGAGCCCTGTGTTTTTAGTAAACAGTCGCCACCCCCTGGTTTGTGCCCCCAGCCAATACTTGCGTAGAAACTGGGCCTCCTTCTCGCGAACTTACGGAGGTATTTTGCCGAGTTCCTTCAACGTTGTTCTCTCAAGCGCCTTGGTATTCTCTACCAGTCCACCTGTGTCGGTTTAGGGTACGGTCTAAAAGTGGGGCTATTTCCAGGGACCGCTGAGCTGCCAGTTCAATCCGATAAGGACTGACAACCTTTGCGATCCGTCACCACCACATGGCCCAGGAATATTGACCTGGTTCCCATCGACTACGCCTTTCGGCCTCGCCTTAGGGGCCGGCTTACCCTGCTCAGATTAGCTTTAAGCAGGAACCCTTGGACTTTCGGCGAGAGTGTCTCTCACACTCTTTGTCGCTACTCATGTCATCATTCTCGCTAGTGATCTCTCCACCGGATGC
>NZ_FNEJ01000086.1 GCF_900100085.1 Salipiger marinus
ATGATGACCGCCGCCTTCACCTATCAGCTCGGCCCCTCGGCCCGGCGCACGCTGCCCGCCGGATGGTCCGGCATGGTGCCCGCCGCCATCGCCACGCGCCTCGAGGCCGAGAAAGCCGGGGCCCGCGTGACCCTCGAGGAGGAAGGCGATGCTGTCACCACCAAACCGCTCAAACCCGCAGCCACCTCGGCTGTCGACGCCAAACCGTCTGCCTCTGCGGCCCCGGCAGACAGCGCAACCAGGGATCAGGTTCGTGCATCGCAAAGTCCCGCAATCGCTGCCGCGACCAGCGCCGCCGCGCCCGCAGCCGCAGAGCCCGGATCGCCCGCTGCCCCGGCTGCGCCGGAGGCGGGGGGCGCTTCCGATCCGACATCGGGCGGCACGGCCGACCCGTCGGACAGCACCGGGGCCTGACGAGATGGACCCCTTCCTGCACGCGGTGGAGGACAGCTTCGCGCGCCACGGCCTCCCCGCCACGCTCGATCCCGACGGCGTGGCGGTACCGGTGCGCCTGCTGCCCGCCCGGCCTGACGAGATCGCGAGCCTAGGCGAGCTGCGCGTGCAGAGCGCCACCGGGCTTTTCGAGATCCTCGCCAGCGCCTTTGCCGGTCATGGCAGGGGGGCGGTGCTGCTGATCGGCGCGGAGCGGCGCCGCGTCCAGCATCACCGGATCCGCGATCCGCGCCGCTACAAGGTGCTGCTCGACACGGTGCCGGCATGAGGGGCCCGCGCCTTGAGGCCGCACTCCAGGGCGATCTGCGCCGCTATCTGGAGGAGGAGCTGGACCTTGCGAAGCGGGCGGTGACCAAGGGCGTTCATAAACAGGCCACCGTCTTGAAGCATGCCCTTAGGGCAGATGTGATCGCAGGTGGACTGGGACGTAGGCTTGCGAGGAGTTGGCAGCAGGAAAACTACCCGAAGGGCAATGTGAGCTTGAACGCCGCGTCCTATGTCTTTTCGAAAGCCGAGAAGCTTGTTGCAGCCTTTGAAGAGGGCGCCACGATCCGGGCCAGCAAGACGCGTTTTCTGGCAATCCCAACCCCGGCGGCGCCAAAGTCGGGACGAAAGGGCGTTCGCCTGACGCCGTCGAATTTCCCTGAAGACCAGTTCGGACCGCTCCGGTTTGTCTATGTCAAGGGCGGAACCTCCCTTCTTGTGGTCGACAACCAACGCGAGCGGCGCGGCAAGCGCGGCGGCTACGCGCTGTCGCGCAGCAAACGGGCCCTGGCCAGCGGTCATGGCCTGCTCACCGTGCCGATGTTCTTTCTGGTCCCACAGGTCCGGCTGCGCCGCCGCCTCAACGTGCAGGCTGTCGTCACCTCGGTGACGGCGGGGCTTGCCCGCGAGATCGACGCAGCCTTTCAGTCGCAGGGCCCCCGGCGGCGGAGGCGGCGATGACCAGCCGTCACGAAGCCGCGCTTGATGCCATCCTGTCGGCCCTGGCGCCGCTCGCAGCACAGGTGATGCGCGAGGAAGATCTGCCGGTGCTCTGCCCGCCCGAGGGGCTGGTCAATCTTGTCCCCGAAGACCCCGAGGAGGAGGGCCAGCAGCTTGGCACCGGGATCCGCGAATGGTCCCGCCTGGTCGAGCTCGAATGTGTCGTACAGGCCGCCGAGGGCCCGGCGCGGGCGGCGGCGCTGGACATATTGCTGTCGGAGGTTGCGGCGCTGCTGCTGGCGGATCGCAGCCTTGGCGGCACCGTCAGCTGGTGCGAGCCCGGCGCGCCGCAGGCCAGCGACACCGTGCCCATGGAGGGCGCGGAAAGCCTGAAGGGCGCCGTTCTGCCCGTCACCCTTTTCTACGAAACCCCCCAGAATCCGATGGAGTGATCCCATGCCCAATGCCCGCGGAAACGAGGCCCGGCTCCTCGCGCGCCGTCAGCCTGCCTT
>NZ_FNEJ01000090.1 GCF_900100085.1 Salipiger marinus
TGACGCCGCGCCGACGGATCAGGTCAAGGCGGAGCCTTCGCCATCCGGGAGCGAGAGCTCCGAGAAGGCCCCCCGTCGTCGTCCGCGCGTGTCGGACAAGACTCCTCGCGAGCGCCGGGAGCTCGATCCCGGCAGCTGCTGTCCGGATTGCGGCGGTGATCTGCGCCTTGTTGGAGAGGACGTCAGCGAGATGCTGGACTTGGTCGCGGCGCAGTTGAAGGTTCTCGAGATCGCCCGGTCGAAGAAATCCTGCCGCCGCTGTGAGCGGATGGTGCAGACGCCCGCTCCGAGCCGGCCAATCCCGGGCAGCATGGCGACCGCTGGCCTGCTGGCCTACATCCTCGTCTCCAAATTCGACGACCACATCCCCCTATATCGCCTGAACGAGATCTTCGCCCGGATGGGCGCGGACATCCCCGACAGCACGATGGTCGACTGGTGCGGCCGCGCCATGAAGGTGCTCCAGCCGCTCACCGAACGGATCGAGGCCGAGGTCATGGCCAGCGACCTGCTTCATGCCGATGATACTCCGATACGAGTGCTGGACCGGTCCCTGCGCGACCGGGGCCTCGGCAAGGGCGTGAAGAAGGGCAGGATCTGGACTTATGTCCGCGACCAGCGGCCATGGGCGGGGACGGCACCGCCAGGCGCCGTCTATCGCTTCGCTCCGGACTGGAAGGAAGAGCACGTCCGCGAGCACCTGAGCCAGAGCCGCGGCATCCTTCAGGCCGACGGTTACAAGGGCTATGCCAAGCTCTACGACCCAGCCCCGGACGGCGCCGCCCGGTTCCGCGAGGCGGCCTGCTGGGCACATCTGCGCCGCGACTTCCATGACGTCTGGGCCTCGACCGGGTCAGAGATCGCACGCGAGGCGCTCGACCGCATCGGCCTGCTCTACGACATCGAGCGGAAGATCGCAGGCCAGCCTGCCGAGGCCCGGCTTGCTGCGCGCCAGGCCCATAGCCTGCCCAAGGTCGAAAGCTTCCGGGCCTGGGCCGAGCAGCAGATCGCACGCCTCCCTGGGAAAGGAGACTTGGCCAAAGCGTTCCGCTACGGGCTCAGCCGCTGGTCGTCTTTCTGTCTATTCCTCGAAGACGGCCGGGTCGGCATAGACAACAATCCGGCCGAGCGCGCCCTGCGCCCGATCGGCATCGGACGGAAAAACTGGCTCTTCGCGGGCGCCGATACCGGGGCCGAGACACTCGCCCGCGCCATGACGATCATCGAGACCGCGAAAATGAATGGCCTTGATCCGCAGGCCTACCTGACCGACGTGCTCGATCGCATCAACGACCACAAGATCAACCGTCTCGACGAACTTCTGCCGTGGAACTGGACACAGTTGGCCACTGCTCGAGCCGAGGCAGCCTGATAGCCGCCGTGACCCACGTCTGCACCATGGAATACGTCGCCAAGATGCTCGGCGAGGATCTCGAAATGCTGGAAGAGATCGTCGCGAACGACGACAACCTCAGCTACGGAGCCATCATCAGCGTCCACACGGGGCGGGACGAAGCTCTCACGGCGCTGACCGACGACGGCATCGAAGAGCTGAAGGACATGCTCGCAGACGCGCGCCGATCATCCCAAACATGGAGCGACTTCCTTGAGGACTTCGTCGGAGAGCCCGAGATCATCGCTCGCGTCAAGCAAAACGGACCGCGGTAGCAACCGGGCCGTTAC